>CAVQJV010000023.1:0-205738 GCA_963712805.1 uncultured Acidobacteriota bacterium | reverse complement strand
GTCCCACGAACTTCGCGTGGCCGGGGCCGTTTTTCTGCAGCGACTCCAGGCCTATTTTTAGATCCTCGGAATTCCAGAGCGCTTGCTGCAGGCGCTCCATCTCCCGGTCTGCTGCCGCGACTCCCTGGTCCTCGGCCAGCCGGGCCAGCTGCTTGGTAATCTGGTGTGCCAGGGTTGGTCCGTTGGCGAGTTCAGTCGCCACTGCCAGCGCCGCTTCCTCGAGATGCTCATCATCGACCACACGGTCGATCAGATTCCAGCGCTCGAGCGTCTCGGCGTCATAACGACGTCCCAGCATCGATATCTCCTTCGCGCGCAGGGCCCCGCACCGTGCGACCTGGCGCTGTACCGCACCCATCAGCGGGTTGATACCCAGAGTGACCTCGACCGAGCCCAACTTGGCGCTGCGTCCGGCAATAATGAAATCGCATGCCAGGGCGAGCTCGAAGCCGCCGCCGACGCAGACACCGTGCACACAGGCAACGATCGGCAGGGGGAATGCCTCGAGCGCGGCAAGAAATTGTACTGGCGAAACGGCGAGCCCTTTATCGCCGCCGGTCGCGGCCTCGAACAGGGACAGGTCGGCACCGGCGGAAAAGTGCTTGAGGCTGCTTTTCAGCAGCACCGCGCGGGCACCGGCGGCCCTCGCCTGCTCCAGCGCATCCAGCAGCGATTGCATCAATACCGGCCCAAGCAGGTTGTGAGGGGCGTGATGCAGCGTGACAACGGCGAGACCGGAGTCAACTAACCAGGAACAAGGATCAGATGTGGACACAAGACCTCCTTAGATCGACATTAAATGAACGAGTCACCAGATGCGCCGGATTGACAGACTTAAACTCTTCTGAATCCGCCGTTGACCCAATCCCGAACCATGGCGGCAAACTCATCGGCGCGATCCTGGTAAGAAAATGTCCGCAGTTCTCGAACACTTTCAACTGGCTGCGTTTCATCCTCCCGTTGAGCCGTTCGCCATTGTTCACCAGCAGGAATATGTCGAGGTCGCCCCAGAAGATTTGCGTCGGCAGGTCGAGATCATCCAGGTGGGGATCGACCGTGGCCAGGTTCTCCGGGTACGTCTTGAACCAGTAAGTAATAGGCCCCAGGCGACCATCATAGGAAGCCACGTAGTCGGCGACTTCATCGTTGCAGGGGATGTAATCCACGCAGGTCAGGCGGTAGCCGCCTTCCACGAAAGCCTGGTGTTGACGACGAAACATCATGCGGAAGAAGCGGAATACGCTTCGTTGATGATGCTGCCGTTGGAAGAGCGGGACAATACCCCGTCCCTCGCCAACCAGGCTGCTGGCGGGCGCTGTGGTCATGATGGATGGCGTACTCAGCGCCGCCGCCATACCCACGTCGGGTCCGACGACGTGGACGTCTTCGAGTTCCAGTTCATTGACGAACTTTTCGACGAAATCACCCTGGGCTTTGAAACTCATGTACTCCATGCCGCCTTCGCTGCGCCCGAACCCGGGCAGGTCCACCGCGACCAGCCGGCAATGATCCTGCAGTATTTTCCAGATCGGGTCGTAGCACAGGATGCTTTGAGGCAGTGGACACAGAAGCAGCACGACAGGTCCGTCTTGCCTGCCTCCCGTCGCGAAGCGAATCCGGGTGCCCCCGATCGTGCGGTATTCCGGTTGCATGGTCAGGTTTGCCGGCCGTGATTCGGCACGGCCCGCACCGGCACGCTGGATGGTTTTGATCTTCGAGAATTCCGGTGTTGCCGCCAGCAGGACGCCGGCATTCTATTTTGCCCATTAAGCCAATGGGGTCTTTGCTGTTACTACTGGTTTGCTCCTCATCAAATTCGGAATGGGGGAATGGGTGACTGGTCATTCAAGGTCTTCTTCATCGAGGAAGCCGTGCCACGGGTTCCAGTTGTCAGCCACCGGCACGATACCCTTTTCCTCGGCGAAGCGGTCGTAGATGGCGATCAATCGCTGCAGTCGCGCCGGGTCAGCTTCGTCGAGAGCCTGGGTCTCACCCGGGTCTTTACGAATATTGTAGAGGTGCCATTTGCCATCACCGTACATGCCGGTCCGCACCCGGATGGCCTTGTAGTCGCCGGCCACCACGTAGGCGTTGCCGAAAAGTTCGAAGGCATACCAGTCGTCTTCGGTACGGGGCTGATCCTTCGAACCTTCCAGGTAATCCCGCATGGACAGACCGGAAGGTTGGGCCAGGGTGAAGCCCTTGTAGTTCGCGCCCGGATGCGGCACTCCCGCGTAGTCCAGGATGGTCATGGGGATGTCCTTGACACTGGCGAACGCGTCGGTTTTTTGCGCAGCGTGGGCAAAAGCCCGGGTTTTTGGCGGCACCACGATCAGGGGCACGCGGACGCCACCCTCTCCAATGAACCATTTCCACCAGTTGAGGCCGCCGCTAACGGCATAGGCGTAATCCGTGCCGATGAAAGCGAAATAGTCGCCGTTGCCGATATCCCCGAAATCCTGGCTGAAGCTGTTTTTGATCCAGCTCG
Source organism: uncultured Acidobacteriota bacterium (assembly GCA_963712805.1). Lineage (GTDB taxonomy): Bacteria > Acidobacteriota > Thermoanaerobaculia > Thermoanaerobaculales > Sulfomarinibacteraceae > JAHECW01. The sequence goes on along the minus strand of CAVQJV010000023.1, from coordinate 203,250 downwards.
CCGCCATCGGGTCGCTGAGTTCACCCCGGACATCCAGCCCCTCACCGCCGTTGTCAGACAGATAGATGATGAGTGTGTTGTCCAGTTGTCCGGTTTCGCGCAGGTAAATTGAGCACGGTTCCGATGTGATAGTCCTGAGACTCGATCATGGCGGAGTATGTCGCCATGGAGCGGGCGGCGACACGCTTTTCCTCGTCGCTCAGATCCGACCAGGATCGCAGCAGCGGGTTTTGGCTGGCATCAGGAAAGGGTGCATCCTGAGGGATGATGCCGAGACGCTTCTGGGCCTCGAATCTTGCGCGTTTCAAACCTTCGAAACCGTGTTCGAGGTAGTGTTGATAATACTTGTCGATCAGGAAATCGGGTGCCTGGATCGGTGCGTGCGGTGTTGTGTAAGCGACGTAGGCGAAAAATGGCTTGCCGCTGCCGGCGCCCTCCGACAGGAATTCGAGCATCTTCGCAGTGTAGAGATCGTCGGAAAAAATGCCGTTGGGGCGCTTGACCGGCTGGCCGTCCTCATAAAAGGTTCTTGGGGGATGATGCCTTGCTCAATCTGCTTGACGACCGCCGGGTCGTGCGAGTCGACGTGGAAGACACCTTGATTCCAGTGATTGGACCCACCGGTGTAGATGCCGAAACTGTGGTCAAAACCCCATTGTTCCGGGCCTTCGCCACCATGACCGGTGCCTCCCAGGTGCCATTTTCCCACCATGTAGGTGTTGTAGCCGGCGTCTTGCAGCAGTTCAGCAATCGTCGCGGTGGTCCGCGTCAGGTAGGACTCGTAACCCGGCTTGCCGTCTGCCGGAGGGTACAGGGCGTAATCGAAAGCCCCGAGGCCGACCTCGACCGGATAATTGCCGGTCAACAACATGGAGCGCGTGACCGAACACACCGGGGATGCGTGGAATCTCGTGAACATCAGCCCCCGCCCTGCCAGGCGGTCGATATTGGGGGTCCGGGTGACGGCGCCGCTCGTTCCCAGGTCGCCAAAACTGAGATCGTCCGCAACGATCAGCAGGACGTTGGGTTTGGCGACTTCCTCCTCGGCGAGCGCCGGCGGATTCAGCGAGGCCACGAGGGCCATGGAAAGCAAAGAGGTGGAAATCAGAAAACGCATGGTCATCTCCTCCTAGGTCACGGACAGGAATTTTCTTTCAGTAGCCTCGAAGATACCATGACCAACGGAACTGAAATCCCCACTTAGAACACCGACAACGACCCTCATATTTCCCTTCGAGTGACGGAGAATCCGGTCCACCGCCTCGTGCCCGGTGATGAAGGCTACGACCTTCATCTCACCACCGATCGAGGGGCACTGAAGCGTGTCGACCTCGTAAATCCTCACTTGAATATCACGCCCAACACCGTCGTCACCACCTACGACCTCAACGACGAGGGTGTCAGGCCGAGAACCGATGTCTATCTTCGGCCGACCTTCTTTCTCAACCTGGAGTGATGCAACCGGTCGGGCCTTGGAATGGGTAGGGTGGGCCTTGGCCCACCTTCAGAGTCTTCGAATGGCTTGCGGCGTTGCACGCCAGGACATCGCCACGCGCTACCTGGACGACACTGCCTCAGGGCACCGACAGAGGAAGCTGTCATCCAATTGATACCAGAGGTGGCCCTGTCGGACAAAAAGACGCCCGGCAGCCGCCGGGCGTCCCGTCGTCGTTCGTTCCGGTTCGCCGTCCTACCAGCCGGGGGGCAGGCCGACATCGGGTTGGCTGAAGTCACAGACACCGGAAGGGAAGATCTGGTGGAGCATCGCCCGCTCCTCCGGTGTCGGCGCCCAGACGCCGTAGTCACCGTCGGCAATGGCCCTCCCCACCGGTTTCAGCTCGCACTTGAAGATGCTGCCCTTGAAGGGTCCACCGGCCACGATGCGGGATGTTGTGTAGACCGGGAAAAGAACCGTGCAGTCGCCCGGCGGATTGGCATCGAGAATCCCGTCCCAGACATCGTCACCGGACGCGATCTCATCCCCGAAGGTGTCGAAGCAGCGGTCGACCGCGAGATCGGGCTTGTTGCCGGCGACACCCAGTTCTGGATGATCCAGAATGTTCATCATCCACTCGTCGATCACCTCGAGCGCCTCCGGCGTCTGGTCGAACTGGGCCCCTCCCAGCGTGTCCGTGAACCAGACCACCTGGTTATCGGAATTCCCCCGGAAGTCACGGATGCGCTGCCTGGAGGCGAAGCTCTGGTGTGAGTTGTGCATGTTGAGCTCGGCCTCGAGGTAGTGACGCCAGTCGATGACCGGGATGTTGATGTCGCCCCGGAAGACCAGCCCGTCCTCGTAGGCGGCTTGCATGGCCTCGAGGTCGCCCTCTCGCCGAGTTGCAGGCACCAACGGATCCGTACTGAAAACCTGGTTGCGGGCGCTCCACGGATCCCAGGATCCGGGATAGAACGGCGAGCCCTCCTGCACCATGTCGGGCTCCTGCTTCCAACCGCCGACGAAGGTGTTCAACTGGAGGAACTCCGCGGGAGTGATCTCTCCGGTCGCCACCGCGCCCAAACCATACTGCACGCCGATGTTGTCCCAGTAGTTCTGGGCGTAGCCGTCAGCGCCGACGCCGAAGTAGTTCACCAGGTCGTCGAAATGGGTCCAGTGGATCGCGGCCACCGCCGACTGCGGCTCGTAGAGCTCCTGCCCGTCGGCGAATCCATAGTTCGGGTTGAGGGCGAGCGGTGCCAGACCCCGCCATCCCATGACGCACTCGCTCGCGCCGACGTCCCCGGTAAAGGGGTTAAACACAGTGTCGCTCGCGTTGAGTCCTTCGACGAGAGTACGGTTCGACCAGAATGGGTGCCACCGATCACAACCTCACACCTTCAACGTCGCACCCATAAGGGTGTCTCGGCATGGATGTGCTCCCATGCGTGGACGAGACAACCCAATCCTACCCAACCCTCCTGACAATGCAACAATGCGGAACGTGGCACCCATCTGGTTGCCATCGCACCCAGCTCCATGCCATCTCAATCAAAAGGGCACGGACATGGGCATTGCCCGCTTTGTCGATACCTTGCTCCCTGTCCGTCGCGCCGCTGTCCGATGGTGTCCCGGTCAGACCGACGAGGGATCCGACCTGGCGGCGGTTCTGAAACTTACGCCATCCGAATATTTCCATCACGAGGGTCCACGAGCCCACCTCCCCAGCACCTCTGAGCTGAGTCAGCTTGCGCACCTTGGCGATCCGTTCGTCATTGGACTGCCGAAGGGCCTCGCTTCGCTGCCGAGCCAAGAGCTCGATCTGATTTTCGACGAAGACCAGTCGCTGATACTCCCGCTCAAGTCGTTGTCGTAGCTGTGGTGGCAGGGAGCTTCCATCTCTCAACCGGAGCTTGCCAAGTTGCTCAATTAATCCTCCCTCGATCTTCATTTGGCTGATTCCGTGGAGCTTGAGCAGCCCTTTCATCCGATTACTGTGTGCGGTCCGCTCTTTCTTCAGGGTCTCCCGCTCTCGGTGAAAATGCCGCGCGTCCTCATCCCTTTTCGTCGGCACCACCACCACCGACCATGTCTTCTCTTCCCCTGCCCACCACCGCATCAGATTCGACAAAAGCTTGAATACGTCCAGCCGATCGGTCTTCGCTCGCCGCTTTCGCCGGTTGACGTCGATACTTGCCGGATCCACGACCGCGTTGATCACTCCTTCAGACTCTAGCCACCGATGGATCCAAAAACCTTCACGGCCCGCCTCGTAGCAACTCACCACTTGGGTTTCTTCCGCCATTCCAAACCGCTTCTTCGCTCGCTGAATCTCTCGCCTCAGCGCTTCCACGTCACCCCCCGGCACGTTCTTCGTTCGTGCATTCTGGGCCGGCGATACCGTCGTCCCGATCTTCCACGTCTTGTCGCTGACCTCCACCGCCATGAAAAGAACCGTCTCTCCGTTACACTCGCTCCTGCGGGTTGCTGCGCTCATTGGCTTCCTCCGTTTTCTTTTTTCAATTGGAAGCCTATTCGCAGCCGCCCGCTTCTTCCATAGGATCTACAGGAATGCGGATTATCCGATCGATAATTCACGGCAACCACAACCCGGAAGTCCTTGCCGAAGCGCGATATTTCAGGTGCAAGGCATCCAGAGAAACGATCGTCGAATCCCTTTCCGGAAACTACAGACCTGAGCACGTGTTTGCTCTTCGTCAAGCCGCCGAGCTGTACGACTTCTATCAACAGCAGATGGAAGCGGTGGACTAACTCCGTACCTGGCACCCATGCAACGTGCCGCCCATCACCCTTCTCGAGTCGAAATGATCCGATTTCCGCCCGCATGTCGTCTGATAGGGTGAAGCGGTCCGAGTCCGTGTCCGGGTCGGCTCGTGATTTCTTGAGCATCGGAACACAAGGAGTCTGCAATGCGGCGTGGTCGAATCTTTGTGGCGTGCGGTCTGACAGTGATGCTGCTGGGGGTGTCCGGGGGATGCGGCACGAAGGTCGGTGAGGAAGAAGGCATTCTGCTGCAGAGGTTCCTCGCTCCTCTCTTGCAGATCGTCTTCTGTGCCGTCACGGACAACTGCCCGATCGGTCCGTTCAAGTCGGCCGTGGCGACTGACGGAGAGGCACTCTTCATACCTGCCACTGCCCACGTCTCAGGGGCGCTGGGCACCGACTGGCGCTCCGACGTGGAGCTGCACAACCTGGCGGACGATACGGCGTCGGTGACGATCAAGCTGCTGATTCACCGAAACGCCAACAGCTCGTCCCCGCGCACCACGTTGAGCATCGCTCCTGGCGAAAGCATCCGTCTGGCCGACGTGCTCGCCAGTGAGTTCGGGGCCGAGGGCTCGGCAGCCCTCTTCATCTCGGTGGCCACCGGGCAGTTGGTGGCCACCAGCAGAACCTTCAACCTGCTCGCCGCCGGCAATCCTCTGGGGCTGCCGGACGGCTCGACCTTCGGCCAGGCGATTCCGGCGTTGCCCCTCGGTGCGGCCATCCAACCGGGCGAAGAGGGGCGGTTGATCCAGCTGTCCCACAGTACCGCCACGGACGGCGGTTTCCGAACGAATCTCGGTGTCGTGAACGCGGTTGCCGGAGACATCGACGTGAGCATCGATCTCTACGCGTCCGACGGCACGCTGATCGGTACCGTGCCGATGAGCCTCGGTCCCTACGGCTATCGCCAGCTCAACCAGGTCTACGCCATGGTCACCGCGGGAGATGTCGATGACGGGTATGCCGTCGTCCGGACGGCGACCCCGGGGGGCGCCTTCTTCGCGTATGCGTCGGTGGTGGACAATCTCACCGGCGATCCCATCGCCATCCCGTCGATGATCGTGCCTGAGTTGGAGCCCGCGGGAGTGGGCGAAGATGCGTGGGTGGTGGCGACGGCCCACGCGAGCGGCGCCGGCGGCACCAACTGGCGCACCGACCTGGAGGTTCATAACTGGGGCGACGGATACGCCCGCTACGCCATCGAGATGCTCGAGCACGGTGCCGACAACACCGAGCCGGAAACCCGGAGCTTCCTTCTGGGTCCCGGCCAGAGCGAACGCTTCGAGGACATCCTGATGAACGAGTTCGGTTTCACCGGCGCTGCCGCCCTTCGCATCCGGCACACCGACGGCCACGTACTGGTGACGAGCCGCACCTTCAACCTTCTGGGCGGCGGCAACTCCATGGGCCTGCCGGCGGGCTCGACCTTCGGCCAGTACATCCCGGGCATCGACGCGACCCGGGCCATTCCTTTCGGCGAGGAGGGGCGCATCATCCAACTTGCCAACACGCCCGGCGAGGCGAGCGGCTTTCGAACCAATCTGGTGCTGGTGAATCGGAGTCTGCTGACCATCGACGTCGAGATCGATCTCTTCAGCGCCGACGGAACGCTCCTCGGCACGCGGACGCGGACTCTCCTGCCCCGCGAATACCGCCAGATCAACCGCGTGTTCGAAAAGGTCACCGGCAGCGAGATCGTCGATGGCTATGCGGTCGTCCGCACCATCACCGACGGCGGATCGGTGTTCGCATTGGGATCGGTGGTCGACAACCTGACCGGGGATCCGGTCGGGCTTGGCGCGGTCCGCGTGCAGTCGGCGGCGACCGCGGTGGCCGCCGGTCAGCTCGAGGAGGTCTTCGAGGGCCTCGGGCGAACCAGCATCGAGGATGTGGTGGACGGGATCCAACTGGTCGGTGTGAACGGCGTTCTCGATCGGTTCGTGACCACGTGGCCGGATTCCGTCACCGCGTCGCCCGGAGTGATGGTCATCGATTTCGGCGAGAGCACGACCATGGACGACGGTACGGTGTGGTCGGGGATGACGACGGTGGACGCGTCCGGGCTCACGACCACCGGAGACACCATCTCCGGCACGGCCGTGATCACCGTGGACGACCTGCGCGCCAACGACCTGCCGGTGGGCAGCTCCACGACCTGGACCTTCGATCTCGAAGAGCGGGGAGACGGCACGGTCGTGGGCGAGATCACCGCCGAGCCCGAGGCAGGTCCGTCCGCCGACGGTACCGTGTCAGGGACGATCATCATCGACACGGCGATTTGCGAGAAGTACCCCATCGCCGGCAGCCTGACGTTCATCTCCGGGGGCCAGATCACAACCCTCGCTCCAAGCCCCGAATGTGACGGCTCGCTGGTGCCTGATGTCTTTGTCATGCCGCCGGGCTACGACTTCGTTTTCACCTCGGACGATCCGTGGGAGCCGCGCTCGAACGCATTCATCACGTCGGTGAGCAACGCCGAAGTGGGCAACGAGGGGAATCTGGGCGGCGGCTACTGGCGGCCCATCATGGGTGCCGAGACCTTCCAGACGACGACGCCCGGTGTGATCACGTTCCACTACGGCTTCGATCGCCCGATTGTCGGTGGCGAGCTCCTCCAAACCGTGGCCACGTTTCACTGGTCCTACAGCCGCGGGCACGCTTTCATTTTCGGTTCAACCGACGGCGCCGCCTGGCAGCAGCTTGCCGAGGTCGGGCCGCCGGACCTCGGGCAGGGGCGGGGTGGTGGCCTCAGCGGATCGCTGCCGCAGATGTTCATCGGCGAAACCGACATCTGGTTGCAGGTGCGGCTCTACTCATACGGCCCTGACGCCGATCGCGGGGGCATCTACTGCAACACAGCCCAGATGTTCCGGTATGACCCGCGCCAGACAACCAACACCTTCGAATTGAAGGTGGATCTGGAGGACTGAAGATAAGTGCCTCTATAAGAAGTCTTGACTCCTTATAGAGGCACCCATGGATTCGGTTGCGGATCGATTGGTTCAAATAGGCCCGGAGGGTCTAGGAAGTTCCTTTTCACCGAACTCGATGGTAAGGCACCGGTGAGGCGGTTTCAAGGCTTCCCAGCGCCGGGAACAGCATGAGGGAGAGCGCCCACGGCCCGTCCCCAGTTTCGGGCAGCGCCGCTGCGCTGCCCGAACCCGGGGACGGGCCGCCTGCAGCCCTGGACCCGACGACAAAATATCGGTGCCACCCATTAGCACGACACCCGAGGGTCCTCAAATGGTGCCGTTTTTACACATTTACACATTCTCGCTCATGACACCCATGCCACCTTTACAACGTATGCTAGACATCCCTACCCTCTAGCAGAAGGAGATGGGACATGAAGAAGCGCAATCTTGGAAGCAGCGGGCTGGAGGTTTCAGCGGTTGGGTTGGGGTGCATGGGGCTGAGCTTCGGCTATGGTCCCGCTCTCGAAAGGCGGGAGGGCATTGGCCTGATTCGGGCCGCTGTCGAGCACGGCGTCACCTTCTTCGACACCGCCGAAGCATATGGCCCCTTCACCAACGAGGAGCTGGTCGGCGAAGCACTCGAGCCCGTCCGTGACAACGTGGTGATCGCCACCAAGTTCGGTTTCAAGGAGGGCATTCCCCAGAACGGGCAGGACAGTCGTCCGGAGCGGATCCGCGCGGTTGCCGAGGCGTCGCTCAAGCGACTCAGGACGGATCGCATCGATCTGTTCTATCAGCACCGCGTCGATCCCGACGTGCCGATCGAGGATGTGGCGGGGACGGTCAGAGACCTGATCCGGGAGGGCAAGGTCAAGCACTTCGGCCTGTCCGAGGCGGGTGCAGAGACGATTCGCCGCGCCCATGCGGTGCAGCCGGTCACCGCGTTGCAGAGCGAATATTCCCTGTGGTGGCGGGAGCCCGAGATCGAGGTGCTGCCGACGCTGGAGGAACTGGGCCTCGGCTTCGTGCCGTTCAGCCCGCTCGGCAGGGGATTTCTGACGGGCAAGATCGACGAGAACACGACCTTCGACAGCACGGATTTCCGCAACCTTCTACCGCGCTTCGCGACGGCGGCGCGCAAGGCCAACCAGGCGCTGGTCGACCTTCTCGGTCGGATCGCAGCCGACAAGGGAGTGACGCCGGCCCAGATCGCACTTGCCTGGCTGTTGGGGCAGAAGCCGTGGATCGTGCCGATCCCGGGCACCACAAAGCTGCATCGCCTCGAAGAGAACATCGGCTCGGCGAACGTCGAACTCACCCCGGGCGATCTGCGTGAGATCAAGGATGCGGTTTCCGAGGTCGAGGTGCAGGGGGCCAGGTATCCGGAGCAGTTGCAGAAGCAGGTTGGGCGGTAGCGAACCGGTAGCAATTCGTCGGACGAATTGCGGTGGCGCGTCGGACGCGCCAGTTTCATCGCAATAATTCTTCGGGTGGATTTCTGTGTCTCGTCGGGCACGCTAGTTCACATCGCAGGGTTCGCTGGGACGCTTCGTTGCCGAGGCGTGGATGAGATTGGGAGAGACCAGCACGCTGGGGTGGCCAAAGAAAGAGTGATCAGGCTGGGCGCGTTTCGTTCGTTGAATCGGCTACGACGGTCTCCAGTTTTCAAGGGGCCGCATTCGAATGTGGGCGTCGTCGATGACGGTGAGGTGGCCGAGCCAGTCTTCGCGACTGTTGAGGATTCGGTTGATCGTCTCGGCAGTTGACGCCGGTGATGGCTTTGAAATCCGCAAGAGGATGATGGCCGGCGGATTCTGACCTTGTCCGGTGACTGCCAGCTCCCCGAAGTCTTTGTCAAAAGTGATGATGATCCGCTGCTCTTCAACCGCAATGCGCATGATCTCATCGTCGGCGATACCGGGGGACGTATCACGGATCCACAGCACGTCGTGACCGCTGTCGCGGAGCCGTTGGACCACGGAACCGGGGATGTTCTCGTCTGCGAGTATCTGCATCAGACCGCGCGGGCTGGGTAGACTTTTTCTTCCTTGATGACCGCGGACGCATAGGAGAGACAGCCGGAGATATCCTCAGCCGTGATTCCGGGGTATTCCCCGGTGATCTGATCCACGGTCCAGCCTTCGGCGAGCAGCTCGATGATGTGATCGACGGTCAGACGAGTTCCCTTGATGACGGGCTTTCCAGTCATCACATCCGGGTTGATCTCGATCCGTTCTCGCCAATCGACCATGGTTGGTTCTCCTAGGTTCAACGATAGCACGGGCAATTCATAGCAATTCGTCGGACGAATTGCGGTGGCGCGTCGGACGCGCCAGTGGCATCGCAGTGGTTCGCGGGGTGAATTGCGGCGATGCATCGGACGCGCCAAGGTCATCGCAGCGATTCGTCGGACGAATCGGCTTGGCTCGCTTCGCTTGACAAGGCCATCACATTGGCTCGCTTCGCTTGCCAGTTCCATCGCGGTGACTCGCTTCGCTTGTCACTTCATCGCTGGGCTAGTCGCCGTGGAAGATTCGGTGGATCTTCTCGGCTGCGGAGACGCCGATGCCTTCTACTGATTGGAGGGCTTCGGTCGTCGCTGATGCGACTCCGAAGGGGGAGCCGAAAGCGTTGAGCAGTCGCTCTGCTTTGAGCGGTCCGATCTCGGGGATCGCTTGGAGAAGAAAGACCTGCTGGCGGTTGAGGCCCTTGGGGTGGTAGCCGTATCGGTGCGGAGGTCGGGTGGTGCGGCGGTGGAGCTGGTCGGCGGCGTAGAGGATGAGGTCGGCGGTTTCTTCGGGCGAGGCTGACCTCAGGAGCGGCAAGCCGTAGACCAGGGTGACGGTGATGAGGGCGCCCTGGAGGGCGGATCTCGGTAGGGCGGCGCTCCAGTGATTGATGCGTGTTCCTTCGAGGATGAGGCACGGTCTGGCGCTCTTGCACCGGGCGAGCCTCGAGGCCTGGGTGAAGAGCCGGCCGTCGCGTGACTGACTGCGCGAAATCGGTGAGGGTTTTCCGCTCGACGATGAGGGTGTCGTTGACGCGGTAGTCGCCGAGGCGCAGGTGGTGGAGGGTGAGCTCGACGTTGGGGTGGGCGGCGAGGGCGGTGGGGACTCCGGAGGGGCGTTCGCGGTGGTCACAGGCAATTCGTCGGACGAATTGTGGTGGCGCGTCGGACGCGCCAGTTTTCGTCGCAGGCGATTCGTCGGACGAATCGCGGTGGCGCATCGGATGCGCCAATTCCATCGCGGTCATTGTTTCGGTGGGATTTCATTGAGGCGCTCCTTTGCTGGAGCGTGGATGGGATATGGGAAGGCTAACACGCGAGGATGGTCGAAGGGAAGTTGGGTCGCGGATCGCCTCGGATCATGAGGTTGATCTGCACTGCGGTGGCCGAGTTCCGATGACCAGTTGACGACTGCGGTGTCGGCATCGCTCGATTGTCTGGAGCTCGATGCGCAATTGGAGCTCGCGAACGCGGTAAATCGGTGGCTGAGACGTCATGGTGAGTCTTGCGACACATTTCGAGGGCCAGGTGGTCGTTCGCCAGCGGTCGATCCGCGGCATTACTCGTCCGTCGGATCGAGTCGACGAGCGATTCGGCTCGAGGCAGCTTTGCCGGCGATTTCAGCGGCTTCGACCATGCCGGCTATTGACCATCTAGAGCTCCCGAAGTCCTTCTTCCGCGTCGCTTCGCCGACGGGAGATGTCGGCTCAGGGCATCTCGCGCGACTCGAGCCGCCTCCTTGGCTTCCACGCGTATGTGGCGATCTCATCCAGTCCATCCGTCCTGCGAGGAGTTTGACGTCCTCGATCCGGCTATCATCAGCCGCCGAACCTGATTGCCGTCGACGCTTGTCGATTCGACCGAGGTCCAGATTCGCGTACCGCGAATGCGTTGAGGACCTCTGACAGGTTCCCGCGGTGCCTCGCGATCGAAGTTGAGAATCCTCGGTCATGACGCGAACTCCTGCCGTAATGACACTCGGACGGATTGAGCGCCAGGTAACTTTTTGGGTTCACGATCGTAATTGCGGTTCGACACTGCCACGCGATTCGTCGGACGAATCGCGTGGCGCGTCGGACGCGCCAAGTTCATCGCGGCAACTCGCTTCGCTTGTTGCCTTTACATCGAGCGGCGGTACTGACCGCCAACCTCGTACAGGGCATTGGAGATTTGGCCCGAAGGAGCAGGTGCGGACGGTCTTGAGGAGCTCTTCGAAGATGTTGCCGCCTTCGCGCGCTTCGCGCTGAAGGCTTGCGAGGGCCTTCGCCGCGGCACTTTCGTGCCGCGTATGAAAGTCGGCGAGGTGGGCGAGCCTTGCGTTCTTTTCGTCGGCGCGTGGCCCTCGTGAGCTCGGGCTCTGGGGTCTCTTCGTGGCCGTCTTCGGCAATGAACATGTTGACGCCGACGAGGGGGTACTCGCCGTTGTGCTTCAGGCGCTCGTAGTGGAGGCGATCTCCTCCTGGATCTTGCCTCGTTGGTACATGGACTCCATGGCGCCGAGGACGTCGCCTCGTTCTGAGAGTCTCTCGAACTCCTCGAGCACGGCTTCTTCGACGGTGTCGGTGAGCCAGCCGACGATGTTGGAGCCCTGGAGCGGGTTCTCGTTCTTCAGGAGGCCGAACTCCATGGCGTTGATCAATTGGATGGCGACGGCGCGGCGGACGGACTCGGCGGTGGGGGTGGTGATGGCCTCGTCATAGGCGTTGGTGTGCAGCGAGTTGCAGTTGTCGGCCATGGCGAGCAGGCCCTGCAGGGTGGTGCGGATGTCGTTGAAGTCGATCTCCTGGGCGTGCAGCGACCGGCCCGAGGTCTGGATGTGGTACTTGAGCTTCTGCGACCGCTCGTTGCCGCCGTAGCGGTTGCGGATGGCCACCGACCAGATCCGGCGGGCGACGCGGCCGATGACGGTGTACTCGGGGTCCATGCCGTTACTGAAGAAGAAGCTCAGGTTGTGGGCGAAGTCGTCGATGTGCATGCCGCGGGCGAGATATGTTTCCACATAGGTGAAGCCGTTGGCCAGGGTGAAGGCGAGCTGGGTGAGCGGGTTCGCGCCGGCCTCGGCGATGTGGTAGCCGCTGATCGACACCGAGTAGAAGTTGTTGATCTTCCAGTCGCAGAAGAGCTGCTGGATGTCGCCCATCATCCGCAGCGCGAACTCGGTGGAGAAAATGCAGGTGTTCTGGGCCTGGTCCTCTTTGAGGATGTCGGCCTGGACGGTGCCGCGGACGACCCTCGTGGTCGCTTTGAGGATCTCGTCCCACTCGCCGTCCTCGAGGAGGGGAGCGAGGGCCTCCCAGTCTTTGCCGTCGACGAAGGGTTGGAAGGCGGCCTCGGGTGGGGCGTCGAGACGGCCGGATTCGATGAGCCGCTTGCGCGCCTGCTGGCGGGCGGCGGCGTTGAAGAACATGGCCAGGATCATGGGCGCCGGGCCGTTGATGGTCATGGAGACCGAGGTGGAGGGGGCGCAGAGGTCGAAGCCGGCGTAGAGCCGCTCGACATCCTCGACGGTGCAGATGGAAACCCCGGCCTCGCCGACCTTGCCCCAGATGTCGGGGCGCTCGCCCGGGTCCTCGCCGTAGAGGGTGACCGAGTCGAAGGCGGTGCTCAGGCGGTTGGCGTGCTGGCCGTCGGCGAGCAGGTGGAATCGCGCGTTGGTGCGCTCGGGGCCGCCCTCGCCGGCGAACATCCGGGTCGGCAGCTCTTGGGTGCGTTTGAGCGGGAAGACGCCGGCGGTGTAGGGGAAGGCGCCGGGGATGTTCTCCAGGAAGAGATAGCGGAGGATCCCGGGCCAGGTCTGGCGCCGCGGCAGCTGGACCTTGGGGATGTGGGTGCCGGCGAGCGAGACCGAGGTCAGGGGAACCCGGATCTCCTTGCCGCGGACGGTGTAGCTGAACTCGTCGCGGGCGAAGTCGGCTCGGATCTTCGGCCAGACCGCGATGAGCTCGCGCGAGTCGTGGTCGAGATCGTGCGCGAGGCGGCGGATCTCGGCGTCGAGATCGGCGAGCTTGGGTTCGCGCTCGGCGGCAGCGGTGGTGATCTCCTCGAAGAGGGTCCACAGCTCCTCGGGCTTGCCGTCGCCGTCGCGGGCGCAGAGGATGGCGCGGGCGCCGACGAGCTGGTAGAGCTGGTCGGCGATCTTGATCTGGTCTTCGGCCCACTGCTTGTAGTCGCGGGCGGTGCGGGCGATGTCGCGCAGATAGCCGGCGCGCTCGCCGGGGATCACCGGGTGGCGCTGGGGCTCGCCGGCGGGGACGGCGGCGGTGCCCTCGAGAGTCCAGCGGTCGCCGAACTTGGCGGCGAGGGCGCGGACCAGGCCCTGGTAGAGGGCGTTGACGCCGTGGTCGTGGAACTGGCTGGCGACGGTGCCGTAGACCGGGAGCTCGTCGTCGGGCGGGCCGTCGAAGAGCTCGTGGCTGCGGCGGTACTGCTTGCGGACGTCGCGCAGGGCGTCGAGGGCCTTGGGCCGGTCGAACTTGTTGATGGCGACGATGTCGGCGTAGTCGAGCATGTCGATCTTTTCGAGCTGCATGGCGGCGCCGTACTCGGGGGTCATCACGTAGAGCGAGAGATCGGAGATGTCGACGATCTCGCTGTCGGCCTGGCCGATGCCGGAGCTCTCGACGATGATGAGGTCGAAGCCCGCGGACTGGCAGATGGCGATGGACTCGGCGATATGCTGCGACAGCGCGCGGTGGGCCTGGCGGGTGGCGAGCGAACGCATGAAGACGCGGTCCGAGGCGAGGGAGTTGAGCCGGATGCGGTCGCCGAGGAGGGCGCCGCCGGTGCGGCGTTTGGTCGGGTCGACGGAGAGGATGGCGATGGTGATCTCGGGGTCGTCGGCGAGGAAGCGCAGGACGAGCTCGTCGGTGAGCGAGGACTTGCCGGCGCCGCCGGTGCCGGTGGCGCCGAGGACGGGCGCAGGGTTTGAGGGGGGGCAGGGTGCCGAGGTCGAGGCCGTCCTCGGCGCGGGTGATGGCGCGGGCGACGGCGAGCCAGCGGTCGGTGGTGGTGCCGACGGGGCCGGCGAGGTCGATCTCGCCGGGGTTGAAGTCGGCGGCCTCGATCATCGAGGCGATCATCCCGTCGAGACCCATGGTGCGGCCGTCCTCGGGGGAGAAGATCTTGGTCACGCCGTAGGCCTCGAGCTCGGCGATCTCGCGCGGGACGATGACGCCGCCGCCGCCGCCGAAGATCTTGATGTGCGCGGCGCCGCGCTCCTTGAGGAGATCGACCATGTACTTGAAGAACTCGATGTGGCCGCCCTGGTAGGACGAGACCGCGATGGCCTGGGCGTCCTCCTGGATGGCGGCGTCGACGATTTCCTTGACCGAACGGTTGTGGCCGAGGTGGATGACCTCGGCGCCCTGCGCCTGGAGGATCCGGCGCATGATGTTGATCGCCGCGTCGTGGCCGTCGAAGAGCGAGGCGGCGGTGACGAAGCGGACCTTGTGGGTGGCCTGGTCGCGATCGGAGGTTGTCATGGGCCCTCCCGTAGGGTGGAACGCGTTCGATTCTAGCAGGGCAAATTCGGCGCCGGGGGCGCCGAATTTGGGTGCGAGCTCGTCGGACTCGCTCGCAAGGGCCGGCGGGACGCCGGCCCTGCAACGTCGCAGGGGCGGATTGTGGCGCCGGCGTCCCGCCGGCACCGCTGGCGCGAAGAAAGTCGGGCGAATTTTGTAGTGCCGGCGTCGCGCCGGCACTGCTGGCGCAGAGAAAGTCGGACGAGTTTGTAGTGCCGGCGTCCCGCCGGCACCGCGAGTGCCGGGGACAGTCGGGTGAAGAGTTATCGGCCGCATCTGAGGAGCCGGCGAGACGCCCGGCCCCCACAACAGTCGCAGCGGGATATTGAGCCGTCCTCTTTCGAAAACCTCCACGTGTTAGACTCCTTGCCATCGTTTCCAATGCTCGGGCGGATGCGTCCGGCGATACATTTTGGGAGGTTTCCATGGGCGCAGAGCGTTTTTTGTTGTGTTGGTGTTGGTGGCCGGGTTTGCGGCGCCTGTCATGGCGCAGGTTGACAGCGCGGAAACGCTGCTCGAACAGCAGAAGGCAATCGAGGCGGAACGGGGTCTCAAACCATCGGCGGGTTCCCCGGTTGTGGGAAACCTGGACGGAATCGACGGCAGTCAACCATATCTCTTTGTCGCGGTCGATGAAGTCACCGAGTACGCCACCGCGGTGGACATCGGCGACAACATGTTCACCCAGCTCTTCACCGGCAGCGATCCGTGGGGCGCAGCGATCATCCCGTCGGCAATACCGGGTGGAGCGGTTGTCTTTTTTGTTTCGGGAACCGAACTCTGGCGGTGGCAGTCCGGAGCGCCGGTGCTGTGTTGCAACATGACCTACCAGGGCGCCAATCAGTCGATGGTGAGCGCCGCATACAACCCAAGCGCCGAACAACTTCTCATGACCAAGAACACGGCGACCGAAGCGGTGTATTCGCTGCTGGTCCCGGGGGGCGTTTGCCCGGCCAGCTGCGAGGTGATCCAAGCGATCGTTTACGCTTCGGCGGACAACGACTTCGGCGGTCTGGCGTTCGATTTCAACAACGGGATCCTCTATGGCACCAACGACGACTCGTCGCCGGGTCCGGCGGGGGTCTATCGGATTCTCCCAGACGGAACGACTTCTCTCCTCGTGGCCTACCCGGCGGGCGAGACCGATATTGACGGATTGGCCTACGGCGACGGCAAGCTTTACCTCGTGACCGATCAACCGGGCGACATCTATGTCTACGACATCGCCGGCGCGGCGTTTGATCCGCCCTTGACGAACCCGTGGACAACCAGTGAGGTTTTCTCGGCGGGGGCCTATGGCGCCGGGTTGATTCCCGTGGAGCTGCAGAGTCTGACGATCGAATAGGAACGGTTTCTTGCGGGCGTGTTGTGGCGCGGGCTTCCAGCCTGCGCTCGGGTGTCTGGCGCCCCGATGAGATAGACTCGACTTGATATATGGTCGAGGATCCTCAAGGCTCACCCCGGCAGCCCGCACGCATATCTCGCTTCGATATTCTCGAGACCCTGGGCGAGGGTGCGATGGGGGTCGTCTACCGCGCCCGGGACACCATGCTCCAGCGCGATGTCGCGCTCAAGCTGATCAGACCCGCGCTCGCGGAGCGAGCCCCGCAACCGGTCGCGCTTTCTCCGCGAGTGCCAGGCGGCGGCGACCATCAACCACCCCGGGGTGGCGACGATCTACGAGGCCGGCGAGACCGACGACGGTCGGCTCTTCCTGGCGTCGGAGCTGGTCGAGGGCGAGACCCTCAAGGACCGGGTCTGCGCCGCGGCGCGCTGCCGCCGGCCGAGGTCATCGCCATCGGCATCCAGCTCGGCGATGCCCTCGCGGCGGCGCACGAGAAGGGCGCCATCCACCGCGATATCAAACCGGCGAATCTCATGCTCACCCCCGAGGGCCGGCTCAAGATCCTCGACTTCGGGCTCGCCCGGCTCGTCGCCGCCGACGATTCGGATGCCGGCGACGACCGGCCCACCATCGACCAGACCCAGGAGGGCGCGGTGGTCGGGACGCCGGCCTACATGTCGCCGGAGCAGGCATCGGGGATGAAGGTCGATGCGCGGACCGACATCTTCTCGGCCGGCTGCGTGCTCTACGAGCTGGTGACCGGGAACTCGCCCTTCCAGTCGGTACTCGGTGCCCGAGACGCTGCGCCGGGTGCTCTGCGAGGAACCGCCCGTCCATCGAGAGCTCGGTGGACGGCATCCCCATCGGCCTCGAAGAGGTGCTCCGCAGCGCCATGGCGAAGGACCGCGACGCGCGGACCGCGACCGCCGGCGAACTGGCCGACGGCCTGCGCGCGCTGCGCGAGAGGCCGTCGACAATCGCGTTCCGGTGTGGTCGCGTCCGGCGCACGAGGCACGGCGGCGCACGTCCGTGATCGGCGGCGTGGCCGGCACCCTGGCGATCGTCGGTGGCGGCGGTCCTGGTGTGGCAATGGAGCCGGCCGAGCCTGGCCTTCGCCAGCCGCGACCGGCTCTTGGTCGCCGATGTCGAGAACCTCACCGGTGACGAGGCCTTCGATCTCGCGCTGCACACCGCGCTCGAGACCGATCTCAAGCAGTCGCACTATGTCACCATCTTCCAGCAGAACCAGGTGAAGCAGACCCTGCGTCTCATGCGGATGCCCGCCGACAGCGTCATCGACGAGGACCTCGGCCGCGACATCTGCCGGTTCTCGAGCGTCCGGGCCCTGATCCTGCCGCGGATCCTCGAGGTCGGCGACGCCTACGAGCTCCAGGCGGCCATCGTCGACCCGCAGACCGGCCGCCACGTCGACCGGATCCGGGTGACCGCCGGCGGCCGCGAGGAGGTGCTGCTCGAGGCCATCGACACGCTCACCCACGAGGTGCGGTCGCGGCTCGGTGAGTCGCTCGAGTCCATCGAAGAGAGCCGATTTTCCCATCGCCGTGGCGACGACCTCGTCGTGGGAGGCGCTGCACTATTTCTCCCTTGGCAATCAGAAGTGGGGCCGCGGCCAGACCGACGAGGCCGCTCCGGCTCTACGAGCTGGCGCTCGATCTCGATCCGGAGTTCGCCACCTGCAGGGGCTCGCTCGGGCTGCTGCTCATCCAGTTCGGCGACAACCGGAGCGGGGCCGCGAGCAGCTGCGGCAGGCCCTGGCGGACGGCGAGACGCTGCCGCGCAACGAGTACCTGATGCTGCGGGCGGTCAACCGGCAGTTTGTCGACTCCGATCTCGAGGGCGCGCTCGGCGAGTACGAGCTCATCAACGGGATCTTCCCGGACCACATGGCGGCCTACAACAACCGCGGTCGGATCCTGATGCTGCTGGGGCGGTTCGACGAGGCCGCGGCGATGTTCGAGAAGGCGGCGGCGCTCGATCCGCAGAGCGCCTTCCCCCTCGTCAACCTGAGCGTTCATGTACCTCACGACCCTGCCCAACGCCGTCGCCGCCGAGAACGTGTGCCGGCGCCTCGTCGCTCTCAACCCCGAGGTCGCCAACTACCAGTCCCTGCTCGGGTGGGCGCTGGCGGTGCAGGGACGCTACGGCGAGGCCCAGGATGCGCTCGAGACCGCGCTGGAGTTGGAGCCGGACCACGCCTACGCCATGCCCAATCTGGGCTACACCCTCATTGCGGCGGGCAAGCCGGATATGGCCCTGCTCTATCTCAGGCAGAACCTGGCGCGGATTCGTGAAGAGGACCTGGTCGATGCCGTGCGGGGCGGGGTTCTCGATATCGCCGCCGCCCTCGCAGCGTCCGGTGATCGGGAGCAGGCGCGGCTGTTTGTCGATGACGCGGTCGCCACGTTCGAGGCCGAGATGGCGGGTCGCGAGTGGGTCCTCGGCGATCACGCCTATCTCGCGCAGCTCCTCGCCGCCGCCGGGCGTTTCGAGGCGGGCGAGGAGCAACTCGCGACGATCATGGCCATGGCGGTCGACGACGCCGAGAGCCGCTCGAGGTCGCCCGCAGCTGCGCCGTGCTCGGCCACCGCGAGTGCGCCATCGAGAACACGCGGCTCGCGCTCGAGATGGGTTTCTCGGATCCCTATCTGCCCATGCTGCTGCCGTCCATGAACAGTCTGCTCGGCGATCCCGAGTTCATGGCGCTTTTTCCGCTTGGAGATCCAGCGCCCGTGCGCTGAACCTCTTCGCGGAAAACGCTGATGACGATTGATCGGGCGGTGGTTCCCGCACCCTGCGGCTTTCCACGGGCGAAAAGGCCACTGAAGGCGCGGCGGGCTCACGGTCGCCCTGGGCCCACCGTCAGGCCGCGAGGCGGCGCCGACGCATGCCAAGTTGTACTACCCACACGCCCGTCATTCTGAGGGAGCGAGTCCGCGCCGTTCGAGATCCCGGAAGGAGTCGCCCATCGAGGTCCGATTCGTAGGTCCTTCCTTTCCGGAACTCGCCCGAGCCTCGGGGGGCTGTCGACGTCCCTCCCCACCCGGAGGTCGTACCACGTTCCTTGCCTTGCACACGTCGGAGCCCCATCGTGGGCGTCCGCCGGCGCCGCGGCAGGCCGATCGTGATTTCGGTGCGGGCGTCCCGCCCGCAAGGTGACGTCGAAAAAACCGCCCCGGTCTCCCGGGGCGGTTGTTCGCTGATGGTTTGCCGTGCCGCTACGGCGTTGCGGACGACCACACGGTCGTGTCGCCCGATTCGAACCCGTCGCGGAAGATGGAGGTGCCGTCGCAGTCGGAGGGGTGATCACCCTGACGTCGTCGATGTACCAGCCCTCGCGGCTGACGCTCGAGTCGGTGGCCATGCGGAAGCGGAGCTTGACGTTCGAGCCCGCGTAGGCGGTGAGGTCCACGACCGTGTAGGTCCAGTCTCTCGGATCACCGCACCAGGCGTTCTGGCCGCCGATGGGGTTGGAGAAGCTGGTCGAGACCGGCCCGTCATAGGGCAGGGTGAGCATGCTCGCATCGGGCAGTTGGGTCCAGCTGGACCCGCCGTCGGTGGAGGCCTCGACGATGCCGCCGTCGTAGCAGCCGGTGCCGCTGTACTCGATCTCCTGCCAGCTCCAGAACTCGAGGGTGATCCCCGGAATCGCCGGCAGGGCGAACTCGAGGGAATCGAGGTTCTGGTCGGTGACGCTGCCGACATCGGTGGCTTTGAACGAGGTGACTCCGCTGTAGGCGCGGGCGGTGGAGAGGTTCCAGGTGTCGCCGGTGCCGGCGTGGGTCCAGTTGCCGTCGCCGGATTCCATGTCATCGGCGAAGTAGACCGCGTCGGGGCCGGTGGCCGCACCCGAAGCCTCGACGGTGTTGCCGTCCTCGTTGCCGCCGGCGCAGAGGCCGGCGCCGTTGCCCGAGTTGTCCTCGGCGCGGACGATGTAGTGGTAGGTGTCGCCGCTGAACGCGGTGGTGTCGACCATGGAGGTTCCGGTGAGGCAGGTGCCCAGCACATTCGACGGGTCAGGCATGAAGCCGGACGAGGTCGACCGATAGACGTTGTAGACCAGCGACGAACCGCACTCGTAAGCGCCGGCGTCCCAGGCGATGTCGAGCTCGCAGTCGGCCGACTGCGGGTTGGTCACCGAGACCACGCCGTCGAAGAGCGGCGGCAGGGTGCAGACGCCGGTGGCGGTGGCGGTCGCGACGTTGGAGACCTCCGACTGGCAGGCGCCGCCGTCGGAGCCGCGGACGATGTAGTGGTAGGTGATGCCGCCGCTGACATCGGGATCGTTGAACTGATATCCGGCGCCGCCGCCGGTTCCGGGGCTCGAGTCCGGGATCGTGGCGATGACCTGGTAGGGGCCGCCGACGTTGCGCGAACGGGAAACCCGGTACTCGCTGATGGAGGGCTCTGAAGAGTCGTTCCAGGATACGGTGACGACGTTCGGCGCGGTCGGCGCGGCGTTCACGGTCAGCGGGCCGATGGCGATGTCGCAACCGCAGGCGTCGAAACCGGAAGCTCGTGATCTGGGTCGCCCAGCTGGCGCCGCTCTGGTACTCGGAGGTGAACCAGAAGGTGCAGTCGTCCTCGGGGTCGACGGTCATGTCGGCGTAGTCGCCCCAGCGGCCGCTGCCGGTTCCGGAGCCGGTGACCTGCTGGGTCTCGGTCTGGGTCATGACGCCGGCCGTGTCGCTCGAGAGCCGGCCGGTGTAGCGCAGGCTCGGGTAGGTCGGCGTCGGCGGCGCTGACGTTGGTGTATGCTGTGCCCGAGTGCGATGTTGCCCGACTGGTCCATGGCGACTGGAGCCGACGAAGCGGTTCTCGTCGGTGTCGCCGGTGGCGAAGGTGCCTTCCTGGTAGACGCTCCAGGCGCCGCCGGTTGCGGCGCAGCTCGAACCAGCGCAGGGCCGCGCTGACGTCGGACCTGGTGCTCGTCGGTGTCGAGCGTTGGTCGGGAGCACGCCGACCAGCGACTCGTGGGATCCCGAAGTTGCGGTACTGGAGCCGGTTGAGCACGACCTCGCGGATCGGGTCGAGGCGGCTGGACGGTGCCCGGCTGGGGCACCGAGTAGAAGGTGGAGTAGTTGACCGATCCACGAGTTGAAGTCGGTGATGACCACGTCGGGGAGCTGGCCGAGGGTCGAGTTCGCCGGGGTGTCGAAGTCGACGGTGAAGGCGTAGATCTCGAGGAGATCGGTGGTCGGGTTGTTGGTGAAGTTGCTGTGCGCCTCCTCGTCGACGTGGCGCATGATGAGACCGGGCGATCCGGCGGGCGGCGCGTCGGCGCCGTCGAGATCGGCCGGGGTGGCGCACTGGAAGCCGTAGCCCGGCAGGTCGGAGAGACCGAAGCGCTGCATCGGCCGCGCCGTCGCGCCGGCGAGCATGTTGGTGCGGTCGAAGGCGTAGACCGCCGAGTTCTCGTTGGCGGTGCCGTAGTAGGCGTCGGGCCAGACGCCGAAGTGGGGGTAGTCGGGGAAGGTCGGCGCCTGGAAGCCGTAGTAATACCACCCGCCGGTCACCGGGTCGGCGGTCTGCGAGATGTAGATGCACATGTAGTTGCCGCCCGAGCTGAACTCCTGCAGGAACCAGCGGTCGGCGAGGCGGTCGTAGAGCACGATGGGATCGCCGTAGGCCGCTGGAGCAGGATGCCGCTGCCGAGGCTGTCCATGGCGAAGGGCGCCCCGATGGGCGAACCGGTCTTGTCGTAGATCTGGACGACGGCGCCGCCGCTGTCGTTGATCGACTGGATGTAGTGGTTGGGGCCGATGTCACCGACGGTGTCGGGAGGATTGACTCCGGTGTAGCCCTGACCCGCCTGGTTGACGATGGGCGTGGTGAAAGCTTCGTTGGCGCGCATGGCGGCGGCGCTCTGAAGGTCGACCAGCGGGTCCGGGTTGGCCTCGTAGGATCCGGGCGTACCGTCCTTCGGTGGGAAGAACCGGCGAGGGATCTCCTTGACGGGGTCGCCGGGCTGCCAGCTCGGCACGGCCGGGAGGTCGCGCACGTCGATGTTGACGATGACCGGGGTGACCGGTCCGCCGAGGACCTGGGCGCCGCGCATGTGGAACGGTTCGTCCTCTGCGGCGGTCGGTCCGGCGCCGACGAGAATCAGCGACGATCGCGGCGGCAATGCTCACTCGAGTCATTCCTGATATCGATTGAAGAAGACGAGCGGTTCGGGTGGTCATCGGGTTCCTCCAAGAAGATTGGTGAGTTGACGGAATGTCGAAATCGCGGAGCGAAATATACCACTTCACTTGGATGAGTCGGTGTCGATGGTCACGAACCGCCGCAGGCTCGAGGTCACCCGCGTTTGCTGGCCATGGTCAGCGCCGCGCCGCCCTCGCCGACTGTGGCCGTCGCGGTCTTGTTCGGTTCCTCGGTGTCGTGGTGCTCCACGGTCAGCGAGAAATCGGTGGTGAAGGCGCCGGATGTGGCCAGGGTGACATCGAGGTCGTTGTTGCACGGTGTGAACACCGTGATCGGACCCGTGGTCGAGGAGAACTCCAGGGTCTTGGTAGGTCACCGAGGGAAGCAGGGTGATTTCCATCGTGCCGCCCTCGGACCGGGCGTTGATCCCGCCGTGGTGCTGGGCCACCCTGATGGTGCCGCCGGAGGTGTTGAGGTCGATGTCGGTTCGAACCCCACGCGCCTCGATGAGGCCGTTGTCGGTCTCGACGCGGATCGGGAAGCCTTCCGGGACCATGATCGCGAGATCGGCGCGCGCCTTGTCGCCTCGCGGCGCCTGCGGGGCCGGGTTCCCCTCGTGGTCGTAGCGGACGATGGTGACGACGGCGGCGTCATCGGTGACGTCGACCGAGAGGACGAGCTTGGACCCGTCGATGGAGAGCTGCTGCAGGATGGCGGCGACCTCGAGGTTGCCCTCCGAGCCACCGTGGCGGAGCCGGACATCGCCGAAGGCGTTGTCGACCCGGATCGCGGACCCGGGGCGATGGGGCCCGACCACGAATCGCGTCCATGGCTTGCGGGCCCTGGGCGTAGAGGGGGAGCGCGGCGAGGGTCAGCAGGGCGATGAGGGTGAAGACGGTTCGCATGGAAGGTCTCCTGGATGGTCGGGTTGGTCGCCATTGTAGTGCGGACGTTTCCGCTTTGCGCTAGGGTCCATCGCCGGCGGGACGCCGGCGCTACAAAGGAACCGGGCCGATCAAGGATCGAAGGGCGCCATTGTGGTGCGGGCGTCCCGCCCGCAGGGTGTTGTCGATAAGGCAGCCTGAACCGTTGGCGGGTCCTTTAGGGCCCGCCCCGACCGCCGGTGAAGGCATCCGAGTCCGCGCTGTCTCTCGAAAATTCTGAGGCAGGCCTTGAAGGACCTGCCTACAGACTCTCCGGCCAGGTTCGGGCTGTCTCAGTACCGGTACCAATCCGGTTTGTACGGCCCCTGGACCGGCACTCCGATGTAGTCGGCCTGTTCTTTGCTGAGGGTCGTGAGCTTGGCGCCGAGCTTGGCGAGGTGAAGCCTCGCCACTTCCTCATCGAGCTCTTTCGACAGGGTGGTCACTCCGACGGCGTGCTCGTTGGTCCACAGATCGATCTGGGCCAGCACCTGGTTGGCGAAGGAGTTGGACATGACAAAGCTCGGATGGCCGGTGGCGCAGCCGAGGTTGATGAGCCGGCCCTCGGCGAGCAGGAAGATCGAGTGGCCGTCGGGGAAGGTGAACTTGTCGACCTGGGGTTTGACGGTCTCGCGGACGACGCCGGCCATCGCCTCGAGCTTGTCGACCTGGATCTCGTTGTCGAAGTGGCCGATGTTGCAGACCACGGCCTGGTCCTTCATCTTCGCCATGTGCTCGGCGGTGATGACGTCGCGGTTGCCGGTGGTGGTGACATAGATGTCGGCCTCGGGCAGGGCGTCCTCGACGGTGGTGACCTTGTAACCGGCCATGCACGCCTGAAGCGCGCAGATCGGGTCGATCTCGGTGACCCAGACGCGGGCCTTCTGACCCGCGAGCGACTCGGCGGAGCCTTTGCCGACGTCGCCGAAACCGCAGACCACCGCGATCTTGCCCGAGATCATCACGTCGAGGGCGCGGTTGATGCCGTCGACGAGCGAGTGACGGCAGCCGTAGATGTTGTCGAACTTCGATTTCGTGACCGAATCGTTGACGTTGATTGCTGGGCACCAGCAGTTCGCCGCGCTCCTCCATCTGGTAGAGCCGGTGGACACCGGTCGTCGTCTCTTCGGAGACGCCCTTCCACTCGGCGACGAGATCATGCCAGTGGCGTGGGGCGACGCCCAGGACCCCCTGGAGGAGCTTGTTGATGATCGTCAGCTCCTTGTTGTCGGTGGGTTCGAGGAGGATCGAGGCGTCGTTCTCGGCGGCGTAGCCGCGGTGGATCAGGAGGGTGGCGTCGCCACCGTCGTCGACGATGAGGTTGGGCCCCTTGCCGTCGGGCCAGGTCAGGGCCTGCTTGGTGCACCACCAGTACTCCTCGAGGCTCTCGCCCTTCCACGCGAAGACCGGGACGCCGGTGGCGGCGATGGCGGCGGCGGCGTGGTCCTGGGTCGAGAAGATGTTGCACGACGCCCAGCGGACATCGGCGCCGAGGTCGACCAGGGTCTCGATGAGGACCGCGGTCTGGATCGTCATGTGGAGCGAGCCCGAGATCCGCGCGCCGGCGAGGGGTTTGGTCGAGCCGTACTTCGAGCGCACCGCCATGAGACCCGGCATCTCCTTCTCGGCGATGATGATCTCGCGTCGACCCCAGTCGGCCAGGGCGATGTCGGCAACCTTGTAATCGGTCGTTGTCGTGGTCATGGATGGTCCTTTCAGGGAAAGAGGCGCGGCGCCTCGGAGAGGGTTAACGCTTGCAGGGGGGGATTCTATTACAACCGGCGGGCGGCTGACACGGGGAGCGGAAGTAAGAAGGTGAGGAAGTGAGGAGGTGAGGAAGTGAAGAAGTTAAGAGGTGAAGGGTGAAGGGTGAAGACTGAAGACTGAAGAGTGAGGAGTGGGGAGTGAAGGGTGGGGAACGTCATTACTCACTTGCTTACTCCGTCACTTCCTTACTTCCTCACAGCGACCGAAGGGAGCGCTGACTTCCTAACTTCCTACACCTTCTAACCTTCCTCCTTACCTTTGACCCCGCCCGATCGCCTTGAGCATTGCTTCCCTTGGCGGCATTCTCGTGGTGAACGCGGCGAACTGGGCGAAGGCCTGGTGGACGAGAACAGTCTTGCCGTCGGCCGCGGGGATCCCGGCGGCATTGGCCCGCGCGATGAACGCGGTCTCCTCGGCGCCGTAGACCATATCGACCACCGCAGCGGCCCGGTTGATCTCGTCGTCGGAGAACGCCGATTCATCGCCCGGCCGGGTTCCGAGCGGTGTTGCGTTGACCAGGATCTCGGCCTTGTTGGGCATGGCGCCGGGTTCGAGGGCGTCGATTTCGAGCATCTCGGCGAACTCCCGGGTGCGTTCGGCGTCGCGGCCGCGAAGGTGGACCTCGGCGCCTGCCAGGTAAAGACCGACCGCAGCGCCCCGGCCGGCGCCGCCGGTCCCCTGAACCACCGCGGTGCGGCCCCGGGCGTCGATCCCGATGCTCAACAGCGAGGCGATGACGCCGTCGGCATCGGTGTTGTCCGCCGCCATGCCGGCCTCTCGGAGGACGAGGGTATTGGCGGCCTCGGCGCGGCGGACTCTCGGGGCGGCGGTCTCGGCCGCGGCGGCGGCGATGTCCTTGTAGGGCGTGGTCACCGCCCAACCGTGGGCGGCGAGACCGACGCGGTCGAAGAGGGTGAACGCCGAGATCGGTGAAGAGATCCTCGAGATCCCTCGGATCGGGCACGCTGACCGGGAGGAACAGATAGGGCAGATCGAGGGCGTGGTAGCCGGCGTTGTGGATAGCCGGGCTCAGTGACCGGCTGACATCGCCGCCAACGACGCCGAAGAGGCGGCGGGGGGGGCCCTGGAGGTGCCCGACCACGGCTTCGAGCTGGGCGACGGTGAGCTGTCCCGGCGCCGCCGCGGCGCCGGCCCGCCAGGCGGCGAAGCTCAGGGGTGGGCCGAGCAGCGGCGCGAGATAGCGGCTGGCGATGCCGACGGTGCCCATGGCGAAGGTCATGAGCCGGCGGTTGCGGGAACGGCGGGTGTTGAAGCGCTGGTGGAGGGCGAGGACCCGCTCGAGATCTGTCATGTTCTCGGCGGTCGGGATCACCTTGACCATCCGCGCCGGGCTCTCGAGAAGCTCGGCCGCGATGCGTTCGAGATCGTCCGGTGTGCCCTCGGGATCGTGCCACGAAGCCACGATCTGTTCGGGCGGCAGTCCGAGGGCGTCGATGAGCCGGCGGTCGCGGGCATGCTCGAGATCGATGAGCGCGGCGCCCGCGTCGCGAGCGGAGCCGAGGATCTCGGCGCGAGTCGACGGATCGTCGGATCCGCGACCGCCTTCAGCCGTCGATCGCAGGGTCGCGAGCACCGGCAGCGGGCATGCCGAGACCGCGGCGCCGATGTCGATCCCGGGGAAGAGATCGAGGCGAAGTTCGATGACCGAGGCTCCCTCGGGAGGCGAGGCGAGAGCGGTGAAGGGATCGTCGGAGACTTCAGGTGTGAGTGAGACTATCCAGTCCATGTGGGGAGATTAGCACTCGTCATCTTTTTTTCCTGGGGAAAAAAAGATGGCTCCCGGGGGAGGAGCCAGATGAAGGAGGAGCTCGATGAAGGGTCGATCGGGATAAGTTGGCTTATCTCCTGACTCCCTCAGCTCGGTGGGTTGTACGCTCGAAACCGGGATTCGGTTTCAATATCTTTTCTATCAATATAGGTCCCGAAATCGGTTTTGGCATCCCTTGGGTGAGGAAGTGAGGATGTGAGGAGGTTAGCGCTCGCTTCGCTCGCTGTGAGCGCTCCCTCCGGTCGCTGTGAAGGAGTGAGGAGGTCAGCGCTCGCTTCGCTCGCTGTGAGGAAGTGAAGGAGGTAGCAAATGATGAAGTGATGACGTTCCCTAACCTTCACTCCTCACCTTCACCCTTCACTCTTCACACCTCACTTCTTAACTTCCTCACTTCCTCAACCTCGCACCCTCCGGCTCAGCCGGAGGGTGGCTCGAAGGCCGGGATCCCGGTGAGGTAGTTGCCCAGCACCAAAGTGTGAATATCGTGCGTCCCCTCATAGGTGTAGACGGTCTCGATGTTCATCAGGTGGCGCATGATGGGGTACTCGTTGACGATGCCGTTGGCGCCGTGGATTTCCCTCGCGGTCTTGGCGCACTCACGAGCCACGGCGACATTGTTGCGTTTCGCCAACGACACCGCCTCGTGGCGAAGGCTGCCGGCGTCTTTCATCCGCCCGAGTTGGAGCGCGACAAGCTGTCCCTTGACGATCTCGGAGTACATTTCGGCGAGCTTGACCTGGGTGATCTGGTGGGCGGCGATGGGCCTGCCGCTGAATTGGATTCGGGTCGAGGCGTACTCGAGGGCCGCGGAGAAGGTCGCCATGGCCGAACCGAGGGCGCCCCAGGCGATCCCGTAACGGGCCTGGTTGAGGCACATGAGCGCGTTCTTGAGCCCGGTTGTTCCCGGGAGTAGATTCTCGGCCGGGATCCGGCAGTCCGAGAACGCGAGCTGCGAGGTCACCGAGACCCGGAGCGAGTACTTGCCCTTGTGTTCGATGGTTTCGAAGCCCTCGGTGCCTCTCTCGACGAGGAAACCGCGGACGCCATCGTCGGTGCGCGCCCACACCACCGCGACATCGGCGATGTTGCCGTTGGTGATCCACGCCTTCGCGCCGTTGAGAACCCAGGAGTCGCCGTCGCGGACGGCGCGGGTCCGCATTCCACCGGGGTTGGAGCCGAAGTCGGGCTCGGTGAGGCCGAAACACCCGATGGCCGTCCCGGCGCCGAGGGCGGGGATCCAGCGCTGCTTCTGTTCCTCCGAGCCCCACTGGAGGATCGGGAACATGACCAGCGAGGTCTGGACGGAGACGAACGAGCGCAATCCCGAGTCGCCGGCCTCGAGTTCCTGGTTGATGAGTCCGTAGGCGATGGAGTTGAGCCCCGGTAGATCGTACTCACCATAGGGCGCGCCGAGGAGGCCGAGCTCGGCCATCTCGGGAACGAGTTCGGTGGGGAAATGGCAGTCCCAGGCCCAGTCTTCGATCTTCGGCAGAACGCGTTTGCGAACCCATCGCCGCACCGAGTCACGCACCATGCGCTCGTCTTCGGTCAGCAGCGAGTCGATCTGGTAGAGGTCGAAATCGGAATAGTCGCGCATGTGAAACTCCTTTTGCGGCGCCGCGTTCACAGTTGTTGAATCGCGCCACCGCCATCAACAATTCCTCAAGGCGGGTGCCTACGCTCACCGCATTGTTGCATTGTGCCGACGCATCTTGGGGTGACCTGGCGTGCCGATTTACAACGCAACAATGCGGTACGTGGCACCGTGGGGTACTATCAGCTCATGAAGATCACCTGGTCGATGATCGCCGGATGGGTCCACGCGGTGCTGCTGGCGGCGCTTCCCTGGTGCTTTTGGTGGGATCCCCGGTGGGCGCCGCTCATGGCCGTCGGGATCGCTCTCTTTCACCGTTCGGTGCGTCGAAGCACGGCGACCGAGCCCTGGTCGAGCGTCTTCGTCACGATCCCGTGCGTCGCCTTTCTCATTTTCACAGCCGGTTGGAGCGGGCCGGTCTGGTTCTGGCTCGCCATGGCGGCGGTGGTCGCGGTCGCGGCGATGTTCGTCCCACCGGCCGGCGGTGAGCGGCCGGATGCCGCGGACTGCCTGGCCCTCGTGTGCTGGGCGGTGCCCTTCGCCACCAATCCGGGTTTCCTCGAGATCGACCGCGGCGGGTGGCTGGCGCCCGCGGTCCTGCTGTTGACGGCGCGGCGACTCGGAACGGTGCTCGCGCCCGGTGATCTTTCAGAGCGGTCCACCATCGGCCCGCCGACCCGCGAGGTGCGCGGAACCCTGAGCTTGCGTGGGGTGGTCGCGACGGCGGCCGGGCTGCCGGAGACGGCGCCCCTGGAACTCGATCTCCGGGCCGGAGAATCGCTCGCGGTGCTCTGTCGAGATCGGGCAGCCGGCCAGGCGCTGGCGGATGTTCTCGCCGGGAGGACCAAGCCGCACGTCGGCGAGGTGTTTATCGATGGTGGACCTCTCGCACCCAAAGACCGTCTGGCAGCGGTGATCGGTCCCGGTGAACTCATGGTCGCGGGTGGTCTCGATGACAACGTGGGTGCGCTCCGAGCCGAGATGCCGGATCGGGCGGCCCTCGGCGCCGCCCGCGACGCCTGTGGTCTGTCCGAGGTGGCGACGGCTTTGAACGGCCGGTCCATGACCGCGAGCGGCGAACCGCTGACGATCTACCATCGGCTGCTGGTGCTCGCCGCGAGGGTGCTGGTGTCGCACTACCGGATCGTCGTGGTGGTGGATCCGGAGCCGTGGGTGGATTCGCGTCGCGGAGGGCTCTGGCGCGCCGCGCTGGTGCGGGCGTCCGTCGGCCGGACGGCGATCTGGATCACCGGTGATCCGGAGCTCGCCGACCGCGCCGACTATGTCCATGAACTCGTGGACGGTTCGCTCAGACCGTCGTAGGCATCGCGGGAACATGGTGGCGCAGGTGTGACCGAGGACCACGAACCTGGAGCGGCGCCTTGCGGGTCGGACGTTTGCCCCACAGCGCAGATGTGCTTCACCGGTTCGGGCGAGGCTCTGCTGTAGGATGGTGGTGGACGACGCGCGTCCCATGGGAGGTTCAGATGGGAAGTTTCATGGGTGGATCGGCGCCCGCCATGGCGCGGCAGGTGTGCGACGGCTACACCCTTTTGTCGACCACCAACCTGCGGAAGCTGAGCCTCGACCAATTAAAGCAGCTCGAGTTCGAGATGGACAAAAAGCTCCGCCTCGCTCGTGGGGAGCAGCCGGGCCTCGATGATCAGCAGGCGCTCCAGGAACGAAATCGGCGGATTTCCCGAATCGAAGGCCAGCTCAGAGTCCTGCGCCACACCGCACAGCAGAAGAAGATGGGGCGGCTGTAGCGAGCGCTCGCTTCGCTCGCTGTGAAGAGGTCAGGAAGTCAGCGCTCGCTTCACTCGCTGTAAGGAAGTAAGGACGTAAGAAAGGTCGCCTGCCTCCACCATTCATTTTTCATTTCCCAGCCCTTAACTCCTTAATCCTTTACCCTTAACCCTCCTCACTCCTCACCTCCTGCCCTCCAGCCGTCTTGACCGTCAACCTCGAGTTCCCTACCCTCGGGGACCAATATGAACCCTACACAGATCTCCGCATGCACCCAGGGCTGGGAGGCGCTGCGTGGCGACTCGTTGGATTGGTTGCTCGATCCCGCGAGACCGAATCTGCACTGGCGCGTGCTGGTGGAGTTGGTCGGGCGTCCCACGGACAGCCCCGCGGTTCGCCGGGCCCGCGGCGGCGCCAATGCGGTCGAACCGGTGGCGAGCCTACTCGCCGACCTCCACCCCGATGGCGGCTGGGCGACGACTGTCCCAAGGTGGTCGGTCTACAACGGTCCGGGTTGGCGGCTCGTGGCCGCGGTGGCATGGGGTGCTGATCCCGATGACCCGCGGCTGCACGCAGCATCGGAGCGCCTCCTCCAGGCGCGCCCCGGGAGAGGCCGGACTGGCGAGGCGGCAGGGTGACGATCCCGATCCGAGGCTGACCGGACGGGTTCTCGAAGCCATGGTGGCGCTGGGCTGGACCAGGCACCAGCGCGTTCAGGAGTGGCTCGGGTGGTTCGATGCGACCGAGGGCTGGGAAGACGATCCCACGACGGCAGCGGCGGTGCTCGCGGCGTGTCGCGGCGGGTTGCGCCCGGCCCTCCACGAACGCGCGGTCGATGGCCTCGGACGAACGCTGGTTCACGAACCCGGCGGCTTCGACCCGCATCGGCCATCCGAATCTTCTCAGAACCGATCTCGCCGAGGTGTTCTCGACCTTTGCCTCCGCCGCGGTCGGGTGGCGGGCCGAGTGGCGACCCGCCCTCGCGCGGCTGCAGCGGTTCCAGCGAGAAGAGGGCCGGTGGAGAAGGAGTTCAGCGATCCCGCAGAGCCTTGGAGTCGAAGCCCGGCAACCCTCCAAGTGGATCACCTTCAAGGCCACGAAGGCCCTGCTCGCCTACGCCGTCGAGGCCGAGCTGCCGAGGCTGTTTCCGTTTCCGCCCCGCCTGTCACCCTGAGAGAGTTAGAAAGTCAGAAGGTTAGAAGGTGAGGAAGCTAGGAGGTGAGACGTGAGACGTTAGACGTTTGACGCCGGACGTCGGAAGCAACGACCTCTCACAGGGAGCGTAGCGAGCGCTGACTTCCTCACTAGCGACCGAAGGGAGCGCTGACCTTCTCAACCCTCTAACCCTCCAACCCACTCACGTCCAACCTTTCACGACGACGCGTTTGTCTCGCCCTGCATCGTCGTGATTCTGAGAATGGAACCGATGAGCAC
This sequence comes from uncultured Acidobacteriota bacterium, assembly GCA_963712805.1. GTDB lineage: Bacteria > Acidobacteriota > Thermoanaerobaculia > Thermoanaerobaculales > Sulfomarinibacteraceae > JAHECW01. Next base: position 171,823 of record CAVQJV010000023.1, on the reverse strand, counting down.
GAGTCCGCCGATCCACTGCCACAGACCGAGCCTGGTCCCGTTGACGAGATAGTCGAGGATCACCGCGCTCAGAGGCAGGCAGAGCTCGCAGATCGTCGCCACGGTCGCCTTGACCCTGGTGAGGCCCCAGTAATAGAGGAAGATCGCGCCCGAGCCAGTGGTCAGGGAGATGATGACGATCACCACCCAGTTCGCCCGGGTCACCGTGGCGAAGGGCAACCCGAGTCCGGTGGCAACGATGAAGATGAGGGCGAGAACCGAGGTCAATCCGTAGCGCGCGAAGGTGGCGGTCTTGAAGTCGACCTTGCCGAGGAGGAGCTTGCCGAACACCGTCGCGGCGCCGAAACACGCCGCCGCCAAAAGGGCGAAGAAGGCGGCCCAGATGGTGCGGTCGCCACCCTCGAGATTGGGCATCGAAAGTCCGAAGGTGAGGAGGTAGCCGCCGGCGATGGCCGCTGCTGCCCATGCAACGAAACGCCCGGTCAGCTTCTCTTTGAGCAGCAGGGACGCGAGAAAGATGGCGAAGACGGGCTGGAGTTTCTGCAGCAGCACGACGACGCTGAGCTGCTTGAAGCCGACCAGAAAGAGCGCCTTGACGATGAACATGGTGCCCAGGAGCCCGCCGGTGAGTGCCACCAGAAAGAGCGCCGCCCAGGTCGTTCGATCGAAACTGCGGAGCCTTCTCCAACAGCCGAAGAGAACCGGCTGCATGAGACCGAAGGGCAGGGCGTGGAGAAGAAAGACCACGAAGGGCACGGCCATCCCGGTCAGCCGGGGCGTGAGAACCACACCGTCGAGGCCCCAGAGCGCGGCGGCGACGCAGATGGCGAGAGCGCCAACGGTGGTGGTGGATCGGGTCACGAGCTCCATAGTAATCGAGAGTGTGAAGATAGAAGGTTGAGGCAAGTTAGGAAGTGAGAAGGTGAAGAAGTTAGAAACTCACCCCTCACAGCGAGCGTAGCGAGCGCTGACCTCCTAATCCAGCGACCGAAGCGAGCGCTGACTTCCTCACCCTCTACAGCTCCACGCCCATGGGCTTCTTGAGAGCCAAGGCGAAGACCATGGTCAGGACGAAGAAGACGACCATCCAGGCGAAGCTCCACTCCCAGCTCCAGCCGAACAGCGACATGGTCGCTTCGGGGTAGGCGATGGTGATTCGCTCGATCGCGCCACCTGCGGGCAGCGGTGGTTCGGACGGCCACTCGAGTTGATCCATAAACGCTTTCGGCGGTCGCTCGGGCGAAAGCCGCACGACCCGGTCGGTGACGTTGACGGTCTTGGTCGCGGTCGTGCCGCCGAGGGTGAAGCCGAGCGTGTAGTCACCGGGGGTGTCGGCGCCGAGTTCCCAGTTGAACTCGCCGAGGGAGGGGACCCACACCGCAGGGGTCTCGAGGTGAAGACCCTCGGGGACGTCGATGACGAGATCGGGGCGTGATCCACCGGTTTCGGCGAACTCGAGTCGCAGCAGCGCGGTCTCGCCGGGAGCGAAACCACGGAAACCGTAGTACTGGTGGAGCTGGACCATGAGCAGAACGAGCGGCGGCAGGATGAAGACCATCGGCACCAACGCCAGGCCTTGGTAACGCAGGACGTGGCCCATGATCTCCCACTGGGCCTTGGCGATGGCCCGGAGATCGTCGTTGAAGAGCCGGATCTCGAAGAGCGAGGCGGCGATTTTGTCCTTGACCGCGGAGATCTTCTTCTGGTTCGAGGTCTTGCCGAAGACCCACAGCGCGAAGACCGAGACCGGGATCGACCAGACGATCACGCCGAGGATGGCCGGCAACCCGCGCATGGGCATCTGCAGCCAATCGATCACCGTGCCGAGAATCGCATTGAGACTCGTCATGGTCTGAGATCGATTCCTACGACATATAGCCGAGGCCCTGGAGGCGCTTCTTGATCTCCTCCTCATCCTCGGCATCTTCGAGCAGGGCGAGTTCCTTCTCGAGGGCGTGGGTGATGAACTCCTCGGGCGAAGAGTAACCGGCGATCTCGGCGAATTTACGGATCCGATCGACGAGGCCGGCGTCGAGTTTGACCTTGGTGGTTCCGAACATCATTGCCTCCTAGGGTGCCCGTTCACATTCGTTGATTTGTCTGTATGTATCATCCAGCCTCACCAACTCGTCCACAAATCAACAAATGTGAACGTGGCACCTTCATTTGATTTGCGCTGCCAGCCGCTGTGATTCGTTTCTTGTCGAGCAACGGCGTGCCGTCCATGTGCGCCTCCGGCCGGACTCCGAAGAGGGTCAGCACGGTGGGCGCGAGATCGACGATGTGCGGGTTGTCGGAACTCACATCGTGGTTGCACAGCAGAATGCCGGGGACGAGCCGCGGATCGACGATGTGGTCGCCGCTCCACGCCTTGATGTTGTCCTCGAAGACCTCGCCCGCGACCACACCCGAGGCGCAGTCCCAGGAGATCCGGTAGCCGTGGTTGTAGCCCATGAGCAGATCCGGGGCGTTGCCCTTGTACGGTCCGCGGTAGAGAGTGTCGGTGTCGAAGGCCTCGTTGATGGCGATCTCGCCGGTCTCGGTATCCACCAGTCCCTGGAGGTTGGCCGCGATCTGCCGCTTGACCGCCTTGGCCTCCTCGCCGGGATCGACGATGCCCTGAGCCTCGCGGCCGCGGATGTTGAGGAAGATCCCCACCAGACCGACGGCGTAGGCCTTGGTCTTCGACCAGTCCACCGACTGGAGCCAGGGCTGCGACGGATCGGCGCCCGTCCTTGAGGCTCAGATAGCCCTCTTTCAGGAGCCAGGCGTTGAGGTTGACGCCGCGGCGGAAGGAGGTGCAGCCGTGGTCCGAGAGGACGAAGAGCACATCGTCGTCGTTGATCTTGTCGAGCACCCTGCCGACGATGCCGTCGTTGCGGATGTACTGACGTTCGATGGCGTCGGCGTACTCGGCGTCGTCGATCCCCGCGGCCGCCGGATGGCCGTCGTCGATATAGCGCCAGTACATGTGGTTGACCCGGTCGGTGGCGTCGAAGACGGTGACCAGAGCGCCCGATCGCAGCTTGTCGAGGGCGATCGTCGAACATCTGCTCGCGCTCGTCGTCGATATCCTGGGTCTGGGTCCAGAAGGTGCCGTCGTCGGTGACCTTCTCGTTGAGCGCCCAGGTGTCCTCGGCGAGACCGAGGGTGGCGAAGGGACCGATCTTCTTCTCGAGATAGCTCGAGTAGTAGGACGGGTGCGAGATCGGCATGGCCGGTTTGCCGGGTTCGATGTTGATCGGCGACATGTAGAGCGAGACGTGCTCGTCGGCCTCGGTGAGCATGATCCGGGTCAGCCCGCCGACCTTCATCCCGGGGATGACCTTGAAGTCGAGCTTGACCCAATCGCTGAGCTCGCCGGTCTTGAGGTCGAGCTTGGCGCCGTTGATGTCGACCACGGCGCTGCCCGATTTCCGGTCGACATCGATGGTGAGCGGCAGCTCCATGGGCGGGTTGCCCTCGAAGAAGGCGTTCTCGGGGCCCCTGATGGTGGCTTCGTAGCTGTGGTCCGAACCGTTGCGGCTCAGGTTGACGCGGATCCCGCCCTCCTGGAAGGCCTCTTCCTCGGGACGGGTGGTGAAGAGCATGAAGCTGCCCTGGGTGCCGAGGAGATCGGGGATGCACATGGCGCCGAGCTGCGCGCCGTAGAACTTGTCGGGCGGAAAGGTGATGGGCACCCGGATGATGGTGCTCCAGATATTGTGCTCGCCGAGGATCGTCCACCACGGTTTGGATTTGCGCAGCAGACGGATTTCGGGTTTCTTCAGCGGGATCCTGAACTTGCCGATCTTGAGGAACTTCTCCACCGAACCGATATAGGTCGAGCTCAGCCGCGGAAGATAGGTCCTCGGGTCACGGTCGAGGAAGTCGAAGATGTTGTGCCGACCCGGGTTGGTTCCGGTACTGAAGGAGGACCACGCCACCGGGGTGATCGACGGAAAGGTGGTGCGGAGCTTGCGGTAGCAGCCGCGTTCGGCGAGCTTGGAGAAGTTGGGCAGCTTGCCCTCGGCCATCATCCGTTCGGTGATCCGCGCGTCCTGGCCGTCGAACCCGACAAAAATCGTGCGTTTGACCAGGGGTTTGGACTTCCGGCGGTGGCGGATCATCCGCCAGAGGGTGCGGAACGGCCAGGCGAGAATCGACACGCCGGCCAGGATCATGGTCACGAAAATCACCGCGAAGGAACCCAGGACCGCGAAGCCGGCGCCCGGACCGATGTAGGCATCGGCGGTGGCGGGTGCACCCACCACGAGGACCGCCAGGGCCGCTGCGACCCAGACCCCGGTCCGGCGGTGGGCGTGTGTTGTCGTCGTCATTCGTTGCGATGTCCTTTTGTGAAAGGCGGTTGATCGGGTTTGCGAAAGCTCGAAGCAGAGAACCCCTCGGTCTCGGCCGGCATTTCCAGGGGGGTGTAGTATAGGCTCCGCTGTCCGGGCTTGCAAGGGCGGCGGATATCATCGAAACGGCCTATCACCCTTGATTACCGGGTCTTACGGCCGCAGGAGAAACTGAGCATGGGATCGATTCTCGGCGGACTGATGCGCCGGCTCAAGTACGGCAAACCCATCGTGCTGGTGTCGGGGCTGCCCCGCTCCGGCACCTCGATGGCCATGAAGATGCTCTCGGCGGGCGGGATGGAGACCATCGTCGACAACATCCGAACCGCCGACGAGGACAACCCCAAGGGCTATTTCGAGGACGAACGGGTCAAGGAACTGGCCGAGATGGACGACACGACCTGGATCCGCGCGGCTCGCGGCAAGGTCATCAAGGTGGTCTCCTCGTTGCTCCAGTACCTGCCCAAGGACAACAGCTACAAAGTGATCTTCATGCGCCGGAATCTGCACGAGGTCCTGGCGTCACAGGCCAAGATGCTCGAGCGTCGCGGCGAAGAGAACACCGCCGACGACGACGACATGCTTCGCATGTATCGAAGCTCATCTGGACAAAGTCGCGTTCCAGCTCAGATTCCGGGACTGGTTCGATGTCCTCTATCTCGAGTTTTCAGAGGTCGTCGCCGATCCCGAGAAGGCCGCGGAGCAGATCAACGAGTTTCTTGGCGGCCACATGGATGTCGAGAAGATGGCCTTACAGGTCGATCCGAATCTCTATCGGAACCGGGCGGAGTAGTCCCGCCCCCGAGTCCGATGGAACCAATCCGCAGCGGCATTGCAACATCACATTTGAGAGTGGGCGACGTGTTGTTTGCAGTCTGACGCGCACGAGTTTGAAACACGAAGGGCACGAAGATCCACAAAGCAGCCACCAAGACATCTTTTTGGCTCATCTCAGGATTTCACGGGAGGACTTGCCTCCCGGTTTGGTTGGGGCCCGGGTCAATATTGCGATGCTTCGTGAAGACCTTTGTGGTTCTTGGTGTTCTTCGTGTTTCAAAACATCGCCGACGAGACGTCGGCGCTACAAGCATCGCAGCGCCCATTGGAGCGCCCGCGATCGCGTATCTCAGCCCGTCGTCTCGGACGTGGGCACGGACACGGGAGAGAACTACTCCCAATCACCATCGGCGATCGGCAGCCGCCGGATCGGGACGTGTTCGAAGATGAGCCTCGTCTCGATGTGCGCGACCTCTTTCCGGGTCGTGAACGCATCCAGGGCGAGATCGCGGAGGTGGTCGGCGTCTCTCACCGCGACGTGGACCAGGAAGTCATCGGCGCCGGCGACGTGGTAGACGGCGCGGACCTCGGTGAGACCGAGGACGTACTCGCGGAACGAGGTGACGATCTCGCGCGAGTGGCGCTGGAGCCGCACCGCGATCATGGCCTGGAGCCCGAAACCGAGCATGGCGAGATCGATGTCGGCGTGGAAGCCGTGGATGGCGCCCGCCTCCACCAACCGCCGCACCCGCTCGAGGCACGTGCTTGGCGCGAGTCCCACCTGTTCGGCGAGATCCTTGTTCGAGATCCTCGCGTTCGCGTTCAGAGTCGCCAGAATGGCGACGTCCTGCTTGTCCAAATCTGTATTGTGTCGCATGTCCGAACGGTAAATGATTCGAACAAACTTATCAATTTTTGAAATTCCGACGGAGAACTCGGCTCCGAGCCGAGGAATCCGTTGGAATTTCATTTGCAGCCCGCATGGGCTGCCGAATCAGAGATTCGGCAGATACCAACAGACGACCTTCGGTTCGGTCATCTCCTGGAGCGAGAACTTGACGCCCTCACGACCGAGCCCCGAACCCTTGATCCCGCCGAAGGGCATGGAATCGAAGCGGTAATCGGTGGAATCGTTGATGAGCACGCTGCCGGCATCGAGACCTTCGATCAGCCGATAGCAGACCTCGACGTCGCGGGCGAAGGCGGCGGCGTGGAGACCGTAGTCGACCGAGTTGGCCTCGGCGATGGCGTCATCGAGATCGTCGAAGGGGTAGAGATTGACCGTCGGGCCGAACACCTCCTCGTAGTGGATGGTGGCATCGGCAGGTACGTTCTCGAGCACGGTGGGCTCGACGAGGGTGCCGGTGCGGTGGCCGCCGGCGGCGATGGTGGCGCCCTTCTCGACGGCCTCGGCGATCCAGCGCTCGACGCGCTCGGCCTCGGCCTCGGTGATCATTGGTCCCATGTCGGTAGCTTCATCCATCTTGTCGCCGATCGTGTAGGCCCTGGTTCTTTCGACGAAGAGATCGCGGAAGCGATCGTAGACCTCGCGGTGGATGTAGATCCGCTGGACGCCGATGCAGTTCTGACCCGCCGCCCAGAAGGCGCCGGAGACGCAGGTCTCGGCGGCCCACTCGATATCGGCGTCCTTCCACACCACCACCGGTGAGTTGGAGCCGAGCTCCATGCCGATCTTCTTGAGCCCGGCCTTGGTGGTGATGTGCCTGCCCGCCTCGAGTCCGCCGGTGAAGCTCACCATCCGGACCCGGTCGTCGGAAACCAGCGCATCGCCGAGGACGGCGCCATGACCGGTGATGCACTGGAGCACATCCTTGGGCAGCCCGGCCTCGATGAAGGCCTCGGTGAGCTTGAGCGCCGACAGGGGAGTGACGGTGGCCGGTTTGAGGATCACCGAGTTGCCGCCGGCGATCGCCGGTCCGAGCTTGTGCGCGACGAGGTTGAGCGGGTCGTTGAACGGGGTGATCGCCAGGACCACGCCGATGGGGACGCGCTCGTAGTGGCCGCGCCGATGCTCGCCGCCGGGGAAGGAGTCGAAGGGGATGGTCTCGCCGTTGAGTCGTCTTGGCCTCCTCGGCGGAGATGGTCAGGGTGTTGACCGTTCGGCTGGCCTCTTTGCGCGCCTCGTTGATGGTCTTCGAGCCTTCGCGCGCGATGATCCGTGGCGAAGTCCTCGACCTTCTCGCGGACGATGGCCGCGGTCTTGAGCAGGACCTGACAGCGCTCGTAGGTGGTCATCTTCCGCGCTGTCGCACGCGCCGCGAAGGCCGCGGCGAGGGCGGTCTCGACATCGTCGTGGGTGGCCGACGGGACCGTGTCGATGAGCGAGTTGTCGAAGGGGTCGCGGACATCGATGGTCTCGGCGCGATCGACCCACTCGCCGGCGAGGAACATCTCGCATCGACTCCTCCCGAGGTGGATGAGATCGATGAGCAGCGCGAATCCGGTCTCGCGGCGCCCGGCGCCCGGACCGACGATGGTGACATCGCCGAGGGTGTCGGTGGTGATGGTCATGGCGTTGGTGGCGCCGCCGACTCCGGCGAGGGGGTGGCTGTTGTCGACGAGCTGCGGCGCCCACCGAGGCGCGGACGGCGACGCCGTCGCGCCAGACCCGGCCGATGAGCTTGTACTTCTTGCCGTCGGCGGCCGCGGCCTCGATCTGTGCCGGGGTGATCTCGGTGATCCCCTCGACAGGGAGAGTCCGCGGGCCTCAGCGAGGCGCCGAAGACGTTGTTGGCGAGGATGGTCACCTTGGCCAGCGCGTCCCAGCCCGAGAACGTCGGCGTCGGGCACCGCCTCGGCGTATCCGAGCTCCTGGGCTTCGGCGAGGGCGGCGGTGTAGTCCATCCCGCCCTCCATCCGGGTGAGGATGAAGTTGGTGGTGCCGTTGAGGATGCCCTGCATCTCGGTGATCTCGGATCCCGCGAGGGTCTCGCGGATGAGATTGAGCAGCGGGGTGCCGGCCATCACCGTGCCCTCGAAGAGGAAGCGGGCGCCGTTGGCCGCGGCGAGCTCGGTGAGCTCCTGCGAGGCGAGGGCCGTCGGGCCCTTGTTGGTGGTGGTCACCGACATCCCCCTGGCGAGGGCGGCGCGGATGTGATCGGTGGCCGGCTGACCGGTCTTGATGTCGGTGTAGGTGATCTCGCACATGACATCAGCGTCGGCGTTGTTGATCATGGTCAGCGCATCCCAGTCACAGCCGCCCGGCAGCGTTGACAGCGGTTCGCCTGCGACGGCCTTGGCGAGGGCGGCCTCGAGATCGATGCCGTTGGGGTCGTAGCAGCTCCCCTTGAGCATGTCGGAGATGCCGACCACGGTGCAGTCGAGACCGTGGTTCCGTTTGAGTTCGAGCTTCTTTCTCGATGAGGAGCTCGGCGAGCCCCTGACCGACGGTGCCGAATCCGATGAGTATGAGCTTCATGTGTTCTCCTTCGTTGGAGGGTTAGGAGGTTAGAAGGTGAGCGCTCCCTCCGGTCGCTGTCAGCGCTCACTTCGCTCGCTAGTTAGAAGGTGCATCGCAGGGTTGCTGGGACGATCTCCAGTACCTGTTGCGCGCTTACCTTCTGACTTTCTAACTCTCTCACTTTCTGACCTTCTCACTTTCTCACTTTCTAACCTTTTCACTCTTCACTCTTCACTTCCTAGATCTTCGCGAGTGCCTGGTCGAGATCGTCGATGGTATCAGCGGGGTGCTCGGCGCCGACACAGAGCCGGACCATGGTCGGTGGAATGCCGGCGAGTCTGCGTCCCTCCTCGCCCTGCTGTTGGTGGGTCGAGATTGCGGGGATCGTTGCGACGCTCTTGATGCGGCCGAGATCGGTGGCGCGGAAGGTCCGCTGCAGACCATCGAAGAAGGCTCGGGCGTCCGCCGCCGAACCGCGAATGATGAAAGACATGAGGTGGCCGTAGGCCGGGGTGTCGTCGTCGACGACTTTCATATAGCGCGACGCCAGCGCGTGCAACGGGTGGTTCTCGAGCCCGAGGTAGTCCACCCGCTCGATTTTCGGGTGGTCGGCGAGATAGCGCGCCACGATCATGGTGTTGTTCGACATCTGCGCCATTTTGATCCGCAGGGTGCGCATTTCGTTGAGCAGATAGTGGGCGGAGATCGGGGTCATGCACGGGCCCGAATCGCGGAAGGGCCAGAGCTTGAGCCAGAGGGCGTAGTCGGCGCGTTGGTCGTCATCGAGGTGACGCGAGATCAGATGATGGCGGGCGACGACCCCGCCGGCGATGGCATTGCCGCCGGCGCCGGCGGTCTTGGAAAGCGAGTGGACGACGATGTCGGCGCCGTGGGCCAGCGGCCGCATGAGCGCCGGGGTAGCGACGGTGGCATCGACGATGAGCGGGATGCCGTGGCTGTGGGCGAGCACGGCGGCGGCCTCGAGATCGGTGCAGGCCTGCTGCGGGTTGGACGGCATCTCGGCGTAGAGGAAGCGGGTGTTGTCGTCGATGAGCGGCTCCCAGGCCTCGATCCGCCACGGTTCGGTCACCCAACGGACCTCAGCGCCGCGTTCGGCCATACGCAGGTTGAAGAGCTGGAAGGTTCCGCCGTAGACCTGCGCGGTTGAAACGAAATTGATCGGTTCGTTGCCGCGTTTGGCGACCAGCGGCTCGACGGCCTGTTTGATCGCCGACATCCCGGACGAAGTGCAGAGCCCGGTGGCGTCGGTGGCGCAGCCGTAGGACTCGAGCAGTGCCAGGGTTTCTTCGAGGTAGAAGACCGTGGGGTTGTGGATTCGCGAATAGCACCAGGTCGGGATCCGGTAGGACAGCGCGGCTTCCATCTCGTCGGAGTCGCGGTAGGCCTGGGAGGTGGACGGGAAGATGGGTTCGATGATCCCGCCCTGGCCGCCGGCGAAGGCCTCCTCGAGGCCGTACATCCCGTGGACCGCGATCGTGTCGAAGCGCAGCTTGCGGACCTTCGCCCGGAGCGCGGCTCGTTTGGCGGTGGCTTCCTTTGCGGCCTCGATGTAGCGATCAACGCCGTTCGTGGTTGCCGTGGTCATGGTCACCTCCTTGATGTGTGTCGGTCGAACAGTCGAGGAGAATGTAACGACCGAAGGATACGCGTGCAAATTGCTGAATTTGGTTCGGAAATTTCAACCCTCGAGCTGTGAAACAAAATAATATGCGTATTTTGAGACATTTATCTGAACTTTAGACTGTCAAGGCTAATTTTTTTCTCGCCATCCGCCGGCATCCGCCGGCGGATGGCGAGAAAAAACGTGAGTACAATGCAGCGGTACCGCGAGAAGAACCCGCACGGAGACATGAATTTTGGACCACCTCATCACGCCTCACGGAGGCACCCTCGTCAATCTCATCGTTGATGGCGATCGCGCGGCGGAGATCCGCGACCACTCGCGGGAATGGCCATCCATCGATCTCGGTCAGCGTCAGATCTGTGATCTCGAGTTGCTGCTCAATGGAGGGCTCTCTCCCCTCGAAGGGTTCATGGGCTCGGCGGATTTCAACTCCGTGTGTGCCGAAATGCGCCTGGCCAACGGCGTTTTCTGGCCGCTTCCAGTGACCCTCGATATCGACGAGGTGACGGCGGGGACTCTTTCCATCGGCGACTCGGTGGCCCTTCGCGATGCCGAGGGCGTGATGATCGCGGCCATGACGGTCGAAGAGATCTTCCGACCCGATCGCGAGGCCGAGGCGGCAGCGCTCTTCGGCGATGCCGACTCGAGGCGCACGGCGAGGACGCGTTTTCTCAGGCGAACACCACCCTTCGCCGCAGCCGGCAGGCTCGAGGGACTCCAATTGCCGGTGCACTACGATTTCCGCGAGCTCCGGCTCACTCCCCTCGAGATGCGACGCAAGTTCGGTCGTCTCGGATGGCGAAAGGTGCTGGCCTATCAGACCCACCAGACCATGCACCGCGCCCAGGTGGCCGAGACCCGGAACGCGGCCCGGGAGGCGGGGGCGAATCTGCTCATCCACCCGGTAGTCGGGCTCAATCAACCGGGTGATGTCGACCACTACACCCGGGTCCGTTGCTATCAGGAGACCCTGCCGCAGTACCCGGCCATGTTCGCCCGGCTCAACCTGCTGCCCATGGCGGTGCGCGGTGGTGGGGCCAATGAAGCGATGCTGCACGCCATCGTCCACAAAAACTACGGCTGCACCCAGTTCCTGGTCGAGCAGAACGGCGAAGGCTCGGTCCTCGAGGTGATCGGCGCTCCGGGTTACGGAGATGCCGAGGCGCTCGAGGGCGTGTCGAATCACGCTGAAGAACTCGGGATCGAGATGGTCCCGGCCGAGGAGATGGTCTACGCTGAGAATCGGAAGCGTTTCGTCCCTGCGGCAGAGATCGCTCTCGGTGACCGCATCCTGAGGATGACCGGCGAGGATGTCCGCAAGAGCCTCGCCGATGGCCGCGAACTTCCCGACTGGTTCAGCTTCCCGGGAGTCGTCCGCGAACTTCGACGGCGCCGGCCGGGACGGAACTCCCAGGGTTTCACGGTCTTCTGCACCGGCCTTTCGGGTTCGGGGAAGTCGACCATCGCCAACGGTCTGCGGGTCAAACTCCTCGAACACGGCGGCCGTGGCGTGACTCTCCTCGACGGCGATCTGGTGCGTAAGAACCTCTCATCCGAACTCGGTTTCTCCAAGGAACATCGCGACTTGAACATCCGCCGGATCGGTTTTGTCGCCTCGGAGATCACGCGGGGTGGGGGGGTTGCCATCTGTGCCCCCATCGCACCGTACGACTCGGTGCGCCACGAGGTCCGCGAGATGGTCCAACCATGCGGCGGTTTCATCCTGGTCCACGTCTCGACGCCCCTCGAGGTCTGCGAGGAGCGCGACCGCAAGGGCATGTACGCCAAGGCCCGGGCGGGGATCATCAAGGAGTTCACCGGGATCTCGGATCCCTATGAGATCCCCGAGGACGCGGATGTGCGAATCGACACGTCGCTGGTCACGCCGGATGAAGCGGTGCGTGAAGTGCTGCTCTTCCTCGAGCGGGAGGGCTACATCTCGGCGGCCGACGCGGACTAGGGGCAATTCGTCGAACGAATTGCGGTGGCGTTCGTCGGACTCACGCCAATCCGGACACGCTGATCGGGGGCATACCGGCAGGCAGCCGCGATGCGGATACGCGGGACCGGTGCCTGGCACCAACTTCGTTGGCCGCCAACGAAGTTGTGTGCCTGGCTCCGCTCCCATCGCGCCCCGGCAAGCGCACGGATGTCTACCGCTCCATCGCGTAACTAGAAACGCAACCGATAGATCTGCACCATCGGCGCGAGATCGAGCTCGAGGGTTGCGTTCCTCGTCAGGTACATCCGAAGGCTGTCGTCCCTCCGGTACAGCACCTCGGGTGGAACCTGGCCCTGATAGTGGATGAGGTCCGCCTCGGTGAGCCGCTTCTTTGGGACGTAGATGTAGTGGATCTCGCTCGCCGGTTCCTCGGCCTGGTATGCGCGGATGGGTTTGATCCCGAGCGCGGGGAGGATCCGCTCCATGTTCCGCTCCTGGCGCAGGCGAACACGGACGAATCCGGGGTCGTTGGTGAGGAAATGGGCCTCGGGGTGGGTCTCGATGAAATCGCCGACCGCCGCTTGCGCGCGGACAAAGGCGTTTCCACCCGGGACGTCGATTCGACTGACGAAGACGATGGCGATAAGGCCGACGCAGAGCCAAACCGCGGCGCGAGCGGCGATGAGACCACGGCCGTGACCACCGGTCTTCGCGCGAACCGCCGCGGCCGCGATCTCCATCCCGGCCACCACGAGCATGCAGTAGTAGGGGAGAAGATAAACAAAGAACCTCGGATGCAGGGTGAAAACCGGGGCGAAGTACGACAGCCCATAGAGGGCGATCGGGGCGAGGAAAAGCAGAGCCGGGTAGATTCTCAGGGTTCGGTCGGATCTGAGGCCGACGAGGCCGATCAGAGCGAGGGCGGCCAGCAGCAGCGAGAAGCCATCGAGAGCGGTGCTGTAGGTGGCGCCGCCCAGGAAGTTGATGAGAGCGAGGGGGAAGGCTGCCTGAAAGGGATAGCTGAAGCTCTCGGCGGCGCTGAGCCGCAGCTGAGGAAGATAGAGCGCGGCGAGGAGGACGAGCGCGATCACGGGTCCGAGGATCACCGGACCGAAACGCACGACACGCGCCGTGATTCCCTCCTTCGCTGATTTTTCGGGACTCGCAACCACGACGAGCACCAGCAGAACTTGAGCGATGAGGGCGTTCACCGCGAAAAGATGAGACGTGCCGGCGAGAAAACCGGCGGTCGCGCATCCGAGCCAACGCCACCACGAGAACGACCGCAGCAGCTGAAGAAACAGGGTGCTCGAGACGAGCGTGAAGAAGACCATCCCCGCATAGCCGCGGCCCGAGACCGAGAACAGCACCATCGCCGGGTGAAGGCTGAGCAGGAGAGCGGCGGCAAACGCCGGGACGCGGCCGAATTCTCGCGAGCCGATGAGGTACACGAGGACGATGGCGAGCAGGGCGAAGATCAGATTCGGCAATCGCATCAGCGCCGGGTTCTCACCGGCTGAGAGATAGACGGCCTTCATGATGAGCGAGTTGAGCAGGTGGCTGTTGCTGTCGAATGGGCCGAAGATGATGCCGCCGAAATCACGACCGAGGACCATATTGCTGAAGGTGATCATCTCGTCGCCGTGAAACGGGCGGGGGAGATATCGCATTCGAGTCGCCAGGGTGACGACGAGCAGGTCACAGCGGCGACCGGATCCGAATGGGCACGCAGAAACCCGTCGACGCAGGCAGGGCGATCGTCTCGAGGTCGGGCTCGCCTCTGGTTTTATCCCGGTGCCGGGACTCGGTGACTGGTTACAGCCAATCACTCACACCCGGCCGTCGCCGAGCAGCGGTTCACCGCCGATTCGAGCTCGGCTGCCGCGCACCAGGATGTAGTCGGTGTCGTAGGTCGAGATGGCGAAGATCGACACCCCGGCGTCGGCGAGGGCGCCGGAGATCCCGGCGAGGATGCCGACGAGGCCGAAATCCAGCGGACCACGGACTTTGAAGGCGCGCCAGCCCGCCGTGTGGGTGACATCGCCGGGAACCGGTTCGGCGGCGCAGACCACCGACATCTCGTCGTCGGTGCAGGTGATGCTGGTCAGCTCGCCCGACCATGCCCAGTTGGGCACCGGCGCACCGATGGGGAGCCGGCAAACGGCGAGTTCGTCGTCAAGGAGATCGAGGGTAAGAGTGGGTGCTGTCATTGCCGATTGAGTCTATTGCGTTCCGATGGGCGTGTCATCCTTGGCCCCGCCACGCCATCAAGCGGCATCGACTTGTGGAATGCCAGAGGCCGCCTATCCCTGTCATGCTGAGCTGACCAGAACCCGCGCGGGTCGACAGAAACAGGAGCGACATTGCCAGTGGTGACGGCTCTGAAGGGCAAGCTGGAAGCTCGCCCCTACAATGGACCGAGCGCCTTTGTAGCGGCAAGCTTCCAGCTTGCCACTCTCGTGTTCCTGGCGAGTAGGTCATTGGGAGCGACGCCGCGACTTCGCATCGCAAATGGGACACGGATACACACGGATCTATCTTCAAGGTTGGGTGACAGCACAGATGGCCTATCAAACACCTGGTTTGGAATCGATTCCGAACCTGATCCCGCTCCCGTTCCCGAAAGGCCATCGCGGGATCGGGAGCGGGACCGGGAACGAGCCGGGCCCCATCTGACCCGATGTGACATCGGGTCACACTTGCAGCCACGCAAGAACACAGTTTGGTTTTGGGGAAGCACCGCCACGACATTGCGATGCAAAACCACTACACTAAGCCACATGAGCATTCGTTCTCTGATTCTCGCCATCGTCGGCTGCGTCGGTCTATTGCTGATCGTCGGGATGCGGCCCGAGCCCGGTGGATGAGTTCATGGCCCGGGTCGATGATCTTGCCGAGCTCGATGAGTCTGGACCAGGAGATCGAATTCACCGTGCCCGAGGAGTGGGTCGAGAGCTTTCTGCCGGAGGCGAGTTCACCGGGTTACAACCTCGTGTTGTATCGGCGCCGGGTGCCCATGCTCATCGACATGCAGGGTCGGTTGGTTCACAGCTGGCCGAAGGTCCGCGCGGTGGGGCGCCTGCGTCTCGACGAACGCGGCCGCCTCACCGTGATCGGCCTGGACAATCTGGTCAAGGAGTACGACTGGGACGGTACGCTGACCTGGGCCTATGCTCTGCCGAGACCCGAGGATCTCCCGCACCACGACTTCACCAGGCTCGCCAACGGCAACGTGCTGGTGCTGGCGCAGGAGGTCGAGACGCGCTCGGACTACCTCCAGGAGATCGACCGGCGGGGCCGGGTCGTCTGGGAGTGGTGGCCGCGGGACCATCTCGATGAGCACTTCCCGGATCGAGACCGACGGTATCCGGATCCGACCCACACCAACTCGGTCTTCGAGTTGCCCGAAAACCGCTGGTTCGATGCCGGAGACGATCGTTTCAGACCGGGCAACATCCTCGTCAGCGCGCGCAACCTCAACGCCATCTTCATCATCGAGAAATCGAGCGGTGAGATTGTCTGGAAGCACTCGGACGGTCTCGACTTCCAGCACGAAGCGCAGATGGTGCCGAAGGGAGTGCTCGGCGCCGGACTCGTCGTCTTCTTCAACAACGGCTACCACGACCTCAACGCCTATCGGCAAAGCGAGATCCGGGTCATCGACCCCGTCGACGGCCGGTTGATCTGGGCGTACTCGGCGCCGAACTTCTACACCACCGTTGCGGGTGTCGAGCAGATCCTGCCCAACGGCAATCTCCTCATCACTTCGAGCGAGGGTGGGAGGGTCTTCGAAGTGACTCCGGACCGGCAGGTGGTGTGGCAATGGGTTCCACCGTACCTGCCCATGCGGGTCGTCCGATATCCCGCGGATTTCTGCCCCCAGTTGGCCGCCCTCGGCCCCATGGACACCCGGCCGGTGATCCGAACCGACCGCCCGCTCTGGGTCGACATCGAGCTCGGACAGTTCACGTTTCGTGACGACTATCGGGTGGCCACGCTCTACGGACTGGTGCGCGAGGTCCTCCACGATCCAACCGGATGTCGTGAGCTGTTCCTGCCCGTGGATCCGGTGATCCAGGTCGCCTATGGATTCGACGACTCCGTCCTCGATGGCGCTCCCGCGGCGGCGAGCTTTCGCCTGTCGGTGCGCGATCTCGCGGGCGGTGAGGCTCGGGTCGTCATCGAGGACACCCTCCATCCGACCGGCGACGAGATCTTCCGCGACCGATACGTGGCCGTCCCGGGTTTTGGCCTCAGGCATGCTGAGCTCTGCATCGAGGCGTGGATCGAGGGCGAGAGCGAGAGCGGCGGCGACGAAATTCCTCCGTCGGTCTTCATGACGAATCCTCGCTTCTACTCACGGGTGCGGGCGCAACTGACCCGCAAGTGGAAGGAACGGCGGATGAGTCTCCAGGAGCAGACGCTGCAGGAGCGTCAGCTCCGAGCCATCGGCTACGTGCAGTGACGGAGGTGAGCGCTCCCTTTGGTCGCTGGTTAGAAGGTCAGCGCTCGCTATGCTCGCTGTGAGGGGTGAGGCCTTCCTACAATCGCCAGTGAGGAGGCCCAGAGCATCGGGCCCCCGACTCTCTGACTTTCTCACTTTCTCACTCTCGTACGTCTCACGTCTCACCCCCACCCCGCTAACCTGATATAGCCCAGGGATTCGAGGAGCGCGCGTTCCTCTTCGGTGATGCCGCGCGTTTCGACGTTGACCCTTCGAGGTATGCCGTTACAATGCCCGCGCATGAGGGGTCGTTTTTTGCTCGCGTTCGTGGTCGGCGCCGCCGGTGTCATTGCCGGCTGTGGAGGCTCCGGTTCCCGGGTTTTCTCCGACTACACCGGCGAGCCCGAAAAGGGACGGGTTCTCCTCGATCTCATCGACCGGGCGGCCTCGGCCGAGGTGATGAACGAAGTCACGTCGGTGGATTTCTCATCGCCGGCGGCGGCGTCGGCCATGGTCTCGGGATGGGATCGCCCCGAGGTTCTTCAGGAAACCGGAAAGGGCTTCGCCTGGACGGTGGCGGAGACCGCGGTGGTCGAGTTCAACCTCTTCGACACTGATCACCATCGGCTCGAGCTGAGCGCCCGCATGCTCCCCCGAAAAGAGGGTCCTCCCCAGATCGTCACCGTGACGCTGAACGGGCGAGACCTCGGCCGGGTCGAGCTCGTTTCGCGGTTCTCCGACTATTCCCTGGTGGTGCCTCCTGGCCTGCTGGCGGTCGGAACCAACCGGCTCGAGTTGCGCTGTGCGTGGGTCGGCCGTCCCGCCGACCTCGTGCCGGACTCCACCGACAGGCGCAGCCTGGGAGCGGCGTTCCGGCGGGTTGCACTCGCCGCCGAGCCGACGAAGGTCGCCGGCGGGGGAGAAGTCCCGCGACCGGCGGTCGATGGAGACCGGCTTTTTCTCGCCCCCGGTTCGGGTCTCCGTTACCGGTTCACGGCGCCCGAGGACGGTTTTCTCGAGTTGAAGATCGTCCATCCGGTTCCGGGTGAGTCGGTGGCGCGGGCGTTGGTCTGGGTGGCCGAACCGGGCCGGCCGGCGGCGGACGCCATCTTCATCGATCCCGCGACCGTGACCGACGATTCAACGAGGTGGACCATGACCTGGCCGGCCGGTACGCCCGTGGAGCTCGGACTCGCGGCGGTCGGGGAGGGCGGTTCCGAAGCCGGTTTCGCCGTCGTCCGGGGGAGGGTGCGGGGCGAGTCGGGTGGAGACGAGGACGTGCCGAACGTGCTGCTCATCGTGGTTGACACCTTGCGTGCCGACTATCTCGGGGTCTACGGCGCCGATCTTCATACGCCGACGGTGGATGGGCTCGCGGCCCGGGGAGTGCGTTTCAGCAATGCGCGTTCGCACATCCCCATTACCGGTCCGAGCCACGCTTCGCTCTTTACATCGTTGCTGCCCATGGAGACCGGGGTCCACAACAACGCCCAGCATCTCGCCGAAAACCTGCCGACCCTCGCCGAGTCCATGCGGATGTCGGGCCGTCGCACCGCCGCGGTGGTCAGCCTCGGAGTGCTCAAACGCGACTTCGGTTTTGACCGCGGTTTCGACCACTATGGCGACGACTTCCCCCGCGACTGGATGAAAGACGCGGTCGAGGTCACCGACGAGGCGCTCGCGGCCGCCGCGGATAGGCTGGACGGACCCTATTTTTTCTGGCTCCATTACTCCGACCCGCACGAGCCCTATGCGCCGTTGGGGGTCGATTATCCGACTTTCGATCTGCGGCTCGACGGAGAGTCAATCGGAACCATGGACGCCCGTGGGCGCGGGTTCTGGTTCGATATCGTGGTTCCCCCCGGTGAGAGCACGTTTGAGCTCGTACCCCTCGACCGCGATCCCGACCGGATCTTCCGGGTCGACAATCTGAGCTTCCATGACGAGATGATCGACTTCGAACCCACCGAAGGCTGGGAGGTGATCCATCGTCGGATGGGGAGAACCACGCTCCAGTCGTCCTTCCCGGCGTCGATCCGCGTCACCAACCGCTCCGAGGGGCCGACGGAGACCAGGCTGCTGGTCTCGGTCAAGGAGGTCCTGAACAGAGGGGAAATCCGGCGGGCCTACTCCAGGGAGGTCGAGATCGTCGATCGGGAAATCGGCCGCTTGCTGGCCGGGCTCGAGGAACGGGGAATGCTGCGCAACACCCTGGTGGTCTTCGCCTCGGATCACGGCGAGGGTCTTGGCGACCACAAACAAACCGGTCACATCAGCCAGCTCTACGACTCGCTGCTCCACGTGCCGCTGGTGTTCGTCTGGCCCGGGCGACTCCCGGCGGGTTTGGTGGTCGACGACCCGGTGGGTCTGGTCGATGTCTTCCCGACCTTGTCCGATCTTCTCGGGACCGGGGGTCCGGAGGCTTCTTCGGGCGCCAGCCTCGTCCCCCTCATGCGGGGCGAGCAGCATCCTGCCCGACCCTTCATCGCAGCCACCTACCGGCCGGAGGCCGGATGGGACATGCGGGCCATCCTGGTTGACGGTTTCAAGTACATCCACTCGTGGCGGGACGAGAAGCACCGGGAGGAGCTTTTTGATCTGGCCGACGACCCGGGCGAACTCAAAAACCTCGCGAAAGCGCAGCCCGGGATGATGGAAACGCTCCGCGCGGAGCTCGCTCGGCGGCTCGCCGAGATCGCAGAGCAATCGCCCGTCGAGGCCGAGCTCAGCGACGAGGACCGCGACAACCTGCAGGCGCTGGGATACATCCACTGATTTCCCGGTTGTGCGTGCTATTCTCCGCTCATGGCGCGCGCCGAGCAGATCACGCTGAAGGTCAACGGTGAGTCGCACACGCTGTCCATCGACCCCGGTGAGCCTCTTTTATGGGTCCTGCGCGACCAGCTCAAGCTGACGGGCACGAAATTCGGCTGCGGCGAGGGAGAATGCGGCGTCTGCTCGGTGCTCATCAACGGTGAGGTCTTCCGATCGTGCATGGTGACGGTCGGTGAGGTGGCGGCGGATGATGAAATCGTCACCATCGAGGGTCTCGGCCGACCGGGAAATCTGAGCGATCTGCAACGCGCCTTTGTCGACCACACCGCCTTCGGTTGCGGCTACTGCACCCCGGGGATGATCGTCACCGCCGAGTCATTGCTGCGGTCGAACCCGCACCCGAACCGGGACGAGATCGTCCGCGCCATGGACGACAACCTCTGCCGCTGTGCGTCCTACCCCGCCATCGTCGAGGCCGTCGCGAGCGTCGCCGGCGGTGTGAAACGGGAGGACTGAGTGCCCCTGAATCGGAGGACCTTCCTCGAACTGCTCGGCGGCAGCACCGCATACGCATTTACCTTTTCATGTTCGGATGGGACGGGCACGGTCGACGAGACCCCGGTGGCGGCCGATGTCGGAGTGATCGCCAATCACGCAGTGCGCTACTTCGTCGACTACACCGAGTGGATCTTCATCCACGCCGACGGGTCGGTGACGGCCCACACCGGCCGGGTCGACATGGGCCAGGGTCTCAAGACCGTCCTCAGCAATCTCATCAGCCAAGGCCTCCAGCTTCCGCCCGACACGGTTGAACTGGTGCTCGGTGACACCTCGATCTGCCCCGACGACGGCCCCACCGAGGGCAGCAACGCGACCCGGATCGTCGGCTGGGGCTACTGGCGGGCGTGCGAGCGCATCCGAGACCACCTGGTCGAGCGTGCCGCCGGGATCCTCGGTGTCTCGCCGAAGAAGCTGGTCTACCGGGACGGCGCGATCGTGGCGAAGAAAGACCCGACGGTGCGTCTGCCCATCGGTGAGCTCGCCGACGGCACGGTCCACCTCGACACCATCGACCCCAGCGCCTGGTATTCGAGCTCGACGCCCTATGTCGATCGTGGGACGCCGAGCGTCAACGGCGAGGCGATCGTCACCGGAACCCTGGTCTACACCGGTGACTTCGATCCCGGTAACTGCTTCTACGGCGCCTTTGCTTCGTCGCAGTACCACATCCAGTTGACGGAGATCGAGACCGCGGACTTCGCGGCCGCCGCAGCGGTCCCGGGAGTCGCGAAGGTGGAGCGTGCCGGGGCGTCGGCGATGGCGGTGGGGGAGAGTTTCACTTCCGTCCAGCGCGCCCTGAAGGCGCTCGCGCCGCGGTGGCGGATTCCGGAAAGGGATCGGACCCTCGATGTCGAGGGCGAGATTCGCCGGCGGGCCGAGCTCCGGAAGACCGTCGAAGAGGCCGGTGATCCAGAGGGCAAGCTGGGTTCGAGCCCGGTCACGATCAGTGACACCTACATTACGCAATACGCCTCCCAGGTGCCCCTGGAAACCGAGACCGCCGTCGCCGAGGTCGAGGGCGACCGAGTGACGGTGTGGGCGAGTACCCAGGCGCCCTTCAAGGCGCGGGCGCGGGTGGCGAAAAGGCTCAAGATTCCCGAGGAGAACGTCCGCATCATCGCCATGCCGGTGGGCGGCGCTTTCGGCGTCAAAGTGGACACCCCGGCGCCCGACGAGGCGGCGTTGCTCGCCCGCAAATCCGGTCGGCGGGTCAAGCACGTCTACACCCGCGAGTATCAGTTCAACGGCCGGGCGCGCTACAAGGAGGCCGTTGTCGCCGACATCACCAGCGGCGTCACCAAGAACGGACGGCTGTTGGCGCGGACGATCGATCTCTACCAGGACGAGGGTTTCGGAAGCGCTGATACCTATGACATTCCCCACGTGCGGACCCGGCTCTTTTCGTCACCGATGCCGGCGAGGCACGGCACCATGCGCGGCACCAGCTTTGTCCAGACCTGTTTCGCGGTCGAGAGCCACACCGATGTCCTCGCCGCGGCGCTCGAGATCGATCCGCTCGAGTTCCGTAAGAAGAACCTGGCTGTGGCCTCGTTCGGGCCGCTCCTCGATGCCGCGGCGGAGATGATCGGCTATGAACGCGCGTTGGACGACGACCACGGGATCGGGTTCGCCATCTGCCACCACGGAGGCCGGCAGTTGGGTGCGGTCGCCGCCGAGGTGGCGGTGGACCGAACCTCCGGGGTGGTGCGGGTCGAGCGGCTCGCCGGCGCCTTCGACATCGGGCTCGTCGTCAACCTCAACACCCTCACCGCCAACACCAAGGGCGCCATGCTATGGGGGCTCGGTTTTGCACTCTTCGAGGAGGTCCGCGTCGATGGCCACCAGAGTGACACGCGGAGTTTGAGCGACTACCGGATTCCGCGGTTTTCCGACGTGCCTGCCATGGAAATCGCCTTTCTCTCCAACGAGACCAAGGACGGATCGCCGAGGGGTTGTGGCGAGCTGCCGGTGATCCCCACCGTAGGCGCCATCGCCAATGCGGTTACACGGGCCATCGGGGTGCGGTTCCATACCTTGCCGTTGACTCCGGAACGCGTCCTGGCAGGGCTTCAGTCCCGGACGTAGCCCAGGGCTTCGAGGAGGGCGCGCTCTTCATCTGTGATGTCCGCCGTTTCGGCGGCAGCGATGAGTTGGGGAGGAATACCGAACCTGTGGTCGAGGATCATCCCGAGGCCGGCAAATCGAGTCGGGTGGTCAAACCGTACGTTGAAGCGCTCTTGGGGATCGGTCGTCAAGTTGAAAAGTGCCCCTGACCCCGCAGGACTCATAATCAGGTTCCATCGGAGCATCCTGATTCCCCGTATCGGGGGGGACGTGGCGGTTTGGTTGACCATGAACCGGTCGCCGTTGAACGGATTCGGCGCCAACAGATTGGCGCTGTCCGCGGAGTGCGGCAGCTTGAGGCCGGCTGCGCTGAGCAGGGTCGGAGCGATGTCGGCTAGGGTCACCAGTCGCTCGGTGTCGATGGTCGAGCGATCGAAGCCGGGCGGCATCCGCAGGACGAACGGAACGTGCATCATCTCCGAATAAAGGGTGCTGTTGTGTGTCATTCGTCCGTGCTCCATGAATGCCTCACCGTGATCAGAGGTGACGAGCACGACGGTATTGCGCCACCTCGGCCGGAGGCTGAGGGCCTCGACGATGGTCCTGACGGCATCGTCGGCGGCGCGGAGGTTGCCGTCGTAGAGGGCGAGCACGTGATCCAGACACTCGGCGGAGGGTTCCATCGAGCCGCCATCGATGGCGAAGATCGTGCGGTGATAGCCATCGCAGGGGTCGTCGTAGTCCGGGTCCGTAAACAGATCGAATGGCGCCGGTGGATCGTAGGGCGCGTGCGGCGGGATGATGTGGACCTGGAGGTGGATCGGCCGGGTGTCGTCGCCGAGAGTGTCGAGCCAGTCGACCACCTGTTTGGCGATGAAGTGGGCACGACGGGTCTCGCTTTTCTCGGCCTCGTCGGTCCAGATTTCTCGGAACACATCGTAGCCCTGGTCGAATCCCTTGGCCCTGGAATTGTTGGGTGTCGCTGAAAAGGCCACAGTGTGGTAGCCGGCGGCCTTCAGTGACTCCGCGAGGGTGACGGCGTCCTGACTCAGTACATCCTCGCGCCTGGTAACAAGGTGGTCGACAAAGCTCAGCCCGGTGATCATGGTCGGCACCGAGCCCAGGGTGTAGGGAACCAACGAGTAGGCGTAGGGGAAGACGATGGACTCGGTGCTGAATTCATCGATGAAGGGAGTGGTTGGACGGTCGTGACCGGCGAAGGAGAAGCGGTCGGCCCGTGCAGCGTCGAGGGTGATGAGCACGATATCGGGCTTGGTTTGGGTCTTCTCGGACGGTGGGCTCGCTGCCGCTTGTGTCGGTGGACGGTCGTCCTGGACGAACCTCATCTCGGAGATCTCGAGGTTGCCGGTTTCGACGTTGGTTTCGATGGTCACGAGGGCCCAACGTCCGGCGAGATCGCTGACCGGCAGCCGAGCCGTGTTCAGACTCCGCCCCGGCGGGAAGGTCATCTCGAACTGCCTAACCGAACCACCATCGAGGTTCTCGACCGCGAGCAGCGCCCGGACTTTGGACGAATCCACGCTCATGGATGCTCTCACGGTAAGCTCGATCCGAGCGGTCCCGGATGGAATGAAGCACGGCTGAACCAGGACCCCGGGTTCGCCGACAAGAAACCCCTGACGCTCCTCGTTCCAGCCGTCAACGAAGGGTTCGTTTTTGCCCTTGTAGGACGACGGGATTGTCGTAGCCATCAGCGTCAAGGAGCTGACGCCCGCAGCAAGCGTGAGATAGCCCTTGCCGGTTTTAGCTTCCCTCTCCGAGATTCTGAAATCGAATTCCATTGCAATCGAATTGCGACCGACCCGCAGGAGGTCGGCGGGGACGTGGAGACGAAGATCCGACCATTCCCTCTGGACTTTCCGGCTGCCGATCTCGGTCCCGTTGACACTCACCGTGACACCCTGCTCTTGATTTTCGGGCAGATTCTTGTTGGCTCGGGCTCGGATCACTAGAGACCTGGCTGCCGTTGTCTTGAGGTCGACCTCGACCCGGGAGACTGGTCCCGCGGCCCACGACCCCCAGGTGTAGGGAGGCGTCCAACCCTCGACAAGCCAGCAGGGCGCAATCTCGTGCGCCCAGATATCGGGGTGCTTGGAGTCTACCGCCAAGGGGCAGTCGATCCGAGAGTCGGTGGTCTGGTCGGCGGCAAGGAAGTAGTAATCCGGGGGATGAGTGTCGTCGCTGGTCATACCAACCGAGGTCAGGCGATCATCGACAGTGAGATACACCACACCGACGATCAGCGATGCTGCAAAGAATACGAGGGTCAGAAAATGGGAGAATTTCATAGATGATCCAACCGGACCCGTTCCGGAATCCAGCCGGAGTATATCTCGGTGGAACCGCCGTGGTCGTCAAGCGGGTGTGCGGATGGGGAGTGAGGGCCTACACCGGAGTCGACCGCGATGAGATCCCGGCTACCAGAGCCTTCTGGTTCGCGTGGTCGAGTTTCTACCCGAATACCCAGGTGGTTGAGGGAGAGTCGTCGGTAGTGGGACTAGCTGACCCTAGCGGTTCGAGTTCCGTTTATTGATCCTGTTGTCGAAACGGTGATTGAAACCGCGAAGACGCGAAGGCGCAAAGCCTCCGCCAAGTCGGTTCAATGACTCATCGCATCTGTCGCTCGATGGCATCGGTGACCGGGATCAGGTTAAGCTTCGAGAAAGACGCGATGGTGCGATGGGTCAATAGTGCGATGTTCTTCGCGAAGTCCTTGGCGACCTTTGCGTCTTGGCGGTTTCACTTTGTGATGCGATCTGCGAGTAGCCGTCGTGGGTCGGGGAAACGATCCTCCGCCATTGAGCCGCGGATGAGCGGCATTGATCGACAACTATGCCTTCGTGAGGGTTAGCACGAACACCGCTCCAGCTCCCTCCGCCTCACCAATCTCGAGGTCGCCCCCCTGCGCTCTGGCGAGCGAGCGCGCCAACGAGAGCCCGAGACCGAGGCCGGCGGGGGCGTCGTCGTCGTCGGGACGTTGGAAGGCCTTGAAGAGGTGCTTTCGTTCAGCGCGGGGGATGCCGGGACCGTTGTCGCTGACGGTGATTTCGATGCCCTCGGCTGCGTTTTCCACCACGACCTCCGTCCGCCGATCGGGCCGGCCCCTGGTGTACTTTTCGGCGTTGTCGAGGAGGTTGTCGAGGATCTGGCAGAGGGCGTCGACATCGAAGATCGCGGTCGGGAGGTCATCCGCGATATCGGTGGTGACGGTCAGGCCTGCATCCCCGAGGCTGAGCTGGAGTCGCTCGATACAGCCGGCCACGGCCGCGCCGAGATCGCCGGGTTGCGGGTTGGCGATCTGCGCGCCGCGCTCGAGGCGAGCGAGATCGAGCATATTCGAAACCACCCGCCCCAGGCGGCCGGATTCGGAAGCGACCCTCGCGGCGTAGACCCTGGACTGTTCGGGTCGGCCCAGCCCTTCGCTCAGCATCTCGCTGTAGAGCCGCAGACTGGCCAGAGGCGTCTTGAGCTCGTGCGCCGCAGCGGCGGCGAATCGCCCGCGTTGGCGCGCGAGCCGATCGGTCTGGAAAAAGACGACCATGACGGCCAGGGCTGAGAACATGACCGCGACCGCACCCAAAGCAAAGATCCGACGGAACTCGACGATGCCTTTCCTGCCCTCCGCCCGTGCCTGCTCCAGTAGCGGGGTCGCGTCAGCACTGAGCCACCAGCCGGTGTCCGATACCTGTGACAAGAGCCGATCGGGCGGCAGCGTGGCCAAAGGCGTGAAACCCACTTCGACCTCGGTGTCGCTTCCCAGCCACTGCTCGACGCCGGATGGCGCGATGGCGAAGCCCTGAAGCCTGATCCCGAGTGGGGTCGCGACCTCGCGCAGCGCCGTGAGGGTCGGGCTGCTGCCGAAGACCATGGTGTGCCACTTCAACGGGCCGATGCGGATGATGACCTGATCGGAACTCCGCTCGATGGTCTTTTTCGGTGTCTCACCGCGCCCGGTGATGGCGGCGTAGACCTGGTCCGCGTCGCGAATCTGCTCCCATTCCGATCTCCGCAGCGCGAGCAACTCGCCCTCGAAGTAGCCGCTGTCGGCTCCGGCCTGGTCTTCCAGACCCAGCGCCATGGCGTGCTGGAGATCGGCGAGGAGGGAACAGAATCGGGTGAAATTCTCGTTGGACGAGAGTTCGGGGAAGCGTTCGTTCACCATCGGCAGGGTCACAAGCCCGTTTTCGTTGAGCTGAAAGTGTGTCCAGACAAGCGGGTCGGAGACCCCCTGAGCCAACGGAGACGGCGCCACGGCGAGTCCTTCCGCGGCCCCTCTCGGGTCGTGGGTGATGCTCTGGTAGTGGAAGAAGGGGCGTGCGCTTTCACCGGCCCGAAGTCGTTCGAGGCGGGTGGCCAGCCGGTCGGAGTCGCGGTGGAGTTCGACCTGGAGGCGGGTGAGAACCGAGTTCTCCAGCATCCGGGCGCGGCGTCCGGCTTCGCTGGCGCCGGTGAGGTACCAGGCGGTAGTCGGGAGGACGACCGCCACCGCCAGGGCCAGGACGGCGAGGGTGGTGCGTCTGGACGAGGTCATGGAATCTGAAACTTCAGTCTTCGCCCCAAGCGTATCCCGCACCGGTCACGGTGACGACGATCTTGGGGTCGGTTTGGTCGCGTTCGATCTTCTGCCGGAGCTTGGCGATGGTCATGTCCACGGTCCGGGTCTGGAGATCGCCGGTGGTGCCCCAAACCCGCTCCAGGAGTTCCGACCTCGGCACTGCCCGGCTCTGCTGACGATGAAGCCAACGCAGGATCCCCACCTCGCGGGCGGTGAGGTGGACCGTTTCGTCGCCGCGGGTCGCCAGGTGGCGGCCCAGATCCATGATGCAGTCGTCGATCTCGAGAATCTCGGGTTCCGCCGGCGCTGACGACGCCCGGCGAGCGAAGACCTCGATTCGGGCGAGCAGTTCGCGGACACCGAAGGGTTTGGTGACGTAGTCGTCGGCGCCGGCCGAGAAACCGGCGACCTTCTCCTCCTCGGAGCCCCTCGCGGTCAGCATCAGGATGGGAAGGGACGGACGTGACTGGCGAAGACGGCGGCAGACTTCGATGCCGTCCATCTGAGGCAGCATCAGGTCGAGCAGCACCAGATCGAAGGTCTCGGCAATACCGGTCTCGACGGCGGTTCGACCGTCCCCTACCGCGGTCACCTCGTGGTCCGCGGCGGACAGCAGGTCCACCAGGCCTTCGCGCAGTCGGTGTTCGTCTTCAACAACCAGAATTCTCATAGTCCTACCCGCACTCAGCATAGCCGAGCCGCGCCGGACTGGGTATCACGAAGCCGTAAATCCCTGTATGGTGTTGAGTTCGATCCGGGCTTGGTGGTTTGCGGCCGAGAGAATCCCGGTGGCGGGATTCTCGTGGCGATTGCGAGAACCCCTGGACCCACTGGGAATCGGCACGATCTTCGCTTATGGTACAAAGCAGAAATGGCGAGGCATGGGACGAGCCTGGGCGCGGTTCTGGCGGCGTTGGTCGTTCTCTCGGGCTGCGCGACCAATGCGGTCGACTATGTCGGCTATGCCTACTACCTTTATGGTCCCGAAGTCACCCTCGAGCTCCTCGATGAGGGCGAGGTCTTTCCCGAGGATCGGGCGTTGGCCGAGGTCGAGAGGTCGGTTGCCCTCCTCGAACTCGGTCGATACCAGGAGAGTCTGTCCGCCCTTTCCCGGGCCGAAACCCTGCTCGACAGCGGCAGGGCGTATGACCCGAAGTCGCCGCCGTGGCTGCCCGAGTACCACGAACAGGTCATGATGGAGACCGTGCAGATCGCCGATGCGCTGGCGATGCAGGACCTCGCGGCCGCGTCGATCCGGGCTGACGGCGCCCTGGCAGCCATCGCCGAGGTTGACTGCGTACCGTGCCGGTTCGATTTCACGCGGGTTCTCGCCGCCATGGCGTACGGCGGCGCCGGTCGGTTCGACGATGGTCTCGCGGTGCTCTCGTGGATCAATGTGGAAGGTCGAAGCGCGGAACTCGTCGACGCGCTCCGGAGACAGCTGCAGAGAGGCATCGGGGGGACTCAGCCCGAGGGCCTGGCGCCGCCGCCGGTCGAGCCCGAGAGAAGCCTGACGATGATCCTGCTCCTCGGCCAGGGACCCTACAAGGACGTCGACCGGCTCGAGATCAACAGGTCGGAGACCATCCGTTGGTCGCGCTATCTGCCGCGGGATCCCCAGGCTGTGACCTGGGCTTCGGCGGAGATGGAAGACCCGGTGATTTCCGTCGAACTCACCGATGTCGAGGAGCTCGCCGTCGCGAGCCTCCGTCTGCGGGCGGACCGGGTCGTCATGGCAGGGGGAGCCGGGGCCGGCCCGAAACCGGGAGACCTGCGGCACTGGGAGAGCCTCCCCGCGAGTCTCCAGATCATGACCTTCGACGTTCCGATCTGGGTGGACACCGTCGATCTCGTCTACTACTCGCCCGACGGCTACGAGGTCGATCGAGAGAACATCCAGCTGCCCGAGATCTGGACCGGCGGGCCGCTCTTCGTCCTTCGGCGGATGCCGTGACATTCGCGGTCCGTGGCGCCGAACTCACCGCGAGCGGGACGCCCGCACCACAAGAAGCAAATTAACTGGTGCGTTGTTGTAGAAGCGCCGACGTCTCGTCGGCGATGTTTTGAAACTACGAAGAACACCAAGAACCACAAAGGTCTTCACGAAGCATCGCAATATTGACCCGGGCCCCAACAAAACCGGGGCGCAAGTCCTCCCGTGAAATCCTGCGATGAGCCAAAAAGACGTCCTTGGTGGCTGCTTTTGGATCTTCGCCCCCTTCTGTTTCAAACTCGTGCGCGTCGTCTGCAAGCAATGGTCATCACCCACTCGTCAACTGCGATGTTGCGATGCCTCCGCCGTCCCTTGCGCTCTTCGCGGTTCATTTCCCCGGCGGTCTGATTCCCCGTGCCCCAACCGCTCCTTGAGATCCTCGAGCAGCTCCACCGCGGCCTCGGCGATGACGGTGCCGGGACCGAAGATGTGGCCGGCGCCGGCCGCTCGCAGGGCCTCGTAGTCCTGCGGCGGGATCACCCCGCCGACGACGATGACGATGTCGGACCGGCCGAGCTCGTCGAGGGCCTTCTTGAGCGCGGGAATGAGGGTCAGATGGCCCGCGGCGAGGGAGGAGACCCCGACCACGTGGACGTCGTTCTCGACGGCCTGGCGGGCGGTCTCCTCGGGGGTGGAGAACATCGGGCCCGACATCGACATCGAAGCCGAGATCGGCAAAGGCGGTGGCGATGACCTTCTGACCCCGGTCGTGGCCGTCCTGGCCGACCTTGGCGACGAGGATCCGCGGCCGGCGCCCTTCGAGCTCGGCGAGCTCGTCGGTGAGTCGGCGGGCCTCGGTGACATCTGCCATGCCTTCTCCCACTTCGTGCTTGTAGACGCCGCTGATGGAGCGGATGACCGCGCGGTGGCGTCCATAGACCTTTTCCAAAGCGTAGCTCATCTCGCCCACGGTTGCGTTGGCGCGGGCGGCTTCGATGCTCAGGGCGAGGAGATTGCCGTCGCCGGTCTCGGCGGCCGCGGTGAGGGCGGCGAGCGCCGCCTCGACGGCGGCCTCGTCGCGTTCGGCGCGGAGCTCCTCGAGGCGGCCGATCTGGGCCTTGAGGACCGCGGAGTTGTCGATCTTGAGGACATCGATCTCCTCCTCGTGGTCGAGGGGGAATCGGTTGAGCCCGACGATGGACTGGCGGCCCGAGTCGATCCGCGCCTGGGTGCGGGCGGCGGCCTCTTCGATCCGCATCTTGGGCAGACCCGACGAGATCGCCTTGGCCATCCCGCCGAGCTCCTCGATCTCGGCGATGTGCGTCCAGGCGCGTTCGGCGAGCTCGTGGGTGAGGCGCTCGACATAGTACGAGCCGCCCCACGGGATCGGCGACGCGGCAGATCCCGCTCTCTTCCTGGAGCTGGATCTGGGTGTTGCGGGCGATCCGGGCCGAGAAATCGGTGGGCAGGGCGAGGGCCTCGTCGAGGGAGTTGGTGTGCAGCGACTGGGTGTGGCCCATGGTCGCGGCCAGGGCCTCGAGACAGGTCCGGGCGACGTTGTTGAAGGGATCCTGCGCGGTCAGGCTCCAGCCCGAGGTCTGCGAGTGGGTGCGCAGCATCATGGACTTGGGGTCCTCGGCGCCGATGGTCTTCATGATCTTCGCCCACAGCAGCCGCGCCGCCCGCAGCTTGGCGATCTCCATGAAGACGTTCATCCCGATCGCCCAGAAGAACGAGATCCTCGGGGCGAAGGCGTCGATGTCGAGACCCGAGGCCTGGCCGGTGCGGACATACTCGATGCCGTCGGCGAGGGTGTAGCCGAGCTCGAGATCGAGGGTCGCCCCGGCCTCCTGCATGTGGTAGCCGGAGATCGAGATGGAGTTGAAACGCGGCATCTTCTCGGAGGTGAAGCGGAAGATGTCGGCGATGATCCGCATGGAGGGTTCGGGGGGGTAGATATAGGTGTTGCGGACCATGAACTCCTTGAGGATGTCGTTCTGGATGGTCCCGGCGAGCTTGTCCGGGCGCGACGCCCTGCTCTTCCGCGGCGATGACGTAGAGCGCCATCACCGGCAGCACCGCGCCGTTCATGGTCATGGAGACGCTGACCTGGTCGAGGGGGATGCCGTCGAAGAGGATCCGCATGTCCTTGATCGAGTCGATGGCGACCCCGGCCATCCCGACATCGCCGACGACGCGCTCGTTGTCCGAGTCGTAGCCGCGGTGGGTGGCGAGATCGAAGGCGATGGACAGGCCCTTCTGACCGGCAGCCAGATTGCGGCGGTAGAAGGCGTTGGAATCCTCGGCGGTGGAGAAACCGGCGTACTGGCGGATGGTCCACGGCCGGCTGGCGTACATGGTGGGGTAGGGGCCGCGGTGGAACGGCGCCAATCCTGGAAGATAATCGAGGTGTTCGAGGCCCTCGAGATCCGCCGCGTCGTAGAGCGGTTTGACCGGGATGCCTTCCGGGGTCTGCCAGACCAGCTCGTCCGGCTCGCGGCCGGTGGCGGTTCTGACCGCGTCCGCCCAGGCGCTGCGCGAGCCGTGCGCTCGACGATCGGTGAAGTCGATCTTCGTGAAATCGGGGAAGGCCCGTTCAGACATGCAGCACCCCCTCCTCCTCGAGCAGATCGACCAGCATGCTGTACTGATCGCAGCCGATGTGGATAAAGCCGGTGACGCCGGCTGAGCGCCAGGCTCTGCTCGTGGTCGCCGGGTTTGCCGGCGAGCAGGACGGTGCGGGCGCCGCGCTGGTCCAGCAGCCGCGCGAGTTCCGGGACGAGATCGGGGTAGCGGGCGTCGGACGAACAGATGATCGCCAGGGAAGAACCCGAAGCCGAAAACGCCTCGGCGGCCTCTTCCGGGGTCGCGAACCCGTTGTTTCCGATGGTCTCGATGCCGCCGGCTTCGAAAAAACTGGTTGCGAATGTGGCTCTCGGCTTGTGATCGGCGACGGGACCCACGTTGGCGAGGAAGATCCGTGGACGAACGCCGTTGTCCTCGAGCCAGACATCGGAGGCGTCGCGAAGACGCTCGAAGATCTCGGCCTCGCGGTGGCCGGCCAGGGGCCGCATCGATGCCGGTTGGCGGGTGGCGCGGAGGGCGGCGGCCAACTGGATCACGGTGGCGCCGGCCGCGGCGGCATCGATGGCGATTTCAAAGACCGAACCGTCGCCGGTGGGTGAGTTGGCGGCCGCGAAAAGGCGTGCGAGCTCGGTTCTGGGGCCGTCGCCTTCGGGCGTCGTTGCTTTCGCCTTCGGGGGCGGCTCTCGCAGCAGGGGAGTTTCGTCGAGATTTGGGAACGAGCTCACCCCGGTGATGGGTTCACGCCCGGTGGCCAGCTGCCGCTCTCGATCTGTTTGTGATCGGTCGAGTTCCTCGGCGATGCTGCCGTCGAGGAGGGCGGCGATCATCCCGCCTCTCGCCTCGATGGCTTGGAAGTGCTCCCACGCGGCCTGCGCGAGCTCGTCAGTGAGCTTCTCGAGATACCAGGAGCCGCCACCCGGATCGATCACCCGACCGATGTGACTCTCCTCGCGCAGAATCGTCTGGCTGTTGGTCGCGATGCGCCGGGCGAGTTCGTCGGACTCGCCGATGGCGGCGTCGAAAGGCAGGACGGTGAGGACATCGGCGCCCCCCACCGCCGCGGCAAAGGCGCCGACGGTGGTCCGCAGGCAATTGACCCAGGGATCGCAGGTGGTCAGGGTGCGGGGCGAGGCGACGGCGTGGATCGGCGCCGCCCGGTCTTCGCGTGCCGCACCACAGACACCGGCGGCGCGCGCCCAGAGCCGTCGGCAGGCCCGGAGCTTGGCGGCCTCCATGAAGAGATCGCGGCCCACGGCGTGGCGGAAACCGATCTGACGGCAGACGGCGCCCGGCTCGAATCCCCGACCGGTCAGGCTTCGGAGGTATTCGATGCCGGTGGCCAGGGCGAACGAGAGCTCCTGGACCGCGTTGGCGCCGGCCATGTGATAGGGCAGGGTGCTGACTGTGATCGTGCGGAGTTCGGGAGCGTGTTTCTCGGCCCAGTGTGCGATCTCGGCCAGCAGGTCGAGGCTGCCGTCGATTCCCAGGGGAAGCACGCCATCGGAGACGAGGGCGGCGATGGGATCGCAGTCGAGACCGCCGAGGAGTTCGCGAGGTCGAATCTTGTGGCCGCGCGCCGCCGCCACCATCATCGCGGCGACCGCCGCGAAGCTGCCGCCCGCGGCGAGGTGGATCGGCGTGATCGGAAAGTCGACACGGTCGAAAAACGGATCGAGATCATGGACGGCGGTCAACCGGATGCCGTCCCCCGGGAGGGAACCGGTATCGTCGCCGGCCGTGCGGGTGGCGCGGTCGAAGACGAGCCAGGCCGAATTCGCGCCCCGGCCGAGTTCTTGTTTCGCCCAACGGGCCGCAACCTCGGGATTCGGGTTGCTGATGCGCTGGCAGACCTCCCAGCCGGCGACGCCGGGCCCGAGCGCGGTGCGGCCGCGGACAAAGGGCTGTTGGCCCGGATAACCCGGATCGGTTTCGGTGTCCTCCGCGGTGGCGAGGGGTGCGATCTCGAGGCCTTCGTGGGTCTTCACGGTCAACCGCTCGAGGGGTCGGCCTTTGAGACTCGCCGTCGCGGTCTCCCGCCAGTCGTCCAGCGACGGCCGGTCAAAGAGCTCGGCGAGGGGGGGAAGCTCGGTCAAGGTTGGGTCCGATGGTGCCATGGGTCCTCCGGTGGGCGCCGCCGGGGGGATCATAACCCACATCGAGACCGGGCCACAGGGGAGGATGGTTGAGGTCGTGAGGCTGTGGGGTCGTAAGGTCTTGAGGGCGCAGGGAGCGAGGGATTGCCGCCGACGGGCTGAAACCAGCTCATGCGCTGGAATGCCCATTCATGCGGCCAGACACCAACCTGTGCGCCTGGAGACCAGGTCGGGGCGCTGTCGCTGCTCCGGGACCTGTCCTCATTCCCGGCTTTCTGGGCCGCTGCGATGCTTGTAGCGCCGACGTCCCGTCGGCGATGGTGGTGTACCGATGCGGGTTGGTTTTATCGCCCGTGGATTCGGATACGGACCCTGCCCTCGTCGCCGGCCTTCTGGTCCGCCGTGACGCTTTGCGTCCCGGCGTCCCAGCGTCGCACCATCGGCGTGGTCGCTGGTGGGTTGATTGGAAGGGCTGCGACCACGCCGATGGCACGCCGGCGGCCTGCCTCGTAGCCGGAAGAGCTGACCGAGTCGCGCTTCCCGAGGGAGCCCCCCTTGACGTTTTTCCGGTCGCGTTTGACGCTTGAACGCGTGTCGGAGAAAAACGTCAAGGACGGCACGCCCGGTGGAGGCGAGGTCCGCGTTTCCTTGATGCGCCTCGTCCTCGTGCCTCGAAAGAACGCGGGATGGGTGCCTGGCTCCACATTTGTTCGCCGCGAACAAATGTGCGTGCCTGGCATCCCCTTCATCACTGTTGGGAGCGTCAGGCCCGCGTATAATCCCCCTGGTCTGGAGGATCGATGCGTTTCCTGGTTGTTACTTGCGTATTTGTCGCAATTTTGTTCTCCATTTCGGCGGTCGCCGCCGAGCGGCCGATACTGGTCCGGGTCGAGGTCGGCGATCGCGCCGAGGCCCGCGAGGTCGGGGAGATCCTCAGCCTCGATGAGAAAACGCGCGGCAGTGTTCTCTACGGTTGGGGCACGGTCAAGGACATCGAGGCGGTGGAGAAGCTCGGCTATCTCGTCGAGGTGGTGCAGCCGGAGCCGAAAGACGTCGAAGCGCTGACCATGTGCAGCGAGCCTTTCACCGCACCGTTTCCGTGGAACTGCTATCCGACCTGGACGCAGTTCGAGACCATGATGACCTACTACGCGACGACCTACCCGTCCATCGCGCGTCTGGTCAACCTCGGGATGTCGGGTCAGGGAGACCACGAGCTCTGGGCGCTCAAGATCACCGACAACCCCGACACCGAGGAGAACGAACCCGAGGTGCTCTACACCGGGACCATGCACGGCGACGAGCTCGTCTGCTACGGCACGACCGTCCACCTCATCGACCACATTCTGGCGAACTACGGCAGCGATCCTCAGATCAACAGGCTGGTGGATGAGACCGTTCTCTGGTTCAACCCGCTGTCGAACCCCGACGGCACCTTTGACGGCGGCGACACGACGGTGTCCGGGGCGAGCCGTGGGCTACCGGCTTCGAGCTACGCCGACCCCAACCGGAGCTTCCCGGACCCGAGCGTTCCTGAGGACCCCACGAGTCCGGGTTGGCCGGCCGAGGTCCAGAACATGATGGATCTGGCCGCCGCCGAGCACTTGACGATCGCCGCCAACTGCCACGCCGGCGCGGAGGTCTTCAATTACCCCTGGGATGTCTGGAGTGTGCGGCCCGTCGATGATGACTGGTGGATCGCGGCGGGCACCGACTACGCATCCAGCGCCCAGGCGGCGAGCCCGGCCGGCTACTTCACCATGTGTCCCGGCTCGTGTCCGTTTCCGGGGCGTCACCAACGGTTACGACTGGTACACCACCTCCGGCAACCGGCAGGATTTCATGAACTGGTACCACGGCTGCCGCGAGGTCACCCTCGAGTTGGCCGACGCCAAGTCACCTGGACGTCAATCAACTCGACGCCCACTTCGACTACAACCGGCAGTCGCTGCTCGACTATTTCGAGCTCGCCTTGACCGGCATTCGCGGGGTGGTCACCGACGCGATCTCGGGCCAGCCGGTGGCGGCCGAAATTCGGGTCGCCGGCCACGACATCGAGGCCCAGCGGAGCTGGGTCTCGACCGACCCCGATGTCGGGGACTACCACCGGCTCATCGACCCAGGCACCTATGATCTTTTGGTCAGCGCACCGGGTTATGAACCCGCCACGGTGAACGGGGTCGTGGTGACGGCCAGATCCAACGCCGCCATCGAGGATGTCGTATTGACGCCGCTGCCGCGCTACACCGTGACCGGGATCGTCACCGACGCGGCCACCGCCGCGGCGATTCCGGGAGCGACCGTGACCCTGGTCGGCACCGCGCTCGCACCCGCGACCACCGGTCCCACCGGCGGCTACACCATCACCGATGTCTGGGAAGGGACCTGCACCTTCCGCGTCGAGGCGCCGGGCTACGGCGTCGTGGAGACCGATCTCGATGTCGGTCCCGGGAGCACCATCCACGACTTCAGTTTGATGGTGGTGGTGACTTTCTTCGCGGCTGATTTCGAAAGCGACAACGGTGGTCTGACTCCGTCCCAGGGCTGGGCCTGGGGCAGCGACACCACTGTCGGCGCGCACTCCCCGACCAAGGTCTGGGGCACGGTGCTCAACGGCAACTACGGCAACAGCGTGCAGTGGACGCTGACGACCCCGGCGATCGATCTCCCCGCGGCGGCGGGCGCCGAGCTCCGCTTCTGGCAGTGGTACGCCATCGAAAGCGGCTTCGACGGCGGCAACATCAAGGTCGCCGTCGACGGCGGCGCCTTCAATCTCGTGACGCCGACCCCCAACTACAACGACCCGACCATCACCGCCTTCGGCGACACCCCCGGTTTCACCGGCAGCGCCGGCTGGCACGAGGTCGTCGTCGATCTCACGCCGTTCACCGGGCACCCGGTGGCGATCCGCTGGACACTCGGCACCGACAGCATCACTCACCGAACGCGGCTGGTACCTCGACGACCTGACCGTCACCGTCTGGGGCGGCGAGGTCGTCCCTCCAACGTTTTTCGCCGACGGCTTCGAGTCGGGCGACACCTCGGCGTGGTCGTCGGCACTGCCGTAGTGGAACGCAAAGACGGCATAGGTGCCAGGACCGACACTTTTGGCATTTTTGTGATAAGATGGGGCACGAGGCTTGAGTACAGATGCCAAGACGTCCGCGTGTTTTCGTCGAGGGTGGAATCTACCACGTGTACAACCGCTTCTCGCGCGGGGCTGAGGTCTTTCGGGGAGCCGACGACGCAGATCGATTTCTGGGCTTGTTCAAACAGGTGGCGCGTCGCGACGGGCTGACGGTCTTCGCGTGGGTGTTGATGCCCAACCATTACCACGTCGCCTTGCGAAGCGGGCCGGTTCCTCTGTCTCGGACATTCGGCTATGTTCAGGCCCGCTTCAGCCAGAGATTCAATCGGCGCAATCGTTCGGCTGGCCCGCTGTGGCAGAGTCGCTACAAGGCGAAGCTTGTCGAATACCAGGCATTTCTCGAGCAGCTCATCGCCTACATCCACCTCAACCCGGTTACGGCGGGCATCGTCGATGATCCGGCGGGTTATCCGCTATCTGGTCATCTCGAGCTTCTGAGAACGTCACCGTCGACGCTCGTAGATGCCGAGCAAACATTGTCGATCTTCGGTGGGACCAAACGGACGGCCCGCAGGCGATACGTTCGACAGATCGAGGGTTCCCGTGAGGTGGAGTGGAAGGCAGAGCTTCCGGGGTTGCTTCCTTGGTGGGGGAGGGAGCCGGATCGACCGGTTGAACCGGAGTCGCCCGACGCATGGATTGACGAACGAGGGGTATCGACGGGACTCGATCGCCCTCCTGTCGCACCGGGCGATTTTCTTGCAAGCGCAACCGAGGCGTTGAAGCTCACGATGCGAGAAGTCACCGCCCGCAGCTCGGGTCACCAGATGACGAGAATCAGAACCCTGCTCGTCTCGCTTGCTGTGGAGCGTTGGAGGTTGCGGCCATCGGAGCTCGCTCCGTTCTTCGACCGCAGAAACGACGTGGTTTCCAGGTGGGTGCGATGGGGAGCTCAGCGACGGCTGGAGGACACGGCGTTCGCAGAGCTGTATGAGAAGATCGACCGAACCCTCGGTCGCGAATTCGGCGACACCGATAGGCTTGGCCAGGAGTAAGGTTGGAAAGTGTCAAAAATGTCGGCCCTGGCACCTATTAGTCGAGGCCCATCTGATCACCTCGGTGGCTCGAACTGTGCGGTGTAGACATCCCCGGTCATCTCACTCGCGTTGAAAACCAGCCGGTTCCCGCCGACCTCGAGAGTCCATATATATCGATTACTAAACGGCCTCATTGCCATGGTCGATTTGTGGGCGTGAACGACCGGGAACACGTCACCGACGGGTGTCTTGGTGACGGGGTCGAGCGACCTTCCCCACACGCAGATGAAGTCGTCCTGGTCCGATAGGAAATAGAGGGTACTCGCATCCACCGACCAGCGTGGTGCGCCGACCCACCCGCTCCCGCCGGCGACTCTGATCCAGTCTTCCTGCGAAGCGGGTGTCTCGGCGATGGGGACCAGATCGATCGCAACGGTCCCGTCGGGCGCTCCGGTCTGGATGGCGAGCCAGCGGTCGTCCCGAGACAGATCCGTGTTCAGAAGCGCCAGGTCTTCCAGCTCGAGAATCGGTGACTCCTCTCCGTCGGCCACGTTTACCCGGGACAGCCTTCGACCCCAATCCACCAGGGCGTGTTGTCCGTCGGCAAAGAAATCAACCACCCAACATCCCCGGCAGAGCTCGCGGCCGACGGGGTCGGACACGGGTGCGACCCACGAGACGGCCTCACCGTCTATCCGGCTGTACCAGCTCACCATGGAGCCGTCGCCGCTGAGCCTCGGGTAGAGCGACGGTGTGGCCGCATCCGACAGCGTCACGAGTGTGGAATTTCCCCCGGTCGGGCGGTCCTGGATGACCAGCTCGCCGCGGCGCGCACCGGGGGGACCGGCAATAGGTCGAGTAGGCGAGCCGGTTGCCGTCCTCGGTCAGGGAGAAGTGCGATCTTGGGAGCGGCGTCGTCCGTCGTGCGTTTGATCGGACCCATCGCTTCGTCCGGTTTCCGGGTCGAGCTCGACCTCCCAGAGGTGAATCACCCACGAAAAGCGTGAGAAGGCGATACGGCCGTCTCCGGTGTTTGTCGGTGACCAGCTCATCCCGGGACCGGCGGTGAGGGGCGTCGCCGGGCCGCTCAGTAGCCCCCGATCCGAGATGTTCGCAGTGTAAATGTTGATGCCCTCGATGGTGGCGCCGGCGAGCAGGATCAATCTGTCCGGGAGCCAGTTCGATGGGAACTCGACGATGTCGATCTTCGGCCATTGCATCCGTCCTGCCGCTCGACCAGGGCTCGCCGCCGTCCACCGGCGCCACCCACCAGTCCTGGCGGCGAGGATCGTCGAGCGGCGCACCCGAAAAGATGACCAGTTTTCCGTCGGGTGAGAATATGGGGCCAGAGCTGCCCGGTGGGCGTTGCACTCCCCAGCCCGGGAGAAACGGCTCCGCGGCGCCGCCGTTGGCGGGAACCCGAAACATGGGGCGGAGACGTCCCGACGCCCAATCCGGGTCCACGGCGTAGACGATCGAGGATCCATCGGGCGTGAAACGTGGAAAGATGCCACGTTCTGCAACCCGTCGCAGTCCGCCGCCGAGGGCGTTGACGACATAGACGCCGCCGCCGTCGCGCCGCGACTCGAAAGACGATCCGTGAACCGTCTGGAGAGAACCGGGGTGCCCAGTCATCGGATGGGTGGGTGGTGAGACGGGTGGGCTCGGGCTGGTTGATGTGCCGCACCCAGATGTCCAACCCGTTCTCGCCTGCCCGATCCGATGAGAACGCCACAAAATGACCGTCGGGTGAGATCGCCGGGTAAAAGCTCAGCCCAGCGTCATACGTCAGCCGGTGGATCTCGAGCGGCGCCGGTGCTGCGGAATTGCCGCGGAGGAAGAAAATGCCGAGCGCGCCGGCGATCGCGATTACCGCGGCCACCGCCCCCGCGGTGGCCCAGGAGATGGATCGTCGTTTTGGTGTGATGGCCCGGCACGACCCGGCGACCCGACTCGGTGTCCTCCTTGAGGTCCTTCAGAACCGCTCCGAGATCCGTCAGGCTCTGCCAGCGCTTTTCCCGGTTCTTTCCGCAAACATCGTCATGACCGCGCGGTTCGCCTCCGGCGGTAGCGATGGTACGTGGTTCGTGAGCGGTTCGGGCTTCCTCGCTCGCGGATCGCGGCGATGGTGTCGATGGTCGTGTCCCGGCGGAAGGGGTGGCGGCCGGTCAGCATCTCGTACATCAGCACCCCGAAGGCGAAGATGTCGCTTCGAGAGTCCACCGTTTTCCCTTCGGTCTGTTCCGGTGACATCCAGGCGATGGTGCCGAGGACGGCGCGTTCGGTGGTGAGTGACGACTCGTCCGGCGCAAGGGTCGGCGCTTCGGTTTCAGGTGAACGGTGTCTCGATCTGTTTGGCGAGACCGAAATCGAGGATCTTGATGCCATCGGCCGTCACCATGATATTGGCCGGTTTGAGATCGCGGTGGACGATTCCGGCCGCGTGCGCCCTGGACAGCGCGTCCGCCACGCCGATGCCAATGGAGCAGAGCCTCAGCAAGCCCGAGGCGCTTTGACGCCAGCACCCCCTCGAGGGTCTCACCCTCCACAAGCTCCATGATGAGGACGTCCTGCCCGTCGACCACCAGGAGGATTTCGCCTCGCGGAGAAACTACAGCCGGGGCGGATGAAGTTTGTCAGGGTCGATCTCTTCCCCTGTGAGTCCACCGAGATGTTCGGCGACGTTGCCTGATCCGTCAGCGATATCGGTACCGTGGGTTACCCGAGATGCCGTCGTCGAAGACGAACTCTCCACGCGTGACGCGGCAATAGACGTGGTCCGTGGTTCTTGAGATGAATAGGCGAGGGTGTCTTTGCATGAGATCGCTCCCATGCGCGGACGGGACAATTCAATACCACCGCCTCAAGCCCAGGATGCAACAATGTTATGAGTGCTAAGGCTGACACCCATCAAGCCGTTGGCCTAATTGCTTGGCCGGTGGCCTGGGGCGGTCAGCCGCTGGGCGAGTCGCGGTGCAGAGATGCGGACGAAATCTGACGAATTCCGGGACGACTTCGAACGACTCGATCAGACCCTCGCCGCCGAAAGGGCATCAGACGACCCGAGTGCAGAAAATCGTTAAATCGTTGGGCCTGGCACCTAACGATCGTCACGCGGCACCACCGTGCCAGGAGGACAAGTGCCAGGCTCTTGCTCCTTAGAATGTTCGGCGCGGTCAACGTTCTAGGGTCCCAAAACCCGGCACCGTAACTGTTCTTGACTTTTGCAAGAGGGTGGGCTGGCAGTTTCTTCGCGATGCTCTGCGCCCCTTGCGTCCTTGCGGTGAATCTCACTCCATCGCGCCGGCCACCATTTCCTTGTGCGCCTTGATGAGAGTCTCCACCACCGTCGGGTCGGCGAGGGTGGTGACGTTGCCCATCTCCTGGTACTCGCCGGCGGCGATGTTGCGCAGAATCCGGCGCATGATCTTGCCCGAGCGGGTCTTGGGCAGCCCGGGAACGATGAGAATCTGATCGGGGGTGGCGACCGGTCCGATGACGTGGCGGACCTGCTCCTTGAGGGCGCC
Source organism: uncultured Acidobacteriota bacterium (assembly GCA_963712805.1). Lineage (GTDB taxonomy): Bacteria > Acidobacteriota > Thermoanaerobaculia > Thermoanaerobaculales > Sulfomarinibacteraceae > JAHECW01. The sequence goes on along the minus strand of CAVQJV010000023.1, from coordinate 131,014 downwards.
GAGGAGCTCTTTCGGCCTGGTCACCTCGACATCGAAGTTGAGGAAGACATAGGCGAAGATCCCCTGGCCCTTGATCTCGTGCGGGTAGCCGACCACCGCGGCCTCGGCCACGGCCTCGTGCTCGACCAGGGCGCTCTCGATCTCGGCGGTGCCGAGGCGGTGGCCTGCGACGTTGATGACATCATCGACGCGGCCGGTGATCCAGTAGTAGCCATCGGCATCGCGCCGGCAGCCGTCGCCGGTGAAGTAGAGCCCGGGGAAACGGGTGAAGTAGGTCTCGTGGAAACGCTCGTGGTCGCCCCAGACGGTGCGCGCCTGGCCCGGCCAGGTCCGCTCGAGGCAGAGGTTGCCGGTCACGTCGTTGCCCTCCTTCCGCGTGCCCTCGTCGTCCACGATCACGGGCTTGATGCCGAAGAAGGGGAGGGTGGCCGAACCGGGTTTGAGCGGGGTGACTCCAGGCAGCGGGGTCATGAGGATGCCCCCGGTCTCGGTCTGCCACCAGGTGTCGACGATGGCGCAGCGGCCTCTGCCGACGACATCGTGGTACCAGCGCCAGGTGTCGGGGTTGATGGGTTCGCCGACGGTGCCGAGGATGCGCAGGCTCTCGAGGGAGTGCTTGGTGACCCAGTCGTTGCCCGAGCAGACGATGGCGCGCAGCGCGGTCGGCGCGGTGTAGAAGATGTTGACGCCGAGATCGTCCACCACCTGCCAGTAGCGGTCGGGCTCGGGGTAGGTGGGCAACGACTCGAACATGACGGTGGTCGCGCCGTTGGCCAGCGGCCCGTAGATGATGTAGGTGTGGCCGGTGATCCAGCCGATGTCGGCGGCGCAGAAGTAGATGTCGCCCGGGTGGTAGTCGAAGACGAGCTCGTGGGTCATGGCGGCGTAGACCATGAAACCGCCGGTGGTGTGGAGGACGCCCTTCGGCTTGCCGGTCGAGCCCGAGGTGTAGAGGATGAAGAGCGGGTCCTCGGAACCCATCCACTCGTAGGTGCAGGTCGAGCGCTGTTTGCGGCACTCCTCATCGAGCCAGAAGTCGCGGCCGACCTTCATGGGAACATCCTTGTCGGTCCGGCGCGCGACGAGGACGGTCTCGACGACATCGAGACCGTCGACAGCCCGGTCGACGGTCTCCTTGAGGCGCAGCCGCCGGCCGCCTCGGAGGCCCTCGTTGGCGGTGACGACGACCCGGGCCCCGGCGTCGAGGATCCGGTCGCGGATGGACTCGGCCGAGAAGCCGCCGAAGATGATCGAGTGGACCGCACCGATCCGGGCGCACGCGAGCATGGTGTAGGCGAGCTCGGGGATCATCGGCATGTAGAGGCAGATCCGATCGCCGCGGCGGACGCCGTGGTAGCGCAGGACGTTGGCGACCCGGCTGACCTCGTGCTTGAGCTTGCGGTAGGTGATGTGCTCGTACTCGCCGGGCTCGTCCTTGACCCAGATGATGGCGTCCTGGTCGCCGCGCTTGGCGAGGTGGCGGTCGACGCAGTTGTAGCAGGCGTTCATCCGGCCGCCGAGATACCAACCGAAATCGACGTTGTCGTAGTCGTGGTCGAAGACCTCGTTGTGCGGGTGGAACCAGGTCAGGCGTTCGGCCTGCTTGGACCAGAAGGTCTGGGGATCGTCGAGCGAAAGCCGGTAGAGCCGTTCGTACTCCGCCATGGAGTTGATGTGGGCCTTCTCGACGATGTGCGGTTTCGGTGGGTAAGAGTCGTTGTGGTCGGTCATGGGTCGCTCCTCGTGGATGTCGTCAACGGATGTCGGAATCGGCGGCGTAGACGTTTGAAAATCGTTGAATCACCATATCAGTAAACAGTGCATCCGGCCTGCCGCATCGTGGCATTTCTCATACCAGCTGCCGCAGGTGTTTGGCGTCGAGCCGGGCCCTCAGAACAAGGAAGAGCTCGGCGGTGGCAAGGGCGTCCGCGAGGGCGTGGTGGGACCGGTGGCTGGCGAGACCGAGTCGTTCGCGGGCCGCGTCCAAACCCCGCGGCAGCGGCTGTGGATATGGCTGCAGCCGTTCCATTCGATGCTCCAACTTCTGCAGCAGGCGCACCGTGTCGACCACTCGAGGCGATGGCCAACGATCTTGGTGGCGCCGGGCTGCGGCCTTGAGGAAGCTCAGATCGAGCGGCGCGTGATGGACGAGAAGCACACAGCCGGCCATTCGGTCGAAGATCCACCGCAGGACCTCGCCCTCGTTTGGCGCAGTGGCGGTGTCGCCGGGCAGAATCTGGTGCACCCCCAACGCTGCGGCCTGGGAGACCTCCGCGGTGCCCCTGACCAGGGTGTACGCCCGCTCGCCCCACCGGATCACTCCCGCTCGAATCGGCACCATTCCAACCGACAGGATGTGGTCGCGGCGTGGATCCAGGCCGGTGGTTTCGAGATCGAGGGCCCAGTAGGCGACCTCGTCCCAGGGTTGCCGACGGCGACCCCACCATCTCATCCAAGCCGATCCACGTCGAACCGCCCGGCCAGCGATTCCTGGATTTCTCGGATCAGGGCGAAGCTGTCCTTGAGGTGGCGGCGCTCGAGGGAGACGAGATCGTCCAGCGGGATCACGTTGTCGACCGGTTTGCCTTCACGGTGCGCTTGGAGCTGGTGCTCGAGACGGAGCCGGTTGAGATATCGGTAGGCTTCGGCGAGCCCCTCGGCGCCATCGGCGCTGAGGGCCTCGGCTTCTCGGGCCGCGTCGAGACGGTCGAGGGTCGAACGGGAGCGGCATCGGGCTTCGATGCCGACGACTCGAGCCAACAACACGATCGGGAGGATTCCACCCTTCTTGACGTCGATGCCGCCGTCCTCGTCTTTGAACGTCCGGAACAGGCCGAGCGGCGGCCGGAAGCGAAGCCCTGCGGCGGCGAGGTGGGCGAGGAAGATCTTGTTGTCGGCGGCGCCGTCGAGGATGGCGTCGAGGGAATCCAACGACAGGGTGCCCCACACCCTCCTGAAGTCGAAGAAATTGGCGGCGTCGAGCAGGGCTTGGGGTTCGGGCTCGGACACCCATGAGGCGAAGAGCGACCGCCATTGATCCAACGGCCGGCACCAGTTGGTGGCCATGAAACCGCCGGCGCAGCGCGGGAACGAGGCCCGGACGAGACCGCTGACCACCCGTTGTCCGAGCTGGGCGAAGTAGGTCTTCGCCTCGTCGCTGTCGTCGAGATAGACAAGTGCGTTGTCCTGGTCGGTGAGCAGAGTTTGCTCTCTGCGCCCCTCGGAGCCGTGAACCATCAATGCATACCGGCAGGGGGGCGATCCCAGTTCCTCCTCGGCTGCGCGCGCGACGCGAGAGATCACGGCGTCGTTGAGGGTCGACACGATGCGACCGATCTGTGCCGCCTCGAGGCCGCTGACGACCATCCCTTCGACCAGACCGGCGAGACGGTTTCCATAGTCGGTGAGGAGATCCGGTGAGGTCGAGCGCTCGATGGACTTGAGCAGGTGGAACGGACTCGCGAGGTGTTCGCGAAGCAAGTCGGTGTCGGTGACGACGCCGACGACCTCACCCTCGTCCATCAGCGGCACGTGGTGGACCCGCCGTTCGAGCATGAAGACCAGCATTGCGTAGAGCGAAGCATCCGCGTCGAGGGTGTGGACCGGTCGGGTCCATGCCCGCGCCACCGGGGTGTTCGATGGCAGGCCACGGGCGAGGATGCGGTTGCGTAGATCACGATCGGTGAGGATCGCCGCCGGCTCGGAATCGATGAGCACCGAACTCACGCCGGCGGTGCTCATCACCCGGGCGGCCTCGGCCACCGTGGCGTCCGCGGCCACCATCACGGGCGGCCGGTCGCAGAGCGAACGCGCCGGGGAGGCGAGATCGGCGGTCATGAGTGCGGGTTCGGCGCGCAAGGCTCGTCGAAGCCGTTGCTGAATACCCTCGAGGAAGAACGCGGCAAACGCCGGTTCCTCCATCAACGAGTCAAAGGTCTCCTTCGGGATTCGATAAAGCAGACACTCTTCTTCGGCGATGACATCCACCGTGGGGTTGCCGCCGGAGATGAGAGACGGAAAGCCGAAGCACTCCCCCTCTTCGAGCAGCTCCAGGCGTCGGTGCTCCGCCTCCAACCGCACCACCCCCCGTCGAATCACGAACAGCCAGTTGTTTTCGGGTTCGGCCCGGCTGAGAATCGTCGAGTTGTGTGCGGCGAAGGCGATCTCGAGAGAGCGGCTGACCGCCTCCAGCTTGCGGGGCCGGAGGCGGTCGAAGGGTGGGTGCGCACTCAGGAATTCCTCCGGGTCCAGAGGCACCCCGTTTGTGGCGCTGACCCCCGCGCCCGAGCGCGGGGTCGCTTCAAAACGTTCGTCATCCATGCGTTGCTTGACTCGCTCCCTTCGGGCTCCGGATCGATTCCACCATGTCCTGAATTTCCTGCGGCGGTGGTGGGGTGAGTCTTGACACCACGAGGGTGGTGATCAGGTTCAGGACCATTCCGACCGTACCGATGCCCTGCGCCGAGATGTCGAAGAAGAACGCCGGCATCCCGAAGAACCGGTTTCCGATGATATAGAAGCCGGTGAAACCGAGACCGACGACCATGCCCGAGATCGCGCCTTCCTTGTTGGTCCGCTTGTCGAAGATGCCGAGCAGGATCACCGGGAAGAAGCTGGCGGCGGCGAACCCGAAGGCGAAGGCCACCACCTCTGCTACAAAGCCTGGTGGATTGATCCCGAAGTAGCCGGCGACGATGATGCCGCCCAGGATGGTGATTCGCCCGACCATGAGACGTTTTGCTTCGCTCGCCTTCGGGTTGATCAATCGGGTGTAGATATCGTGGGCGAAGGAACTGGAAATGACGAGCAAGAGGCCCGCCGCGGTCGACAGGGCGGCGGCGAGACCTCCGGCGGCCACCAGCGCGATCACCCAGGGCGCGAGACCGGCCACCTCGGGCGTGGAGAGCACGATGATGTCTCGGTCAATCTTGATCTCGGATGTCGCTTTGTCCGGCGTCATCTCGATGATGCCGTTGCCGTTCTTGTCTTCGAAACCGAGCAGCCCGGTCTCCTCCCAACTGACCGCCCAATCCAGTTCGTTGATCTCGGCCACGGTCTTGCCGTGGATGCTGTTGATGAGGTTGTAGCGGGCGAAGGCGGCGAGGGCCGGCGCCGTTGTGTAGAGCAGGGCGATGAAGAACAAGGCCCAGAACGCCGAGTAGCGAGCCGCCCGGACCGAACGGACCGTGTAGAAGCGCACGATGATGTGCGGCAGCCCCGCCGTCCCCACCATCAGGGCCATGGTGATGCAGAACACGTCGATCATGGACTTGTTGGAGAATGGTTGGGTGTACTCGGTGAAGCCGAGATCCACCTGAATCTGGTTCAACCGCGGCACGATGTCCGAGAAGGTGAAGCTGAGTTGCGGAATCGGGTTGCCGGTGAGAGTCCAGGCCAGGGCGATGGCGGGAATCATGAACGCCGAGATGAGCACGAAGTACTGCGCCACCTGGGTCCAGGTGATGCCCTTCATTCCGCCGAGGATGGCGAAGAAGGCCACGATGCACATTCCGATGATCACGCCCCACTCGATGGGAACGCTCAGGAACCGGCTGAAGACGACTCCGACGCCGCGCATCTGACCGGCGACATAGGTCATGGAGACGAAGATCGCCGCGAATGCCGCCACGAGTCGAGCCGTCGACGAGTAGTAGCGATCGCCGACGAAGTCCGGCACCGTGTATTTCCCGAACTTCCGAAGGTAGGGCGCGAGGAGCAGGGCGAGGAGCACATAACCGCCGGTCCAACCCATGAGGTAGACGGTGCCGTCATACCCCATGAAGGAGATGAGGCCCGCCATGGAAATGAACGATGCCGCCGACATCCAGTCGGCGCCGGTGGCGGCGCCGTTGGCGATGGCCGGGACGCCCTGGCCGGCGACGTAGAATCCACGGGTGTCGCGAACGCGATTGTAGTATCCGATATAGAGATAGACCGCAAAGGTGATGCCGACGAGGATATAGGTCCAGACTTCTGCGCTCATCACTCGTCTCCCTCATCGACGCCGTACTTCTTGTCGAGATGGTCCATGACCCGTGCATACACGAAGATCAGGATCACGAATACAAACATCGAACCCTGCTGAGCCCACCAGAAGCTCAGCGGCAACGAGCCGATCTTGATGTTGTAGAGGGCCCTGGCGCCGAAGATCGAGAAGCCGAACGAGACGGTGGCCCAGATCGTCAGCAGGACCGCTATGAGGATTTGATTTTTCTTCCAGTACTCACGCATTTTTCGCACCTCCATGGATTCTTTCGCGCCGATTCATGAATCCGCGCGAACTCAAAACATGAACACCTGAACTTGAAGAATGCCCCGAAAACGATTCGGGGCGCCATCGGTCTCGAGCTCCCCGAGGCCGAGCTTGATGTTGAGTCGCTGACCCATCGGGTAGTAGGCCAGACCGGCCTGCCAGCTGGTCTGTTTCGGCGCCGATTCGGCCGCCGGGTCGCGGACGAGATACTGCAGGAAGGGCGCCAGCTTGATCTTGCCGAAGTAGTACGCGGCCTCGAAGAGGTAGGCATCGGTCTCCGGCAGCGCGGTCAGGAAGTCGCCGCCGTCGTAGTGGACCCAGTCCGCCTGGAGGGTGAGTCCGTCGGAGCCGAAGAGCGGGTAGTCGAAGAAGACGTCGAAGGCGTAGGTGCTGTAGTCGTCCTGGGTGTCGTAGCTGGCGCCGACGGAGAGCAGCTTCTTCTTGCCGAGCGAGCTACCGACGTAGAACAGTCCCTTCTGCGGTTCGAGAAAATTCCACATCACACGGCCGACGTAACGGAAATCATTGCTGCCGTCGGGATCGCGTTTTCCCTGGAACACGCCGGCCCGGTACTCGAGGTGGTCGCCGGCGAGGTAGCCGCGCGCCAGGATGCCGTAGTCGCGGCCGACGTTGGCGGTGGTCGGCGCCGATGACAGAAACGAGAACGCGCCATAGTCCACCGGCAGCAGCGAGGCGGCCGACTGGGTGCAGTTGTAGCAGGTCGGAATCAGGAGCAAACCGCCGTCGAGGGTGATGGCCTCGGCGAACTTGTAGCTCAGGACAAAATCCTGGATGTAGACATCTGACCGCTGTTTGGTCCCGTCCGGGTTGCCCTTGCCGAGGTTCGGGCTGTCGGTTTCCATGAAGAAGGTGAACTTGTCGGTGATCTTGCCGCCGGCCAGCAGCCTCAATCGCCGGAAGTACAGGTCCTTGGCCGGGTCGTCCCCCTCGACCGAGTCGAAGGTCTCGGCCCGTCCCTGCACCAGGAAGCCGAACTTGATCGAGGATGTCCCGTCCTTGGACTCGATGGCCCACTGGGCGTTGACGGGTGTGGCCGCCGCCATCAGGAGTCCCGCAATCAAGAACCACAATATCGGCACGCGCGGTCTGCTCGTTCCCTCCATACCGTCCCTCCTTTGGGCTGCCGTCCGTTGCGTCCGGCCGCCGGTTTGTTGGGAGCACGGTGCTCCAATGATCCGGTCGCTCGCAGGTCTGAAACGAAGCTCATTTTCGACGCTAGCCAGAGTTGCTTAATTGAGCAAGTCTCGATGCGGCAATTTAATATCAGGTATCATTTTCTGTTAGGATCGAGTGATCAAGATCACCAGGCGGAGGATGCCGAATGTCTGAACAGAGTCACCCCGATGTCGACCTGACCACCCGCCAACGCGCCGCCATCGAGGCGCTGATGCAGCGCGAGGAACCGATCCGGCCGCCGCTGTGGATGCGGCGCGGTGCGGCCATCGACTACGAGACCGAGTGCGCTCACGCCAACGAAGATCTGGCGGGTTTCTGGGCCGAGAAGGCCGAGGCGATCGAGTGGTTCACGCGCTGGGAACGGGTCCTCGATTTCGACCCGCCGCACCATCGCTGGTTCTCGGCGGCACCCTCAACGCCACCGTCAACTGTATCGACCGCCACGTCCACTCGGACCGCCGCAACAAGGCGGCGATCATCTGGATCGGCGAGTCCGGCGAAGAGCGCACCTACACCTACAACCGGCTGTACCGCGAGGTGAACCGCTTCGCCAACGCCCTCAAGTCGCCTCGGGGTGACAGCCGGCGACCGGGTCGTGCTGTACATGCCGCTGGTTCCCGAGGGCATCGTCTCGATGCTCGCGTGCGCCCGCATCGGCGCGATCCACTCGGTGGTCTATGCCGGGATGGGAAGCCAATCGCTCAAGGCCCGCATCGAGGACGCCGGCGCCAAGGTGGTGATCTGCTCCGACTTCACCTACCGACGCGGCAAGGCGGTACCGCTCAAACCCACCGTCGACGAGGCGGTGCGCGATCTCTACGCCGTCGAACACGTCATCGTTCACCGCCGCGGCTCGCGACCGGGCGACGACCGGGTCGAGTTCGAGTCCGAGCGCGAGCACGATTTCTACGACATCCAGGAACCGCGGGCGGTGCACTGCGAACCGGTTCCGGTGGACGCCGAGCACCCGCTGTTCATCCTCTACACCTCGGGGACGACCGGGCGGCCGAAGGGGGTGGTTCACGCCACCGGCGGCTACCTGGTCGGCACGACCTATCTGAGCCGCGCCTTCTACCAGATCGAGGACCGCGACATCTACTGGTCGACCTCGGACATCGGCTGGATCGTCGGTCACTCGTTCATCGTCTACGGCCCGCTCTCGATCGGCGCCACGGTGCTGTGTCGTGAGGGCGTGCCGGACTACCCCTCGCCGGATGTCACCTGGGAGCTGTGCGAGCGTTTCGGCGTCAACGTCATGTTCACCGCGCCGACCGCGGTGCGGATGTGGATGAGCCACGGCGGCGAGGTGCCGTCGAAGTTCGACCTGTCGAGGCTGCGGCTGGTGGCGTGCGCCGGCGAGCCGCTCAACCCCGAGGCCCACCGGTGGGCGCAGAAATACCTCGTTTCCCAGGCCGATGGTTATGTGGTCGACAACTGGTGGCAGACCGAGATCGCGGGCCCGGTCCTCGGCACTCTACCGAGCTTCGAGGCACGCCCGGGCAAGGTCGGCAAACCGATGCCGGGGGTCGATGCGGCCGTGGTGGATCCCGCAGGGCGACCCGGTGGAGGCCGGTCAGGGCGGCCTGCTGGTCATTCGCAAACCGCTGCCGTACATGCTGCGCACGGTGTGGAACGACCCCGACCGGTATGCCGAGTACTGGTCGTCGATCCCCGGCTGCTACGCCGCCGGCGACGTCGCCTTTCACGATCCGGACGGCTACATCGGCGTGCTCGGACGCGCCGACGATGTCATCAACGTGGCCGGCCACCGCATCGGCACCGCCGATGTCGAGAGCTCGCTGCTCCGTCATCCCGCAGTGGCCGAGAGCGCCGTGGTCGGCCTGCCCGACGAGCTCAAGGGCGAACGCATCGTCGTCTTTCTCGTCGTCAAACCGGGGATCGAAGCCGGGACGGGTCTGAGGGGGAGCCTCCGAGACCACGTTCGCGAGGACCTCGGACCCATCGCGACGCCGTCCGAGATCATCCTCCGCGACTCGCTGCCGAAGACCCGATCCGGCAAGATCATGCGGCGGCTGCTCAAGGCCGAGGCCATGGGAGAGGATCCGGGCGACACCTCGACCCTCGCGGACTGAAAGATCGTCGCCGATCGGGCCATCGGTTCACTCAGTCGGGCAGGTGTTGTTCGGCCGTCCTGAGCGACTCGAGCGCCAATTCGTAGACCTCGTCTTCGTCCTCGGGCGCGGGTCGGGTCTGCCAACGAACGAGGTAGACCGGTTCGGGCTTGAGGCGGTTGCGGAGTTCAATCTCCACCTTGGCGGGATCGGGAGCGTGCGCCCACCGGCGTTGCAGGCTCGCGAATACCGCCGGATCCGGTTCGGGTTGAAACTCATCGGGCCCGGGTCTCACCAGAGCGGTGACCAGATCCGGTTCGAGCCACTGTCCGATCATGCCCTCGAGCGAGGCCCACAGGCTCACCGGTGGGCGTTCGACAAAGGACTCACCCTCGACAAAGCCCTCGACCTCGATCACCGGTCCGTCCACGGTGATGGTGAGTCGTCCCTGAAACGTGTCGAAAACCAGCCGGGAAAGCTCGTTGAGTGAATAGGCCTGCCCGGTGTCGATGAGGAGGACCTCGGCGACCCTTTCCATGGTCGGTTTGAGTTCCCTCACAAGATCGTCCTCGCGATCCGTCAGTGGGCCGGACTCCTCGGCATGGATGTCGAAGACGTGGGAGATACATGGGACGGCGCGTTCCGGGGCTTCGTCGAGATAGGCGTAGAGTGCGGTTGCGGCCTCGAGGTAGGCGGAGACCTCTTTCGACCATGCCGTCAGCGACGCATTGAACATGACCCGTTGCTGCCGGGTGGCCTGGCCGGCCCCGGTCGGGTGGAGCTGGAGTTCGCGAACCCGGCCGGTCTCGTCATAGAACGCGCCGAGACCCTCGTTTCCGAGCAGCCGTTCGAGCGGGCGGAACGAGTCGAGCAGCGCGCTGTGGATCCCACGACGGGGCTGGCCGTCGTGGCGTTCGATGGTGCTGCGGTCGGCGATGGCGCCGAGATCGGAAAAACTCCGGCTCCACCGGTCCCAGCCCGAGACGAGGTCGGTGCGGGCCTCGTCGACTCGGTCCTCGACGGCGGCATTATCGCCCGCTGAAGAGGCCGGGGCGATGTCGCGGACCGCGGTCACGACGATGGCCTGGCCCGGCGCGAAGAGGATGTGGAGGTGGTCCCGCACCGGCTCCTCGTAGCAGGCGAGGAGGGGCAGGCAGAGACCGAGGGCGAGAGCGGTGCGGACAGGTTTCATCGTGCGGCCAGTGTAGATCAGCCGGTCAGGGAACGACCAGACTCCAGGCCAAGGGATCGCCGGTCTCGAAGCCGTCCGAGAAGAGCGCGAGTTCCAACGCCCACAGCTCGCGGCCGTTGACGAGGTCCATCGCCGAGAAGAAGACCCGGCGACCGGAGAGCAGCGGCGCCCAGGGATCGGACGAGTTCGGTCCGGGGACGAGGTCGAAGACTCGTGTGCCTTCCAGAGACCCGTCGGTGACCACCAGCTCCCTGCCGAAACCGTCGACCTGGGCCGGGAAGTAGAGTCGGCCGCGGTCGACCACGGCCTCGGGATCGAACGACGGGAACCGGCTCCGCCCGGGCCCTGGACGAGCTCGAAGGCCATGGCGGTGCCGCCGGGGGTGCCGTCCGTCAGCCACAGCTCGAGGCCGTGAACGCCGTCGGTGTGCCAGAAGGCCAGGCGGTCGCCGAAGGAAACGAGGCCGGTCGGCCAATAGGAATCGGGGTCCGGGTAGACATCTGCTGTCATGCTTGTCCCCGCTGCGGTCCCGTCCGAGCTCCAAACCTCGACGCCGTGCACTCCGTCGTTGGCGGAGAAGAAGACCCGATCGCCGTGGCGGGTCAGCTGGAACGGTCTCGACCCCTGGTCCCCGGGAAGGATGTCGGCGACGAGCTCGGTCCCAGCCTCGGTGCCGTCCGAGCGCCAGAGCTCCTCGCCGCCCTCCGGGGTCCAGGCGGAAAAGAAAACGACGTCCCCTACGACGGTCAGGTCCTGTGGATATGAATCGCCCGAACCCGGAACGATGTCGGCCACCCGCGTGGTTCCCACGACCGTGCCGTCGGAACGCCAGAGTTCGTCGCCCGCGTCGGCGTCCTGCGCTGCAAGAAAAACGACGGGTCCCACGGCAACGAGGTTGCTCGAGATGTCGAGCGCGATGACCTGCGCGGTGCCCTCGACGGTACCGTCGGTGCGCCACAAACCGCGTCCGAGGGACCCATGGGTGCCGAGGAAGAAGACGGTACCGGCGATCTCGACCGCATACTCCGTTCCCGCACCCGGGGTCACCTCCGCGAGTTTGATCGTGCCGGGATCGGAACCGTCGGAAATCCACAGACCGTTGGATCCCGATCCGTCTTCGGCGCCGAAGACGACCCGGTTACCGAGCATGGCAATGGGGTACGGATTCGAGCTCTCGGATCCGGGGTTGATGTCGCGGGTCAGGCGGGTGCCGGCGGCGGTGCCGTCGGAAAACCACAGCTCGTTCCCCGCGGTTTCGCTGTTGGCTCTGCAGTAGACCGAGCCATCGCCGCCGAGACAGCCGTGGGGGCCCGACGACAGCGGGTGCACCGAGTCGTAGACCAGTTCGGTTCCGCCCGCAGTGCCGTCGCTCCGCCAGAACTCGTTTCCCGCCGCTTCGGTGAAGGCGGCGAAGAAGATCTCGTCGTTGATGGCGGTGAGACCGCTGGGGAAGGACGACCCGGGCCCGGGGTTGAGGTCGGCGATCGGCGTCGTACCCGGACCGGTGCCGTCGGTGGCCCAGAGCTCGTTGCCGTTGACGCCGTCGTCGGCGTTGAAAAAGAGCTTGCCGTCCATCTCGACCGACGAGTAGATATCCGATCGGGGTGGTCCCGGGTTGATGTCCTTGACCATAGAGGTGCCTTGTCCGGTGCCATCGGTGAGCCAGAGCTCTTCACCGGTCGCGTCCTGGTGCAGGGTGAAGGCGAGTTCGCATCCGAAAGGCGAGAGAAAGAACGGGTAGATGGGCGCGTTCCCGGGCGTCAGATCCGCCACCATGTCGGTACCGAGTTCGGTGCCGTCCGAACGCCAGATTTCGCGGCCGGAGACGCCGTCGTCAGCGATGAAGAAGAGGCCGGAGCAGACGGGGGTGAAAAATCCGGGCTCGGAGCTCTCGGGGCCCGGCCAGATGTCCTTGACACGCCAGGTGCCGGCTTCGGTGCCGTCGGAGCGCCACAGTTCACGATCACCGGATGGAGACTCGGCGCTGAAGTACACGATTTCGTCCATCACCACCAGCCCGAACGGCGATGACGATTCCGAGCCGGGAGCGATGTCTTTGACCAGCCGGGTTCCGGACTCGGTGCCGTCGGTTCGCCAGAGTTCAGCGCCGGTGACTGGATCGACGCCGGTGAAGAAGACCTCGGTGGAAGAGGAGACGATCTGGCCGTTGGAGGTGGGCGGCGCTGCGGGGACCTTGGCCGTTCCCTGGGTGGTGCCGTCGGTTCGCCAGAGCTCCCAGTCAAATGCGCCGTTGGACGCGATGAAATAGGCCTCGCCGCCCATCAAGACGAACTGTCGCGGACCCGAACCGGGGAAACCCGGGTTGAGGTCCGCGAGCAGGCGGGTGCCGTTGCCGTCGCTGATCCAGAGCTCCTGACCGTGAACTCCGTCGGTGGCCTGGAAGAGGAGGGCCCCATCAAGCTCGACGAGTGATTGGGGGTCCGAGTTCGACCATCCACCGTTGATGTCGAGAGCGAGCCCCGTCTCGCCGGTGGTGGTGTCGCTCACAAAGAGCTCGGTGCCGAGATCAATCCGCCGGCCCGAGAAGAAGACCGATCCCCCGGCCGCGGTGATCCACTGCGGCCCGAGGCCGATGTCGGCGCGGCCGCCCGGCCAGATGTCGGCGACCATTCGCGGCGCATCGCCCGCGGAGGCGATAACCGATGACAGCAGAACGGAGGCCAGAACGCGATGGACACCGCTGATCGGCCTGGGTTTTCGCACCTGTCGACTCCTTTCGAGTTGGCTCCGATCTTATCAGGGGACTCGAGTCGAGTTCCATGAGTTCCGGTGCGCTCAGGTGAGACCGGCGGCTCGCCGGGAACCGGCCTCGGGTGACACGGTGGGCGAGATCGGGGATCGGGCACGCCTGTCGGATTCGGGAAAGAAATTGGCAATCCCGCCTCGTTGAACTATCTTGACAACCACAACGAAGATCATGGAAGTCCGCGATGTGTTCCTTGAACCGGAGGTCCTCGTGAAGCGTGCAGTCAGATTCGCGATACCGATACTCGTGCTGTTTTTCCTGGCTGTTCCGCGGGTCGGCGCCGCCGAGGGCAGGTGCATCCAACAGACCCGATACTGGGGCGGTGACGGCCCCGCGCAGCACCTCGTGGTGATCGACGGATTCGCTTTTTTCGGCGGCGCCACCCTCCGTGTCGCGGATCTCGCCGATCCGACCGATCCCAAAGTGGTGCACGAAGTACGGCTCGATGGCTACGCCATCGATGTCGAGGCGACGGATGACCGGATCTATGTGACCGATTTCAGCGACCAGTTGACGGTGATCGACGCCGGCGTTCCCTCCCAGGCGGTCGTCGCGGACCGGTCCTGGGTGGAAGAACCGGGGTGGAAGCTACGCGAGTTGGCGATTCGCGGTGACCGGGGAGTGGTGAGTGGTCAAACCTATTCGGCGGGTCCCATCTCCAGGCTCTACACCCTCGATCTCTCCGGTGCCGACCCGAAACCGGTGGTTCTGGGCTCGGTGACCATCGCCGGAGCGGTCGAGGCGCTCGCCCTCGGCAGCGGGGTGGCGGTTGCAGCGACAACCGAGAATCGGTTGTTTTTCATCGATACCGGCAACCCGACGGAGCCGGTGGTCGCCGCCGAGTTCAATGCCTCCGACTGGCTGGTTTCGGGCGAGGTCAGGTATCTCGAAGCGAGTGGAAGCCTGCTGGCCATTTCCGACAGCGAGGGACGGTTGAACCTGGTCGATATCTCCATCGCGAGCGAACCCAGGTATCTGTCCCTGATCCAGAGTCTGAACATCGGTGTCGTCACCGTGGAGTTCGAGGGCCCGATGCTCCACGCCATCGGCTCGACCTGCACCCAGCTCGGCGTCTGCGGCGGCTATGCGCTCATCAACATCCAGGCGCCGCGGTCACCCAACGTCGTCGGGCGTGTCGGCGGCCCCAAGATGATCAGCCCCGCGCCACACGCCGGACACGTGGTGGCGGCGGCGTTCGAAGGTGGGTTGCGGGTCATTGATCTGCGAGGTTTGACGAATCCGGCGATTCTCGATGTCGTCCGTCCGGCGCGTGAAGTGGGGGCGATCGCGAGTGCCGACAGGTTCGCCCATGTCGTCGATGTCACGAGCCTGGCCGATCCGGCCGATCCCAAGCGCAATGTCCTGAGAGTGTTGGAGCGCTCCCCCGACGGGACTCTCGCCGAGACCGCGTCCTACGGTCCCGACGGCGAGATCTGGGCGTTGGCCGCCACCGGCAACTACGCCGCCGCCGCGATCTACGACGAGGTGGCCGATTTCCACTCGGTGGAGGCCGTCGATGTCGCCGACCCGACGGCGCCCAGGATCGGGACCCGCCTCGGCGCCGAGGTTTCAATCAACTTCGAGACCGGCGCCCCTCACCTGAGGATGCACGGCGACAGGCTCTATTTGAGCATGAAGGACTCCGACAAGATTCTGATCCACGACCTCTCCCCCGGGGGGGTGGTGAGGCAAGCGGGAAAGTACTCCCCGAGCGCGGGGTTGGTTGACTTCGCCGTTTCGTCGAGGGAGCTGATGGCGGTGGCGGTGCGCGACGGCGAGACGGGGTGGATCGAGATCGTCGACACCCGCGTCCCGTCGGCGCCGATGGTCGCATCGGTCTTCAATCTGCCAGCGCCCGCCGATGTGCCCGTGTCCGTGGAAGCCGAGGGCTCTCGGTTGGCCGTTCTCTGCCGGGACTTCGATGGTCTGGCCGGTCCATACAACTATGCAATCCTCGTCGATGTCTCGAATCCATCCAATCCGGTTGTGACGATCGATAGTCTGACCGGCGGCGATTGGATCGCGATCACCTCCGGTGTGCTGCACACCATTGGCCCCTCTCCTCCGCCGTTCCCGCCGCAGCACTACGCGAGGGATGTGACCGACCCTCCGAATTCGAGTCCGGCCGACAGCCTCGGGTTTCTCGAGATCTCCCGCGATCGAGTGGATGCCGACGGACCGTACTTCTGTCTCAGCCGGAACCGTCTCGAGGTCTCACCGCTACGGGAACTGCGGGCCCCTGGCGGCAAGACTCCGTCCGGTTTCAGTCGCCGAGTGAGCGGGCAACTTCCGTCACCAGTAGCGCTCTGGTCGACGATGGGGTCAGCTCCTCTGCGGGAACGGTGACATCGATGGGACCCATGGAGTAGGGTGCGATCTCGTATGCGTCCCAGTGAAAAATGACGCCTTCGGGGATGATGCCGAGGTTGTCGGGCAGCCTGAAGCCCTCCTCGGGGAGCCAGAACCCCGCCGCCTCGAGATCGTCGTCTGGCCCGAGTCCCCGATCGACGCGGAACCGCCGCTCGGCGAGCGAAGTCAGCGTGTCGATGTCGGTGGTCAGATCGCCGGCCCCGATGAGCCGACCACTTTCGACATCAAAGGAAACGAGCCTGCGGCGTGTGTTGGGGTGGGCGCCGCCGGTATAGGCGAATTCGGTGATGTCGATGGTGGCCACCAGGGGTGTGCTGGTGATCATTGCAGCTGTGATTTCGACGAACCACTCCGCTGTCGCATCGGGAAACGCCTCGACAAACGCCCGGTGCTCGGCGAGAAAGGCCGCAGCGAGTTGTTCTGGGTTGTTGATCGGGTTTCCGACCTCTTCGGGAAGCAGGGAACGCATCCGGCTGACCAGATCGTGAAGCTGATAGAGATCGATATTGTCACGGACAGCCTCGGTGCCGCCGCCGGTTGTCTCGATGAACGTGAGCTTGACCCGTGCGCACCTCGCCTCGGACTCGGCGCAGGCGAGGCTCTCCGCCGAGATCCCGTGGGTTTTGAATCTGACGGCGCCGCCGTTTTCGGGAACGGTGCTTCGGCTGCTCGGTGCCGCACGCGGCGATGACGAGGAGGGAGGTTGCAACGGCGAGGTGGCGGGGTTGGGACATGGATCCTCCAGAGCTGGCGTCCGAAAAGTGTACCGCGGCCTTGGGTTTCTCGAGCCGGGTGATCCGGCTCACCCGGAAGCTGGTGGGGTCGGTGTAGAGTGAAGTCGGCGTCTGATTGACGGCATGTTGCACGAAATCGATGCTCCATGGAGGTGGCGCGGTGCGGACAAGCGTCCTGCGTTCGATATGTGTTCTCGTCGTTGGAGTGACCGCGGCGGGTCTCGAGCGCCCAGGACTGCGACTGGGAGTGGGTCAATCCGACACCGCCGAGGGTCGATATCTTCCGCCTCAAACAGGAGGTCAACGCATTTGTCGGGGTTGGCGCCGCAGGAACCATCATCCGCAGCGCGGACGGCTTTCGTTGGGAACTGATTGAGAGCGGGGTCTCCGGCGACCTCTTCGGTGTCGACTGGGGAGCGGGCGTGTTTGTGGCGGTGGGCGACGGTGTTGTGCTCCGCAGTGTCGCAGGCTATGACTGGAGCATCGTTCATGTCGAATCCTCGGCGCGACTGGTCGATGTCGAGTTCAGCGCCTCGCGTTTCGTCGCGGTCGGCGAGGGGCTCGACGGTCATGTCCTGACGAGTCGTCTCGGCACCGACTGGGAAGCGGTTCCGGTTCCGTGGAGCGGGGTCGCGAACAGCATCACCGGTTCCAACGACGGCTTCTATGTGGCGGTTGGAACCGGGATCTGGTTCAGCCCGGACGGATTCGACTGGGTCTTCGAGGACTCGGTACCGGCGACTCTCGCGTTCCTGGACCGGAGAATCCCACATCAAGGCCACCGGTTCCGATCTCTTCGACCTGGACCGGATCGATCTCGCGTGGACGGGGAGTCGACTTCTCTGGGCCGGCGGCAGTGAACTCTGGTCGCGACAGTCGATCGACAAGTGGTATCTGGTCTCGACCCTTGGCGGGTGCGAGCCCTGGAGTGACTGGCTCGGCGTGGTCGCCGGGCCGGGTTGGGCGATCGCGAGCGGGATCTCCGGTTGTCCGACTCCCTATCTCGATCCGACCGTCTCCCTCGTCATCAGCATTGATGGTGGGCAGTCATTCGGCAGTCCATGGGAGACCGAAATGGGCGGTTTCCCGGGTCTCGCCCGTTACGGGTCGCGGTGGGTCGCCGCCGGGGCCCTCGGTGATGTCGTGACGAGCACCAACGGAAGTACCTGGGAGTGCTACAACGGCAACTGCACCTCCCTCGCGTGCGAGGACGAATTCAGTGACCTGGCCGCAGGCGATGATCGCTGGACGGCGGTCGGGGGCGTCGGTCTCTGTGAAGACGGCCTCAAACGCAGATCCGGCGGAACCTCGGCAACATCCAGTTCCGGCGAGCATTGGGAAGTCCACCCGGTCCCCGGCGACCGTTTTCGGGGTGTCACCCATACCGGGTTGCATTACGTGGGCGTCGGTGACGGGTGGCTCGCTCAGAGCACGAACGGCGTGTCATGGACGACCGAAGGCTCGCCCGAGGGAGCCGTGCTCCATTCGGTGGCCACCGGGGGTGGTTCGACGGTCGCAGTCGGCCGGGGTGGCGCTCTTTTCGTCAGCGATGACGGAGCAAATTGGTTCAAGCCGTTTCTTTTCGTCACCGCCGATCTCGACCGGGTGGTCTGGCTCGGTGATCAGTTCGTCGCCCTCGGTCGTGGAGGGACCATCCTTCGGTCGACCGACGCCTTGAACTGGAACGACGCTCTGACCCCGGCAACCGCCGATCTCAGGGGTGCGGCGGCCGGACCGGATGGAATGATCCTCGTTGGCGACAGCGGCACCATTCTGGGAAGTGACGATGGTGTGGTGTGGGCTCGTCGGCTATCGGGGGTCGACTCGTCGTTACAGGATGTGAGCTGGGGTGACGACCGCTTTGTCGCGGTGGGTTGGGATGACGACGCCGACGGCTCCCGGCCGGCGGTCATGCTGGCGAGTCGCGTCGGACTGGATTGGACTCGCTTCGCAGTCCCGGGAGAGGCGCTCAAGCGTGTTCGGTGGACCGGGAGCTCCTGGCTCGTGGTCGGTGGGGAACGGACGATCATGACCGCCGAATGTCTCGGGACCCTCATTGAACTCGAGAACCGGCACCTCCAGGTGCCCCATCTCGAGACCGTCGATCTCGTGGTCCACCTGTCCGAGGCTCCGGATGAGGATTCCTCGATGACCGTGAGCATCCTCGCTGCCCACCGCAGTGGTGGTGCCTGGGGAAGTGACGGTCCTTGCCGGGTCCGACACGGTTTCGGTCCCGGTGACGGGCGCCTCGGTGGCGGCCTCCACGGTGCTGACCTCTGACTCTGTCGGATGATCTCGGCGGCGGATCGATCACGCTCGCTTGTCACGGTCCAACCGCCCGAGGGGAGACCGCGGATGCCGTCGGGAAGAGTGGCGCCCTGATCGGCAGACGATGATCTCGAAATTCCGCTGCTTCCGCACCTCGGATTCCCTGTAGAATCGAGGGGTGACCCGCACGATCCTGGCGCTCATCCGCAGCCTGCGGCCCGAACAGTGGCTCAAGAACGGGTTTGTTCTTGCGCCCATTGGTCTTCTCCGGTCTCCTCGACGACCCGAATGCCTGGGCGAGGAGCCTGCTCGCCGTGGCCGCGTTCTGCGCCGCTTCGTCGGCGGTCTACCTCGTCAACGACGTTCTCGATCGCGAGGCCGACCGCCGCCACCCGAGCAAGTGCAATCGGCCCATCGCCACCGGTGAGATCTCGGTCGGGATCGGCGCTGGTGGCCGCCGTGGTCCTGGCGGTCGCGGCCATGGCGGCGGCATTCGTGCTCGGCGGGTCTGTTTCCCCGCCGTGCTCGGAAGCTACATCGCGCTCGTGGTGCTCTATTCGGCGGTTCTCAAACGGGTGGTCTTCATCGATGTCCTGGTCCTCGCAGCGGGTTTCGTGCTGCGAGTGGTCGGCGGCGCGGTGGCCATCGATGTGCCGGTCTCGCGCTGGCTGCTGCTCTGCGCCTATCTGCTCGCCCTCTATCTCGCCCTGGGCAAGCGTCGTTCGGAACTCGCGCTGCTCGGCGATGACGCCGGGACCCACCGCGAGGTCCTCGGCCACTACACCCTGGGTCTCGTCGATCAGGCCATCAGCGTCGTTCTCGGTGCGACGGTGCTGGCCTACACCCTCTACACCGTGGCGCCCGACACCGTCGCCAAGGTCGGTTCCGAGGGACTCATGGCGACGGTGCCGGTGGTGCTCTACGGCCTCTTCCGCTACCTCTATCTGCTCCACCGCCACGAACTCGGTGGCAGCCCGACGCGGGTGCTCGTCACCGATCGGCCGCTCCTGCTCACCGTGGTCGTCTGGCTCGCCGTCGCGGCTGCGGTCATCCGCTCGAGCTGAGTCCGGAATGAGAACAGCGAGGGTTCTTTCCTCAATCGGGTTGCTGTGGAACGACGAGCCCGCCATCCCATCGCAGTTTCACCGCCAAGAACGCCAAGAACATCGCAAAGGGCATCCCATTTCTGACTCATCGCAGGTGCCGCTGATAGCCCAGGGTCAGAAGGAGCCCGGATCAATATTGCGATGCTTGGTGAGATCTTCGTGGTTCTTTGTGCTCTTTGTGTTTCAATCGCGTCAATCCGTGATCATCCGTGTCCCATTTGCGGCGTGCCTGCGATGGAATTAAAAATTAAGAATTCAAAATACATAATTAGGCTCGAGCGGGCGCGCAAGACGTTGCGCCGCCGCGCGCGCCTGCCTGATGCAGTCGTTGACCGAGACGCCGCGATAGGGTGAACCAGCGAGCTCGACGCCGACGGCGCGGGCGGCGTTCTCGGCCTGGGCCACGCGATCGAGGTGGCCGACGGTGTACTGCGAGATGCCCTCGGCCCAGCGGACGATCCACACCCGAGTCGGGCTCGGGATCGCGGCCGAAGATCCGGCGGTGCGCGGCCGCACTGTGCGCGATGCAGCTCCGTCGTCCGTCGAGGACTGGCCTGGCCGGGCTCGCGGGCGCCGCCGAGCATGGTGCGGAGAAAGAGCGTGCCGTCGGGCGCCTGGCCGGGGAAGATCGAGTGGCAGAAGAGAGTGCCGAGGATGCCGGCGTTCTCGGCCTTCGGTACGAGGAAGCCGAAGCCGTCGACCGGGTCGACCGAAGGCGTCATGGCGGGCGTACGACGCCATGACCACGGCGATGGGGACCGTCGGGGTGGCCTCGAGCGGCGCTCGACCGCAGCAGGCGCCAACTCGGCGAGCAGCCGGGCGGCGCCGGCGGCCGGGAGGGTCAGCAGGACGCGATCGGCGCGGATGACGCCGCCATCGGTCTCGAGCTCGGAAGTCGCCGTTTTCGCGGCTGAGCCGATTGACGGCGGTGTCCAACTGGAGCCGATCGTCCGAGCCGGCCGGCGATCTGACGCGGGAGCTGCTCCATGCCGCTCGGCGAAGGTGTGAAGGGTGCCGCCGGGACCGGTCGGCCCGGCGCTCGTGCGGTCCTGCTTCCTCGCCTCGCGCATCTTGGCGATGAGGGCCCGGGTCAGCGAGCCGTGCTCGGACTCCATGGCGTACATCTTCGGGAAGGTCGCCGCGAGCGAGAGTTGGCGTCGAGTCGCCGGCGAAGACGCCGGTGACCATGGAGTCGACCAGGATCTCGGCCGCCTGTCGGCCGATCCGACGGCGGGCGAAGTCGAAGACGGTCTCGTCGCCGTCGGGTCGGCGTCGGGCGAAAGGCTCGCCGAAGACCCGCAGTCTGCCGCTGAGCGGCAGGAGACTCGGAGGTGGCGAAGGCGACGGGCGAGGTCGGCACCGCGCGCAGTCGACCGCCGCGGAGGATGAAGCGGTCGGCCGAGGCGTCGGCCGCCGCGACCAGGGCCTCGCCGAGACCGATGAGCCCGCGCGAGCTCGAGGGTGTCGGGGGCGTTGTCGAGAAAGCCCTGCGGTCCCCACTCCACGGTGTGGCCGGCATCGAGCTTCGGTGCGGATCTTGCCCCCGGCGCGGTCGGACGCCTCGAGAACGATGACATCGTCGATGCCGTGGTCGACGGCCGAGCCACTCGGCCGCCGCGAGACCGGTGATGCCTGCGCCGACGATGGCGATGCGGGTGTGGGTCGGTCTCAGCTCATGGTCTCGCAGGGTAGCATCGCTCGCGGAGAGGAATCTTTTGATACCGGCCTTCTGGGCCGCTTTCCCGGATACTGCCCTCATCCCCGGCCTTCTGGGCCGCTGCGACGCTTTGGCGCCCCAGCGACCCAGCGTCGCCCGATCAGCGTGGTCGCGTGGGGGTGGATTGGGAGGGCTGCGACCACGCTGCTCGAGCGCCGGCGGCCTGCCTCTGTAGCCGGAACATCCAGACCTCAACGCGCCTCCCGGGGGAGCCCGGCTTGGACGTTGTGCGAGGCGCGCTCACCGCCGTGACGGTTCATCTGCACAAAGCCAAGGACGGCACCCCGATGTCGCGCGCTTTTCCGCGTGGCCTTGACGACTGGCTCGGTCCTCCAGGTTTGGCGGACATCGTCGGGGTGGGCTTCCAGCCTGCCCGTCAGTGATTGTTGAAGTCGGTTGTGCCTTTCCGAGAGAACGCGGGACGGTCGGGCCTTGTGGGATCCCTGCCACGGCTACGGGGTTCTATGGCACCGGCCTTCTGGCCGCCTTTGCGACCGGACGTGCCGATCTGCGCGGTCACGAGATGTTTGCGGAAGGAACGCATCCGCCGAAGCGCCCGCGGCCTGCTTCGGGCCCGAGAAACAGTGAGGCGCGCTTCTGAGGGAGCCGGCATGACATCTGCGGGGAGCGCCCTCCGATGGTCGTCCGGCACAATGTCAATCTCGTCGGAGGCGCGTGCCTGTCGGCTCGGTGCTGTCAACTGAATGCTTGCCGCGTTCTCCGCAGCCCAGCCGCTGTCCCTGCCGCTGACCCGCCGCTGGCTATTCTACCTCTACACCCCTGAATACGATTGACCCCTCACCAGCCTCTCCTGAATCCCATCGCCGACCAACGCGAGCGAAATGACCAGCGCCGCGATGGCGAACCCCGGCAGCGTCGCCAACCACCAGCCGTCGATCATCACCCGGTGGCCCTCGGCGACCATGGCGCCCCAGGTCGGGATATCGGGAGGGATCCCGAGTCCGAGGTACGAGAGGGTGGCCTCGGCGAGGACCAGATCTCCGAGGCGAAGCGCGGTGTCCTGGGAGAGCGGTCCCGCGAGGTTGGGCAGGTAGTGGGTTCGCCAGGTTCTCATCGGCGACGATGCCGGCCGCCCGGGCCGCGAGCACGAAGGTCCGACCGCGCAGGGTCAGGACCTGGCCGCGGACGAGGCGCGCGAGGCCCATCCACGAGGTCATTCCGAGCACGGTGACCAGCACCGCGGTCCGGGTCGGAAAAGGGTGGCCAGGAGGATCAGCAGGAAGAGCACCGGGAAGGCCATGAGGGCGTCGACGAGCCGCATGAGAACCGCGTCCACCAGGCCGCCCGCCGGTGGCCGCGGTGAGACCGACGGTCGTGCCGATCGAGCAGGGCGATGAGGACCGCCAGCGCGGCGATGGAGATGGAGATCCTGCCGCCGGCCATGAGCTGGGTCAGAACATCGCGCCCGAAACGGTCGCTGCCGAGCCAGAAATCGGGTCTCGCGGATGGCTGTGACTCGGTCGCGCGGCGACGGTGGCCGACCGCCGCGGACCGTCGACGACGACGGTGTCGTCTTCGATCCGAACCGAGGGCGACACCAGGGTGCGGCCGTCATCGACGACGACTTCGGTGACCGGCGGTTCCCGGCGGCAGCAGCGCGGCGTGGGCCGGGTCGACCCCCGGCGGCGCCGGCAGCACCACCGGGCCGAGCATGCACACGACGACCAGCAGGCAGAGCCCGGTGACGCCGATCGGGAGTCGGCGGGACCGGTTCATGCGCCGTCCTCTCGAGCGCGCGGATCGACGACGGCGTAGAGCACATCGGCCACGAGACTGCCGATGAGAACCGCGACGGCGCCCATGAGGGTGATGGCCCATGATCACCGGAATGTCGCGGGCGTGGGCGGCCTGGAGCAGGGCAAGCCCGACCCCTGGCCACGAGAAGACGGATTCGATCACGACCGATCCCGAAACCAGAAACGGCAGGGAGAGTCCGAGGAGGGTGACCACCGGCAGCAGCGCCGGCCTCAGGGTGTGGACCCACAGGATCCGGCGTTCGCTGAGCCCGCGCGCCCTGGCGGCGAGGATGTAGCGCTCGCCCCGGATGTCGAGGAGGGTCGAGCGCAGGTAGCGCGCGGTTCCCGCGGCGCCCACCAGCCCGAGACATGCGGCGGGGAGCACCAGGTGTCGGAGAAGGTCGCCGATGGAGGCGAGGGGATGCAGCGCGTCAGCGCCCACCGAGTGCATGTGCGAGGCCGGGAACCAGCCGAGGAGGAGCGCGAAGACGAGGATCGTCAGCCCGGCGACCCAGAACGAGGGCAGACCCGCGATGACGAGACCCAGGACGGTGCTGACGCGGTCGAACCATCCTCGCGGGCGGCGGGCGGCGCCGACCGCGATGAGGATGCCGAGGAGAAAGTCGAGGAGGAGCGCGGCCGTACCGAGAAGCAGGGTCGGAGGCAGGGCGCGGGCGAGCAACCGGCCGACGGGTTCCTTGGTGACAAAGGAGGTGCCGAGATCGCCGGCGGCGATGGCGCCCAACCAGGTCAGATACTGGCGATGCACGGGTTGATCGAGGCCATAGCGGGCCCGGAGCGCTTCACGCTGTTCGACGGTGAGGCCGGGGTGGTCCACCGTGTCGGCATAGCTTCCCGGGGCGGCGGCGACGACGACAAAGGTCAGGGTCGCCACCAGCCAGATCATGGGGATCAGCAGCAGCAGACGGCGCGCGATCAAGCCTCTCACTCGCCGGCGGGCTCCGTCTTCACGTACCACTCGTCGATGTTGAAGTACGGCGTCGCCGCGTTGGCATCGACGCCCTTGACGCGCGAGGTGTGCGCCGTGATCCGGGTGTTCTCCACGAGAAAGGTGTAGGGCTGATCAGCCACGATGAGCGCCTGGATCCGGTCAAAGAGGGGTTTCTGTTCGGCGAAATCGGTCATGTCGCCGACTTCGATGAGAAGCCGGTCCACCTCGGGATTGGAGTAGCGGCCGAAATTGAAGGTCGGTTCACCCGGTGGGACCGACTCCCAGAGCCCGGCGAGATCGATCTGGGTCGGCTCCTCCCAGCCGTTGATGAGGGCGTCGAATTCGCCGTTCTGCATCGCCGCCATGAGCGTGCCCCACTCGACAAACCGCGGCTCGGCCTTGACCCCGATGCGTTTGAGATCCTCCTGGATCAGAATGGCGAGATCCTGACGGAGTTCGTTCTCGGCGGGGGCCAGCAGCTCGATGGCGAAGTCGATGCCGGCCTTGTCGAGGACACCGTCGCCATCGGTGTCGGACCATCCCGAGGCTTCGAAGACGTCCCGGGCGGCGTCGGGATCGAAGGGTACGGGTTCGAGATCGCGATTGAACGCCCAAAACGATGACAGGACGGGGCCGACCCCGAGCCGGCCGAATCCGCCGTAGACCACATCGATGAGGGTTTCTCGGTCGATGGCCGAGCTCAGCGCCCGTCGGATCCGTGGATCGGCGAGAAGCGGTTTTTCGGTGTTCCAGCAGACGTGGGTATAAGAGCGGTCGTCGTAGATCACGAGCTGGAGGTCCTGGTGCGTTCGGACCCGATCAATGTTGGATGGGTTGATGGAACGGACAAAGTCGAGTTCGCCTGCGAGAAGCTGGGTGACCAGGCCCTGCTCGGACGGGACGATGCGGAAGACCACGCTGTCGAGATAGGGGAGCCCGGAACGGTGGTAGTGGGGGTTCCGCTCCAGCGTGATCTCCTGTTGCGGGGTGTGGCCGGCGAGGTCGAACGGACCGCCGCCGAGGACGCGTTCGCGCCAATCGATTTCACTCCAGCGGTCAAAGGGGATCTCGGCCCACGCATGGGCGGGGATGATGAGGCCGTCGTTGAGATCCATGAACTGATAGGGGTAGCGGTGGGTGTAGGCAACCCGGACGGTGCGGTCGCTCACCGCTACGACGGATTCGATGAACTCCTTGCCGTCGCCGTAGAGCCAGTCGATCTCCGGCGATGTCTGGACCTGCCAGGTAAAGACCACGTCCTTCGCCGTGACGGGAACGCCGTCCGCCCAGCGGGCATCGGGGTCGAGTTCGATGGTGAGGACGAGGTGGTCTTCAGACCAGCTCCAGGACTCTGCGAGTGAAGGTTCGAATGATGGCGGGTGGCGGTGGTAGTCGGTCTGTTCGATGGCGAGGGAGGGATAGATGAGAGCGAGAACGTGCTCGGTGTCGAGATCCTCGACGACATAGGGGTTCCAGTTCTGGACATCGGCGAGCAGCCCGATGACCACGGCGCCTCCTCGCGCGGGCGGACCATCGGCGGTGGCGACTGGTGGAGGCGCTTGCGGCGACCCGCAGGCGACGACCACCAGGAGAAGGGCGAGCGCCGAACCTGATTTCTTCATCTCTATGACCTCAAAGCTATCCTACCGCGCCCTGGGTCAGGTAGACGATTCCCGAAACGCGATACCGACGAGATGTCTCAGAGGCCGCGAGTGGCCGCGGTGAGCCACCCGTAGCATTGTTCGCCATCGACGTTGAGGTGATCACCGGGGCGTTCACTGGCGAACAATGCAACAAGTGGCACCCCGTTCGACGTCAATTGCAGTGAAATTCATAATTCAAAATTCATCATTCATAATTCGACCCGCCGGTGTGTGTACAATCCGCCCGTCAAGGGAGGAAAGCATGGCGAAACTCGCGCTCATCTCGGTATCCGACAAGCGGGGCCTCAATGTCCTCGGACCCAGGCTCGAAGAACTCGGTTGGCAGCTGCTTTCCACCGGCGGCACGGCGCGCAGCCTGCGCGAAGTCGGTTGTGAGGTGGTGGAGGTGGGTGATCACACCGGTTTTCCCGAGATCCTCGGCGGTCGGGTCAAGACCCTCCATCCCCGGATTTTTGCCGGGATTCTCGCCGCGCCCTCCGAAGACCACTCGGCGCAGCTCGCCGAGCACGGCATTCCCGCCATCGATCTCGTGGTGGTGAACCTCTATCCCTTCCGGGAGACCGTGGCCCGCGAGGGTGTCGCCCTCGAGGAGGCGGTCGAACAAATCGACATCGGCGGCCCCAGCCTGCTTCGGGCGGCGGCCAAGAACCACGCCCGGGTCGCGGTGGTGGTGGATCCGGCCGATTACCCGCGGTTGCTGAGCGAACTCGCCGAAGGAGGCGTCACCCAGGAGACCCGAAAGGAGTTGGCGGTCAAGACCTATCGCCACACGGCGGCCTACGACGCCGCGATCGCCGCCCACCTGCCGGAGCTCATGGGCGCCGAGCGAAAGTCGTTCTCGGCGGTGGTCGCCGGTGATCTGCTCGAGGGCGATGAGCGGGTTCTGCGATACGGCGAGAACCCGCACCAGTGGGGCCTTGTCGCCCGGCGCAGGGATGCCACGGGTCTTGCCGGCGCCTACCAGCATCAGGGCAAGGGCCTGTCCTACAACAATCTCGGGGACGCCACCGGGGCCTGGCGGCTGGTTTGGGATCTGCCCTCGGCCGGAGTGGCGATCATCAAGCACGCGAATCCGTGCGGCGTTGGCCTCGCAGATGACATGACCGAAGCCTTCCGGATCGCCCGGGCGACGGATCCGGTCTCGGCCTTCGGCGGCGTGATCGTCGCCAACCGAAGAGTGGATGCCGCTTTTGCCGATATCGTGGCTGAGCAGTTCGCCGAAGTCGTCGTTGCGCCGGAATTCGACGCTGCGGCGCTCGAGATCTTCGCCAAGAAGAAGAACC
This sequence comes from uncultured Acidobacteriota bacterium, assembly GCA_963712805.1. Classification (GTDB taxonomy): domain Bacteria; phylum Acidobacteriota; class Thermoanaerobaculia; order Thermoanaerobaculales; family Sulfomarinibacteraceae; genus JAHECW01. Next base: position 103,682 of record CAVQJV010000023.1, on the reverse strand, counting down.
TCAGGGTCCTCCAGGCCGAACCGGCTGCCCCGTCGGGCACCGTGATTCGCGATATCGACGGCGGGTACATCATCCAACAAAGGGATACCGGTTGGGAGGGCGAGGCCCGCGAGGTCGCCACCGAACGCGCCCCGACGGAGGCCGAATTCGCGGCCCTCGAACTCTCCTGGCGCGTGGTCAAGCACGTCGGATCCAACGCCATTGTCGTCGGCGCCGCCGATCGGATTCTCGGCATCGGTGCAGGCCAGATGAGTCGGGTCGACGCGGCCAAGATCGCGGTGGCCAAGGCCGTCGAACACGGCCACGATCTCACCGGGAGCGTCGCTGCATCGGATGCGTTCTTCCCGTTCCCGGATGGAGTGGAAGCACTGTACGAGGCCGGGATCCGGGCGGTGATCCAGCCGGGCGGATCGATCCGCGACAAGGATGTGATTGCCGCGTGCGACCGGCTTGGGATCGCCATGGTCATGACCGGGCGGCGGCACTTCCGGCACTGATCCGTCGCAGTTTCACCGCAAGGACGCGAGGTGCGCAAGGACCATCCTTCGCAGAGCCATCGCATGATTGACCCATCGCGGCATCTCATCGCATTTTTACCGCAAAGAACGCGAAGATCGCCACGACCATCGCAAAGGGCAGCGCATTTTTGACCCATCGCAGCATCTCAGCGCAGTTTTACCGCGAAGAGCGCCAAGATCGCGAAGACCATCGCAAAGGGCATCGCGTGATTGGGCCGCATGCGCAAGCGATCCTCCATCGCATGTTTTCACCGCACACCGCAGACGCAAAGGACGCAAAGGTCATCCATCGCAACGAAAGACCCACTCTCAATTGCGATGTCTTTGCGAATCGTTGCGATGGATGCTCTTGGCGCTCTTTGCGTTTCAACTCTGCGACGGTGCGATGAGTCAAAAATGCGACGTCGTTGCGTCCCTTGCGTCCTTGCGGTGAAATTGCGATGTGGGAGCGCCGCAGGATCTGCGGGTTTGCTTGCCTACATTCCGCGTTCGAGGAGCAGACGGGTTGCCTTGGCGAGAGCTTCCCGCTCCGGACCCTCCGGGAACCCCTCGGTGCGCTTCAGAGCCCGATCAGCATAGAACTCGGCGCGGCGCTGGGTCTCGTCGAGGACTCCGGATGTGCGGACCAACTCGAGGACCTCATCGGCCGAGATCGCCTCGAACTTTCCGGTCGAGGCCACCGACTGGAGGTGCTCGGTCTGGCGTCCATCGAGCCGCGGCAGCAAGAGGATGATGGGCAGCGTCGCCTTGCCCTCCCGGAGGTCGGCCATCACCGGTTTGCCGAGCGTGTTCCGCTCCGATGTGAAGTCGAGCAGATCATCCACGAGTTGGAAACAGATCCCGAGATCGCGCCCGAACTCGGCCAGGGGCTCGGTGAGGTGGAGGGTCGATGGCTGGAAGAGAGCCGGGATGGCGCAGGCCGCCGCGAAGAGCTCGGCGGTCTTGCGGCGGGTGATGTCCATGTAGGTTGCGTCGTCGATGGCGATGCGACCTCTCTCCTGATCTGCGAGGATTTCGCCTTCGGTCATCCGCAGCGTCGCCGTGACGAGCTGACGCATGACATCCACGTCACCGAATTCGAGACACAGATCCATGGCACGACTGTAGAGCCAATCGCCGACGAGAACCGTGGTTTGGTTTCCCCAACGGTTGTTTGCCGTCGGTCGACCCCGGCGGAGATCCGAACCATCGATGATGTCGTCGTGAACGAGGGTCGCGGTGTGGATCATCTCGATGACCGCGCCGTAACGGACGTCACGCTCACCCTTGTAGGAGAGCATCCTGCTGATCAGGAGGACGAGGGCGGGGCGGAGTCGTTTGCCACCGCTGCCGAGAACATAGGTGCAGACATCGCGAACCATGGGCTCGGTCGTCTCGAACTCGCGGGCGAAGAACTCCTCGACGTTCTTGAGTCGGCCCATGATCGGCCAGAAGATCTCACGGATCCGTGCTGAACGTTGGAGCGAGGACACCGCCTTCATAGCCCGCGAAGGATAGCACGGCCTCCGGCCTTGGCCGTGGGCTTGAGGTCTTGAGGTCGACGGTCATCTCATCACGCCCAGGTGCCGCAGACACCGACCAGGTCCTCACGCCCAGGCGCTGCAAGTGCCGCCATGCCCATCCGAGGGCTGGTCTTGAGTTCGGCCCCGGGCTGTCCGCGTGGGTTTCAGTCCAACGGACCCGGATCCGTCGAGCACTCGACGTCTGCAGGTGCCGCCGGAAGCCACGCCCCATCGGGGGGGGCCTTCGATTTCGTCCAGTCGGAGAACTTCAGGAGGTTCACCGCGCCCTGAGGATCCCGGATCGAGATTTCGTCCGGCAGATTGTCGTCGCCGAGAGAGACCTCGACGCGATCCACGCCTCCGGGCTCCCTCGGAATCAGGATGATCCCGACATCGTCGCCCTCGACGATGTCGAAGTGCACGAGTGCGCCGCGTGGGTCCAGCACTGCCGCGAGCGGCACCCGCTCCCACTCGCGATCCGAGAGTTGGTGTTCATCACAGGTTTGATCGGGGAGATCGACCAGGCGAACCGTTCGGCCCCTCAGACCCATGAGACGAAACGGAGGCTCCCCGGTGTGAAAGAGGGCGCGGTCGGGCCAGGCGAGCCAGACCTGGCCGTGCGCCTTCTCGCCCATGGTCATCCCGACCGGGATGTACTCCTGGTCGAATTCAGCGTGCCACGCCATTGCCCCGGAGAGAGCGCGGTTGAGCGCTTCGAGTCGCTCCGTCGCCCGGCCCTCGCCTTCGGCAGCGGACACCCCGAGGGCCGTCAGCGTCAATGCGATGGCGGCGGCAACTCGGCAGCGACGTTTCATTGACCCTCGAATCAGGATTCGCCGTCGGCCAAGGTCTCGACATAGAGCGTCTTGAGAGCCTGGACCACGACAAAGATCTTCTCGTTGTTGCTCTCCAGAGCCGTCGGAAAGAGAAAGAACCCGTGTTCCTCGACCGAGTACTGGGCAACCCGGCCGTGGACGACCTCGCCGTCGAAGAACTCCACTCTGGCGGAGGCTGCGCTGCCGCGCGTGTGGATATCAATGGAGGAGATCTGGACTTCGAGATCGCGCCGGCGCGGGTCCTTGATGAAAAAGACCGCCTTCAGCCCTTCGAACTCGACCCGGGAATCCTGACCATCGACGGATCTGACATCGACACAGTGATCGCCCGGACTGAACTCCCTGAGGAGCGTTCCGCGAAGCGTTGAACCGTCTCGGTAGTGAAGGACCACTTCACGTCCGACCTCATGCCCCATAATCCCCTCCAGGCGCCCTACGGCACACGACTTCCATGCTACCACGCGACCATGCGTGCAATCGGCACATCGCAATTTCACCGCAAAGGCGTTGAAGCTGAGAGTCATCGCACCGTCGCGCCATCGCAGGGTGGAACCACAAAGAACGCCAAGAAGCATCCAGCGCAAAGAGGCGCAAAGACATCGCATTTGAGAGCGGGCCATGCGCCAGGAGGGGGTCGTCGAACTTCGTGGTGGCGGTTTCTCAACCGCAGCATGCGAGAAAGGCACGAAGGGAAGACCGACCCGGGGTGAATCCAACGCTATTGGAGCAAAGCCCTCGATGAGATGTTGCGATGGGTCAACAGAGCGATGATCTTGGCGCTCTTAGCGGTAATACTGCGATGGGATGCTGCGATGGATGACCTTCGCGTTCTTTGCGGTGAAATTGCGATCTTCGATTTGGGTGGGGGAATGAAAGCCGGCGAGTATAAATACACGCCTCATAACTTCAGGACCGATCAACCCCAAACGGTCATCAGACGCCCGAGAGATGCCCGCGCTCGTTGTGCGTGAGGATGAGAAACATCTCCGCTGCAAAGATCGATGACTTTGCGATAGCAATGGATCGCAGCATGATCGTCTTCTCGGCAATACTGACGGAGAAGGCCCTTCATCAACCAGGCTTCCGTCAATTCGGGTGAAACATCCAGGATTCGATCAAAAAAAATCTCCGCAACTTCCCACCGTTCCTCGGAAATGGCACGTGCGGCGTGTCTTCGATAGACGCGGATTATCGAGTGCTCGGGTTGTGCTTCCGGCGGCTTCGATTGCACGGTCTTCTCATAGAAATTGAGCATTGACAAATATATCGTGAAGGAAACAATGCGGCTTGTCAAGCAGAATTATCAAAAATTTTTGAAAGAAATTTATGATCCAAAATGCGACCGGAAACCTCGACTCCACTCTTTGAAATGCCGACAGTTCTCTCTTGTAATGACCCGTTGTGATGGTCAGATGGATCCAGCGAGATGACAGAAATGGAAGAAGAATATCCGTCATGTTGTCTGAACCGCTTGGTCAAACGGATGGTCGTGGTTGGTGATGAGTGTTGAGTCGTTTGCATCCGGCCGATTCCCATCACCGTTGGAATCGGCGCGCTCGGGTTGCGGTCTGGCGGAGAGTGGTGCTTCTTGAGGGGCGCCGCAGGGCCGTCTGCAAGGGAGGGTCGGCGCGGGTTATCATGGCGCCATGGCGCGTAAAGAGACCTCCAATTTTGTTCACCTTCACCTCCATACTCATTACTCTCTTCTTGACTCGACGATCAGCATTCCCGAACTCGTGACCCAGGTCTCGGGCTACGAAATGCCGGCGGTGGCGATCACCGATCACGGCAATATCTTCGGCGCATTTCAGTTTCACAAAGCCGCGCTGAAAGCCGGTCTCCGCCCGGTGATCGGATGTGAAGTCTATGTCGCCCCGGGTGACCATGAGGAACGGTCTCCCATCCCAGGGCGTCGCCGTCCGTATGATCACCTGGTATTGCTCGCGGAAAACGACCGCGGCTATCGGAATCTCATGTGGTTGGTGAGCGAGGGATTTCTCAAGGGCTTCTACCACAAGCCGAGAATCTCAAAGGACGTCCTCGCCGAACACTCCGAAGGGCTCATCGGTCTGTCGGCATGTCTCTCCGGTGAAGTCTCCCGGCTCTTGCTCGATCGCGACCCGAAGGGCGCGAGAGACGCGGCGGAGACCTACCGCGAGATTCTCGGCGAAGGCAACTTCTTTTTGGAGATCCAGAACCACGGCACCGTGGACGAAGAGTTCGTCCGTCGGGGGATGAGTGATCTTTCTCGGTTGACCGGGATCGAGATGGTGGCGACAAACGACTGTCATTTCCACAAGCGCGAGGACCTATTTGCCCACCGGGTCATGCTCGGGATCGGACTCAACCGCACCTTGGAAGAGCTTCATCAGAATTCCGCCTACAACGCCGAGTTTTATGTTAAAAGCGGCCAGGAAATGGAGACTCTTTTTTCGGATTATCCGGGTGCGTGCGAACGGACCGTGGAGATCGCCTCACGCTGCCACGTGCGTTTCGATACCGATCAGCTTCATTTGCCCAACTACCCGGTTCCAGAGGGATACTCCATCGAGGCTTTCCTCGAGAAATGCGCCCGCGACGGCCTCCTGGTCCGATTGAGCAAACCCGTCGCGAGAAGGCACCCAGACGGCGATTACGAATCCCGGCTGAATGACGAGTTGGACATCATTCGAAGGATGGGTTTTCCCGGGTATTTTCTCGTCGTCTGGGATTTCATCCGCCATGCCAGAGAGGCGAAGATTCCGGTGGGTCCGGGACGCGGTTCCGCCGCCGGATCGGTGGTTTCATACGCGCTTGGTATCACCGATATCGATCCTCTCGAGTACGACCTTCTCTTCGAACGATTCCTCAATCCTGAGCGCATTTCGATGCCTGATATCGACATCGATTTCTGTCAGCGACGACGCGAGGAAGTCATTGATTACGTCCGTGAACTCTATGGTGAGGAATCGGTGTGTCAGATCGCGACCTTCAACATCCTCAAGGCGAAATCGGCGATTCGCGATGTCGGGCGTGTCATGGGGATGCCGTTCGGTGATGTCGACCGAATCGCCAAGCTGATTCCCGACGACCTCAACATCACCATCGAAAAGGCCCTCGAGGACTCGCCCCAGCTCAGAGAACTGGTCGACGGGGACGATGACGTTCGGACTCTGGTCGAAACGGCGACCCGCATCGAGGGCAAGGCCCGACACTGTGGAGTGCACGCCGCCGGTGTCGTCATCACACCCGAACCCCTCGTCAATCTCGTGCCGTTGACTCGCACGTCGCATGGCGATGTGGCGACCCAGTTCGACAAGGACGACGTCGAGACGCTCGGCCTGTTGAAGATGGACTTCCTCGGGCTGCGCACCCTCACCGTGATCGCGGATGCGGTGGACTCGATCCGGGCTCAGGAAGATCCCGACTTCGACCTCGATGGAATTCCCCTCGATGATCCAAAGGTCTTCGAGCTCTTTTCCTCCGGCGACACCGATGGGATCTTCCAGTTCGAATCATCGGGAATGAAGGAGGTGCTGCGCAAGGTGCAGCCCGAGGTCTTCCTCGATGTGGCCGCGCTCAACGCCCTTTATCGACCGGGCCCGATGCAGTTCATCGATGACTACACCGATCGAAAGCACGGCAAAAAGGCCATCACCTACATCTTCCCCGAACTCGAGAAGATCCTCGGCGAGACCTACGGCATCATCGTCTATCAGGAGCAGGTGATGCGGATCGCGGTGGAGATCGGCGGCTTCTCCATGGCCAAGGCCGACATGCTCCGCAAGGCCATGGGCAAGAAGAAGCAGGAAATCATCGATCGCGAAGGGCAGAACTTCATCAACGGTGCGGTGGCGAAGGGCCACCCGAAGGACAAGGTCCGCGAGCTGTGGAACCAGATCGTGCCCTTTGCGAAGTACGGTTTCAACAAGTCGCACTCGGTGGCCTACGCCCAGGTGGCGTTTCTGACGGCGTACCTCAAGGCCCATTATCCGGCTCATTTCATGTCGGCCATGCTCACATCCGAAGCATCGAACACCGACAAGCTGAGCCAGTACCTCGGGCGGTGTCGGCAGATGGGGATCGCGATCCTGCCACCCGACATCAACACCTCGCTGCACGAGTTTTCGGTGGAGGACGGTGACATCCGTTTTGGGCTGACCGCGATCAAGGGTCTCGGCGACGCCGCCATCGAGCCGATCCTGGATGCCAGGAAGGCCACCGGCGGGTTCACATCGCTCTCCCAGTGTCTGGGTTCCCTGCCCGCTCGGGCGGTCAATCAGAAGGCGCTCGAGTGCCTCGTCAAGGCCGGGTGCTTCGACCGTTTCAACGTCAGCCGGAAACCCGTGCTCGAAAACCTGGATCAACTCGTCGAAATGACCACTCGGGAACGGGAACAGCGCGAACTCGGTCAGGGATTTCTGTTTGCGGATCTCCCGTCCGAAAGCCTCGAACTCGAAATCAGATCGGCCGAGCGGATCGAAAACAAGGATCGATTGGACTGGGAGCGCGAGGTCCTGGGTTTCTACCTCAGCGGCCACCCCCTCGACGCGTATCGGGCCCAGCTCGATCGCTACGCCAACAGCGCGATCAACGATCTGTCCCATCGGTTTCAGGAGGGGGCGGAGACCGCCGTTGTCGGTGGGTTGGTCTCGGCTCTGAAGGTCATCCCGATCAAGAAGGAGGGCCGGAACCAGGGCCGTCGGATGGCCGTCTTCCAACTCGAGGACGCGAGCGGGTCGGTTCGAGCCGTCGCCTTCCCCGACACCTTCGAATCCTGCGAGCGGTTGATCGAGGACGGGGCGGCGCTGTTGGTCACAGCGACCCTCAAGGGCGATGGCGACCACGTCGAACTCATGGTGGAGGAGGTTGCGGATCTCCACTCCATGGATTCAAAAAAGGCGGCCGGATTGCGGATCACCATCGATCTCGACACCATGGACGAGACGGCTTTCGAGTCCATCCGCGAGTACCTGCTCGAGCATCCCGGCGAGATGCCGGTGAGGTTCGAGCTGCGCCGGCGGGGCCGGTTCCGGGCGCGTCTCGTGCCCCCGCCCGCGCTCAGCGTCGAGGCCACTCAGGAGATGCAGGACGGCCTGATACCCGCTCCTCGCCGGCGGTCGATGCGAGTTCGAGTTCGACACCTCGAAGACGAAACGGCAAAGCCGAGGACGCGCCACCACCACCGCCCGGACCCCCATCCGAGGAAGAGGCCGGATTGGTGAACTGAGCGCGATCGGTCCATCGCAGTTTCACCGCAAAGACCGCCAAGCACGCCAAGACCATCGCAAAGATCATCGCATTATTGACTCATCGCACCATCGCACGGCGGGTACACGCTGATCGCGCAGGTGGAGGCTGATTCCATCGTGCCGGGTCATCGAAGGTTGAAACAAAGAGACCCGTTGCGATGGCTTATTGAAATGGGTTCTTTGCGATCGTCTTCGCGGTCATGGCGTTCTTTGCGTTTCAATAATTGCCGTTGAGGCATGACGCGTCGATCCACGAAGTTGAATATCGATCCGGAACCTAGATTCAACTCTCATATGTGATGCTTTGTGGCGGTCTCAGTGGTCCTTCGTAATCTTTGTGTTTCAAACTCGAGCGTTGAGGTCAGCGACGCCCAGTCGAGAAGTGCGCCAGGATCGCGGCTCCGGCGATGGTAAGCAGGAGGATGAGCATTGCGCGACCCTGCCATCCGAGAGTCGGGATCGGCGGGGGAGGGACTTGCTCTGCCGGGTCGAAGGTCAGACCGTAGAATTCGTCAATATCGCCTGGACCAAATCTCCCGAGCTCTTGCAACGCACCGTTCGTCGGGTTGACACGAGAGAAGATATAGCTCGTATACTGGAAGCCGAAGGGCTCGGCAATGAGCGTGTGGATCCAGCCATCCGGTCCCTTCTCCAGGTAGGGGATGGTGCCACCCAAAAACTCGAGCCCACAGCCCGGATCGGGAGGATTCGGCCCATAGCCGCTGGTGAAGAACCTCCCGTCGAGTATTGCGAGCCCAAAAACCTCGGGGTTGTCTGCTTGGCATTGAAGGGAGGCGGCACCGGTGGTTCGATCGATGGTGAAGAGTTCTCCCGTTCCGTTCTGCAACAACCAAAGCCGGCCATCACCGTCCTCATCGAGGTCGGTCCACCAATCGAGGTCGACTCCCAGTGGCCCGACGGTTTCTGAGTTGCCATTGAGAGGGTCGATTTTCACCAACGTGTCGGAAAATGCATCAACCCCGTAGATGAAACCGTCAACGGAGAAATCGATCGAACCGACCCCGTTGGATATGTCCCCGATAGGAAAAGTGGTCTGGTACGACGAGTCGATCTTGACGAGGGTACCACTCAGGATCGAGTAGGGGCCGGCGACCGCAGCCGTGGTTGCACCGGCCAGGATGACCAACACCGCGCAACAGAGCTTTCGTTTCATGATTGTTTCCTCTTGATCGTAGCTCGATCTTGCCACAGCCGGCCACAGGCCAGCGCCTTCAGCGGAGATCCCTTGCGGGCGGGACGCCCGCACCACAATGGCGATGGTCCTATTTGTGGCGCGGGCGTCCCGCCCGCGTCGAGATCCTTCACGAAGGGGAAATCACGCGGTGATTCAGAAGTCATCGAGAGGCCAGAATCCCCGCGATGAAATTCAAAGTTCATAATTCAAAATTGGAGCGTCTTGTACTCCCCGAGCAACCAGCGCTCGACATCGGTGGTGTACCAGCGCGAGAACCGGCTCCCCGACGGCCCGCCCGCCAGCACCGTCTCCACGTTGTCGGCGCCCATATCGGTGATAAACCGCCAGGACGGAGCGAAGGTGGTGGCCCGGCCGTGGGCGTTGAAAAGGCCGCCCTGGATAACGGTGGCGCGGTTGCCCGGCATCGAGATGGGTCCGTAGTCGAAACCCAGCATCCGCGGCAGTTTGCCGTTGAAGAAGATATTGGTCATCATCGTCCGGCGGCGGCGTCCCCAGGGCATCACGTGGTAGAGATCGAGGTGGGTGAGTTGGTCGCCGAGAATCCTCGACAGAACCGCCTCGCGGCCCTCCTCCCCCCACCAATAGGGATCTTCCGATAACAGGATCCGGTCGAAGAAGTGATAGTAGTCGGCGACGATGGCGGTTTCATCCACCACGGCGTCCCATACCTCTCGACCGAAGATCCGTTCGCCGCAGACCTCGAGCAAAATCCGGTGATAGGCTTCCTCGAAGAGGGTCGCACCGCGAGACTCCAGATCATAGTGGAGGTCCCAGCGCGCGAGCAGGCGTCCGGCCAGGCTGTCTGGGAGCAGCGGACGCCAGATCTCCATGAGCGCCTCGGCCTGGAGGGACATGAGATCGAGCTGGATGGCCTTCATGGTCTCCGTGGTGTGTTCGCCGCCCGCTTCGAGCAGGGCTCGAATCCGGTCGTGGCGGTAGGCGCCCATGGGCAGGTTGACGGCCATGGGGCCTGAGGGGGCGTTGATCTCGTTGTTGGCGGTGACCACGATGCCGTCGGCCGGGTTGAGTTCCGAGTGGAGTCGGTCGGGATCGACCAGGCCCCGCCAGTGGTTTTCGCGCCGCCACGCGGGGACCGGGTGGACCCCGGAGTGATGCCGGTCCGGCAGCAGTCCGGACTGCTGGTATCCGATATTGCCGTGGCGGTCGGCGAGCACCCAGTTGCACGAGATCGAGACCTTGCGGAGGATGGTCTGCGCGTCGGGGACCGTGTTCGAATGGACGACGCGACGGATGGCGTCGAGACAGACCGCGGTTCCCTCCTTGTGTCCGGACCAGGCCCGGGTCAGATAGAACCCGTCGGCGAGTTCGCTCTTCAACGGGTCGGCCTCGAGGACGCCGAGGTCGTTCTCGCGGATGGTGATCTCCACGGGTGGGTTCTTTTTCCGCAGGATGGTCTCGGTCCGGGTGTCGAAGGCGTGGTATTCGTCGCCGCGACGACAGCGCCCGTCCCGGCAGTCCTCGACAAAGAAATCAGCCATGTCCATGAAGCCATAGGTGAATCCGAGCGAGAGTTTCCGGGTCCGGCCCATGACCATCCCGGGAATCCCGGGCATGGTCGCGCCGACCCGATCGTCGTCAGCGGTGTGCATGACGGCCTCGTACCAGATCGCCGGCAGGCGGTTGGTTTCGAGGTGGGGGTCGTTGCACTGGATGGGGTAGCCGGAGGCCGATCGTGCTCCGCTGACCGCCCAGTTGTTGCTTGCCGCGACTTTAGGTGCGCCCGGCAGGAACCGGAGGGCGGGGGGTAAGAGGGGTTCGATGTGGGCGAGGTTTCGGATCGCATCGGTGGTTTCGTCATCGAGGCCGTCGAGGTGAGGGCTGAGCAGGCGGGTGAGAGCCTCGATGGGCGCCCCGCCGTGGATCGCCTGGATGATGAGCTTTTCGGCGTCCTGCTGTGATTGTGCAAGACCGAGGTAGGACATGAGTTTGATGGTGAGGAGCGTGTCGGCCGGGGTCCACTCGTCGGGCCGGTGTCCGACCAGGAGGAACTCCACCGATCGCCGCCGGTTCGAGATGACATGGTTGACCCCGGCCGCATAGGCCTCGGCGAATCGGCGCGCCTCGGGATCGAGATCCCGGACCTCGCGCTCCGCCTCTCGACGAAAACCCATCTGTCGCATGAAGAGATCGATGGCAATGGTCGTTGCGTCATCGGCGAGACACTCCGAGATCCGCCCCTGACCGACGATCCGGGCCATGACCATCTGGACCAGGCGGTCGGTGGCGTGCGCGGCTCCGAGGGCGCAGGCGAGCGCGTCATCGTCGTCCGCCCAGAGCTCGGCGACTCCATCGGCGGTTCGGACGGCCTTGAATTTCATTGATCCGATGGTGATTTTCCGTCGTTGACGGGTGAGTTTCATTGCGCGGCCTCCGGATTGGCTCTTGAGGTGGAGCATATCAGCGAAGAGGGAAGCCTCGCATGCCGGTCCTTGTTCAACCTACAATGAGTCCCGGGAAGAATTCGAATTCGTTCCGGTTTGTGACCACGCGGTCGCCGGTCAAAGAGGGAGACCAATGAAGATCCGCTGCCTGACACTGTGTTTGCTGCTCACCATGACAACCATCATCGACGTCGAGGCGGCCGATCGATTCGACGACTCGGTGCGGGCTGTCGTCACCGGTTCGAGACCGCTCGAGATCGCCAAGAACCTCGGGATCGCGGTTCGCGACGAACGTGTGCAGGTCGTCGCGGTGAGCGCTGGCGGCGGGACGGCGGCCATCGAGGACTGGCTTCGAGGAAACGGCGCGATCTTCGTGCTCGCGGCGCGAGGCCGGGTTCAGGCGTTTGTCCCACCCGCGCTTCTGACCGATCTCGCAGAGCGTTCCGATGTCGTGTTCGTGGAACGTCCGATCTACGCCGAACTTCCCGAGCCCGCACCTCCGGCTGCGCAACCCAAATGGACCACCCTCGCGGTGACCTCCGAAGGGGTACCCGTGATGAATGTGGATGCCTGGCACGCCGAGGGTCTGACCGGAGCCGGGATCCAGGTCGGGATCATCGACGTCCAGTTCGGCGGATGGTCGGACCTCTTGGGTGTCGAACTCCCACCCGCCGGTCAGACGACCTATCAGGCGTTCGGCGGCGCGAGTCTGGTGGACGACGAGGTGCACGGCACCGGATGTGCCGAGATCGTCCACGACATCGCGCCCGACGCCGAACTCTTTCTGGCGCATATCCGCTCCACCACTGATTTCTATGCCGCCATGGACTGGCTTGCCGGTCTGGGAGTCGACGTGGTCACCATGTCGCTCGGGTGGTACGGCACGGGACCCGGGGACGGCACCGGCCAGATGGCGAACGAGATCAACGCCTTTATTGCAGCTGCTGACGCAGTTTTTTTCACCTCGGGGGGGAACGAGCGGCGGTCGCACTGGCAGGGAGCCAGTGTCGATCAGAACTCCGACAACTGGGTGGAATTCGCGCCCGGAGTCGATCTCAATACCCTCAGCACCACCATGTCCGAAGGTGATCGTGTTTCGGTCAACATTGTCTGGAACGACTGGACTTCGCCGACATCGGACTACAGCCTCCACCTTTTCAACCTCGATGGCGACGAGCCGGTGGAAGTGGCGGTCTCTGATCGACCGCAGACCGGTCTGGGCTCGCAGACCCCGTACGAGACGATCTCGTACACCGCGCCGGATGGCGGTCGTTTCGGTGTCAGGATCAATCGCGAAGGGGTGACGGGCAGCCACGACGTGGAGCTCTTCAGCCTCGACAGCGACCTCAACACCCGGGTGGCGGAGGGTTCGCTCACCCTTCCCGGTGATGCCCACAACGTGGTCGCGGTGGCCGCTGTCAGCTACACCTCGCCATACGGCTATCGTTCGTTCAGCTCGGCTGGTCCGGTCAACGGACCCGGTGGCAGCTTTTCCGGCGGTGAGACCAAGCCGGATCTCTCCGCCTACGATGGCGTCTCCACCGTGTCCTATGGACCCCGGGATTTCTTCGGAACCTCGGCCGCCTCGCCGCACGCCGCAGGTGCGGCAGCGGTGCTGCGGCAGGCCGAGCCGGGTTTCGACTTCGCCGAGACCCGGGCTTTTCTCGAGGCTCGCGCATTCGATCTGGGTTCCACCGGCAAAGACAACGACTACGGCTGGGGGCGGGTTTTCCTGGGTCAATCCCCGGGTTCCAACTGCACGTACGAGATCAGTCCATCATCGGCTTCGGTGTCGGCTTCCGGAGGGGGAGGGATCGTCCATGTGATGACCGACGAAGGGTGTCCATGGAACGCTTCGAGCCAGACCGAGTGGTTGACCGTGGCGCCTGCATCGGGGTCCGGCGACGGCATCGCCGGGTTCACCGTCCAGGCCAACCCCGGCCCGCCCCGCACGGGACAGCTCATGATCGCGATCTCGCCTTTGTGGTTTCTCAGGCGGGCGCCGAGTGTGATTTTGTTCTCACTCCCGCATCCCAGACCTTTTCCGACGCCGGGGGCAGTGGCGCATTCACCGTCGAGACCGATCCCGGTTGTGGGTGGGACGCAACCACTGCCGATGCCTGGATCACCGTGACCGCCGGAACCGGTTCGGGATCGGGCAGCGTGCTTTTCGACGTCACCGCCAATCAATCCGAGGAACCGCGGTCGGGCTCGATTGCAGTCGCCGATCAGAGTTTCTCGGTGACCCAGGATGGAGTCGATACGCGATCGTGTTTACCTGGTTGCCGGTATCGCGGAGACCGAGGGCGCGTCCCAGACCCGCTGGAAATCCGATCTCGCGATCCTCAACCCCGGTGAAACACCGGCGCAGGTCGATCTCGAATACCGGCACGATCAAGGCGCCTCCCTGGCGTCGGTGTCGGTGGAGCCGGGCGGGATCGTCGAACTTCCCAACGTTGCCGTTGGGACCTTTGGAGTGCCGAACTCGGCCGGCGCCGTGGCGTTGACGGCCTCCACCGAGTTGATCGTGACCGCGAGGACCTTCAACGACTCGCCGACGGCACCTTTGGTCAGTTCCTTCCGGGCGTCACCGAAAGCGAGGGTCTCACCGGCGACGCGGTCGCGGTGCTGTCCCAGCTCAACAGCGGCTCCGGCTTCCGAACCAACGTCGGTTTCATCGACCTCGGAGGAGATGGGGCGGTTGTCCGAATCCGGCTCTTCGACGGTGCGGGGGAGGCGGTGGGTTCGGAACTCGCTGAAATCATCCCGCCCGGAGGTTGGACTCAGGTCAACCGGGTCTTCAGAGCGGCGGGCGTCGGCGCCTGCGACGGCTGTTACGCCCTGGTCGATCTGGCCGGGGGAAACGGTCCGGTCTGGGCCTACGCATCGGTGGTCGACAATTCTTCGGGAGACCCCACGACCATCCCCGAGTCTCCGGCCGAGATCGCGAAGATGGCCGGCGACGAGAGGTACCTGACGGCCGGTATCGCCGAGACGGACGGCGCCAACCAGACAAAATGGAAATCGAACCTCGCCCTGCTCAATCTCTCCGGTCAGGGCGTCACGGCCGATCTGACCTATCGTCACAGCGGTGGATCCGAAATCACCTCGGTGACCCTGGCCGACGGCGAACTCCGCGAATTCGCGAATATCGCCGCCGATCTCTTCGGGGCTCCGGGTTCGTCGGGATCGGTCGACGTCGAAGCCGGTGGGCCGCTGGTCGTCACGGCGCGGACATTCAACGACTCGTCCGACGGGACCTTCGGTCAGTTCCTGCCGGGGCTCGGCGTCGCCGCCGCCCTGACCCCCGGTGACGAGGGTTACCTGAGTCAGCTCAAGAGCACCGACGATTTCCGCACCAACATCGGTTTCACCAACTATGGTGCGAATACCTGCAACGTCCGGGTCTATCTCCACGATGATCAGGGCGCGCAAAAGGGACAGTTCTATGCCTCGGTACCGGCGGGTGGCTGGAGCCAGGTCAATCGGGTCTTCGAGGCCTCTGGCGCCGGTCCGTGCCCCATCGGTTACGCCATCGTCAAGGTATTGACCGGGGGATGTCAGGTCTGGGCCTATGCGTCCGTCGTGGACAACCTTTCCGGCGATCCGACGACCGTCCCGGTGGTGATCCGCTGAATGGGAGGTGTGGCGTGAGGAGAATCGTCCGCGTTGAACTCGACGGAAGAGGCGAGTGGGGCGTGGTTGAAGGTCACGAAATCGTCCACCTGCCCGATGGACCGTTTGGCAAAGAACCGGGACGCGGAGCCTCCATTGGCCGTCTCGATAAGATGCGCCTCCTCGCGCCGGTGGCCCCGTCAAAGGTCGTTTGCGTTGCCCGTAACTATGTCGCCCACGCGGCCGAGCACGCGGCGGAGGTGCCGGAGACCCCCCTGCTCTTTTTAAAGCCGCCGAGCGCGGTGATCGGACCCGGCGACGCCATCGAGTTGCCGGCGGAATCGGCTCAGGTCGAACACGAGGGCGAGCTCGCCCTGGTCATCTCTCGGCGGTGCCGGCGCATTTCTCAGGAAGATGCGTGGACCGCGGTCCTCGGTGTCAGCTGCGCGGACGATGTCACCGCCAGGGACATCCAACGAGCGGAGAAGCTGTGGACCCGCGGCAAGGGATTCGACACCTTCTGTCCGGTCGGTCCATGGATCGTCGCCGGAATCGACCGCGCGGCGGTGGCCGATCTCGAAATCCGCTGCTCGGTCAACGGAGGACTCCGGCAACAGGGGCGAACCAGCCAGATGGTCTTCAGCCCGGCGTATTTGATCTCGTATATCAGCCAGGTCATGACCCTGGAGCCGGGCGACATCATCCTCACCGGAACACCGGCAGGGGTCGGGCCACTCACCCCGGGCGACGAAGTGACCGTCGAGATCGAAAACGTGGGGATGTCTGTCGAATCCGGTGAAAACGGAGGCGAATTCTTAATTCTCAATTTTTAATTCTTAATTTCATCGCAGCGTTTCTACAGGCTGTGCGATGAAATTCAGAATTCAGAATTCAAAATTAAGAACTGCGCGTCAGCGCGATCGCCTCGATCTCGATGTCGGCTCCGAGCGGGAGCGCGCTGACCTCGAATGCCGATCGCGCCGGCGGCGCCTCGGGAAAGAACTCGGCGTAGACCGCGTTCATCCGTTTGAAGTCACCGAGATCGGTCATGAAGACGGTCATCTTGACGGCCCTGTCGAGACCGGTGCCGGCAGCTTCGAGGACGGCTTTGACATTCTCGAGAGCGCGCCGCGTCTGGTCTTCGATGGAACCCGTAACCAGGGTTCCGGTGGCGGGATCGAGGGGCACCTGCCCGGCGGTGTAGACGAACTGTTCGGTGCGGACGCCCTGGGAGTAGGGGCCGACCGCGCCGGGCGCGTTGGTGGTGGCGATGATCGTCGCGGGTCATATCATTCCTCCTGGATTTAATGGTTGGCCGGCTCACCGGAGAGCGAGCAGGCAGAGGGCGGCGATGATGGTGAATACGACCCACGAGAGGTGCCTCCCGCGGGTGAGGATCAAGGCGAGAATCGCGCTGATGATGAAAGTCTGGGCGACGGCGAAGATCAGCACCGTCGCTCACTCGAACGCCGATCATGACCCCCGACAGGACGACGAGAACCGCGGCCAGACCGAACCAGGCGACGGTCGTGAGGTGCCAGGCGAAGCGCAGGGTCTGACGGGTGAAGGAGTCGTCGCCGAAGAGTCTTCGGAAGATCGGATCTGCTCGAGCAGACGGCGGATGATGATAGCGTTCGCCGAGCCAGGAGTGGGCGATGCCGATTGCGACCGTGGTCAAGACGGCCGCAGGATCAGCAGGATGGTCATTCTTCCTCCTCCGCACCGCGGTAGAAACGGATGTGGACCTTCTCGACCGTGGCGAGTCCACCCGGTGATGACCTCGTCGATGATCGGCAGAAATGCCTCGATCTTGTCGATGGTGTCGACGATCTCGATGATGACCGGCAGATCCGCTGAGAGTCGGAGGAACTTGGCCGTGTGGAGCCGGCTGCGGCCGCCGAAGCCCTCGATGCCGCGCAGCGACGGTCGCCCCCGCCAGCCCGACCCGTCGCGCCTCGCGCACGATCCACTGATAGAGGGGCTGGCGTTCGTGGCGGTCGCTCTCGCCGATGAAGATCCGCAGCAGATGTCCGTCTTCAGGAAGCGTCATGGTCCACCTCATCAGGAGTCGTAGCATTGCCGTTGAAGCCGAGCCAGGCGGCGAAGAGTCCGAGAACGACATGGGCGGCGACGTTGGCGGCGGCGCGCAGCACCTGCGAGCCCGCCGCCAGGGTCACGGTCTCGAATGCGAGCGTGGAAAAGGTCGTGAATCCGCCCAGGACACCGATGAAGAGAAAGAGCCGGGTCGTCGCCGAGAGCACGCCGCGGACCTCGGCGAGACCGCCCAGGAGCCCGAGAAGCAGCGACCCGATCACGTTGACGACAAGCGTTCCCCACGGGAAATCCGGCGTTGGGCACGAGCTGATAGACCCAACCGGAAACGAGGAAGCGCAGCCCCGCGCCGACAAAGCCGCCCGCACCGACCAGGAGTGTTTGACTGACAACGTTCTGCATCGGCTTGACGATAGCAAAGCCTATCGGCAGGGTCATCGTGCGGTCGCGTTGTCACTGGAATTCATTGGACCGCGATCGGCTGCTGGAGAGCACAATGAAACCGCAAAGCTGCGGAGGTCGCAAAGGCACCGCCAAGTCATTCTCTGACCCATCGCAGCGTTCAGGAGTTGATTTATGTTCAGACTTGGAGGGCAGTCCGGATCAAAAATGCGATGCTTCGCGGCAGCTTCGCGAACATTGCGGCTTTGCGGTTCCAATATCCATACCGGCTTAGATCGTGGCTTCCTCGATCCCAAGTTGTTCAAGCGGTGCGGGATTGGTGCTACAACCACCCGAACCGATGCCGAAGAGAATCACGGCCACCGCATCGACCGCCCAGATGGATCCGACCGTGATGAGCTTCGAACGCATGGTCTTCATGTCGTAGACCCAGTAGGACACGAGGAAAAAATGAAGATAGCCGAAGACGATGATGAGCCACGGGGTGCTCGTCGTCCCAGAACGACCAGTCCCAGGTCAGGGCGTTGACCGAGTTGAGCCAGATCTCGACGATGACGCAGAAGATCGAGTTGGCGAGGGCGAGAAAGATCCGGTTCGGGACCCCGAGGATCTTCATCTTCGGATCCGCGGGGAGCATCTTGCAGAAGGCGATGCCGGCGATGGCGAACATGAACATGATCTCGATGTTGAGACCGATCGAGGATGAGATAGGCGGTGTCGCCGGGCGCGCCCCACATGGGTGCGGTGCCGTTGAGGTGGAAGAAGATCGAGTTCCAGATTTCGTTGAACCAGTCCATGCCCCAGAAGGCGAGCCCGGCGAGGACGAGGTTCCAGTTGCGGCGTTCGATCTCGTTGGCGTAGACATAGACGACGAAGGCGAAGAGGGGAATGATGTACCAGCTGAATTGGGAACCATCTCGAAGAATGCTCATCGGCCTGTTGCGCTGACTCCGTCATGACCGACCTCCGTTCTTGCGACGATCATAGATCAGAAGGGTGGCCTGTCGAGCATCGTGTTCCATCTCATCGCAGTCTCACCGCAAAGACGCAAAGAACGCAAAGACCATCGCAAAGGGCATCGCAATATCGATCCATCGCACCCATCACAAGCGGTAGCGGCCACGTTCACAGTCACGGATGCGGTCCGGAGTTCTGTCAGCCCTGACGGTCTGGGGCGCCTATTGTGGTGCGGGCGTCCCGCCCGCAGGATGCCGTTGAGGTTTGGCACTGATCGGCCACTGGCGCGGGCACGGCGCGCGGTTTCCCGGAGCTCCGGCCTTCTGGTCCGCCTCCGGCGTCGCCCAGCGTCGCGCAATCAGCGTGGTCGGAGAGCAGAACGGGGAGGATTGCGACCACGCTGATCGCGCGCCGGCGGCCTCATGGCGAGCGGCGAGAGATGCACTGGAGCGCTGTCGCCGTGGGTTGCCCGGTATGACATTGTGCGGAAGGCCATGGGTCGCCGGATGGGTCTAGGGAGCACAATGTCAAACCCGGCACGCCCCGGTGAGCGGTGGTCCTGCGCGTGCTCGGCCCCAGCGCTGTCGCTGCCGCGGATGCTGTCGCTGTCCGCTGCCCCGGACGCCGTGCCCGGACGCCGTCCCGGACGCTTCCGATGCCGAAACGGGTGATTTCTCCGTGATTCGGAATACCGGACGGGAAGAGAGGTCTTCAATATCAGCGAAAGAGGAGGCAGCGTGAGCCACGAAAAACCGGAAATCGGTTCCATGGTGTGGATCGATCTGACCGTAGAGAGACGCGGAGACCGTCCGCGATTTCTACAGCGCGGTGGTGGGGTGGACATCCGGACGAGGTGGACATGGGGGGCTACTCCGACTTTTCCATGAACACACCGGACAGCGGCACCACCATCACCGGAGTGTGCCACGCCCGCGGCGTCAACGAGGAGATACCGCCCGCGTGGATGCCTTATTTTGTCGTCGCCGATCTCGACGCGAGCATTGAGAAGTGCAACGGATCAGGCGGCGAGGTGGTTGTGGAGCCCAGAACCCTCGGCGAAGGCCGTTTCTGCGTCGTCAAGGATCCCGCGGGTGCGGTCGCGGCTCTCTACGAAACATAGGAGTGAGGAGGTGAGCGCTCGCTTCGCTCGCTGGTGAGGAGTGAGGATCGAGATCCTCCCAGCGTCTGACGTCTCACGTCTCACCCCTGACTTTCTCACTTCTTGAAAAAGAGAAACGCCGCCAGACCGACGAGGATCACCGCGAAGACCTTGCGGAACTGGGCGGTGGAGACGTGCTCGATCAGACGCGCGCCGACCTGGGCGCCGATGATCCCACCGACCCCGAGGAGGAGTCCCACCCTGAGGTCGACGTTGGCGAGCTTGTTGTGCGCGAAGAGTGCCGACAACGCGACGACGAGGATGGTGACGAACGAGGTTCCCACCGCTTTCTGCGCCGGATACCCGAGATAGAGCAGGAAGGGGACGACGAGGAAACCGCCGCCGAGACCGGTGAAGGCCGCGCCGATGCCGACGAGAATGCCGAAGAGTGCGAGGACAAAGACATTGGGGGTCAAACCGGTCTCCTTTTTTTGAACGGAACCGAGGTTTCGATTCGGATTGACGATCAGTGCGTGGTCAGCATCTCGCCGGTGGCGACGAAATGGTTGAGTTCGGTCTCCCAGGTCAGCATGAACTCGTCGAAGTGCTCCTGGGTGAACTCGTTCACCACCCGGTCGCCGTCGGGTCCGAGTGAGGTGAAGCTGTAGCTGATCTCGGCCGTGCACCCTCCCGACGCCGCCGCGAGTTGGATCACGATCTTGCCGACGACGATCCCCGGGATCACCTTGATGATCTCGAGAAGATGGTTGGCGGGTTCGTGCCTCGTGATGACCCAGATCGCCTCTTGTGGGCCGGAGGCGGTCACAAAAATGCAGTCGGGCTCGGCCAGTCCCGAATGGGTCGCCACCAATCTCGGGTGCCAGCCGTTGACCCACTCCGATTCTCGCACGGGACAAAGCAGGGGAAAGATCTGGTCGGGAGTTGCGTCCAGATGCTGGGTGAATCTCCGTGTGACACGGTTCGGTTTGACGATATTCATGGTCGTACCTTTCGGCTCCGATACTCGTCAACAACGCCGGGGACAAATATACCCCTTGAGTCTACCGCGTTGTCCCGGCGCGTGCCGAAATCGCATCGGATCGGCTGCGGTAGAATGACAAGGTGCGGCAAACTTCACGGAACCGTGTCTGGAATTCGGTCCAGGGCGCCAGGGTATGGACGGACGACGTGGGCGAGGGGACCCTCCGCATCCGGATCACGAGTCGGTGGGCCCGGATGCTCGGTTTCGAGGTGTCCGCCTATCTCGTGGGCGATCTCCTCGTGGACACCGGTTTTGCTCATGTTCGGGAGCAGATGCTCGACATCCTCGAAGGGCGCGCGATCCGAGCCATCTGTTTCACTCACAACCACGAGGATCACACCGGCAACTGTCAGCCTCTGGTCGAACGGCACCGATGCCCGGCGTTTCTGAGAAACCACCAACTGCGCTGGTGTGAGGGAGTTCGACGGCTGAAAGCCTACCGGACGTGGTTCTGGGGATCCCCGGGGGAACTCGAGGTCGAGGAGATGCCGGACGAAATTCGGGGCTCGGAACGATCGCTTCGTGTCCTGCCGGCGCCCGGCCATTCGGAGACCCACGTGGCGCTGTGGGAGGAGGCGACGGGAACCGTCTTCACCGGTGATCTTTTCATCGCTCCCGGCGCATCGGCGGTGATGACCCAGGAAAACCCATATGACCTCGTCGCGTCGCTTCGGCGGGTCGCGGCGGTCGAGCCGCGATTGATGCTGACCGGTCACGGCCTGGTCGTGGAGAACCCCGCGTCGCGGCTTCGCGCCAAGGCCGACCAGGTCGAGGGCGCAGCGGCCCGGGTGGTGGAACTTCATGACAGGGGATTCGCGGATCGCCGCATCGTCCACGAGATTTTCAACGCGGGCCACCGTCGGGATCGCTCGATTCAATTCCTGACCCAGGGCGAATTCAGCAGAATCAACTTCGTCCGTGCGGCGGTGCTGCACGCACCCGATCGACCCGGACGGGTTCTGGGACAATAGCTCCGATGCCGACGATTGACGATATCCGAAGAGTCGTAGAGACCCACGAGCCGCGTCTCCTCGATCGCACCGAGGATCTCAAGGTCGCGGCGGTGGCGGCGGTGCTGTGCCAGGCCGGCGATGGAGTCGAGGTGCTCTTCATCCACCGGGCAGAAGATCCCAGGGACCCGTGGTCCGGCCACATGGCCTTTCCCGGAGGCAGAGTGGAAGACCGCGACGCCGACTCGCTGGAAGCGGCGATGCGTGAGACCCGGGAAGAGGTCGACCTCGATCTGGAGAGGGGCGGGTATCTGCTCGGCCGGTTGTCTGACGTGGCGGCGGTGGGGCGGGGCAAACCGCTGGCGCTCGTCGTCGAACCCTATGTATTTTCCATCGACGATCGCCCGGTTCTCGATCCCAACTCGGAGGTCGAGGATGTGGTCTGGGTGCCCCTCGAATTCCTTCTCGACCGCAGCAACCGTTCAACCATCCTCTGGCGACACGGAGCGGTATCGGTCAATCTGCCGTGCTATCGGTATCAAGAGCATGTCATCTGGGGGCTCACCTTCGGGATGGTCGACGAACTCGTCACCCTGCTCGAAGGAGGCAGGGGTGGCGGACGGTGGATGGACCCGCGATAGCCATCAATTATGAATGATGAATTATGAATTTCATCGCAACATCGCAACATCGCACATCCGGTGATCACGTGTGGATCATTATCAATGATGTGATGGATTGTAGGGGCGGGCTTCCAGCCTGCCCTTCAGAGCTGATCGAGCAGGTCATGCTTCGTACGATAGTCCTCAACCGCACGAGCACGCGGCCCGTAATTCATAATTCATAATTCATCATTTGATCTAGTGCGCCTCATCCCAGTTCTTGCCCATGCCGAGATCGACGACGAGCGGAACCGAAAGTTCCATGGCGCCGATCATCTCCTCGCGGACCATCTCGCCGACGGCTTCGGCCCGATCCTCGTCGACCTCGAGCAGCAGCTCGTCATGAACCTGGAGCAGCAGCAACTGGCCGGGAAACTCGGCGCGGAGCCGGGCGTCAACGGCGAGCATGGCCTTCTTGATGAGATCGGCGGCCGACCCCTGGACGGGGGTGTTGATGGCGACCCGTTCGGCGGCGGCGCGGGCGTTGAAGTTCCCCGATCGCAGATCCGGCACCGGCCGTTTGCGGCCCATGAGGGTCGCCACGTACCCGGTCTCCGCCGCTTCTGCGAGGGTCCGTTCGCGATACTCCTCGATCTCGGGGAAGCGCTCCTTGAAGCGTCTGATGTAGGTGTTCGCCTCGCTGCGCGGGATCCTCAACTGCTGGGCGAGACCGAATGCGCTCTGACCATAGACGATGCCGAAGTTGACGGCCTTGGCGATGGTTCGCTGCTGCCGATCGATCTCCTCCGGGGGAATTTCGAAGAGGCCCGCTGCGGTCTCCGAGTGGACATCGGCCCCGGCGGCGAAGGCATCGGCGAAGCCACCGGTCCCGCCGCAGAGGTGAGCGAGGACGCGGAGTTCGACCTGGGAGTAGTCGGCGCCGACAAAAACCCGTCCGGGTGGGGCGACAAACGCCTGCCGGATGCGGCGCCCTTCGGGAGTTCTGATAGGGATGTTCTGCAGATTGGGGTCGGTGGACGACAACCTCCCCGTCGCCGCGGTCGTTTGTGAGTACGAAGTGTGGATCCGGCCGGTTCGGGGGTTCACGAGTTCGGGCAGGGGATCGACATAGGTGTTTTTGAGCTTGACCAACGACCGGTAGTCGAGGATCGCCCGAGGCAGCGGGTGCTGGATGGCAAGCTCGGTGAGGACCTGCTCGTTGGTCGAGGCGCCGGTCTTGGTTTTTTTGATCACCGGCAGACCGAGATCCTCGAAGAGGACTTCTCGAAGCTGCTTGACCGATCCGATGTTGAACTCGCGGCCGGCCGCCTCGTGACACCGCGCCTCGGCTTCGGCGATGCCCTCTGCGAGCTCGACGGAGAGACCCGCGAGGAGTTGGCGATCCACCGCGATCCCGTTCATCTCCATGGTTGCGAGAACCGGCATGAGCGGCAGTTCGAGGGAGCGATAGAGCTCGTCGAGGCTCTCCTGCTCGAGCCGGGGGTGGAGCTTGCCGTCGAGCAGCCAGGTGACGTGGGCGTCCTCGGCCGCGTAATCGCGGGCGAGATCCAGCGGCACCCGGTCGAAGGTTCCGCCCTTGCCGACCGCGTCTGCAAAGGAGATCATCTTGTGATTCAGATAGACCAGCGCCAGGTCGTCGAGTTTATGCGACCGGCGGTCGGGGTTGAGCAGGTAGTCGGCGAGCAATGTGTCGCCGTCGATTCCGGCGAGGTCGACGCCGTGGCGGGCCAGGATCTCGAGATCGTATTTGAGGTTCTGGCCGGTCTTGCCCTTGGATGGGTCGGTGAGGACGGGAAGAAGGGCCTTGCGGACGGTTTCCCACATGAGCTGGGGCTCGAGGACGGCGTGAGCCACCGGGACATACCAGGCGACTTCGTCATCGGCACAGAATGAGAGGCCTACCAGATCCGCCTGCATGGAATCCAACGACGTCGTTTCGGTATCGAGGGCGAAGCGCGGGGCGGCATTGAGGGCGGCCACCAGTTCTGCAAGCTCGGCATCGTCGGTGACCAACCGGTACTTGCTGCGATCGATGTTGGTCATCTCACCGCCGAATTCGCGCAACAGACCGCGGAACTCGAACTCGGTGAAGAGATCGCGGGCGCGATCTTCGTCGGGCGGCCACACCAGGGCGAGGGTGTCGAGCTCGACGTCCACCGGGGCGTCGTCGCGGATAGTGGCGAGGCCGCGTGAGAGGAAGGCCTGTTCACGGTCTCTTTCGAGCTTGGCTTTGGCGCCGGGCGGCGTCACCTCGTCGATGTGGGCATAGATCTCGTCGAGGCCCCCCCATTTGGCAAGCAGCGCCTTGGCGCCCTTCTCTCCGATGCCTTTGACACCGGGGATGTTGTCCGACGAGTCGCCCCAGATTCCGAGGGCGTCGGGGACGAGTTCGGGCGGGCAGCCGAACTTCTCCTCGACTTCGGCGAACGAGATGCGGCGGTCCTTCATGGTGTCGAGGAGGGTGGTGTTCTCGGTCACCAGCTGCATGAGGTCCTTGTCCGATGTGACCAGAACGACATCGAGTTCTTTTTCGTGGCGGCGGGCGAGGGTGCCCATGACGTCATCGGCCTCGTAATCTTCGATGCAGAGATAGGGGATGTCGAATGCCTCCGCGACCCGTGAGAATTGCGGCATCTGAGCGCGGAGCGCGTCGGGCATATCGGGTCGGGTGCCCTTGTAGTCGGGGAAATCCCGTTCGCGGAACGACCCGCCCTTTGGGTCCCATGTGATGGCGAGGTAGTCTGGTTTCTCTTCCCTGATGAGCTTGAGCAGCATGTTGGTGAAGCCGAAGAGGGCGTTGGTGGGCAACCCGGCGGAGTTGGTCATTCCACCGATGGCGAAGAACGCCCGGAACGCGATGTTCGGTCCGTCGATGAGGTAGAGCCTTTTTCTTTCCGTCATGCCACAGAGTGTAACTTGCCTCTCCCTCTCCCTCTCCCTCTCCCAACCCGGTGGAGACCCATTCGACTCGGTCGTCGGACTCCCTCGCTCAGGGTGACATGGAGAGAATGATGGGATGATTTGTAGGGGCGAGCTCCCAGCTTGCCCTTCAGTCTCCTTCCGGTCGTGAGTGCGCCACCACGATAGTCAGACACCCTTCAATTCACCCACCGCCCACTTTCAAATGCGATGTCTTGGCGCTTCTTCGCGATGGCTCGTCTTGGCGCTCTTTGCGGTTCAATCCTGCTGCGCCTCACATCGTCGCCGCCACCGCCGTGCTACGCTCCGACTCCGGGGGAGGCTTGACGAAACGACTCTTACTGCTCGTGCTTGTACTCGCGGGTCTTGGGCTTCCGGTTGTCGCTGAAGAGATGGTGATCGTGCCTCGCGACGTCCTCGACGCCATCGTCGACGACGATCCAGACCCGCTGCCCAGGTTTGCGGCGCCCGAAGAACTCCTGCTGCCCCCGCTCGAGCTGCCGAAAGCGCTCCTGGCGCCGCCGGCCGGCGTGGTGGATTGCCCCTCCGAGTACTCGCACAACGAGGGCCTGCTCATCCGCTGGGGATCGTTCAACGATGTCCTCACCGCCATGACGGTGCCGATCACGACGGGCGATCCCGACGGAATCGTCTATATCCTGGTGTGGAGCCCGTCACTTCAAACCAGCGCCACCACCACCCTGACCAATGCCGGCGCCGACATGAGCCAGGTGGAGTTCATCGTCGTCGACACCGACTCGGTGTGGATCCGCGACTATGGCCCACGGTTCATCTCCGAGGACGGCCACCGCGCCATCGTCGACCACACCTACAACCGCCCCCGACCTCTCGACAACCAGGTCCCGGATTTCATCGCGGCCCTCTGGGGAGAAACCTCCTACGACATCGGCCTCACCCACGGCGGCGGCAACTTCCACTTCTTCGATGACAACGACGCCTACATGTCCGAACTCATCGTCAACGAGAATCCGTCGTTGACCCCGGCCGAGATCGAGCAGCGCTATCTCGACTACCAGGGACTCGATCTGACCATCACCGATCCGCTCCCGTCGTGGTTCGACTCGACCCAGCACATCGACATGTGGATGCAGCCCGTCGAGCGACCGTGAGGTCATCATCGGCGAGTACGCCGCACCGGCACGGCCGCGAACACGGTCACCGAGACCTGGGTCACCGAGCTCGACAACCGGGGGCTACACCGATCCACCGCACACCGGGCTGGAGGGTCGGCGGAACCCACTACACCTACACCAACTCGGTGATCTTCAACGACATCGTGTTCATTCCCTCCTTCTCGGGCTACGCGACCGAGAACGCCCAGGCAGTGGCGGTCTTCCAGGCGGCCTTCCCCGGACAAGACCGATCGTCCCGGTGGACTGCACGTCGATCATCACCTTGGCGGGCGCCATCCACTGCATCGTCATGCAGGTGCCGGAGGTCGATCCGCCGCTCTTCGCCGACGGATTCGAGGATGGGACGACCGACGCCTGGATCGTCGTCGTGCCCTAGCAATTCGTCGGACGAATTGCGGTGGCGCGTCGGACGCGCCAAAGGTTGTCATCGGCGCGTCCGACGCGCCGCCAAAATTCGTCCGACGAATTTTTTTAGTCAACGATCTCCTGCGTCATCGGGTTGCAGTCGTTCGCCATCCCAGCGGAAAACCGGATAGCCGGGGTAGGCCTTTTCGATGACCGAGTTGTCATCTAGGTCGGCGGCGAGGATGATCTCGTGCCGTCTCGGCCCGGTCATGAGCCGGGCGCCTTCACCCCACGGTTCCCAGCTCTCGTCATCGACGAGGATGATCGCCTGTCGCGCTTCGCTGGCCTCGAGCTGTCGTTCGAGTTCGCCACCGACGTTGTAGTAGCCGCGGTAGAGCGCGAGGCGGGTGGGCAGGACCGCGACCGCGGTCAAGTTGAGGGCGAGGAAGATCGCGACAACGGCGGTGACGGCGGTGCCCGATGGCTGGGCCCATCTGCGCGAGTTCGCGGAATCCGCGCGCCGAGATGAGATAAAGACATCCCGCCACGTCGAAGTAGTAGCGGGCGCCGTAGCCGTGCAGACCGTTGGCCTTGGTCGGGAGGTGGCCGAGGGCGACGACCACGAAGATCGCCAGAAGGAGACGGTCTTCGGGACGGGAGCGGCGCAGAAGAAACGGAATCGCGACAAAGGCGAGAGGGAGAGCCAGAACGAAACCTCCGGTTGCGAGCGGCCAACCCCAGCCGGTGAGGCCGGCTGAGGCGGCGCGGAGGATGGCGTCGAGATTGCGGATCCCGAATGGGACATTGTCGGCGCCGTACATGGAGCCCTGCGCGAACGAGTAGGGAAGAGACCAGCAGCTGCCCGTGACGACGGCGTTGTGCACCAGGGTGGGCACGCTTGCCGCGAGCCCGGCGGCCCCCGCCGCGGCAAGGGTGAGCCATCTGGAACGCGTTTCATGCTCTCGTGAGAGGGCATCGACGATCATCCAAGCTCCGAGGACCACCGACACGGCAACCGCGGTCATGGGCCGAACCGCGAGACAACAACCCATGGCGGTTCCGGCACAGGCGCCGGGCCAGTAACCGGGCAGTCGCCGAGACAGCAGCACGAACCAGAGCGCGAGGAGAACGAGAACGGCGCATGCCGCGTGGGGAAACATGGATCCGCAGAGCAGCCGCGCAAGCGGCGAGGTCACCGCGAGCGACGCCGCGGCGAGACCGGTGATCTCGTCATCGATCTCGCGGCCCACCAGGAAGAGCAGGAGAATGAAGGCGAAACCGAGAACCGGCGTCACGAGATGCGGGACCCCGACGGCGAGGCCTCCGGCGAGGATGGCCGGCCAGCCGATGGGGTAGTGCCCCACCCAGCGATCATCGATGAGATAGGTGAACGGCACCGACAGGTGTTCCTGGATGACCGCCGCCGCCGGAGCGACCTCTCCGTCGAGCAGCCACCGCGCCTGGAGCAGGTAGACCACCTCGTCGATCTGGTGCGGCAATCCGCCGAGGATGTCCACGGCGACCCATGTCGAAATGGCGGTTCCGCCGGCGGCGAGGACGAGGGCGGCAGCCACGGCGACAATCGCCGGTGGCGAGCGGAACGGTCTTTCGATCCATGGCGGCCGCACGTCCGAAAGGCGATTCGCGGTGCCGATCCTGGCCGCGATGATGCCGATGAACGCAATCACGAGGCAGGCCGCCGCGAGCGCTCTGAGAATCTGGGCGATGATGGCGCCGGTATCCTGAACCGGATCGGGATAGAGAGTGGTGGCGCCGCGGACCGCGCCGGCTGGATCCCGAATTGCGAGGTAGTTGTCGAGCATGCCCCGGCGGAGAGCATAGTGGAGGGTCGGGTCGCCGTACAGACTGATGGTGACTTCGTTGGTGAATCGTCCGTAGAGAACCGTGTGAATGGTGAAGGGTTCGTCGATCCTCACTTCTTCATCGAAGACGAGCTCGAGTTCATCGCGGTGATCCACCCACCAGTCGCCCACCTGCGCCGGTGCGTCGAGGAGGGCGGAAGGATCCCCCTCGAGCGGCAGGCGCTCGATGACGCCATCGTGGTCGATCTCGAGGAGCAGGGCGCCCGATCGCTCGATGGGGTCGGCGGCGTGGATGGTGATCCGCTCGACCGAGACCCCCGGTTCGGCAAGAACGAGTTCGGTGCCGGCGACGTTGAACCGCAGGTGACCGCCGAGGCTCTCGATGGTGACTTCGGTGGGTCGATCGATGATGGCGGCGACAAGCCAGATCAGCACCGCAGCCGGTAACCAGAGCAGGGTCGATCGCCATTGATGAGCGGGTCTCGGGTTCACCGGTTCATCATACGGTGTGCCGGATGGCAATCCCACACCCGTCGAGCGCCGTGCACCAGGCTCAGGTCCCGGCGGTCTTCAGCTCGCCGCGTCCACCAACTCGACCCGTTCGATCTGGGTCAGCATATAGAGCAGGCGGAAAATCCACTCCTCGTCCTTTTCCCGCTGGACCAGCTCGGCCACCGTCGGGCGTTCGTCCTCGATGGTGCGGACGATTCGGAGCTGCCGGCCCGAGAGGTGGAGATCGGCGGGGATGCCGCTGCCGCAGCGGACCACCCTGCGTTGAAATGCCTCCCGCATCGTCTTTCGCACGCCGCCGAGGGGCAGACGCTCCTGGATTCCCTCGTGGATGAGGGTGTGGCTGCGGAGATTGAGAGGAAGGACGGGATCCGAAGGTTTGGAGTCGTGGTAGAACTCGAAGGTGCCGGAGCCCCAGGTGAAAAGATCGTAGATCCGATCCCTGACCTGGGCGCCGAGGGATGTGAAGAGCTGATTCGGCGTGCAGACATCGAGGGCGAGCAGCGCTTCGGTGAACCGCATTCCCTTGCGGGCGGCGAAGTTGAGCACCTCGGCGTGCTGTTCGCGCGAGAGTTGGCCGTCGGCAACCAGGAACTCGCCGAATCGCTCGATTTCGATATTGGAGGTGGCGAAGATCGGGTGGCCCTCTTCGAAGAAGACCGATTTTCGAATGGGCTCACGAATGAGATCGAGGCGACCGTCCTCGCGGGTTTCGGCGAGCCAGTGGAAGAGACTGCTCAGCGACTGTGACATGAGATCACCGGTGAGATCGGGTGGGCCTTCCTCCTCGATCTGGTTCGACCTGGCGGGAATCGCCACCGGTCCCGGTTCGCGGCCGCCGAAGATGTTCAGCGGGTTTCCCTGCGTCGGCATCTCGACGCTTGTCGGGATCCTCTTCCCATCTGCCTGATCGGCCTGCTCCTGGATCTCCTTGACCAGATCGAGCTCGGCCTTGTGGTCGCTGCGTTTCTCACGCTCGATGTCATCGGTGAAGAGCGCGTGCATGAAGGTCGCGACCTCGGCCTTGGTCATGGGCTGCGTGGCGGCATCGACCCGCGACAGCAGATCGTCACGCATGGCGGCGGCCGTGGGGTAGCGGTCATCCGGATCGGTGGCGATGGCCCGGTCGATGACGGTTCGCAGGGCCTCCGGGAGCTCGTCGATGCGACCGCGGTCGAAGTTGCCCTTGCGGATGTCGAGCAACATCACCATTTCGTTGGGCGCGTCGCGGAGCGGCGCCATGGTGAGCATCTCGGCGAAGACGATTCCGAGCGAGAAGATGTCGGATCGTCGATCGACCTCCTCGCCCTTGGCGCCCTCGGGGCTGATGTACCGGACCTTGCCCTTGATGACGCCGTGTTCGGTGTGTTCTTCGCGGTCGCGGGCGCGGGCGACGCCGAAGTCGGTGAGCTTGACCTCGCCGTCGTAGGCGAGAACGATGTTTCTCGGGCTGACATCGCGGTGGACGATCTCCTGCGGCTGGCCGTCGGGGGAGCGGAAATCGTGGGCGAAATGGAGACCGGTGCAGACCTCGCTGATGACCAGGGTCGCGAGACGCCACGGGAACTTCCGGTTCATGGCGGCGAGCCGTTTGAGCACCCGGTAGAGATCGCGTCCCGAGACGTACTCCATGGCGATGAACGGCATCGAGTCGACCTCGCCGAGATCGTAGATCTGGACGATGTTGGGTGGACGAGGCGCGACGCGATCTTCGCCTCGTCGGTGAACATCCGCAGGAAACGGGTGCGCTCGAGGAGGTGCTCGTGGATCCGCTTGATCGCGACGGTCTTGGTGAAACCCCGAATTCCCTGGACCTTGCCGCGGAAGACGTCGGCCATGCCCCCGGAGGAGATGTGGTCGATCAAGACGTATTTGCCAAAGCTTTGCATGGTTCAGCAGCGGACCGACGACGGTCCTCGCTCAGTGTAGCTGAGATGCTCACGAGATCGATGATCTGCCGGACGCGATGACGACGAAGAGCGCCAACGCCGCAATCATGGCGGCGAAGCTCGAGCCTGCCGGTGCTTCAGCTCGCCCATGAGCGATCGCTTGGTGGTCAGCCAGAGCAGGCTCGCGGCGAGGACGGGCATGAAGAGGCCGCCGGTCAGGGTGTAGAGCTTGATGACCCATACCGGTCGGTCGAGAACCAGCAGCACCATCGGCGGGAGAGCGAGGTAAAGGAGGAACCGCGATAGGTCCAGGCGTCCTCGTCGACCTGACGCGCGCGTCTTCCCGCGCACTGTTGCGTGAAGTCGGCGAAAAGATATGGGACACCCTGCCAGACACCGAGGGTGCTGGTGAAGACCGCAGCCCAAAGACCGATCAGAAAGCTCGACCGAGCGACTCTCGGCGATGGTCTCGCCGAAACGCTGGCCGCTCCCTTCTCGAGGGCGTCGGCGCAGGCGACCAGGCCTTGACTGCCCGCCGGCATCCCGCCGAGACCGACCAGCGCGGTAGCGGCGAGAACCAGCATCGCCGCCCCGAAAATCGCGGTCAGGAGGTATCCGACTCCGAGATCGCGCCGCACCGTCGTGAGCCATGATCTTCCGTTCCAACCCTTCTCGCGGATCCAGTAGCCGTACGACAGCATGGTCACGCTGCCGCCGACCCCGCCCATGAGACTGAGAACGGTGGACGCCGACCCGGCGGGAGCTTGGGGACCAAAAAACCGCGGAGCACCCTCGCCAGATCAGGACCGACGAGAATGACGCTGGCCAGGAGGGTCAGTACCATCAGCGCGATCAGAGCTTTCATGGTCGTCTCGAAGCGATTGTAACGACCGAACCAGACCAGGATCAGGGCGGCCACCGAGTGGCAGGACGCCCCAAGGGCCGATCCCGATGCCCGGGAACAGGGCGTGGGCCGCCACTCCGCAGGCGCTCATCAAGCCAGCCGGCGACGATAAAACTCCAGACAACCAGGTAGAGCAGGAACCCGACCTGGAAGGCACTCCCGAGGTGAGTGCCCCAACCCTCGATCAAGGTGGTGTCAGTTGCGAGTTGCCAACGGGCGACGCCCTCGTTCAGGGCGAACTTGAGCCGGGCTCCGACGACGATGACCCAGAGCAGGGTCTCCCGAAACTCGGCTCCGGCGAGCATGGCGGCGAGAAGATCACCGGCGCCGACCCCGGTGGCGGCGACCGCCAGACCGGGACCGATGAGCAGGAGCCAGCGGCCGACCGGTTTCCCCGCACGGTTCGTCCTTCAGTCAAGGACATCTTTGACCGGTTCCAGGAAGCATCGCCGCGTCGGCGGGCGGTGGCGTTGGCGTTCAAGCGCCGCCGACGAACCAGTTCGCCGAGCTGTGCTCGGGTGAATGGGCCATCGAGGCTGCCCCTCGAGGACAACAAACCAGATGGCGGGGTCGCCGGGTCGGCCGCGGTGTCGACCGGCGGCAGGGCGAGCGCTCTCGGCCCTGCGCCGCATCGCCCCGGATGATCGACGGCTCTCCGAACCACAGCGCCGCCGCGACCGCGAAGATCGCGGCGACGGCGAGCACGGGCACCATGGAAAGCCGCCCCCGCTGCGGGTGGCGAGACCGCTCCCCGAGCCGAGATCGGATGGAGACGGTTCATGACCGAACCGGGGTCGCCGGCGGTGATCCGGTCCCCATCGGGTCCATAGAGCACCATGTACGGGATCGATGAAATGCGGTATTGCCGGGTCACCGGGCTGTCCCAGTTGATGATGTCGACCTTGCGGAGCGCGAGCTTCTCGGCGTGGCGACCGGCGAGATCTTGAAGCTGGGGTTCGAGTGCCCGGCACGGTCCGCACCAGTCGGCATAGAAGTCGAAGAGAACGTATTTACCCGGCACCAGGTGCGCCTGGAGATCGACCTCGCGCCCGTGGGTGATGGTCTGGATGTCGGCGGCACCGCCGACACCACCGGCGTGAGGAACAGCAGGACAGAGAACAACGGCCGAGGACGAGTTCATCACTTACAGAGCTTAGCAAAAAGAGAGAGTTCTCAATTTTGAATTCTCAATTTTTAATTGGATCTCAACAACCCCGCGAGTGCCTGTATGAACATCCCACCCGCCGATCGATCTAGATAGCCGTGCGATGAAATTAAGAAGTCAAAATTGTGAATTAAGAATTCCCCGACAGGATCGCCGCCAGAGTGGAGGCGAGAGCATCGACCGAGAAGGGCTTCGGGAGCCAGGCGGCGAGATTGGGGCTTGAAAAGCCGCCGCCCATGGGATCCGGCGCGTACCCGCTCATGAGCACGATCGGGATGGACGGGTTGCGCTGCTGGATTTCGACCGCCAGTTCGACGCCTCCCATGGTCGGCATTGCCACATCGGAGAGCACGAGGCGGACCTCCTCCTCGGCCGTTGCCATCACCTCCAACGCCTCGATTCCGTTGCGGGCGATGGAGGTGGATAGCCGAGAGCCTCGATGAGCTCGCCGGTGAGCTCCCGAACCGTGGGGTCGTCCTCGACCAGGAGGATCGTCTCTCGATTCCCGAGGGGAGCGGGGGGGCGGTCTGTTTCGGTTCCGAACTCGCCGCCTCTTCATATTCGACGGGGAGGTACAGGGTGAAGGTCGTCCCGTGACCGACTTCGGTCTCGAAGGTGATCCGTCCGTGGTTTTGCTGGATGATGCCGTAGCTCTGGGCGAGACCGAGGCCGGTGCCCTGGCCGCGTTCCTTGGTGGTGAAGAAGGGTTCGAAAATATGCGGCCGGGCCTCCGGTGGAATCCCGCATCCGGTGTCCGTGAGGCTCAGGCAGACCCAATCCCCTCCTTCGGATCCGGCAATCGAGCCGGGTCCGATCCGGGTCGTGCTCGGATTCCAGAGGCGAACTCTGATCTCGCCGCCGTTCGGCATGGCCTGGCTGGAATTAACGGTGAGGTTGGTCAAAACCTGCTGGAGTTGGACGGGGTCGAAACGGATGGTGTGTTCTCCCGGCGCCGCGTCGATCTCGATGCGGACCGTCTCGGGGATCAGGCGATTCAACATGGTCAGGGTTTCGACGAGAAACGAACGAAGGTCGATGAGCTGCGGTCGGGTCGCGGTCTGCCGCGAGTAGTCGAGGATCTGGCGAATCAGGGTCGCCGCCCGTTCGCTGACCGCGAGGATCTCGCGGGTCTTGGGTTTTCTGGATGGGTGATCGCCGGATTCGTCGAGCAGCAGGCTCTCGGCCAGAATCGTGATTGCCTGGATGAGGTTGTTGAAATCGTGGGCAATCCCGGCGGCGAGATGTCCCATGGCGGCGATCCGCTCCTGCCGAAGCAGAGGCTCCGCCACTTTCCGCTGTTCGGAGATGTCGCGCAGCACGACAACCGAACCCTGGTGATGGCTGCCCAGCCTGCGAACCGCCACCTCGAAAATCAATACGGAAGCGGTTTCGGAAGAGACCTCCAACCACTGGGGCTCGGCAGCGTCGGATTCGAAGTCCGCCAGCGGGCGCCCCCCGATGGATCGGAGTTCGTCACCGGGTTCGACGGGGCCGATGAGCGGTCGGGCGGCCGGTCGGCATGGTTGACCAGGACCACGCGGTGTTCGGCATCAAGGACGATCACGCCCTCGGGCAGATGTTCCACGACGGTTCTCAGCCGGTGCCGTTCGCCGGCGACGACCTCCTCGGCGCGTCGCCGTTCGGCGATCTCGATTTCGAGCGCGCGCGCGGCGCGATGGAGTTCGACCGTGCGCTCGTTGACCCGGGTTTCGAGATCGACGTTGAGGTGTTTCAGTTCGTCGAGAAGATGGATGTTGTCCATCCTGGCGGTCGCCAGACCGGTCACCTGCTCAAGAACGATGAGCTTGCGGACGAGAATGGTCGAGTCCGATGAGTCGTGGGCGAAGATGAACACACCGCTGAGTTGGGACCTGCAGGAGCACGGGATGAGCAGGATCTGATTGCATTTGACGTCGCGGAGTCTGAGTTCGACGCCCTCATCTTCTGCATTGTCCGCGGAGCAGACGAGCGCGCCCTCGCCGAGAGCCTCGATCGCCTGCGGCGCCAGGCGTAAGAACGATCCCTCCACGTGATCCGCATGGGGAACGAACTCCTGACGGAAGACCGGTGACGGGCCATCGATTCGGGCGAACGCGCAGTAGGGGATCTCGTAGAGGATCCCGACTCGTTCGAGCAGAGTTTCGATGATGGCGTCGATATCTCGAAGCGGGGTGATGGTCTCGGCGACGAGCCCGAGGAGGAGCACATCCTCCGCGCGTTCGTGGAGAATCTCGTTCTCGGCCTCCAGAAGCCGGATTCGCTCCTCCGGAGACAACTCCTCCGATCGAGGCTTCGGGTTCACCGGGAACTCTCCGGCCAGAAGCCGAGGAGGTGATCGATGACCCAGTCCGGCTCGTCGATCTGGAGGAAGTGACCGCCGGTGGCGATTCGCTCGAGCCTGCTGTCTGCGATATCGTCGTGCAATCGTTCGCAGATCTTCGCGCTCAGATAGAGATCCGCGTCGCCGCGGAGGATGAGGGTCGGAAGATCGAGCTCACCCAGGTTGTCTTCGATGGCGAGAAGCTGTTCGTTGTTGAGTGAGCGGGCGAGCCTGAGAAAGGCCTTGCGCCGCTCGCCGGTGTTCATCTGGTCCCAGAACAGGTCCATGAGTTCATCGTCGAGGAGTTCGCGGTGAAAGAAGGCGCGCTTGACGACCAATCGGAGCATGCCGAAATCGAGGGTTGCCAGGACCAGCTGGCGCAGGATTGGCGTTCGCATGGCGATGATGGGTTGGACCGGCCAAAAGTCGTACCCGACCGGGTTGATGAGGGTCAGCGACCGGAGGAGGTCTCGGTGACGGACAGCCAGGATCTGGGCGATTCCACCACCGATATCGTGCCCGACCAGATGGCACGGGCCGATGTCGAGGCAGCGAATGAACTCGGCGGTCGATTCGGCCTGGGCGGCGATGGAGTAGTCCACGTCGAGACCGAGATCGGAACCACCGCAACCCTGAAGGTCGATGGAAATCACGTCGAAGCTCTCGGAGAGCCGTGGAACGATGCCTTTCCAGATGAAGGAGTTGGTCGTGATCCCGTGGATCAGGAGTACGGTTTCACCCTGGCCCGAGCGACGGTACGCCGTTCGGCGATCAGCGACGGAACAGAAGCTCAGATCGGTCACGATACCCCGCTCGCAGAGTGCGCGAGCCTCCAATCAATCGCTGCGGAGGCATTCGAGCAGCCCGGCTGATTTTTCCGCAGATCGGTTTGCAAACACCAGGATACCACCAAGGGACAGTCTCACCCTTGGCGCTGAAGCAGGATCGGACCCTCTCCCCTTTCGATGAAATCGTTCATTGAGTCGAGGAACACATCGAGATCGATGTCGAGCACGCGTCGGGGGAATGGGGCCAGGATGACTCGACTCCGGTGCGCGATCTCCCCGGCGCCCCGGCGTTTCTGCGCTTCGCGTGCACAAACGGCTGTCAAGGCGTTGGCAAGGCCCTTGAAGAACCTAACCGAGATGCCGCTTCATCTCCTCGGCCAACATCCGCTGGTGCTCGATCTCGGCTTTCCGCAACCAGTCGAAGAGTTCGACGACTTCCGGGGCTTCGATGTAGTCGAGGGCCTCGGCGTAGAAATCGTGGGCCCTGGTTTCGGCGCCCATGGCGACGTCGAAGGCGTTCTCGAGGCTCACATTGCGGCCGAGGGACTCATAGTCGGGCACTTCCGCCTCCCATGGGGCGGCCTCGTCATGGCGGGCGGGGACGTCTCCAAAGAGCTCGGCACGGCGCTCGGTGATCTCCTCCTTGTGGCGTTTCTCGCGGACCGCCATTCGTTTGAAGAACTCCGCTGCTTCGGTGTTTCCATCGCTCTCGACCCAGTCCGCCAGGTGTTCGTACGCGAGTTGAGCTTCGTCTTCGATGACGATGGCGATGTCGAGCGCGTCCCGACCGTCCATCCTGGAAAAATCTACCTTGAGAGCCATGGTGCCTCCGCTACCGAGTCAAGATGTGGAACTTTGCCCCTTCACCGGACCAGTGTCAACTACCAGACGATCTCCGACATGGTGCAGTTGATGCCGCTGCCGATCCCCATGAGGGCGATTCGATCGCCGGTGCTGAGTCTTCCTTCTTCGATGAGTTTCGACAGGACGATGGGAACACCGGCGGGCCCGATGTTGCCGTGGTTCGGATAGAGACGGAAGATCTTCTGGAGATCGATGCCGAGGGTTTGGGCGAAACGCTCGGTGTGGGCCTTGCCGACCTGGTGAATGATGAAGTGGTCGATGTTGTCGGGGGTCCACGCCAGGGCGTCCCGCGCTTTTGACCAGGTCTTGAGGGCGAGCTCCATGCCGTGGTTGAGGAGCTTCTTGGCGTTGGTGACCATGCTGTCGACCGTGGCGTAGCACAAGCGGCAGTGTTCGGTTGCCGAGAGATTGACCCCGCCGAGGAATCGATGCTCGCCGGGTTTGCCGTGGGAGCGGGCCAGGATCATCGCCACCGCTCCCGACCCGAGGGTCAGGGTCGCGAACGCGTCGCGAAATGCTTCCATGGTGGCGTCGGGTCGGCTCAGACGCTCGATTGTGCTTCTGGTGGCGTGTTTGGTGTTCTCGGCGTTGACGACGATGCCGTACTCGATCTGCTTTTGCTCGATCATGTTGCTCACCATCTCCATGCCGTTGATAAAGGCGAGGCAGGCGTTGGAGATGTCGAAGTTGAGGCAGTTGGGCGAGAGGCCGAGGCTGCGGTGCACGATCGAGGCCGTGGACGGTTCGACGAAGTCACGGCAGACCGAGGTGTTGACCACGACTCCGAGTTGTTCCCGGTCGATTTCCGCTTTTTCGATGGCGCGTTCACCGGCCCTGGCGGCCGCCTCGCTCGGCGGCATTTCTTCATCGAACTGGCGGCGGCTCTCGATACCCGAAAACCTCTCGAGCATTCCCGGTGGGACACCCAGCCGTTTCATGGTGGCCTCGAGTTTCGACTCGATTTCATCGGAACGCTCGGCGTGCGGCGCGTCGATGTGCGCGACGCTCAGGATCTGGACGTTGTCGAATTTCATTTCGCCCCCCAAAATCATACGCACCAGTGAACGCCCGGGTTCCAGGTGCAGATCCGGACGGCATCTTAACACCTGCGGCAAGTGAGGGTTACTGACGCCTGTCTCGCTTGCGCCGCTCCATGGGGACGGGCAGTTTGGTTTGGCGCCGGTCCTGCTCCATTCGCTTCTGGCGGCGGAAACGGAAATCCGACCATGCGGTCCAGAGAAAACGTCCGGCGATGACGAGCCCGGTCAAGGCCACGACAGCCGCGATGATGAAGATCACGTTCACGCGGATATTTTATATGCGCGCCCCGGGCTGGGCTACACTTCGAGAGATGTCAATTTCGCCAAAGAGCCATGGTGGAGCGTTTTCCAGTGACCGATCCGCCACGATGCGGGGGATCCTCCTGCTCGTCATCGCCGCCGTCGCGGTTTCCGGCTGTGTCACGACGGAACCGATGGAGCCGCCGGGTGTGACCCTCGTCGATCTCGATATCGTCGACGCGACGCTCTTCGAGTCGACCCTCGATGTCGCGGTCCGGATCTCCAATGACAACCCCGAACCCGTCGTCATCGACGGTGCGGTGATCAAGCTCGAGCTCAACGGAATCAAGGTGGGCAAGGGGGCGAGCGACGAGCGGGTGGAGCTGCCGCGTCTCGGTTCGGTGGTGCGACGGGTCGAGCTTCACATGAATCACCTGGCGATGGCCACCCGGATCAAAGGGATCATCGAAGCCAAGGTCCTCAACTACGGCGTGACCGGTAAGGTCTATGTCGTCCGGCCCTCGGGCAGCGTCCGCGGCATGAGCTTCGAAAGCCGCGGCCAGCTCGATCTCCGCGGCGAAGCCGCACAAGCCGACGCCCTCGACGCCCTGCGCCGGGGACCAACGACTGACCGAGACCGGTAATGATTATGAATCAGGAATCATGAATGATGCATTCTGAATTTCATCGCCCAATCGCGAACGAAACGTGTGTTTCATTTCGATGACGTGATGGATTGTAGGGGCGGGCTTCCAGCCTGCCCTTCAGCGTTGCTCGAGAAGCTCCAATCTCGTACGAGGTCCTTTGGCGCTCGAGCACGAGGTCAGTAATTCAAAATTCATAATTCATAATTCATAATTCCTCGGCGGTGCCCAAGCACCGCCACGGTCCGCCCTCGATCAGCCTCAATTCGGTCCTTTTCTCACCCCGCCGGCTCGTCACCATGGTTGTGGGATCGAAAAAAGGAGGCCGATCATGAACAGAGACGATCGTTTATTTGCCACCATCGGCGGCACCATCGTGACTGCGGCCGCCACCGTCTTCCTCGTGTTTGCCGGCGGTATCACGGGCACCATCGAGGACCGACCCACCATCAGGGTTGCTCCGATTTCGTTGGAGCAGGAACCCCAAGAGCCGTCCGATGTCGTGCCGGCGAGTTACGAGGAACCGGCGCCTCTGATGGCGGACGAGTTCGTCCGGGCCGTGGCGAGCCGGATCTCGGCCCATCCCGAGTGGGCGTCCTGGCTCGTCACCGATGGCCTCATCGAGCGTTTTGTCGCTACGGTCGAGGCGGTCGCGGACGGGTACAGCCCGAGCGGCGAACTCGGTTTTGTCGCCACCGAGCATCCATTCCTCGTTCGCGAGGACGAAGGACGGCTGGTCATCGCCGCCGGTACGTATCGGCGCTACAACCTGGCGGTCGAGGTCCTCGGATCGATCGACGCCGGGTCCGCCGTGGCCATTCTGAGGCAGCTCGAACCCGCAATCGAAGAAGCCCGCGAGGATGTCGCCTGGCATCGGGGCAGCTTTGAGGATCGGCTGCGGCAGGCCATCGACCACCTCCTCGAGGTGGAGGTCCCCCGGGGCGCCATCGAGGTCGAACAGCGAACACGGACCTATGCCTTCGCCAATGATGACTTCGAGCGGATGAGTGACGCGCAGCGCCACCTCCTGAGAATGGGTCGGCAGAACGCATTGGCGGTGCAGGCCAAGCTGGGTGAGATCCGTTCGATCTTCGGTTGGCCGGCCCCGCAGGCGCCGGCGGCCGTGAAGCAGGCGGTCGATGACCTCGAAAGCACCGAGGAACTCGATCCGATGGTGATCGCCGAAGTCGTGGTCGAGAGTCCCCAACCGCGGGCTCAGGAGATCGTCGGCTTCTCGCCGATTGTCTCGCCCGCCGTGACCGTCGTCGATTCGCCGGCGTGGGGGTTGAATTCTCCCGTGCTCGCATCCATCGAACCATCGCCTGCACCGGTCGAGTAGCTGTCGGCGGGTCGCTTACACCGAAACCAGATCCGATCCCATGCGCCGGCCCGGGGCCCAACCCCGGGCCGGTTTTCTGCGTATTCGAAGGATGGTGAAAGAAGATCGGGTGTTTTGGGGTTCCAGCACCTGTGGGAACGCAACTCGCGTGACATCGTCGGATCCGAGATGAGCCGGGACGACTTCCGCAAGGGAGTTGCGTATGGCGTCGCGGCGTACGGCATGTGGGGTCTGATCCCGATCTATTTCAAGGCGTTGTCAGGTGTGCCGGCCCTCGAGATTCTCGCCCATCGCATCGTCTGGTCGGTGGTCCTCCTGGTGCCGTTGGTCCTGCTGCGCGGGCAATGGTCCGAGTTTCGGCGGGTCATCTCAAGCAAAAAGACCCTGGCGACCCTGGTACTCACCACCGTTCTGATCGCCGTCAACTGGTATCTGTTTATCTGGGCGGTCGAACACGATCGGGTGCTCGAGGCGAGTCTGGGCTATTTCATCAACCCGCTGATCAACGTGATGCTCGGGATGGTCTTTCTCGGCGAGAAACTGAGCCGGCCCGCCGCCGCCGCGGTGGTCTTGGCGGGCCTGGGGGTCACGGTTCAGGTCGTGATGGTGGGGGAGTTGCCGTGGATCGCCCTGGCCCTGGCGTTCAGTTTCGGGTTGTATGGACTTCTCAGGAAAACCGCTGCGGTCGGCGCCGTCGTCGGTCTCGCCGTGGAGACCTCGTTCCTGATGTTGCCGGCCGTCGGCTACCTGGTGTGGCTTCGCCGGACCGGTGGTCTATATCTGGGGAGCGGTGAGCCGTCGATCGATTTCCTGCTCGTTCTGGCCGGTGCGGTGACCGCCGTGCCGCTGCTGTGCTTCACCAGCGCCGCGCGGTTGCTCCCGCTGACGACGCTTGGCTTTCTCCAGTACCTCGCACCGAGTGGTCAATTTCTTCTCGCGGTTCTTGCCTACGGCGAGGTGTTGAATCCGGGCCGCATCATCACATTCATTTGTATCTGGCTTGCCCTTGCGATCTTCACAGCCGACCAGGTCCGGCGCTCGAAGGGGTGACGGCAGGCCGTTTCGTTCAAGGGCTGAGCGTTGTGCAAAACTCGAGAACAGGACACTGAGGTTTTCCAACCTTCGTCACCATCAGGCCGGCGAGACGCCGGCCCTGCAATGGATCTCCGCCCTTTGTAGAAGTGCTGGCGTCTCGCCGGCACAGAGACCACGATCCATCAAGGAATTGGGGTTTTTGCAGGAGGCTGGCGCTGGGAGCTGGGCGGGCCTGCCACTGTTGGATTCCGGCCCCCAGGGTGGCGCCTCTGCTACCGTGTCCGGGTGCCGAAGCAAGGTCGCAAGAATTCCGCCCCTGGCAACGCAGCGTCACCTGCGGTGAGCCTTCCGGTGATTCAACCGCGCGGTCTTCGACCGAAGAAGCCTTCGTTCTGGCGGACCCTGACTCTGATCGCTGTGCATCTGATCATGATCGCCCACTTTGCCCAATGGATCCTGGGCGGGGTGACTCTGAGTCCCGTCGAGCCATCCGAAGGCATGGAGTTCGCCAAACACGGGATCGTCAACACCGGCCTGATCTTTTTCGTGGTTGCAATTCTGGTCACGGCGGTCTTCGGTCGTTTCTTCTGCGGTTGGGGATGCCACCTCATCGCGTTGCAGGATCTCAGTCGTTGGCTGCTGATCAAGATCGGGATCAAACCGA
This sequence comes from uncultured Acidobacteriota bacterium, assembly GCA_963712805.1. GTDB lineage: Bacteria > Acidobacteriota > Thermoanaerobaculia > Thermoanaerobaculales > Sulfomarinibacteraceae > JAHECW01. The sequence continues at coordinate 61,594 of CAVQJV010000023.1, read as the reverse complement.
AGCCGTTGCGTTCACGGGTGCTTGGACTGGTGCCTCTCGTGGCGTTCGTCTACATGTTCCTCTGGCCCGCGATCTACAAGATCGGCGTTGGGCAACCGCTGGGTCCGGTCTCTACTGAGTTTTTGACAACGGATTTCTGGGCGACCTTCCCGGGTGTCGCCGTGGCCGTTCTGACCTTTGCGGTGTGCGGGTTCGCGGTCGTCTTCGTGCTCGGTTCCAAGGGTTACTGCACCTACGGCTGCCCCTATGGGGCGGCTTTCGGGATCGCCGATCGGATGGCGCCCGTCAGAATCCGGGTCACCGACGCGTGCCAGGGCTGCGCAACCTGCACCTCGGTGTGCACCTCGAACGTGCGGGTCCACGAAGAGGTCCGGGATCACGGGATGGTGGTCGATCCGGGCTGCATGAAGTGCCTCGATTGCGTCGCCAACTGTCCCAACGAGGCGCTCTATGTCGGCGCCGGACGGCCGGCGCTGGGAAGGGCAGGGGGGCGGTCCGCCCCGGGGGCGCTGAGGTGGTCGGAAGAGGTGCTGGTCGGGCTCGCCTTCGTGCTCGGATTCGTCACCTTTCGTGGGCTCTATGGTCTCGTCCCGTTCCTTTTTGCTTTGGGCATCGCCGCCATCCTCGCCGGCCTCGTGCTGACTTCGTGGAGGCTGTCTCGGGACCGCGACGCCTGGTTGGGCCCGATCCGACTCAAGTCGGACGGCAGGTTTCGTCGCTCGGGGTGGGTCTTTGTCGTCGTCATGGTCCTCATCACGGCGTTCTGGGCCCACAGCGCGGTTGTTCAGGAACTCACCCGGCGGGCGGATCGCCTGTTCGCTCAGACCGCGGAACTCAGGAGGACCGCCCTCGAGATCCAGGGGTCGGGGTCGCCGATGGCCGAATCCGATCGACGACTGGTTTCCCGCGCGCGCCTCGCGGCCGAGAGGCTCGATCGTTGGAGTCCGGTGGCCTCCCCCGATGGCGAGCTCATCCTCGCGTGGACGGCGTTCCTCGACGGCGATCCGGCTGAGGCGAAAATCCGCGTCGATCGAGCTCTCAGGGAGCGCCCGTCGGAGGTGAGCGGCCATCTGTTGGCCGGCCGGCTTCTGGTCGAGGACGGCCGGTGGCAGGAGGCGGCCGGCGCGTACTCCCGGGTGGTTGAGCTCGATCCCGCCGATCCGGCGGGGTATCTCGGGCTCGGTTCGGTCCTCGGATCGAGTGGGCGAGTACGCCGAAGCGCTCGAGGTCTTCACCCGGGGTCTGGAGGCCGAATCCGGCCTCGCTCGAACTTCGATACAACCGGGGTCTCTCCCTCGCCCTCCTCGGCGACTCTCGATGGAGCGGCCGGTGAGTTCGAACGCGTCCTCGATCTTGACCCGGATTTCCTTCCCGCCCGGGAGAATCTCGCGGGAGTTCTGGCCGCCGCAGGCCGATTCTCCGAGGCGGTGCCGGTCTTCGAAGAGGCGGTGCGGCGGTCACCGGCCGACCCACAGCTTCGGATCATGGCGGCCCGCGCCTGTCTCGAAGCGGGCCTGCGTGCTCGCGCCGAGGACCACATCGAATCCGCCATCGGTCTCGACCCTTCCCTGGAACCGGCTCGTCGATTGCTCGACTGAGCGACAGTTCGGTCGCAAGATCCGTGCGGCCCGCGGCGTCGAAGGTCGGGTCAACCACTAAATTGATACTGGGAGTCGGAATTAATTGCGAAACAGCACGGTTGTCTCGCGCGACGATCTATTTGGAGGAGGCCTCGGTGACAACGAAGACAATGATGCTCCGGCGTACGAAGTTGGTTGCGACTGTGATGGTTTGTGCGGTGGTATTGGCGGCGGGATCGGCGTTGGCCGATGTGCCCGAGGGGACCATCGGGACCGGATGTGGTGGTCTTCGAGCTGCCGAGTACGTACGACTGGGGCGCGAGCGGCGGCATCCGCGCCTACTCGGTCGGGACGACCTCGTGCAACCGTGGTGATCACCCCGCTCAGCTGGGTCTCGTCCTCCAACCAGCACCCGGTCATCGCACAGAACCTCTACCGGGTCACCTTGCCGGATGCCAATCCGCCGGTCGAGCACGGCAAGATCGAGATGCTCGGGATGTCGTGGCTGAAGCACGGGTTTCTCTCCCTCAACCAAAACAACGTGTGCGGATCCTGTACCCAGCCGCCCATGGGGGGATCCCAACTCGGTGTCGGCTGTTCCGATCCGTACAGCGCCAGCCTCAACGGAAGCCAGAGCGGACTCGGTCCGCGATCCGAGGTCAACGCCTTCACCGGCTACTTCGTTGTATCCCCACCGATCCCGACCGGCACGCCGGTCCTTGCCGGGCGAATCCAGGTGAGGGAGTCGGAGGTGATCGACGATCTCGCCTCCTACGAGTATTTTGTCGAGGGGCAGTACATCGCGCCGGACGACGCCGACGCCGGCAACGGGATGAACAACGCCTCCCACCGAGAGGTCACGGTCAACGGGACCAACCTCAACCTCACCGGAGCGACCTTCGAAGGGATGCCGGCGATCTACGCCTGGCAGGCCGTCGACCCGACGGTCACGATCCGCGAGGTCATCGTGCCCAACGAGGGTCTCTTCATCGTCGGTTACAAGGTCGGCGACAACGGTGACGGCACCTGGCACTACGAGTACGCCGTCTTCAACCTCAATTCCGACCTCAGCGGCCGGAGTTTCACGGTGCCCATCAGATCCGATTCGGTGATCACCAACACCGGTTTTCGTGATGTCGACTACCATTCGGGTGAGCCCTATGACCTCACCGACTGGGCCGTCGACGTCGATACGGCGAGCGGGTTGCTGAGCTGGTCGTCGGTTGATTTCCCGAGCGCTCCCGAAGATGCCAACGCCCTGCGCTGGTCGACCATGTACAACTTCAGCTTCGATGCCGACAGCCCGCCGGAGGACGCTCTCGCGAGTATCGGGATGTTCAAGACGGGCGGTCCGTCCGCGGTGGCGGTCTTTGTCCAGGCGCCGGCGACCAATCTCATCCCGCTCTTCACCGACGATTTCGAGTCGGGCGACACCAGCGGCTGGAGTTCGGTCGACGCCATAAATTGACTACGAATTAAATCCAACAACAAACGCCCGGCGGTGACGCCGGGCGTTTTTCTGTAGGTGCTCGGAGAATCAGGGCGCGGTCGCGGACCAGGCGGTGGTGTCGCCGGACTCGAAGCCATCGGCGAAGAGGCCGACGGTGACGGGGATCGAGGCCGTGGCCATGGGCACCGGCGGCGCCTTGTCGTAGCGGGTCCAGACATCGTGCAGAATCTCGCCGCGGCTCATATCGGGAAGCCCCGTCGACCGGGGGATGCAGTCGTCGGGGAAGCCGTTGTCCACCGCCTGGTCGAGGAGGAACTCGACATAGTCGTCGCTGGTGGTCTGGTACTGGAGGGTGGCTTCGACGGTCAGGTCGCCGCTCGCCGACGCCGGGATCGGAACGGTGTAGCTGGTGTCGTCGTGGTTGACCAGGATTCCCGATCCCGGTGAGGTCTCCGGGTAGGTGTAGTTGACCGGTCGGGTCTCGATGTCGTTCATCCCGGTGAATCCCGCGGGGGGGATCCGGTTGTCGAGAACGACGCAGTTGTTGAGAACGAAGTGGAAGAGGGGATTCCCGCCGCTATCGGCGATGGAACACTCGCCGCTGCCGTTGAGATCCCAGATGCCCGGTTTGATCTCGTAGACCTTGAGCTGCGGGTCCTGGGCGAGCGCACCCGTGGCCGGATCCCACCCGCCGCTGCTCCAGATCACGTCGCCCGATCCGTCGCGAACGAGGACGTTCAGCCACATTCTCCGTCCTTCGGGATATCCGGTAGGGAGTTTGTGTCCGCTGAGGTTGACCACCCGGACATCGAAGCTGAGATCCTCTCCCGCCTGAATGGCGCCGACGGCGCTGATTTCGACGGTTGCCGATGCTTCGAGCAACTCCACCGCCCACGCCGTGGTGGCGTCGTATTCCGCGCTCCTCCCAAGAGCTGGGTACTCGCCCTTGAGTACCTGCGGCACCCACGCGTTGCCGCCGACGAGTTGATGAATCGGGAGATCGCCGGTGCGGTTGATGTCGGTGGCGATGGACGGATAGGCGGGATCGTGGGTGGCATCGGGCATGTGGCAGTTCTGGCAGGTGAGGTAGTCCGGTCCCGGTTGCGAGAACGAGCTCTGCTCCCACTCCATGTAGGTCCGCTCGACCGGCACCGGCACGCCGGTGTCGATCCCGTTCTCATCGATGAGCGTCAGAAGCGGATTGGTGACATTGTGGCAGTTGCCGCAGTTGTCGGAATCCCGGTGGTACTGGGAGCTCTCCCACGGGTGCGGCGGGTGAGCCTGGTCCATGTCGTAGTCATACGGACCCTTGCGGCAGGGCTCGAAACCATTCGGGCAACTCGTGTCGTCGATCCAGTACTGGCCGTTCTCGTAGTAGACCGGCAGCTGGCCCGCCGGTGGGCTGGGGTTGATCTGCATGCGGTGGCAGAACTCGCAGTGCAGGCCTTCAAAATCGTTGTTTTCGCCGTCGATCTGACCGTTCAGACTGCATCCGTCGACCGATCCGATGGGTGGGCCGCCGCGTCCCTCGAGCCAACCGCCCGGGGAGTGGCAGCGCAGACACCACTCGCCGATCCCGGGAACATCGTTGTTGGCGACATCCAGGGCTGCCCAGAAGATCGGATCCCGGCCGGCGTTGGCCATCATCGATCCCTTCCAGGTCGTGACGGGCCGGACATTGTGGCCGTTGTCATAGTCGCCGTGGCAGCTGGCGCAGAGACCGGGAGGGTTGAGTTGGAAGTAGAGGGGCGGTTGGGTTCCGTTCGAAGTCGGTGTGTCGGCGCCGCCCGGGACCGATGGAAAGCACCGCCGCCATCGTCACCGCGGCGGCAATCCAGACGGTTCGTTCTTGTTTTCATCGCAGTTCATTCTTCCCCTCCGAACCACCCGCGGCGGGTGGTTGTTCGAGCCTAGCACAAGGCGGCAGGCTTGATGTTCGATCTTCGGGTGGTGCGGAAGGTCCGGCGGCGTTCTGCCGGTTGGAAATGGAGAGACCGATTGAGGAGGACTGGGTGTGACACATTTTCAGCCTGAGCTCTTTGCTTTTCTCGCCGAACTCAAAGAAAACAACTCGAAGGAGTGGTTCCAGGAGAACAAAGACCGCTATCGAAACGATGTCCAGGAGCCGCTGATCGGGTTCATCTCGGCGTTTGCCGAACCGCTTGGCACCATCAGCTCGAACTTCGTCGCCGACCCGAGACCGAACGGCGGCTCGATGTTCCGGATCTATCGCGACGTCCGATTCTCGCGTGACAAGAGCCCGTACAAGGTTCACGCGGCGGCCCAGTTCCGCCACCGCGAGGGCCGGGATGTCCACGCCCCCGGCTTCTATCTTCACCTCGAACCGGGCCAGGTCTTCATGGGTTCGGGGCTGTGGCATCCGGACGGTCCGACCGTGTCCGCCATCCGGTCGGCCATCGTCGACGACCCGGATCGATGGCGGCAGGTCAGAAAAGGCCTCGATCTCGGCGGAGAGAGCCTCAAGCGAGGCCCGCGCGGCATCGACCCGGATCACCCCCTGATCGAAGATCTCAAGCGAAAGGACTTCGTCTGTTTCACCAACACGAGCCAGGAAGCGGCGTGTCAGCGCGGTTTCCTGGATTCTTTTGTCGAGCGGTGCCGAGTCGCATCGCCTTTCATGAGATTTCTCACCGAAGCGGTCGATCTCGAGTTCTGAGCGTCAAAAACCTGTGAAAGCCATCCCCGGGATGGCCGTCAACTTGTGTTGACGGGCGGGTCTGTCCATACTGGAAGAGGCTTCCCGCGAAGCTGCGGATCCGGACCAACCGGGTCAATACCCAAGAGGAGTACAAACGATGTCCAACCGTGTTGAGGGAGCGTATTGTCGCAACCGGATCTTCATTCTCATCGTCGTGTGTGGTGATCCTCGTCGGATTTGCCGGGCCTGGCCGCGGCTGCTGGGACCGTCGATGCCGATGGCCGCGAATCACTGAGGGTTGTCCACTCAGACGGGGCCGGGGTCGCATTTTCCAGTTGGCTGAAATCCGACCGTCGTTGGGCGGCCGTCTCCAAGGATGGCGGCAAGACCTGGTCGGAGCCGCGAGCCATGATCGACGAAATTCCCCTCCAGGCGGGGGTACTTGTTCCGGGTCAGTCGCTGCCGGACGTACCGAAGAACATCGGCGCCGGGGCCGAGATCCGGCTTTTCCTCGTCCAGTTTGAAACTCAGAGCCTCGCGGAGTGGCGGCGGCAGGTCCGATCGCTCGGCGCTGAGGTGTTGACCTACGTGCCGCACAACAGCCACCTCGTTCGAATGGCCCCGTCCATGGTCTCCCAGGTCGAGTCCCTGCCGTTTGTCCGATGGGTCGGGCGTGTTCGAACCGGCTTATCGAGTCTCTCCGGAGTTGCTGGCCGACCTTGTTCAACCCGATGCACTCGTCCGCCGTTTCCGGATTCAGACTCCGGTCGCCGGCCCGGACGAGAAAGCCGCATTGGCGGTGGACATTCAGGCCGTCGGTGGTCAGGTGGTCCTCGCCAATCCTGAAGGGTATATCGTCGAGGCCCTGCTCACCGACTCGCAGGCGCTCGAGCTGCACGTCGTCCAACCACGTCCAGTGGATCGATGAGTGGTCGGCCCCCGAAGAGGACATGGACAACGGTCGAGTCGTCGCCGGCGCGGACTACGTCGCCGCAACCCCCACGGGTTACGACGGAACCGGCGTCCGGGCCGAGGTCTGCGACGGCGGTGTCGACACGGACCACCCCGATTTTCCGAATCCTGTTCCGATCCACGGCGTGGTGAATGTGGCCACCACCAGCCACGGCACGTGCACCTACGGCATCAACTTCGGCACCGGTGCGGGCTCTGCGCGCAGCAACGGGCATGGTCCCCAACGCCTACGGGTACTTTGCCTACTACAACGCGCTCACCGACCGGTACGGCCATACCGCCGAGCTCGTCGACCCGACACTCGAGTTCAAGAGCGTCTACCAGTCGAACTCGTGGGGCAACACCACGACACGGCCTACAACAGCTACTCGTCGCAGATGGACGACATCATCTGGCAGTACGACATCACGATCTTCCAGTCGCAGTCGAACACCGGAAATCAGCTCTCCCGGCCGCAGGCCTGGGCGAAGAACATCATTTCGGTGGGCGGTGCGAGCACTACAACAACACCAACTCGGACGACGACGCGTGGGCGGGTCGGAGCCTCGGTCGGTCCGGCCGACGGACGGCCGGGTCAAGCCCGATCTCACCTTCTTCTACGACGCCATCTACACCACCGATGCCGATCCGGGAGGCTACTCCGGGGGCGCCTACACCGCGGTCTTCGGCGGCACATCGGGCGCGACGCCCATGGTGGCCGGGACGTCAGGGCTGTTCTTCCAGATGTGGCAGGACAATGTCTGGGGGACCGCGCCGGGATCGGGAACGGTCTTCGACGAGCGTCCGCACTTCTCGACGATGAAGGCGTTCTCATCAACAACGCCGAGCAGTACGACTGGACGCAGGCGGCACCAACCCGGACCTCACCCGGTTCCGCCAGGGATGGGGCCGTCCCAACGCCCAGAACGCCTACGACCGTGCGCCCTTGACCGCGGTCATCGACGAGAGCTCGGTGCTCGAGGAGCTGCAAGAAGGACACCTATACCGCGGTCGTGCCGGCAGCGCAGAGCGCCCTCAAGGTGACGATGGTCTACGCCGACCGGGCCGGGACGCGAATTCAACCCTCGCACCGGATCAACGACGTGACGCTGAAGGTGATCGCGCCCGACGGCACCGTCTACTGGGGCAACAACGGGCTCACGGCGGTCTCTGGTCGACCCCGGGCGGTTCGGCCGACACCATCAACACGGTGGAGAACGTCTTCATCCAGAACCCGGCTGCGGGCGACTGGACGATCGAGGTCGAAGCGGTCGAGGTCAACATGGATGTCCACGTTGAAACCCCGGGGATCGACGACCAGGACTACGCCCTGGTGGTCTACGGAGTCTCGGGTCTTTCCACTCCCGCCATCTTCAGTGACGGGTTCGAGACCGGCAACACCGATGGTTGGAGCTGGGCGGGGTCTTGATCATCAGGACCTGGTCCGGCGGGAGGTTGGGTTGTCGATGATCGGGGATACCCTCCTCGAGACCATCAGAAACGGAACCATCGGGGACGATCGGGCCGTCGTCGGCCCGTTCGGCCTCCGCCGCGTGACCTACGCCGACTACACGGCATCGGGCCGGTCGCTCGACTTCATCGAGGATTTCATCCGCCATGAGGTCATGCCGCTTTATGCCAACACCCACACCGAAACATCGACAACCGGTCTGCAGACGACCCGGTTTCGCGAGGACGCCCGTCGGCTGATCCACGAGTCGGTCGGTGGCGGTGAAGACGATGTGGTGATCTTCTGCGGTTCGGGCGCCACCGGCGCCATCAACAAGCTCATCGAGATTCTCAACATCCGCATCCCGGCGAATCTCGATGCGCGGTTCAACCTGTCCGAGCTGATTCCCGAAAACCAGCGACCGGTGGTCTTCATCGGGCCCTACGAGCACCACTCCAACGAGATCCCCTGGCGGGAGAGTCTCGCCGACGTCGTGACCATCGCCGAGGATCGTGACGGTCGGATCGATCTCGATTTCCTCGAGGAGGCGCTCGATCGAATTCCGCGATCGATCGCTGAAGATCGGCAGTTTTTCAGCGGCGTCCAACGTGACCGGCATCGTCAGTGACACCAGACGATCACCCGGAAGCTCCACGACCACGGCGCGTTCGCGTTCTGGGACTTCGCGGCGGCCGCCCCCTATGTCCAGATCGAGATGAACCCCCACGACCGAGGACGGGCCCGATCCCGATCTGTCCAAGGACGCCATCTTCATCTCGCCGCACAAGTTCATCGGTGGTCCCGGGACACCCGGCGTGCTCGTGGTCAAGAAAAAGCTGCTGACCAACCGTGTGCCAACCGTGCCGGGTGGCGGAACGGTGAGCTATGTGAGTTCGGTCGACCACAGTTTCGTGACCGACCCGGCGCACCGCGAAGAGGGCGGCACGCCTGCGATCATCGAATCCATCCGAGCAGGTCTCGTCTTCCACCTCAAGCGCGCGGTCGGCGAGCCGGTCATCGAGGAACTCGAGCAGAACTTCGTGACCCGGGCCATCGAGTCGTGGTCGGCCGACCCGAAGATCCAGATTCTCGGAAATCGACGGCGAGACGCCTCTCCATCGTTTCGTTTCTCATCCGCCACGGCGACCACTATCTGCACCACAACTTCGTCGTCGCGCTGCTCAACGATCTCTTCGGCATCCAGGCGCGCGGCGGCTGCTCGTGCGCCGGGCCCTACGGTCATCGCCTGCTCGGTATCGATGCCGAGCATTCGTCCCGTTTCAGAAACGCCATCAACAGCGGTTGCGAGGGGATCAAACCGGGGTGGGTGAGGGTCAACTTCAATTACTTCATTCCCGAGGAGGTCTTTCGTTTTCTCGTCGAGGCGGTCGAGTTCATCGCCGAGGACGGATGGAAGCTGCTCCCGATCTACGAGTTCGAAGCCGAGACCGGTCTCTGGTTCCACCGTGAACGGCCAAGACGGCCGCGTTCGCGGTTCGATGATCTGAACTACAGCAGCGGCAAATTGGAGTGCAGCTCGGTGCGTCTCTCCGAACCGCTCTCGGTGATGCCGAGCTATCTCGAGCAGGCGCGTGAGCTGGCCGCCGGGATCGATCCGGAAGCACCCGGCGACAGGTGTGGTCATCTGAGCGACGAGTTCGAGGCCCTGAGGTGGTTCCCGCTCCGTTGAATTCTCGGCGTACAATGCCCGGATGTCCGTCCGGAACCATCTCTGCGATCAGAGCGACCTGGAATCTGTTCTGGGGACAGAACCTGGGGCGCGTCCTGGTGGTGATTCTCGCCGGCTTTGTGGCGGTCTATCTCTTCGAGATCGGTTCGGCGACGTTTCGAGTCTCTTACGTCGCATCTCGATCGGCTGTTCCTCCCCGGGTTGATCATCCTGCTCGTCGTCGAACCCGGACGGCGAAAGGGACCGAAGAACGGCGTTTCTGGAACTTCATCGCCCTCGGGATGATCGTGTGGCTGGCGGGATCGCCTGCTCAACTTCCTCACGAGCGCTTGTTCGGGTCCGCCCCGTGGGCGGATCTGGCGACCGAGTGTTCTCTACATCTCGGCCTGTACCTGTGCTGGTTCCTCGCCAGCGATCAACAGCCCCATCTCGAGAACGGTTGGTCGACGAGAGATGTGCTCTACCGGTTTTCACTCATCGGGGCGTCGCGTGTTCATCGTCATCATGTTCGGCTACTTCATCGTCGTTCCGTGGGCGATTCAGCCGTCCGAGAATATCCGAGTACTTCGCGTCGTTCAACCTCTACGTCATCCTCGACACGTTTCTCGTCGTCAAATTCAGTCTCCTGTTTACCGCCGCTCGGGAGACGCGATGGCGGAGGAGCTTCGTCCTCATGGCGGCGGTGGCGGCGGTGATGGCGATCGGCGATCTGCTCGAGGGACTGGGTTTCGCCGACATTCTCCCGACCGTGGTCGGTGGGACGGATCGACATCATCTGGCTGGTGCCGCATTTCTGCTTCGCCGTGATAATCCTGACGTGTACGACCAGTCGGCCGCGGAGACGAGATCGAGGCGGGATCGTACCCAGAATCCAGAGTCTGCTGCCGTTCTACGCCTTCGCCCTGCCCCTGGTTCACCTCGGCCTCTATCTGCTGGGACACCTCGATCCGCAGGCTCAGGCCCCACGCCAAGCGATCGTGTTTTTCGGCCTGGTTCTTTTTGCAGTGCTCAGCCTGGCCCAGCAGATCAGGCTCGAACGCGCGGTGGAGTCGCTGCAATCGGAGCTGATGGTCCGTGCCCTCGGCGACAAGCTTCGCCAATCGCAACGCCTGGAGTCCATCGGCCGCCTCGCGGGTGGGATTGCCCACGACTTCAACAACCTGCTGATGGTCATCAAGAGCTATGCCGAGCTGGCCCTCAGACAGGAGCCGGCTCCTGATCCGCAGGTCCGAGACAAGCTGACCGAGATCGACCACGCCACCAATCGCGCCGCCGACCTCGTCCGACAGCTCCTCGCCTTCGGTCGTCGCCAGGTGATCAAACCCGAGGTGGTCAACGTCAACGAGTTGGTCCTCGGTCTCGAGGGGATGCTCTCTCGGATCATCGGTGACGATATCGAGCTCCGGGTGGACCTCGATCGCGACGCCGGATTCACCCGGGTCGATCCGGCGCTCCTCGAGCAGGTCATCGTCAACCTCGTGGTCAACGCGCGAGACGCCATGCCCCGTGGGGGCGACCGTGGTCATCGCCGAGATCACGTGGTCGGACTGCAGACCTCACGGAGAGCGGCGACACGGAGCAACTCTGTGTCGAGCTGACGGTATCCGACACCGGGATCGGGATCGATCCCGCCATCCGCGACCGGATCTTCGAACCCTACTTCACGACCAAGGAGATGGAAAAGGGCACCGGCCTCGGGTTGGCGACCGTCTATGGGATCGTCGAGCAGAGCGGCGGGGTCCATCGAGGTCGAGAGCGAACCGGGGAAGGGAGCACGTTCCGGGTGCGATTGGCCCAGGTCGAGGGTCCGCCGCGGCGCAGGTGTGCAGCCAGGTGCCCCGGCCGATGCGGTCGGTCGACGGCGAGACCGTGCTGCTCACCGAGGATGAGTCGAACATCCGGGAGGCTCTCGCCGAGTATCTGGAGAGCCTCGGGACTCGTGGTGCTCCAGGCCGAGGACGGAGTCGACGCCCTCGAGATCGCCGCTCGGCCACAACGGGGAGATCGATCTCCTCGTGACGGATCTCGTGATGCCGCGGATGAGCGGGCCGGAACTGGCGCACCGCCTCCTGGCCCAGCGAGCGGATCTGAAGGTCATCTATGTTTCCGGTTACACCCCGGAGACCATGAGTGAGTACGGCGACCCGACCGGCGAAGCGGTTTTTCTTCAGAAGCCGTTTCTTCTCGGCGATCTGGCGAACACCATCCGAGACTGCTCGAGGTGACTTCGAAAACACGAACCAGAACCCGTCGCGCTCACCGCCCTGCACCGCTCAGGGGTGGAGGTCGACCACGGGTCGCACGAACCCGACTCGAATCCGTCGACGAAAATGGGGACCGAGTCGGGGCCTTCCCAACCCGCCAGACGGGCCGCCATCCACCAGAAAGCCCTGCCCTTGAGATCGCAGATCAGCGAGTGGGAGTGGGCGCAACTGATGGGCGGATCCGGGCAGGCGCCCGGATTGGCGTCGCACCACGGCTGGCACCATGGGCAACTGTCATCGGTGTCGGGGTAGTGATTGCCATCGGGATCCCAGCTTTCGATATCGGCGAAATCGAAAAGCACCTTGGCGTGATCGGCGGCGTACTGGCGAACCTGATCGTTGTTCGCCTGCAGGGTCGCGCCGCCGCCGTCGGTGTGGCCGGTCATGAGAATGAACCGCATGCCGGGATAGTCGATTTCGAAGGCGTCCATGGTGTCGAGATACTGGTGAACCGTGGACGACGAGTTCGATGACTGTTCGCCGCACCAGGACCACATGGAGACAGTCGAAAAAGCCGGTGTCGGCGACCGCTTCGGTTCTCGCGATCCCGTCGGGGATGCTCCAGTAGTCCCCGGGTGTGATGTAGGTATCGGGTGGGTTGCCATCATAGATGCAGAGGGCCGAGGGCGTGCATGGCGAAGATGCCGGCGGAGTCGAGCCGGCATAGTCGACCGACAACGCGTACTGCGGATCCTGCGCCGCCAGGTATTCAAGCCCCGAGACGATCTGGCTTCCGTGTGAAGTGTGGGCGTAGTGGAAAACCAGGGTTCGCGCCTGGTCCAACCACGCGCTGGGAATCTGATCCACCTGTGTACAGTCGTGATTGATGATCAGCGGGTGCTGCGCCCGGGCGGTGGCCGGTACTCCAAGGAATCCGAGGATAAGGACGAGTGAACCGGCAGTTGCCCCGGTGAAGCGCATGAGATGCCTCCGTGTCGTTTGTTCTTCAGCATCTTATGTCGCAATATCGTGGTCTTGGAGACAGCCCGAAGCTCGATTTGAGCCTCCGCGGTGACCTGAATCACCGGCGACCCACATCTCTCACCGAGCACCACCACTCCGCGAAGCCGCGACCGTGGCGCGCGTATTTGAAACACAAAGAGCACAAGGGAAAACGAAGGTCCCACGAAGCATCGCAATACTGACCCGGGCCTCCTTCGATCTTGAAGGATCGGGTAACCCTGTGATGAGTCAGGAATAACTTGGTGGTCGCTTTGTGGTTCTTGGTGACCTTTGTGTTTCAAGACGCGGGCGCCGACGACCCGAAGACATCCGATCCGAGGATCGGCTTCACCGGATCGCCGAGAATGCACGTAAATCACTCAATTAAAGACGCTTGAAGGAAAAGAGCGATGATTGTTCTTTGCGAGGGGGCGCCGACTCAGGTGCCGATCTGACGCTTGATCCCGGCGAGATCATGGAGAACGGTGGCGAGATCATCCCCATCCGATCCGATATTTCCGGCCCTCATCGCCAACTGATCGAGGGATTCCGCATCGGCCAGCGCACGACTGCGGAAAGAGGAGACCATATCGTTGAACGGCGCCTCGAGATCCTGAAGATTGTCGTGCGCCGGCAATTTCAACCTCACCCCCAGATCGCCGGCCGTCACCCGTTCGAGTCGTTGGCGACGGCATAAACAGCGCCCGCCGTGTGGTGGGTCTCGACGATGGTTTTAAGCGCGACCGCAATCACGAGAACCACGGACATCACGAGCATGATCAGCGAGAACACGGCGTCCTGGCGATCGATGACCGGTGTCAATTGCGGGGCGACCGCAGCGAGCAATGAGGTCTGCGAGGTGCGGAGAAACGTGAAACCGAGGTTGACCACCAGCACCAGGAGGGCGACGAGGGACGTGACCAACAATGGTCCGAAGCTGGCGTCTTGCGGTCGATGAGATATCGTCGGCGGACGACCTCGAGCGCCGACTGTCCGGGGCGGGGGTGTCGATTCCGGTCGCGAGTATTCAATCATCGGTCGTCCTCATCTCATCACTGACCTTCGACCACCGATTTCAGAACGGCGAGTGGTCCGATCCTCTTCAACTCGTCGAGCTCTTCGCGGTTGCGAACCAGGAGCGACCCGGCGAATCCCAGCGCGTTGATCGACACCCCTCGCCAGTTCTCGCGCGAGCGCGGGACGACCAGCATCCAACGACGGGTGATCAGCAAGTTGTAAGGTCGGGTCTCGTCATCACCCCGACTGCCGCGCAGGCGCGGCGGTAGAGTTGGTGAAGCTCCTTCGCTCGATGCTGTCGAGCGCCGCCATCGAGACGAAGCAACGCGTGACTAAACTCCAGGCGGGAATCGTGCTCAGGACGTCCGGTTCGGTGGACGGATCGATCACGACCGTCGACGGGCGTGGGTTGTCGTCCCCCGGCCAAGGGAAGAGGAACGAGCTGGAGGTGTTTGTGGGCCTGGCTCGCGCCCGCGATGGTGCCGCCGTTGTAGAAACCGAGGCCATAGGTCTCATCCATGCAGCTGAGCAACGCCGCGAAGTCGCCGAGGTTCAGCAGTGCCTGCTGCGGCTCGAAGGCGCGGGTCACGATCAACAGATGCTGGTCAAGGACGTTGAACTTATTCAGCACGCAGAGATGATCAGGGGGCACCTCGCACACCACGAGATCGGGATCCGGCGGGAAGAAACGGGTTGACCGGTCTGTCGACCTCCTGGTTGTCGGCCCGTCCTTGCGCTCCAGCAAGGCGCTGATGTGGACGACGAATGGAATCCCCCGATCTTCGACGATCGTCGTATCCGTCGGCACGGAGACCAGGGCACCTCGCCCCCTTGCCCTCTCGATGGATGATGCGACTCGGTCCCGAGTAAATTCACGATCGAAGTGTAGCGATTCCGGGGTGTCTTTCTCAACAATTGCTCATTCTTCAGCTAAGCCTGATATTCTAGAATCAGCATCGCTCCGGAGGGGCTGGATGGGGCGCGGCATGGATCGGTCCGATTCGGAGGTGGGCTCGTTTCATGAAACGGTGTGCGGACACTTCAGCGCGATGGCCATGATTTCACTGCGCAGTCGCATGATCCTGGTGGCGGTCGGTGCCACCGTTGCCGGGTGTCTCGCGCTCATCGCCGTCGGCTATCGAATCAACGTCATGGAGGTCGAAGAGGCGCTCCGGGGACGAGCCGGCGCCATCGCCGAACGCCTGGATCTTTTTGTCAAGGACGGCTCCGGCTACCAAACCCAGGAGAGCGTCGACCGGATGCTCGAAAACCAGAGCTTCGTTGCAGCCGTGGTCTTCTCGCCGGGGCGAGAAGTCATTGCTTTCATCGCCATCGACGTCAGTCTTGGGACCCGTGCTGTCGGAATGGCCGACTCCGGAAAACGACCTTCGGAAGATGGCGATCGATGGAGTCGAGGCAGTGGCGGTGGCCGTACCCCTCGTGACCGGGGGCCAAGCCTGGGTGGTCTTCGACAACGCGCCCTATGCCGCGGCCGAAATGCGCCTGCAACGAGCATGGGCCGTGGTCGCATCGGGCGCCATCCTGATCGCGCTGCTCATCTCCCTGCTGGCGGGTAGTTCGGTGAAGAGACAGCTGGGCGATATCCGAGACGTCGTCGACCGCCTGCGTGACGGGGACCTCGGGGCACGTTGTGCTGTCGGCGGTCCGGCGGAAATTCCAGGAGATCGCCCGGGGCATCAACGAGATGGCGTCGATATTCGATGGAACCATGAACACGCTGGGCCAAGAGCGCTCTGCGCTCGAACAGCAGGTGAGCGGACGGACTCGCGAACTCGAGCAGGCCAACCGACTCCTCATGGACATCGCGAATCGCGACGCCCTGACCGGTCTGGCCAATCGTCGACGGTTCGAGATGGAGCTCGAACGGAACATCTCGTTTTCCAAGCGGACGGGACAACCCCTCGCCGTGATCATGATGGACCTCGACAATTTCAAAATCGTCAACGACACCGCGGGTCATCTCGTCGGCGACAACATCCTCCGGGCGGTGGCATCGACCTTGCGGTCGCGAGTCCGGGTGACCGATCTGGTGGTCCGTTGGGGGGGTGACGAGTTCTGCATCCTGGTCCCGGCGACCCAAGCCGCAGGGTGCCATTGCTGCGGCCGAGAGTCTCGTTGACGCCGTCAAGGAAGCGACTTCCGCGGTGACACTTCCCGAGCCGCTTCGAAGCCCCGACCGCGTCGGCCGGTGTCGCCTGTTTCCCCGAGGACGGCGAGGATCCGCACACCCTGATCCTGAACGCCGATGCCGCCCTCTACCAGGTCAAAGCGACGGGCCGCGGGCGGGTCCTGACGCTACTCGCCCGGGTTCTCCAAAGACTGAGTGCGCCTGCTCTACCTGACCGATCGATTCAGCGATCGTGGTGGCGCGGACCACCATCTCGCCCAGGTGATCGCGGCTGCGGTCGACGACGGCCACGAGGTGACTGGTCGCCTACGGCCGCGACGACGGAGGCGTGGTTCGCCGGACGGAGGTCGAGTACCACCGAATTCGAGGCTTGTCCGGCCTGGTCGACTCGGGCGCGCGGCTCGGCGACCTCCCGGCTATGCTCGCGGCCAACGATGTCGTCCACCTCCAGAACATCATGAACCCGACGGCGATGGCCATGGCGGTGGAATGCGGCCACGCGGTCGTCACCGTCCAGGATCACCGCGTCTTCTGCCCGGGGCAAGGCAGGACCTTGAGCGACGGAAGGCCGTGCACCGTTGCGATGACGGACAAGGCGTGTCGTGCGTGCGTTCCCGACGATGCCTACCGGCGATCGACTCTCACGCTGACCCGGCGTCGCCTCGATGCGCTGCGTGGCGCCGAGATCGTGGTCCTCTCCCGATACATGGCCGAGCAGCTCGACGGCGGTGGGGGTGACGCCGGCGAGAGTCATCCCGCCGTGGGTCGAAATCGGCCCGGATCGGACCGATCCGGGATCGACCTTCGTCCTCGGCGGGCGGCTGGTGGCCCACAAGGGAATCCTGGACGGCTGGAAAGCGTGGGGCCGGGCCGGTCGACCGCTGCGACTGGTGGTTGCGGGGTCGGGGCCCCTGGAGTCGGAGCTTCTCCGGGGCCGATCTTTCGGGCTGGCTCGAACCGGAGGACCTTCGTGCCGCGTTGCGGAGCGCGCGCGGGTTGATCTTCCCGGCGCGATGGCAGGAGCCGTTCGGGATCCTCGGTCTCGAGGCGCTCGCTCAGGGGACGCCGGTGGTGCTCGCTGAAAGCGGCGGCACGGCGGACTGGTCGGGATCCGGATGTCTTCGGGTTCCCCCCGGTGACCTGTCGAGCCATGACCGACGGCATCCAGCGGCTCGCCGAGGACCCGGAGTTCGCGCTGGAGCTTGGTCGGGCGGGGCGGTGGCGGTGAGCGAGACCTTCTCCCGAGAACGGATCGCGCCCCGGCTTGCCGAGCTCTATCGCAGCGTTGCGTCGACTTCGACTGCCGCAGCCTCGGAAGTTGCTCCGCTCAGGTGACAGGGTGTGTTAGGGGTTCAACTCGTACGACTTCGGTCCAGGCGGAATTGACGACCACCCGTGGCGGTTGAGTGAAATGCAACCCATTGCCCGAATGATCGTATTGATACCAGACTCAAAACCTGAGGAGAATGCATGTCCCATCCCGCACTTGGACGTTTTGTGTGGTATGACCTGATGACCTCCGACCAGACCGCATCCAAGGCCTTCTACAACCAGCTCATCGGTTGGGGAACCAAGCTGTGGGAGGACAGCGACATGGCCTACACCATGTGGACCCGGGCCGACAGCCCTTCGGTGGGATCATGGACCTGCCGAAGCAGGCAAGTGACGCCGGCGCGCCGCCGCATTGGCTGGCCTATGTTGCGGTCGCCGATGTCGCCGCCACCGCTGTGCGCGCGGAAGAACTCGGCGGGAAGTGCTGCAGTCGCCAACCGACATCCCGGGAGCAGGCTGCTTCGCGATTCTGCGCGACCCTCAGGGAGCGGTCTTTGCCGTCTATACTTCCGATGGGCTGTCCGACCGATCCTCCAGAGCAGCCCGGGCTCGGAGAGATTTCCTGGCACGAACTCGCCACCAGCGATTTCGAGGCGGGCTACAAGTTCTACGCCGACCTCTTCGGTTGGGTGACCCAACAGGACATGGACATGGGCGAGGGCTGGATGTATCGAATCTACGGCCAGGCCGGGCAGCTTCCCCCTCGGTGGGATGTTCACCAAGCCGGCGGAGATACCGGGTCCGCCGATGTGGCTCTATTACATCTCGGTGCCGAGCGTCGATGACGACGGTCGCGAGGGTCAAGGAACTCGGCGGCCAGGTGCTCAACGGACCCATGGATGTTCCGGGTGGCGACAAGATTGCCCAGTGCATGGATCCGCAGGGAGCGGTGTTCGCCCTGCATTCATCAGCGCCCCAAGATTGATCACCGAGACTCCAGGTTTCGAGCGCCGCTCGGCCCGTGCCGAGCGGCCTTTCTATTTGCTGAGTTCGAGCATCTTGTAGCCGGATCTGTCATCGAGTTGCAGAAGGCGCCCGATCTCACGCAGATCGCGTTCCCACGGCAGGGTCCGGTTGGCGACGACCAGCGCCCGTCCACCCGGTGAGAGAACCGCATCGATGGCGGTAAAGATCGCGCGGGCGGGTTGGAGATCCACCGGGACGCCGGTGTGAAACGGTGGATTCACCAGGACCAGATCACAGCGTTCGGCCGGTGGCGGATCCAGGACCGCGTCCCACCACATGACATCGCAGCGATGGGCGAGGCCGAGATCCGCGGCGTTGCCGGTGGCGCACTCGACGGCGCGGTGATCGACATCGGCGAGAATCGCCTTCGCCTGCGGCCAATGACGGAGCGCCGCCAGACCGAGGACCCCGAGACCGCAGCCGGGATCGAAGATCGAGGTTGGAGGATCGAGCTCGCCGAGGTGGTCCAACAACAGCTGAGTGCCTGGATCGACCGCGTCGGCCGAGAAGACACCGGGGGCCGATCTGAGCTCGAACCGATCTTGACCGCTCATCACCTCCACCGGTCCAACCACGGTTTGCACCGGCGCGAATGCGCCGCCTATCCGGCGCCAGCACGCGACCCGCGCTCGAGCCCGGTTGGCGAGGATCTCGGCCGGTTGATCGAGTTCGCCCGAGAGCCGCTTGACCGCCGATTTGACGCCGAGGTCGTTGCCGCCGACCAGCAGCAGTCGGCCGCCCGGCTCGAGCCGTGCCCAGGCCTCGCCGAGAGCGTGCCAGGTCGCGGCCCGGCCCTTCTGCAGATGGACGACGGCCTGGGCGAAGCGAAGTCCGGGACGTCCGTCCAGTTGGAGACCGCCTCGAGCCGAGCCTGACGCGCCCGAAGCCAGTCGGTTCGCAGCGGAAGCACCGAGATCCCGCCTGTCGTCCCGTTCGCGGCGAACCCGAAGACCTCCAGCGTCGAGGCCGGGATCGAGGACCCCGGGGTCGCCGACGAAGATCCGATGCCGTTGCTCTGGGCGCTGCCTGCCATCGAGGGTGACGGTAGCAGATTATGGTCATGAAATGCCCACCGCGGCTCCTCGCGGGCGGGATGCCCGCACCACTCTGGCGTTTGGATCATCTACCATGCGAGGGTGCGAGGATCCACCGCCATGGGCCGAGAAAGGACTCGAGATGCGTACTGCGTTTCTTCTGAGTGTGGTCTTGCTGCTCTTCGGAACGATCGGGTGTTCGGAGCACACCGTCCGAGGACATGGCTTCGACTGATTCCGAGGCCGAGGTGTCGGTCGAAGGGGAGGGGATGCGCCGGTGAGGATCTCATGCGCGGGCTCTTCACCTACATGGCGGACGCCGCCCTTTTCGAGGACTGCGCCAGCGGTCAGAGATACCCGGTGGCCATGGAAGCGGACTACATCAGCGTCGAACGGGTCTATCTCGAGGCTCGGAGCGAACCGGGCGCGCCGCTGCTCGTGGTCATCCGGGTCGGCTCGAGCCGAGACCGCCCATGGAAGGCGACGGTGAGTCGAAATCATCGTCATCGATGATTCGAGGGCGTTCCCGGCGAGGACTGCGAGCTCAGTGTCCATCTGAAGGTCTGCCTTCGACACGCGATCGCGCTGCGATATCTGGCGACCTTTACGGTGAAATTGCGACGAGGTGGCCCGCGGCGCATAATGGAGGATCTACGGCGTCTGAGAACGATGCTCCGCCGCCCGTTGCTCAGATGCACCCGATCCCGTTCGATGGCCTTGACTCGAAACCCTCGACCACCCCGCCGATGTGCAGCTCGATGCCGTTGATCTCGGCGAAGGGATCGTCGGGGCGGAAGACGATGAAGTCGAGGCTGAGGCGGACCTTTCCGAGAATGGCCTCGAGGACATAGACCTCGTCGCCATCCTCGATGCCGGTGAATCCACCGTGGAATGGAGTCGTTCTCCGATGTTTCGCCGGACGCGGATCGACGGCGACGGTGAGCTGCGCAGCGGGCTGACCCGCCTCGAGATCGGGTCGGACCTGATTCGGTCGTCGAGGCTGGTGAAGTGGTGGCGGCTGTCGGGACCGCCTCGCCGGGCCGATCCGGTGGGCCGGTGAGCGAGCGTCGTGATCGTCGCCCGCGATGCTCCGCCGGTCGCCGGCGACGCAGTCCGAGCGATCTCCACCGGTCGCTTCGCTCCGGCTGAGAAGCCACCACGCCACACTGCCGCCCGCCACCGTGGCGATGACGGCGATGACCGCGCCGAGGGCGAGCCCGAGCCCGAGATTCGAGCGGGTGGGGGGATTCGGCGATTCTCGCCGAAAAGAGCACCCCCTTACGGTCGGACTCCCGCTCGGCCGCCTCCTTGCGGGTCTTGCGGAGCGCGTCGCCGATGAGACTCACAGCGTCCTCCCGCCGAGCTCACGGATCGCGCGACGGACCTGCCAGTAACCGAGGCGGTCGCGTCCCTCGACATAGCCGCAAAGCAGGGTCTTGTCGCAGACCGCATTGATGAGTCTCGGGACGCCGCGCGAATGCCGATGGACGACGCGGTACGCCGCGGTCGTGAAGCTCGGTCGACCGTTGGAACCCGCAACCTGCAGCCGGTGAATGATATAAGCCTCGACCTCGTCCTTGCGGATGGGGTCGATGTGGTAGCGCACCGTGATGCGTTGGCTGAGCTGACGCAGCCGATCGCTGTCGAGCATGGTCCTGAGCTCGGGCTGGCCGACGAGCACGATCTGGAGGAGCTTGCGGTCGTCGGTTTCCAGATTCGACAGCAGCCGGACCTGCTCGAGGAGATCGGGGGTCATGTCCTGGGCCTCGTCGATGAGCAGCACCACGTCCCGTTCTTCGGCTGCGGCGCGTTCGAGGAGAAAGGCGTTGAGACGGTCGGTGAGCCGCACCCGATCGTTGCCCCGATCGTCGAGGTCGAGTTCGCGAAGCACCGACCGAAGGAGCTGGATGGCGGTCATCACCGGGTTGAGGATCAGCGCGGTGGAGAAGTTCTCATCGAGCTCATCGAGGACCGCCCGGCACAGAGTGCTCTTGCCGGCGCCGACCTCGCCGGTGATCTGGATGAAGCCCTTGTGCTGGGTGACACCATAGATGATGTGTTCGAAAGCCTCCCGGTGGTATCGGCTGAAAAAGAGATACCTGCGGATCCGGGGTGATGTTGAAGGGCTGCGCCTTGAGGTGATAGAAATCGAGATACATGGTGTCCGGTGAGTTCTGATTGTACTCCCACCGAATACGTTGCCGGCGACGAAAGTGTTGTCAGACGAATTCGGGAGGCGGATCCTCCGCGTCGGGCTCAGTCGTCGTCGAAATCTCCGAGCTTGAATTGATCGAAGTTCATCTCGCCGAGATGGCTCATCACGCTGCCCAGGAGCACCGGGTCGATGCTGCCGGCGAGATTCGCCACCACCGCCTCGTCGCCGCCGTCGTTGACCAGGGCGGTGAGACCGGCGAGGTTGCCATCCGAACCATCGATGCTGAAGAGATAGATTTGTTCGCTCGCGGAGACGACGCGCACCACCGAGACCCACCCCAGGGCCTCGAGCTGCGACACCGCCGCGGAGATTCGATCGGCGACGATCCGCTGATCCATCCCTTCAACGCTGCCGACCTGAACCCGGACGCGGGTGAGGTTGGATACCAGCTCCCTGAGGCGAGGGTCCTGATCCTGCATGGCGCCGGCGGCGATCTTGAGCGACGACCCCTCGAGATTGATGTCAACCTCGAGGTTGGCCGGGTCGAGGATTCCCACGTCTTCCACAGCGTAGACCCCACGGGTGTCCTGAGCGGCGGCCGGAATCACAGTGATGGTGAGAACGAGGAGAGCAAGACCGAGACGGGTGACTTGGGTGTTCATGAGTTCCCTTCAATCCGAATCTCGGGCGATGTCGCGAGGGACCCGTTCTCCGAGATTCCGTTCGACAGTCGTTGAAGCGGCCGCACGAGGCCCCGCGCCGCCACGGGTATGACACGGTGACCGATGACTTCGGTCTGGACGGCGCGGTTGGCGCGCTGGGTGATGTTGCTGACGCAGGCAATGGCGTAGGTCACTTCAGCGGCGGCGCGGCGCGCCTCGGCTTTGCTGGAAGCCTTTTGGTGGCGGACCATTCCGACCGCACCTACCGCGAGCACGAGAACCGCCGCAGCGGCCATCCAACCGAGGCGGTCGCGCCCGCCCGGACGAGCGCGGCGGGAGGAGGGATCTCGTTCGATGGTCTGCTGAACGTGTTCCACGACCCTTGGTGGCGCGTCGAGTTCGGGAAGCGATTGGAGCTCCGTGAGGACCTGTCGAGCCGCCGCGACCTCGCCGGAACAGCTCGGGCACGCGTCGAGGTGTCGCTGGAGATCCTCGACGATGGAAACGTCGAGCTCTTCGTCGAGCATGGGATCGATGAGATCGAGGGCCGTCCCGCAGCGCATGGGTTCAACCGTTGACGACATGGGGCTGCACCTCCTTCAAGGAGTCCCGGAGACGACGCCGCGCTCGGTGGAGAATCACCCTGACGGTGTCGATGTGGATCTCGGTGACATCGCTGATCTCCCGGTAGGACAGTCCCTGGATTTCGCGCAGGATGACCACGCTCCGACCGGGTTCTGAGAGTTCGCTCAGGGCCCCGAGGATCTTGGTGCCGAGTTGTGAACCCTCCGCCACGGTCTCGGGGTTCGGCGCCGGGCTCGGGTGATCGATCGGGTCATGGTTGCCGCGGCGGATGGGGATGATCTCCGCTGTCCGCCGCCGTCGGCGGAGAACATCTGTGCAGGCGTTTCGGGTCACGGCCAACAACCATGCTCCCAATCGATCGGGATCGATCTCGCCGCCTCTCCTCCAGAGCTTGATCAAGACCTCCTGGGTGATGTCCTCGGCTTCGGCCGGATCACCCAGGAGATACGAGGCGAAGGTGAAGACCCTCCTCGAGTGTTTCGATACGGCGGAATCGAACCGGTTTCTCTCCATCCAACTGTGAAGACGACCGGACGGCCGCAATAGTTACATTCGAGCAAAAGAAAACAGGGCAGAGGTCACCTCTGCCCTGAGCCTAACGAGTCGCCGACGACCACCTTGTCGTATCGCCGGGTTCGAAGCCGTCGGCAAAGAGCACCGAGGCCGTGTCGAGATAGAGCACCATCCCGTCGTGATCCAAAGACCGGTCGGGGACGGCGTCGTCGGTGAACTCGAATGCGTTGTAGTCTCCGATAAGGACCAGCGGCGTGTTCGGTTCGGCGGTCTGGAAGTCCTGGACCTTCTGAGCGATGGACTGCGCCTGTTGGAATCGTTTCTCGCGGGCGAAATCGTCAAAGGGCTCGTCGACCCCGCTGAGAGACCGGGTGTGGTTGTTGAGGGCGGCGAAGTCGAAGGAGACGCTGCCGTCCCCGACCCATGTGCCCTCGATCAAGAGCGGCGGGTGGTCAAAGAGCTTGTAGCCCCAGCCGATGAGAATGTCGTCGAAACCGAGCTGGGTCACGGTCACCGATTCGACGGTGTCCCTCACCAGGTAGCCGACGTTCATTCCGTAAATGATGTTCCCGGGGACCAAATGCGCCGAGTAGCTCACCGACGGGTCCTCCGCCTCGATATCGGCGGCGAGAGCGAGGAGGATGTCGAGCTTCTCGATCTCCTGGAGACCGATGACATCGGGCGCGCGGAGCACCTTGAGGATGTACCGCCGGAACTTGGTGCGCCGGATCAGATATTCGACGGGAGAGGCGATGTCGTCCTGGATTCCGGGGTCGTCGATATCGTCATAGAAGCGGAACATGTTCAACGACGCGATGGTCATCTCGGTCGGAGCAGCGGGCCGGACGGGCACCACGACAGTGGGGCCGGAGGTCAAGTCAACCGGCTCGGATGCCCAGATTTCGTAATCGCCGAATTGGTAGGCGAGGGGGCCGGTGGCCGAGTAGGTGTCGCCGGGTTTGGCGATGACGACGAGAAACTCCTCGTTGATCTCACCGGTTACATCGCCGATGACCTCGACGTGGAAGACCTCCGATGACGCGCCCTGGGGGATGACCTGGGTGTCCGATGCTTCGGTGTAGTCCAGCCCGGCGACGGTCGCGGTTCCGTCTTCGGTCGAGATGTCGAGGCTGACACCGCCGGTCAGGGCGGCTTGGGTCAGACTGATGGTGAAACTGAAGGTGACTGTCCCCCCGTCGCCCTCGAAGGCGCTGATGTCGCCGCCGCCTGCGTTGGCGCCGGTGACGAGGTTGTAGTAATACGTGCCGCCCGTGGCGTACGTCGCATCGGTGAGATAAACATCGGAGAGGTCGATGGCGGTGTCGGTGGGGTTAAAACTCTCCACGAACTCGCCCGCAGTAGGAGTAACCACGACCTCGGAGATGAGCAGGTGGTCCGCGGCGCCGGCTGAGGAGGCGACGGCGAGGAAGAAACAGATCACGATGGTATTTCGACCGGTGTGCGCTGATGCCATCGTTCATCTCCAGAGCTGAATCTAACGCGGAGCCGGGCGACGCGAACGACGTCCATGCCACGTCGGACATTACTTTACCCCGGCGGTGGGACACCGTGGTGAAGCTCGGGGAAAATGATTTCCGCTGATGCGGTTCGATGCCTCCGCGCCTCTGCGCCCCGCGTTTTCCCGGATGATCAAGTAACTCCAGTGGAGAAAGGGCTATAGTGCGACTCGCTCTATGAGCGAGGAGGCAGGGTTCATGCAACCGAAGTTACGGTTTCTGGAAATGGAACTCATCGACCGGATTGTCCACGAGGCTCGCACCGTACTCGCGGAGATCGGGATCGAGGTTCAGGATGACGAGGCCAAAGCCCTGCTGGCCGATCACGGTGCCTCGATCGACGCGGGAGACGGGCGTGTTCGAATCGCCCCGGAGATGGTCGATCGCGCGGTGCAGGCTGCGCCGTCGTCCTTCGAACTCTTCGATGTTCTGGGCGCTCGGACCCACGATTTCTCGGGCGCCGAGGTTTACTACACACCGGCATCTTCGGCGATTCAGATCCTCGACCAATCCACCGGTGCGGCCAGGGCCCCCGTCACCGCCGACTATCTGACCTACGCCAAGGTGGTTGCCGGTCTGCCGTTTATCCACGCCCAGAGCACCGCTTTCATTCCTTCCGATGTCGATCAGAAGATCGCCGACGCCTACCGGCTTTTTCTCAGTCTCATGGTGTGTGAGAAACCGGTGGTGACCGGCGCCTTCTCCGTCGAGGGTTTCGTCGTCATGCGCGACCTCCTCCTTGCGGTCCGGGGTCACGAGCAGGCTCTCCAGGAAAAACCCCTGGCGATCTTCACGTGTTGTCCGACCTCGCCCTTGAAGTGGACCCACGATGGAGCCGCGAATCTCATGGACTGCGCCCGGGCCGCGATCCCCGTCGAGGTCATTCCGGTGCCGCTGTCGGGATTCATGGCTCCGGTGACCATGGTCGGAACGCTCATTCAGCACACCGCGGAGGTACTCAGTGGCGTCGTCATCGGCCAGTTGACGCGGCCGGGAACACCCATGCTCTTCGGTGGCTGCCCGGCGGTCTTCGATGTCCGCTACGAGTCCGCGCCCATGGGTGCGGTGGAGTCGATGATGATTGCGTGCGGCGCGGCCGAGATCGGCCGGCGGCTCGGTCTGCCGACCCAGGGCTATGTCGGGCTCAGCGACGCCAAGGCGCTGGATGCTCAGGCCGGACTCGAATCCTCCATGGGCACCACCCTGGCGGCGCTCTCGGCATTCGACAACGTCTCCGGCCCGGGGATGCTCGACTTCATCAACTGCCACAGCACCGCAAAACTGGTCGTCGATCACGAGATCTGCGCCATGGCGGCCCGACTCCGTCGGGGGATGGAACCGCGGGACGATTTTCCCTCGTTGGAGCTGTTTCGCGAGCTTCTCGCCGAGGGTCACCTGCTCATCGCCGACCACACCCGCAGTCATCTGCGGCAGGAGATCGACTTTCCGGGCCCGGTCATCGACCGCGCCGGCCGGCCTCGTTGGGTCGAGGAGGGATCTTCGACCCTCGGCGATCGAGCCGCCGCCGAGGTCGACCGACTCGTCGCGGAGTACCAGCCGACCCGGCTGTCCGAGCACGCACAGGGCGAGCTCATCGATCGCATGACCGTGGCGGCGCGGCGGTGCGGCGTGGACGTCCTTCCCGATCGCGATTTGTGAGACTATCGGGCCATGGATGTCACCGCGATCGCGCACCCGAATATCGCCCTCGTCAAGTACTGGGGTAAGGCGGATCTCGACCAGAACCTGCCGGCTGTGGGGTCGATCTCCATCACCCTCGACACCCTGGTGACGACGACGCGGGTCCGCTTCGGCACGGGCGCAGACGGCGACGAGCTGTTCCTCGACGGTCATCCGGCTTCCGAGGAACGCACCGCGCGGGCGCGTTTCTGCATTGATCTCTTCCGGCGTTTTCGACCCGAACTGCCGACCGCGGTGGTGGAGAGCGAGAACTCGTTCCCCACCGCGGCGGGGCTGGCGTCTTCGGCGTCGGGGTTCGCGGCCCTGGTCACCGCCGTCAACGCCGCGCTCGAGTCCCCATTGGGGCAGGACCGGCTTTCCGAGATCGCCCGCAGGTGTTCCGGCTCATCGCCGCGCTCGCTCCACGGTGGTTTTGTCGAGCTCGCGCTCGCCGGCGCCTCGACGACGGTGCGACCCATTCTCGACCGCCGAGACTGGCCCCTCGAGGTGGTCATCGCGGTGACCTCGAAAAGGGCCAAAAAGGTGGGTTCCACCGATGGGATGGAGCTGACGCGGACGACATCGCCGTTTTACGATTCGTGGGTCGCGAGCGCGCCGAGTGATCTCACGACTGCGAGGAACGCCATCGCCGCCCGCGATTTCGAGGCGTTGGCCGCGGTGGCGGAGGCGAGCTGTCTGAAGATGCACGCCGTCGCCATGGCGGCCCGCCCCGGGTTGATGTACTGGAACGGCACCACCGTCGAGTGCCTCCATCGAGTACGCGAGCTCCGCGAGCAGGGTACGTCGGTTTTCTTCACCATCGACGCCGGGCCGCAGCTCAAGGCCGTCTGCGAGGCGAATTCGACGGCTCGGGTCGCCGGTGCCCTGACCGAGATTCCCGGTGTCGTCGAGGTCATCCGCTGCGGGCTCGGCGACGGCGCGCGGGTGGTCGGGGCTTGAGGTCCGTCGCGAGCTCGGCGCCCGGGAAGCTGGTGCTTCTCGGCGAGTATGCCGTGCTCTTCGGTCACCCTGCGGTGGTGCTGGCGGTCAACCGGCGAGCGCGCGTCACTCTGCGCGTCGCCATGGATGACGGCTGGTCGGTCACCGCTCCGGGCTTCGAGGGAGCCAAGGCCGGATTCGAGATCGATGGCAGGCGCGGTTTCCGGTGGCGGGAACCGACGTCCGACGCTGCCGGGCGACTTGTTCTGGTGGAAAAGATCATCGATTCGCTCGTGGTCGCGGATCTCCTCGATCCCGATGGCCTGGATCCCGCGTCCATCACCCTTGATACGCGGGAGTTCTTCCTTCCCACCGCGAGCGGCGTCGCCAAGCTCGGTCTCGGTTCGAGCGCCGCGCTGACGGTGTCGCTGACCGAGGCGCTCCGGTGCTGGTCGAATGCGAGCGAGCGGGCGCCCCGCGTTGGTCTCGCACGGCTCCTCGATCTCCACCGCAGCTTCCAGGGCGGACGCGGCAGCGGCATCGATCTCGCCGCGAGCGTCACCGGTGGAATCGTCGAGTACACGTTGACCGACGGCGGTCGGAAGCCGTCGGCATTGCCGATCGAACTGCCGGAGGGTCTTTACCTGGTCACCCTCTGGACCGGTCGGCCGGCCTCCACCGGCGACTTCCTCCGACGTCTCGATGAACGCCTGAGCGGCGACGGGGGAGAGATCGCCGCGGTTCTGGATGAGCTCGGGCGTCTCTCAGCCGCCGGCATTGCCGATCTCCGCGACGGCAACACATCGGCGCTGCTCGCCCGCGTGAGCGAATTCGGGACCGCCATGAAACGGCTCGGGCAGGCGGCCGGGATCCCCATCCTCGCCGACGAACATCTCCAACTGGGTCGGCTCGCCGAGGATCTGGGTGTGAGCTACAAACCCAGCGGAGCCGGAGGCGGCGATGTCGGGATCGGGTTCACCGACGATCCGGATCTCGCCACGACCTTTGCCGCCAAGGCAGCCGAAGCCGGCTTCCCACCCCTCGACCTCATCGTCGACCCTGTCGGAGTGGACTCCAAATTCTTAATTCTTAATTCTTAATTCCAACTTTCCATCGCAGCAGGAGGAGATTGCACCCGCCCCGATCCAAGAATTCAAAATTCATAACTCATGATTCAATAATTTCTTGCCGGTGTAACATTCATCCATGCCCTCCCTCGACGCGCTCCACGATGCCATCCTCGAAGCGGCCTCGGTCAACGCCGGCGCGACCCTCATCGATTTGAGGGTCGGCCACTACTGGTCGGTGGTCCAGGCATCCACCGGCGCCGGGATGGCCTCGACGTTGCGAAGCGAAACCCACCTCCACGGCTCCCCGCCGATCCCCGGTGCTGGTTCGCTGCTCGAGAGTAGTCCCATCGAGCTCGCGGTGGGGCTGCATTCGCCGTCGCCGCCGGAAGCGAGTCTCGGGCTCGCGACCGCCAACGCCCTGCTGGGCCCGCCGGACGGCCGCCTGACCGAACACAACGCCGAGGCCATCCTTGCCGATCGGGGCGCGGGGAAACGGGTGGCCATGATCGGTCACTTCCCGTTCTCCGAACGACTCGCGGCGTCGTGCGCCGATCTCTGGGTCTTCGAGCGGGGCGAGGGCAGGCGTGATGGTGATCTCGGCGCCGAGATGATGGAAGAACTCCTCCCCCAGGCCGATGTGGTCGGGGTGACCTCGACCACCATCATCAACGGTACGCTGCCCGAGATCCTCGATCTCGTTCGTCCCGACGCCTTTGTCCTCCTGCTCGGACCGAGCACCCCGCTGACCCCACGCCTCTTCGACTTCGGCATCGACCTCCTGTGCGGGACCATCATCGTCAATCCTGAGTCGGTTCTCAGAGCCGTCGAACAGGGGGCCGTCACAAGCCAGATCACCGGAGTACGAAGGGTCTGCCTGTGGCCGGCATAGCCGGGTTGATTCTCGCCGGCGGGGAGGGGTCAAGATTCGGTGGACCAAAGGCATGGGCCCTCTTGCCCGATGGCCGCACCTTCCTCGAAGCCTGCACCGCCTCGCTCCGGGGTGGCGGAGCCGCTTCGGTTGTCGCCACGCTCCCACCAGGATCCGACGACCCGCAGATCGAAGGACTCGAGGTGGTGCCACTCCCGGAGCCGGGTCTCGACATGTTCGCCTCACTCCGAATCGGTCTCGAGCGACTGCTAGGGGAGGCCGATTGGGCCCGGGTCGCCCTGCTGCCCGTCGACCACCCTCTGGTCAAATCCGCGACCATCGCGGCGCTGGCCCGGAGCGAGTCCGCGGCCGCCATCCCCAGCCACCGGGACAAGCACGGCCACCCCGTGATCATCGATCGCGCCACCGCCAAGAAGATCGCGAGCGGTGAGAGGCAGGGCCCCACCCTCCGTGAGGTGCTCAAAGAAATCGGAGCCGTCGATGTCGAGGTCGACGATCCCGGGGCCGTCGCCAACTGCAACACTCCCGGGGCTCTGGCGCGGGCCCTCGCGATCCTTGAGTAGCCTCATCCTCTTGCCTCGCGAAAACACCGATGCTAGAGTACGCTCCGCGCCAACGTAGCTCAGCGGTAGAGCAGCTGATTCGTAATCAGCAGGTCGTCGGTTCAATCCCGACCGTTGGCTCCACCTCCTTCTCCTCCTCCGATCCGGGCACGGTTTGTTACTATCCTCCCCTCAAGAGGGTTCCGTGCGCGTTGTGTTTGATCCGCGAGCATCCGGAATTTTGGAACAACATGCAACACCCAGTTCGAGACTGCGTTGGAATGGCGTGCCGGGCAGCTCTGTGTTTTTCCCTCTTGCCGGCACCATTCGGTTGTGAGGATCTCTGATGGACAACCTGGTCATCGTGACCCAGACGGGCGACTGGCCGTCGGACCTGCCCGGTGCGCGACTGGTGACGGCCGCTTCGTACCTCACCGATCCCGAGTTCGGACGCCTCAAGCACGTCAGGGTCTTCAATCTGTGCCGCCACTACCGCTACCAGGCCTACGGGTACTATGTGTCGCTGCTCGCGGAGGCCCGCGGCCATCGCCCGGTGCCAACCGTGCTGACCATGCAGGACCTGCGGACGCCGGCGGTTGCTCGGGTCGCATCGGGTGAGCTCGAGGAGCGGATGAAGCGCAGCTTCAAGGACGTCCCCGACGGCCGCTTTACCCTTCCCGTCTACTTCGGGCGAACACCGGAGAGCCGGCACGAGCGGCTCGCGGCCGATGTCTTCCAGCACTACCCGGTGCCCATGCTGCGGGCGGTGTTCGGCCGGGTGGAGGGCGAGTGGGAGCTGCAGCGGGTCACCGCGGTGGCGACCAGCGGCGTACCGTTGGAGGATCGCGAGTTCGCGTTCGAGGCCGCCCGGGCCTTTTTCGCGCGCCGTGTTCGACCGGCGAGGGTCGCCAAGCCGTCGCGCTTCGACCTCGCGATTCTCTACGACCCGACCGACCCCACCGTGCCGTCGGATGCGCGAGCCATCGAGAAGTTCGTCGACGCCGCCGATCGGCTGGACATCGCCGCCGAGGTTCTGGAGCGCGACGACGTGGCGAGTCGGCTGATGGAGTTCGACGCGGTATTCCTCCGCTGCACGACCGCAGTCGAGCATTGGACCTACCGGGCCGCGCGCCGCGCCGCGGCCGAGGGCATGGTGGTCATCGATGATCCGGTGTCGATCCTGCGCTGCACCAACAAGGTCTACCTGGCCGAGCTGCTCGCCCGCCACGAGGTGCCGGCGCCGCGGACCCTGATCGTCTCCAAGGACGCGCGCGACCAGGTGGTCTCGGCCGTCGGTCTGCCGTGCATCGTCAAGCAGCCGGACAGCTCCTCGTCTCTCGGGGTGTTCAAGGCCGAGGATGCGGGCGAACTCGATGCGCTGCTCGATCGCCTGTTCGCGGGCTCGGATCTGCTCATCGCGCAGGAGTTCGTCCCCACCGAGTACGACTGGCGCATCGGCATCCTCGACCGGCGGCCCCTGTTTGCCGCCAAGTACTTCATGGCGCCGAAACACTGGCAGATCATCCACCACGACGCCGCCAGCGACCGCGGCCGCTACGGCAAGTGGCGGGTGGTTCCGGTTGAGGAGGTGCCGGCGACCGGGCTCGAACTCGCGGTCAAGGCCGCCAACCTCATCGGCGACGGGCTCTACGGCGTCGATCTCAAGCACACCGACGGACGGTGGGTGGTCATCGAGGTCAACGACAACCCGAACATCGAGGCCGGAGTCGAAGATCTTGTTCTCAAGGATGAACTCTACCGGCGGGTCATGGCCTCATTCCTCCGCCGCCTCGAAGCGGTCACCGACGCGCGGCCTCGATGACCAACACAGCTCGCTGTCCGGTGCGGCCGTAGCGCGCCATCTTCTCGAGCTCGCGGCGGGCGATGGGCATGTTGACGCTGTCCGCCACCCTCTCGCCCTCGTCTTCGTCGACGAACGGGTCGTGGGCGTAGACGAAGTCGCGATCGAAACCGGTGAGGACGAGCCAGTGCGGGAATCGTTCCTCGTAGATTCGGTGCGAGCTGATGAGGAGCAGCGGAATCGCACCGTCTTCGAATCGTCGGCGAACCTCGTCGAAGCCGATCCGGCGGGTGTGAACGGTGATGCCGGCGGCCGCGATCTGATCGAGAAAGTCCTCCTCGACCACCCGCATTACCTCCTTTTTCGCCTCGCTCCGGACCGTGTCGATGAGGAAGGGACCGCTCTCTTGAACAAAGAGTTCGACGTGGAAGCCGCGGTCGTGGGCGGCGAGGGCGAGACCGTAGGGACCGCAGCCGCCATGTCCCGAGGTCATGAAAATGGAGGTCGACTCGCGCCACAGGCGGAGCTCGGTGCGGCGGTCCATCGGCGCGCTTTCGTCGAGGGCGCGCATTGCCATCATCAGCGAAGCCGGTCCGCAGGTGAAGTCGGTCGTCTGCTGGTAGTACGGCACGCTCACCTGCGACAGATCGGGTCGCGGCGCAAGGGTGCGCTCGAATCGGATCGCCCCCATGTGGTCCTCGTAGTAGTCGTCGACCCGATCGAAAACCTCGTAGCCGGCGCGCTCGAAAAGGGCGAGCGAGGCGGCGTTGTCACGCCGGACCTCGGATCGCATGGAAACGCAGCCGCGGCCAAGGGCTTCGGCCTCGGCCGCGTCGATGAGTCGGCGACCGACGCCGCGCCCGCGCATGGTCGCGTCGACCGCGATGGAATAGAGGCGAGCCAGCGCGGTGCCTTTTGAAAAGAGCACCAGAACATAGCCCCGGAGTTGCCCTTCCTCGTCCCATACCTGCGTCGCGGCCCGGGCGTCGGTCAGCATGTAGCGGAAGTTACGGCGGCTCAGGCGGTCGCTGGTGAAACAGCGGTCCTCGATTTCGACCAAGGCGTCCAGGTCGTCCAGGGTGGCCAGTCGGATCGGCGTCTCATCCATGACCGACCATCATGCGCCCGGGGCAGTGGGCCGTCAACCGGCAGTGGAGCGCAACTGACGGTTCGGCGCGGGAACACGGGAAGATGAGTGTCCCGGGATGGTCGGTGGCGTGTCCCCCGGTGATCCCTCCAACCATGGGAGCAACCGGAGACGGCGCGGGGATCGGCTGGAGTGGCGGGGAGATGCTCACCGTCGGCGTCGCAGTGGTAGGGTTCGGCGTGCGATCCCGGAACGTTGGCCTCCGATGACGGTGGATCGGACTCGGACAGGTGTTCCTCGCCTGTAGAGTAGAGTGATGGCGGTGGCGGCGGCGGTGGCGGCTGCGACGGCCGGGTGGCGATGAGAATCCAGCAATTGGGGAGAGCCTGATGAAGAAAATCCGTCGTGTTGTGATCGCCCTCTTGATCTCTTGTGGGGCTCATTTTGTCTCGGCGAATGTTCTGGTTGACGACGCTCTCAAGAGCGCGAACCGTTCCGAGCAGGCGGGCGACGCGTTCACCGCGGCCGAGACCTACCTCAGGGTGCTGCGGTTGGCGCCCGGCAACCAGAAGGCCAAAAAGGGACTCGAACGGGTGGCAGACGCGGCGATATCGGCAAAAACCGCAGGTGCGCGAGAGTTCGAGGCCGCGATGAGGTTCGCCGACGCCGCCGCCGAGCTCGGCAAGGCGGCAGATCTCAACAACAGGATCCGTGCGGCGGGGATCACCACCACCGAAACGGTTGATCTGACCGCCGCCCTCGACCAACTGGTCGACAGATGGGTCGCCAACCTGGTTGTCGAGGCGACCGCGGCCGAGAAGGACGAGCTCTGGAGCGCGGCGGTGGCCAACCTCCGCCAGATCGAGTTGTTGCGGCCCGGCCGCGATGACGTCCGGACCCGGCTTCGGGGGGTGTGGACCGCGTGGGGAGACCGGGACCTCAAGGAGGGTCGGCTTCGTTCGGCAGCGCAGCGGTTCAAGGAAGCGGCGCTGGTGCCCGGAAGTGACGGCAGTTCGGAGTTCAGTCGGGCCGCGAAGATCTTGGCCCAACTGGGCGGGTCAGCTCTCGAGAAGGGGGCGTGCCGGAGCGCGGTCGTCGATCTGCGCGAGGCCGCCAGGCTGGCCCCCGACGCGGTCGAAGCCGGGGCGCTGCGGCGCGCCGAGTCCTGCGCGGTAACTTGCGTTTCGATTGCCGCCGTGGCGGCGCCGGAGGCCGGTCTGGAGGCGTCACGCGCGGAGCAGTTGAAGTCCGACATATCCGGTCGGGTCGCGAGTGGTGGGTCCGAGTTTCTGCGGCTCCTCGATCGCGCCTCGGCGGGTCGGGTCGCCTGCGAGGAAGCGTCGGCCCCCGGTGCCGACGCCGTTGCGGTTGGGGCGGCGCGGCGGTTCCGAGTGGCCGTTGCGGCGAAGTCGCAGGCCATGCTCCGGTCTCCGGCCACCTCGGTCAGCCGGGAGTTCCGGACCAAGCACGTGGTCGAGGAGGAAACCGTTGCCGAGAGCGTCGTCGTCATCAGGGTCTACGAAGAGGTTTTCAAGGGAACCATGACCGGCTCGGTCACGATCACCGACCTGCGGTCCGGCCGCACCAGCCCCGAGATTCCCATTCTGGTCTCGAGCGAGGCCACCGCCCAGTGGGTGAAGAATCCGACGACGGAGCTGTCGATGGTGCAGGTGGGGAAGGGACAGGGAGCCGGAGGTGCGGCGTCCGATCCGCGGTTGCGGAGTTTGAGTCGAATCGACGATCAGCGTGAGGACGCGAGAGCTCGGCTCAGCGTCATCCTTACCCAGGATTTTGCGGCGGAGGTCGCACGGGTCGTTCTCTCGACCATCGATGGCGAGATCGGGGTCCCGGATCCGGCCGAGGTCGAGTCGAAGATCGACGCTCCCGAACTCGGTACACCATCCGGGTGATCTCCTCAACGCGGACGGCATCGGCGCGAGAGGAAACGGTGGCGCCGCCATCGACCTCCGGGCCGTCGTGACGTTCGATCTTGATCTCCCGGCGATTACCGCCGGGTTATTCGAGCCCAGACATAGAAGACCGCACCCACCAGGGCCCCGCTCAAGAGGATCATCCACTCATGGGGCCAGACGAGGGCCGACGGGCTGCCGGGCAGGTAGAGCATCATCATGCCGAGGGAGAGGAGAAACGCGGTGTATCCGACGAAGGTTCCGTACCGGACCCGGTACGGTCTCGGCATCTCCGGTTCTTTGTGGCGCAGGACGATGAACGACAGCGCCACCATGGCGTAGGCGATGACGATCCCGAGGCCGCCGGCGTCGACCAGCCAGACCAGGGTCTGCCGGCCGAAGAGCGGGGCGAACACGGCGAGCACGCCGACCAAAACGACGGCGTTCGCCGGCGTGTTGAATCGCGGGTGCAGCCGGCCGAGAAAACGCGGCAGCATGCCGCCGTCGGCCAGGGCGTAGATCGCGCGGCTGCCGCCGACCAGGAACGCGTTCCAGCTCGTGATGATCCCGGCGATTCCGGCGACCACCACGAGCTTGCCGATCAGCGGCCGGCTCCATGCCGCGGACCCGGCGTCGGCGGTCGCCAGGCTCGCGCCGGCGAGGCCTTCTTTGTCCAACGACAACGACACACCCAGCACGATCAACACGTACCAGGCCACGGCCATGATCACCGAGATCACCAGCACCGCGCCGATCTCGCGATACGGCAGGTCGATCTCCTCCGCGGCCTGGGGAATCACATCGAACCCGACCAGGAGAAACGGCACCATCACGAGGACGGTCAGCATTCCCTTGATGCCGCCGACCTCGAGCGGCTGCATATTGGCGCCGCTGCCGTTGAGAAACGCACCGCTGACCAAGACGACCCCGGCGAGCAGGATGACCAGCGTCACCGCCGTCTGCACCACGGCGGCCATCTTGATTCCGACCACGTTGACGGCGGTCATCACGAGGGAGCCGAAGACACCGACCAGCACCCAGCTGAGGTAGACGTCGTAACCGGCGACCGTCCAGAGAAAGCCCGTCTTCAGATCGGGGAAGAGGTACTCCATGACCGTCGGGAGGGCCACCACCTCGAAGGCCACGACGCTGACATAGCCGAAGATGATCGCCCAGGTGCACACGAATGAAGCTCCCGGGCCGAGGGCGCGCAGCGAGTAGACGTGCTCGCCGCCGACCAGCGGCATGGCGGACGCGAGCTCTGCGTAGGTCAGACCGATGAAGGCGATCACGGCGCCGCCGATCAGGAAAGCCGCGATGGCGCCGATGCTGCCGGCGGATTCCAGCCAGGTGCCGGCGAGCGCCACCCAGCTCCAGCCGATCATCGCACCGAACGCCAGCGCCAGAACCTCCCGGCGCTGCAAGACCCGGATCAGCCGTCCCTGCTGTCTCATCGACTCATCCCGGGGCGCGGGTCGCGCGGGTTTCGCAACCGCTGCGGCTCATCTCAGGCCTCCAGGACTTCGCTCATCGCCGCCAGCACCGTGTCGAGCTCTTCGTCGCTGATGGTCAGCGGCGGTTGGATGCGGAGGACGTTGCCATACACACCACCGATACCGAGGAGGACGCCTCGATCCCGCATCGCGGCCTTGATCTTCTTGGCATCATCGACGGCCGGTCTCTTGCTCTGGGCGCTCTCGACCAACTCGATCCCGATCATGAGGCCCCTGCCGCGGATCTCGCCGATGGTGGCGCATTTCGGTTTGATCTCGTGCAGCGCCCGCATCAACCGTTCGCCCTTCGCCGCCGCCTGGTCGGCCAGGTTGGTGTCCTCCATGAACCGGATGTTGGCCAGCGCCGCGGCAGCCGAGACCGGGTTGCCGCCGAAGGTCGTCAGGTGGTCGCCCGGCTGAAACGCATCGGCGATCTCTCCACGTGCGATGAAGGCGCCGAGG
This sequence comes from uncultured Acidobacteriota bacterium, assembly GCA_963712805.1. Taxonomy (GTDB): domain Bacteria; phylum Acidobacteriota; class Thermoanaerobaculia; order Thermoanaerobaculales; family Sulfomarinibacteraceae; genus JAHECW01. The sequence goes on along the minus strand of CAVQJV010000023.1, from coordinate 24,805 downwards.
GGAAAGCCGTTGGCGATGCCCTTGGCCATGGCCATGATGTCGGGCTCGACGCCGTAGTGCTCGATGGCGAACATCTTCCCGGTGCGGCAGAAGCCGGACTGGACCTCGTCGGCGATGAACAGAACATCGTGGTCGTCCAAGACCTCCTTGACCGCCTTGAAGTAGTCGTCCGGCGGCACGATGAGACCGCCTTCGCCCAAGAGCGGTTCGGCGACGAAGTAGGCGACGTTGTCCGCGGTGTGGAAGTTGATGACGTCATCGATGGCCCTGGCGCAGGCCATGCCGCAGGTGTCCGGCTCGCGGCCGAGCGGGCAGCGGTAGCAATACGGCGCCGGCGCGAACGCGACTCCGGGCATGTACGGGCCGCCGCCCCGCTTTCTGGTCGCGTTGCCGGTCAGGCTCAGGGTGGCGTAGGTCCGGCCGTGGAACGAATGGGTCAGAGCGATGGCCTCGTTCTTCCGACTGTAACGCTTGGCCAGCCGGGCGGAGCCCTCGATCGCCTCGGCCCCGCTGTTGCCGAAGAAGGTCTTTTGAAGACCGCCGGGGGTGATCTGAGCCAGCTTCTCTGCCAGGTCGGCGACCACCTCGACGTGGTAGAGGTAGGAAGAACAGTGGACCAGCCGCTCCATCTGCTGTCGCGCGGCCTCGAGCACGGTGTTGTTGGCGTGGCCGGTGTTGACCACCGAGATACCGGCGAAACAGTCGATGAAGCTCGAGCCGTCGTCGCCGAAGTAAGTCGCGCCCTCGGCCCGGTCGATCACCAGCGGGTCGACGGACTGCAGGAATCCGGTGTTGACGTAGTTCTTGTACTTCTCCCTCGTGTCCACCTTGGATTCTCCTTTGAAAAGCATTTTAGCTGGACCTTCTCGCAAGGTCTCCGTCGGGATGGCGAATTGTGATTTTCCGTCGTGGTAACTTTTCCCTCGGAAGCCGGGAGGGAGTGATGAAACTTCTGTGTTTGTCGGCCTGCGTCGCGTTTTTTCTCGTGTCCTGCACCGAGCCTCAAGATCGACCGATCCAGCGACCGATGGATGGATGGGCCGTATCGACACCCCGCGACGAGGGAATGGACGAGGGGCGTCTCGTCGCGCTGGAGGGCAGCCTTGCCGATGAGTTCGGAAATATCGACAGCATGCTGGTCATCAGGAACGGCCGCATCGTCTACGAAAAGCACTACAAACGTGATTACAACGACCTGAACGACGGGCTGGGGCAGGAGCCGGGTCTCTACAACTACCACGATCCCGACTGGCATCCCTATCACCAACGAGGCGAGCTGCACACGATGCAGTCGGTGACCAAGAGCGTCACTTCGGCCCTGATCGGGATCGCCCTCGGAAGGGGCGAGATTGCCGGGCTCGACGTACCCGTCCTCGACTTTCTCGACGACTACGAGATTGCGAACGTGGACGAGTGGAAGCGCTCGATGACGCTGCGCGACCTGCTGACCATGAGGGCCGGGATCGCGTGGGACGAAGACACGCTTCCGTACACGGATCCCGCGAATTCATGCGCCGGAATGGAAAACAGCGACGACTGGATCCAGTTCGTCACCGACCAACCCATGTCGTGTCAACCAGGCACAGTCTTCAACTACAACAGCGGTGCCAGCATGTTGCTTTCACAGATCATCAGGAAATCGACCGGGAAGCACGTGGACGAGTACGCCGAGGAGCACCTCTTCGGACCGCTCGGGATCACGAACTACGCCTGGAAGAAGACCCCGACGGGTCATCCGGACACCGAAGGCGGGCTGTACCTCACCGCCCGGGATCTGGCAAAGATCGGTGCGCTCTACCTGATGGACGGCGTATGGAACCAGGCTCGAGTACTGCCGGAGGGTTGGGTCGGCGCATCGGTGGAGCGAATCGTTTTGGATACGGGCTGGATCGGCCTGGGATACGGCTACCAGTGGTGGCTGGTTCCCTGGGGCCCCAACAGCGATTACGATGCGTACGCGGCGATCGGATTCGGGGGCCAGCGGATGTTCGTAGTTCCGGAGCTGAACCTGATAGCTGTGTTCACCGGGTGGAACATCGATGAGATTCCCGCTCTCGACCCGCGCTTCGCCCTTGATTCCGTGCTTGCAGCGGTCGATCGCTGAACAGGGAAGGAATCAGGCGCTCGGTTGTGGCGCATTTGAGAGAGGGTGGAGTTGTATCGAACCGAACTCTCGGGTATCTTCAGTCCACGCGAAATATGAATATCGGGGTACTTCTCATCATCACGGTGGCGGTCGGACTTGTGATCCTGCTCGTGCTACCGCGGGTTCGCGGCATCAGCCGTGCAGAGAAGACGACCATCGAGCGCCGGAAGAACGGGGATCGACGGAAGCGCCAAATCCGGGTGCCTCGTAACCGTCGACGGAAGAACCGGCGGGCTCAGGATGCGGCCCGGGCATTTGTCGACGGCCTGTCGAACTGATTGACTTGCCGACCAAAGCGCCGTCCGGCATTTCCGGTTCGGACAGCTGCCTTTGATCGGCAGTCAGCCGGGACCGGTGGTCGGACTTCGCGTACACTCCCGTCATGAAGGCTCTCGACCCTTCGGTTACCATCGACGGCGTCACCCTCGATCTCCGCGTCACGCGAAAGAGGGTGAAGAACATCAACGTCCGTCTGGTGGGTAACGAGCTCCGTGTCAGCGCGCCCCGATGGGTCTCGAATCGCGAGTTGGATGAGGCGATCAGGACCCTGGCGGGACGGATGATCCGCCGCGAACGGGCGCGGAAGATCAACGGTTCCGATGATGCGCTCGAGCTGGCCCGGAAGGTGGCGAGGCGGTTCCCGAACCGTCCGGAGGTCGTTGAGGCTCGATTCTCCACCCAGCAGACCGCCCGCTGGGGGAGCTACAGCACCCGCACCAGGACGATCCGGCTCAACGCCGCCCTTCGTCAGATGCCGTCATGGGTGCTCGAAGCCGTGGTCGCCCACGAGCTCGCCCACATCGATCACCCGGATCACTCGCCGGCGTTCTGGGAGCTGCTGCGCAGCGTTTGTCCCCAGACCGACCGCGCTCGAGCCTTCCTCGAGGGTGTCGGCTGGGTCGCAGCGCGGTGGGAAGCCCTGCCACCGGTGGAGCGGTCGCAGTTGGCCGGGCCGAATCCCCGGGAGTGAGAAAGGGGGAGCCGGAGCTCCCCCGTTGGTGCGGTTGGCTGCAACCGCGTCCTGCCCAATTCTCAGGGTGAGGGTGCAGTGCAGAAACAGCTGAAGTACGTTGCCCAGCCTTTGCCGAATCTTGCCCCACCACCCCACGCGGTCTCGGACTCATAGACCGGTGTACACGAGTCGCTGTTCGGTTCCTCGATGAGGGTGACCTGGCCGATGGTCACCTGAGCCGACCCAACCGGAACCAGGATCACGGCCACGACTCCTCCGCACTCGGGTTCAAATTCGTATCCGTTCGCCCAGGCGTCGGCGACGATCTCGTTCACTCGTGTTTGGTCGTAGGTGCCGCAGCTGGTCATGGAGTCGTCGATTACAGTCCAGATCGCCCTCTGAATGTCACAAGCGGTGAATGGCGCCCCTGAGTAAGAGGGGTCACCCTCATGGAAGTGATTGATGATGTAGTTCACCTGGGGAAGAAACTGGGGCTTGTCGATATTGATGTCGGACGGCAACGCCTCGTAACTCGAGTAGACGTTGGCGGTGTAGGTCGGGCCGAGGGAGATGGTATGGCCGATATCGATGCACCAGCCATCATAGAACCCGGCGAGTGGGCCATCGAGGATCTGTGTCGTGAAATAGCTTGCTCTGTCTGCGGGTTGGGACACCTTCATCGTGACCTGATCGGGCAGGTTGACCTCGAAGTCTTCAGGTACGAACTCGTATCCGACCACGGTTTCGACGACAGCATGCGCCGCGAAGTAGAGGCATTCGGTCGGAGGACTCAGATAGGAAAACTCGTAGGAATCCGATACGACGTAATCGAGGTTTTCGTGTTTGTACGGAAATTTTCCCGGAGCGGATGTTGTCGGCTCGGCCGTACCGACCCAGAGGTGGGTCTCGGTGAGGAACCAACCGCTGTTCTCTTCGATGTTGAACACGACTCTCAGGGTTCCGTTTTCAAAGAATACATCTACTGTGCCAACGTCAATGGTCTGCCCGGCGAGAAGGGGGGTGGAACACGTTGGATCGGCGCATTTCAGCCCTGCCTCAGCCTCGATTGTCGCTTCCACCGGCCACGCCAACAATGCCACGACACACATCAGCAAAACCACAGTCAGTCTTTTCATGAATCTCCTCCGATTCTGGGTTGAACGGTTGGATTGCCAATCCGGGCCATGGGGACGAAGTCCAAGGCTCGGATCATGTTGAAACGGATTGATACCACCTCCTTTGTCGAGCGGCGACATCATCACCGCAGCTTCGGTCGCAGGGCGCCCCCCAACGGCAACCGTTTTGAACAGATGGGTTTTTTACTGCCCATTGAATGTACGGTCCCGACCGAGAGGGAACAATCGTCAGGTTGACGGGCTCCGATCCACAGTTCTGTGGAATCAGGACCGCTGCCGGGCATGTGGTTTGGTGATTCGTGTGTCGCAGGAGGGCTCGAACCGAATCGGGTGGTCTCAGATCAGGTGATCGCGAACGGCCCGCGCCACCGCCTCGGTCTGGCGGGTGACACCGAGGGCCTCGAAGATCGCGCGGATGTGGGTTCTCACCGTGCTGACAGTGATTTCCAGCTCGGCGGCGATCTCGGTGGCGGTGGCGCCGGTCGCCATGATCTCGAGGACCTGCATCTGGCGCCGGGTCAGCAGCGGTGACGGTGCATTGCGGGTGTTTCGTCGAGGCGGTGGCGCATCGGCACCGAGCAAGTCGCTCGAGTGCGGTGTCGATCCGGCGTCGGCGGAGCCGAGGCCGAAGGAGGTAGACCAGCCAGTGGCGCTCGGGATCGGTGTCGATGACGACGACGATCGAGACCTCGGCGCGAACGCGGGGCTTCCCCTCCGGTTCGAGATCGATCTCGAAGGCGGCTGGCGCGTCGCCGCTGAGGACCATTTCGTGCAGCGCGGCATGACTGTGTGACATCAGATTGCCGTTGGGTCGGCGGCAAACGGAGGATGTCCTGGAGATTGGCTCTCGTGAAGTTCCGGTAGCCGGTGACCAGGTCGGTGAATGCGGTGTTCCACGTGAACGACGCGGTTGAATCGATCGGTGGCGACCGCCGGGCAGACGGCCCGATCGACGATGGCGGTCAGCTTGGGCGTCCTGTTCTCGATAGGCTCGAGCTCGGAGGACGTCGTGGTGCTGTTGGTCTGGTCAATGCCAACCTCTCGGGTCGCCGGGAGACGACTCGATTGTTTTGCTGCGATACGCATGACGTCCGCAGTGCCCTCCGGAATACAGTAGCCAGGATAACCCGGATCCGGCCGTGGTCCAAGGCGCCGGCCGTTTTGGTTTCGTCCAGCGGTCGCCGGGTTGCTCGGGCATCGCTGCTCGGAGCGGTCACTCCTCGTCGACGGCGGGGGCGTTCTCGACGACTGAGTCCTTGCCTAGCGATTGGTGCCATTCAAAACGGTCGACGTGTTCGTAGTCGACTGGCTCGGCCGAGAGCAACAAGACGGCTCGCTTGCCATCGGTGAAGAAGATATCGCCGGTGAGATTGCCGCGCGGCTCCTCGATGGAGATCTCTCCGACCCCACCGGCGTAGCCGAAGACGGCGAGGGCCTGGGCCCAGAGGAAGTCCTGGATCAGCGAGCCTCGGGTTTCATCGACGTCGGGATCGATGCGGTGGGTCGTCAAGCGTCGGGCTCTTGGTGGTGAAACGGCTGCCGATGTCGCGGCTGATCTGGCCGATGAGAACCGATTTGCCCTGGTATTTGACGGGTGCCTCCCACAGACGGAGGTGATTGCGGTAGTGGATGTTGTTGCGCACCTTCTGCAACGCGATGTCCTGGGCCCTGCCATAGACATAGAGATTGCTGATGGGGGCGTATTGATAGCCGCCGCCGAAGATGCCGAAGACCCCTGTCTTGAGGGCCGATCCGGTGGTCATGGCCTCGGTCGGATCCCATCCCATCCTCAGGAACGCCGGCCACACCGCATCAGCTTCACCGATGATGATGAGATTCAAGGGGTCGCCGGTCTTGCTCCCATCTTTGTTGGTGACGAAGGCCGGTTGCTCCTCGATCCACTCGACGAGTTGGTCCTCGTCGAGATCGGTGTAATCATCCTCGGCATAGATCACGACATCTTCAAGTTTGTGGAAATCCGCGTTGAATCCGGGAACATCGACGACGAACTCGAAGGTCTCAGCTGTGTTTTCGCCGATGATCGTCACGGCCATCCACCGTACACCCTTGCTCCGGTCGCCGAAGACAAAACCCGACCGGGTCTGCCCGGGTGGCAGTTCGAACGGCATCGTGTTGAGGTAGTAGAACTCCCGTTTGGCCTGGTTGGCATTTCTTGGCCCCGCTCTTGAAGCTCTTCTGCGCGACCTCCAGGGCCGAGTGATAGCTGGGATCGACGCTCCGTGGGAGGAATCCGATACGGCTCGTCGCTTCCGTTTGTGATTTCAACCCAGATGGGCTGGATCTTTTTCTTGTAGAGATTGGTGTCGAATACGGCTTTGGTCTCCTCGGCCGAGAGCACCGAGACGGTCACAGTGATGTCGTTCTTGGTTTGAGTCAGGGCCCGGTCCTGGAACCCGACTTGATCGATGGGCGTCGGGTTGAAGCTCGCGCAGCCCGACGACAGAGCGAGTACTCCGATGATTATCAACAGGCTCGATCGACTGTGGTTCTTTGTCATGAGCGTCACCTTTGACCTCTCGCTATTGGTAGTTCAATTCTGATCTGGACGAGACGAAGCGTCAAATGGACTAAAGTAGGAGCGTGGATGCGGGAGATCTCTTGAAGCGTTCTGTGTTGGCCGGCTGCCTGATCGTGGCGGTGCTGTCGGTTTTCGCCGAGCCGGGTGAGATCTCCCCGGCCGCGACCCGCGAAACTGGCCTTCACGCGCTGGTTCCGGATCGGGTCCTGGCCGGGGTCACCACCGGGGTGACGGTCATTCATGCCTATGGTCGGATGTCGCTGGTGAGTCTGGAAGGCGATATCAGCGACGAACTGGCGGCTCGAATCCATGCCCTCTCCGCGGCGGATCCCGTCGGTTTCAGAGGCTGGACTTCCCAGGCGGTCTCGTCGCGTGATCCATCGATGTTTGCCGGGGGCGTCATCGTTCTCAATCTGGTGGGTCCCCTCGATCAACGCTGGCGCTCGGAGTTTGACAGCATCGGGGTGGAGATTCTGGCTCCGGCCGGGTCCCACGGTCTGGTGGTCAAAACCGACCGACCCGGGCTCGAAGCGGCATTGCGGATGACGACATCGGCAGGTTTCCCGATGATCAGGGGCTTCGAGCCGCTGCCTGTGGAGGCACGAGTCCACCGGTCGCTCGTGAGCGAGCTCCGCGGAGGTGGCGGGTCGGCGGCGGTTGAAGTCCGGATCTCCGGTTTCGGTGGTCATTCGCTCTCGAGCGAGACCAAGAGCGCCATCGGCGGCGCCGAGATCGTGCGACTCGAGCCGGGCGAACTCATCCGCCTGCTCGCGGACCATGCGGAGATCGGCTACGCCGAGCCGGTCTTCAGCATCGAACCGCACAACAATCTGGCGGCCCATTCAGGTCAGGTCGCCGTCGAGCCGGTGTGGAACCTGGGTTACAACGGCGCCGGCGTCACCGTGTCTCACAACGACTCGGGCGTCGATCTCAACCACCGCGATCTCATCGGCGTCGTGACCGCGACCGCGGGCCGGATGGCCTACTCCGACACCGCACACGGGACCCACACCGCCGGCTCGATCGTCGGGCGGGGGACCTCTCCGTCGCCGGTCAACACCTCCGGTTGCGGCGATCTCATCCCGGCCCTGCCGTCGGTGCGCGGGATGGCGTGGGGCGCCGAAATCGTCACCAACAACATCTTCGAGGAGGGCTACGGCGAGGTCGCCGAGATGATGGCGTGGGGCGTGAGAAACGGCGCCCAATTGAGCTCCAACTCGTGGGGGCAGGTCGGTCTCGGAGATCCGGTGACCGGGTACACGGCGGCCGCCCGGGATGCCGATGCCGCAGTACGCGACGCCGATCCGGATCTCGAAGGGGCTCAGCCTTTGTCGGTCTTTTTCTCGGCCGGGAACGTGGGGCCTGATCCGGGAACCATCACATCGCCCGCCACGGCGAAGAACGTCATCACCATCGGCGCGGTGCAGAACAACCGCTGCGGCGCGTGGGTGCCGGGGCACCAATCGGGTCCCGATCCGGAAACCGTCTTGACGACATCGGGCCGCGGGCCGTCCCAGGGGCGTATCAAGCCCGATCTCGTCGCTCCTGGATCCGATGTCCTGTCGGTCGAATCGACGGATCCGTATGCGGTTCAGTTGTGGGACCAAGCCTGGACCGGGCCCGATTACGCGATCAACAGCGGAACTTCGCAGGCGTGCCCGGTGGCAGCGGGTGCCGGGGCAGTGCTGTACGAGTATCTCTGGCGCGACCGAGGGCGGCATCCGAGCCCGGCGCTTGTCAAAGCGGCGCTCATCGTTGCCGCGATCGATGGCGGAGTCGAGTCGGTCTACGATCAGGGTTGGGGTCGGGTCGATCTCGCGGCGGCGGTGGTCGGCCCCGACGACGGAGCGATGACGCTCTTCGATGCCGATGAAACGGACGAGCTCGTCACCGGCGTATCCTGGAGCACACCGGTGGTGGTGCACTCTTCGGACGCCCCGCTCGGACTCGCGGCGGTGTGGACGGATGTGCCCGGGGAGGAAGACGCGGATCACCCGCTGGTCAACGATCTCGACCTGCTGCTGACGAGCCCCGCCGGAGCGGTCTATCGCGGAAACGTGTTCTCGGGTGGATGGTCCCTTGCCAATCCCGGGATCGAGCGCGACGCCGACAACAACGTCGAGGTCGTGCGGGTCGAGTCCCCCGAGCCCGGGACCTGGATCGCCGAAATCGTGGGCGTCAACGTCGCGTCATTGCCGGCCGGTTTCGATGGTCAGGATTTCGCCGTGGCGATCTCGGGCGATGCCGGACCCTGTGCTGAGGCACCGCCACCGCCGGCGGTCGTGGAGGCGGCCCACCTCGGTGACAACACGATTCGAGTGGGTTGGTCGGCGGTGTCGGGGGCGACACGTTATGAGATCTCCCGCTCCGACAACGCCGGCGGTAGCCCCTATGTTCCCATCACGACCCTCCCGGCTGGGGTGGGGTCGTTCCTCGATACCGATGTCTCGGGCGGCAGCGAGTACTTCTACGTCGTGCGGGCGTACCGCGGTTGCTGGTCCGATTACTCGGCCGAAGCATCGGCGACGGCAACCGGTCAGTGTCTCTTGCCGCCGATCTTTGCCGGGCTCGCCTCGGTTGAGTCCCCGGCCGGTGCGAGCTGCGCCCTGGAACTCAAGTGGGAGCGCGTGGATTCGTTGTGTCCGGGTGTCACGGCCTACTCCGTTTATCGAGGCGACGAGCCGGATTTTGAACCCGGCCCCGACAACCGGTTGGTTCAAAACGCGGTGAGCTCCAGGTGGCTGGATCAGCGGCTGGAATGGGGGCGGGACTACTACTACGTGGTTCGTGCTCAGCATTACGCCCAGGACTTTGACGACGGAAACACCGTGACGATCGGTGGTCGCCCGGTGGGGCCGATCGATCTGTATCTCGGCGAGGATGTCGAAGGGGCGGTGGATGGCTGGATCCTGGAGCAGGGCTCCGAGGCCGATTCGGGGACCGAATCCTGGCGGGTGACCGAGGATGACGCCTGGGCGGGAGACCGGGCCTGGTTCATCGCAGACGAGGATCGGGTCAAAGACCAGGTGCTGCGGACGGGCGAGCCCGTCGTTCTTTGGAGAGGGTCGGCGCCGGTATTGGAGTTCGTTCATCGCTATCGGCTCTACCATCGCCGTGACGGTGGCCGTTTGGAGTACTCCACCAATGGAGGTCGCGATTGGAACGACATCCTCGAGGGTGATGGCCAGACCGTCCCCGACGATCCCCAGAGGTTCCTGGCCGGTGGCTACACGGACACCATCGGCGCGCCGTCGAACCCGCTGTTCAGAAAAGGCAGCTGGACCGGGGATTCGCGGGGATGGGTCCGCTCCCGGGTCGATCTGGGGGATTTCGCTGGGCTGCGAGTGCTTTTTCGCTGGCGATTGGGTTGCGATGAGACGCCCGGCATCGGGTGGGGCTGGTGGCTCGACGAGATTCGGATCTTCGAGGAACATGAGTGCGGTCCGTGCCTGGTCTCCGACCCGCCTTGGAACTTGACCGCCGAGGCCACCGGCGACGGGGTGCTGCTCGATTGGGGCGACTCTTGGCCCTTCGACCGGGTCAGGGTCGCCCGTGGAGCCGGACCCGAGGGTCCCTTCGAAGTTCTCGCCACCGTCGATGCGCCTGCGACGACCTTCCACGACACCTCGGCCTCGGGCGGCACCGTCTACACCTACGTGCACGCAGGAGAGGCCGATGGTTGTTGGTCCGACAACTCTGAGGGGGTGACCGTCACCGCGGGCGGACCGTGCTCCATGCCACCGAGTTTCTGGGGTCTCGATGCGGTCAACGATCCACGGGACACCGGCTGCGCCATGGATCTCGAGTGGCGGCCGGCGACACCGGGATGTGACGGTGCGGGCGTCCGCTACCGTGTCTACCGTTCTCAAACGGCCGGATTCGATCCGGGGCCCGAGACTCTCGTCGGGGACAACGTCGCCGGTCGGAGACACCGGGACCTGACGGTGAACGACGGGGTCGTTTATCACTACGTCGTGCGGGCGGTGGACGGGGCGAGCCTGGCGGAAGAAGGCAATCAGGTCGCCCACTCGGGATGGACGACCGGCCCCGACGAGGTCCACTTCAGCGACTCGGTGGAGGGCGATCTCACGGCGTGGCGGACCGGTCTCGGTTCGAGCCAGGACAGCGGAACCGAACCATGGATGGTGGTCGAAGACTTCACCCACGCCGGGAGCCGATCGTGGTTCTGCCGAAACGAGCCCCGGATCAAGGATCAGGTGCTCGGCCTGGTGGATGGATTCGCCATTGACGACGAGAGCACGGTCATCAGTTTCTTCCATTTTTATGATGTCGAGCCGTTCTGGGACGGTGGCCGTTTCGAATACTCAACCGACGGTGGATCGACCTGGCACGACATTCTGCACGGTGACGGTTCGACGGTGGGGGAGAATCCGGAGCGATTCATCAGCGGCCCCTACACCGGGTTTGTCAGCGTCGGAACCGGACACCCGTTCGGTGGCGAGAGGGCCTGGACCGGTTTCGACCACGGTTGGACCGAGACGGTGATCGACCTCGCCGATTTTGTCGGTCTGACGGTCCAGTTCCGCTGGCGGTCTCGGGTGCGACCGTGTGGACGCCCGAGTTGGTTGGTGGGTGGACGATGTGGAAGTCCGCACGACCTCGAAATGCGAGACCGTCCATCCGCCATCTCCACGATCGGTCCAGGATCGACGACCGCTAGGGAACGGTGTCGGGGATCGTTCCCGGGTGTCCCGAAGTGGAACGGTGGGAGCATCCGGCCAGACCTCTGGTCCAGAATCGGGCATCAGGATTGCAATAGACTCCGACAGCGAGTCGAGCGGCGTGGGTGGTCCGCACCCAACCCGGAGGGCGGGAAGGGCCGATTGATGAACCGAACGCTGCGAGGCGATGTGCACTTCAACGATGGCGAACTCGGAATCTCTCAGTGCGTCTGGTGTCGCCATAGATACGCCGATGGACGCCAGCTGCAGGGCGTTTCCAACGGGAATTCCCGAAGCCATCGCGAAAACCGCCACGACCACCGTCAGCCCTTCGATCGGGATTTCGGGGTTCGATTCGAACCCGAGCTCGTCGAGATCGAGTTTGTCGGACTGTCGAGCCGGCCGAGAGTCGATTCCGCTCTCGACCGAACTTGTCATCGCCATGGCCAGGGCCGGGAGAGTTCGAAGCTCAGCCCGAGCCGGCGCAGGTCGTCGATCTCGACGAGCCCGAGTTCGAGCTTGCCGAGGATGCATTCGAGCTCGATATCGCCGCATCGGGCTGAGACGACCGACGAGGCTCGAAGAACGTGAAGCGCCGGGCGATGGTCGCCCGGCGCTTGTAATTGCGTTCCCGGTGCTGGACTGGTCTTTATGAACCGGATTTGATGCTGCTGTTCCACATGTCCCGGTGGAGTTCCCAATAGCCCTGGGATGATCGTTTCCAGATCTGGATGTACTTTCCCTGGTCAACGGCGAACCGGTGACGGCATCCACGAAGCTCGAAGCGGCCGGCCTTGTAACCCAGATCGCCCTCGACCACGGTCTCGACATTGACCAACTCGACCGGTCGTCTTTGCATCCTCCAGAAGTTCCTTCCAATAGGAGTAGATCGCGTCGCGGCCAACGATCGCCCGGCCGTTCGGCGGCAGCAGCGCGCCATTCTCCGACGACAGACCGGCGATGGTGACCGCGTCACCTTGGTTGAAGGCCTCCATCCACACCGATGTCGCAGTGGTGAGAACCCGCATATCGGCGGTCTCCTTGGTGATGCCCTGAACCTGGAAGGTGAGGACCGAGTCCTCGGACAGCTCGACGAGGTCGCCCGTGAGGTGGACCGACCCCTCATCGGTTTGCTCGGGTCGCGGCTGACTTCGCGCGGTGCCGAAGAGATCCGCGGCCGAGGTGGTCGTGCCGACCAGGTGGATCTGGAGGTTGTCCGAACTGGGGGTGTCCCACGCGCTCTCGGCGCCCACCCGGGCGCTGATCATCGATCCCGCCTGTGCGATCACTTCGCCATCCTCCCCGAGGAGATCAGCTTCGAGGCGGCCGGTGAGTTGCTGGCCCGCAACCACGTTGTTGCCATCAAGGGGTTGTTCAAGGCGGACCTGGATGACGCCGGCGTCGGTGACCTTGAGTTCGCCCAGATCCTGGGTTCCGGACGTGTTCTGCTGTGGAAGCTCGGGATTGGAGGCCCTCGACGGCGATGCGACCGTCGCCGGTGCGGGCTGTTCGGTTTCGATGTACTGCTTCTCCATGTGCCCGATTTGTCCGGTTGCGGCGCCCGATCCGCAGTCCACCAGCGTCCATCCGCCGCGGATGTAGGTCGAGGTGCAGTAGTCCTCGCCCGCGCTGTTGAAGTTGTTGAGGTACGAGAGGATGTTCTCGCAATACTGGCCCTGGCGCGGCATGACCTCGCATGTGCCGGAAAAGCGGAAGTTCGTCAAGCAGCACGAGTCCTTCGGAACCGCGGAAAGAACGACGTCCTGCGCGACGGCAGGCGTGGGGACGAGCAAGACCCCGCCGACAACGGCGACGAGGGCCACGAAAGATTCAGCGATCTGCTGTCGGGTTTTCATTGATCTGCCTCCGACTCGGCCCTTCAGGGCGCGAGTTCTGTATTCAGGATACGGTCCGGCCAAAACCGAGGCAAGCGCGATCCCTTGTTGGTCAAAACAAATGACTCGTTTTCGACATTCCTCCGCGGTCGTTTCGTCCGCCGGGTGAAAGCTCGGATGGAATCTCGCAACTGTCTCAAAGAGCGGGTGATACAATCAACACATCAGGTCGCTTCGAGACTCGGATGGGAGGGATCATGCGCTTGGGGACGGTGATTTCAGTCGTGGTCACGCTGCTCGTCGGCCAAACGGGATGGACCCAGACGCAGCATCTGGGTGATGTCGCCGGCAAGATCAAGTTGAATCCTGAAGCGATCGTCGTGAAAGAGGGCGTCGTGGTCGATCCCAACGCGGCGAAGCGGGCGGACGAAAATCTCTTCGGAATGGTGCTGGCCGATTGCTCGGCGGCTGCTGATCTGCTCGGCGAACTCGTGGCCCAGGCTCGAATACCGACGACGAGGCGCGACCTCGAACTCGCGAAACGAATCGAGGCGGCCTCGTTCGATCTCGAGACCGAGGTCCACTCGATCACCCTGCTGCGTCTGTCAGACGATTTTGCGCCGGCGTTCGAGATCGCGATACTGGCCGAGGAAAGCTGCGCAAGCGCGAGCGCTACCGTGCGTGATGAGATCGCCAACGGCGGGGCGATGCTCAGGACCGCGGATTCCGAAGTCACCCGATGCCGGGGACTCCTGGAAGAAGCCAAAACCGCTCTGGTGGCTGCTCAGAATCCGGCGGCCGCGGCGGCGTCGCCCTCCGGCGCCGCAGAGCCTGAAGAACCGGCAACGGATGACGAGATCATCGCCGCAAGGTGTGAGCCCGAAAGAACGAAAGGTGCCGACTCGTTTGAATCCTGTCAGGCGGTCCAGTACCGGAGCCAGGCGGCGATGGCATCGCGCAACTCGAGCAACGAAATGCTCGACGAGGGCATCTTTTCAGATATTCGTCGGGAGTGCCTCGAACTCCACCCGCAGGACTTTGTCCTCAGGGATGGCTGCGAAACGGACAGGATGACGGCTGCCCGGCTCGAAGAACGCTAGCCCGTACTTCTCATCGACCCGCCCTGTCGGCGGCGTCGACGATTTCCCTGACCGCTTGGCGGAGGTCGTCCTCCTCGATGAATTCGAGGAGAGCGGGATTGGTGCGACAGACCCGGGCGAGATGGACGATGGCTTCTCCCCGACGGTTTCGCGAGTCGAGGGCACGTCCCTGTTGCCTGAACCGATGATCCTGGGCCGCGAGGGAGAGACCGAGACCGAACTCCGCTTCTTCGTGCGGCCAGAGGATCATGGAGTTTTGAAAGGCCGTCTCGGATCCGCATATCGTCGCCGCGGGCGAGCCGAGCCTGTCCGACCATTCTCCAGAGCCATGGCCGGGCTTCATCCAGGCCGGGGATCCGCGGCAGGATCTGTGATTCGATCACCGCCGCCTGTTCTGATCGCAGCGGTTCATCGACGCTCTGCATCACCGTCAACGCGTGGTTGAGACCGCCACGCCAGAGGTTCAGCATCAACCGGTGAAGTTGCCAGTAGGTCCCGGCCAGGACGGCGAGGACCAGCAAAACCGCCGCCGCGCGTCGGGGCCACGGCCGCGGGTCGATGACCACCTCGCGGCCCGAGGCGAGGATGTGGCCCAGGGTGACGACCAAGGGAACCAGACTCACCGCCAGGTGAGTCGGGAAATGGAGCAGCGCGAACGGCATGAAGGCCGCCAACGCGAGGGGCGGGAGGGGGTCGCCTCGCGTCCTCGTGCTTCCGATGGCGACCAGGAGGGCGATCATCCAGATCAACGCCGGGATTCCGAGTTCGGCGATCATCTGCAGCGGATCGCAGTGGGAAAAGCGAAAATGGGTTGCCAACTCGGCCCGGCGTCCGATGGTTCCGGTTCGATCGAGCCAGGCGATCCTTGCCGGGTAGTAGGCGCGGCTGAAATGAGAGGCGCCGGTTCCCAGAACGGGGTTGTCTCTCGCCATTTCACCCGCGGCGGTCCAGCCGTCGCTTCTCGCTGAGAGAAAGAAGTACCAATCGCCCTGTTCGAGGCGCTGGAGCTGGCGCTGGATTCTCGCGTCCAGACCGGTGAACAGACCCACGGCGACGAGAATCATCGCGGTTGCCGCCGCGGTGATCCACAGCTGTCGTGATCGTTGCTGAATGAGCCACGTGGTCCAGACAAGTCCGAGAGCGACAAATGCGGTCAGGGTCTGGGAGACGATCGCCGCCCCGGTGAGGAGGATCGCGAGAGACCACCGGAACCGCGACTCCGTCTTGCCCGCGCACCCGGTGAGAACCAGGGGTAGGATCAACACGGCGGCCATGGAGAGATCCGCGGGATTTCCGGTGAGACCGGTGAGGTTCAGCCGTCCGCTCGGACCCGCCGGGCCGAGGGAGAACACCGCCAGACCGGCCGCCTGGGCCATGAGCACGACACCGGAGATCGCGGCGCCGAGGGCGGTGGCATCGACGAGCCGGAGCCTTTCCTTCGCGGTGGTGGTGGCGATCCACAGGGCGCCGGCGATCCAGATGGCGGTGTGGAGGGACGCGGTCAGGGCGATTCGAGGACTCGCGCTCCACAATGCCGATGCCGCCTGGATGAGCGGCAGGGCCAGCAGCACCGTCGCCAGCGCGGACCAGCGCAACGCGAGGCGGCCTCGGAGGAGTTGGCCGGCGACGCTGATGCCGGGCACGAGGAGCAAGACGATGAGAGCCAGAACATCCTTGGGCGTGCGGAATGGGCTCGCGGCGCCGGGCAGCACGACGATCTGCACCAGCAGGAAACCCACGGCGAGGGTCAAGACTCGGCGACGCACCTCCGGGCGCGACAGGCGGTCGTTCGATTCTCTGGTTTCGTGCCACCTGCGAATCCTACCGCAACTCAGGGCACGCGTCGCCGGTCTCGTCCGCGATGATTCGATCTGAGCCGCCGTCACGATTTCGTATCTTCGACCGGCTGAGGTAGGATGCATCGGTCTTGCTGCACGTTTTTCTATCGACCTTGATCCGGAGGAGACACTATGGCGTTTGGACAACCGAAGGGGCTTTTTCCACTGTTCTTTACCGAAATGTGGGAGCGCCTCGCTTTCTACACGATGGTCGGCATCCTGTTGCTCTACACCATCGATGCCGAGCGTGGCGGCCTCGGTCTGCCGCGCGCCCAGGGCAACGAGATCTACGGTCTCTATCTCGCCTTTGTCTACTTCACTCCGTTTCTCGGCGGGATGATCGCCGACCGCTACTTCGGCTACCGCAGATCGGTGGCCATCGGCGGGTTGCTCATGGCCGGCGGTCTCTTCCTGATGGGGATGCCCGGGTTCAACTTCTTCGTGCTCGGTCTCATCGGTCTGATCATCGGAAACGGCTTCTTCAAGCCGAATATCTCGGTCATGGTCGGCAATCTCTACGAGCCCGGTGACCCCAAGCGGGACTCGGGGTTCAACATCTTCTACATGGGGATCAACATCGGCGCGCTGGCCGCCACCCTCATCGTCGCCCCCATCGTCCGAAACTACTGGGGTTGGCTGTGGACCTTCCGCGCCGCCGGCCTCGGGGTTTTGTTCGCCGTGGTGTTGTTGGCGTTTTTCTGGAAGTCCCTGGAAAAGGCCGACCGCAAGCCTGAACGAGTCGAGGGCGACACGAGCATGGGCGAGATCTTCGGCAAGATTCTCGCACCGGCGTTTGTGGTCGGCATCATCGGCTACTTCATCGCCAAACAGTTCGACATGCAGATCGTGCGTCCGTCCGATTTCGGTTTCCTCCTCGGGATGATCCCGGTCGTCGTCTTTTTTGTCCGCCTCGGGCTCAACGCCAACGAGGAAGAGAAACCGGGACTTCTGGCCCTGCTGCCGATCTTTGTCGCGGGCGGTGCGTTCTTTATGATTCTCCACCTCAACGGCAGCGCCATGACCCAGTGGGCTCGCGATTTCACGGATCGTCGGCCCGGGGTTGCTGCGAGCGTGCCCTTCTTCGACCAGATCCAACAAGACGCCTTGCCCAGCTACTACACCAACGCCGGAGAGGACGTCGCCCGGCCGCACCCGGACAGCCTGCTCGTCGTTTCCTCGGCCGAGATCGCAAACCAGTTCGGTCAGAGCCGGATTCGCGAGAGTGCGGTTGCAACCCTGGACGGCTTCGAGGGAATCGAGGTCCAGCGCGTCAGTGTCGACGGCAAGAACAAGGACATCGATCCGGCGTGGATGGCTCGCGCCGTCAAGGTCTACGCCGACGACCAGATCGATGTCCGCACCGAAAAGGGCGCGCACGGGGAGGATGTCGTCACCGTCGGCCTGGCCGATCGCGCGGTTCCCAAAGACCGGGTCGTGCTTCTGCGCGAGCACGAGGGTGGTGCCAGGATCCCCGTCTTCGTCGTCGACAAGTCGATCTACGATCTGATGTACGACGGATATCGTGAGCGTTTCGGTCACGATCCCGAACTCATGGCGCCCGGCGAATTCCTCCAGGTCGTCAACGCCGAGGTCTACCAGAGCTGGAACCCGTTCTGGGTCATCGTCCTGACCCCGATCGTCGTCTGGTTCTTCGGTTGGCGCTTGAAGATCGGCAAACAGGTTCCGACGGCGCACAAGCTGCTCTACGGAATGCTGCTCACCACCGGTGCGCTGCTCATCATGGCGGTGGCGGGGTCCATGACCGACGGCGGGTCGGTCAAGGTCGCCGGTCTCTGGATGGCGCTGTTCTACCTGGTGATCACCTTCGGCGAGCTGTGTCTTTCGCCCATCGGGTTGTCGTTGGTGACCAAGCTCGCGCCGGCGCGGCTCGCCGGCCTCGCCATGGGCGGTTGGTTCCTGGCGACCTCCATCGGCAACAAGTTCTCGGGCTTCCTCGGCAGCGTGCAGAACCACATGGAGCCCATGTGGTTCTTCATCTTCCTCGCTGGGCTCGCGGCCGCGGTGGCGACGTTTATCTTCCTGGTCCTGCCGAAGCTCGACGGAGCGATCAAGAAGTACGGGGCGTAGAGAGTTCTCAGTTTATAGTTTTAAGTTTCGGACAATCGCTATTAAAGCGCCTCTCCGTCGGACGGAGGGGCGCTTTTTTTAACGCGAGGGCGCGGAGATTCCAAAATCCTCCGGGGTCCGAAAAACTCAAAACTAAGAACTAAGGATTCTGATCACGTTCCAATCTCGGTAACGGCGACGAGGGGCCCTCCCTGCCAGCGATCGAGATCGACCTCGCCCTCGATGTACCAGAGGTTCTCGTCCTCGCGATCAAAGAGGTTCTGGGTGACCTTCCACCGTTTGTCACCCTCGCGGGTGATGACGGTGGTGTCGTTGAGGCGGGCACGGTGGTCGAAGACGAGCTCGTCGAAGCGCTCGTAGAACGGCGCCATGGCCTGGCTGAAACGATCGGTCGGCCACTGTTCGTCCTCGTCTTCGGGCTGCCGAACGCTGCCCTCGGCCGTTTCCCAATCCCGCTGGGAAAGTGCGCGCACGAGCTGCCGCATCTCGGCGCGGACCCGTGCGGAGAGCTTGCGGTCGTCGGTCCGAAGCTCCTCGACGGCAAGCAGGCGGAGCGCCTCGTGGGAATCCTCGACGCCCTTCTCGAGCAGCAATTCGGGGTGGCGCAGACCCTCCCACTCTTCGATGAGGCTGGTGTCGACCCGCTCGAGCATGGAGCGGAAGTAGCCGAGGACCTCGAGGACGGCGTCGTCCTTGACCAACTCCGGAACATTCTGATCCAGCGTTTTGTACAGCTGCGATAGATAGCGCAGCAGGACGCCCTCGAAGCGGTGGAGCCCGTATATCTTCACGTAGTCGCCGAAGTCGAGATAGTCCTCGATCATTTCGCGGCCGATGGACTTGGGTTTGACCATGTCGCCGCCGACCCAGGGGTGGAGCTTGCGGAAGTGCTCGAAGACGGCGAAGAGATAGTCGGCGCGGGGTTGGGGCGGGGTGACCTGATCGAGTTGGTTCATCCGTTCGTCGTAGCTCACCCCCTCGGCCTTGAGCCGGTTGATGAGTTCGGTCTTGATGACATCGAGCTGTCGGCGCAGAACGATGGTCGGGTCCTCGAGCACCGATTCCACCAGGCTGAGCAGATCGAGGGCGAAGTCGGGATCCTCGGGATCCAGCCCCTCGATGGCCTCGATGAGGAAGAGCGAGAGGTTGTGGAAGAGCGAGAAGTCGAACTGGAGATCGTCGTTGACGACGACCCAGTAGTACGTGCTCTCGGTGTCCCTGACCATCTTGATGATGCCGGCGTGTTCGAGGGACCTCGCGAGCTTGGCGGCGTGGTTGAGGTGGTTTGCCTTGCCGGCGTCGTCATCGTGACAGTGGCGGATGAGCTCGCGCAGCGAGTGGAAGTTGCCGGCCAGCGGGTCGTTGACGGCGGCGTCGCGCTGGAGAAGGTCGACCATCATCCCTGGAGTGATCCGGAAGCGTGAGACGAGCCGCTCCGGCTGGTTTGCAATGAGGTTTTTGAACGTGTCCTCAGACCACGAGACCTCGCCCGCTCGCGGCTGTTTGGATGGGCCTTTCTTCTTTTTCTTCGGGTTGGCTGCGGCCTTGCGGTCGGCGACGATCTTCTCGATGACGTGGTCGGGGGCCTGGGCGACGACGCTGCCCTCGTCGTCGAAGCCTTTGCGCCCCGCGCGGCCCGCAATCTGTTTGAAGTCGCGGACCTTGAGCTGGGTGACTTTCTCGCCGTCGAATTTGGCGAGCTTGGTGAAAAGCACCGTCCGAATCGGGATGTTGACGCCAACGCCGAGGGTGTCGGTGCCCGAGATGATCTTGAGAAGGCCCCTCTGCGCCAGTTTCTCCACCAAAAGACGGTATTTCGGCAGCAGCCCGGCGTGGTGGACACCGATGCCGAAGGAGAGAAAACGCCGGAACTCCTTGCCGTAAGGAGTCGTGAACCGGGTCTCGCCGACGGCCTCCTTGATCGTCGCTTTCTCCTCCTTGGTCGTCAGCGGCATGCTGGTGATCGACTGGGCGAGCTCGGCGCACTCACGCTGGGTGAAGTTGACGATATAGACCGGCGCCTTGCCGCTCTCGGCGAGCCAGTCGACGGTCTCGTGGATCGGCGTCTCGCGATAGGTGAAATCGAGAGGCACCGGGCGTTCGGCCGAGGTGACGTGGACGATTTCTCGGCGCGTGCGCTCTTCGATCTGAACCATGATGGTCGTCATGTCACCGAGGGTCGCGGACATGAGCAGAAACTGGCTCGCCGGCGCGTTGACCAACGGCACCTGCCAGGCCCAGCCGCGGTCGCGGTCGGCGTAGTAGTGGAACTCGTCCATCACGACGTACGGGGCGTCGAGATCGGAACCCAGCCGTAGCGACAGATTGGCCAGCACCTCGGCGGTGCAGCAGATCACCAGGGCCTCGGGGTTGATGCTGGCGTCGCCGGTGAGCATCCCGACGTTGTCGGCGCCGAGATCGCTGCACAGCGAAAAGAATTTCTCCGATGCCAGCGCCTTGATCGGGGAGGTGTAGTAGGAAACCCTGCCCTCGCACAAGCCCTTGAAATGGAGGCCCAGGGCCACGAGTGATTTCCCCGATCCGGTGGGGGTCGAGAGCACCACGTGGCGGCCGGCCATGATCTCGAGCAGCGCCTCCTCCTGCGCCGGGTAGAGCTCGAAGCCGATCTCGGCCACCCACTCGAGAAAGAGATCGAGGATCTCGTCGGGATCGGTGGTGCCGCCTTCGGGAATACGCGAAACGAGGTTCGGGACGTCGGTGGTTTCGGTCATGCCGGTGAGTATAAGGGAGCGGTGCATTCGTGAGTGGTTAGACGTTAGATGTTAGGCGTTAGACGTAAGACGTTTCTTGGTTTCCGGGAAGATCACCAGTCTTCACATCGGGTTTTCTTGAATCCCGCGAGGTCGATTCTCGAAGTCCCAGCGCTCACCTGGCCGAAGTCGCCGGCGCATTGCTACTTTCAAAAACTCCGTGGATCGGTTGTGGTGGCTTCAACGGCGAGTTTGAAACACGAAGATCACAAAGGGCCACCAAGGGCTGCACGAAGCATCGCAGTTTTACCGCAAAGACCACAAAGATCGCCAAGAACATCGCAAAGGCCATCGCAATTTTGACCCATCGCACCATCGCAGCGTTTCATCAATGGTTGAACGCAGCAGATCCGATGCGATGGTTGTATGAAATGGGTTTTTTGCGATGGCCTTTGCGTTCATGGCGTTCTTTGCGTTTCAAACAAACCGCTGAAGTCACATCAACCGATCCACGAAGTCGAATGTCGCTCCGGAACCGAGGTCCGACTTTCAATCGAGGTGCTTTGTGGCAGCCTTGGTGGTTCTTTGTGACCTTCGTGTTTCAAAAACCCGCGATGAGGTCCGGATGGTCCGGCTACGGAGTTGCGGGGCGCTCCGGCTCATGTGACTTACGTCCCACGATTCCCGACGCTCCCTCCGCCGCGTAATGCACCTCGGTGGGCAGGGCGAGGCGGGTTCCCGCGTTCTCGATGATCTCCATCACCTTGAAGAGGACGTCCTCGCGGATCTCGAGAAACTCCGGCCAGGTTTCCGCCATCGCGTAGGCGTAGATTTCGATCTTGAGAGCGGCGTCGCCAAAGCCGTCGAAACGCACCCGGAGTCGGTCATCGTCGATGGATCCATGGCTTCGAAGCATCGACTCGACATTCGACAGTACCGTTCGCAGCTGATCGCGTGTCGTCTCGTACCGCAGACCGAGGATTTCTCGGAGCAGAATCCGATCCCGTTCCGACAGATTCTCCAGCTGCATCTTGGCAAAGGTGGCGTTGGGCACCGTCACCACCGTGTTGTCGATGGTGCGGACCTTGACCGAGCGCAAGCCGACATCCTCAACGGTGCCGCGGCGGTCGCCGAACTTGCAGATGTCGCCGACCCGCACCGGCTGGTCGGCATAGAGGATGATGCCGCCGATGAAGTTCTCGAGAGTACTCTGAGCGGCGAGGGCGATGGCGAGACCACCGACACCGAGTCCGGCGACGAGCCCGGCCACGGGAACGCCGAGTCGCTGCATGGCCACGACGCCGATCGCGGTGACGACGATGATGGTGGCGATGCGGAACATGACCCGGACAAGCTGTTTTTTCAGCGGCCGCGCGTCGCGAAACCAGAATTGAACGGTCAGCTCGCCGACGCGTATCACCGCGAGCGCGGCCAACCACGCCAATCCGAAGGCCCCGACGACCGAAAGCGCCACCCGCAACCAGAGCGCCGGTGTTCCGGGGAGGGTGAAGAGACGGTCGATCATGAACCGCCCGACGAACGGCACCGAAAGCAGCGCCGCCGGCACCAGCGCCCGAGCCGGAGCCCGCCAGAGCGTTTCACCGGCCCGAAGGCGACGGGCGAGCCAGGCGACAACGACCAGTCCCACGGCCAGCAGCCCGATCAACAGGGACAGTCCGAACCACTGCCACACCATCATCCCGCCCACACGCATGGCAGCCCAGGACGGCATCGTCCGGATCAGTTTCAGCAGGAGGACGGACCTGGAAGCCGACTGCAGCTCCTCGATGTGGCCGCCCACTCGACCGGGTCGGTAGGGCAGGTGCCGGACAATGCCGTAGAATTCCTCGATTCGTCGAACCGTGCCGGTGGAGAAGACCCACTGCCCCTGCCGATCGCCGTCGGCGATCCGATCCAGGGTGATCTCGGTGTGGGGAATGGTCCAGCGCTCCAACCCGAGCTCGCCGACGGTCGCGGCGTCGGGGATCTCGATGAACGGCGGCAGCTCGATGCGGTCGAGGACCTCTTTCAGGAGCAGAGCGGCCCGCGCCGAGGCCTCGTCGAACACCAGCGGCGGCACATCGCTCAAATCGAGGCAGTCTCTGGTCTCGCGGAATACGTTGCGGTATCCGGGATCGCCGGCCGAATAGAGATCCCATGCCCGATCGAGGGACTCGAGGAATGACGTCAGCGTGGCCCGTGGACTGGATCGATCGAGCGGCTCCAGGGGGTGTTCCGGAGACGCATGCGCCGAGGTCGCGGAGAGAACCAGCAATCCGGCCAAAAGGAGCATCCCGCCGCGTTTCTGAAATCTCGGTCGTGTGCATCCGGTCATCCGCGCCTCCCAAATCGGTCCGCTGTGATTGGTCCGGTCTGCTCGGATCGTACCATCCACTGCGGGTCTCTCGGGCGCTCCGCGATACGACACTCGCATCGCCTACCTCGGCGGTTGCGGTTGGATCTGTTTCGCGGCTTGCTTCGTCGCCTGCTCGCAGACCTTCTTCTCCGAGGTGATCCGGTCGAGGAAACCCTTGGCGACGAGGGTAATACCCATGGTTGCGACCGCGGCCCCGGTTGAAGCGAGGGCCTGGGCGGGCTTCATCTCGATGGCGGGTTTCGACAGCGTGCCGCCGAGCCGGATGTAGGGGTTGGTGAACATGCTCGCGCTGATGCCGATGCCCTTTCGGGGTTTGGTGATCCAGTCGAGCCTGAGCTTCTCGGTCGAGAAGTCGATGGTGCCGTCACCGAGGATGGTCACCTTGTCGGTCTGAAGGGCCGCCGGGTCCAGGGTCATGACCCCGTCGGTGAAGTTCGCCACCAGCACCGAACAATTGAGGTTGGTGTGGTCTTCCTGTTTGGAAAACGGATTGAGCGCCTCGAGCAGGGTGACGAGGACATCGGCGGACAGGACGTCGATGATGCTCTTCTGCAGAACCCCCGCACCGATGTTGACCACAATCCGGCCGTTGGCGCTGGCCGCCATCTTCGTGCGCCGTTCGTCCGGCAAGACTCATGGTGAAATCGATATCCGCTGGAGCGTACTGACTCGGGTCGGCGCCCTCTCCGGCAAAATTGAGCTGGCTGTCGGCGAGGTGAAACTCGACCTCGAGCCGGTGCCCCTCGGGCGCGGGGGTGAGGGATGCACTGCCCGTCAAGGTGCCGCCGAGGTGCCCGGTTCCCCGAAAAGCCGTCCATCTTCACTTCACCATCGCGGAGGACAATCGAGATCTCGATCTCCCGGTCGATGTCGTGAAAGACCTCGAGCTCGCTGATGTTCCAATCCAGCTCGGCATCGAAACGATCGAGGAACGCGAGGTTCCACGGGGAGTCCGGAAACACCGGTCCGGTTGAGGTCGGGCCGTCCTTCGGCTGGCCTTCTTCGGCGTCGGCGTCGGACTGGTCTTTCTGCGGTCCGAAATCCGCCGGCCTGAAATGGCCAGAATGCAGGTTTCCGTTGAACTTCGGCTTTCCCTCGAGATCGGCGCGCACCTCGCCGGAGAGATCGCTCGAACCGAATCGCAGGTCGATGCTCTCGGCCGAGAATCGCCGCGGGTCGCCCTGGAAGTGACCCTCCAGCGAAAACGGCCCGGACCGGGAGCCTCGCGCTTCCGGTGAGGGCGCGCAGCAGCGCCGGGTCGGACCCGCGGGCGCGGACGGTCAGGTCGGTGCCGACGAGCTTCGGCGGACGGCCGAGGGTGCCGTCGAGCTCAGCGTGAGCGTCTCCGAGTCGCGCCCGGACGGAGTCGAACAAAAGACCGGTCTCGACGGTCGCAACCCT
>CAVQJV010000022.1:0-36138 GCA_963712805.1 uncultured Acidobacteriota bacterium | reverse complement strand
GAAAAAGTTAAGAAAGTTTCTCCTGAGCACCGTTGACACCGTTGGGCACTCGTTCCCCTCCATTCCTGTACACTGACTTCATGAGCACCCTCGCGCGTGACACGTCGGCCGACGCCGAGTCCGTCATGCTCGGGATCTATCGCAAGATGCCGGCATGGAGGCGGCTTGAGCTCCTCGACGAGGCCTGCTCGCTATCCGTTGAGTCTGGCTCGAGCGGGCCTCCGTCGTCGAAACCCCAAAGCCTCGGACAAGGCCATCGAGAGGCTCCTTCGAGACCTCATGCTGGGGGAGGATCTGGCCGCCGTCGTCTACGGCCCTCATGAGCAATGAACGAGTCCTCGGTGTTGGCGGTCGTTCTCCGAGTTATCGACACTTTGGAAGGTCTTTCAATTCCCTTTCACCTTGGGGGCTCCTTCGCCAGTACCATTCATGGGATTCCCCGCCAGACGGCTGATGTGGACATCGTCGTCGATCTCTCCCCAACGGCGGGGAATGGTGTCGTCAATGCTCTAAGTGGCGATTTCTACATCGATCAGCATGCTGTTGACGAAGCGATTTCGCGAGGATCGTGCTTCAACGCGATACATCTTGCTACGGGTTTCAAGGTCGATTTCTTCGTGATGGGGCGGCAACAGTACGACCGTGTCGAACTCCAGCGGAGCATCATGGAGCAGATCGTGGCCGATCCTCCCAAATGGGCGCCGGTGAAGTCAGCCGAAGACGTGATTCTCCGTAAGTTGCAGTGGTACGAAGAGGGGGGACGCGTCTCCGAACGGCAATGGAAGGACGTGCTTGGCGTGCTCAAAACCCAAGGAGAACGGCTTGATGCCGCCTATCTGGCGGAGTGGGCTCGCCGACTCGGACTGATCGACCTTCTCACCGAAGCACGATCGGAAGCAAAGACCGTGGATTGATGCGTGCATCGCCAATCCCGTGGAACCGGCCAAAGCAAGATGGGTGCCACGTTCACATTTGTTGAATTGTGCTCGTTTCGGGCTACCGCGATTCCCCAATCGACGTCCCCTGAAGCGTGCCAGAAGCGGAAGCGTGCCAGTTTTTACATTTACACATTCGACGGGTGGGTCGATCGAGAATGTGCAAATGTATAAACACGGCACCCTTTCCGGCACCCTTTCTTTCGATTCTCTTTATTGGACGGGTCACGGATCCGACCAGGTAGAAGGGATCCCATTCGGCACCCGATTCACGAGCTCGGACCAAACGTCTACCTCAAACTGATGGGACAGGTGTCACCCTTCGTTTTCACAACATTCTTGAGATTGAAAATCGTGAAGATTGCTAAGGTTGCACCCATCCACCCATCCGGTACACGAGTTGAGATCGGTTTCGGGAGCCCGGCGAGGATGCTACAATCCGGCTCCGGGCGAGGGCGACCCTCGCTCCCCTTTCAGCACATCTGTGGAGGATTGGCATGCCGTACAAGGAGATCGTGACCGCGCGAGTCGTTTCGAGGCAGAACCAGCAGCCGGTTTCCGGTGCAACCGTCTGGGTCTACGACAAGGACCTCGTCTTGAACGACTTCCTCGGAGAGGCCACCACCGATGCAGATGGACACTTCAGCATTACCTTCAGCTCGGACGACTACCAGGGCCAAGTCACCGGTTTCGAGGCGCGGCCCGACATCTTCGTCAAGGTCACCAACCCCGCAACCGGCAAGACCACCAAGAGCAAGGTCTTCGAGGAGCTTACCGGCGATCTGACCAGGGATGACGCCGAGGAAATCATGAACCTCGGTGACATCGAGGTGGACTGAAAGCCTCCTTCCTGCCGGGCAACGGTGCCTACCGGGCATCGCTGCCGCATAGGTGCCAGGTGTCCATCGGTACCACGAATGGGTAGGATCACTCCACCGCCTCCTGCTCGCTCAGTAGGTAAACCTGCCTGGCATTCGACTGCTTGAGCACGTCGAGCACGAAATCGATCCGCTCGTACCGCACTCCCCTATCCGCCCGCACGACGAATGCCTGTTCAGGATCGGCCGCGACCAACGTCGACGCGAAGCTGACCACCTCCTCGTCCGAGCCGATCGGAATCGCGCGGTCCTTCCCCGTCGAAACGCGGATCACCTCGCGGTCCTCAGACGGCGCGATCGAGATGATGGCGGCACCCTTCGGTACCTCGGTGCGCACCGCGGTCCGCGGCAGCTCCATCCGTGTCAGATCCGGAGACACGCTGTAGGTCAGCACAAAAAACACGATCAGTAGAAACACCACATCGGCCATCGAAGCGGTGAAAATCCCGGCCCGGGTCTTCCGGCGACGAGCAGCGGCGAGTTCCATGAGAGATTTCCTTTCGTACTGTAGCGGTTGTTGTCTATCTCGTTGGAGCGCCGCTTCAGCTGAGAGTTCCAGCCAGAGCGAACTTTTCGAAGTCCTGAACTCCCCAAGACCCCTTACAATCGGGAGCGCAACGCCCATCCAACGCACCCCAACCGCCGAAGAAATCGCCGAGCTCCTCGCCCTCCTTCCGGGATTCGCAAAACCCGGAAGGACCTTCTACACAGCCCATCCAGGGCATTGCGACAAAGAGACCCGAATCCACACTCTCGGCTCCATCGAGTACGCCGACGACATGAACAACTTTCACGACGTCATCCACAAACCGCAGTGGATGCACATCGACTACCAGGAGGACCGCCCACAGGACTTCGCGCGAAAGCCCGAGCGCATACCGTCCGCAACGCTCGACCAGATCACCGCCCTCCTCACCTGGTGCGTCCGCGGTGAACGCTTCTGCGATGGCCACATGGCCGATGTCTTCGAGAAAGGTATTCCGCAGGCCGCATTGCGGAGGTTAAAAACGCTGCACGAAGGCACGAGCCCCACCACCGTCGCAGGCGCCGACGTCACCAAGGGAAGCTGGGCCGTCGTCGCCCTCGAGGACGGCCGATTCCAGCGCGCCCTGGTCGTCGACCACCTTCTCCAGCTTCGCTCTCGCCTCGGGGAACCCGATCTCCTCGCCCTCGACATCCCCATCGGCCTTCCGGCCGACGGAACGGACTGGCCACGCGCATCCGATCTCGCCGCCCGCGACTTCGTCGGCCCGCGCCGCTCCAGCGTCTTCCTCGCCCCGCCCCACCCCGTCTTCGGCCGAAAGACCTTCGCCTCCGGCAACACGCTCCATCGCCAACTCACCGGCCAGGGCATCTCCCGCCAATCATGGGGTCTCCGCGACCGCGTCCTCGAGGCCAAGGCATTCGTCGCCGAGAACCCCAACACCATCGAGATCCACCCCGAGGTCTGCTTCCGCGCCATGAAGGGCAGAACCCTCGAGTACGCGAAGAAAACCTGGAACGGCCAGATGGAGCGCCGCGCCCTCCTCGAAGCACAGGGCATCGAGCTCCCCGCCCGGTTCGACCAACCCGCCGGGAAGGTGCCGCCCGATGACCTCCTCGACGCAGCGGCTGCCGCGTGGACAGCATGGCGATGCGCCACCGGCAGGGGAGATGCCTTGTCAGGATCTGACGAGGCGCCTTCACTGACTGACCGCGGGTTGATTTGGTACTGATCGGCGGAGCCGCCGGTCCGCCCAAATGAGATACGGGTCGATCGGGATTCAGAACAACGCAGCCTTCACCCGTGGAGATCGTGCTGATCGGCGCCCAGCCGAAGGATGAGTGGAAGTGTGTACGTGGTGCCGATACCGACCGGCGCCCCGCGATCTACCGGCCGACGATGAGAACGACCTTCCCTCGTGCGCGTCTTGTCTCGAGATAGGCGTGGGCCTCGCTGGAATCCTCCAGAGGCCAGATTCTGTCCACCACCGATCGCAGCTCGCCGGCGTCGATCCAGCGTGCCAGCTGCTCCAGGTCCGGTCTATTGCTCTTGACCGCCACCATTCGCACCGATCGGCCCAAAAGCCGGCTCGTGATTTCCCGCAGAATCGCCCCGCCGCTCGGGACCGTGGTGACGTGGCGGTGAGGGCGGTTCAAGTCCGGCCTGACCAGGGGATAGGGTCGGCTCCCAAAGACGTCGAAGAATGCGTCGGACCGCCGATCCGGCGCCGGCGGATCCCGCTCGTCGTAGGGGATCACCTCCGAAGCGCCGAGCTCACGCACCAGGCCGGCATTCCTTGCGCTGCAGATTCCCACCACCTTCCCGCCGAGCAGCGAAGCGATCTGCACCGCGAACAAGCCGACTCCGCCGGACGCTCCGTTGATGGTGACCCTGTCGCCCGGACGCACACCGAGCAGATCGCGGAGCGCTTGGAGAGCGGTCAGCGCCGCCAACGGTACGGCCGCAGCTTCCTCCATCGACAGTGAATGCGGGCGGGGCGCCAGCTCGCCGGCGGGCACCGCGACCAGCTCGGCGCATGTGCCGCCGCTCCAGGCGTTGACCATGCCGTAGACCTCGTCGCCCGGGGCAACGCCGGATGCGCCCTTACCCAGCTTTTCGACAGTGCCGGCGAGGTCGTAGCCCGGTATGCGGGGAAAACGCCGTCCGGAGATGAGCCTGAACTTCCCCTTGCGTACCAGCACGTCTTTTGGATTCAGCGCAGCAGCGGCAACGCGCACCAACACTTCCCCGGAGCCCGGCTGTGGAGCGGGCAGATCACCGACGTTCAACACAACGACCGAGCCGAAGCGGTCGTAAAAGACAGCCTTCATGAATCGAGTGTACGGCTTCCGGTCGTTTCACCGGCCGGGTAGATGCCACCCTGAACCAACAGAGCATCGTTCGGCGACGGACCTCGCCAATGCGAGGAATGCGAAGGGTGGCACCCTTCAATCAGCCCCACAAATCAACAAACGTGAACGTGGCACCCTTCGACTACACCTTCTACCCGTGGGTCAAGGATCGCTGGGCGGCGGGCTTCGGGCTCGGATTCCGATGGATCGACCTCGCGACCACCCTGAGCTGGCGGCTCGAGGGAGACGAGACCATCGAGGACTCGCAGGACGCCGATGTGTCGGCGCCGCTGCCGTACATCTACTTCGAGTACCCCGGTTGCTGACCGAACACTGGCGGATGATCGTCGGCGTCGGCTGGCTCGACGTCACGATCGGCGACGTCAGCGGCGGCCAGTGGGACGGCAGGGCCGGTTTCGAGTACCTCATCGGCGAGCGGTGGTCGGTGGGTGGGGCGGCCAACGTCGCCACCATCGATGTCGAGGCCGACAACATCAGCGGTGATCTCGAGCAGGTGAATCTGCGGGCGACGATCGAGATGGACATCTGGGATCTGAGCGTCTTCGGCAGGGTCCGGTTCTGAAGAACCCGCGCTCTCGGGCGATTCCGAGAGGCGTAAAGGTGCCGGGCACCGATCTGCTGATTTATGCTTTTTCGGTGTTTTTCGGTGCCAGATGGGATGAGTAGGCCGGTCTCCTAAAGCGGCGTAGCACAATGCTCGGCAAATCTATTGCGGGCTCAAGGCCCAAGATAGGGAGACCGGCCTACTCATCCCATCTGGCAATGTTCTAAGGGCGCCTTGTAGCGCCTAGCTCCAGCTGGGCGTCTGTTCCACCAACTACGCATGCACGCCGACCTGGAGATCGGCGCTACAAGTGCCAAATCTCCGAATTTTGAACGAGGCTCACGTATCACTTTATGACTTTAGCTGCCGCAAGCCCCCCTAAGGTCACAATGTGATACGTGGCACCGTTCCCGTGGCACCGTTCAAACCTTTGTTGTGAGGTTGTGATCAGTGGCACCCATCATGTGCGATGACAGTCATCTGTTCAAGAGTCTCGGTTGTGCAGCTGAAAATATTGTTGCTGCGGCGCCCGTCTATGGCTTCGGAACCGACGTCCAGGTCGAAGACGATATGCGAATTGTGATCCGCCTGACCAAGTGCAGGGCGGTCAATGACCAGAGTGTGCTTGAGGCCATCGCAGAACGACAGTGCACGAAAACTCCCTATACGGCCGTCCTCTGCAAGCTGACGAGACCGCCAAACTCGAATCAGCCGGCATGGGCGCAGACGTACACATGGGTACCACGTTCACATTTACACATTTGTTCGCAGGCCGTTTCCAGAGGCGACAAATCAACACGTATGAATGTGGCACACTTCCATGTCGTGGCTTACTCAGTCGTTGATTCAGATTGCTGAATCGGCCGACCTTCATGAACGGCCTGGACTTTCCAGCCTTCGTCGGTACGAACCCAAATGTGTGTTCCGGCCCATCTGTTTTGCTCGACTACCGCTCCTGAGTTGTCATACACCGCATAT
Source organism: uncultured Acidobacteriota bacterium (assembly GCA_963712805.1). Classification (GTDB taxonomy): domain Bacteria; phylum Acidobacteriota; class Thermoanaerobaculia; order Thermoanaerobaculales; family Sulfomarinibacteraceae; genus JAHECW01. The sequence continues at coordinate 29,947 of CAVQJV010000022.1, read as the reverse complement.
GAAGCCGTCATGATCGTGTACCCGGCGTCCCGTGAGAGGGCGACGACTCGAGTTGAGGTTACGTCCATCTCGATGTGGCTCAACGGCAACCAGGCCTCGGCGAGCATTTCTCTTGTCAGTGGTATGAAATCGGCGTTCGAGAAGTGAACAAAACCTCGGTCCCAAAAGGCCACCAAGGCATCGGCATCGAACCGAGTTGCTGCGTCGAAGTATGCCCCCCGGGCCGCCGCGATCTCAGCCTCTACAGCAGCCCTTTCGACATCAGTGAAAACCGGTGCTTGCTGTTGACACCCTATGAGCAAGATCGCCGCCGTTACGACGTAGCTGAATACAAAAAACAATTGTGGCCTGCGGTTGGCTGATCGCTCGTGGGTTCGCATGGTGTGGTCCTTCCCCTCATGTAATCTCCGCAGGAAAGCTACGAGTTATTTCCCGGAGGGTTTCGGAGCCGCCGATGTGGATGGAGCCCGGGTGCCCTTCCGACACTTTGGCCCGAGAATCGCCATCGGTTCCCATAAGTGCCAAAAGTGGCGGTCCTGGTACTGTCCCTGTCCTGTAACTCAAGACTCACGACTCGTTGAAGTAGATCCGCGGAAACCCCGCACGCTCCCCTCCGTATCTCGCTCCCGGGGGGGGGTATGAAGCAATGAACATTCAAACTCCAGCGATCGCTCTTCTTGTTGGCTTCCTGGCCGTAAGCTCGCACGCGACAACACCTGCTGCCGAGATCGAGGTCACCGTCGATCAGCTCCACCCGAAGGCGATCAAGGTCGGGTCCGGCAAGAACTACGGCGACACGATGCTGGCCATCGCCTCGGAGAAAGGCCTGGTGGTCGTCGACACCGGCACCACCGTCAGGGCCACCCGAGCCTACCGCGCCAAGATCGAGGAGGTCTTCGGGCGCAAGGACTTCCTCTACGTCGTCAACACACACTTCCACTACGACCATGTCGTCGGGAACCCGATCTTCCGGGAGGCGACCGTCATCAGTCACGAGCTCACCCGCGAGTGGATCATCAATTGGAACCGCACCCGGGACCAATTCGTCGCCCAGCAGCAGGCGCGGGTGGATGGGTGGCTCACGATCCTCGAGACCGCCGATCCCGCCGATGACGAGACGGATCGGCTGCAGGGCCTCGTCGAGAAGTACAGCTGGATGTCCGAAGACCTCAGTGGCGACTACGAGCCCCACCTGCCGACCATCACCTTTTCCGACCGCCTGCACCTCGACCTCGGCGACATCACGATGGACCTCTACTACTTCGGCCCGGGCACCCACACCGGTGACGACATCATGGTCCACTTCCCCGAGCTCGGCGTCGTCGCCACCGGCGACCTGCTGCACGATCAGTCCACCGAGTTCCTCCGCCAGGTCGAGCCCGGCGCCGACATCCCATACAAGGTGGAGGTCTTCGATGCCATCCTCGCCGACCCGAATCTCAAGCTCGTGGTGCCGGTCCACAGCCGGGTGATGAACCGCGACGAGTTCCAGATCCGGCGCGACTACGCCAACGACGTGTGGAACGGCGTCACCAACGTCATCGAATCAGGCGGTAGCCTTGCGGATGCCCTCAAACAGCTCGATCTCGGAACCCGCTTCGCCTATATGGCGGCTCCCGGCATCGACAAGAACGAGCTCGAGAGCCAGCACGAAGCCACTGTCACCAACACCTGGATGCTCGCCAAGGGTGGGGAGGACGCCCGCGCCGCCATCCGCCGGATCATCGACGAAAAGGGTATCGACCATAGGTGCCACCCTTAGCATTCATAGCATTCTTGGATTGTTGCGCGCGGACCATGAGATTTGACGATCGACGTCGTCGATACGCTCGCGGAAGGATCGATCCTCGAGCTGCTTGCGGAGTCCGAGACTGATCCAGCGTGCAACCGACGTTGGGTGTTTCTGAATGAACCGGGCGACCTCCGTGGAACGAATCCCGTACCTGGAGACGCCAAGCGTCGCAAACTCGATTCGTGCTTGGAGGTGCATCCGCCGGCGAAGCGAGGAGCGAATGCCTTCGATGGTGTACCCCGAGTGGTGCTCGAACAACCTGCTGAAGTCCTCAATCTCAATCCCGACCCGATGGTCTTCGAGTGGACAGTTGTCGAAGCTCCTCGACTCTGGGTGACGCTGTGGAGATGCGACCTCGTCGAGATTGTCAGCGTCCTTCCACCAAGGGAGATCGCGAATTCCCTGGTCAATCCACCGGAGCTCGGCGACTTGCCTGATCCAATAGAGATACCGGTCCCGGGGGTTACCCGCAATGCCGTCGTCGAATCCCCTCAGAACGGCGGGGATATCGATGAGTATTGGTTCCCCAAGACCGAGTATCTCGGCGTGTCCGCAGCGCTTGTAGTCAGCCGGGTCGGCGACGATCTTCGCCTCGACGGGGTTGAGATGAACATACGATACGGCCTGGCGGAAGTAGTCTTGCGAGTCGATCACGCGGGCTCGGTAGCGACTCTGCCACAACCTCCCGAGATAACGGTGCCGTTTGTTGAACGCCCTGGCTACCTCAGACTGGAGCCGCAGCATCGAACGCCAGAGGGGGATGGCGCCGGTCTTGATGACCAGGTGGTAGTGGTTGGCCATCAGGGCCCAGGCGAAGATTCGCCAACCATGAAGGTCGCGTACTTCCCGGACGGCCGAAACGAACTCTGCCGCCTCGAACGGATCGTCGAAGACGAACTCTCCCCGTGTGACGCGGCAATAGACGTGGTAGGTGGCTTCTGGGATGAATAGGCGGGGGTGTCTTGGCATGAGATGGCTCCCATGCGCGGACGGGACAACCCAATACTACCGCCTCAAGCCCAGGATGCAACAATGCTATGAATGCTAAGGGTGGCACCCATCCAGGATGCAACAATGCTATGAATGCTAAGGGTGGCACCCATCAGGGTGGCACCCATCCGAGTCGAGCACCTGATGGACGACACCGATTTGAAAGAAAAGCCCGAGGGACGCGGCCGCGCCGCGCCCCCCGGGTTGGTGTTCACATTTTTACTTTCTTCTGCTCCAGCATCTGCTGGAGCTTGGTGTACTGGTCGCGAAGCTCCGCCGCCTCCTCGGTGCGGCCCTGCCTCTCCAGCTCCTCGGCCTTCTTCAGCAGGCTCTGGGACTTCTTCTCGATCTCGGCCTGCTTCTCGTAGGCCTGTTTCTTGTAGATCTTGTCGTGGATCATCGCGACCTTCTCGGCGGAAGGCTCCACCGTGATCCGGTCGAGCAGCGCGTCCTGGCCGACCAGGACGACCTCGGTCGAGGCGAGGATCTTCTGTTTGGCGTCGTGCTTGAGCTGCTGCATCTCCTCGTCCGACAGGCCGTTCTCCTCGGCTTCGACGACCTTGAGCTGGACCTTGTGCTCGACCTTCTTGCGGTAACTCAGACCCCGCACCACGTCGTAGGCTTCCATGATGTCGAGCTCGCGGCCCTGGAAGGGACCGGAGTAGGCGAAACACTCGAGGGAGCGCTCGGTGTCGGACAGGGTGACGGAGACGAGAAAGGCGTTTCGCTCGGCGAACGAGATCTCGCCGTCCGAGTCGACGTCGGCCGACGGGTAGCGGGCGATGCGGGAGACGATCTGGGCGGCGTGTGCGTCGAGGGCCTGGTCGGTCAGCTCCTCGTGGGTCGAGGTGCCGGCCTGAACACCGATCGCGCCGGTCAGGGCGAACGCGCCCCAGGCGATCACGAACGCGGCGGCGGCCAACCTGCCGGCCGGCGATGAGGCCCTCCGTCCGGTTGAGTTGAGGATCATGTCGATTCTCCTTTCGAGAAAGCAGGCGTTACCGGCCATGCAGGTGGACCAGCGGAACATCGGCGACGCGCCGACCGAGGACGCAGCCCGCAGAAGGCACCGGGCGTACGCCCCGGGGCTGAGCTTGCCGTGACGGAGGGCCCATTGGTCACAGGCATGCTCGCGGGCGGCGTCGATCCGGCGATTGATCCAGGCGACGACCGGCCAGAAGAAGAAGAGCGAGGCAGTGGCCCACTGCAGGCAGCGCAGCGCGAGATCGCCCCTGCGAAGGTGAGTGATCTCGTGCACCACCACCGTCTCCAGCTCGTCCGGCCGAGACAGCTGGCGACGGGAGAGGACCAGAACCGGGTTGAGAGCACCCGTAATCAGGGGTGCCGGGAGCTCTTCGGACACACGAACCAGGGGCGCCCTGCGCACGCCGAGGCGGCGGCAGACGTCCCGCACCACCGCCTCGGTGCCCGGATCGACGCCGGGCAGCCGCGTGCAGTGGCGGATGAATCGATAGTTTCGGACCAGACGCTGGCCGCCGAGCAGGGCGACGACACTGAGGTATGCGAGAGCGACGGGCACCGGCCACCAGGGTCGGTCGTGTTCTCGTTGCGCTTCGACTGCGAGCTGCGTTCCGGCCGACGCGGTCACGTCCCCGACGGACTCTTCGGCCGTCACCGGCGTCGTCAGCGCCGCCCGCGAACGATCGACCGCCCGGTCGACAAGGCTCGGCAGCGACCAGGCCCACTCGGGGCCGACGGGAAGGACGAACTTGACGAGGACCAGCGCCCACAAACCGGCCGCCAACGCCGGGCTGATCCGGCTGCCGAGGACTCTGGTGACGGCCCAGGTGAGGCCGGCGAGCACCGTGCCGAGCACGATGGCCTGCGTCACCCAACCGAGCAACGCCGACGCCGCGATGACGCTCTCAGCCCCGCTCATCTTCGCCTCCCGACAGGTCCGGCTCGCCGTCGTCGGCTTCCCGGCCCGCGATCTTGGCCTCGATGCGGCGCACGTCCTCCGGCGACAGCTCGACCTCGTCGGCAAGGTGGAGGACGAGCTCGCCGGCGCTGTCGTCGAAGACCGTGTGGAGGAACTCGGCGAGCCGCTGCCGGAGCACCTGATCGCGCCGCACGGCAGCGGTGTAGACGTAGGGCTGGCGGCTGGTGTCCGCCTCGAGCGCACCCTTCTCGGCCAAGTTCTTCATCATCGTCATGACCGTCGTGTACGCCGGCGGTCCGGACTCGTCTTCGGGGAGGTTTTCGAGCACCTGGCGGACGGTTGCGGAACCGAGCCTCCAGAGCGTCTTCATGATCCCGAGCTCCGCCGGAGTGATGTGCGGGTGCTGCGACATGCTGGCCTCCATTACTATGACATTAGTAAACCTACTACTCGCATAGTAGGTTGTCAAGTCCTCGACGAAAATACATCTCAATGGGCTCTCGAAACGGTGCCTACATGAGAAAAGAACGTTTTGGGAGCGCGCCGGGTTTCAAGATCCGTGGCACGCTTTCTCTTGTAGCGCCGATCTCCCGATCGGTGTCGATCGCCTCGAGGGGCTCCAGAATGCCGAGCTGGAGCTTGCCGGTCCGACAGGCTCGTTGTAGTAGCAAGCATCCTTGCTTGCGGTGCGGGGTGTGTGGCTCTCGGCGTCCTCCACTCGCCAGACTGCGGTCAGAACCGATCTCGTTTCCGCGATCTCGGTTCGACCCGCCCGCCAACCGATCGCGGGTGCCCGTACCTGAAACCGGCCGCAACGTGACAACCGGTACCGTCCCGAGCACTGGGCCCGGGACGTACCGCCGAGACTTCCCAATCACTCCCTCAGTCATCACCGAGGAGAACCCGTGGCTCCCTGTGATCTCAACGGTCTCAACGCCCGATCAGCCTGATGACGCAATGAACTCCTCGGTTCGCTCACCCACCGAAAGCAAACACGATTGGGTTACATTGACCGCATGACTCAAGTAGCAGGCGTCGACGGCTGCCCCAAAGGCTGGATCGCAATTGTGCTCGAGGACGGCCGCTTCGCAAGCGCCGAGCTTGCCTCCACCTTTGCCGAACTCCTCCCCCACCTCACCGACGCCCAGGTCATTGCCGTCGACATCCCTATCGGCCTGCCCGAGGGCCCCGAACCACGAAAGGCCGATGTCGAAGCCAGAGGACTCCTCGGGTCGCGCAGATCGAGCGTCTTCACCACTCCGCCTCGCGTGGTCCTTGAAAGCCGTTCCTACCGCGAAGCAAATCGGCTCTCCAAACAACGCTTTGGCCCCGGCATCTCCGCCCAGTCCCACGCTCTCCGGCCCAAGATTTTTCAGGTTGACGCCTGCGCATCTAACGACGACCGAATCTACGAGGTTCACCCAGAAGTCAGCTTCGCCGCGATGAACGGCGAACCGCTGGCCCACCCAAAGAAGGTTTGGAACGGGCTCGCGACGCGTCTCCATCTCCTTGCTGAGCACGGCATCGTCGTCCCGGGGGACATTCAAACCGCGGGCACGATCCCTGCAGACGATGTGATCGACGCAGCTGCTGCCGCGTGGTCTGCCATGCGAATCATCGAAGGCCGCTCAGAGAGGGTCGGAGAGCTGATCCCCGACAGACGCCCGAACCGCCACGCAGGGTTTATCTGGTACTAACCAACCCGGGGAATCTTGCTGAACGTCTTAGGCCGCAAATCAATCTGCAACAAAGGCCACAGCTCCTCCAACCGCTCCGGCGAAACCCGATCAACCAGATACCCAAGTAGGTCCCCCTGGCGAGGCCGGCCGAAGACCATGCGGCGGACGGCGCGGGACCGGCGGAGGTCCCCGAACCCCCGCTCGTCCTGGCTGATGGGGATGGTGGGACCACGGCGTTCGATGGTGGCGCCGAACGCGAAACCGCTACAATCGGCCTGTCTTGACTTTCCGCCACCACGACTCCGCCCGGCATCCGTTCCAGCCCGGCACCACCCGACTGCGGTTCGGAGGCTGCGCGTGACGCCTCACACCACCACGCCCGTCATCTCTCTGGTCTTCGACTTCGACGACACCCTGGCGCCGGACAGCACCAGCCAGGTCATCGCGGCAATCGGCATCGACCCCGTCGCGTTCTGGGCGGAGCACCGGCGGCACATGCACGAGGGCTGGGACCAGGTTCCCGCCTTCCTCCACATGATGCTCGAGGCGTCGCGGAAGCGCGGGGGCGCAATCACCCGCGACCACATTCTCGAGGTCGGCCGCGACCTCGAGTTCTTTCGAGGTGTGCCGACCATGTTCGGCCGGTACAAGAAGCTCATCGAGCTCGACGGCGCCTTCGCGGCCCAGTTCTTCGTCGTCTCCAGCGGCCTCGAGGACCTGATACGGGCCACCAAGATCGCCCCGAGGCTGACCGACGTCTGGGGCAGCAACTTCGCCTACGACGAGTCGGGAGCGATCACCGCCATCAAGACCGTCATCAGCTTCACCGACAAGACCCGGTACCTCTACCAGATCTCCAAGGGTCTCATCGGCCCCGAGGCACGCACCAACCCGTTCGCAGTCAACCAGCGCACGGGCGACTTCACCGCCCCTCTCAAGAACATGATCTTCGTCGGCGACGGCTACACCGACATCCCGTGCTTTTCGATCGTCCAGAAGGCCAAGGGCCGGGCGGTGGCCGTGTACGACCCCGGCAATCGCGACAAGGTCGGCAAGGCCTACGACTTCGTCGACGACCAGCGGGTGTCGCACCTCGAGCCGGCCGTCTACGTCAAGGGCAGCGGCGCGGACTCCGCCATTACCCTCGCCATCACCTCCATCCAAAACCGCCTCCGCAACGAGGGTGGCTGAGCGTCCCAGCGCCGCTGTAGGCGACCACGGTGGCGCCGATGCTGCACCCCCTCTCGATGGTTGTCGCCCCGAGGGCGTCGTCGTAAGCTTGTAGCCCATGACGCTTCTCATCCTGTACGTCGCGCTGGCGATCGGCGTGTCGTTTCTGTGCTCCATCATGGAGGCGGTGCTGCTCAGCGTGACCCCGGGATATCTGGTTTCGATCGACAAAACCATGCCGGCCGTCGCGAAACGGCTGTGGAACTTCAAGGAGAACATTGAAGAGCCGCTGTCGGCGATCCTGTCGCTCAACACGATCGCGCACACCGTTGGCGCGGCCGGCGCCGGCGCCCAGGCAGCCAAGGTCTTCGGCAGCAACTGGCTCGGCCTGTTCTCGGCTCTGCTGACCCTGGCGATTCTGTTCTTCAGCGAGATCATCCCAAAGACCATCGGAACCGTTTACTGGAAGCAACTTGCCCCCGGGATCACCCGATTGCTGGTCTGGTTGATGCTGCCTCTCAAACCGTTCGTTTGGCTGAGCTCGTTCGCGAGTCGCACGATCTCCTCGAAGCACGTTCGAGTGCACGTCAGTCGGGACGAGTTCAGGGCCCTGGCCGATCTCGGGGCACAGCAAGGCGTGCTCGACGAGGACGAGTCACGTGTCGTCGAATCGCTGCTCCGCTTCCGGTCGATGACCGCCTCCCAGGTGATGACACCGCGGATCGTCATCTTCGGACTGCCGGCGGACGACACCGTCGGCGACATCATCGAGCGGCACCAGCCCCTGAGATACTCCCGGATCCCGATCTTCCGCGAATCGATCGACCGGCTCGCGGGAGTCGTCTTGAAAGACGAGATCCTCGAGCGCGCGGCGCAGGGCGAGACCGACGTCAAACTCATCGAACTCCGGCGCGACCTGTTCTTCGTTCCCGGCACGCTCCGCCTGTCCCACCTGCTCGATCTCTTTCTGTCATCGCGAGAGCACATCGCGGCGGTGGTGGACGAGTTCGGTGGCACCGCCGGTGTCGTCACTCTCGAGGATCTGATCGAGACCCTGCTCGACCTCGAGATCGTCGATGAGATCGACAGCGTCGAGGACCTCCGCGCTGCTGCCCGGTTGAAGTGGCGCCAGCGTGCAAATGAGCTCGGAATCTTGACCGGCGATCGCGACCCGGAAACGTCACCCTGAGCACCGCCACGCCGCGAGGCGGCTCCTGCTGATGGAATGACGAACGACGAATTCCCGAGGATTGGCGCGCTCTTGCGCCGGCGTCTCGCCGACGTCTGTGGTTTAACGGGTGCGACGTCCGCAGATCCGCAGTTACGGTTGACAACTGCGGAACTGGCACCGATTGTGAAGATTGCGAAGCGTGGCACCCATCATTGATTCCGCCATTACCATCGCCATCACCTCGATCCAAAACCGCCTCCACCACGAGGGCGGCTGAGCGCCCCAGCGCCGCTCCGCGTCTGCCACGACTCGACATCGCCCATCCAACAACCAGCCCATGCGGCAGAACGCCAGCCCATGCGGCAGAGAACCAGCCCATGCGGTTGCCCGCCACGCCAACCGCGCTACCTCGCCCGCATTGCGGCGCTATGCATTCCTGCCTGGCGTCACAAATAATGATAGGTGGGGTCCTAAAAAAGAATCGGCGGGGACGAAACGTCCCCGCCGTTGAATCCTAGTTGCTCTGAATCTGCAGTTGGAAGTCCCGGAACTCGCACTGACCGAGACCGAATGAGTCCGTGGTTTGAAGGTTGCCCTCCTTGGCCTTGGCATCGTAGGAACCGTTCGGGTTGCTCCCGGTTGTCGAGGTCTCCGGCAGGTTCTCCTGCTCCACGTGGTAGAGGACGTCCGAACCGCACACCATCGCGGACGACACGGGTTGATCGGTGAAACGGAGGTTGATCGGACCCGGGGTATTCACCCCGAATGACTTGATGGTGATGGAGTCCACCTCATCGACCGGAACCGGCGTACCGCTGGTGATGTCGGTGACGAGGATCCGGACGCCGCTCTGGGCAACGCTTTCGCCGCACAGGTCGGCATTGGCCGCCCCATCCGGGTCGTCACTCACCACGGTGAGCGTTCCCGTGACCTCGCCAGGAGCGAAGGGGTTGGCATCGGCCTGAGGCGTGAAGCGTACCGTGACGGCCAGCGTCTCTTCACCCGAGGGAAGCAGGACCGGAAAGACGCTGGGCTGGACGACGGTAAAGTCCGCTCCAGCCGCCGAGATGTCGTCGATGGTCAGCGGACAGCCCCCGCTGTTGCGCAGGATGAGGTCGCGGTCGGAGAAACAGCCGAGGGTCCCGGTGGTGTCGACGACCGTCGCCGGGAAGCTGAAAAGATCACTGAGTCCACCCGGATCGATCACCAGGTTGCCGCAGGGCGAGGCGCCGCTGATGTCGATGTCGATCACCGCCTCGTCCGGATCGTCACTCGTGATCTGCACGATCCTCATTTCGGGAACGTCGAAGCAGCTGTCGGGAGCAAACCGGATCGGCACCGTGAAGTCGGCGTCATGGCTGAGCACGAGAGGAAACGTCAGCGTGCTCGGAAGTTCGAAGGGCCCGGAATCCGGAAGTAGTCCGATGTCCGAGATAGTGAGATCACACCTTCCCTGGTTGAAGAGCGTGAGATCCAGATCCGCATGGTCCGACGCACAGACGGAGCCGAACGAACCGGAGTTGGCGAGGGCCGTGTTGATGTCCGGACACGGGGCGCTGCCGCTGAGTCCGACAAACACGGCTTCACCGGCGTCGGCGCCGGGTTGGGCACCCAGACCGAGGTGTCGCCCGACTCCAGACCGTCCGAGAAGATTCTCGCAGGCACCGCTTGTGGAATTCCCAGAAGTGCGTCGGCGGTATCGGTGTCGTCACTGTCGATCTCGAGAACGCCGACAACACCGGCGGCCCCGCAGCTGGTCGGCTCAAAGCGGAGCGGCAGCGTGAAGTCGGCGTCGGGACCCAGGACCAACGGGAAGCTGACACTCGAGGGGAGCACGAACCGGGTGTTGTCCACCGAGATGTCGTCGATGGTCAGATCACAGCTTCCCTGGTTGAAGAGGGTGAGATCGAGGTCCGCAAAGGACCCGGTGCACACCTCTCCGAAACCACCCATGTCGGCGATCGCCACCTGGAGGTCGGGGGCGCCACCGGTGCAGGTGTAGACAACGTCCCGTACCGGCATCGCGGTGTCGTTGCTGGCCACGGTGATGGTCGCGCTGACATCCCCGGGACCGGTGGGATCGCAGCTCACGAGGAAGTCGACCTGAGCGCCGCCACCGAGGAAGACCGGAGTGACCGGCAAGGGATCGACGGTGATGGCGTCGCTGCCCGAGGTCCGAGCGACACTGGTGACGATGAGATCGCCTCCACCGGTGTTGAGGACCGTCAGGGTACGCGTCGCCGTGTCGCCCTCGCAGATGGTGCCGAAACTCGAGTCACCGCTCACCTGCGACACCGGCGCGCACGGCGTCGGAACATCGAACCCTTCAACCGGGTTGAGATCGAGGACGCCGGTCGTGAGGGCGGAATAGCCCATTCCCATCCGGGCAAACCCGTCCCAGATCAGGCATTGATTGACACCGCCGTTGTTGACGAGATCCGCCGTCAGAATCGCGTCTCTTCCGTCGAGGAAGGTCGGATCGTCCGGCGACAGCTTCATTCCGTCGATCACCAGGCGGTTCATGGCTTCGGCACCAGATGCGAAACCATACTTCCCGATGAGGTTGAACCTGGTAATCCACAAAGCGTTGGCCCACAGCTCTCCCGTCCGGTGCACCTGACTCCGGCAGGGACTCTGGTCGATCGCCGTGTTCGGGGGCCGGCAATCCTCGTGGAACTGGCAGCCGCCCAGGGCATCACACGTCACCGGGGGACCGCCGGAGCAATCCGCATCTTCGGCACAGATCTCGGTCGGGTCGTCGCTGCAGGTTCTCACCTGACAGCTGGTCGAGGCGTCGTTGATATCGGCATAGGTCCGTCGGTAGATCGACGAATCGGTGCTGTAGGGAAAACTGCGAATACCGGAGCCGTTTCCGTTGAAGAGGTAGTCCCCAACGCCGTAGCCGCCCCCGTAGGCGTCGCCCGCCTGGGCGAAGACGGAAAGACCGATGTAGTCGCACCATCCTTCGTTGCCCCGTTGGTTGCCGGATGTCGCAAGCAGCCGGGAGTGAACCCCGTGGCCGTACTCGTGGGCAATGACGACGTTGTCGAAGTCGCCGTCCCGCTCGGGCACGGCGGAGTTGCACTGGAACATCTGCATGCGGGGTGAACTGCCGTCCGCGGGTGTGCCGAAATTGGCGTTGCAGAGTGACGGATCGGCGCCGTCGCGGTTGTCCTGGGCCTCGGCCATCACCGGATCGCCGCCCAACCCCCCGAGACCGAAGTTGTTGCTCTGGAAGTTCCCCGCGGCCTCATCGAAACCGAGCCGATAGAGCCAGTCGTGGATACGGTTGTTCCAGTAGAAGAGATTTGTCACCGCGGCTTCCTGATTGACCAGCGGGTCCATGCTCAGATCGACGGGGAAGAAAAAATCTTCTCCCGCTGCGGCCACCGGGCGGCTGCCGGGATCCGGCACGTTGTCGCCATCCCGGTCGGCGTAGGCATCGACATTGTTGCTCGTGGTCGTGGTTCTCGCACCGCCATCCCACCAGTCGAAATGCGGATCGTCGTGCGGAAAGACACCGGTGCCGTTGAAGGGCATATCGACCCGCGCCACGGTTGTCCCTCCGGTTCCCATCGGGGTCTGAGGAATCGGACTGTCACTCGTGTAGACATCGCCATGGGCCGGAAAGTGGTCGTTGAAGGTGAGGTTCTTACGCCACAGCACGGTGCCATCCCCGGCATCCACGATGGCTTCGTAGATCTTGGAGGTATTCCCATCCTCGAAGGTCACCCTCCTGCCCAGGCGAAGATCGCCGCGGGCGAGCGGAAAATAGACCAGCCCGAGCGACGACGACTCGGCAAGCGTGTCGACGCCCACGGATGCCGCAGCCAGGAGGACGGCTCGCTCATTCGTGATTGTTGCAGTGCGTGTGTTGATGCTGTCGTGGATGTTCGGCAGCAGCTCGCCGGAGACCGTGAGAACACGGCCCTCGGCATCGATGTTGATCTTGCTTGCGGCCCCCCAGACATCGATCCCATTCACCTGTTGCTGCAACGTGAGATGGCTGACTCCATTCGCCTGGGTCCTGAAGTCCCTTGAGAAACGCATCTCGATGATGTCCTGGCGGGACAGGTTGAGGAGCTCGTGGTATCGATCCAGAAAGCTCTGTGCGATCGCGCGGGGAGGCGCGCTGCTCGGCGGGGTCAGGGCCTGCCCCCGGCGCAGGATGCGGCTCGGCGCACCGGTGAGGCGGCTCCAACTCAGGACAAGTTCACCTTCGGTCTCATCGGCCAGGGCGTCGAGGGCCTGCTGTCGAGCCTGCGGAATTGTGCCCCCAAGGGATGAAACGGTCACGTCGCGGGCACCCCTGATATCAAAGTCCTCCGCCATATCTTGCCCCTGCGCCGACACCGAGAAGATCGAGAGGACCAGCAGAGCAAAAAGCGGAAAAGAACAAGACCACCTCGGGCGTCGGATCCCCAACGATCTCAGGTGGGCGGTGGTTACAGGCAGCCTACCGAACGAATTTCTCAAGCTCATGACAACTCCTTCCCTCGACTCCGCCACGAAGACGGCGTCAAAATCGAACACCCGATGAGCGAGTTCTGCACAAATCCCTCAAGACTGTGGCAAACGGCAATTCTTCGAAACGACTCGGCAACGCGATAGCCCCTCGGATTACAGATTTTTCGGACTTTGATCAATTCTTGGATATCAACATATATTCAACGATTGCGCAATGCAACAATTAAATCCAATCGGTTGGTGCAATGATCGGCATCACCGAGACCATCACCGGTACCGGATTGCATAAGGCGACGCGTCTCCGGGGCTATCCTTGGTCCCATTCGACGATCTGGTGATCGCTACCGAGCCCGGGTACGTACATCATGAACACAAGCGCCCATCAATGTGTTCGTGGCACTCATCCAATACTGAAAATCGGACAGCCCATCGCAAACCCTGAACGCTGGTATCAACCTCGCCATTTATCCGCCGACGGGACCTGTGCCAGGAGAAACTTTCTTAACTTTCTTCTTCTGAAGCACCGAAATCTTCAAGTCGTTCGATCGCCTTCTTTGCCATAGCCTGATCAAGGTCATCGAGTTCGTAGGCGAAGGCGTGATTCTCAGATCTGATGCGACTCGCTTCGCTGACCCATCGACTCACAACGACCGGATGTTTCCTCAGCACCGCCGCCAGCTCCCCAGCTCGTTGGTCCCACCGCTCGACCCCGCAGGACGCGATCAACCGTCTGAGACGACCGGTTTCGCTGTCTTGCCGCCGGCTTGCTACGTCACGAGGGTCCGAATGCAGAGTTTGGCGCGTCCGACGCGCCACCCCAATTCGTCCGACGAATTGCCTTGCCCACATGGTACAGACCGCCTTCGATCATCTCGCGACGAAGCCTGGGCAAGACTCCCCTCCCCTGCCCAACAGCCCATCATGAGAAAGTTAAGAAAGTTTCTCCTGGCACCGATACTGGCACCGATATGGCACCTTTTTTGCGGCATGCTGATGGCGGCCGGGGTCACCAAAGGAACCGACACTATCCAGGTCGGAGCCATCGAGCCCCTATTCCAGATCCACCCTCCCCGACCCGACGGAACCAGCTTCGCCCTTGCACCGGACGGCGAGCGGATCCTCGTCTGGAGCAACAAGCAGCAGCAGACCGAGACGGTGGTGAACCTGGTGGTCAACTGGCCGGTCGAGCTCGCGGCTGAGTGACCAGCGGATGGGTACGATCGTTACCACCTAGGGATTTCCTCCCTAAATAATGGTGCAATGGGGAACGTGGCACCCATGCAACCATCTATCTTCGCCTGCTCGGCGAGGGAGCTGGCCTCGACATCGGCCGGTTCGCCATCGGTGGCCGCTGCTGGATTCTCTGCGAGCCTCGCTCGCGCGAGAAATTGTAACGCTCGAGCTGCGGACGTGTTGCACCTCCTGTCGAAGGCCGAGTCGAGGGCGACGGTCGCGTCGAGGGCTGCCACGGCATCGTCGACGGCCGGCTCGACGGCTGCGCCGGCCGGGTCGAAGGGATCGACGGCTGCCACGGCATCGTCGACGGCCGGCTCGACGGCTGCGACGGCCGGGTCGCAGGGATCGACGGCTGCGACGGTCGCGTCGACGGCCGGTCGAGGCCCTGGGCCGGATTCCACTTGCCGTTTTCGCGCGTCTCCCATCCACCATCCCGGTCCCGGCCTGTAAATGTTGCCCGACCGGTCCGCGACGACATCGTTCGGCTGGTTCGCCGGCGTCGGTCTCACCCGATCGCGCGTCGCCGGCGCGGCCACGACCTTGTCGCGCGTCGCCGGACGCTGGTAGATGTTGTTCGACGGCCGGGTGGCGGGTCTGGCGCCCGCAGCAGGCATCTGCGAAGGCCTCGCTCCTCCCGGTCCGTACGGCGTCGGCCGCGGCTTGCTGTAGCCCGGCGGCGGATACGGCCGGTAGTACGGAGGGCGGTAACCACCCGGGCCGTACCATCCACCCCAGCCCGGTCGGTACCAGGGGTTGTGGAAACCGCCTCCCCAGCCGACGGAAATACGGAACGGGCCGTTGCTCCAGCTCATCCCGACGCCCCACCCGTACCAGGGGTTGTAGCGCATGTTCAGACCCCACGTCCAGGGACGTGGGTAGTAGTAGGGGCCGTACCACGGGGAGTAGTGCCAGCCGGTTCCCCAGACAACGCAACCGTGGTACCAGTAGCTCCCGGTATATCCCGGCGTGTATCCGACGTAGACCACCTGCGGTGTCGTCTCGTAGATGTAGACATAGGTCACATTGTGATGCGGGTTCGAGGCGGGAACCTTGTAGAGAGAGGCGGGGATCTCCGTTGCGACGGACCACGGGCCGGTTGCGAGATCCGCGTTGTACCAGATCGCGTTGTCGCACGCCCAGAACTTCCCGTCGGCGATGAATACCGCCGAGGCCGTGTTGACGGCGTAGCGAACTTCCGGCAGATCCTCGACCGGCTCGAACTTCGGGTCGCCGTCGTAGGCCACCTTGAACGACCTGTCGTCGCGCTTGACGGCGGCCGTCTGTGGGATCGTGTTCTGCAGGGCCTCTTCCCTCGCCTTCTGCGTGCCGGCCACGTGCGCGAGCACATGCCCGTTCACCGAGTCGGCGGGAATGTCGGAGAAGGACTCCGGCAGCTTGTCGTTGGGCACGTTCTCCCACGTGAACTCGTTCTCGACCGCCGTCCCGGCAAACCAGCGGCCGGCGGCAAGCACGTAGTACTTCTGCGTCGAGATGTCGAGGAAGACGTCGGAGTCGGTGTTGTCGAGATAGAGGAGGTCGAGCTTGTCGACCGGCGTCCATTTCGGCTCGCCCTGCGTCACGATGAGCTCGGTCGGCTCGGTCGCGACGATGATCTTCGGCGGTGGGATCCTCTCGCCCGGGGCTTCCTCATCGAGCTCCTCCGGTACCTCGAACGTCGCCGTCAGATCCCTGATCGCCTCGGGCACTTCCGTTGTCGGTGCCCAGGGTCCTTTGGCATCCGCTGCCGTATACCAGTAATCGTCGCCGCCGAACAGGTAGTACGCCGTTCGCGCCCTTCTGCCTCACGACGGGAAACGGCGTGTTGACGACGCTCTCGAAGCCTTCAGCGCCGATCATCGCCTCCGTTTTCGGCTCGCCGTCATAGATGAGGAGCACGGCCGGCTCGGTCGAGTAGATGAAGACCGGAGGATCGCTCTTGAGCCCCGGCGTCGTCGCGTACTCCGCGTCGCCACCCAGGTCGGCGATGACCTGGTCGAGATCGAGCTCGATCTCCCACTTCGGCATCTCGGTCTCGAGCAGCCTCGACAGCGCGGCGCGGTCCTCTTCCCGCGAGTCGGCGAAGCGAACCTCCGGGATTCTGACCTCGCGGACCGAGACCAGGCGGGCCTCGCGATCGACGTCGACCTTCGCCGAGATCCAGACTGCGCCGAACTCCGGCTGGCCTGTGCCATCGGCCCTCTTGACCGATACCGCCGCACGGGCCTCGAGGTTGTTGCCCTCGAAGCTGTCGATCTGCGGCTGGTACATCGTGACCACCCACGAGCCCGCCTGAAGTTCCTGAGGCCAGGTGATCAAAGGCTCGTCGGCGAGAGTCGCCGAAGCCAATACCAGCAAAACCAGCCCCATCAGAATGACCGTTCGTGTCGTGCTCATGCAGCTCTCCAATCGTTGCATCGCCGGGTCTCGGTGACCTGGGCGCAGATCAATGCTTCCTACACGGCCGAACAGCCGGTGGCACCAGGAACTTCCCTGATGGGTGTCGGGAACACCCGGGGGGTTGCGCACCAGGGTCCACCCGGCACCCATCACGCGTCGTCGGCGTTTGAAGCCGAGGTTGGAACTCGAAGCAGCCCGGTCTCGCCACCGATCCACACCAGCAACCGGCCGAACGGTCCCAACTCTTCACGCGCTTGGAGAACCCTCCGCGCATGCGCCGGTTCGTCGGTGATGACGCCGTCCACTCCGCGGCTCATCATCACGGACATCTGGATCGGGTCATTCACCGTCCAGACATAGACATCCATCCCCTTTTTGTGGGCTTTTCGAATCATCAATGGCGTCGCGGCAGCGCCGTTCAGAGCGAGGAAGTCCACATCCAGCCGGGTCAGGTCACCGGCGCTGACGGTGGACAGGACTCCGACCCTCCAAGCCGGCCTCAGGGCACGCGTCCTCGCCGCCCCTGCGTACTCGAGGGACATGACGGAGACCTCCGCCGCCATGCCGGCCGCTTCCACGATCTCGACGACTCGTTGCTCGAGATCCTGCTCGTGACCGTAGT
Organism: uncultured Acidobacteriota bacterium; assembly: GCA_963712805.1. GTDB lineage: Bacteria > Acidobacteriota > Thermoanaerobaculia > Thermoanaerobaculales > Sulfomarinibacteraceae > JAHECW01. Next base: position 12,523 of record CAVQJV010000022.1, on the reverse strand, counting down.
ACTTGAGCTCGATGACGACTCCGGCTTTCCCCTTGAGGAGTTCGAGCACCTGGCTCAAGGTCGGCACCCTCTGATCGGAGAACCGTGGATCGAACCAGCTTCCGACATCGATGACCGCCAGATCGGCCGCAGTTGCGCTCCAGACCTTCAGGTCAACTCCGGCTGCCCGCATGAAGTCACTGTCGTGCTGAACGACCACCGTGCCTTCGGCGTTCTCCTGAACGTCGAGCTCGATCCAGTCGGCGCCGTCCCGAACGGCTGCTTCGAAGGCCGCGACGGTGTTCTCGGGAGCGGCTCCGGAAGCCCCACGGTGGGCAATAATCTCGACCTGATCCGGTCCATCGATGGATTCCGCGAGGAAAATCGCTCCGCCCGACACCAGGACGACGATCATGACGGCTCCGCAGAGATCGTACAGACTGCGCCTGCGAATTGCGGACCGATCTCCGAGGCTTCCGCGAGCCGCCATCGGCGGTTGCAGCCGGCCATGTTCCGAGACCATCCGGTAGAGCCGCGTCACCGACAACGAGAACCCCAGCGTGGTCACGGTCGACAGCGCCAGATTCCCGAACGCGCTGACCACCAGAACGACGCCCAACCCCGCCGCGATGCTCACCAGACTCGATCCGAGCTCCGGTATCAGCAGCCTCGCCAGGAAACCAACCGCACCAGTCAAAAGCACGGAAATCAGCACAAAAGCCGCGAGCCACATCGCCAGCCAGGCCGTGATCCGCCAAGCCTGGTTATCGATGATTCGGCGGCTGCCGGCGAGAGCCGCAGTTGGTGGGGAACTTTCGAAGAGCACCATCGGGAGCGCGACAATCCAACCGGCGATCATCCGCAACCAGAGGACGGCGAGGCCAAGGACCAGAACAGCACACAATGATGCCGCCAACCACAGCTCGGGCGGCCGTTCGCCGAGGTAGTAGTTGATATCGTGGCGTGCGAGAAAAGCGAGGTAGATGATCATGAAACCGACCGCGAAAGGAACAACCGCCACGATGAGCCGAAGGAGGGAGTGAGCTGCGAGACGAACCAACTGCGGGACCCGTCGCCAAACGTAGATGGTTGCGTTCAACGCGCTCAGACCTCGGTCCTCGTGGCACCCGAAGCCGATCACCATGAGTGCGCCCGACTCGGCAAAGAGCGCTGCGAGCGAGCACGCCCCGATCAGAATCAACGCCGAAAAACCGATCGGATGAAACACGAATTCGAGAATTTCCTGGTCGCTCAGAACACCGGTATCGGTCGTCGTCAAAAAGAGCCGAAACAGGAGGCCGATCAACGGAGTCAGGATCACGAGCGTCACCGTGCGGGCAAAAACATCGGTCGCCAGGAGCTGGGGCCAGACCGTGCGGAAATCGCGGAACGCATCGAAAAACACGACGCTCAACTCGATCTTCGATCCTGGATCTTCCCGGTTGGTCATTGCCAGGATGCTACCCTGCCGAGTGTTCGGGGTCCAGCAGAGCGCGCAACCGTGGAAGGGAACGGGAAAACCATGAGGCATCAACCCGGAAGTTTGTTTCGCGGTCTTTCCGTGGTGACGATTGCACTTGCCGTGACATTGACCGGCTGTCGGGCGCCGGATGAACCGACGAAAGCTCCGGAGAATCCTCCGCTGCCGACCTACGAGCTCGAGAGAGTGCTCGAGGTCGCGGGCCGGCAGGGCGTCGCGACGGACGGCACGCACTACTATGTCAGCGGGTCGACGGCCCTCTACGTCTACTCGAAGGACGGCGAGCTGCTGCGGTCAAACGAGGCGCCCTTTTCGGATCTGGCGCAACCCGCCAATCACATCGGCGACATTGCGGTGCACGACGGCGAACTCTTCGCCGGAATCGAGTGGTTCGATGACGGGCAGGGTCACGACATCCAGGTCGCGGTCTACGACAGTCTCGACCTCAGCTACCTCCGCTCCATCGAATGGAATCCCGAGTCGGGCCAGGTCGAGGTCAGCGCAGTCGCGATTGATCCCGACAGCTCCCTGATCTATCTGACCGATTGGGTCAACGGGGATCACCTCTATCGCTACGATCTCAAGACCGGCGGGTATCGCGGCAAGCTCGAGGCTCGAGCCCGTTCCCCAACGGCAACAGGGAATCGCCTACCGAGACGGGTTTCTGTACATCACAGCGGACGACGGCGAAGCCAACCTCGAGCAAGCGGACAACCTGTGGCGCGTCGCGGCCGAACCGGCCGCCTCGTCGGCGATCGTGAGCCACGAGCTCGAGCTCGTGGACCTGCGCCGAGCGGGCGAGGTCGAGGGCGTGGCATGGGACGAACTCGCCGATGAGCTTCTTGTTCTTTCCAACCGCGGCGCACGGATCGACCAGGGCATGCCGAGCGGTTTCTACCCGGGCTACGACCGGGAGGTGCATGAGGTGTATGTGTTTCGCGCGCGCGGGACCGCCCGTTGACCTGGTTGGAGAAACCGGTCAGACTCCGACCGCCCGAAACAATGCGGCTCGCGACACTCACAACCCGCCGACTCGACCACCGCTGCGCGGCCGTCTCCGGACTCCAAGACCGGAGCCCGTTCCGGCGGCGCGGCGACCATCGCCGACACGTTTCTGCCCGTTGGGAAGGGAATCTCGCCCATCCGGGTTCCTGTAATCGATTCCACAGCAAGCGAGGGTGACTCATGAACCAATCCGATCTGGACCGCGGCATGCGCTGGACGCAGGGAGAGATCATCGAACTCGCGATTCGACTCGGTCTGCTCTCTCTCTTGATTTTTTGGTGCTTTCGAATCATCGCACCGTTTGCGCTGATGATCGCATGGGGCGCGATCGTCGCAATCGCTTTGTATCCGGCATTTGCAAAGCTCGCGCACCTGCTTGGCGCGCGCAAGAAACTGGCGGCGGCGCTCATCACACTGCTCCTGATCGGTACTGTCGTGGTACCCGCGGCGCTGTTCGCCGAGAGCCTGCTGGCCGGTTCACGGGCGCTTGCCAACGCGGGAATCGAAGGCACGCTCAAGGTGCCGCCGCCCCCGAAAACGTCGCCGGGTGGCCGCTGATCGGCGAGCAAGTGTTCAGCTTGTGGCAGCGCGCCTCGCAGAACCTCCCGGCGTTGATCGGAGAGTTCGCGCCCCAGCTCAGGGCGCTCGGCGCCTGGCTCCTGGACACCGTGACCGGGACCAGCCTGGGGATCCTCAAGTTCCTCGTCTCATTCGTCATCGCCGGCGTGCTGCTGACGGCCGCGGAAAAAGGCGAGACGGCCACCCGCGCATTCGCGCACCGGCTGGTCGGGAACCGGGGTTCCGAATTCGCGGCGTTGGCAAGCGGGACGATCCGCAACGTAGCGATCGGCATCGTTGGCGTATCGTTGGTGCAAGCGGTCCTCCTGGGTCTGGGTTTTCTGCTGATCGGACTGCCTTTTGCGGGTCTGGCGGCCCTTTTCGTCCTTGTCTTGTGCATTATCCAGGTCGGTCCGGCTCCCATCTCTCTGGCGGCGATCATCTATGTCTTCATGACCGCGGACACCTTCCCTGCGGTGGTATTCACAGTCTGGACCGTGGCCGCGTCGTTTATCGACAGCGTGTTGAAACCGATGGTATTCAGCCGCGGCGCACAGGTGCCGACGCTGGTCATCTTTCTCGGTGCAATCGGAGGAATGCTGGCTTACGGGATCATCGGCCTCTTCGTCGGTGCCGTGGTGCTCTCCCTCGGGTACAAGCTCTACATTGCCTGGTTGCAGGATTCGAGTGAGAGCGACGAAGTCGCCGAAGCTTGATGAGTGAATAGGTGGCACCCTTAGTAGGTGGCACCCATCAGGTCGGCGGGGGCGCCGGCAAGAAGACCACAGACTACGATTTTCCAGGAATCAGTGTTTTTTGCATAAGGCTCACGTATCACCTCCGAAAGACTGCAATCACCTCCTCAGCCATCACCGAGAAAAACCGACCAAATCGGAAAGCCGCAACAGCCTCGCCGGCAGGATCGAACTTCTGCACGAGGTGATTGCACGCGGGATCGGAAACCTCCAAGGTGAATCGTAAGACCGATATTGGAACACATCGACAAAACAACCCCGACCTACTCAGCCGCGCTCAAGAAACAACAAGTGTGGAAATGTGTACGTGGCACCTATCCCTATCGCGGAGCCTTAGGGTGCTAGACTGCGAGCCATGCACCCTCGGCTCCGACTGCTCGCGCTGGGATTCCTCACGTTCACTCTCTTGGTGTGCGCCGCGAACGCGCAGGACCCCGCGGTCACGACTCCGCCGGCGACAACCGGCGAGGTCCTGGTCACCGTCACCGGCTTCAAGAGCGAGAAGGGACAGGTCCTCGTTTCCCTGTTCGTGAACGACACGGGCTGGCCCAACGATCACGACCTCGCCTTCGCCTCGGTCGCCTTGCCGATCCAGGACGCTCAAGCCGTGGCCACGTTTAAAGACGTGCCCGCCGGCCCGTTCGCCATCTCCACCTACCACGACGAGAATGGGAATCGCAAGCTCGACACCGGCATCTTCCGGATCCCGAAGGAGAGATACGGGTTCTCCGGCAACGCCAGGGCCACCTTCGGGGCACCGAGCTTCGAAGCCGCGCGCCTCGACCTCGCGGCTGGGAACTCGATGAAAATTGCCATCGTGGTCCACTGATGATGATGGATGGGTACCACGCTTGAAAGAACGGCCCATCATTGTGGGGCCGGCACCCCCGCCCGACCACCACGCTTCCGCCCTCTTGTAGCGCCGGCGTCCCGCCGGCGATGGCGCCACTCACGATCAATCTACGCCCGGGCAAGAACGAAAGGGAAAAGGTGTCAGAAAAGGTGTCAGGCACTCTATTAAGCTCTAACGTCTCCATGGGCGCCACCCTTCCGGCACCTATCGTACCTTTCGGAACGCCTCTACGAATCGGGATCGGCGAACCGAATTCGCCTGGAGTTCGTACTACAACTTGAAGGGGGATCGACTCATGCAATCCAAAGTGCAAACCGCGTTTTGCCTACTCGCCAGCCTGTTGGTGGCGTCCTGCGGCGTTAACTCTTCAATCACGGTTGACGATGGTCAGACTCAAGAAGGAAGCAAGGCCACGGTCAACGGTGGAGTGTTTATCGGAGAAGACTGCACGATCAAGGGAAACTGTCGAACTGTCAACGGCCGGGTTACGGTCGGTGCCAACTCTCAGGTCAGAAGTCTGAAATCCGTCAACGGCTCCATCAAACTCGACGATAACATCGTTGTCGATGGTGACCTCGAAACGGTCAACGGCGGCATTCGCGTCGGACACGACGTCTCCGTCGGGGGCAATTTGGAAACCGTCAACGGTAGTGTATCGGTCGCTTCGGGCGGCTCGATTCAGGGAACACTTAGGGCCGTAAACGGCGACATCGACCTCGACAACACCGAAGTCACCGGAAGCCTGATCACTAACAATGGTGATATCACGCTCGTGAATGGAACCCGAGTGGTCGGGAATCTCATCATTCGCGGCAGCAAGGGCAGAGGATCCAAACCACAAACGATCACCGTCTCGGGCACGTCTATCGTGCAAGGCGATATCGTCATCCACGACGCCGATCGTGAGGTTCATCTCTTGCTCAGCGATGACGGTCGAGTGACCGGGTCGACAGGGAGCGCCACTGTCAACCGGATCACTGAATAGGCCCAGGTTCGCAATTAGTGCCAAGGGAGGGGGTACCAGGCATTATGGGTGCCACGTACACACTTCCAGAATCGGTGCCAGGAGAAACTTTCTTAACTTTCTTCTTCTGAAGCACGGAAATCTGCAAGTCGTTCGATCGCCTTCTTTGCCATAGCCTGATCAAGGTCATCGAGTTCGTCGGCGAAGGCGTGATTCTCAGATCTGATGCGACTCGCTTCGCTGACCCAACGACTCACAACTACCGGATGCTTCCTCAGCACCGCCGCCAGCTCCCCAGCTCGTTGGTCCCACCGCTCGATCCCGCAGGACGCGATCAACCGTCTGAGGCGACCGGTTTCGCTGTCTTGCCGCCGGCTTGCTACGTCACGAGAGTCCACCCCCAGGCATTCGCACGCCAAGGCGATGAACTGCTCCGGTCGAAGATCCTGCCTCTCGAGACCCGTGCTCCTACCCAGCACATCCACATACGGGCGCTCGGGATTCACATCCAGCTCACGATCTCGTTTCCACCAGGGAAGGCGATCCACCTCATCGCCCAGTCCGTCTTCCGTCATCGCCTGTTTCAGCGCGCTGACGTAGGTCCGCCGGGCCGTCTTCACCGTGGGCCCAAAAGCCAGGAGTGATTCATCGACATCACACAGCGGAGATCTGATCTTACCCATCAACTCGCGGTGGCCGGACAGCGTGTACTCTGCGGGCTGACCTGCCAATTCGGTGCCAGGTCCGGAGTTCCGCAGTTACGGTGCACAACTACGGAACTGCGGACCTGGCACCCAAAGTTGGGCCGCGACAAAATCAAGGCCGAGATTCCTCGTAGATCAGGGCATCTGCAGCTTGACATGGGGATACCGGACCAGCGTCCGGTGGAAGGCGACGGCGTGACAATGCGACATGCTCGGGTCAGGTCAGGACGTGCCCATTCGTTTCTCTCGGGATCGTTGCTTGTGGCGGCGGCATTGACGTTGGTGGTGCCGCACGCCGGGTCGACGGACCCGCCGGCGCTCCGTCACCCGTCCGGCAGGGTGGAGGACGGCCGGAGGTTGTCGATATCGACGCCGGAGGCTCAGGGAATGGACTCGGAAGTGCTCGCCGACATGCTCGAGGCCCTGCTCGACGAGCGGGAGTATTACCGGCCCAACCAGCTCACCGTCGTACGCAACGGTGAGATCGTCCTCGACGCGGCCTTCTACCCCTTCAGTCGGGGCCTTCCTCATAATGTCGCATCCATCGGCAAGATGATCACCGCTGCCCTGATCGGGATCGCCATCGACGAAGGCTACATCGCGAGCGTCGACGAGCTGGTCCTGGGCTTTTTCCCCGACCGCGAGATCGCCAACCGTGGCCCCCGCAAGGAGGCGATCGCCATCGCCCACCTGCTCGCGCACCGGTCGGGAATCGACTACCGGGGCGATCAGTACGAGGAGATGCTGGCGAGCCCGGACTGGCTGCAGTGGATTCTCGATCTGCCCATGGCGACGGATCCTGGTGGTGACTACTCGTACTCGAACGCCAACTACCACCTCGCCGCCTGGGTTCTGACCCGGGCCACCGGGATGACACCGATCGACTTCGCCCGCCGGTATCTCTTCGGCCCGCTGCGGATCCCGGATCCGATTTGGGAGATCGATCCCCAGGGCATCCAGTGGGGCTTTGGAGGGCAGTTTCTTCTGTCGTCGGATCTGGCCAAAATCGGTGTCATGCACCTCGATGACGGTGTCTGGCGAGGCCGGCAGGTCGTCTCGCCGGGGTGGGTGACTCGGGCCACCACCGGGTACCCCGGCCCGCCCCCTCCGGGTTGGTCGCCGGATTGGTCGGCGGGCTTTGGCTGGGGCGTCAACTCCGTGCTCAACATTATTGACACAGCAGGCTCCGGGGGCCAGACGATGAGGGTGCTGGTCGATGACGACCTGGTGGTCGTGTCGGTCGCCGGGGGTGGCCCCGCCTACGGCGGGTGCGGGTTGAACGGGGCAATGATCGACAACCTGGCGTACGGCTATCTCAGAAGTGCGGTCGTGTCGTCATCGCCCCTCGCCCCGAACCCGCAGGGGGTAGCGCGCCTGGCGGCGTTGGTGGCAACCGCCTCCCAGCCGTTCGACGGACCGCCACAGCCTGTGCCCCCGCTGCCGGCGATCGCCTCGAGTATCTCCGGGGTGGTGTACGTCATGGAGGCCAACCCTGCGCACGTGGAGTGGTTCTCGCTGTCGTTTCCGCCCGGAGACGAGGCGTTGGTCGGGTATCGGACGACCGGCGATGTTTCCGCCAGGGTCGGACTCGACGACGTGTTCCGCATCTCACCCGGTCTGTACGGTCTCCCATACGCCGCCAAGGGACAGTGGCTGGACGACACCCGCTTCGCCATGATTCTCGACCAGGTGGCGGAGTGGCGGCTCCTGGATTTGGAGTTCGAGTTCGATGGCGACGGCGATGGCGTCACGATCACTCTTGAGGACCTCGCGTGCGGTGATCCACCGGTGACATTGACCGGCAGCCGGTAACAGCGCAAGACGGGCGACGCATCGGCGATGAGCGAGTGAACCGCGAATCCGAGTGCCGCCTCGAACGAACGCGAACGTGCCAGAACGGCGCCACGTAGCCACTTCCCCGCTTGCTGGGGGTCAACGGAACGGTGCCGGAATGGTGTCGGGCACCCGGGCTCAGCCGCTCTTCATCTCCCAGCGGTGATTGCAGTGGGTCGCGCCCTGCATAAGGGTGCGGTCGCGGCGCAGGCGCATATCGGGGTTGAACGCCCGGGCCATGGCGAAGTCGGGATGGCAGACCCAGCTGTAGCCGAGGTCGGCCGCGTCGGCGGCGCGGAAGGTGGAGGCCCAGAGACACTCGGAGATGCGGACCTCGAACGCCGTCTCGCTGTCCTCCACGATGTCGAAAGCGACGGCGTGGCGGAAAACCTCGTCCGGTTCCTTCATCGACGCCGCCCACGCCGACAGACTGCGATCCGGCAACGAAGCGGCAAAACCCCCGATCACCTGGGCGGCCGTCTCGCACGCGGTGTTCTGGATCACCTCCATGCCGACCCGCTCGGCCAGGTTCTTCATCGTCGGGATGAAGGATCGCGCGTAGGCGAAGTTGAAGACCTCTTCGAAGCTCATTCCCGACGCGGCCGAGAAGCCGTGCTCCGCGCTTTCGACACCGTCCGCGGCGCGAGCCGCGCGGCCGCACCCGAGGCAGGTCAGCGCGCCCGTGGCGCACAACCCCGTGATGAGCCGCCTGCGGTTGAGATCGAGCGTTCCCTTTTTGCTCTCCATGCTCAGCCTCCCGAGTCATCGCTCCGATGCGTAGATGTGATTCTACCGGAGGCGCCGGAATGGAACGGCGCCTCTAACGGTGCCACGTGCACACTTTCACCTATTTGCTACCGGTTCGGGATGACTGGACAGATGCCACCCTTCCCATTCAGATAGGTGCCACGTATCACATTGTCACATTCTTGCTCGGGGGTCGGCAGAAGGTGAGATTGTGATACGTGGTACCCATCCGTCATCCTGAGCGAGCGAACCCGACGAGCAAGTCGAAGGATCCGCTCCGGGCTGGCCCCTGCCCGGCCGCCACGCTTCTGCCCTCTTGTAGCGCCGACGTCCCGTCGGCGATGGCGACACTCACGATCAATCTACGCCCGGACAAGAACGTGCGCGCTTTGGGTGCCGGCCGAGTACTTGTAGCGCGGGCGTCCCGCCTGCGATGGGTTGTGACCTGCCGCGGGTCGGTTCCATCGCCCACGAGACGTGGGCGCTACAAATGATGCGCCAAGCCGCAACGTTCACAGAATCGTTAGGACGTTGGTCCTGGCACTCATCCGGGCCTACCCGACACCAATCTGGAACCCACCATCCACTGTGATATCCTTACGTAAGGTAAGGAGCCCTGTATGCCCAAAGCCACACTCACCAGCAAGGGCCAGCTCACGCTGCCGAAAGAGGTCCGGTCGAGACTTGGCGTTGCCGCCGGCGACCAGGTCGACTTCACCATTGAGAGCGACGGCTCGATCAAAGTTGCTGCAGCCAAACGGTCGGCCGCACCGCTGTTCGGAATGCTCCAACCAAGCATCGCCCGGTGGAATCTCCGTCGAGGACATGGACCGGGAGATCGCTGCACGAGCGGCGGCCGACGACCAGCGGATTCGAGACCAAAAGTCATGAGGGGCCTCGACACAAACATCCTGGTGCGGTTTCTCACCGCCGACGAGCCGACACAGAGCGAAATCTGCCGACGACTCATCGAAACGACGGAGGCTGAAGGCGGGAACCTCCACATCTCGGTTCTGGTTCTCGCCGAACTCGTCTGGGTGCTCCGGGGGCGGCGTTACGCCTTCTCGCGAGCCGAAGTCGCAGACGTCCTCGACGCACTGCTGGACGCAAACGTGTTTGAAATCCAGGACCGCGATCTCGTCCGAAGAGCCAATGTCGCCTTCCGGACGGGCCCCGCGGACTTCTCCGACCATCTCATCGGCGAAATCGACCGCCGCGCCGGTTGCACCGCGACCCTCACCTTCGATCGGCGGCTCTCCGCCACAGAGGGATTTGAGGAACCCGGCATCGAGACCGGTTACCCAACTCGGTGTCGGAGCCCTGAGGAGGTACCAGTCACCCTGAGCTATCCAGGACCCGCGCGGGGTCGACAGAACGAGGCGTGACACTGGCAGCGGTGATGGCTCTGAAGGGCAAGCTGGAAGCTCGCCCCTACAATGGACCGAGCGCCTTTGTAGCGGCAAGCTTCCAGCTTGCCATTTCCGCATTCCGGGTGAGTTTGTCAGTGGGAGCGAGCGTAGCGAGTCGAAGACTCCCCGAAGCTCAGGGCGACGATGAGGAAAGCAGCGTGCATCCGAGCCGATGGGGACCCTTCGACTCCCCAGCCTCGGAGGCTCCTCCGCTCTAGGTGACAGTGAGTTTGTCTGATCACTGGCGGAACCCCCCAACGGGTGCCACTGATCACAACCTCACAACTCGCTGGTGTTGGTCCGTGGAGCCGCTCGGCGGACACCGGGTCTACCAGGAGGAGGTCTGGTCGACGTCGTCGGCGGTCAGCAGGCGGTGGCTTTCAAACACTGTGAGAATCGCGATGCGGGTTGCTCCGACGAAGTAGACTATCCGATAGTTTTCGAGGATGACCTCGCGAACGTCGGAGCGGTCGACTTCGGGCACCACCCGCCCGGAAGATGGGAAGTGCGCGATCCGCTCGGCGGTCCCGATGAGGCGACGGACCCATTCCGTTGCGGCCATCGGTTTGTCGCGGGCGATGAAATCTCCGATCTTAATCACGTCTCGGCGAGCCCGTGGAGCCTGCATCGCGTAGATGGTGGATGGATTTCGGAGCGTCGGTTGAGGCCGTTGTCCGGCAGGATCGCAGGTTCATACTGGTGGTATGGGCCAAGATTCGGCCGGGCAACGGGCCAATCGCCGCCCGAAAGGCGCCGCCGACTCTACGCGGTGCAGGCTCCCAGTCCACTCGATCTCCACTCTCCTCACCTGTCGGTGTCGTCGTAACGCGAGGTGATCTCGGCGACCATCGACTGGTGATCGACGAGCCGACCAGACTCGACGTCGGCGATTCCCTCCGAGATCGCTTGGACGAAACGAGCACGCTCGGTCAGCAGGTCGAACTCGGCCGGGGACAGCAGAACACCGGCAGCGCGACCGTTCTGGGTGATGACGATCGGAGCACCGGTCTCCGAGATCTTCTTCAGCAACTCGGCGGCCTTTGCCTTGAACTGACTCAGCGGCACGATGTCCTCGGCAACTCTAAGATTCGGCATGAAGACCTCCAGAAGATTTTAATATAATCCGTAAAAAGACCGTTTCCAAGTCTGTTTATGGTCTACTTCGCAATTGAGCTCGCATTCCCTGAAAGCCGATCGCAGTGATCTTCGACGAGCGCCAGAACACGGCGACGGTCCGCGACACATCGAGACGTCTCCAGCCATCTGCTGACTGAACCGGGGTGCTTGGCAACCAGCTCGGCCACGTCACCGACCGAATGTCCGAGATGTTCCACGGCGAGGATCGCGAATGTCCTTCTCGCATCGGCGACATCGACGTGTCGCGATCTGCCGCAGAGCTCATCGATTGTCAGGCCGGCGGCGTCACAGACGAGCCGGCAGGCGTCGACCAGATCGATCCCGGGGAGAGGTTCCTGGAAAACCGGACTGCCCCGGTGATCGAACCCCCTGACAGGGTCACGGTCGTCGATGAAGCGTTCGTCGTTGGAGACATCTTCCCACCACGGGAGGTGCCGGACGTCGTCGCTGAGCCAACGCATCTCGGCCACGTTTCGCACCTGTTCGAGGTAGGCGGCTCGAGCGTCGCCCGGGTTTTCTCCGAACCCGCGGAGAGCGGCTCGAACGTCGACGAGGCGCGAACCGCGCCGCCCGGTCAGAGCGGCATGACCGCTCCATTCGTGACCCGCGGGATCGTCGGTCAGACCCGCGGCAACCGGGTTCAGGTGCACATAGGCCAGCAGCTGACGAAAGTAGATGTCATCTCGGACGAGACGGGCTTTGTAGCGACTCTGCCACAGTCGCCCGAGCAGGCGGTGCCGGTGGTTGAACCCACGGGCGACCCGACACTGGATCCTCGCCATGCTGCGCCAGAGCGGCGTTCCCCGGGTCTGGACCACCAGGTGGTAGTGGTTGCTCATCAGGCACCACCCATGCACGAGGAACCCGTGCAATCGCTTCACATCGGCGACGGTGTCCACGAATTCCTGCGCCTCGAACGGATCCGAGAACACCATCTCGCCGCGCGCCGTACGGCAGTACACGTGGTAGATGGCGCCTGGGAAGAAAATCCTGGGTGACCGCGCCATGAGCTTGTCCTCCGGCGCGGACGGGACACTAAGATCCTACCACCACCACCATCCACCCAACCCAGGTTGTGAGGTTGTGATCAGTGGCACCC
>CAVQJV010000021.1:0-43073 GCA_963712805.1 uncultured Acidobacteriota bacterium | reverse complement strand
AGAAGCGCTCGAAGGGATCCGCGGCGCCGGGGGTGCCGGCGCCGCGCAGCGATCTCACGGAATGCTGGAACTCCAACCGGTCGTGTCACCGGATTCGAAGCCGTCGCAGAAGAAGTCGTTGATGACCTCCCAGGGTCCACCGGTGGCGACCGCTGAGACGTTTCCAGCGCCATCGACGGCGCAGACGTGGAGGTACTTGCTCCCGCGAGCCGAAGGTCTGGCTGAGGGCGGAAGTCGCGGTGGTGGTCGCCCCCGGCTCGCACGACCCGACCGGGTCGCCGTCGAAGCGGAAGAAGTAGCCGGCGACACCGGACAGGGCGTCGGTCGATGGTTGCCAGGTGGCGGCGATCTGCTGCAGCGTGGATGGACCCCCACCGTGGGTCGGACTGGCCAGCCCGGCGGGCACCGCCGGCGCGGTCCCGTCGATCAGGAAGGGCCCGGCGTGGGCGGCCGGACCGCAGTTGCCGAAGGTGTCGCAGGCGCGGACGTGGAAGTACCAGCTGCCGTCGCCTGGAACCGCGCCGACGAAGGCGCTCCCTGCGCCCTCGACGGTCTCGTCCGGAAGCGTGGAGGGGTCGGCGTCGACCGCATACGAGTATCCCGCAAGCGGCTGCGCCGAGGCGGGCGTGGACCAGCCCACGGACAGGCTGGTGCTCGCCGTCCATGTCGACGGCGGCGGTGATGCAGAGGCGATGGTGGGGAGTCGGGAAGGGTGGGGCATGGTGCGGTGGTATCCGGCCCGAGCTCGACGAAGGGCAGATTGGTGATGCCCGAGACCGCCACGTCGTCGATTTCCCAGCCAAAGTCGCCGACCGCGACGTCGGTGCCGATTCGGAAGCGCAGCTGCACGGTCTGTCCGGCCAGGGCGGTCCCGAAGTCGAGGGTGACCGGGTCCCGGCTCGGCCACGATGGGTTGGTGGCGACGAAGGCCGAGCGGTTGGCGAGGGGGTTGCCGGAGATGTCGGTGATCACTCCGCCGTAGCCGGGGGAGACCGCGAACGTGGTCACATCGGCCCAGCTCGCGCCTCCATCGGCCGAAAGCTCGATGACACCACCATCCCACCACACCGGGGTGGTGTCCGCCTCGAAGCTATGGCGGTGCCAGAACTGCACGACGAAGCTCTCGGCCGGGGAGACCGCGAGGTCCGGGGTGACCAGGCTGACGTCGGCGAGAAAGCCCGAGTCCGCGCCGAGCCAGACGTGGTTGATGGGATCGGCTGCGTCGACGGCGCGTCGCCAGATGCCGGCGGCGGTGCCGGTCTCGGTCCAGGGCGGCGCGTCGACCTCGACCGTCTCGATGGTGGAGGGCTGTGAGGTCGCGGTCGAGGGCGAAGTAGGCGCCGATGCCGACCGGGGTCGAGCACAGGACCGAGTCGTCGATGGTGGCGGTGATCTCGGTCTGACCGAGCGCGACCCCCCGGGCCGCGGTCAGACGGCTCGTGTCACGACCTCGGCGGAGGCGAACGGCGCGAGGTCCGGGAGCGGCACCGTCGCGCCGTCGGGGAAGATGACCGTCGGGTTGGTCGACGCCAGATCGGCGGCCAGGCCGGTGAGGGTGGAGGCACCGAGGTTGCGCACGGTGAAGCGCACCTCGCCGTGCTCGCCGCCGTCGAGGTAGCCGTCGGCGTCGTCGCAGGAGAGGATGCTGTCGTCGAGGCGGATGTCATCGATCTGGATACGGCCGCCGAGGGTGTGAAGCTCTCGACCACGCCCGACGAGGTCGGTCGAGTCGCGCGGCGGCGACACCGCGCAGGTGCCCGCGCCGCGGCGGGCGAAGGCCTCGGCGATGCGATCGACGTCGAGGCGGGTCGGCGGCGAGCGCCGCGGCGAGGAGAGCGTCGCGCTGCTCGGTGAAGGTCGGATCGGCGGGCGCCAGCTGCAGGCCGGTGACGACGTAGTCGGCCATCCGCCGGCGGGCCTCGTCGAAGGAGTGGGCGTTGAGCAGCTCGACGTAGGCCTCGAACATCATGCTCGCCCAGACCTCGCCGGCGTTGTGAACCTCGGAGTTTTGGATCCCGTTCGGGTTGGATCGGCGTCATGGGCAGCGCCTCGCCGTCGGAGATGTGGCGGAACGAGAGGGCGTTCATGGCGGTGTTGGTCGGAGTAGGGGAAGCGGCGGATGCCGAAGTAGGCGTCGCTGTTGCCGCGCGCGCCGTACTGCCCGACTGCGGTAGGCGCCGCCGAGGTCGTCGGTCGGCCGCAGCATGGTGTGCAGCGACAGGAAGTCGCCCCAGCCCTCGCTCTGAGCGCCGCACTGCATCGTGCCGCAGCCGACGACGAGGCGGTGGTGGAGGTAGTGGCCCCACTCGTGGGCCACGATCGTGTCGTCGAGGTCGCCGTCGCGCTCGACGCCGGTGGCGCGGATCATGGTCGCGGTGACTGGGCCCCCGAGTAGGGCGGTCTTGAGCGCGGTGCCGTCGTCCTGGGTGATCGAGAGGATCCCGATGGTGATGGGGAGAGCTCGGTGCCGCCCAGTCCCGGGGGGCGCACCGGCCGGTTGTTGGCGATCACGATCCCCGACTCGCCCCGGCCAGCCTGCGCGTTCGCCGACCTTCTGCGCGAAGCGTGCACGTGCCGCGATCGACCAGGGCGATCTGGCCGGCGACGTTGTTGACGATCGGCTCGCAGGCGTCGGTGCCGTGGCTCCGGCGCCGTCGTCGGCGAGAACGACCGGTCCGGTGACATCGAAGCTCTGCGGTCCGAAGGCGGCGGTTCCGACTGTCGAGTGGGGCCGGGCCGATGATGACACCGTCAGAGAGGCCGTGGCGGTGCCGGTCCACAGGTACATCTGCATGCGCGGCGAGAGGCCGTCGGCCGGCGTGGTCATGTTGGCGTTGTTGCGCGAGCCGGCCAGCGCGCCGTCCTGGGCCTCGGCGCGCAGCGGGTCGCCGCCGACGCCGCCGCGGCCGAAGTTGTCGAGCTGGGCGTTGCCGGCGGCCTCGTTGAAGCCGGAGTCGTACCAGTAGTCGTGCAGCCAGTTGTTGGTGTAGAAGAGCTGCGTCACCGCCGCCATGGTCTGGTCGCGGCGACGCCAGCGGCTCCAGCGTGGTGTCGTAGATGCGGTCGAAGGTGTTCGGACGCGGTGGTCGTCGCGCGGAGGTCGCCGTTCGAGTAGCCGTCCGGGGCGTTGTCGTCGGTGTAGGCGTCGACGTTGTTGCCGACGGCTCTCGATCGCGTTCGCCGCGAGCCAGGGGTCTGCCGCGTTCTGGGGGTTGGTGTTGAAGCCCTCGATGGTGATGAGATTCGGCGTGGTGAACGCCGGATCAGAGCCCGTCCGGGGTGCCGGTCGGATGCGGGGTGAAGTCGGCGTGCGGACCGTCGATCGGGGTTAAGGCCGCGGTGGGGTCGGCCCAGACGCGGTAGTTGAAGCTGTCGGACTCGGTGAGGTTCTGGCGGCGCAGCAGGCGACCGTCGTCGGCGGCGATGACCCAGGAGTATGCGTCCGCATCAGTGGAGTTGTCGTGACCGACGAGGAGCTCGACCTGGTAGGCGGCGATGAGCTCGTCGCCCAGTGGGAACCAGGTGCGGCCGGCGCGGGCCGGCGCCGTCAGCACGAAGCCGTCGCTGCGCGCCCGGCCGGTCGCTGCGAGCTCGAAGCGGCGACCGAATGGGTCGGCGTTACCCGTGGCTCGGAACTCGCTCACATCGAGGCTGATTCCGTGGAGGTCCTTGAAGGCGACTGCCAGCGCGCCGGCTTCGTCGAGGGCGAGCGGAGCCCGCGACCCCAGCCCTCGCACGGCGCTGGGATGCAGCGAGCCTCCGAGGGCGACCGGCCGAAGGTCGCGCGTCAGGAGCACGGCCAGCCTTTGCCCATACACCGGTACCTCATCGACCTGCTGAGTCAGCACGACCAGGATGCCGCCGCGGCCTGTGTCGAGGACCCGCTCGGCGACGACGGTTTCAAGTGCGTGCGTCGACAGCCCGTAAGCGGGCGCGAAGGTCGCGAGCGCCCGGCGGGCGACGGTCTCTGCTGAGTTCCCGGCACGGGCGAGGCTCGCGGTCTGAGGGTCCGCCCAGATGAAGGTCGGTGCGCCGGTCCGGCCATCGATCGAGACGACGGCTCCCGGCACTGGTGCTGAAGGCGAGTGCGTCGCCGTCCGCAGTGGGGCGTACGAGACATCGAGATTCTGCAGATCGACGGCCGAGGCCGCAGCCGTCACCATCACCATTCCCAACGCGAGCCCTGAAATTCGCGAAAACTGCACAGCAACCTCCCGGTCGTGTCTGGTTCCGTTCTGATTCAATGCATTCGAGTAAATACGAAATCGAGACGGATTCTCTGTTTTGGACGCTACCGGTCTCGATTTGGGTTGTCAAGTCCGAGAGCGGGCACTCACGGGGGTTGCTGGAGTAGGGCCGCTATCTCGGGCGAAGCGGCAGCGGCGGCGATCAAGTCGGTGAGCTTGCCGCCCACCTTCACACGAGAGTGGGTGCCACGTCACCATTTCACCACTGTCGGGCCGGCGTCCCGCCGGCGATGGGAATGGCGAAAGCCCATCGGTGCAGGCGAGACGCCCGCACTACAAAGAACCGACCGCGCCTTGTCGGGCCGGCGCCCTCGCCGGCCTCGCATGCGTCCAAGCCGGTTCGTCTTCGAGAACACTGCGAAGAACTCGTCACCCGCCGTCCAGAGACGGAGCGTGTCCTGTTTCGGAACAAAAAATCGGACGCCACCTTGAGAAAAGCGTTTTAAAACTGGCACCATCATTGCTTGGAGTTTGATCAATGCAGGCTCTCCCCTCCCTCGAAACCAGATGCCCGATTGTCGTCGCATCCCCGTGGCGAGTTTGGGCCGGAGGCAAGGAGCCCGGCGATCACAAGCTGACAAAGTGCACGGGAACAACCACCCGGTCGCGACGTTGCCGATCCTCGTCATCGCGGACGGGACCGGCATCCGGCGCCGGCGAACAGCAAGGGAGTGGAACATGAGGCTCGGCTCGATTTCGTTGATCACATTCATGACGGTCACCAGCATCTGCCTGACGCCGGGCACGGCGGTTTCGGGCGACAGGTTCTGGAGCCCGGCCCCCGGTCCCACCCACGTGAACGAGTTCGCGGTCTGCGGCACCACCGTCTATGCGGCCACCGAGAACGGCCTCTTCCGCTCAACCGGCGATCCCGAGGTGTGGAGCCTGCTGCGCACGAATTACGTCGGCCAGATCGCCTGCGCCGGCTCGAAGGTCATCTGGGAGGAGACCATCGGGTTGGTGGACACGGTCTTCGTGTCGCACGATGCCCTGCAGACCGTTGTTCCGGTCTCCGGACTCGAGGGCGCTGCCGCGACCGGTATTCGCGACCTCGCGATCGCCGGCGATCTCGCCCTGGCGACGACGCTGTGGGGGGTTTTCAGGTCGACGAACGGGGGCTTCAACTTTCCATCCGCTTACCCGGTGCTGTGGGAATCGAGCGGCGAGTACCAGCTGACCGCAGTGTGGACCAACGGCACCGCCTGCGTGGCAGCGGGATCGGGCGGGTTCGCCGGCCAGGGAATCTGGCACTCGCCGACCGGAGATGTCGACACCTGGACCCTGGTTCTCAACACCGGCGGCCTGAGCTGGCTCGACGGCACGGGAAACAGCACGATCGTCTCAGGGGACACCTACGCGGGTTCGCTCGTGAACGGTTACATCTCGGACGACGCAGGCCTGAGTTGGAGCCAGCTGCCCCTGAATTGGGGTGGGGTCGCGGGGGCGTACCAGCGCCCGTTCATTTCCGACTCACGGATCATCAGCAGGTACGTCCACGAGGTGTTTGACCCGAATACCGGCCAGTTCGTCGTGTACACGAACGGACCGTACCTGTACGACAGGGTCACCGGCATCGGCAACGACCTCGACCCGTCGTTCGCTTCGGAGGCCGAGTTCCGCAACCAGGCGTTGGTGGAAACGGCCGATCCATTCATGCTCATCGCCGACCGCGAGGGGCCCGTCCACTGGTTCCGCGTTCCCGGCGGTTGGCCGCCGGACGGCTTCGACTTCACGCCCCCGTTCTCCCCGAGCCTCCATGCGACGCCCCGCCTGGCGGCGACCCCCCCGCAATCCGCAGTCGGCCTGCATCCGTCTGCCGGAGGTGCAACCTGGATGTACGTCTACGAGATCTTCGACTCGCTCCAAGTTGCGGTCGACCCCGGCACCGGCTTTCTCACCGGCACCCTGACGACGGCCTACGGACCGAGCACCGACGGGTGGATACCCTATTCGACCAGTCTCGGCTGGGACCTCTATCCGGCGAACGGCACGCACACGTTCTACGCCTGGTATGCCGATGCGGCCGGCAACATCACCGACCCCGCGGTGCGGTCCGGGACCACGAATCTGCCACAGACTCTGTACCTGGAAGCTGATGGTCTCTGGGGGGTCTGGTTGTATGCGGAAATCGGAGAGTCCTTCACGATCGGCACGTCGGGGGCGACTGGCGACATCGACATCTACCACTGGAATCCGCCGGGCTCCGGCCCATGCGACGACTGGGCCACCAGCTATTCCAACGACAGCTTGAGCTTCACCGCAGCAGGAACCGGATACCACCTGCTGATTCTCTACAACTACCCGGGAGCGGGGGCGTTTGACGGAACGATAACGGCATCGGTCGGCACAAAGGCCACCGTATCCGCGGTACAGAGCAGAGACAAGAATCCGCCGATTTCCAACGTCGCTCCACATGTTGACGACTCTCCGCCGTTCTCCGAATCCCCGCTCGCCAACCTGATTTTCAGCGACGGCTTCGAGTCCGGCGATCTTTCTGCGTGGTGATATCAACGGGGACGTACCCGATGAAAGTCCATCGGTGCAGAGTGTCAGGCTCTGCGAATCAGCCGACCCCCCTCCGGAACAATGCGAAGGGTGGCGCCCCTCGCACCCATCCGACATACAAGTGAGAGTTCGGTTAGAATAGAGAAAAGACGTAAAACCGGTAACAAAGGTGAAGTCATGACAGCCCCCAGCATCCCCAGCTCAGTGGCGTGGTCCGTCGGGTTGACAGCGCTCCTTGCTTGCTCGGCGAGCGCCTGCCAGAACCGACACGAGACTCCCTCCGCCCCGGAACCGACGACGATCGTCGTCCGCGGCTCGAGCAACGTGTACCCACTCGTCGAGGCCTGGGCGCCCGGGTTTTCCGCGGCGTACCCGACGTATCGTCTCGACTTTCTCGACACGGGATCCAGCGAGGGAATCGAGGATCTCCTCACGGGTGGCGCAGACGTCGCGATGTCGTCGCGGCCGATGACGGCCGAGGAGGCGTCGATCGCCCGCGGACGGGACCTGGAGATCCGAGAGACCGAGGTGGCCAGGATGGGCATCGCTGTCATCGTCAACGCCTCCAACCCCATATCGGAGATGAGCTTCGGACAGCTCGCGGACGTGTTCTCGGGCGACGCTCCGAGCTGGCGGGGGTTCGGTGGACCCGACGAACCGATCGTCATCGTCCGCAAGGTGTCGGGCTGGAGCCCGGACCTGTTTCGTGATGAGATCCTGGGTGACCGGGAGTTCGCCGCAGACGCCGTGGTCGTCGAGAGCAAGGAGGACGTGGTTGCCGAGGTCGAGAACCGGCCCTGGTCGATCGGCTTCACCGGCCTCGCGGAGGCGCTTCCGGAGCTTGCCCGCGTCAGCCTGCTTCGACTGACCAACGACCGGTCCGACGAAGACGCAACCTACGCCCTGAGCCGGCCGCTCTACTTCTACACCGTCGCCGACTCACCCTCCGCCCAGCTGCTCCTCGAGTTCGTCCTCGGGCCCGAAGTCCAGGAGCAGATTCAAGATGTCGGGGTTTTCCCGGCGCGCCGACCCGACGACGAGAAGCCGTAGCCCGGTTTCGGTCCACAGCTTTCTGAACCCTGGCACCGAGACGCCAGAGTTGATCAGGTGCATCCAAAGCGTGGTGGTTCCGTAATAACAACAATAACGGGTGGCAAACGTGCGAACGCCCTCGAGTTGGAAGGCTCGGGATTTGCGAATCACCGCGAAGCGATGACGGCCCGCACAAGAAGGCGAGCCCCATCGCTCGACGCGGCGCGACCACCGTGTCGGAGGAGGCGCGATGTGAGTGTCTCGAAATCCGTTCTCACCGGGATCGCCGCTGCCGGGCTGGCTCTCAGTGGCTGTTTTGCAGGGCTCCAGGCCCGGGCGGATGGGTCGGGACCAACGCCGATCAACCCGGGTTCAGGGTGTTCGGCGGTGTCGGTGAATATTGACGGGCACGCGGTGTTTGGCGCGAACCTCGACTTTGAACACCTCACGCCAGGCCAGCTCTTCATCAACCGGCGGGGGATGGTCAAGACCGGGATCACGCCCGGCACGACCGGCGTCGTTGCGCAGTGGGTCTCGAAGTATGGGAGCCTCACTTTCAACTTCGTCGGCTATCAATATGCTTGGGGCGGGATGAACGAGAGGGGCCTGGTGATGAGCACCATGGCGTTCCCACAGTCGATCTATCCGCCCCCCGACCACCGGCCGGTGGTGGATTCGGGATTCTGGATCCAGTACCTCCTCGACACCTGCGCCACCGTTGGCGATGTCATCGCCTCCGACGCGCTGGTTCGAAACGTCACCGTTGATCACTACCTCATCTCTGATCGGAATGGAGACTCGGCGGTCATCGAGTACCTCGACGGTGAAATGGTTGTCCGCACCGGCGGCAGTCTCCCGGTCAGCGTTCTGGCCAACTGGTACTACGCCGATTCGCTCCACTGGTGGCGGGCTTTGCGAGATTCCGGCAACTACTCGGCGATGGACGGCTCGATCCAGCGGTTCTGCCTCGCGGCCGATCGTGTCTCCGAATTCGACGAAACGAATGGGGCGGCGGCCATTCGGTATGTGTTCGACACCCTGGAAATCATCAAGGGCGAGAATTTCAGCCAACATGCATCGCAGTGGTCGATCGTCTTTGACACCAAGACCTCAAAGGTCTTTTTCAAGACCCTCGCGCACCCGGAAATCAAATGGTTGGATCTCGCCAAAGTCGACCTCCGGTGCAGCCGGGGCGTTCAGATGATGGAGATCCAGAGTCCAGTCATCGGGGATGTCGGAGCTTTGTTCTACGACTATTCGCACCTGGACGCACGCGACCAGTACTACTGGTTCATCGACACCTACCACCACAGCCTCACTCACCAATGGGCCGACCAGATGCTTCAGCATTTCGAGGGCTTTTCGTGCCAACCGCCGTCGGGTCCC
Organism: uncultured Acidobacteriota bacterium; assembly: GCA_963712805.1. Lineage (GTDB taxonomy): Bacteria > Acidobacteriota > Thermoanaerobaculia > Thermoanaerobaculales > Sulfomarinibacteraceae > JAHECW01. The sequence continues at coordinate 33,903 of CAVQJV010000021.1, read as the reverse complement.
CGCCGCGTGACCGGACGCCACGAAGCAACGGCGCGAGGGCCGTAGAGTCACGGATGCCAGGTCCGCATTTCCGCAGTTATCACTCAGAACTACGGGACTGCGGACCTTGCACGCAGGTTGGGGCGGGCGAGACGCCAGCACTACAAAGAGCCGACCGCGCCTTGTTGCGCCGGCGTCCGCCGCGCCCTTCCACACCGTCATGACGATCTGAGCCGCCGACAATGAGACAATGCGGTACGTGGCTCGAATCCTGATCCTCGCTGCCCAGGTCATCGGGGGAGGCTCGTTGATTGCCTTCGGGGTCTTCCTCTACCGCGGTCCCCTCGAGTGCGTCGCTCTCGTCCGGACCGACGCGGAGGCGGTGGTCGTCGACACGCTTTTGAGCGTGGCGTTCTTCCTTCAACACAGCGGAATGGTCAGGCGATCGGTCCGCGAGCGCCTGTCGTTGCTGGTGCCGCGGTACGCCCATGGCGCGGCCTACTCCATCGCCTCCGGACTCGCCCTGTTCGGCGTGGTCGTCCTCTGGCAGCCGACCGAGCTCGTCGTCTTCCAGATCGACGGTCCGTTCCGTTTGCTCTTCCGCGTCTGCTTCATCGCCGCGGGGCTGAGCTTCGTGTGGGCGGTCCGGGCGCTCGGATCATTCGATGGCTTCGGCGTGCGTCCGATCAGAGCTCATCTCAGCGGCAAGCCGGTCCGCGAGCTTCCCCTGGCCATCCGCGGACCCTACCGATGGGTTCGCCACCCGCTGTACACGATGGTGCTCGTCATGATCTGGTCGAGCCCGGATCTGACCGGAGACCGGCTCCTCTTCAACCTCGCCTGGACCGTGTGGATCGCCGTTGGATCGAAGCTCGAAGAACGCGACCTCGTCGAGGCCTTCGGCGACGACTACATCCGATACCGAGAGGCCGTCCCGATGCTCGTCCCGTGGCGATTGCCTCGCCTTTGAGAGCTGGGCCCATACAGGTTTCCGGGTACCGAGAAGCGGTGCCACGTTCACGATTTCACCCTCGTGGGGCCGGGGCGACGAGCCGCCAATTGTGGTGCGGGCGTCCCGCCCGCAGGCCTCGTCCCGACGATCTCCGCAAGCTTCCAGCTTGCCATTCAGAGCCATCACCGTTGGCCACGTCACGCCTCGTTCTGTCGACCCCGCGCGGGCCCTGGGCCCCTGTCATTGCATGAGCAGGCACCGCCTTGCGCGGCGTGGCGGTGCTCAGGTTGACAAGGTTTGGGCGGCATCGTTTTTGTTCGAATCTCGAATTTTGCAAGAGGTTCACGTGGCACCTATAAGGCGCCCATACATCGAAGTTCTTGCGAGAATTTTGGATTTCCTTTAGCTCAAGGTCTCCAAAACGCCCCAAACTGAATACAAATCAAAGTTGGAGGCGTGGACCGTGTGGTGCACAACCGTCATGTCATTTGTCCATATTTGACTCGTGGTTCGTTCATTGATGATATTTGTTGATTCATCCCGAGAAAGGCAATATCCGAGTTCCGGCTTCGGGAAGATCACGGTGGATAAACTCCCCCAGCTGGACACCGACCACTTCGAGAAGCATGGGCAATCATTTGATTCGGTCTCAATAAATGACCAAGAGAACTTGACGCAGGTTCATTCAAGACCCACATTCTGGTCAAGAAAGCGAAAAAAGAGTGGAAACCACTTGATGTGGGCCTCACGGCTCCCAGGTTGGAGGGCCCCCTCGGTTGAGGAGGAACGCACGAGGTGTGTCACCTCATCCAGATCGCACAAGGAGCGGATATCCGCGTAAAGACCTGACGGTCTTCACGCATTGGTTCGATCATTGTGTTCCGCCACCGGCAACGGTGGAAGGGGGAGTTCAAATGTCCTTTCGACGCACCGCGCTTTTGCTGCTCGCAGTTCTCGTCATCGTCTCGGTCGCCGCCGCCCAGGACGACCACCTCTGGGTCGGGCCCAACGTCAACATGGTTTCGGGCACGACCTGGCCCGATGGCGACCCGTTCCTGCAGCGGCAGAACGAGCCGTCGATCGCGGTTTCGACGCGAAGCTCCATGCGTCTGATGGGTTTCACCAACGACTATCGTTCTGTGGACCTCCCCGGGCTGCCGGTCGGCAAGGAGACCGGCGACGCCTGGCTCGGGGTCTACAAATCCCTCGACGGCGGAATGACCTGGCGGAGTACGCTGCTCCCCGGTTACCCGCAGGACCTCGGGTCCGCCTCTCCCATCTACGGTTACGATGCGGGGGCGGATCCGGTGGTGAGAGCCGGCACGCACGGTCTCTTCTACCTTACGGGGATTATCTTCGACCGCGGTGAGTTCGCCCGATCGGCGCTCTTCCTCACCCGCTACATGGATCTCGACAACCGCGAGAGCGGCGACCCCGTCGAGTACATCGACACGGAGATCATCAAGGCCAATCTGCCCGGCGACGCCTTCATCGACAAGCCCTGGCTGGCGGTAGACGTCCCCCGTGCCGGCGCCCAGTCGGTCCAGATCGAGGTCTTCCAGGACGGGAGCCCCGTCTATCAGACGGTCCAGTGCGGCAACGTCTACGTGGCGTGGGCCGAGATCTACGGTGTTGCTCCCAACCAACGATCCACGATCATGTTCAGCAAGTCTGTCGACTGCGGAACGACCTGGAGCTCGCCGATTCCGCTAAGCGTCCCGGACACCATGAACCAGGGCGTCAGCATGGCCGTCAGCCCGGACACCGGTGATATCTGGCTCGCCTGGCGACAGTTTGAGACCGATCCCACCTTTCTGGTCTGCGCCAGCGGCGGCGGCTACTGGAAGACCCACCCCGAGGAGTGGCCGCTCGCGGAGTTCGTCATGGGCGGTGTGCTCTACACCAAGGCCGAGGCCCTCGACATCCTGAACTGGTCGAAGGGCGGCGACGCCACCTACATCCTCGCCAAACAGCTCATTCCGGCCAAGCTCAACGCCGCCGACTACCTGCTCGTTGGCGAGCTGCAAGATTTGATCGACGCGGCGGACGCTTGGCTGGTCGCCAACCCGCTTGGCAGCAAACCCACGGGGGCCGTCAAGGCCGAAGGATTGGCTCTCAAGGACGAGCTCGAATCGTTCAACAACGGCGAGTGGGCGACCGAGGGCTGCACCACAAGCGTGCTCACCCCCGGCACCGGCAACGCCATCGTCTCCGTCCGGTCAACCGACGCCGGGTTCAGTTTCGGGCCACCCTCCGAGGTCTCGACAATCCTCCCCTTCGAGCAGGCGACCACTCCCTACTCCTTCCGCACCAACGCCTACCCGACCATCACCGTCGACAACGCGCAGCCGTTCAACCGCGCCTACATCGCCTGGGCGACCCGGGGGCTCGCCATCCCGAGGGATGACGACGTCGAAGGCGACGCCCGGATCGTCGTCTCGACCTCGACCGACGGAATGACCTGGACCATCCCGGATCCCATCGACCAACCCGAGCTGCCGGGTCATCAGATCGTGCCCAGCATCACCTTTGCCGGAGGCAAAATCGTGCTCGTCTACTACGACCTCCGCCGCGACATGTCGGGGGTCTTCGACCGGTTCATCGCCGACTTCCCGGTGCTCACCGCCTACCGGCACACGGTGGATGTCCAGGCAGCACAGGCCGATCCCGCGGACTTCCCCGAGTTCACCCAGTACAACGTGGCGCCGGGGAGACCGTCTGATCAAGTCTCGCGCTACCTCTTCCTCGCCGACTACCCTGGAATTCCCGGCGATCCCGCGTACACCGACACTCCCGACTACATCCAGATGAAGTACAACCCGCCCAACCTGACCATCTACCTCGATGGCACCCGGCCTTTCTTCGGCGACTACGTCGATGTCGCGGCCTCGCCGGCGTTTCTGCCGAATCCGGACGGATCCTGGCGTTTCAACACCGAGCCCGAAGACGGCGCGGCGTTTCACGCGGCGTGGACCGACAACCGCGACATCGAGGCGCCGTACGACGGCGACTGGTCCAACTATGTGGTCCCGGGTTCCGGCGGTCAAAGTGTCTTCGACGCCAATCAGACGGTTCCCGCCTGCGACCAGGTTCCCGACGCCGAGGGCCAGACCAAGATCCGCGACCAGAACACCTACTCCGCGCGGCTCACGAGCGGACTCTTCGTCGGCTCACCCGGCGGGTCGAGGCCCATCGGTTCGCTTCAGCGGGCGTTTGTCGTGACGGTTCAAAACGACAGCGAGGAGGTCAAGATCTTCCGGCTGGAAATCGAGGCGCCGCCCGACGTGACGGCCTCGTTCGAACAGTTTTCCGCCAACCCCGCGCTCGACCTTCAGATCGCACCATTCTCGGGCGCCACCCGCACCGTCTTCGTCACCTCATCGATCGAGGATGACGCGAGGGCTGTGAGTGTCAATGTCACCGAACTCGGTGGCGACGGGCTTACCGGCTCGGTCCTGCTCAACGGCGATCCGTCGAGCCCGCCGCCGGCCGACACCGGTCTGCTCACGGCTGAGACATACACCCCGGCCATGATGAACCGCACCCTCGAAAACCCCGCCATGATGAACCCCGCCATGATGAATCTCGCCATGATGAACCTAGCGATGATGAATCCCGCCATGATGAACCTGGCGATGATGAACCCCGCCATGATGAACCTGGCGATGATGAACCTCGCCATGATGAACCCCGCCATGATGAACCTCGCCATGATGAACCCCGCCATGATGAACCCCGCCATGATGAACCTGGCGATGATGAACCCCGCCATGATGAACCCCGCCATGATGAATCCAGCAATGATGAACCTGGCGATGATGAACCCCGCCATGATGAATACGCCCATCGACGAGGTCACATGGGAGCTGAAGAACGACGGCACGGCCACGGCCGGTTTCGCTTTCAACCTGCTTGGTGATGGCGCTCCCGACCCGGCTCTCGGAGAGTTCGTCTATCAGCTCTTCATCTATCGCGAGTACAAGACCCCCGCCGCTGACGGCTGCGAGCTCACCGAAGCCGTCCAGCAGCAGGAGCTCGTCAACGTTCTCAATCCTGAAATCCTAGACCGCAACGACCCGGGTCAGATCCCGGACCTCTTCGACCCCGACAACCCCGATACCGGTCTCGACAACCCGACGTTTTACCTCGACCCCGGTGACACCGCGTACGCGACCCTGCTGATTGTCGATCTCGATCCCCTGGCCGGAGACGACTTCGGCGCCGAGGACGTCTGGGCGGCGGTCGTCGCGCAGGCGGTCAACACCGACGACGCCGCCAACGGGGAGACCAAGCCCGACTACGACACCGACTTCCTGATCATTACCACCACATCGCTCCCTGACGCCACCGCCGGGGTGCTCTACTCACTTCAACTGACCTCCACCGACGGTCTCGGTGCGAAGACCTGGTCGCTGGTCCCGGGACCCAACGATCCACCGGGTTCCCTGAGTCTGGGCATCGACGGACACCTCAGCGGCACGGTGACGGCGGGCGGCACGTACCAGCTCACCTTCCAGGTGTTCGACGGATACGAGACCGATCAGACCACCTTGAGCCTGCTGGTCAACGAGGCGACCGCCGCCACGCCGACCGCTCCGGTCGCCACCCCCATCGGCGGGCTGGTGGAGACACCCGTTACCGTGCTTGTCACAGACGGCAACGGTGATCCGCTTGGCGGGTACCAAGTGACATTGCAGCTGGCTGCCAATTCGAATGGGGCCTCGGCCCACAACAACGTTGCGCAAACCGCCGGTGACGGCGTCGCCACCTTCGACCAGCTCTGGTTCGACCGAATCGGCGACGACCTCGAACTCGTCGCCGAGGTCGCGCTCTCTGGCGGCGTCACGGTTGCCACCGCACCATCGGATCCATTTGACGTCTCGCCGCTGGTGGTCACAATCACCGCGGATGACGGTCCTGGCTCGCTGCGACGGTGCCTCGAGAACGCCAACCGCAACGTCGGCTACCACGACATCATCTCCTTCGACACAACGGGTCCGCTGCCACACCGCATCACGGTGGCAAGTCCGCTGCCGCACGTCTCCGACCCGGTCACGATCGATGGCATGACCCACCCGCAATACGGCGATGAGCCCGTGGTCTATCTCGACGGCGCTGCCGCCGGTCCTGATGCGGACGGTTTCAGGGTGTACGCCGACAACACCGAAATTCTCGGGATGGGATTCGTCAACTACTCCTTCGCCGGGATCTACATCATCTACACCTCGGACGTGCGGGTCGAGAACAACCGCATCGGAACCGACGGAACGACCGCGCTCGGAAACGACGACGCCGGAATCTATGTCGTCCAATCCACCGGCACCGTAGTCACCGGCAACCTCGTTTCCGGAAACACCGACTACGGTGTGGTCCTGGCCGACTGCACGAATGCCGAGGTCTCCTCCAATCGGATCGGTACCGACGCCACCGGAACCGCGGCACTGCCGAACGGCGCCGATGGGGTGTTGATCTACATTTCGAACGACCCGACCTCACACGGCAACACTGTCTCGAACAACCTCATCTCGGGCAACGCTAGCCATGGCATCACACTTGGTCAGGGTGCAAACAACAACACCGTTGCGGGCAACCTCATCGGCACGGAGGTCAGTGGTAACTCTGCCCTGCCGAACGCCCAAAGCGGTATTTTCGCGAGCGAGACAAACAGCAACACCATCGGCGGGACCACGCCCGCAGATCGAAACGTCATCTCCGGGAACGGCATCAATGGGGTGGAGCTCTACAACACCGGCGGAACCACCATCCTCGGCAACTTCATCGGAACCATCGCCACCGGCACGGCTGCGTTGTCCAATGCGAGCCGGGGTGTTTTCATTTGGGGCGCCTCATCCGGAAACATCGTCGGCGGACCCAATCCGGGCGATCGCAACACCATCTCCGGAAACGGGGGGAGGGATTCACGTCGCTGCCGCCAGCAACGTCGTAGAGGGCAACTTCGTCGGCACCGACGTCACCGGCACGAGCGCCATCACGAGCACCTCGACTGGCATCGTTCTGATCGGCAGCACCAGTATCAACAACATGGTTCGAGGAAACGTAGCCTCCGGCAACGCCAACGGGATCGCGCTCGCGGGTGGCGCGAACGCAAATCAGGTACACGGCAATTTCATCGGGACCGACCTGACCGGAACGGTGGCAATCGGGAACCTGCAGAGCGGCGTTCACGTACAGGACAGCGACACAATGATCAATCAGATTGGCGGACTGGCGCTCGGGCAGGGAAACGTGATCTCGGGAAACATCGACGGCATCTTACTGACCGGTGGTTGCCTCGCGAACTTCGTGATGGGGAACCGCATTGGCACCAATTCCGACGGCACGACCGCTCTCGGGAACGCAAACTCGGGCATCACGATCAAAGGAGGGGCCCAAACGAACTTCATCGGCGGCATCGAGGTCGAGCGGAGGAACATAATCTCCGGGAACACCTATGGTGTGCTCTTCGATGGCGCGGGAGGTAACGTGCTCGAGGGGAACTTCATCGGCACAGACGCCACCGGCACGAACTCGATCGGCAACACCTTCGGCGGCATCGTCATGCAGAACTCCGCCGACAGCACTCTGCGCTCCAATCTCATCTCCGGAAACACCGGCACGGTCGGCATCAGACTCGGCACCGGAACCACTGACATGATGATAGTCGGCAACACCATCGGCACCAACGTCGACGAAACAGCCGCGCTGCCGAACCACACGGGAATCCGGTTGGAAGGGGACTCAGGGAAATACGATCGGCATTACTGGAAATGGCAACGTGATCGCCGGCAACACCAACTCGGGGATCTACTCCTGGATCGGCGACGCGATCCAGAACACGACCATCGAGGCGAATTGGATCGGCACCAACAGATATCTCGACCCGGGGTTGGGCAATCTCTACGGAGGTATCAGGTTGCGCGACACGACAAACACCCGGGTACTCGATAACTTCGCGATGTTCAACGGCTCCCCTGGAGGCTGGAGCGGCATCAGTCTGTGGGACACGAGTGGCGGTCAGGTGACTGGTAATGTCGCATCCGGAAACACCGGCAGCGGAATCGACCTCGGTGGTGCCACCACGGGAGTGCTCGTGCAAGACAACCTGGTCGGTACGACCGCCGACGGGCTCTCTGCTCTCGGTAACGGCTACGACGGCATCAATCTGTACGGGGGACCGGGGCTGACCCTCAACACCATTCAGGGGAATCTCGTATCCGCCAACCGATGGGGTATCGTGATCTGGTACTTTCCCAACCCGGTGGGACCCACCCTCAACACCGTGAGGGGCAACACCATTGGGCTCGACGCCACACTGACGACGGCGTTACCCAACCAGATCGGAGTATTTCTTAGGGATGGAGCCCACGACAATATGGTAGGCGGATCTGTGGCCAACGCCAATATCATCTCCGGCAACACCGGCGCCGGGGTTGCGGTCGGCGTAGATCTTTCGGACACCGGGACCTACGGCAACGCCATCCTTTCGAACTCGATCTATGGAAACGGTGGGCTGGGAGTCGACATCGCAGATAACGGCGTTACGCCGAACGACGCCGGTGACGGCGACGGCGGGCCCAACGACCTGGTCAACTTCCCCGTGCTCACTGCGGCAGTCTATGACGGAATCAGCGCCACCAACGTGACCGGGACCGTGAACAGCCTGCCCGGGGTCACGCTTTGGATCCAGTTCTACGCGAGCCCTGCGTGCGACCCATCCGGGTACGGAGAGGGTCAAAGCTATCTGGGCCAGATGCAGGTGATTACCGATGGAGGAGGCAACGCCCCCTTCAGCTACTCTCTGCCGACCGGGCCTGGAGGGCAGATCACTGCGACAAGCTCGACGTCGCCTTTCGCCGGTGGACACACATCGGAATTCTCGGCCTGCGTGCCCGTAACATAGGGATGGAGTGATTCTGCTAGGACAGCACTAAAGTGCTTCGATCCGCTCTCGCGCCTCCGCTACCATCGGGTCGTCGTCGGCGCCGGCCTTGATGTCGAGATAGGTCTGGTACTGCTCGGCGGCGCCTGGGCTGCCGAGACCCTCGAGGGCTCGGCCGAGCCAGTAGTGGACCTGTGGGAGGTAGTGGTAGCTGGGGACGTCGTCGAGAAAGACCGAGCACGCTTCACCGCGCCGAGCGAGGGCGTTCTCGAGCTCGGCGTGGGCCTCGGTGAAGGCGCCGGTCGCTATGTAGGCGCGGCCGAGAGAGACCCGGCCGAGCCAGGTGTCGAGGATCTTCTGGGATTCTTGGAAAGCGATCACAGCCTGCAGCAGGTCACCGTTGGCGAGGGCGATCTCCCCTTCGATGAGCTTGGAGAACGCCCTGGGCTCGGGGGCGAGCTTGTCCGCGAGCCGGGTCGCGAGCTCGCGGGCCTCGTCCTCGCTGCCCGTGGCCACCAACACCTTCGCGGCCTCAAAGAGCACCTGTTCCTGCTCGCTCAGCTCGAGTGAGCGTCGCGCAGCTGCGGCCGCCGCCTCCGTTCGGCCGCCCATGAGCTCGACACGAGCCAGGGTGAACTGCTTGTTCGCCGCGGCGGCTTTGTTCCCGGCTTCGAGGTCGACCGCGATCGCATTCTCGAGGACGCCGACCGCATCGCTCAGCCTTCCCTGGTAGATGGCGATGTCGGCGAGGCCGGTGGCGGCCAGTGAGGCGCCGAAGTCGCTGACCGGCGCCAGCCGTTCGTAGCTCGAGATCGCGGTCGCGACATCACCGAGGGCGAGATGAGAGAGCCCGAGGCAGACGAAGGCCGTTTCGTAAGCGGGGTGCATCTCCAACACGGCCTCGGACTGGATCTTGGCGGTCTCGAAGTCGGAGGCGTACATGGCGACGAGACCGAGGTTGGCCTGGGCCATGGCGCTGTGGGGAAAGGCCTCGACCGCGTCTCGGGCGGCGACCAGCGACCGGTCCATCTGCCGTCCGTAGAAGTAGCCGAGCACGAGGTTGACCCGTGCGCCTTCATCAAAGGGATAGTCTGCGACCAGCTGCTCGTAAACCTCGGACGCCTTGTCGTAGTTGCGCGTCATCAGGTAGTAGGTGCCGCGGGTGCGTCCCTTTTCGCGCTCGGTCATCTGATCGATGTGGGACATGGCGAGCTCGTAATAGCCTGCGGCCTCGTCCCGGCGGCCCATATTGGCCAGGGCCACGGCGATCCCGGAATAGGCGCGACCCATTTCCGGATAGTCCTCCACTAGGGCCGAGAAGGCGTCGATGGCCTCCTGCCACTTGCCGGCGGTCAGCAGATCCTGGGCCTGAACATATCCGTGGGCGGCTTCAAGCGAGGTCGCGGTGAAGCTCTCCTCCGCCGCACGACGGATGGCCTCGGGGTCGGTGTCGCCAAGGCTCGTTCGGGTCTTTCCGGCGAGCTTCCCGATGGCGGCCAAGACCTCCTCCCGGTCGTCGGTCTCGAGCCGATGCTCGCCGATGACCTCGCCGCTGACGGCATCGAGCGCCGCGATCTCGAGCAGATAACCGCCGCCCTCCTCGGCGATGGAACCCGAGACCACGATATTGACCCCCTCGCGCTGGGCAACAAGCTGCGCCAGCTCCTCGTCGAGTTCGTCTGCGTCGGGGCGAATCGCCTGGGCCGCCTTGAGAGCGCGATCCCGCTTGAACGGCGTGACGAAGGACGCATCCTCGAGGACGATGGCGGTGGCGCGTTCGAGGACGCCGGTGAAAACATCGTCCCCGGTCTGATTGTCGAAGTCGGCGATGAGCACAGATACAGGTTCCGGCTCAACGATCTCAACGGGCGGTCGGTCTCTCAGGACAAAAAACGCTGTCACCGCGACAATGACTGCAGTAATGACGGCGCCCACGGCGAACCCTAGTCTGGGACGGTCTACCGGTCTCTGTCCCAAGGTCGCGCACACTCGACGAAAGTCCTCGACCATTTCTCCGCCCGTCTGGTATCGCTCGGCTGGATCCTTGGCCAGGGCCTTGGCCAAAACCGGCGCCAACGCGGGTGGGACATCGGCGCCCTCGATCTCGAGCACCGGAGGTGGATCGAGCATGATCGCCTTGATGGTCTCAGCCGAACTCGGCCGGCTGAAGGGATGGGCGCCGGTGAGCATCTCGAAGAGCACCACGCCGAATGAAAAGACGTCGCTCGAGGGTTGGAGGGGTTCGGCCCGGAGCTGCTCGGGCGACATGTAGGCCAGGGTGCCGATGGCGGTCCCGGTGGCTGTCAAGTGATCGGTCAGGGCGGTCTCACCCTCGGAATCGACCTTGCCGTAAAACGCCACCTGTTTGGCCAGGCCGAAGTCCATCACCTTGGCGTGACCGTTGGCGGCGAGCATGATGTTGGCCGGCTTCAGATCTCGGTGGGCAATTCCATGTTCGTGGGCTGCCTTGAGAGCTTCGGCAATTTCGCAAGCGGCTTGGAGGGCCTCATCGAGGGAGAGTGGACCTCTTCGGAGCCTCTCGGCGAGGCTCTCTCCATCGATGAACTCCATGGCGATGAACGGTTCACCATCTACCTCGCCGGTCTCGTAGACCTGACAGATGAATGGGTTATCCAGCGCCGCGGCGGACTTCGCCTCACGGAGGAATCTCTGGCGAGCGCTCGGATCCTGCAAGGAGGTCTCGGAAAGGAACTTGAGGGCGACCTTACGGTCGAGGATCGTATCCTTGGCTAGGAAAACCTCACCCATGCCCCCCTTGCCCAGGGGTTCGAGAATGGTGAAATGACTCAGCGGCTGACCTGATGACGGCATGATCCCTCAGATCTCCAGGAGGGTCTCACTGCTTTGTCTATTTTCGTCCTGGTTCCTGAGAGAGAGTTTATCACGGGTAGATCGGGGCGGATTCTGTCGGACTGATAGGAATGACAGGTGGACAGGTGCCACCCTTCGCATTCACGCATTGTTGCGCGTGAGCCAACCTGACAGACGAACACAGGTCGAAACTGCGGAAACCCACTACCCAACAGGTAGATTCAGGCGCTGGGAGACAGTGGCGGCGATGCCCGCGTGCTGAACCACAATGCGACAATGCGAAGGCTGGCACCGATCCCGATTCGCCGAGATCGACCGGGTCTACGTCGCCGACTTCGCGCGGCACATCGCCGACCTCTACCCGGGATGCCCGAAGGGCGAGGCTCGCCGGATCGCGGAGCACGCCTGCCGGAAGCACTCGGGCCGGGTCGGCCGGTCCGCCGCCGCCAAGGGCTTCGATCCCGAGGCGGTCCGCCTGGCGGTCCTCGCACGCATCCGCCACGCCCATACGCGATACGACGAGCTTCATGCCTCCGGCTGGTTTCGAGACGAAGCCCGCGCCGAGGTGCTCACCGACATCGACGCCGTCGCCGACCGCTGGGCTCGCCGAACCGGGTGACGGCATACAACTGAGCCTCTTGCAGAAACCGGCGCGTCTTCGGGATGGGCGATCTCGACAGTCTGGTCGGGAGGGTGTAAAACCCTCCCCTACAATAGGTTGAGGAAATACGTAGGGGCGGGTTTTATACCCGCCCTTGCACGAACGATGAATTATGCAAGGGGCTCATTTCACAACTACGGTTCTGCGGACCTGGCACCCAAACACCCAAATTGTTGAACTCATCTCGATCATAGACCCGAATCACGGGGGAAAAATGTTCCAAATGACACAATATTGTGAAAGCTGTTCCCTGGATACGATGGGTGGCACACACCGCACGCAATGGGGCTATGCTGCTCGAGTCGTGGATTCAACCCGGCAAGAGAGGGGGATGTGCGATGGTCGATGGCGCGAACCGCAGTGCGTTGCTCTTGGTCAAGATGGTCCACACCGTTGTCTGGGCCTTCTTCGTCTTCTGCATCCTCGCAATACCGGTTCTCACGCTCCGCGGCCGGTTCGTGGCCGCGGCCTGGTTCGCCGGCATCGTGCTGGTCGAGGTTTTGGTGCTCGCGATGAACCGCTGGAGCTGCCCGCTGACGCCCGTCGCCGCCCGCTACACCGACGAGCGGAGGGACAACTTCGACATCTTCCTTCCTGAGTGGCTCGCCCGCCACAACAAGGAGATCTTCGGCGCGCTCTATCTTGCCGGGCTGGCGCTGCTGATCGCCAAATGGATCATGCAGCGCTGATCGCGGCGTTCCGAATGGGTGGCACCCATGTGATTCAACCGCGGCTATTGATAGATCTGTTTGACCGCTTCGCGCAGCACCTCGTCAAAGTTGTCGGGAAACTCGTGGCCTTTGTCCTTCATGACGATGTGGTTCACCGGACTCCCGGCCTCTTCGAAGTTGGAGGCGGTGGTCTCGGCCGATGCGGCGGTCCAGTCCTCAGCCCCGACGAAAATCGTCCCCCGGATGCCGCGCGCGGCGGCGGCTCGAGCGGTCTCGAGCGGAACGGGGGTGCTGGTTGCGGGACAGCCGGCGATGAAACCCTTGGCCGGGATGGTCCCTTCCGCCGCCATGAATAGTGCGAGGTTGCCGCCCTGGGAAAACCCCGCCAGCGTCACTTGGTCGGTGTCCACAGCGTATGCCCCGACGATTTCCTGATAGAGGCCAAGGACCTCATCCTGTGCCGTAGGCAGACTGTAGATGTCGACTCCGCCGAGGTCCCAGCGATACGACTTGGTGTCGGCCCGCCCGCTGGACTGGACATAGGCGATGATCACATCTTCGCCGATCACCGTGGGGTCCCAACGGTCCATGGCCTTGACGATGCTTTGATTGCCACCGTGGATGATCACCACCAGAGGGTAGGAGCCTTCCGGTGAATAGGACGCCGGTTCGATCACCTTGTATATCGGCTTGGACTCACTCTGGGCTACCTCGCGCAGCTGGTTGTTCCTGGCCACGAGTGTCTTGAACCGGTCAGTCCTGCGAACGCCGTCAAAGGTTTCCGACCGAGGAATCACAAAATAGAAGAACCCTTCCTCGAGACCCTTTTCCCAGACGCTCAAGGCCTCTTCGGTACGTCCGGCCTCGAAAAGGATGTTCATGGTCAAGTCAGAGACCTCGAACTCACGACCTTGAAGTTTCGCAGCAGTCTGTTCGACCAGGGCCAGCGCTTCTTCAAATTTCTCCTCTTCCAAGAGGGTGATGGCGGCCTCCTCGATTTCGCTCCAGGTGGACGGTAAAGGTCCATTTGTCTGCGCGAAAGTCGAGGTGCACATCAGGATGAGGCCAACGGCCAGGAGCGGTCTGAGTCGAGGAGGCAGCATGAGTTTTCCTTTGATTGATGCGGTTTCTGAATGATTGAATGATCCCGGCGCCTACCCGGTAGACATCACTTCGCGGCCCGTTGTCGATCAGAATTCCCTGATCTGAAGTGGTGTATCGAATATGACCCGATTCGGGAAGGTGAGCTCGAGCTGTTGGGAGATGGTTTCGATTTCGTCGGCTTGGGTCGGCAGGTGCATGAAAACCGTGCGATCGATGTTCATCCAGCGGTCGAGAATGGCCCTGGTTTCTTCGGACGAGTCAAAGTACTCGAGGAACGCGATATCGAGGTCCACCTTTTCGAAGACCCCATCATTGAACAGTTCGGGGTTTTGCGAGAGGACGGCGTCACCGACATGGAGGAGCCTCTTGCCGCCGACCTCGATGAGATAGATCAGATTTTCGACATTTCTGTGCCTGTCGATCTTCTCACCGGTCTCGGGGTCGTCGGTCATGTACTCAGAGTGCCTGAGCCGATATGCCCGGACGCCGATACCGGCCACATCCAACGCGATCGAATCGATCAACTCGAGGTCAACCTCAACGATTCGCTTATCAAGCTCCTGCTCCGTCGCTCCGGCTGCGCCGAGGGCCGCGACCATCTGTGGCGGCCCGATCACGACGGCCGCCGGATCGTTTCGAAGCCGACGTATCACCGAGTGAGGGCTGAAGTGGTCCGGATGGGCGTGGGTGACCAGAATCAAATCCACCCCGTCAAAAGGCGCTTCTGCGTTCTCCATCTTCCGAAGCGTCATCTCATCAGGGACGTGACACCAGGTGATCGATTGATTGTCGAACAGGGCGTCGATCAAGACCTTCTTCGCGCCGACCTCGATCAGGAACCCTTCGTTGGCGATGTACTGAACCTTCGCTGCATTTTCCGCCGCAGACGTTGATGCCATCACCAGGATGACAGCTCCGACAACACCCAATGTTGACCGCAATCCGACCTCCACATCGATACGACACCCGGCGAGAACTACGAGGATAATCGACTAAAGGTTTTAGCCACTTTTCGCAGGTTGTCACACGATATGGATATGAACAGTGCCAGGAGAAACTTTCTCAACTTTCTTGTGATGTGCAGCGTGAAGGGGGAGAGGGCGAGCCGGCAAGGTAAACAGAGTTAAGAAAGCTTCTCCTGGCACCGATTTAGCACTACAAGGAACCGGCCGCGCCTTGTAGCGCCGGCGTCCCGCCGGCGATGGGGATGACGACTCACCACCGGTGCAGGCGAGACGCCCGCACTACAAGGAACCGACCGCGCCTTGTAGCGCCGGCGTCCCGCCGGCGATGGCCCGGCGAAAGCCCATCAGCGGCGAACGATCACAGCCCGCCTTGCACCGGCCAGACGAGCTGCGTGACGGTCTTATTGGACGCCGTCACATAGCCGTCCTCGATATCCACGAGCCAGGCGTATACAGCAGCACCCCCATAGGACGTCGACGACCAATAGTGTCCGGAAATCTGAACACCAGAGAAAGCGTTGTCCGCCGTCCACTGACCGGTTCCCGCCGCGTTTGACAACGCTGGACCCCAGTACGCGAAGTCGACCAGGCTCATCAACTCCAGGATGGTCGGCAAACGCCAATCCCCTGCAGCCGAGCCGTCTGTCAGCCCACATGAACCTGTCGCCAGCGTATTTGCGTCGGCCAACGCCTGCATCCAGGTCCTCGTTCCGAAGCAATTGGCGTTCCTCAGCCACACCAGGCCGGTCAGCATGTCGGTCACAGTGCCGTTGCCATTGAGCACGAATCGCGGGTTCGGCCACGCCACGCCCGATCGAATGTCGCCATTCTGGCCCTGACCCGCAGTCGCACAGTCGATCACCGCTCCAACCTCGTCGTAGCAGGTCACCTGGCCGGTCTCGCCGACGCGCGCCGGCGCCCACCACCCCGCCGTGTCGCCACTCTCGAATCCGTCGTAGAACACGACAGTACCCTGCGCCAGACTGGGTGCGGCTGAGCCAATCAACATCAGAATGACAAGAATCGACGTTCGCCTCATATGCAACCTCCTGAACGACTCGATATCTCTCCGCGTAACATTCATTGATTCTACATCCTGGCTCAAGCTCTGTGGCATTAATCTCAAAATCGCTTTTCCAATGGGTGCCACCCTTAGCATTCTTAGCATTGTGTCGTTCTTGTTGCCGATTGCCTCCAGCTTCGGCATGCGTAGCGTTGCGACAGCCTTGTCGCGGGACAATGTTGTGTTTGCAAAGGGTGGCGTGCGCCGAGCAAAGCTCGGGGAAAGGGGAAGAGATGACATGAGATGAGTCGTCATTTCGGAAACTTTCCGAACAGATCCTGCGGGTCGAGTCCCGCCCGGCCAAGGGTGGCCACCAGCCGGAAGCGAGTCTTGCGTGGCGCTCGGGTAACCGCCGCTGCGAAGCGTAGACAGCGAAGATGCAGGCCGTGTGATTGAGCCCCGAAATTTGCTAGTCGTGGGAGCCGACACTGTGTCATCTGTGGAAGGCAACATCGCGAGCGCCGAATGGCCTGGCGCTCCGGTCCCACCGGGGTCTGATGGGAGCAGGGCATGGATCGAGAGGATCTGACGGGAACTCGGGAGATCCTGTTTTCTCCGTCCTGATAACGCCGGTAGGGGAGCCGGGAGACCAAAACCCAGGCCCGTCGTGGGTAGAGCTGGCCGACGGCGGGAGCGAAACAAACAGCGCGAGGACGGTACCGGCGGGCGAATCAACGAGCTCCCCGGGATGGATGGCAGGAAGTCGGAGCGCCTCATAGTACCGACGAGTCCGGGGAACCGACCCTGAGGGACCCGGGGAGGGAAGGGGGCGCCGGGGCATGGAACCGATGGAGGGAAAGATGGCGAGGACATCGGACCTCGGGAGCGTCTCAACGAGACTGCATCGGATAGCTGAGCTGGCGAGGAAAGCGCCGGACATGGTGATCGTGACCCTTGTCCACGACATCGACGTGGCGTGGATGTACGAAGCCTATCGACAAACGCGCAAGGATGGAGCGGCAGGAACAGACGAGGTGACGGCGGCTGAGTACGCCGAAGACCTCGACTTAAACCTGCGGTCTCTCCTGGAGCGCTTCAAGTCGGGGACGTACTATGCACCACCAGTGCGCCGAGTGCAGAATCCGAAGGGAGACGGGAGAAAGACCCGCCCGATCGGGATGCCGACCTTTGAGGACAAGGTCCTGCAAAGGGCGGTGCTGATGGTGCTCGAAGCGGTGTACGAGCAGGACTTCTGTGACTTCTCGTACGGCTTCCGGCCGAATCGGTCTGCTCATCAGGCACTGGACAGCCTGTGGAACAAGCTGACGGAGGTGCTGCCGAAGCGATTCGGCAAGTACGGGCTCGCTTTGCACCCGGAGAAGACACGACTGATCGACTACCGACGGCCCCCCGGGTCGGGAAAGGGCGGGGGAGGCGGCAAGCCGCCGACCTTCGACTTCCTCGGATTCACCCACTACTGGGGTCGCTCACGAAAAGGCAACCCGATCGTCAAGCGCAAGACAGCGCAGGGTCGATTTGCCAGGTCGCTCAAGCGGGTCGCTCTTTGGTGCAAGCGGAACCGACACACGCCGATCGCGGACCAGCAACGGTACCTTTCCGCGGTCTTGCTGGGGCACTACTCGTACTACGGTCTGACCGGTAACGGTCGGGCGCTCAATGCGTTTTGCCACCAGCTTGTACGGCTCTGGCGCTACTGGCTGCGGCGCAGGTCGCAGCGGCGGTGCCTGACCTGGGCCAAGTTTGCTCGGCTCCTGAAGCGCTTTCCGCTTCCGCCACCCAAGGTCATCCACTCGATCTACCGTCACGCAGCGAACCCTTGCGCCTGAGGAGCCGGATGCGGGAATTCTGCACGTCCGGATCTGTGAGGGGCCCGGGCGGGTAACTGCCCGGGTCTACCCGACACCGGTCCCGGTCGAAAGTTAGATCCTGGATTATTGATTCTGAAGACTTTACGACAGCTTATCGGGGTTGCAACCAATGGCGAACCACAGCGTACCACTGTGAAAAATACCGATTACCTCAGCGGGAGGACGTCATGCTTTCGAGGACTTCGAATCGAAACTACTCAGCACCACTGTTCCTGGACGGCCCCCACTTTTGGGACGCGAGGGTCCGGGTGCCGACTGACGCTATCACTGTCATTCTCGCCGCATTTTTCCTCGGTAGCGGTCCGGTGGCGTTTGCACAACAGTCGGAACACACTCCACCCGAAATCGCCCAATCGACGAACAACTGGGCGGCACTCATCGACTCGACCTGGGGTGAGGGGATGCCCGCTGCTGAACAGCTGGAGTTCTTTGACCAAGTCATGGACGACATCGAGACCGGCTACGGCGCTTATCACAACATTGACCTTGATCCCCAGGTCATCGGTGATCGCTACCGGTCGGAGATCGCAGGCGGCGTCAGCCGGGGCCGCTTTGCGGCAATCATGAACCACATTTCGCTGGTGCTCACCGACTGCCACACGTTCATCATCGACCGCCAGGTGAGTTGGTACACCACTGCCGAACCCGGGATTCCGTTGTTCGTTGTCGGCGCCTGGCCCGACGCCTCGCGATTCGGCGCCGCTCTGACTGTGCTGCCTGACGACACACTGCTCGTCATTCGTGCACTGCCGGACCAGCAGTTGGGTCTTGAGCCGGGCGATATCGTGCTCGGATACGACGGCGTTCCGTGGAGCCTTCTCTACCGGCAGTTGCTTGAAGCCGAGCTTCCGATCCAGCTCAATTGGGTCTGTGGCAGCACCGAAGAATCAATGCGCCACTGCATGATGATGAGCGTTGGGCTAAACTGGCATCTCTTCGATACTATCGACATCAAGAAACATAGCACCGGCGACACGCTGCATTTTTCAACATCGCAGTTGCAGAGCCAAAGTGGTGGCATCTATGGAATCGAGCAGCTCCCCGTCCCAGGTGTTCCTATGCCCAGATTTGAGGAGGGCAACTTTGTGTCGTGGGGTATCGTTGAAGGCACCGACATAGGATATGTCTACGTCGCATCGTGGGACCCAGACCCCGTTTTTCAAATCAGCGAGCAGTTCGCTGAAGCGGTTCGTGCTCTCATGTTCGACTACGACACTTCCGGTCTCATTCTCGACTTCCGAATCAACACCGGGGGTGGAGCATTGACTCCGGACGATGGCTTTGCACTCCTGTTTGATTCCGAGATCTATACAGTGGGATACGCTCTCAGAGTCGAGGGTTCGGAAGACCCCTACGAGATGTATCCGCATCCGGAGCTCACCCCAGAGCTCCTCAAAATCAAGGGTTATTCTGAGTCGTACTACGATAGACCGATCGCGGTCCTCATAGGGCCCGGTTCCGTGAGCGCCGGCGATCTCCACGCTCAGCGCCTGCTTGTCCACCCGATGGTGAGGACGTTCGGCAAGCCGTCAAACGGGGGATTCACCCTCAACGACAACCCCGACTACGGCCCCCGGTGGTGGACCAGCAGGGCCATCGGTTCCGCTTACACAGTCGATGGAAACAGATTCCTTGCCCATACCGGCGTACCGGTGGACTTCGAGGTCTGGCTCAACGCGGACGACGTGGCGGTCGGCCGCGACACAGTTGTCGAGACCGCGATCGCCTGGATTCAACGCCCTTTGGTAAGACGCCTGTCAGGGCGTCGAATGTGCGACCCCTGATTGAGTCAGTGGATCTCCGGAAGAGCAGAAACGCGTCGGATTCAGAAGCAGTGCCGGCCTCCGCGAACTTGGGGAATGCATCCGACCAGATCAAATCGGACAGACCATGAACATGTGGGTGCCGCATTCCGCGAGGCAGACTGTTCGGATCTGAGGGAATGCACTACTTCTACGCGATGCGCCTGGCTTCCCGAAAGCTGCGTTGTTTGCCGATGTGTCACCGGTATCGGGTGTCGTGCCGTCAATACTCACAGTTCGCCGCTTCAGAAACCGAATGACCGGGTCGCCCGAGTTCCCGTCAGCCCTTCGCTGTGCATGCCGCTGATCAAGTCGTTTTCACGGCGAGATGGGTTGACGGCCAACTTTCCAACTTCTCCACGATTGGCACGCCTTCTGGTTCCAACTCCCTAGGCTTACGACTCGATTCGCTGCATCCACACCATGTCGAAAACCTCCCCGTTCTTTTCCCCTACCTGTCGGAGACGCCCGCATTCTTGGAACCCGTGTCTGACGTGGAAACGAATACTGCCCTCGTTGAGTGACGAGATATGGGCGAGGAAGTTCGAAACGCCGAGGGTTCGGCCGGCATCCAAAAGCTGCGCGAGGAGCTGGGAGCCGAGCCCAAGACCGGTGCAGTCCGGGTGCAGAAAGTAGGTCAGGACGGCTGAACACTGCATTGTTGCTGCTCCGTGAAAGGGGCTCAGATAAGCAAAGCCCGAAACACGGGAGTTGCGCTCGACAACCAAAAAGGGGTAGGTGGGCGCCGCAGAGTGTTTGTCGCGGAAGAACGACTCCGCGACCGGCACAGCTGGGTACGCTGCAGGGCTGTTTTCGACGAAGTAGTTGAAGATTTCGGTGATCGCATGCCAGTCGTCGTCGGCGACAGATCGGATTCGTATTCGTGGCAGGCACCTCTTTGGATAATTGCCCACTCAAGGCTCCTCACTGGCCGCTTGATCACGGGCCTCGGCGACTGCCGCGAAGTCCGCGTTCTCCGCACGCATGGCCGTCCCCCGCCGATGCCAAGTATGTCCTCGCCGTATCAGTGCCAGGAGCAACTTCCTTGACTTTCTGTGGCCTGTCCATGTTCGACCGTCGTGACAATCGGCTGGCTCTGATGACGTTGCTTTGGCCGGTTCCACGGGATTGGCGATGCACGCATCAATCCACGGTCTTTGCTTCCGATCGTGCTTCGGTGAGAAGGTCGATCAGTCCGAGTCGGCGAGCCCACTCCGCCAGATAGGCGGCATCAAGCCGTTCTCCTTGGGTTTTGAGCACGCCAAGCACGTCCTTCCATTGCCGTTCGGAGACGCGTCCCCCCTCTTCGTACCACTGCAACTTACGGAGAATCACGTCTTCGGCTGACTTCACCGGCGCCCATTTGGGAGGATCGGCCACGATCTGCTCCATGATGCTCCGCTGGAGTTCGACACGGTCGTACTGTTGCCGCCCCATCACGAAGAAATCGACCTTGAAACCCGTAGCAAGATGTATCGCGTTGAAGCACGATCCTCGCGAAATCGCTTCGTCAACAGCATGCTGATCGATGTAGAAATCGCCACTTAGAGCATTGACGACACCATTCCCCGCCGTTGGGGAGAGATCGACGACGATGTCCACATCAGCCGTCTGGCGGGGAATCCCATGAATGGTACTGGCGAAGGAGCCCCCAAGGTGAAAGGGAATTGAAAGACCTTCCAAAGTGTCGATAACTCGGAGAACGACCGCCAACACCGAGGACTCGTTCATTGCTCATGAGGGCCGTAGACGACGGCGGCCAGATCCTCCCCCAGCATGAGGTCTCGAAGGAGCCTCTCGATGGCCTTGTCCGAGGCTTTGGGGTTTCGACGACGGAGGCCCGCTCGAGCCAGCTCAACGGATAGCGAGCAGGCCTCATCGAGGAGCTCAAGCCGCCTCCATGCCGGCATCTTGCGATAGATCCCGAGCATGACGGACTCGGCGTCGGCCGACGTGTCACGCGCGAGGGTGCTCATGAAGTCAGTGTACAGGAATGGAGGGGAACGAGTGCCCAACGGTGTCAACGGTGCTCAGGAGAAACTTTCTTAACTTTTTCATCATAGGGTGCTGGGCAGGGGAGGGAGTCTGAATTAATGGCGCAAGGCACCGATCTGCGTAGTTGTTTCAGGCTGACGCCCCAGCTATCGCCCACGCGATCGGTTCGATGACGTAGTTAGGAGCCGGCGGCAGCACAAGTCCTCAGATCGGTGCCTGGCACCATTTCCATTTCCATTTCCATTTCCATTTGCGACCCACCATTTGAGAGTGTGAATGTGTAAACCTGGAACGCATTTCAGGCCTGCTACCTGCACCAAGAGCGGGGGCTCATTCGAGCCCCCGCATTGGCGGTGATTGATGCAATCTACTTGCAGGTAAACTTGCGGTGATGGCAGCGCAGGGAGCAGCACTCGTTGTCCGATGAGCACGGCGCGCCGGCAGGCAAGCACGAAGACACACAAACCGGATCGTCGCCGTCGGTCAACCCGTTGCAGTCGTTGTCGATGCCGTCGTCGCAGTCCTCGGTGGCGCCCGGGTTGACGAAGAAATTCTCGTCGTCGCAGTCGGTCCCGCCGCAGGAGGCATCTTCATAACCATCTCCGTCGGAATCGGGACAGCTGCTGCAACCCTCGTCAATCAAACCATCGCAGTCGTTGTCGACGCCGTCGTCACAAACCTCGTCGGCGCCCGGATTCACATTCGGGTCGGAGTCGTCGCAGTCGTTGCCGCCACAGCTGGCGTCTTTGAACCCGTCGTCGTCGGCATCGTCGCACGGAGCACCGGTTCCAAGATACGGCGCCACCTGGTTGTAGTAGGCTGCAAACGCGCCGTCGACGGTCGAGTTGTCGATGTTGTTGCATGTGTTGTAGACATCGTAGCCGCACCCCCCCGACAGCTGGCCGACGATCTGGCCGGCGGAGTTGACCACCGGTGATCCCGAGCTTCCGCCCTCGGTGGCGCCGACTTGGTCCTGATGGTAGATCCAGTCGCCGCGTTCCCACCCAGTGCACTCAACCGGCGGGTCCCACACCGTGTGCTTCGAATAGGCCTGAGGGGCCCCTGAGGGGTGGCTGATCCTGAAGAGATCGGTGCCGTTGTTGTACGCCACCGCGTCCGTTGTCCAACCGAGGAAGACCGAACCTGGAGGCGGCGTCTCACTCAGTTGCAGCAGGGTGAAGTCCGAGGTGGCGTTGGTGGCGACCAATGTTGCACCGAGAGTGTTTGGATTGGTCCACACCCACTGCTCCGGGCAGTCGTTGTCGTCGCAGGGTTGGGTGAACTGGAACCACGTTTCGAGGGTTGCCGCCACGGTGCCGCTGTCGATGCAGTGGTTCGCGGTCAGGAAGTACGGTGTATACGGATTCGCCGTGCTGTTGACGAGTCCGCCCGAGCAGATGTAAGTCCAGCGTCGCTGGACGAATCTCATGAGGGCGACCGCCGCCTTCGCGTCGGTGACCGCGGGTTCGTCGTGGTCGCACTCGCCGTTCTCGATACAGCTCGCATTGTACGAGCAGAAGCTCTTGAGGTCGGCGTTGCGTCCCTCGTGACTGATCTCGGTGACCTCGAACGAGGCGTGCACCGCCATCGTTTGCAACGCCGGGCCCCGAAGCTGAATGACCGCCTCCGGTCCGGAGACGGTGTGCGACCAGAACTCGCCGCTGTCGAGCGGTCCTTTCGCGGTGTAGGGCCCACGGACGCCTCCGTTCTCGGAGTAGAGCCAGACCTCGTATCCCTCGGGCAGCGAGAAGTTCTCGAAGTGGACACGCAGGCCGGCGGCGAAGTCCGAGCGAACGGCGGCGCTCCAAACGAGGCTTCCGTCGGCGGCACGCGCCGTGGCGCCACGGTTCGCAGTGCTCATCTCAAAGATGATGGCAACGGGCTTGACCACACCAACGAGCAGCGCTGATGCTGCCGCACGGCTTCCGACATCACGACCAAGCTCGATCTCCCTCAGTTCCTGCTCGGTGAGCTCGATGGTCACCGGCGAGGCGAGACCCTCCTCGACCTGCTCGGCGACAAGCCAAGCCAACTGCCGCTGCTGCTCGGCCTTGAAGGCGGCGCGATCGAACTCGCCGGGAGATCGCAGGCTCTGAAGCTCGAAAACCCCCGGCTGGGCGGCCAGGCCCGTACCACAGATGAACAACGCCACAACCAGAATCAACGGTGTCTTGCGCATTTCGGGTTCCTCCTATGTATTGTCAATCGACAGCCGCTCTCGGCGGTGAGATTTGAAGAAACTTTTTGCGCGACTCGGAAGCTGTTCAATCAAAAAATCGTCTCGCTCCGAGCGCGAGGAGTGGATGGCCGGGCGAGCGCCGCCCTTCGAGGGCCCGGCGCCGCGCATCGAGTTGCTCGACGCGGTCGAGCGGCCCGAAAACCGTTTCATCGCTTTCCCCCTTTTTGTCCCTTCGACAAGGACGCTCTCGCCCCACGCCGCTCATCTGTGCCGCTGACGCACATCCAACCGCGACCGGTGGGATTCTCCCCAATCGTCTTCAATTGGGGTACACGTCCGCTGCGTCACGACGCCACACCGGCAACTTCTCCCTGCAAGGTCTCCCACTGACGTTAGCAAGAGACGTGCCACCAACCAGGGAGTAGGGAGTCGCACTCCGGAGGCACAGCAACCCTGAGAGCTGATCAACACCACCAGCGAGCTTTCACCACCATGGCGTGATCCGATCAGCCGCTTGCGGTCACCCGGAAAGAGGTTTTCATCTTCGGGGAAAAGTGTGCCATGGCACACATGCGTGCGCCGCACAGCATGTCACCGCACACCTGGATGAGTGCCAGGACCAACGTTCTAACGATTCTGTGAACGTTGCGGCTGGGCGCGTCGGTACCGCGCTCGGGCGATCGATTCAGACGAGTACTTCCGGCAGGTCATCGCCTATGTACACCTGAACCCCGTTGCCGCAGGAATCGTCAACGACCCCGCCTTCATGCGACGCGTCGACACGCTCGACGAGGCCGTCTCACGGCGGGACTGACAGCCAACAAGTGTGGAAGTGTGCACGTGGCACCGCTCCACAAGCTGAAACCGGACTCATCCGCCTCTGCCCTCATTTGCGGGTGGGACGCCCGCACCACAAGAACTCGGCCGGCGACCGTCACGTGGGCGTTCTTGTTCAGCCATCGCTTGATCGTGGGTGTCCCCATCGCCGACGAGACGCCGGCGCTACAAGGGAGCACGAGCGAAGCTATCTGGAGTACTCTTTGTGCAACAAAGGTTGGGAGTACGACCATGGATCGTCTTTTACTTCGAAACGCTCTTTTGTTATTTGCAGTCCTCGCGCTGGCGCCGGCCGGCGGGTTCACCGCCGAGCAGCCTGACGATGAGGGGCGCAGCAATCCCGGTGGGGTCGAAACGACCATGCGCCAGTACCGGTTCGAGGTCGCCGAAGGCGGCTATCGACTGGCACTCGAGGAGGCGCCAATCCCGGACGTCGGCGCCGACGACGTGCTGGTGCGGATCCACGCGGTTTCGCTGAACCGGCGCGACTGGAACATGCTCAACCGCGAGGTCGACCCGGCGAACAGTCTGGCGGGCACGATTCCGCTGTCGGACGGCGCGGGCGAAGTCGTCGCGACCGGCGACTCGGTGACCCGATTCCGGGTTGGTGATCGTGTCGCCGGCATCTTCTTCGAGGGGTGGATCGACGGACCGCCGAGCGAGGAGTCACTGGAGACGGATCGGGGCGGGAGTCCGGGCGGGATGCTGTCCGAGTACGTCGTCTCGCACGAGGACGGCCTTGTCTCGATCCCGAGCCACCTGAGCTACGAGGAGGCGTCGACGCTGCCCTGCGCCGCCGTGACCGCGTGGGTCGGCCTGTTCAAGCGGGGCCACCTGCAGTCCGGCCAGTACGTGCTGCTCGAGGGGACCGGGGGCGTTTCCGTCTTCGGTCTGATTTTCTCGCACGCGGCCGGCGCAAAGCCCATCATCACCAGCTCGTCGGACGAGAAGCTGGAGAAGGCCAAGGCACTCGGGGCCTTCGCGACGGCCAACTACCGCAGCAACTCCGAGTGGCAGACGGAGGTCCGCGAACTGACCGGTGGCCACGGTGTGGATCAGGTGCTCGAGATCGGCGGTCGGGAGACCCTGGGGCGTGCCCTCGAGGCCCTCGCCTACGGCGGACACATCGCTCTGATCGGTGGTCTGTCGGGCTACGGCAGCGACATCCCCACGGACTCGCTGATGTGGATCAACGCGACCGCGAGCGGCGTCTATGTCGGTTCCAGGGCGGATTTCGAGGCCATGAACGAGTTCATCTCGCAACATCGGATCCGTCCCCACATCGATCGCGTCTTCGATTTCGAAGAAGCCCGCGAAGCATACGACTACATGGGTGAGAGCCGGTTCATGGGTAAGATCGTCATCAGAATTCCATAGCCGCGCGGTGCCTGCTCATGCCACCAGAAGGGCGCCATGATCCCATCGGGGTGGGCCTCGATGGTGTTGGGGTTTTCGCCGACGAAGAACTTCACCGATCTGGCGTCGTTCACAACTGCGGAACTGAGAAACTGAGGACCTGGCAACCATTCAGTTGACACCAAGAACCAATGACCATAAGCTTGATCCGTTCTGCGAAAAAAAATTGATCAAAGACCCGGGAAGGGGCAACTGATGGGATTCAGAAATAGGATTCTGATCGTCGCAATGGCGCTGCTGTGCGCACTCGTTCTGCCGCTCGCGGTTTCAGCGCAGGTGCAGATCACCGACGCCTCTACAAACGGCGGCACCGACCGCAGCTCCGGCTTTCCAAAGGCCGATCTCGACGCCTCGCGTGTCGTGTTTGTGTCCGACGCCGACCTGCTCTCCGAGGGACGTGCCGACAATGATTACGAGATCTGGCTTTGGGACGAGGTCACCGGTCTGCAGCGTCTCACCGACACCCTCGCCAACGGCGGCACCGACCGTGATTTTTGGGATTGTGCGATCAGCGCCGACGGCACCCGGGTCGCATTCAGCGGCGACGGCGACCTCCTCAGTGAGGGGCGCGCCGACACCGACGAGGAGATCTGGCTTTGGGACGAGACGCTCGGACTGCAGCGCTTGACTGATGTCACGATGGGTGGCTGCGTACTATGCGACGCCGCCGAACCGGAGATCAGTGACGACGGCGTACTGATCTCCTTCCATTCGGACGCCGATTTCTTGGGCGCCGGGAATCCCGCGGGCGTACGCGAAATCTGGGTCTATGATCATGCCACGGCGAACCTAACGCAGGTGACCACAGCAAGCACCGGCGATCGCGACAGCGAAGACGCGGACATCTCGGGCGATGGTGCCTACATCGCCTTCATGAGCGACTCCGACTTCCTGGCGGCGGGGAACCTCGTCAATAATGACGAGATCTGGCTCTTCGCTGACCCCGTGCCGGTCGAACTGGTGACCTTCACGGTCGACTAATAGTCTGAACGGTGCCAGATCCGTGGCACCGTTCTCGCTCGCTCAGAGCGACATGCGGTGCAGCACTTGTGCTCCACTCTGCCTGGAGGATCCGGTGCCTGCGAAGAACCCGAGAATCAGTGCTGTCCTTGATGTCGGACTTTGGAAATGGCTGCGGGCGAATGCGTCGCGGGAGGGGATCTCGGTGTCGTTGGTCGTCCGTGACATTCTGATGCGGATGGGTGCCACCCTTAGCGTTCTTAGCATTGTGTCGTTCTTGTTGCCGATTACCACCAGCCTCGGCATACGTCCCTTTGCGTCAGCACCGTCGCGGAACAATGCTGTGTTTGCTTCAGGGGTGCAGCGTCTTGTGGCGACGAGCATCCTTGCTTGACCTTGAAGCGCTCGGGTCCAAGCCACGTTGATGAACATCGCGACCATCGCCGAACTGGAGCTCGGCGCTATAAATCCCCGAACCGCATTATGGGCAGACATCTTGCCTGCCGATCGGCGAACCGCTCAGTCGAGATCGAGCTGGGTCTTCATGGCGGCACGGACGTCGTCGCGTAGCCGTGGTTCGTCGAGGTGGCCGACGCAATGGCCGAGGCGGGATTTCGACAAGGTTCGGAGCTGGTGCGCCATGGCGATGGAATCGCGTTTCAGGCCCGCGACGCCCTTCGGGATGACAGCTTCGTTCGGGTAGATCCGGCGCCGCGGCTTTCGGGACGTCAGAGGAATGGCAGTGATCACCGGCAGGGCGGCGTTGGCGCTTTCGCGCGAGACGATGAGGACGGGGCGCCGGCCGGCCTGCTCGGAGCCAACGGTTGGATCGAGATCCACCGAGAAAACCGACCACTGGAGCGGGCCGGGGCTCACTCTTCCTCCGCGGCCGGCTCGTTGTCGACGTGCCTGAACGCCTTCGTCGTCTCGTCGACGTCAGCGAGGAATGCCGGATCCGCCGCGGCCTCGCTGAACGCGGCGGCGAGGGCCTCCTCCCGGGCCGTGCGGACCTTCTCGGTCAGGGCTTCCTCGACAAAGGCGCTGTAGGAAGGGGCCGCGCCCTCTTTGACGACGCAAGCGATGTCCTCGATGAGCTCCTCCGGGAGGGAGTAGGTGACCTTGCGTTTCGGTTTCGTCGACATTTCAGGGCTCCTCCACAGTATGTTATTTAGGTATTGCTATTTTGGCAATATGTTCGATACAACTTGGGCAGTGAAGCAGTCATTCCGATCACACGCACAGGCGGGTCTGTCCGACAACGACCTCTCGAGCGACAACTCCAACGCGAGTTCTTGGCCTCAAGAACCGCCGCCTACGGATGCGCGCCGACCGTGACTCAGCCGGAATCCCAAACATCGGGGTCGACCTCCGTGCAAGAATGGTCCCATGAGCGTGCCCGAATCTCGCAGCGGGGCCATCGAGCTGGATGGCGCCGATCCGCTGGCCGATCTGCGCCGGCGGTTCGCGCTGCCCGAGGGTGTGGTCTATCTGGACGGCAACTCGTTGGGCCCGCCGCTCAAGAGTGTCGCGGCGCGGGTTCAGCAGACCGTCGGGGCCGAGTGGGGCAGCGAGCTGGTCCGGGCCTGGAACAGTTGCGGTTGGATCGAGCTGCCGGCTCGGGTGGCGGCGCGCATCGCTCCGTTGATCGGGGCGCGTGAGGATGAGGTGGCGGTTGCCGACTCGACCTCGATCAACGTCTTCAAGCTCCTTGCCGCCGCGCTTTCGCTGCGTTCGGACCGGCCGGTCGTCCTTTCCGAAGAGGAGAACTTTCCGACCGATCTCTACATGGCGCAGGGGCTGGCGCAGCTTCTGGGCGACCGGGCGCGCCTCGAGGTGGTGCCGCGCAACCGGCTGCGGACTGCGCTCGACGAACGGGTCGCGGTTCTCATGCTGACGCACGTGGATTTCAGGAGCGGCGAGCTGCACGATATGGACGAGGTCACCGATGCCGCCCACCGGGCTGGGGCGCTGATGTTGTGGGATTTGGCCCACTCGGCCGGCGCCGTGCCGGTGGATCTGGCGGCGTGCTCGGCCGACTTCGCGGTGGGCTGCGGCTACAAGTACCTCAACGGTGGCCCCGGCGCGCCGGCCTTCGCCTGGGTCGCACGGCGGCATCACGACGAGTTTCGGACACCGCTGGCCGGGTGGATGGGGCACCGCGATCCCTTCGCCTTCTCCACCGGCTACGAGGCGGCCCCGGGCAGCGTTCAGCTGCAGGCCGGGACACCGCCGATCCTGTCGCTGGTCGCACTCGACGAGGCGTTGGAGATCTTCTCGTCGGTGGACGTGCACGCGCTGCGTCGCAAGTCCGTCGCCCTGACCGAGCTCTTCATCGCCCTGGTGGAGGACCGGCTGTCCGGTCACGGACTTCGGCTGGCCTCGCCGCGAGATCCGGAACGGCGCGGGTCGCAGGTCTCCCTCGCACACCCGGAGGGCTTCGCCATCATGCAGGCGTTGATCGATCGGGGGGTCATCGGCGATTTCCGTGCTCCCGATCTGCTTCGCTTCGGTTTCGCGCCCGCCTACACTCGGTTTGTCGATGTGTGGGACGCCATCGCCGCACTGGGGGACATCATGACCGACCGCACATGGAATCGACCGGAGTTTCGCGTCCGCTCGAAGGTCACCTGATGCACTGGAGCCTGGTATTCATGCTGGTGCTCGGCGTCGTGGCGCTGTGTGCGGCCGCCGACCTGCCGCCGTTGATGACGGTCGAGGAGGCCCTCGGCCTGCCGCGAGCCGAGCCCGATCACCGCATCGACTACGGCCCCGAGGACCTCAACTTCGGCGAGCTGCGGCTGCCCGATGGCCCGGGTCCCTTTCCCGTGGTGATGGTGATCCACGGCGGCTGCTGGCTGGCCGAATACGACCTGGGCTACATGTCCAGCCTGGCGGGCCGGCTGGCCAGCGAAGGGTTCGCGACATGGAGTATCGAGTACCGGCGGGTGGGCGATGCCGGGGGAGGCTGGCCGGGCACCTTTGTCGATGTCGCGGCGGCGGCCGACGCGCTCTGCGGCCTGGCGGAGGACCACCCCCTGGACCTGGAGCGCGCCGCGGTCGTCGGCCACTCGGCCGGCGGTCACCTGGCGTTGTGGCTCGCGGCCCGGCCCGGGCTCGATCCCGACAACCCGCTGCGCGGCGCGGAGCCGCTGCGGTTTCGCGGCGCCGTAGCGCTCGCGGGGATCACCGATCTCGCCGCTTTCTCCTCGAGCAGCGGCTGCGGATCGGCGGTTCCCGGTCTTCTCGGCGGTGAGCCGGCGGAGCACCCGGAGCGCCTGCCGCAAACCTCGCCCATCGCCATGCCCGCATCGGGGATCCGCGAGGTGCTCGTGGTCGGTGGCCGCGATCCCATCGTGCCGATCTCGCAGGCCGAACTCTACGCCGCTGCACGGTCGGACGGCGCAGTTCAACTGGTCGAAATCCCCGGCGCCGGCCACTTCGAACTCATCGATCCGGGCAACGGGAGCTGGACGGAAATTCTCCGCGCCGTCCAGAGTGCGCTCGACATCAGCGACGGGCCGAGACCGTGCGCAGGAGGCCCGGAGTCCTCAGTCCATTCCGATTGAGAACATCCTCCCGAGATCGTAGTTGGAGTATGCACGAAAGGCGATCAGGGTCTCCGAGGAGATCACGCCTTCGATCTTGAGCATCTCGTCGGTCACCAGGGAGGCGAGCCCGTCGTCACCGGAGACCCGCAGGATCGCCACGAGATCGTACTGACCGGCCACCGAATAGACCTCGGTGACGCCCTTCAACTCCAGCAGGGCCTGAGCCACGTCGTTGATTCTTTCGTTGTGGATCTTCATCAGCACGATTGCGTTGATCATGTGCTCCGGCCTCCTCGGGACCATTCTAACCGCCGCGCCGGTTGACGGGTGCCAGAACCCTGTTCTCAGAAAGTCGGATAGGTGCCACGTACACATTTCCACACTTGATGACTGATTGAGGGTGACTGAGAAGAGTCGGGTTGTCCCGTCCGCGCATGGGAGAGATCTCATGCCACGACACCGCCGCCTGTTTCAGGAAGGTGTAGCATGGTCAAGCTCACCAGCGGCGGGTTGCGAATGAAGACGCGGAGAATCGTGCGGTCGCGCCCGCGTGATCCCGGGAGGTCAAGATGCCATTGACCGGAGTCCACTTTCTGCTCAGCTATCAGTGCACCTACGAGTGCGACCACTGTTTCGTGTGGTCGAGCCCAAGGGCGGGCGGAACGATCACATTGGAGACGCTCACGGCGGTGCTCGATCAGGCCCTCGAGCTCGGATCGGTCACGAACATCTACTTCGAAGGTGGCGAGCCCTTTCTCTTCTACCCGCTCATGGTGGAGGGCGTCCGCCGGGCGAAAGAGCGCGGGTTCTCCACGGGCGTGGTCACCAACTGCTACTGGGCCACCGCCGAGGCCGACGCCGAACTCTGGCTTCGACCGCTCGGAGAGCTCGGAGTGGCCGACCTCAGCGTGTCCAGTGATGATTTCCACTCAGGTGAAGAGGAGGACCCCAACCCCGGGTTCGCGGTCAAGGCAGCGCGGTCGCTCGGGCTCGCCGAGGCTGTGATCACCATCGACCCTCCGGCGGTGTGCGCCACCACCGACGAGAAGGGCCTGCCCATCGTCGGCGGCTCGGTTCGCTTTCGGGGACGGGCGGCTGAAAAACTGACAGAAGGCCTGCCCCGGAAGCCGTGGACCGGCTACACCGAGTGCCCGGACGAGGACTTCCTCGACCCCGGCCGGGTGCATGTGGACGGATTCGGAAACGTCCACCTCTGCCAGGGTGTGCTGCTGGGGAACGTGCGGAAGAACACCCTCGGCGAAATGCTCGGAACCTACGATCCGCAGCATCACCCGATCATCGGGCCTCTGCTGACCGGCGGCCCGGCCGAGCTCGTTCGGCACTTCGATCTCCCACACGAGGACGGGTATGTCGATGCCTGCCACCTGTGCTACGAGGCCCGGCGTGGGCTTCGCGAGCGGTTCCCGGGATACCTGGGGCCGCCAAACGTATATGGCGCCGAGAATCGGAGCTGAAGGAGAGAGCCATGAGTGAACCGGGATGCGCGACCTGTTCGTTCAGAGCGAAATACGACGCCAGGCCTCAGTCCTTGCTGGGGCGTCTGGAAGGGTGCCAGGACCGACGTTTTAACGACTTGATGGACCTAGCCAGACTTTACGCAGGCTCTCCTGCCCAAGATCGTTAAACCGTTGGGCCTGGCACCTAGCGCCTCGAGTGCTGCCGGTCCGACGTCCTGCCTTCGATAGGTGGATAGATAGGGGCGGATAGGCGCCACCCATCGCACCCATCAAATCATCCCGGCTCACCTGCGATGAAATTCATAACTCATAATTCATCATTGAGTTTGTTCGCCGTCGCTACCGAGAGCACGCCCAACGATGACAATGGTGCAATCTGAACGTGGCACCTATCGCACTATCGACGGGATCAGAGAACGATGGGAAGCTCTGCTCGCGAAGTGGCGGAGTGGCGACCACTACCTGTTCTACCGTCGACCCGAGCAACCATGGCTCAACGACCTCGGAATACAGGAGGGCGTGGTGCTGATTCGTGGCTGCGACCAGCTCGGTTTCGTCACCACCAGCCTCGCGACGGAGACCGCGAGTGGGGGCTTAGCGCCCGTTACCTGAAGATCGAAAAGGAGTGGCAATCCTATACGACTCAGCGCCGATACAGGGGTTCTCAACCCTGCGGGTCAGAGGCCTTTATTGCCGCGCGGACCTCTTCTGTCAGCGACTCAAAGGTCTCCGCGTCGATTCCGAAGACCCCGAAGACCGCACCGTCGAGCACCACGAGACGAAGGGTGCCGTTCGAACGGTAGTAGGGATCCGAGAAGCTGATCGCTCCTTCCACCTCGGTCACCACCTCGGATTTACCCTCCGCAAAGGCCCTGTATGCATTGAACATTTCTCGCGCAGCCGTCGGACTTCAGGCGCCAAAAGAAATGCCTGCGAGCGGGTGTCTTCGAAAACGTAGTACGCAGCCACGAAGGCCGAGTGGAGGAATCCATGGCCCAAGAAGTCGCGGGCGATGAATCGTTCGTGTGCGGAACCCGATCCCGTTGCGGCAGTAGACCGAGCGCTCTGGGAAAACCCGTCTGCCCGCCCAATCGTGCGGCGAGCCGCCCCAGCCAGTTCAACGAGCTCCTTGCGTTCGTCGTCGAGCTGCCGATAGTTCAAGATCTTGACGTAGTAGCAATCTTTGAAGAAGTTGAGGACTCCCGCCTGGTAATAGCCCTCGGTCCCGACATATCGACGAACGGACCATCGTCAGGCCTCTCCTGGCAGTAAATCCCAACGCATTGACCCCATCCCGGTGGCGATAACACATCGACCACCAGGACCACCTTCACCATCCTTGTCGTAGCTTTGTACCCTCAGCTCCTCGAATCCATAGGCGAGATACGACTCGGCGGCTCCGTTGATGTACTCGAAAAGGGTGTCGGAGTCGAAGACCTCGGCTTCACCTCGGATCGCGAGCCCATCGACGGGCGGAAAGATGCCGCCTTCCCGCTCGGACGTCCCACAAGAAAACGCGAGGCCGAGGATACCGGCGATCCCGACGAAGACGAAGATCCGGTTCACCTTGTCCTCAGACCAGGAAATCATCGGGGATCCGTCCGATCCGGGCCACGTCGAGGGCACGCTCGCGGACGTCGAAGTCCTGCGGGCACCTGACCGAACACGATGCACACGTCGCACACGGCAGGTCGCCGTTCCCCAGTCCGCTCACGACGTCCTTGGCGGTGAGCAGATTGCGGTAACCGTGCGC
>CAVQJV010000020.1:0-44311 GCA_963712805.1 uncultured Acidobacteriota bacterium | reverse complement strand
AAAACCACCACCGGGCAATGTCCGGCTTGCCAATGTTGACCAGGCGTTCTGGATCTGGCTTGGATTCACTTGCATCGTTTTTGATGGTGACTCAGGGCTGTGGATTGGCCGCCTTCTCATCTGCTCTGGCGTGCAGGCTTTTCATGTAGCCCAGGTTCTTTTTCGCTTTGGGATAATAGCTCGGGCTGATCTCCATGGCCCTGGCGAAGGCTTGTTCCGCCGCCGCCCAGTTCTCCTGGGTCATGTAGATATAGCCGATATTATTGAAAGCCGCGGCCTGCCCGAGTGAGCTTTCGAACAGGTCCAGGGCCATGCTTTCTTCGCCGTTCAGAATATAGGCCGCCGCCAGGTTGTTCTGAATCACCTTGTCTCCGGAGTTTATCGAATAGGCCTTGAGCAGGGTGTCGATGGCCGCAGGGTATTGCCCCTGCAAAATCCTGTTGAACCCCAGGTTGTTGAGCGCAGAAGCGTTGTCCGGTTGCAGTTTGATCACCTGGAGGTACAGCGGCTCAGCGATCGTGTTCTTGCCGGTCGAGTCGTAGTTGATCGCCATCTCGGTTAGAATTTCCGGGTCCCACGGGCTGTCGAGCAGGGCCCTGCGCAGGTAGCTTTCAGCCAGGTCATGATCACCCTGGATGCGGCAGATCCGGCCGAGTCCAAGCAGCGAGGTTTTGTCGGTGTCGTCCATGGCCAAAACTTTTAAATAGTCCTGCCGGGCCTGCTCCAGGTTGCCGACCATCTGGTTGCTTTTGGCCAGACCGGTCAGTGCCGGCTACCGAATCCGGCTGCAGCGATTGCGCCTTGATGAAATAGATCTCGGGCCAGGTTGTAGGTCGCCCGTTGCAGGGCCTGGTTGCCATTGTTGATCAGGCTTTCGATAGCTCTGGTTTTTCAACCGGTCCGCATCCTTGGCTTCGTCGTCGAAGGTCTCGATGCCGGTCGGGGCGATCGACGACATGCGGCTGGCTGCGGTCGCACAGCCGGAGGCCAGAGCAGGCAGGCTGCAAGAACGAACCAGCCAAAAACACACATTCCATGTCGAACAACCTTTCATGCATCGGACCCCCTTGTTAAAGTCAATCATCATTGACCGCTCATGGCCGGCAAGAGCACCCGCACGATCTTCAGGGCCGCCGGTCCGGCCAGAACCACCATGATCCCCGGGAAAGATGAACAGGATCAGTGGCAAAACCAGCTTTACCGCAGCCTTGGCGGCGCGCTCCTCGGCATATTGGCGGCGCTTCACGCGCATGGCATCGGCATGGACCCGCAGGATTTGGCCAGGCTGGTGCCGAAACGGTGGGTCTGGATCAGCATGGTCACCAGGTTCTGGACTTCGCCGACCCCGGTGCGCATGGCCAGGTTTTTCAGGCTCTCGTCCCTGGGCCGACCGGCCCTGACCTCGCGGTTGACCAGGTGCAGTTCATCGCTTAAGGCCGCGTTGATCGGCTGGATCTCGTCGCCGACTTTCTTGAAGGTCATGTCCAGGCCCAGGCCGGCCTCGACGCAGATCACCATCAGGTCGAGGGCGTCGGGCAGCGCCCGCATGATCCCCAGTTGCCGGCTTCTGCCTGATGACGTAGAGCACCAGGTTCGGCGCGAAAAAGCCGAACAGCGCCAGGCCCATGCAGATCAGGAGCATGTCCAGGGCGAAACTGAAGAACATGGTGCGGACCAGGAAGAGCAGCAGGTAAAAGCACCGCCAGCAGCCCCTTGATCGCCAGCAGGTTGCGGTAGGCCTTCTGCGAGCGGAAGCCGGCCTGGACCAGCATCAGCCTGAGCCTGCTGCGCCCCTCGCTGGCCTTGCCGGGATCAAAGATCGCCTGCATCGGGTTTGCCACCCTGGCGACCAGGCCGGTGTCCTCTGCTTCCATCAGGCGGGTGCGGTTCGCCGGGTCGCGCTGCCGTGGCGTCGAGCAGGCGGCTTCAGCCTTTTTGAGGGCTGGGTCGGGCCTGATCAGCAGCAGGCCAAGGCCGGTGACGCACAGCGACCGTGGTGAGAAAATAAAGACCAGGATCAGGGTCTTGTTCTGATTGCCCGCATAGTGTTGTAACGTATGGCAGGATCTCTGTCCATGGCCCCTCTCAAATCTCAACCTTGATAATGCTCCGGATCACAAAGATAGCCGACGACCTGCAGTCCGATTGCCGCCGCCATCAGGATACGGCCCCGTCGGGTCCAGCCAGAGGATGGAGAGATAATCGTAGTTGACCGGTAGATGTAGATAAACAGCAAGACCGGCAGGCCGATCAGGATGATCGACGACAGCCTGCCTTCGGCGGTCAAGGCGTGCTGACCTGGCGCTTGAACTGGATGCGTTCGCGGATCAGGCGGCTGATGTTGTCGAGGATCTCGGCGATGTTGCCGCCGGTCTCCTTCTGGATCAGGATGGCGATGACGAAAAAGCGCAGGTCCTGGCTGGGGATCCGTTCGCAGAGATTTTCCAGGGCCTCCTTCAGAGTCAGCCCCATCTTGGTCTCGTCGATCACCGAGGCAAACTCCGGTCCGATCGGCGCCGGCATCTCTGCGGCGACCATCTCCAGCCCTGAAGAGAGGGCATGCCCCGAGCGCAGGGCCCGGCCGATCAGGTCGAGGGCTTCGGGCAGCTGCGCTTCGAAGCTTGGCCAGGAAATTGCTGCTTTTAATCATCAGCCAGAGGTCGGCAAGACCAGCAGGATCAGTCCGGGCACCGCGCAGAGAGCCGGGTTCGGCAAAAAGCGCAGGCCGAGAAACACGCCGAGCCCGCCGAGCGCCAGGCTGGCCAGAATGAAGCTGGTGGCGTTTAAGGGCAGATCCGCGCGGATCAACAGCCGGTCCAGGCTGGAAAGCCGCGGCAGGGATAGCCAGAATCATGCGCCGCAGCACCCCGCCCTCTCTGATGGCTTTTTCCTGGTAGAGTTTCAGCTTGTCCTGGCCGTGACGGCCGCCGGCGGAGAGCGACAGCAGGCGTCTTTTCAGCTTGCGTTTTTCCGCCATCTGGCTTTCGGTCCAGAACAGGTAGCCGAAGCCGACCATGAACTCGGCGAAGAGGAAAATCGTGCTCAGCAGTATGGTGGTGAGTAAATCCATAAGCTCTCCTTGCGGGCGGCAGTCCCGGGTCACGAGAAGAGGTCTTCGCTCAGGTTGATCCCGGCCAGCTCCAGGCGCTCGGTGAACTTGGGCCGGATGCCGGTCGCGCGGAACTGCCCCATGACCTTGCCCTCCCGATCGATCCCCTGGCGTTCGAAGCCGAAGATCTTCTGCAGGGTGATGATCTCGCCTTCCATGCCGACGACCTCGCAGATGGTCGATGACCTTACGCGTGCCGTCCGACATGCGGCTGACCTGGATGATCATGTCGAGGGCCGAGGAGATCATGAAGCGCATGGCCTTCTCCGGCAGGTTGACGCCGGTCATCAGCAGCATCGACTCGAGGCGGGTCAGGGAGTCGCGGGGCGTGTTGGCATGGATGGTGGTCAGCGAGCCTTCATGGCCGGTGTTCATGGCCTGGAGCATGTCGAAGGCCTCCGTGCCGCGCACCTCGCCGACGATGATCCGGTCGGGGCGCATGCGCAGGCTGTTGCGGACCAGGTCGCGCTGGGTCACCATGGCCTGTCCCCTCGATATTGGCCGGCCGGGTCTCCAGGCGGACCACGTGCTCCTGCTGCAGCTGCAGCTCGGCCGAGTCCTCGATGGTGATGATCCGCTCATTGGCCGGGATGTAGGTGGAGAGGACGTTGAGCAGGGTGGTCTTGCCGGCGCCGGTGCCGCCGGAGATCATGATGTTCAGGCGGGCCTTGACACAGGCGGCGAGAGAACTCGGCAGATCGTCGGGGTCAGGGTGTTGAACTCGAGCAGGTCGTCCATCGCTCAGGCACTTGGCGCCAAAGCGCCGGATCGACAGGATCGGGCCGTCGACCGCCAGCGGCGGGATGATGGCGTTGACCCGCGAGCCGTCCGGCAGGCGGGCGTCGACCATCGGCGAGGATTCGTCGATGCGCCGCCCGACCCTGGAGATGATGCGGTCGATGATGTTCATCAGGTGGGCGTCGTTGACAAAGCGGGCCTTGGTCTTTTTCAGCTTGCCCCGCCTGCTCGATATAGATGTCCTTGTAGGTGTTGCAGAGGATGTCGCTCGAGGCCATGATCTTTCAGTAGCGGCTCCAGCGGCCCCAGGCCGGTCAGCTCATCGATGATCTCGGAGGTCAGGGC
The DNA here is from genome assembly GCA_963712805.1 of uncultured Acidobacteriota bacterium. Classification (GTDB taxonomy): domain Bacteria; phylum Acidobacteriota; class Thermoanaerobaculia; order Thermoanaerobaculales; family Sulfomarinibacteraceae; genus JAHECW01. The sequence continues at coordinate 40,119 of CAVQJV010000020.1, read as the reverse complement.
GCGCCGCTCGGCTTCGTTGAGCAGCACCTTGGTGTCGTCCAGGTAATCGATCGACGACCGCGCTGACCTCGGCGCGGATCTCGCTGGCATCGAGCTCATCGAGGGCCTTGAGGTTGGCTTCTTCGACCAGCTTGGTGTGGATCGCGTTTTTGATCTTGTAGAACAGGTCGTCCTTGGCGGATCTTCCTGGTCGTGGTCGGATCGAAACGGGGTTCGGCCGGGTTGTCGGTGGTGGCTCTTTTTTGAAGATCGATTTCAATTCCATGGGGCCCTCCGGGGCATCATAGTTTCAGTCTCAAAATCAGATCGTCTTGCCGAACGTCCCCCTGACGCCGCGGTAATCGCCATGGGCCTGGGGGTTTTGCAGCTTTTCCACGAATTCGGTGATGTTTCTGGAAAATGGCGCGCCGGGGTGATGCTTGATCAACGGCACGCCCCGGTTGATCGACGAGACGATGTCATCGAAGTCATTGGGAAACAGCCAGAAGATCGATCGCTTCAAGGATCTTTTCGACTTCAGCGACTGCCAGGGCGCTGCCCTTGATGAAGCGGTTGATCGCCACCGCTATGTTGGACGCGGTCGATGCCGACTTTCTCGATCAGGGTGCAGAGTCGGGCCGCATTGCGCACCGCGGTCACCGACAGGTCGGTGATGACGAAGATCCGGTCCGAGGCCCTGAAGATCTCCAGGGTGCACTCGTCGAGTGACATCGACGGACAGTCGATGATGGTGTGGTCGTAGAGCTTGCTGGCCATCCTCAGGATCTGGGTGACATGGCTGGCGTTGACATCGGCACTGTCTTCCGGGTTGTGCGGCGCGGCGAGAAAGTCGAGGCCGGTGGCATGGCGGTTCATGGCGCCGCGAAACAGGCCGACATCGAAGCGGTGGATGTTGCGGGAGAGATCGACGATGTTGAGCGTCGGCGCGACATCGAGCAGCACCGAGGCATCGCCCGATTGCAGGCACATGTCGCACAGGGCGACCGAGCTCTTGGTGCCTTTGGCCATGGCCGCGGCGGCGTTGACGGCGATGACCGTGGAGCCGAGGCCGCCCTTGCTGCTGATGAAGCTGCAGACCGTGCCGCTGGTGATCTGGCCGGCGTTGGCCTGCTTCCAGTATGTCGATGCCACGTTGCGGCTCCAGGTGACACCGCAGATCACCGCCGAAGGAACCGTCAACCTCGAGATCGACATCAAGAAACAGGAAGCGGTGCTCGCTGCCGCCGTCGTCGGCGGCAACAACGTCCCGATCTTCACGCGCGACGCGCAGACCCAGCTCCTCGTCCGGGATGGCGGAACGACCGTCATTGCCGGCATCTATCAAATCAACGATCAGGAAAACGAGAACCGGATCCCCGGTCTGTACAAGATTCCGCTCTTCGGAAATCTGTTCAAGAACAAGGGAACCTTCAAGCGGCACGACGAGCTCCTGATCTTCATCACGCCACGCATCGTCAAGTACTGAGGGAGGGTCGGATGAAACGCATCACGAGTGTCGGAGTTGTTCTCGCAGCCATGCTGCTGCTCGGCTCCTGCGGCGGGAACAGCACCCTCGACGACACCGAGGCGGCGGTCTTCATCACCGTCGACATTGATGACGTACAACCCCGATATCGACATTTGCAACTTCATCGCCTTCGGGGCCGACATCGACGTCGAGAGGATGGACGTGATGTCAAATCCAAAGGCGCCGGGTGCGACCCTGGGCAGCTCGCAGGATGTGCGGATTGTCCGCTGGGTGATCACCCCCGAGCGCAATGACGGCGGCACGACGGCATCGCCCCAGGCGGTGTTCGACCAGGGCGTCATCGTCCCCGCCGGGGGGACCACCACCCTTGAAAACTGGCGGGTCTATCCGGTTGAGTATCTCAACGAGATTCCTCTCGCGTATCTGCTGCCGGAAAACGGCGGCGTCGATCCCGAGACCTCGAATCGGAACATCCGCCAGCGGTTCGTGCTGCAGATGTTCGGTGAGACCATGGCCGGCAAGAGCGTCGCCTCGGTGCCGGTTCCGATTCAATACAACTTCTTCTGCGGTAGCCCGTGACGGGTAGGGGGTCCGGAGCCATGAAGCGCTTCTTCAATTGTCTCATTCTCTGTGGTCTGGTATTCCTGACGGCCTGTTCGGGCGGCAGCCCGAAGCCGCCGACGGTGACGCCGCCTCCGGGTGGCGACGTGTGGCTGATCACCTCGTTCGAGGCCAGCAACAGCAATCCCATCGTCAACACCGTCGTCTCGGTGACGGCCGCCGTCACCCTCAACGGCGCGCCGGCGCCGGACGGGACCCAGGTCGAGTTCACCGCCAACGGTGGGGTCTTCACCTCCAACGGCCAGACCCTCGCGACGGTTCTGACCACGGGCGGCGAGGCCTCCATCAACTTCGGCGCCACCGATGACGGTGTCTATACCGTCCAGGCGCGGGTCAAGACGCTCACCCGACAGGTCCAGATCGCCTACCGCAACCCGGACAACACCGGCGGGCTTCAGATGTGGAGCATCAACCCGCGCGAAGGTTCCTACACCGGCGGTGAGCCGGTTGTGATCACCGGCAAGGGAATCGTGAACCCGGTCGAGGTCTTCTTCACCGTCCAGGGCACCCAGTACCAGGCCATCGTTGATTCGGTGATCCAGAGTGTTCCCGCCGACAGTGAGGGCACGATCACCATCAGAACCCCGTATCCGAGCGCGGCCGACACGAGTATTACGTCGCCCGCCGATGTCCGAGTGACGGTCAAGGTCGGAACCCCCGACGAAGAGAGTCAGAGCTATCCCCAGGTCTTCACCTATATCTCCGACAGCGTCACCGCCGGTGTTCCGGTGATCTACGGCGTCGAGCCCTACTCCGGTCGATCAGCCGGTGGCGAGAGCGTGACCATCCTCGGTCTCAACTTCGCCGTCGACGAGGCCAAGGCGCTGGTGAAGAATTTCGACGAGGTCTACTTCACCTTCAACGGCCAAGACCTGCTCGCCCAGGTCGAGCGCTGGTCCGAAAACCAGATCGAGGTCATCACGCCCCGCTTCAGCCTCCTGCCGCTGACTTCGAACCAGAATGCGGGGGTCAAATTGACCCGCGTCGGTGACGACAGCGTCGTCAAAAACGACATCTTCATCGTCAAATCGGACATCGCCCAGCCCGAAATCACCGGCATTTCGCCGACCGCCGGGCCCATGGATGGCGGCACCCTCGTCACCATCACCGGCCACGGCTTCGAGATCCCCATCCAGGTCCTCTTCGGCACCTGGGAGGCGACCGGCTGCCAGGTCATCGACGATCAGTCGTTGGCCGACAACGACATCATCACCTGCCTCACCCCGGATCTCAGCCAGCAGGGTCAGGTGCCGCCGTATGCGGTCACCGTTCAGGTGACGAATCTCCAGACCGGCAACACCGCGACCTCGGCCCAGACCTTCACCTTCGGCGAGACCCTCTATATCAGCCAGGCCAACCCCACCGAGGGACAGATCGGCGATCTGCTGACCCTCTTCGGCGCCGGCTTCGAGGATCCGCTCACGGTCTGGTTCGCCAACAACATTGAATTCGATGTCATCGCCGTCACCGGCACCGAGCTCACCCTGCGCTCACCGACGAGCCTGGCGCCGACCTGCGGCGACCGAACGGGCAACTTCCGCGTCGTGCTCAACGAATCGAACCGTGAAGCCACGGGCGGCAACTACACCCTTCTCGGGTCCAACCCGACGGTGACCCACGTTGATCCGATCTTTGTCGACGAGATCGATTTCGGCAACGGTGTGGTGCCCGGTGAGATCGACATCTATGGTGTTCGATTCGCCGAGAACCTCCTGGTGCGGATCAACAACTTCACCATCGCACCGATCGACACCGAGGTGATCTCGCCCGAGCACATCCACATCAGCCAGATCCCGGCGCCCAACGACTTCGGTCTTGTTTTCAACACCGGCAGCTGCACCACCGGCACCGGTCTGCAGGGGATCAGGAACGAGCCGACCCCGGTCAACGTGACCGTGCGCAACCTGCCTCTGGGTTGTGAAAGCACCCTCTCGCAGGGCCTGGTCTATATTCCGGAAGACCAGACCTGCGTCGCGGCGCCGGCGATTCAGTTGATCCTGAACACGAGTTTCCCGGCGACCGCCGCCACAACCTGTTCGGCGCCTGAACCATTGACCATCGCCAACAACGGCGCGGGGGCGCTGGAAGTCCAGACCGTGCTGCTCCAGGGTCGGTTTCTTCTTCGACGCGGGTGCGGCAAATCAGAACGCGGGCCCGTTCACGGTGGCGCCGTTCAGCGCCAATACCACCCTGCAGGTCTACTTCTGCCCCGACAATCCGAACGGGTTGAACTACCCCGGCGTGCTCGTCGTCACGAGCAACGATGCGGGCAGCCCGGCTCAGCTCAACCTTTCGGGCACAGAAGCGACCCCCCCGGAGATCACGACCAACCCGACCAACGGTCAGGCCTGGCCGTTCGCGTGACCATGGCAGCCGGAACCTGCGGGCCTGTCGCAGATCATGACCATCACCAACTCCGGCGTCAGCGATCTCACGCTGCAGAGCGTGAACTCGTCGGACGGAACACAGTTCCAGATGGTCAACCAACCGTCCCCGAATTTCATCATGACTCCCGGCCAGGTTTATAACCTCGAAGTTCAGTTCTGCCCGACCGCGGTTGCCGCTGGAATCACGGCCGACCTGACTATCAACCACAATGCCTCGAATCAAGCAAGCCCGATCACTGTGCCCATGAATGGGAACGGTATTTAGATTGTGATCATCGGCCCCGGGCTCAGCAGCCCGGGGCCTTTCTGATTTCTATGGACTATCGCATCGAGCAACTCCGCTATCTGCTCCGGGAAGACCCGTCTTCCCGGATCTTTTATCAACTCGGAGAGCTTCTCCGCCGCGAGGGCGAGGCGGACGAGGCGGTTGAAATTCTCCGCACCGGTCTCGATCGCCACCCCCGTTATGTCTCCGCATGGGTCTGTCTCGGCAGGTCGCAGCGGGATCTCCGGGCTCTCGAGGAGGCCAGGCAGTCGTTCCAGACAGCCCTCGACCTCGATCGTGAGAACCCGGTCGCGGCCCGTCTGCTCGGCGAAACCGCCGCCGAGCTCGAAGACTGGCTCGGCGCCGTCAAGGCGCTCAAGCTGACGCGGGCGCTGGCCGGCGCCGATGACGAGCTCGACGTCCAGATCGCCATGGTCGAGGGCCGCCTCGATGAAGACGGCCGGCTCGATCGGCCGCTCGGGCGGCCGCGGCCCGTGACCCCGCCGGTGCGCTGCCTCGATGTCGTGAATCTCTCGGCCGATGACCCTTTCTCGGCCGCGTCGGAAGACGCCGAGGTCAGGGTCGAGATCGACGACGTTTTTGCCACCGCTGAGGTCTCGGTTGACCCGGTCGCCGATGAGGAAGCGGCCGTCGAGGACACCGCCGAAGCAGGCGATGCGGTCATCGAGGTTGAAGCCGCGGCGGGCGAAATCAGCGTCTCAGAACCCGACGAGGTCGAGGAGGAAGAGCGCGAGCTCGTGGCGGCCGCGGTCGAGACCGAAACCGTCGAGGCCCCGGGCGAGGTGGCCGTCGATCTTGCCCCGATCGTCGACGAGAGCTCGGTCGGTGCGTGGTCGACGACGATGAGCGCAGCCGGCGTCTCCGGCGCCGCGGCGTGGACCGAGCCCTCGGGCGAGATCGTCGCCGATGACGCGGTTGCGCACGATGACTCGTGGGCCGAGCCCGGCGCTGCCTCAGAGGCGGTCGAGGTGGCTGCAACCACCGACGTGTTTGTTCCACCGGTTGAGACCCACGAGTTCGACTCCATCGAAGTGACCCACCCGATCGTCATCGAGAAGCGACTGGCGGACGCCGAAGAACAGGCGTTCTTCGAAGCCGCCGAAGAGCCCGTATCGGACGAAGCTCCGGCTACCGCCGAGGAGGCCATCGACGATGAGATCCTGCCGGGTGAGGACCGCGACGCCGATGGCGTCGAGGTGACCCGGCCGATCCCCGTTCCCGATCTTCTCGTCAAGGATGGGATCGCCACCCCAGCCGAGCGGTCTCGAGACCTCGCCGCCGTCGGCCGGGGCCATCGGTGATGACCCGAGCGGTGACGATATCGAGATCACGGAAAAACGACACGAGCTCGAGCACGGCGTTCCCCTACCCACCATGACCCTCGCCAAGCTCGCCCTCGAGCAGGATGACCGACCACTGGCCATGGCGACATTGGAGAGCCTGATTGAACGCGATCCGGCCAACGCGAAAGCGAGATCGATGCTCGACGAGCTCAGGGCCCGGGAGGCGGGCTTTGCAGACGAGAGGTTGCGGGCCGTCCGGGCGACAACCAAGATCGCAGCGTTGCAGGGCTGGCTCGACGCGGTTAGACTGGCCGCGGAGAGGCGGCTGCAGTGAATTTCGACGAGGTGGTGGCAGATCTGCTCGACCGGTGTCCCGGCGCCGGTGGAGCTGCGGTTTTCGACTCCGACGGAATTCCCGTGGTCGTGTCTCCGAAAGACGGCAATCTCGACGGTTTGAGCGCCGAGTTTGCTGCGATCGTCAAGAGGCTCGAACAGGCCGGTCGCGAGTTCGAGCACGGTCAGCTGCAGCAGCTGTCGGTCTTTGCAGAAAACACAGTCGTGATTCTGACGTCCATTGCAGCGGGATATTTCCTGATGCTCATCGTGGATCGTCACGGTCTGGTCGGCAAAGCCCGTCTCCTCAGTCGCCTGACCAGCGAGCGGCTCTACACTGATTTCGTCTGAGGTACCACATTGATGTTCAAGTTCGATGAGCTCTGTGAACTGATTCGTCTCGTCGGGTCGACCGAAGTGGCGATGGTCGAGATCGAGCACGCCGGCGGTCGTTTGCGCATCGACGGCAAGGCCCCGGCGACGGTGGTGAGCCACGCCGCACCGGTGTCCCAGGCCCCGGCGGCGGTGACCATCGAGTCCGCCCCGGTGGCTGCCGGATCGCCGCCCGCGGCGGCCGCAACCGGCGAAGCTGCCGCCATCGACGACGATGTGCACTATGTCGTGTCACCCATCGTCGGGACCTTCTACCGAGCGCCAAACCCGGATGCGGATCCCTATGTCAAAGTCGGCGACATGGTCGATGGCGGGAAAACACTCTGCATCATCGAGGCGATGAAGCTCATGAACGAGATCGAGAGTGATCTCACCGGTACCATCGTCAAGGTCTTTCCCGAGAACGCCCAACCCGTGGAGTTTGGCGAACGCCTCTTCGCCATTCGGCAGTCGTAACGGTCCTCGGTCGGATCATGTTTTCAAAGATCCTGATTGCCAACCGCGGCGAGATCGCAGTGCGGATCATCGCCGCGTGCCGCGAGCTCGGCATCGCCACGGTTGCCGTCCACTCCGACGCCGACCGAGAGTGCCTCCACGTCAAGCTCGCGGACGAGTCGGTCTGCATCGGCCCCGCAGCATCGACGGATTCCTATCTCAATGTGACCAATGTCATCTCGGCGGCCGAGATCACCGGGGCGGAGGCGATCCACCCCGGCTATGGTTTCCTCGCCGAGAACGCGAGGTTTGCGGAGATCGCGAAGGAATGCGGTCTGACCTTTATCGGCCCATCGGCCGAATCCATCCGCCTCATGGGCAACAAGGCGGCCGCACGCCGGGCGGCTGCCGAGGCGGGGTGCCCCGTTCTGCCGGGTTCCGAGGGCGCCCTGACCAGCGTCGAACATGCCCTCGTACTGGCTGGGGAGATCGGCTATCCGGTGATCCTCAAGGCATCGGCCGGCGGCGGTGGACGGGGCATGAGGCTCGCCTGGAATGATGACGAGTTGAAGAATGCGTACGCGATGGCCTGGAACGAAGCCGAGAAGGCCTTTGGCGATCCCACCCTCTATCTCGAGAAGTTCGTTCAGAACCCACGCCACATCGAGTTTCAGATCCTCGGCGACGAACAGGGCCGGGTGGTCCACCTCGGCGAACGCGAGTGCTCGATTCAGCGCCGGCACCAGAAGATCCTCGAAGAAGCGCCTTCGGCGGTCCTCGACGACGAGCTTCGAGCCGAGATGGGTCGCGCCGCCGTGGCGGTGGCCCGGGCGGCAAAATACGTCAACGCCGGGACCGTCGAGTTTCTGCTCTCCGACGACAAAACCTTCACTTTCATGGAGATGAACACCAGGATTCAGGTGGAACATCCGGTGACCGAGCTCGTCACGAGCATCGATTTGGTGTGTGAGCAGTTGCGGATCGCCGCCGGCAAACCCATGTCGATCCCCAAGCGCCGGCAGACCCACCCGAAAGGGCACGCGATCGAGTTTCGGATCAATGCCGAGGACCCCGACAATCTGCGCCCGTCACCCGGTCTGATCACCCACCTCGCCCTGCCCGGCGGGCCGGGAGTCCGGGTCGACACCCATATCTACTCCGGCTATTCGGTTCCACCCTACTACGACAGCCTCATCGCCAAGCTCCTGGTTCACGGTAGGAACCGGAAAGAGGCGATCATTCGCGGCCGCCGCGCCCTCCAGATGTTTCAGATCGAGGGCATCAAGACCTCGATTCCGCTCCAGCTCCGGATCCTCGACGATCCGGATTTCCAGACCGGTGACTTCAGCACCAGCTTCATGGAGCGGTACATGCCGGCGAAATAGCCGGCGGCTTGGCCGCCGGGTGGTACCATTGTTCGGTGTCGAATATCTACCTTGTCGGGTTCATGAGGGCCGGGAAAACCGCGACCGGCAGGGTCGTCGCGCGCCGGATGGGTCGAGGGTTCGTCGACCTCGATGATGCCGTTGAAGCTCGGCTGGGATTGCCCATCCGCGAGATCTTCGAGACCGTCGGTGAAGGTTCGTTTCGCGAAGCGGAAACCGCTGAGCTGAAAAACACCATCCTGCGGACCGATCTCGTCGTCGCCACCGGCGGCGGAGCCTACTCGAGCCCCGACAACCGGAGCCTGATCCGAGATGCCGAGGCGATTTCGATCTTTCTCGATCCACCCTGGGAGGCGATCTGCTCGCGCCTCGACGACAACGATCGCGTACGACCCAACTGGATTGACGACCGCAAGGCCCGGGCGCTCTTTGTCAAACGGCGGCCCGACTACCTGCTCGCGGAGATCCACCTCGAGCTGACCGGGACCGAGTCGCCGGTGGATGTCGCCGACATGGCGTGCAACGCGCTTCGAGAGATCCAGTGCGCTTCCTGATCCTCTCCGATGTTCACTCCAACTGGGATGCCCTGCAGGCCGTCCTTCGCCACGTCCGGCGAAAGAAATTCGATCGCGTCGTTTTTCTCGGAGATGCGGTCGGCTATGGAGCCTCTCCCAATGCCGTCCTGAATTGGCTCCACGGTCTCGGCGAGAGCGCCCACATCGTTCGTGGAAATCACGATCGCGTGTGCTCGGGGCTCGACAGCGGCGATTATTTCAACCGCTACGCGCGGGAGGCCTCGGCCTGGACCTTTGATCGACTCGAAGAAAAAAACCTCGAGTTTCTCCGTTCCTTCCCCGAGGGCCCCGGCGAGCTCGGCCCGGGCGAGGCGATCTGTCACGGTTCGAGTTTTGACGAGGACGCCTACATCTTCTCCGTCTACGATGCCCAGCAGGCCTTCGCCTCCTTGCCCCATCCGATCATCTTCTTCGGTCATACCCATGTGCCGACCCTGTTTTCCCTCCGGGTCGAGCAGGGAACGACCAATCTTCGCGCGCGACTTCTCAGCGGCACTCGGACGGTCGTCGATCTCGAACCCGAGACCCGCTATCTCATCAACCCCGGATCGGTGGGTCAGCCGAGGGATCGCGACCCGCGCGCGGCCTACGCGATCTTTGACCAGGACAGCCGCCGGGTCTATCTCTACCGTGTTCCCTATCCGGCTGCCGCCGCCCGCCGACGGATCATCCAGGCGGGTCTTCCCCCCGTTCTCGGCGACCGACTCCTCCACGGGGCGTAGAAGTGGTGGCGCGGCAACCCGTCCCGATCGTGCTTTTCTTGCTGTCGGTCCTGGCGATCGCCGCTGCGGCGCCGGCGCAGGACCCGGAGAGTTTCGAAGCCCGAGCCGAGTACCTCCTTCGTCGGATGGACTCCGGTCTGCTCCCGACCCCGATGTTGATCTCCATGCTGAGCGATCCCTACCCGGAGACGCGGATCCTGGCCATCCGAGTGGTGGCGTCGAGCGGCGACCCGAGTCAGACCACGCTCCTGCCGGTGTTCTATCGCGACCAGGATTTTCGGGTCCGTTACGAAGTCATGGTGGCGGCGGGGCGATTGGGTGCTGACAGTCGGGAGTTGGCTCTGGCGGGTCTCGGCGACCCGATCGCAAAGGTCCGTCAGGCGGCAGCCTGGGCCGCCTGCCACGGCGGGGCCGAGGCCCTCGGCCCGCTGATGGCCCTCGTCGAGCGGGAGCCCGATCTCGGCGTTCGCGCCACCGCCATCGCGAATCTATGGCGTTTCGGCGACGCCGACTGGGAGACCCACGCGGCCTCGGCGGCGAAGAGCGGCGACGCTCAGCTTCGGCGGGCGGCGGCGTATTCGCTGTCGCGGAGTGAACGGACGCGGGCGCGGGCGGCCCTGAGGAGCCTCGCCGCCGATCCCGAGCCCGTGATCCGGGCCACCGCCGTTGCGGGTCTTCGTCGCGCACCGCTTCAGAAGGACGATGTCGTGGTCGTCATGAGCGCCGTGGGCGACACCGATTCGAGGGTCCGGACCGCTGCCTGCTGGGTCCTCGCGGAACAGCCCGAGCCGGTGCTCGCTGAAGCTTCGGCGGCCGCCGTTGAAGCGATGTGGGCGCCGACCGAGCCGCAGCTCGCCGTGATGGCGCTCCGGGCCGCGGCGGCGCGCAGGGAGATCGGCAGCGATGCCGGCCTGCTCGAGATTGTCGGTTCTGACGAACCGTGGTTGGCGGCCGAGGCCTTTTCAGCCCTCGTCCGGCGAGCCGGCGGCGGCCTCGATGAGGTGGCGAAAGAGTGGTTCTCGAGCGAGGAGCTGTGGCGTCGCCGGGCGGTGGCGGCGGTGGCGCCGATTCTCGGCAAAGCCTGGGAGGAGAGAGCCGCCTTGGATGACGAGGCCGCCGTGCGACTCGCGTGGCTCGAGAACCTCGATTCCGAGGACGTCGCCGCCCGAATCGAGGTTCTTCGAAAGCTCGTCGCCGGCGATTCGGACCCGGTCGTGCGGACGGTCGCGCTCAACCACCTCGGCGACACCGGCGCAGCCGGGAGTTTTTCTTCGCTGCTCCGCCTCGCCAAGTCGTGGACCCCGGACGAGATGCCGGATGCCCGGGCCGCCGCTCTGACCGCGGCCCTGGCGGTTGCCCAGGACGAGGATGAGCGGACACTGGTGATGCGGCGCGCCGTCGACGACCGGAACCCGGCAGTGGCGATCCTCGTCATCAACGCGGCGCGGAGCACCGGTCTGCCCGCCCGGTCGACCGAGCGAGAACTGCGTCACAACCGTCTGTGGTACCTCGACCTCGTGACTTGGATGCAGGGGACCCACTGGCTCGATGTCGCCACCGATCGGGGCACCTTCCGGATCCGTCTCGAGACCATGGACGCACCCATCACCGCCCGCGAGGTCTTCGATCTCGCGGAGGCCGGATTCTACGACGGGTTGACGTTCCACCGGGTTGTTCCGAACTTCGTGGTTCAGGGCGGCGATCCCCGGGGCGACGGTTGGGGCGGCCCGGGTTTCATCCTCCCCGACGAACCCGCCTTCCGTCCTTTCGACTCGTGGCGGGTCGGGATGGCGACTTCCGGGCCCAACACCGGCGGCAGCCAGTTCTTCGTCACCCTGATGCCGGCAGATCATCTCGTCGGTCACTACACCAATCTCGGTGACGTGACCGCCGGGCGCGAGGTCCTGCCGCGACTGAGGGTCGGTGACAGGATTCGCGGGATCGAGGTGTCCAGCGGCGAAGAACCACCGCCGCCGGAGCCGTTCCTCGTCGGCCCGGTCGAGTGGGATGAACTCGCGGAGCTCTCGGGTTGGCAGGAGGAGTACGACGCCAGCGAGCCCGATCCGGTGGCCCTCGAGCGGCTCGGAACGGCAACCGAGAGCTATCGAATCGTCACCGTTCTGGGGTCGTGGTGCGACGATTCCCGACGCGAGGTCCCGCGGCTGGTCAAGGTTCTCGACCAACTCGAGACGCCGGTCTTTTCCCACGAGATGATCGGGGTGGATCGCACCCGGAGGATCGATGATCCGGAGGTGGCCTCGTTCGCCGGGATCGAGCGCACCGTGGATCTCGTGGCGACCATCGTGGTTTTCGATTCCACCGGCGCCGAGCTCGGCCGGGTGGTCGAGACCGCGGAGAAGCCCATCGAGGAGCTTCTGATCGAGTTCATCGCTCCCGTCGAGGGCTGGTAACCAACCAACCGGGCCGGTCCATCGCCCGGAGACGCGGGCGCTTCAAGACGCGGTCGAATTTGTAGCGCCGGCGTCCCGCCGGCGATGGTGGCGCTACAATCGGCCGGGTCGTCGAGAGTTGACGATCAACGGAGAAACTGGAGAGACCAACGATGCCGGAAGTAGCCATTACGTCCGAGTTGCCGGGCCGAGCCATCGAGTGGCTCGAAAAGGAGTGTCTGATCCGGCTCAACACCGGAGTCCAGATCACCGATGAGGCCAGGCTCATCGATTTCATCGGATCGGCCGACGCGGTGCTCACCCTCCTCGCGAACCCGGTGACCGAGCGCGTGCTGACCGCCTGCCGCGGTCTTCAGGTCGTGGGCAACTGCGCGGTGGGTTTTGACAACATCGATCTCGAGGCCGCCCGCCGCCGGGGTGTCTGGGTCACCAACACCCCCGATGTTCTCACCGAGGCCACCGCCGATCTGACCTGGGGTCTGATTCTCGCCGTCAGCCGCCGCATGGGCGAGGCCGAGCGGTTCCTCCGCGCCGGGCGCTTTCACGGCTGGGCCCTCGATATGCTCCTGGGATCCGGGATCCAGGGGCGGCAACTCGGCGTGATCGGCTACGGCCGCATCGGCAGAGCGGTCGCGCGGCGGGCCGCGGGCTTTGGCATGTCGGTGGCCTACAGCGCGACCGAGGAGCTCGTCGATCCGGATCCGCCGGCGGTCTTCATGCCCCTCGAGGAACTGCTCTCGACGAGCCACGTGGTGTCGCTCCATACGCCGATGAGCCGAGCCAACCACCATCTCCTCAACGAGGAGCGGCTGCGGCTCATGCCGGCGGGCGCCTTTGTCATCAACACCGCTCGCGGTCCGCTGGTGGACGAAGCGGCGTTGGTCCGGGTGCTCGAAGAGGGCCGGCTCGGGGGCGCCGGGCTCGATGTCTTCGAAGATGAACCGGCGGTCCACCCGGGTCTCCTCGAGCGCGAGAACGTGGTTCTGCTGCCCCACCTCGGTTCGGCGACCGAGGAGACCCGGGCCGCCATGGCCGAGCTCGCGGCGACAAACATCCTCGCGGTCTTGGCCGGCGAGGAACCCCCGACCCCGGTCGTACGTCCGTAGTGCAAGCCGCAAGGCGGATCTAACGCAGAACCAGACCATCGCAGGGTTGAAACGCAAAGACCGCGAAGAGCATCCATCGCAAAGATGCGCAAAGCCATCGCAATAGAGAGTGGGTCGCGCGTAGATTGGGGGTCGTCTGACTTCGTGGTGGAGGCATCGCGACAGGAACGGCGCTGAAGGGCAGGCTGGAAGCCCGCCCCACAATCATCGCCGCGCGGCTCCGAATCGGCGGATCGGGATGTGCGGCGGCGCGTCGCCTGGCTCTCTTTTCGTCCGACGAAAAGGTGCCTGGCACCGCTCGGGGAGGGTGATCGTGGAACCGAATTCTAGGGACGGCGTTTAGGGACAAGAATTACCGAGCCCGAGCTTCGCGGTCTTTGCGGTGAAATTGCGATGGCTTCGCGTTCCTTGCGTCCTCGCGGTTCTATCTGACCGCTGAAGAGCTCGATGATCATCGCAGCGACGGCGTCGGGGGCTTCGAGGGGCAGCAGGTGGCCGCAGTCCGGGACCACCTCGATGGTCGCCCCCGGAATTCCGCCGGCAGCTTCCTCGGCAAAGGCCTTGAACCCGGGCATCTCCTTCTCACCCACCATCACGTTGGCCGGCGCCGCGATTTCGGCGAGCCGGTCGGGGACAACCCAATCGCGTTCGACCCGGTCGCGTTCGGTGGCGAGGAACTCGGCGCCGGGGAAATCCTTGACGATGGCGGCGACGGCCTCGCGGATGCCCTTCTTGGTGAATGAGTGGGCGAATAGCGGGTTGGAGGCCCACGGTCCGGCCATGGCCGCAGCGACGCCCTGGCTGCGGATGGCGCGGGCGACCTCGCGCAGGCTTTCCATGAACGCCGGCTCGAAAGGGCGATCAGGCATGGTCGTTGACACGAGCCCGAGGGCGGCGACCCGCCCCGGCGTGGTCAGAGCCATCTCGAGCGCGACGCCGCCGCCAAAGCTGAAACCGACCACCGCGGCGCGGTCGACACTCGACGGAGTCGAGGAGTCCGACCATATCGGCCGAGTGGTGAGAGACGTGATAGCCGGAGTCGGGACGGGTGCTTCGGCCGTGGCCGCGCAGATCCGGTCGGATGACCCGCAGCCCGGCTTCGAGCAACCAGGGCGTCACGGGATCCCAGACCCGCCGATCCAGGGTGTGGCCGTGGAGCAGGAGCACCGGGTCCCCCGAGCCTTCATCTGAGAACGAAATCGTGACCTCATCACGGGTGAACTCCGGCATGGGCGGCACCTCCAACCCCGAATCGGCCTCGATTGTACCTGTCCGGATGATCATTCCCCCGCTCCCTGAAACGAAATTGGAAATCGGGTCGACTTCCAACTTCGTTTCAGGGAATGGGTTACACTCGCGTGCCGTTTTCTCATCCGGAGAAGCGCGACGCAAAGGGGAATCCAATGACCTTGACCAACCAGACCGTCCTCGAAACCCTCAACGAGATCGAGGCGCCGGGCAGCACCCAGAGCCTGGTCCAGGCCGGGACCATCCGCGACCTCGAGATCGACGGTTCGTCCGTCCGCCTCGCCCTCGCCGTCCAGGTCGTCCAACCCTCAGATGTGGAGAACCTGCGCACCCGCATCGAGACCGCTCTCCAGGCCATGGACGAGGTTTCAAAGGTGGAGGTCCAGATCCAGCCCATGATGCCCATGGCGTCGCCTCCGGCCCAGCCCGAGCCCGAGCCGACGACCTGGGCCGACAAGATCCCGGGAATCAAGCGGGTGGTGGCGGTGGCCTCGGGCAAGGGCGGTGTCGGCAAGTCCACCGTGTCGGCCAATCTCGCCCACGCCCTTGCCAAGAGCGGTTTCAAGGTCGGTATGCTCGATGCCGATATCTACGGCCCGTCGCAGCAGCTCATGATGGGCGTCGAGGGCGAGCCCATGGGCGACGAGAATGGGAAGATCTTCCCTGCGGAAACGCCCGGCGGCGTCAAGGTCCTGTCCTTCGGTTTCTTCGTCGATGCCGACCAGCCGGTGATCTGGCGCGGACCCATGCTGCAAAAGGCGCTCGAGCAGTTCTTCGGGGATGTCCACTGGGGTGAACTCGACTATCTCATCGTCGATCTGCCTCCGGGCACCGGCGATGTGTCACTGACCCTCTGTCAGAACGTGCCGTTGGCCGGGACCGTGATCGTGACCACGCCGCAGGACGTCGCCCTCATCGATGCCCGGAAGGGCCTCCACATGTTCACCAAGCTCGAGACCCGGGTCCTCGGGATTGTCGAGAACATGAGTGGTTTCGAGTGCCCCGAGTGCGGACATCTCGAGCACATCTTCGGTTCCGGCGGCGGGGCGAAAACCGCCGAGGAACTCGGTCTGCCCCTCCTCGGCTCGGTCCCTCTGGATCCCGCCATCGTCATCGGCGGCGACACCGGCGCCCCGGTTGTACTCGAACGGCCGGACTCGCCCGCGGCGAAAGCCTTCATGGAGATCGCCGAGAAGGTGGCGGCGGCGACGAAATAGCGCCGGAATGACTCAGAATCGAGGGAGCGCACCCCCTCAGGGCGCGCTCCCTCGTGGTCTCATTTCTTCGAGCTGTAGGTCACGTTGGCGGTGGTTTGGCCGTCATCGCGACCGATCATGACGATGACGGTTCGATTCTCGGCTTCGAGGACGCTGTTGATCATGGCGCCCTCGGTGTCGCCGCCCGAGTAGGTGTTCACCGTGACCTGGAAGCCGACTTCCTTGAGCCGGTCGCGGTAGAACCCGAGGACGTCGGCGACGGCGTCATCCGTGCTCAGGGTGAAGTTGCCGTTGACCGAGTCGTTGGTCGTCATGGTGCCGCGGTTCGCGGGCTCGCTTCCCGGGTAGACGGGAACCCACTCCGGGATCTCCTCGCTCACGGCGGCGCCGGTGGTGATGGCGAAACCGTCACCATCACTGCTCTCGATCTTGACCGTGCCGTCCTCGGCGTCGCTGACATCGACGGTCATTTCCTGGCCGTCGGCGGTCCAGCTGAACCGGCCCTCCTGGATGTCGTCGAAGTTCACGGTGATGAGCTCGCCGGTCTTGCGGTTGCGGATGGTCATGGTTCCGGCGTCCTCGTCGACCTCGACTTCCTCGAGTTCGGGCGAAGCTTTGACGATCAACCTGGCGGTGGCGAGTCCCGGGTTGTCCTCGAAGTCCTCGGCGACGTTCTTGACCGTTCGCGCCAGGAAAAAGCCGCCGACCATCACGACCGCGATGATGATGACCATCAGCACGCCGCACCCGATACCGACCCACGCCAGGGGATGCAGCCCAGTCCGTTCGGGCGCTTGTGCTCCGTTGCTCATCTCGACCTCCTCGGTGGTCTTTGAATTCGTCGGCAGCTTAGCATGCCGTCATCATGCTAGGATCAAACAAGATGGACGACGATCCTCGCCGAGTTGCCGTGAGCGCTGATCTCGTATGGGTGGCTGCTGTGCCTGATCGGTTCGGGTTTCTTTTCAGCGTCTGAAACCGCGCTTGTCATCGCTGCCCATCACCCGCCTGGAGGCCCTGCGCCACTCGAGCGGGCGGCTGACCCGGGCCGGTCTCGACCGCTGGGCGACAGCCCCGCAAGAGCTGCTCATCACCATCCTCGTCGGCAACAACCTGGTCAACGTCCTCGCCTCGGCCCTCGCCACCCGGATCGCCTATCGACTGACCGACCAGGGTGGGCTCGCCTTTGTCGTCGGCATCATGACGCTGGTGATCCTGATTTTCGGCGAGATCACCCCCAAGACCCTGGCCCAGCGCCACTCGGCCTGGATCTCGGCGCGGGTGGCCCCGGTGCTCTACCTCCTCGACGTGGTGCTGAAACCGGTGAACTGGGTGCTCGGCCTGTTGACCCGGCTGCTGTCGAGCGAGGGCAGACCTGCGCTTCCGGTGACCGAGGAGGATCTGCTCTTCATGTTGAAGCTGGCCCACCGCCATGCCGAGCTGGGACGCGAGGCGCGGATGATGATGGAGTCGGTCCTGCGCTTCCACCGCGCGGTTGCGCGCGAAGTGATGATCCCGCGGACGATGGTGGTGACCGTGCCGGTGAAGTGGAGCCTCGACGAGCTCAAGTCCTTTGTCGCCACCACGCCGCACAGCCGGTTTCCGGTGGTCGCCGATTCACCCGACGACATCGTCGGCGTCCTCCACGCCAAGCACCTCCTGGATCTCGATTCGGCCTTGTCCTGGCGCGATCTCGTTGTTCCGCCGCTCTACGTTCCCGAGGGTCGATTGCTGCCCGACCTGCTGCAGGATTATCGCCGCACCGGACAGCACCTCGCGGTGGTGCTCGACGAGTACGGCGGGCTTTCGGGGATCGTCACCCTCGAGGACGCCCTCGAACTCGTCGTCGGCGAGATCGAGGATGAGTTCGACCGGAATCTCGAGACCGCGGTCATCGAAGACGCCGATGGTTGGCTCGTCCCCGGCTTCCTTTCGCTGAAGCGGCTCGAGAGTCTGGTTGGACGGGTCATCGAGGAGCCCGAGGACATCGAGTCGGTGGGTGGGCTCATCGCCGATCTCGAAGAGGGCGACGTGGTGCAGGGGACCTCGGTCACGTGGGACCGAATCGATCTCAGGGTCGAGCAGGTCGAGGACGGCCGAGCCACCCGGGTCAGGGTCGTGCGACCGCCAAAGCGCCGACGGTGAGCCGTCGCGAGTCGGTCCCATCGCCCACGGGACGCGGGCTCTACAAGATCGGTTCTTTGTAGCGCCGGCGTCCCGCCGGCGATGGTCGCGAGCCGCTGCGGGTTGGTCCCATCGCCCACGGGGACGCGGTCGCACCGGTGGCCCGAGTCGATCCGGGGAACGCGGGACGGGTGCCTGGCATCCCCTCCCATCGCGTTTCGGGGAGCGGCCCCGAAACATCTCATCGGGCACGGGCACGGGCACGGGCACGGGCACGGCCTCGGCCGCGCGGGTCAGTCGAGACGGGAAAAGGCCGGAACCGGCTGCTGCAGATCCCGGCATCGAAGTACCCGCAGGGTCCGGATGTGCTGGCCCTCGCGGTAGATCTCGATGGTGGGTTGCTCCTCGATCTCGGCAAAGATCTCGGCGAGCTTTGTGTCCATGTCGCCGTAACTGTCGTGGGCGACGAAGAGGAAGTTCCGACCGACGAGGTCGTCCGGTTCGTACCAGTAGAGCGAGGCCAGTCCGTGGAGACCGTTGTTGACGTTGGCGAGCCGGGTCTCGAGCACGCCGCCGGAGAGGAAAGCCGAAAAGGTGGACATTGGTGTAGCTCGACGAGGCCACGAGCTCGCCGGGCTCGAGGCGGGCGGCGATCTCGCGGGCGATCTCGGAGTTGCCGATGATGGCGGCGGCCGATGAAGTGCTGACCCGGCCCGGCCGGCCGGAGTAGGTCCACTGGACTTCGAGCAGTTCCTCCAGGACAGGCGATGATGGCGAACACCGCCGTCGACAGGGCCAAACCGACAACCACGCCGCTGACGACAAGCCCGCGTTTGCAGCGGAAGTTGAGCATGACCAGCATGGCGGTGGCGACCACCAGGCCCGGGTGCGCCCCAGTGCGGCGACATCCGCGAACGCAGGGCGAGCAGACCGAAGAAGGCGAGCGGGGTGATGGCGGAGACCACCGCCACCCGCCAGGCCGGTTCGGGGCGTTTTCGCGCGATCCACCAGGCTGCGCCGAGGGCGATGGCGAAGGGGGGCGAGAGCAGGACGAGATTGGCGCCGAGGTACTCGCCGAGGAACTTGAGGGTGAATCCCGTCGACGAGTGACGGCCTTCGAGCTGGAAGAGGATGTTGTCCCAGTTGTGCTGCGCCGCCCAGATCCACACCGGAGCGGTGCAGACGAAGGCGAGCGCCGCCGCCAGATAGGGAGTCGCGCGTTTGAGGTGGTGCTTTGCCTTCACCCCAGATCACCGCCGCAATGATGACCGCCAGGGCGAGGACCATGGGGAACTTGGCGAGGAAGCCGAGGCCGATGGCGAGCCCGAAGCCCCACCAGCCGCGAACGTCGCCGTCGGCCACCGCCATGGCGGCCCAGGTGGCCACGGTGTAGGCGGCGATCATGGCGATGTCGGTGGAGGCGTAGGACGAGCCGAGAAGGACCAGCGGGGTGGCGTGGAGCAGCAGGTAGGCGACGCCGGCCTCGCGGTAGCCGCCCCCGAGGCGCCGCACCACCGGCAGCAGCATCAGCGCGATGAGCAGGCTCGCCAGGATCGCCGGCGCGCGGACGGCGAGGTTGGTCTCGCCGAGGATCGCGCGGAACGGGATCATGGCCCAGATCACCAGCGGCGGCTGGTCGAAGTAGCTCCAGTCGAGGTGGCGCGAGCAGTCCCAGTAGTAGGCCTCGTCGCCCGACACCGGCGTCGCCACCGCGATGACCACGTGGAGCAGCGTCGTGGCGAGGATGACGAGGAGGAAGAACCGCTTGTCGGTGATGGTCATTGTGGGTATTGAAGCATGTCAGGTCCGCTCCGGCAACGCCATGGGAGCGGAGCCAGGCAACGCAACGATTCGTCGAACGAATCGTCGGATGCCAGGCACCGCCGCCGCACGTCCTTTCCCCGTTCCGGAACGCGGTCGAGGGCCTCGAGAGAACGCGGAAATCACCTTGAACGGGGTGCCATCTTTTGCATTGTTCGGGTTGCAGAATGGTGAAGCCAGAGCAGCTCCGAGCCCGAACAATGCTAAAGGTGGCTCCCGCGGCCAACAGCGTTTCCGGAATCGGGTTGCGGTATCGCGTTCTCCGGAGGCCGCGATGGAGCTAATACCTAATACCTAATACCTTCTGCGATGGAATCTACCCCAACTCGCGCTTGACCGTTTCCGCCAATCGGTGAGCCAACTCGTCGATCTCGGCCGCATCCTCGCCCTCGACCATCACCCTGACCAGTGGTTCGGTTCCCGAGTAGCGCAGCAGCACCCGGCCGCGGCCGACGAGCCGCGTCTCGACCTCGGCCAGCTCGGCGGTGACTCGGGGAAGTTCATCGAAGGGCCGTTGTTTGGCCACCGGGACATTGATCAGGAGCTGGGGCATTCGGACGAGGTCCGAGAGCTCGGAGACCCGCAACGACTCGGCGACCGCGCCGGCGAGGAGGTGGCTGCCGGTCAGGAGACCATCGCCGGAAACCGAGTAGTGCGAGCAGATGATGTGTCCCGACTGTTCGCCGCCGAGGACGACCCCGTCTTCGGCCATGGCGATCCAGACGGCGCGATCGCCCACGGGACACCGTTTCATCGTCATCCCCTCGCTGCGGAGCGATCGCTCGAGACCGAAGTTGCTCATCACCGTCGCGACGACCCGGTTGCCCGGCAGCCGGCCGTGAGCCTTGAGATGGCGGGCCCAGGCGAGGAGGATGTCGTCGCCGTCGAGAAGACGGCCACGCTCGTCCACCAGGATCGCCCGGTCGGCGTCGCCGTCGAGGGCGAGACCGGCGTCGGCGCCCTCGGCGAGCACCGTTTCCACGAGGTTCTGCGGCGAGGTGGCGCCGCTGTCGCGGTTGATGTTGGAGCCGTCTGGTGTCGCGGCGAGGACGGTGACCCGGGCGCCGAGCCGGTCGAGGAACTCGGGGCCGATCTGTGATGCGGCGCCGTTGGCGCAGTCGAGAACCACGTGCATGCCCGCGAGCGGTCGGGCAGTGTCGTGCGATGCCAGCAGGAGGTTCAGATAGTCCACCGCCAGGGCCGCGTCCAGTGGTGGCAGACCCGCCGCCGACCTCGGTTCAACCTTGAGCAGCTGCCGTTCGAGCTTGCGTTCGACCTCGTCGTCGATCTTTTGTCCGCCGGGGCCGAGGACCTTGATTCCATTGTCATCGGCCGGGTTGTGCGATGCCGAGATCACGACACCGGCGGCACACGCGCTGTCGCGCAGCAGTTGCGAGACAGCCGGGGTCGGCAGGACGCCACCCCAGATGACCTGACCGCCCGACGCCTGGAAACTGGCCGCCATCCATCCGGCAAGGGTCTCGGTCGAAGCTCGGGTGTCGCCGGCGAGGAGGATCGAAGGCTCGCAGCCCGCGGCGCGGAGCTCCTGGGCGAGGGCGACCCCGAGACGGGTGACCGTGTCCTCGTCGAGGGGCCACTCGAGCGCGCGCCCACGGATGCCGTCGGTGCCGAAGAGCCGGGGCGCCATCGTCAGCGGTCCTGGCCTGACTCGGGAGTGGGGATCGGGGCGGTGTCGAGAGGAACCACGTTCACGATGACCACGATCGGGACGACGGTGAGCGAACGCAGGAGCGGATCCGGGAGTCGCGGCATGACGGTGGCCTCGACCGGTCCGGTGGCTCCTTCCACGGAGATCGGAGTGGTCGTCACGAACTCGAGTTCGAGAACCCGACTCTCGGGTCCCTGGATATTGACCTGGACCGGGGTGACCCGCGTTTGGCCGATGATGAAGCCGGGCGCGGGGACACCTTCCACCAGGGGCAGCAGCGGGATGTTGCTGCTGATGAGACGTTCGAGTTCGAGGGTGATGGCCGCCGGTTCGATGCTCACCACTTCGACATCGTCGGGCAGCTGGATGCCGGCGACATCGATGGTGAACGAGCTGGTGCCGGGACGAGCATCCGCGAGATCGAGATAGACCTCGAGACCGGCAGCCACGTCGAGGCTCTTTGACAGAGGCCCGCGAAGCTGGAGGGAGATGGTGTCGGGAACGCTCGACATGAGCACGAGATTCCGCGGCATGTTGACCAGAGTCAGTGCGGGTTTGACCCCGCGGACCGAGATGTTCTCGTTCTTCTGGCCGGCGAGCCCGTACCAGAGGAGGATGGCGGCCACCAGGGCGACGATGAAGTGCAGCGGGTGTTGCGGACGCAGCATCAGGATGACCCGTTGTCCTGAACACCGAGCTCGAAGGCGTGTTCGGCGAGGGCGTTTCTCAATGTGGTCTCGTCGAGGGGACGGAGAAGCTGCTCCTCGACCGCGAGGGAGATGGTGCCGGTCTCCTCGGACACGACGACGACGAGGGCGTCGGTTTCTTCAGTGAGCCCGATGGCGGCCCTGTGACGGGTCCCGAGTTCGCTTGACAGTCGGTGCCGGGTGGTCAGCGGGAGGAAGCAGGAGGCGGCGACGATCTTGCTCCCGCGCAGCACCACCGCGCCGTCGTGGAGTGGCGTCCCGGGGATGAAAATGTTGAGCATGAGGTCATAGGAGAACTGGGCGTCGAGGGGGATGCCGGTGTCCGCCCAGGCGGTCAGGGAGTCCTTGCGCTCGATGGCGATGAGCGCCCCGATCCTCTTCGACGCCAGCGCCTGGACCGCCAGGGCGAGTTCGTTGAGGGGCGCGGTGCCCTCGTCCTGGCCGGTCTTCCAGCGCAGCAGGGACTTGGATCCAAAGGCGGCGAGCATGCTGCGGATCTCGCGTTGGAAGAGGACGATGATGGCGATGGGCAGGAAGGCGAGCAGGTTCCCGAGAATCGTCGACAGCGTGATGAGGTCGGCGGCGCGAGAGAAGAAGTAGAGACCGGTGATGATCAGGATGCCCCAGAGCATCTGCATCGCCCGGGTGCCGCGGAGCAGCACCAACAGGGCGTAGAGCAGCAGCGTCACAATCAGGATGTCGACGACATCCGCGAGACTCACCTGGAGGGTGTTGAACTCCCGCAGAAACCTCAAAAGCCAATTCATGCGGCCGACTCCGCGATGAGACGACCGAGGTGGAGGAACTGGACAGCAGGTCCCGAATCGTGGACCCGAACCACCACTCGATCGAGGGCGATGGTTGGGATCAACGCGGCCAGGGTGCCGCCGAGGCGGTCTTCGACCGGGGCCTGGGTGAGGCGACCGATAAAGGACTTCCGCGACGGTCCGACAACGACGGGGTGACCCGTCGCTGCGAGGTCGGGCAGGGCGGCGAGGAGGGAAAGATTGCCGGCATCGTCCTTGCCGAACCCGATGCCGGGGTCGAGCCACACCTGGTCGCGGGGAACACCGGCGCTCAGCGCGGCGGCCGCTCGTTCGCCAAGCCAGCCGTGGACCTCGGCAACGAGATCGTCATAACGGGTGTCGAGCTGCATGGTGTCGGGGGTGCCTCGGCGGTGCATGAGGACGATGGCGGCGCCGCGGGCCGCGACCAGTTCGAGCATTCCGGAATCGGCGCCTGCGCTGACGTCGTTGACAATGTCGACGCCGGCGGAAAGAGCACTTTCGGCGACAGCCACCTTGCTGGTGTCAACGGAGAGGATGGCGGACGGATGGCGTCGACGGAGCTCGCGGATCACCGGTACGACCCGTCGACACTCCTCCGCGGCATCGACGATCTCGGCCCCGGGCCGGGTCGACTCTCCACCGATGTCGATGATCCGGGCCCCGGCCTCGATGTGACGCTCACCCTCGGCGACGGCGGCTTCGAGAGCGAGAAACAGGCCCCCGTCCGAGAAGGAATCAGGCGTTGCGTTGACGATACCCATGACCAACGGCCGACGCGAATTCCACAGCTCGCCGAGCCGTTGAACTCTTGCCGTGGAATCCGGAGTCGTCGTCACGCCGTCTCTACGACCTCCTGGGTGCTCTTCTGCTTGTGCCGCCTGATCGATGCGACATCCAGATCCGAGTGCTCTGCGATGAGCGCGTAGATCTCCTCGCCGTCGAGTACTTCGACCTCGAGCAGTTTCGCCGCGATGGCCTCGAGGGTATCGCGGTGTTCATCGAGAATCGTGCGGGCGTCGTCGTACGCCTCGGTGATGAAACGACGGATCTCCTCGTCAATCGCCACCGATGTCGACTCGGAGTAGTCCTGGTGGCGGGCGAACTCCTTGCCGAGGAAGATGTTCTGCTCCTGCTTGCCGAAGGTGAGGGGCCCCATCTTGGCGCTCATCCCCCATTCGCAGACCATCTTTCGGGCGAGTTCGGTGGCGCGTTCGAGGTCGTTGCCGGCGCCCGTCGTCATTTTCTCGGACCCGAAGACGAGTTCCTCGGCGAGCCGGCCGCCCAGAAGAACCCTCAGTTGAGCCTCGAGAAAGGCTCTCGAGGAGAGATAGCGATCCTCCAACGGCAATTGCTGGGTGAGCCCCAGAGCCATTCCCCGTGGAATGATGGTGACCTTGTGCAGGGGATCGGCCTCAGGCAGGAGCACGCCGACCAGGGCGTGACCCGCCTCGTGGTAGGCGACAGTCCGTTTCTCCTCCTCGGACATGGCCAGGGATCGGCGCTCGGACCCCATCATGACCTTGTCCTTGGCGAACTCGAAATCGGCCATATCGACCTTCATTTTGTTGAATCCGGCTGCGCGGAGGGCGGCCTCGTTGACAAGACTTGCCAGATCGGCGCCCGAGAAACCCGGAGTCGAGCGGGCGATGACCGCGAGCTCGACGTCGGATGCGAGGGGGATCTCGCTGGTGTGGACCTCGAGAATGCCCTCACGACCCTTGACATCGGGCGGGTTGACCACGATCCGGCGATCGAATCGACCGGGGCGGAGCAGGGCCGGATCGAGAACATCGGGCCGGTTGGTGGCGGCGATGAGGATCACCCCGTCGTTGGATTCGAAACCGTCCATTTCCACGAGCAGCTGGTTGAGGGTCTGTTCCCGCTCGTCGTGACCTCCCCCGAGCCCCGCTCCGCGGTGGCGGCCGACGGCGTCGATCTCGTCGATGAAGATGATGCAGGGCGCGCTTTTCTTGCCCTGTTCGAAGAGATCGCGGACCCTCGATGCGCCGACACCGACAAACATCTCGACAAAGTCCGAACCCGAGATCGAGAAGAACGGGACATCGGCCTCGCCCGCAACGGCTCGCGCCAACAGGGTCTTGCCGGTTCCGGGAGAGCCCATGAGAAGGACACCCTTGGGGATCTTGCCGCCGAGGCGCTGGAACTTCTTGGGGTCTTTGAGGAAATCGATGATCTCCTCGAGCTCGTCCTTGGCCTCGGGGACGCCGGCGACATCCTCGAAGGTGACCTTTTTCTGGTCGGCCGTGAGCAGTTTGGCCTTGGATTTGCCGAAGGACATGGCCTTTGTGCCACCGGCCTGCATCTGCCGGAAAAAGACGAACCAGAGCCCGACGAGGATGAGCAGCGGCGCCCATGACAGCAGCGCGGTCAGCATCCGGCCGTCGGTGGGTTTCTCCACCTTGATGACGACGTTGTGCTCGCGCAGATCCTTGACGAGGTCGTCATAACCGGGGTTGTAGGTGAAGTGGTCGTAGCGAGGCTGCGGGCCATCCTCTTGCCTCACGGTCCCGGACTGGATGTGGATCTCCTCGCGTTTGATCAGGACCTGCTGCACCTCGCCGGCTGCGACCCGGTCGAGGAAATCTGAGAACGGGATCTCGCGGCTGGTTGTCGAATAGCCTCTGAGAACCTGGAGGATGAGCATCACTCCAACGATGATCACGGCCCACATCAGGACGGTTCTTACGGTTTGATTCACGATCCACTTTCCTCCCGCCATGGCCCCGTTGGGACAGGCGTTAAGGAGAACCTCACGAAGTTGCCGAATCTTCCCCCGGTGCGATGACGCACAGATCGGGAAGATTGGTATGGTGGCTGCGGCTCGGGCCGAGACCGTAGCCGATGAGATACCCTTCCGGCACGTCGGTGAAGGCGGCGTAGCGCGCCGACAGGTTGACGCTTCGCATCTGTGGCTTGTCCACAAGGGCGACGACCTCGATGGAGGCTGGTTTTTGCTGGCTGAGGTGAGTGATGAGGTAGTTCTCGGTCACTCCCGAATGAAAGACGTCCTTGAGGATGAGCACGTGCCGGTCCTTGACGTTGATCCGCGTCGCAAAGGTGAGGCTCACGACCTCGCCCCGATCCCCCGCCGCCGTGGTCACATCGACGAACTCGAAGTCGACCGACACCGAGGGCTTGAACAGACGGGACATGTCGACGAGAAAGAAGGCCGAACCCTTGAGGATTCCAACGAGGATGATTTCCTTGCCCTCGTAGTCGGAACTGATCTCGGTGACGAGTTCCTCGAGCCGCCGGTAAATCTGATCTGCGGTGTAAACCACCCTCGGGGTGTTCATGAGCGAATGACCTCCACGACCCGGTTGCTCGGATCCCCATTTTCTGGATGTTGCCATACTCCGGGAATCCAATGAATCATATCATCCTCGCAGAATAGGGGCCACGCCGATCGGAGGTGGCGGGGGAGCTTCTCTGCGAGCATTTTCTGTACACGTTGTGTCGCGTCCGGGGCCACAACCACAGTGTCATCGGGACGAACCGGCCGGAGGGTGATTTCGGTTCCGGCCGACTGTGGATGCCAGCGCCATCGCGCCGATGGATGGAGATCGTTCGCGGTGCTCAACCGGACCCGCCAACCGGGGATCCCAAAGGTGGTGGGACCGCCGCTACGGAGGGTCATCGCCGCACCAGAGGGGGAAGCCGGGGGCTCCGCCCAGATCCGACCGCGGGCCGAGCGCAGCCGCCAGCGATCGCCCATGGTCACCGATCTCGGTGTTCCCGTGTCGAGGCAGAGGTGGAAGAGTTCGAGTTGCCGCCGCGTCGTGCGGCGAACACCCAGACCGAGCATCTGAGAGTGCAACCAGCGGGCCCGAAGCGCCCGGGGAAGAGCTCTCAGGACAGCCGTCTCGACGCCTCCATCGGGATCCCAGGGATCGGCATACGGGGCCCGTTGCCGGACCTCTGAGGCGAGAAAATCCTCGCTGTCTGCAAGCGCGGCCGCGACGGCGACGAGGTGCTCTCGGAGGTGAGGGGCCTCGTTCTCGAGATTTGGCAGGATCACGTGCCGGACCCGGTTGCGCAGCCGATGCGTATCTGAATTGCTGCCGTCTTCTCGCCACTCGATCTGTCGTCGCTCCAACCATCCGGTGATCGCCGCGCGGCCCCACGGCAGGAGCGGTCGGATGACACCGCTGGGAGTCTCGGTCGCGATCCCGGCCATGGCCCGCGGACCGGCGCCGCGCAGGAGTTGGACGAGCACGCCTTCGGCGACATCGTCTCGGTGGTGGCCGGTGGCGATGGCGGCGAGACCGTTGGAAGCGGCGTAATCGAGCAAGACCCGATATCGTCGGCGTCGCCATGCGGCCTCGCCGGTTGCGGGTCGTTCGTCATCGCCGGGCAGGTGGATGAGTTCGAAGGGGATCTCGAGAGTCGCGCACAGTCGGCGACAGAACTCGGCATCGGCATCCGCCTCGACGCCTCGCAATCCATGGTGGACATGGGCGGCTTCAAGCCGAAGACTGGAGCGCCGGATCGCGCAGCAGATGAAGCAGCGCCACCGAGTCACGACCGCCCGAGAGCGCCACCAGCACCGATCGTCCGACGAGATCCGGGGAAGGTGCGCACGAAGTGGTCGACAAACTCGGCGGTTTCCATGAGCTGCATGCTAACAGCGTTGTCCGGCGTGCGGGACGCCTGCCGTCACAAATACGACTCGGCCGCTTGTAGCGCAGGCGTCTCGCCTGCGATGGTCGCGGGCTGCAGCGGGTTGGTCCCATCGCCCACGAGACGTGGGCGCTACAAATGGCAGCAAGGTCTGAGGGCAGGCTGGAAGCCGCCCCCGCAAGATCGCACTCAGGGCTGGGGGCAGGTACCCTGCCCGCTCTTCAGGGTCTCTGTCGCTGCACGCTATCCAGGGATGCGATGAAAACAAACCTCAAAACCAATTCTGGCCGGCCGATTCTCCACGGGAATCGCCGGCCAGAATTGGTGGCGGTGGGTAGACTTGAACTACCGACACAGGGCTTATGAGACCCCTGCTCTGCCTCTGAGCTACACCGCCCGACGGTGGACTATACGACCGGTTGCGCTTCCAAGTCAATTCTGGTCCCGTTTGACAGCAGTCAGAGATATACTGCTCGAATATGGCAACGAAGAACAAAAAGGGCGATCATCGGTGCTCGCGGTGCGGCGAGTCGTTTGAAGATCTGGAGTTGCAGCCCTGCATGATCTGTCGTAGCCTCTTCTGCCAGTATTGCGCCGTGATCGGATACGGTCGGGCCTTCTGCTCGCACGTCTGCCGCGGTTTCTTCTTTTATGGTGACGGTGAAGAGACCGAAGAGGATTTCTAAGAACGTGGGTCAACACTACAACGATCTCATGAACCGAGCCTCCCTCCTCCCGGTTCTCCGGGCGGCGGCGGCCGACACCGTGATTGCCCGCAAGGCCGTGGGGCCCAAGGTTTACGATCTCGACAACCTCGGCTATATCGACTATCTCGGTGGCGGCGGATCGTCGATGGTCGGCTTTGCCAATCAGTTTGTTCTCGATGCGGTCAAGAAGGTGCTCGACTTTGGCGTGCCCGTCGGTTTTCACGTGCCGCAGGAGGTCGATCTCGCCGAGACCCTCACCCACTTTCTTCCCTGGGTCGGCACGTGGTGGTTCTGTCGTAACCAGGACGAGGCCATGCGGGAGGTGCTTTCGTGGGCCCGCCGAAGCACCGGAAAAGACGAAGTCCTCACCCTCGCCGGTGGGGCGCGACTGCGAATCGGCGCCAGTCTGGGTCAGGAAGGGCACGATGTCGCGATCCGCGAGATCGCGAGTTGGAACGCCGATCGGATCGTCAGCGAGATCCGCGAACGCGCGGCCGCAACCGCCGCCGTCGTGGTCGAACCGCTCATGACCCGATTCGGTCTGATCCCCCTCGAGTTCGAGACGGTGAGGGCGATCGCCGATGTCTGCCGCGAGGTCGGATCGCAACTCGTTTTCGACGAGCGGGTGTCGGGTTTCAGGTTGGCGCGTGGCGGCGCCGCCGCCTGGACCGGCGTCACTCCCGGATATCGCGGTCTATGGCTCCGCCCTCGGCGGTGGTTTCCCCATCGGCGCGGTCGGTTTCAACGGCGAACGAGCCGACACCGCTCCCGGTGGGGACGAAATCCTCGCCACGCCGCATTCGGTTTCCCTGGCCGCAGCTGAAGCGGTGCTCTCGATCTTGAAGAACGACACCACCTACGAACGGCTCGAGGAACGGACGGCGCAGTTGGCCGACGGCATCCTCAATCTCGCCGATCGTTTCCAGAGGGCCATCGTCGTCAACCGGGTCGGTTCGGTGTTCGCGCTTTATGTTGGTGTATCCAAAGTCGCCTCCGGGACGGCCGCCCGGCGCGCCGATTCCGACGCCTATCGCCGTCTCGTGAGCGGGCTCAGAGAAGAGGGTGTGTTGCTGCCCCCGGCCCGGAGCGGCACCGGTTTTGTCTCGAGCGCCCACGGCGCGAAGGACATCGAGCAGACCCTGGGCGCCTTCGAGCGGGTCCTCTTGCGGTTCCACAAAGAAGACCTGCCCTGACTGCATGAACTGATGTCCCCCAACCTTGAAATCCGGCCGTCTGGCGATGAGCCAACCCTCCTCGTCGGCCTCGTGGTCTCGCCGACGCTGCGATCCGAGGTCGAGGATCATCTGGATGAACTCGAGCGATTGGTCGACACCGCCGGTGGTCGGGTGGTTGGACGCCTCATCCAGGAGCGCCAGTCGCCGGACCCTGCGACCCTCGTGGGTTCGGGTTTTGTCGCCAAGGTCGGCCCGTCTCGCCGAGGATCACGATGTTCAGTCCGTGGTCTTCGACGAGGATTTGACGGCATCGCAGATCCGCAACCTCGAACGCGAGATGCCCAAGGACACGAAGGTGCTCGACCGAGCGGCGGTGATCCTCGATATCTTCGCCGCCCGCGCCCGCTCTCGCGAGGCCCGAACCCAGGTCGAGCTCGCGCAGCTGAACTATCTGTTGCCGAGGCTGACCCGGCGCTGGAGCCACCTCTCCCGCCAGACCGGCGGTATCGGGACCCGCGGTGTCGGCGAGACCCAGCTCGAGATCGACCGCCGGTTGGTGTCGAAGAGGATCGCTCAGCTCAAGGACAAGCTCGAAATCATCGAACGGGACCGGCGGCTGCGGCGGGACCGGCGGCGGGAGCTGCCCGCGGTCGCCCTCGTCGGATACACCAACGCCGGCAAGTCGAGTCTTTTCCGCCGACTGGCCAAGGCCGAGGTCGTGGTCGAGGACCGCCTCTTCGCGACCATCGATCCGCGAGCCCGGCGGGCCTCCCTCGGCTCTGACATCACGGTCGTGATGACCGATACGGTCGGATTCATCCGCAAGCTGCCGCACGATCTGGTGGCGCCCTTCCGATCGACGCTCGAAGAGGCGGTCGAGGCGGATCTCGTGCTCCACGTGGTTGATGTCTCCCACCCGTCGTGGGAGGAGCACCTGAAAGTCGGCGACGAAGTGCTCGAAGGTCTCGGTGTCGATCGAGATCGTGAGCTGATCGTGCTCAACAAGATCGATCTCGTCGACGGCGGACGCCCGCTGGCCCCCGGAGGCCGTGGCGCCGTGAACGTGTCGGCGGTCTCGGGTGAGGGGTTGGACGATCTGCGGTCGGCGATCAGGAGAGCGCTTCTGTCCGGGCCCGGAGTCGCGATTCTTGTGGTGCCCCTCGATCAGGCCGAGATGGTGCAGCGGGCGGTGGGTCTGCCGCACCAACTCGCCCGCAGGTATCGTGACGAGACCGTCGAGCTGGCCATGCGGGTCGACGATTGGCGACTCGTCGAGAGTGGTCTCGATGGCTTCAGGGTGGCAGAATGGGGACCCGCAGCTGAGGGAGGAGAGTGATGCCCGTTTATGAGTTCCTCTGCCCGTCGTGCAACCGGATCTTCAGCTTTCACTCGTTCAAGGTCGATCCCGACAAGGTGCCGTCGTGCCCCAAGTGCGATGCCGAGGACCTCCGGCGGGTGCCGTCGCGATTTGGTGTCGGTGCGGCGCGCAAGAGTGAATCCGAGGGCGGCGGCGATCCGATGGACGACCCCCGCCTCGAGCGTGAAATGATGAAGCTGGCCTCCGATCTCGAGGGGATGGACGAGAACGACCCGCGGCAGATGGCGGCGGCGGTCAGGAAGATGACCGAGCTCGCCGGCGAACCGGTGACTCCGGCCATGGAGGAGATGATCCGCCGCCTCGAGGCCGGCGAGGATCCCGAACGCATCGAGGAAGACCTCGGTGACGCCATCGAGGACGAGATGGGGGACGGGTCCGGCGGCGGTTTCGGCGGCGCGCCTCCCACAAGGGACGAGGGTCTCTACCCGATGTAGGGTAGGGCGCGCGTAGACGCCTGACTGAAGCCAGGCAACCGTCCGCGTTTCCGGATAGGCGGCAAGCGGGCGTGCGGCGGAGGTGCCTGGCTCTCATTTTCGTCCGACGAAAATGGTGCCTGGCATCCTCACGGGGAGAAAGTCGAGAGAATCAAGCACGGGACCCCGCTCCGGGGGCGCCGTATCGAACCCGGCTTCTGAAACGTAGGTGGCCGAGGGAGCCACCCGTGGCATTGTTCGCGCGTTGACGTGGTGCGAGAACCGGAGCCTTGACGGCCGAACAATGCAACAAGTGGCACCCCGTTCGAAACCAGAACCGCAGACCCTGCTGGAGAACGCGGGAAAACGTGGCTCTGCTCCCATCACGCATCAGGGGGCGGTGCGAATCTCGTCCTCAACTTTGTCCACGCTTCCCGCATCGTCTTGCCCGCATCCGGCGCCATCCAGGCGAGGAAGTAGATCGCCAGCGCCCACGATGTGAGGCCGTAGAGCATCTCGAAGGACAGACCTCTGTGGTTGCTCAGGTGGAGTGCGTAGATCCCGGTGTTGAGCCCGAGCCAGGCGGCGGTGGGCCCCCACCGGCCCCGGCCCAGGGGCACCAGCAGGAGCATCACCCAGTAATAGCAGGTGAGGACGACCACGGCGAAAGCGACCGCCATCCCGAGGACCGCCGCTTCGTGAATCTCGAGCCGCCACGCGGCCGCCGCGACCACGGCCAGAAACAGGGCGGCGGCGACCAGCAGAGCGGGTCGGCGCTCGTCCTGGAGTCGATTCATCTTCTCCTGCCAGCGGATCCAGGGCTCGGGAAGCTTGAAATCGACATCCTCGCGCCGCATGGTCGCGCGGTCGTAGAGCAGGATGTTCTTGAGCCCGATGTTGTTGGTCAGCCAGGTGCCGTGGTGTTTGCCGAGATTCCACTTGAAGTCGGCCCACGCTCGAGGACCGGCGCCGGTCAGGCAGCCGGCGGCGAGACAGAGCAGGACTCCGGCAGCGAATCCGATCGCGAGACGGCGGAACCAGAGGGTGGCCCGGCCTTCCACGAGGTGGCGGATCAGAACCACCGTCGGACCGATGAGAAAACCTCCGGGAAAGACCCGGACCATGGTGGCGTAGGCGATGAGGCCACCGGCGAGGCCGAAGTGTTTTTTCTTCAGCAGACAGATGGCCACCCCGACCGCGGCCAGCCAGTCCTGCCGGAGGAAGGCGCCGCCGACCCAGTCGAAGCGCCACGGGTAGCCGAGCCCGAAGATGATGACCGAAAGACAGCCGATCCGGTTGCCGAAGGTGCGGAAAATCATCACGAACATGGCGAAGAGCAGGATCGGATCCAGCCAGGCCAGACTCTTGAGGGTGAGATCCGATGCCGCCGGCCAGGCTGAGAACAGGCGGGCGGTGAAGGTCCAGGTCGGGGTGGGGTTGTAACCGTGGTCCCGGCGGATATTCGAGATGTAGCTGTACCGGTTGAACTCGAGGAAGTAGCGGACATCCTCGCGGAAGATCTCCCAGCGTTTGTCGGAGAAGCGACCGCGGACCTCCTTCATGTGGTTGGCGAGCGAACCGACCGGGACGACCTCGTTGGTCCGGAGATCCCGCATGTAGGGTTGGGGACCGTGACCGAGCTCGATCTCCCGCTCGGCGGCGAGCGATGCGACGTAGATTCCGTCGTAACCGACCTCGGGGAAGTACTTCGAACCGAGGAAATAGTGGAACTGTTCCCAGTGGTGGATCATGCCGGCGCCGTGGAACTGGCCGAAATTGGTGTAGGCGGCGAGTGCCACGACCGCCATCACCCCGAGGAGCTGGCCCGCCTGATTCTGCTTGAGATCTCCGGGCCGTTTGTGGCGCCAGATGACGAGGAAACACGCGAGGAGGCTCAGGCCCCCCTTGATCCATCAACTCTGTCGTCAGTTGCATGTCCTCAGATTATCAGCATCCCGCCCACGTTTCCGGAATCGCAAGGACGAAACGTGCGGCGGCGCGTGCCTGGCTCGCTCTTCTCGCAGCAAAGTGCCTGGCACCGCACGGGTTTATCCGCTGATAACATCATGTCCGGAACAACGCTCCGGGGAACGTGAATCCGAACCCGGTGTTCTCATCGTGGGTGGCCGAGGGAGCCACCTTTAGCATTGTTCGGGGTCGAGGTCGTTCCGAGGATCGGCGGGTACCACCCGAACAATGCAAAAGATGGCACCCCGATCAAGGTCAGGTCCGCGTGTTCCCGTCGCCCTTCCGACTTGGGAAAACCCTTAGTTGTCTTTGTGTCTTCGTGGTTGTGACGAGGCGATGGCGTACTCAGGCCGCGAGGACGCCTGCCTCTGCCTTGCGCCTGAGAACCAGGATGTCGACCTCGGGAGGAGACCCGAGCCTCAGGGGAACTGCGCCGACGCCGATCCCGCGCGAGACGTAGAGGGTCGCGTCGTCCCGGCGGTAGGGCCCGGAAATATACCGGCCCTGGAATCGGGCGACGTTGAGGTTGCGGCTGGTCAGGGCGATCTGGCCACCGTGGGTGTGGCCGGCCAGAGTCAGATGCGCGCCGCCCGCGACCGCGTCGTGCCAGGTGCGGGGCTGATGGCTGAGGACGAGCCGAAATGCATTCGGAAAGCGGCCGAGCAGGGAGAAGTCCGGACCTCGGCCCGGACCCGCGTTGAGATCTTCGAGACCGATCAACGCGAACTCGGCGTCGCCGCGGCGCAGCACCCGGCTGTCGTTGACCAACGGCGTGATCCCGGCCTCGACCAGCGCTTGTTCCGAGATTCTCGGGTCGAAATAGTGGTCGTGGTTGCCGAGGATTCCGTAGACGCCGAGGGGGGCTGTAATCCCGGCGAACCCGCGGGCGAAGAGATCGGCATCGGACGGGCGCCGGTCCATCTGATCGCCGGTGAAGACGACCAGGTCGGGGTCGAGGTTGTCGACCATTTCGGCGACCAAGGCCATCCGCTCGGCAGACATATAGGGTCCGGCGTGAACATCCGAGATCTGAGCAACGGTCAGGCCGTCCCACTCGGGCGGCAGCTGAGGCAGCGCCAGGGTGGTGTGCTGGAGACCGGGACGATCGAGAGCGCCGGCAAAGCCGTAGCTCGCGAATCCAGTGGATCCCGCCGCACCGAGCGACACATTACGGATGAATCTTCTTCGAGTGAGCATCTGGGAGTTTCCGCCCGATCAGACCTCAGGGTCTCGAGCGGACTTCGATTATAACAGCCCGGTGGAGGGGAAATTCCGTGAGCGGGGTTACAATGCACCGTCCACAAAGGAGCTCCACATGACCGACACCTCGACTTCGGGTGCCCTGACCCCCCAGCCGTCCCCGGCGTACCGCTGGCTCGTTCTCATTGTCATCAGCGTGGCCATGTTCGGCAATTACTATGTCTACGACTCCATCGCGCCGATCGCCGACATCCTCAAGTCTGAGTTGGGTTTCACCGACGCCAACTACGGCATGCTTTTTTCGGTCTACAGTTTCGCGGCGGTCATCGTCCTGTTGCTCGGCGGCGTGATCATCGACAAGTACGGTACGGTCAAGTCGACGATCATCTTCGGATCGATCTGCACCTTTGCCGCGATCCTGATGGTCCTGACCTCGAACTTCTGGGTGATGGCGGCGGCCCGCTTTCTCCTCGGTCTCGGTTCCGAACCCCTGATCGTCGCCATCACCTGCGCCCTCGCCAAATGGTTCAAGGGCCGTGAGCTCGGTTTTGCCTTCGGCATCAATCTCACCATCGCTCGCCTGGGCTCCTTTTCCGCCGATTGGATGCCGACGTGGGTTCCATCCGCATTCACGGGCTGGCGAGGTCCGCTGATCATCGCGGCCGCGATCGGAACGCTGTGTGTGCTCTCCGCCATCGTCTATGGCGTCCTCGAGGCTCGAGCAAATCGCCGTTACGGTCTCGGCGAGGCGGGCGAGACCGACAAACTGGTGCTCTCAGACCTTTTCCGGTTCACCAAGTCCTATTGGTTCGTCGTTGCTCTTTGCGTGACCTTCTACTCCGCCATCTTTCCGTTCCGCGGCTTTTCCATCAAGTTCTTCATGGAGGCCTGGGAGCTCACTCGCGATACCGCGGGGCAGTTCAACAGTGTGCTCCCGTTGGCTGCGATGGTCGCGACGCCGCTCTTCGGGCTGTTGGTGGACAAAGTGGGCAACCGCGCGCTGTTCATGGTCTTCGGTTCGCTGATGATGATGCCGGTCTTTCTGATGATGGCCTACCAGATCACACCGCTCGTGGTTCCGGTTGCGATGATGGGTGTTGCTTTTTCGCTCATCCCCGCGGTGATGTGGCCGTCGGTTGCCTACATCGTTGACGAGAAGCGTCTCGGGACCGCGTATGCGGTCATGACGCTGGTTCAGCAGATCGGGGTGATGACTGTGCCACTCGTGATCGGCTTTTTGAATGACCACTATCAGGCGAGCGCCGAGAACCCCGCCGGCCACAACCCGGGCCTGTGGGCGTTCAGTATTCTCGGATTCCTTGCGTTCTTCTTTGCCATCATGCTTCGCCGGGAAGAGACCGGCCCCAATGCCCACGGATTGGAAACGATCAAGGCGGGTTCGAAAAACTGATCACGAGGAAAGACGCGGCCGCTTGCGGCCGCCGGGTTTCCTCATTAGTAATTTGGGCGCGCGGCGGGCAGAGCCCGCAGTGTGTTCAAATTACTTCTTGAAGAGTGCGTTGAAGGCGGCGCGCGGGTCGTTCGGGTCGGTCCCGCCCGGACCGTTCGTCTGTCCGCTGTCCGCCGGCTTGAGGCCGAGGTTGCGAACGGATTTGGGCTGGAAGAGCTCGCAGTCATTGGCCTTGGTTTTGCTCTCGACCCGCCCCTGGAGTTCCTTGCGGCATTCGAACGGAGCGCCGGTGTCGAAAAAGGTGCAGTTGGAGCAGGAGTGAAGCGGTGAGCCGCAGTCGGGGCAGGTGGTGTCCATCTCGACCGTGATGTTGACCAGATCGTGGTTGCAACGCGCACACCTGAAGGCGACCGAGGTCGGCGCCCCGAGGCCCCGCCCACGCGGCCCGTCGTCGTAGTTCCGAGGCCCACTGGGTTTGGGCCTGGGAGGTTTGGGTTCGCGATCACGGTCATCGTCCTGGTAGCCGCGATGGCGGTACTTTCGGTCACTCATAGGATCGTCCCTCGTTCGAGCAGATTTCGCTCGGTCCAATGCTCGGCCCTGTTTCATCGGATGAACCAGAGCCGAGCATTGGAAATAATGACTGTTTAACGCGACGCTCCAATCCAGGTCGGCGAGTGATTGGAGCCTTCGGTCGTCAGCTGGCGGGGCACCCCATTGGCATCGGTGATGTAGATCTGGGGCTTGCCGGATCGGTTCGACTCAAAGGCTATCATGGATCCTTCTGGCGAAAAACAGGGGGATTCGTTGTTGCCCGGGGCCTGGATCACCAACCGTTCGTTGGTCACGGCGTCGATGGTCGCGATCTGGAAGTTGCCTTCGTCGCGGGTTGTGCACGCGATCCGGGTGCCGTCGTACGCCCAGGTCGATTCATCGTGGAACTGACCGTTGAAGCTCACCCTGCGGATATTGCTGCCGTCCGCGTCCATCAGATAGATCTGCGGCGAGCCCGAGCGGGCGGAGGTGAACGCGATCTGGCGGCCGTTGGGCGCCCACGAGGGCTGGGTGTCGATGCCGCGGGCGGTCGTCAACCGCTGCGCCTCACCGCCCTCGATGGGGATGGTGTAGATGTCGACGTTGCCGTCCAGGCTCGAGGCAAAGGCCACCGTGCGGCCGTCGGGCGAGACCGAGGCCGACGAGTTGACGCCGCCTTTGTCCCACAGCAGTTTGAGATAGCCCTCCTGCGGCGTCAGCAGATAGATCGCCGGGGTGCCCCTGAGGTACGAGGTGAAGACGAGGTTCTTGCCGTCGGGAGACCACGATGGCGCCAACGCCAACGAGTTGTGTTTGGTGAGCTGCTTCTTGTTCTTTCCATTCCAGTCCATGACCCAGATCTCGGAAGAGCCGGTGCGGTCGGAGATATAGGCGATCCGTGACAGGAACGGGCCCTGGCGACCGGTGAAGACCTGGACGAGATCGTTGGCCAGGGTGTGGGCCACCACCTCGGATGCCGAGATCCCGGCGCGGTAGCGTTTGGCGAAGGCGAACTCCCCGGAGACGAGATCAACGAGCCTGGTCTCGACCACGATCTGACCGCCGGCGCGGACGACCGTGCCGCTGAGCAGAAACTGAGCGCCGATGGACCGCCACCGCTCGTTGAGCACCTCGGGGCGCGGGTCGTCCTCGACGAGGGCGTAGAGCCGTCGTTCGACGACCGCGATGGGCGCCGCCGCCGCGAGATCGACATCGAGAGTTTCCTGGAACCCTTTGGCGACATCGGCGGGGGTACCGGGCAGGACCATCAGCGGCGGCGCGGCCACGGTGACTCGGCGGAGCCCCGGCTGGGTGATCTCGAGGTAGATATCGTCCTGGGCGGCGGCAATGGCCGCCAAAAATATTGCGATGAGGCTCAAAAACGTGATTCGCATGACTCACTCCGAAAAGGTCAGATGGACCGTCAGGCTGGGTTTGCTGTAGGCGGGCGGCAGGGGCGGCAGCGGATTGGCGGCGTAAAGGGCGCGCAGCGCCGCACGGTCGAAGGAGGAGTTCCCGGAACTCGACTCGAGCTCGATCCGAGACACTCTGCCGTCGCGGTTGATGGTGAAACGGACGAGAGCGCGAGTCTCGGCCGGAGCCGCGGGTTTGTACCAGCGCGACTCGATGAGCGCCAACATGCGCTGAATGTAGTAGGCGAAATGGAAATCCGATGGGATACCGGACATCTGCTGATCATTGCCGCCGCCGATCGACAGGCCGCTGCCACCGGAAGCGGGTGCGGGGGGCTGAGTCGGAAGGGGAGTCTTCTTCTGCCCGGGCGCCGCCATGGCGTCCTCGCTCGCCCGCTGGGTCGGCGCTTCGATCTCGGGCGCCGCTGTCGCCACCGGTTCCGGCTCGGTCGGCACCGGCACGGGGGTCTCTTTCTTCGGTGCGCGCGTCGGTTGTGCTGCCGGCTCGGCTCGGCGGTTCCGAGATTTGGGAGGCTCGGGTCGGACGAGTCGCACCGACACCGCCGGGAGTTGGGCGTGACGAGCGGACGCGTTGCGGCTCATGAAAAAGATCGTTCCGGCGAGACCACCGTGGAGCAGCAAGGCGATCATCGTGTAGGGAAAGAGCCTCGGCCGCGACCGCTCACGCTCCGCCAGGATGCGGGAGACAGGATCCACTCAGCGGTCCTCGGGCAGGGTCACCATGCCCACCTGTTCGACCCCCACTTTGTCGAGGACGGCGAGGACCTTGATCACGAAACCGTAGGGCAGATCTTGGTCGGCTTTGATATAGACCGGTCGAGGCTGTCCGGCGAGGGCGGCCCCGAGGCGGTCTCCGAGCAGCTCGAGGTGGATGGGCTCGTCCTCGAGATAGATGATGCGGTCCGTCGAGAGAGTCAGGACCAGCGGCTTGTCGCTCTCGGCGGCGATGGAGGGGGCATCCTGCTTCGGCAGGTTGACGTTGAGGCCCTGAACGAGCATCGGTGCGGTGATGATGAAAATGATCAGCAACACCAGCATCACGTCCACCAGAGGTGTGACGTTGATCTCGGCCATTTCGTCGAGGTTGCCGCTGACTTTGCCTGCCATCTCGGCCTCAGTTGAAGTTTCGTTCAACGAGATTGAGGAACTCGAGCTCGAAGTCCTCCATCCGGCGGTTGAGAGATTTGACTCTCGCCAACAGGTGGTTGTAGGCGATCACCGCCGGGATGGCGGCGAGCAGGCCCGCGGCGGTGTTGATGAGCGCCTCGGCAATGCCCGGTGCGACGGTGAGAATCGACGTCGATCCCGTGGCGCCGATGGCCCTGAAGGTGTTCATGATGCCCCAGACCGTGCCGAAAAGGCCGATGAAAGGTGTCGCGCTGGCGGTTGTCGCGAGCATGGGCAGGGCTCGCTGAAGGCGCTCGAGCTCGGCGCCGCGTACCCGTTCCAGAGCCCGGGAGATCGCGTCGAGGCTCTTGATCTTGAGGCCGGTATCGGTCCCGCCCGGTCCCTGGCTCGTCCGGAGCTGCGCCTCGAGCTCCGAGTGGCCGGCCTGGAACATGGGTGCCAACGGGGACACGCGGTGCTTCTGGACCTCGCTCGAGACCTCGTTGAGGCGCGAAGCCTTACGGAAGACCCTGAGGAACCGGTCCGTTGCTTTGGCCGCGGATGTCAGCTCCCGCCACTTGCCGAAGATCACCGACCACGAGGCAAGGGAAAAGAGAACGAGAATGATGAGGACGACTTTCGCCACCCAGCCGGTTGCGAGGAAGAATCTCAATAGCTCCATTGGCGAGCATTGTACGCAATCTCTGTGCCGACCGCTCGTGATCCGCGCCCAATCGATTGTTGACACCCGACAAACCGTGGGATATAAAACGCCGACCTGCTGTGCCCAGGTAGCTCAGTTGGTAGAGCAGCGGACTGAAAATCCGCGTGTCGGTGGTTCAACTCCGCCCCTGGGCACCAAAACAAATCTGGCCGTGACTTTCGCCGAAAGTCACGGCCAGATTTGTTTTCATTGTTCAAGTCGGAGTTCAATTCGCCGACACAAGTGCGAATTTCAGTCCGCTGCTCTACAAGGGGAGCGCGAGGGGGCATCGGGCGAGCCCGGGCCCCCTCGCAATAAACAGCGCAGTGGACGGCTCGGAGCGGAACGGCGTCCGACGCCGAGAAGCGGAGAGGAAAATCCGCGTGTCGGTAGCGGTGACGTTGCCGCCCGTGCAATGAAACCAAGCTCATTTTTTCGCCCGGGCCTCCCGCACCACAATGGCCAAGGGC
>CAVQJV010000019.1:0-39683 GCA_963712805.1 uncultured Acidobacteriota bacterium | reverse complement strand
GCGCCGAGGATGCCGCAGGCGATGACGCCGAGAGAAAAGAGATCAGATCTCCACGCCTGATCGTTGGGCAGCAAATTGCCCGCGACCAATTCCGGCGCAAGGTGAGGATCGAAGGCCGGTATCGGTACGCCGGCACCCGCGTGCAGGAGGGTGGCGCTGGTACCGAAACCGAGGACCATCGCACGGTCGTTTGACGGGGGATTGGTCACATAGATGTTGGAGGGTTTGAGATTCAGATGGGCCGCTCCGACCCGGGCCAGATCCTCGATGCAGGAGAGAATGTCGAGAAGGATGTTGATGGCCGAGAAGGGGCTGAGATCGTCGATGGAATCGAGAAGTTCACCCTCGATGAGCTCCATGACGATGAAACCATCGCCCTCGGGAGTGAGACCATGGTCGGTCAGAACGGGCATCGCGTGGATGGGCATGGACCGCGCGGCCTCCGCCATCTCGAGGAAGAGCCCCCTGACCTTGTCCTCGGCGTTGGGCACAGCACAACTGACCATCTTGATGGCGACATCCCGCCCGAGTTTCGGGTCTCCGGCGAGGAACACCGCGCCCGTCGCCGACGTCGCCAAGACGTTTTTGAGCTCAAGCTCTTCGAGGATTTGCCGCGTCTCGATCACCATTGCCTCACTCTCAACTGCTCAATTACGGCGCAAAACGCACTGTCAACGTAGTTCAAAGAGGGAGGAAAAACCGTGGTGTGGCTCACGCGAAACAAGGAATGACGGCAATTGACCGCTGCG
Organism: uncultured Acidobacteriota bacterium; assembly: GCA_963712805.1. Taxonomy (GTDB): domain Bacteria; phylum Acidobacteriota; class Thermoanaerobaculia; order Thermoanaerobaculales; family Sulfomarinibacteraceae; genus JAHECW01. The sequence goes on along the minus strand of CAVQJV010000019.1, from coordinate 38,934 downwards.
ATCGGTGATGCACAACACGCGGCAAGCCGGCCGCAGCCGCGAAAATCTCGAATCCACGACCGACTCTGATTTGGCGGAAGTCAATCCTGGCGGGTGTCGACCGGCCTCTTTGCGGGCGATCGGATGACCGGGCTGAACTTCTCTCGGACGCCGCCGAGGGAGATGCTCTCGATGTAGTAGTAATAGTCCTTGCCGGGATCGATGGATTCATCGACAAAGACATAGTGCTGGGGCTCGTCCGTCGTTCCCGCCCCGGACAACGGTTCGGTGGTGATCTTCTCGAACGGACCGTCTTCGCTGAGGCCGCGAAAGATGTCGAATCCAAAATTCTCCACCTCGCTCGCGGTGGTCCACTTGAGGGTGTTGGCCAGGGGTTCGTCCGCCGGCTGGTCCGGCGCCGCGTCCGCCGCGGTCTGGACCGCCTGCGGTTCGGCCGGAACGTCGTCTCCACCCGACGAGGCACACCCTCCCAGGATTCCGACAAAAAATCCGACTCCAACGATCAAACACCAGTTCTTCATTTATCCCCCGTTGTTCGGAGTTGCGAGCCCGCTCCGATTGATACCGCCGGCAAGACTCTCGCTGTTTCCCGGCTCCTCGGCGGAGTCGCCAGCCGCTGTAAGACTCACGCCGCCGATCCCATCGACGTGCAGCTTCTCGTCCCAGACATACACTCGGACACCGGTGAGCTGTTCCTGGTTCTCGAGAACTCCCGGATCCAGCTTCACGATGAACTCGGTTCCGCTGACCTCGACCCGGTCCTCGCGCAAAATGGCGCCGTCGGCGGCAACCCAGTCCGCGATGAGATGAGCCGACTCCACGGGAACCGGCATCCCGACCGTGAGGACCACAGCGCCGTCGATCTCATCAAGGCCAAGATCGAGCTGGTGGCCTGGCGCGGCCACCGGGACCGCCGGATCGCCGAGCAGATTGTAGGTCTGGACCAGGACATCACTATTGAACTTATGTTTCGCGCGCATCACGGATTCGCCGATGGTGTTGCCGGGAGTCGTGATTTCTTCCATCAGTGTCTCACCCATGATCGGCGACGGGCTGTTGCGCCACGAGGCGGCAAAGACCGCGATGGCGCCGCGGCCGGGAATCCTCAGCAACTTCTCACCGATGGAGTCGGCGGTGGGGTGATCGAAGGGAGCCGAGTAACAGGTCAGGCTGAGCACCACCGGCAGTCGTTCGCTTTCGGCAAGGGTGTCGAGGTGTTCAAGAGTGAAGAGATCGTGGTTCTTTTTCAGATCCGGCGGGCCGGTGCGCCAGATATAGCGACCGCCGTGGCCGATGAACTGCACCCCGTACACACCGCCATCGAGGATCTCGATGATCCGCTGGGTATGGTGCTCGTTGGCGGGCTCTGAAGGGTGCGGGTAGATCTTGGTGGGGAGATACCCGCGACGACTGTAGTCCTGGGCGATGGAATCGCTGCGTCGTTGGAACGAGACGCTCTCGTTGGCGATAAACAGAAGATTGCGTTTCCATGGCCCCACCGGAGCAGCGGAGGCATAACGGATGGTCTTGTCGATCACCTGTTCGAGTTCTTCCGCATTCGCCACGGGCAGCCGACCCACAGCCATATCCGGGAGCGAATCGCCGTCATCGAGACAGACAAACCACGTATCGCTCGCCGCGTGCCCCTCGAGGGTCGAATAGCTCGATGTCGGCACGAGGTTGCGATGGTTGAGATCGGCCCCTTCGGCATAGCGGGTGCTGCTGTTCTTGATGAACCGGTTCATCTCTCCGGTCCGGTAGGTCCAATCCGCATAGTTCGAGTCGTCGGCGGAGAGGTTCTTGAAGTCCCAACTCGCGTCCCCGGCAAAGAGGACGAATCGGGGCGCCGGCGCCTGCCAATTCGAGTGGGCGTACTGGAGGAAATCCTTGATCGCTTGCGGGTCGAGGACTCCGAAGTTGAATTCGTCGTAGATGTCCTGGACATCCACCACTGCGACGGAAAGGCCGCGCCCACGGTGAAACTCGGCAAGCCGCGTGGTTTGGTCCAGGAGAGACGAGTGGGCGATCATGATGTAGTCGACCTGCTGGTCGTCGTTCCTCAGACCCGAGGGGCGGTCGAGAATCACGTCGTTGGGCGGGGCGGCTGCGGAGGGTTTCAGCAACGCGAAGCCACTGTCGCCCACCTCGATCGCGGCCGCGAGCACCCCGCCTTCACTGCGGTACCGGACACCACCGGGGTGGAAGAGATCGATCGGGGTCCCGTCGTCAGACTCGACCGCAACTCGATAAACCGGACCATCGCCGATCGGGAACAGCCTCAGCTGGTCATTCCCGACCACAGGACGGTGCTCATACTCGACCTCGATCCAGTTGAGGAGAACCACATCCACGACGAGATCACCGGACTCCGGATAGACGCGTTTCGGAATTCTGACGACGAGCTCGTTGGGTCCGTCGTGGATCCGTACCGCCGGGATCGTCACCTCATGGTGAAGTGGTCCTTCCCATCCCAGGTCGCCCGTTCGACGACATCTCCGTTGAGAAGGATCTCGATCTCGTGGTGAGGCAACGAGGTTCGCTCGCGGTGTCGTGGTTCCGACCACCCCCTGAGGCCGAGTCGTAAACTAACCGAGTTCTCGGTTGCCGTCTTCGCTTCGAAGACCGATTGGAGATGCGAGCGAATTCGCCCGGCCGGTTCCCCTTCCTCCCGAAAGGCCAACCGAATCGAGTCGGCGAGATCGACGGCCGAGGGGGTGTCTCTTCGGTCGTTGTCTTCGCTTCGGGCAAACCCCTCGAAGACGAGTTCCTGACGGAAGGGCTCCTTGTCCGCCACCGACATTCGCTCCCAATACCAGCTCTCCTCCGGGTCGTCCGGTTTCGTCCGGAACCGCACCATCACCCGATCGGACTCCAGGTGGTGTTTCGCCAGAAACCTGGCCGGTTCTTCGAACGGCGTCTCGGCCGAGGTGAGACTCTCCCCGCGCCGCGGATCCTCATCGTCAAAGGACAGCCGGTAGCAGTTGAACCGCGAATACGGGTCGAGATACGAGTAGGTCCCTCGTAGGACCTCGCCGATGAAAGTCACCCGATCGCCCGGTCCGAAAACGCCGTCACCGCCATCGGAGACCCAGACGGTGACCGGCGAGCCGAAGTTCCGCAGACCGATCGCCGTCGACGGGAGAGGTCCTCCGAGACCGGATTCAACGAGACGCTCATAGCTCACCTCGTAGACCCCGGTGTGCTCGACATAGATCTTGAAGGCGGGCCCGGCATCCACCGCCCGCGCGGTCGACGCCATCGACACCAGGGCGGCGCAGATCAGCGTCAGGGAGAACGGTGCAGTCTTCATAACCTAGGGAGTATACCGATATCGGCCTCGCGTCCGTTTCCCTCTCCGATCCCGCTCCCGTTTCCGTATCCGTATCCGTGCCCGCAGCGGCAGCGGCAGCAGCAGCGACAGCGACAGCGACAGCGACCGAAGCCGACCAGGTCACGCGGAAATCCGCGCCCCGGCGGGGTGCCGGGTACGCCATTGTGTCGGAACCGCCATCCCGCACCGTAACGCGCTTCGCACAATGGCGCTACCGGGCTCCCTCGGGAAGCGCGATGAGGTCTGCTGTACCGGCTACGAGGCAGGCCGCCGGCGCGCCATCGGCGTGGTCGCAGCCCTTCCAATCAACCCGCGAGTGACCACGCCGATGGTGCGCCGCTGGGTGCCGGGACGCCAGAGCGTCACGGCACCCAGAAGGCCGGCGATGAGGGCATAGTCCGGAACAAAGGCAGCGACCGGGACAGGGGCCGTATCCATCGGCGATAGAACTAACCCGCATCGGTACACCACCATCGCCGGCGGGACGCCGGCGCTACAAACATCGCAGCGCCCTTTGTCGCGCCCGGGTTTCACGGACAATGGCTGCGATGGAGTTCACCCCAACGCGAACCACATCAGCAGCCCGACCACCACTCCGCTCGCGGCGATGCGCGCGATCGACGGTCGCGGTCTGAATCCCGCCTCGATCCACGCCACGAGACAGCCGACCCCGACAAACGCCGCCGGCAGGATCTGAATGCGGTATCGCGTCTTGACGTGCAGCAGGAGGAAAAGCAACAGATTGAAAACGACAAAGAGGACCAATGTCCGAACCCACCGGCTCGACCGGCAGCCACCCAGGAAAAGACCTGCCGGGGCTGCCACGAAGAGCAGCAAAATGGTCGCCATCGTCGTTGACTTCACCACTCTGCTGAGCACAGGTCCGGCGCCGACGTAGCCGGCTCCCGACTGCCGCTGCGCACCGCCGCCGATGAGCTGGTCGGTGAGGTAACAGCCCGAGTGAAAGAGGCGGAAGTACTGCTTCGACGCCTGGTTCCGGAGCACCGTGAACCAGCCGCGATTCCGGACGAACTCGACGATCCGCGACCTGAGGATGCGGTCGCGCTCGGCGTAGGTGTCGGCGCTCGCCGCCCATCGCTGGTACTCGGGCCAGACCACATCGTGGCGGAAGCTCTCCCGGCCGACATCGTTGAGACCCACCCAGATGTTGAATGCCGCCGAGTTGGCGATCATCGGCGAACCGGTTCTCTTGGCGTTGGCGATGACCGTCGGAGCCACCGTCGCCGCCGCCATCCCCAACACCAACCCGGCCCTGATCATCGCCCGTCCCGAGCGGCTCCCCCACACCATGGCCAACACCAGCACCGGGACGAACGGCATGAGCAGGCTCTTGCTGAGCAGCGCCAGGCCGAGGACGACCCCGGCCACGGCGCACCAGACGCGGCTCTCACCGCGGACGGCCATCAGCCACAGCAATGTAGAAAACAGGAAGAGGTGGAGCACCTCGGGCCAGAGATAGTGGCTGAAGGCGACGAGGGGCGGATAGCCGAGGGTCAGGACGACAACCGCGATTCCGGCGGCGCGTGAGCCGCAAAGACGCCGGGTCAGATCACCGAGAAGGACAGCAGCGGCAACCAACAGTGCGATTTGAGTCAGGACGACGGCGGTCAGCGATCCGCCGCCGAACCAGAGAAGCCCGGCAAGGAACTGTGCGTACAACGGCGGCCACAGCGGTTCCAGCCACCAACCGGGGTCACCGGCGAGGAGCCTCGCCGCCGAATCGAGGTAGCCGTTCTCGTCTCCCCAGAGGATCCGCGGGACCGGGTAGCGGTCGAGCCACCACAAAGTGATCTGAACCAGCGCCACCCACGCGGCGGCGAGTCCGACGGCCACCGGCCACCACTTCCGTTCTTCGAGGGGGACTCCGTCCGCGACAACGATCGGCGTCCCGGTGACCGGCGGGGCAGGCACGGCCCCTGCGCTCAGGCCTCAGCCTCGAGGACCGGGGTCTTCTCCACGCCCTTGCGGAACGTACCGGTGATGAGCGACACGAACCGCGACTTCATCTGCGCGTTGGCCAGGGCCTGTTTGGCGGGCGGGAGCTTGACCAGCGTGCGGAGCAACGCGCCGAGCGTCCGGTGGCTGAGTTTGCCGGGATCGTTGAAGAGCAGTTCCTGGAGCGTGCCGTGTTCGATTGCCTGGATCGCGATCTTCTCCATGACGTTTTCGGGGGTGTAGATCCGCTGTGCAGCCAGATCGAGCTTGACTCCGTCGAAGTCGCACGCGGTGTAGCAGACACCGCAACCGAGACAGTGAACCGCATCGACCTCGGCGCGCCGCTTGCGCTTGGGGATTCCATCGGTGGGTTCGGCCGCCACCATCGCGATGGCATCGATTGGACAGGCCTTGGCGCACTTGCCGCAGCCGCTGCAGAGCTCGTCGTCGCAGCTCGCGATGTAGTTCGAGCTCACGACCTTGGTCATCTCGGGCAGGGTCCGGAACGCCTCCATCATCTCGCAGCAGCACGAGCAGCAGTTGCACATGAAACCGGGTCGGTTGCGGACGTTGTCGGCCATCTGGACGTTGCCGTGCTCGCGGGCATAGACCAGGACGTCCATGGCCCGTTCCTTGCTGATTTTCTCGGCGATCCCGGCGCGAATGAGATAGTCGGCCCCGGTCCCGAGAGCGAGACAGTGGTCCAGCGGGTAGTCGCAGCGCTTGCCGAGGTGGAGCTTGACGTGGCGGCAGTGGCAGATGCCCTCGGCCCAAGATCCGGCATCCTCGATGATCGCCGAAGCCTTGTCGAAATCGAGAATCTCACTCCAGACTTCGGGTTCCAAGGCGTCTTCGTTGACCAGCGGCCGCGCGATAAAGGTCTCCCCGTCGGCCAGCATCCGCATGAAACCGAGTTCGGGGTCGTCACGCATATAGGCCCACATGAGTTCGGCGACCTTCTTCTGGTCGATATCGTCACGGACCCGCATCATGGAGAACTCGAAGAAACCGATGATCGTGGGGTTGAGGTAGTAGACGGTTGATCGCCCTTCGCGCGGGAGATCGACCACGAGGCCCTTGGTCACCAAGCGATCGAGGATCGTTCGGGTCTTGTCCTCGGAGAGCTTGGCGTTTCGTGCGATCGCGCCGAGCGAAGCCAGCCGCAAGGGGATCCCCGCCGCCACCCTGCACTCCTCCTCGGTGAAGAGCTCTTCGAGGAGTTCGAAGAAGGCCTTGTGCGCCGGCGCTCCCACCGGCATCTTGTCCAGTCTTTGTTGAAGATCGAGGTATGCGCGTTTGCCGGCGAGATGACCCATGGGGGTATTGTATCCCCTCTCCCGAAATGCAGCGGCAGCGTCAGCGCCCGGGACAACGTCAGCGACCGCGACAGCGGCAGCGACAGCGGCCGCGGCAGCGACAGCGGCCGCGGCAGCGGCAGGAACAGCGGCAGCGACCGGGGCCGGGGCAGCGTCCGCGGCAGGGTCAGCGCTCCGAGCACCCGCAAGACCAACGCTCACCGGGGCGTGCCGGGTTTGACATTGTGCTCCCTAGACCCATCCGGCGACCCATAGCCTTCCGCACAATGTCATACCGGGCAACCCACGGCGACAGCGACCCGGTGCATCTCTCCCGGTCCGCCATGAGGCCGCCGGCGCGCGGGCAGCGCGGTCGCAATCCTCCCCGTCATCCCCCATCGACCGCGCTGCCCGTGCGACGCTGGGACGCCATGGGCGTCCCAGAAGGCCGGGGCTGAAGGAACGGCTTCCTGCGGGCGAGACGCCCGCACCACAATGGGCGGCTCTGGACGCCAGGGGCGGCCCAAAGGGCCGGGGCTCCACAGCAACCACGACACGAGGGCCTAGAACTCTTCAGAAACTACCTGCCGTGACACCCTGACCTCCTCCTCGGTGGTGCCGAAGAACGCCTTGAAGTCCTCGAGGATCCGGTAGAGCGTCGGGATCAGGATCAACGTGATGGCGGTGGCGAAGACGATGCCGTAGCCCAGGCTCACCGCCATGGGGATGAGAAACTTGGCCTGCATGCTCGTTTCGAAGATCATGGGGGTCAGACCGAGGAAGGTCGTCGCGGTGGTCAGCATGATGGGTCGGAAACGGCGCTCGCCGGATTCACGGATCGCCTGGTCCACCGTGGCGCCTTCGGCCCGCCTGCGGTTGATGAGATCGATGAGGATGAGCGAGTCGTTGACCACGACCCCGGTCAGGGCCACCATCCCGAAAAGCGAAAGCATGGTCATGTTCAGACCCATGAGCAGGTGGCCGAATACCGCGCCGACCAGCCCGAAGGGAATGGCCGACATGATGATCAGCGGCTGGGCATAGGACTTGAAAGGGATGGCGAGAAGGGCGAAGATCGCGAGCTGGGCGACCAGGAAGTTGATCTTCATGCTGTCCAACGATTCCTTCTGCTGGCGCTGCTCACCCTCGAAGTCAAAGGCGAGTCCTGGAAAATCGATCGCCATCTTGGGAAGCACATTCTTGCGCAGATCGGCCGAGATTTCGTTGGCGTTGGCGGCACCCTCCTCCACGTCCGAGGTCACGGTCACAACCCGGCGCCGATCGGTGCGGTTGATCACCGCGTATCCTCGCCCCTCTTCGACGGCGGCGACGGTTGTGAAAGGCACCTCGGAGCCGTCGGGCAGACGGATCCGCGCAGCGTCGATGTCGCCCCTCGACTGCCGCTCTTCCTCGGGGTACCGGACCATGACCCGGATGTCGTCGCGGCCGCGCTGGATCCGCTGGACCTCGCGGCCGTAGAAACCGGCACGGACCTGACGGGCGAGATCCGACAGGGTCAGCCCGGCCGCCCGGCCCTCGGGAGTGAGGCTCAGCTTGAGCTCTTTCTTGCCCGGCAGGAAGCTGTCGGCGACATCCTTGGTGCCCGGGTACTCGGCGATGACGGTCTTGAGCCGGTCGACGGCCTGGAGCAGAACCTTGAAATCACGGTGGGCGAGCTGCACGCTCACCGGATCCCCGGCCGAGAACATATTGGCCTGGAAGGTGAGTGAGACCACTCCCGGGACCTCACCGACCATTTCCCGCCAGACTCTGAGCAACTCACCGGATCCGATATCTCGGTCCTCGGCGCCGAGGAGCTCGACATTGACCTCGCCGAGGTGGGACGAGTCTCCCCCGACTGCCGGGTGGCCATCGGCCCGTGGCCGCCGCCGGTTGGATGCTGGCCGACGGTTGACGAGATGTGCTGGATCACCGACGGGCTGCCGTCGGGGCTGCCCTCGTCGACGTCCGCTGCCAGGCGAACTGCGGCAGTCTCGAGGCGTTCGAGCACCGCCGCGGTCTGCTCCACCGGTGTGCCCTGGGGCATGGTGAGCAGCGCCGTCATATTGTCCGAGTCGACCTTGGGCATGAAGCTGAACTTGAGGAATCCTCCGGCAACCAGAGAGACGCTGAGAAAGAGGAAAACCATGGCGATCGCGACCGTCAAATAGCGCCACTCGAGGGCGAACTCGAGGCTCTTTCGATAGGGTCCCCGGATAAACCACTGGAGGCCGCTTTGGACCCGGGCCTGGACCCGCTCGATGGGCCCGAGGATGGGATCCATGATTCGATGGAAAAGGGTTCCGGCGCCGGAGAGATGGGCCGGGAGGATGAGCAGGGCTTCGACCAGGGACATGAGCAGCACCATGATCACCACGATGGGAATCTGGCGCATGACCTTGCCCATGTTGCCCGCCACGAAGAGCAGCGGCGCGAAGGCCGCCACCGTGGTGATGATGGCGAAGGTCACCGGCATGGCCATCTCGCGCACGCCGCGGATGGCGGCGTCGAGGGGCTTCATCCCCTCTTCGAGGTAGTTGAAGATGTTCTCCCCCACCACGATCGCGTCGTCGACCACGATGCCGAGAACGACGATGAAGGCGAAGAGCGAGATCATGTTGATGGTGACGCCGAACTCCGGGATGAGCCAGAGCCCGCCGAGGAAGGAGATCGGAATTCCCATGGTGGTCCAGAACGCGAGCCGGGTGTTGAGGAAGAGCGCCAGGCAGATGAAGACCAGGATCAGACCGAGACGGGCGTTGCGCAGCAGCAGACCGATGCGCTGCTTGAGGATGATCGAGTCGTCGTCCCAGGTGTCGGCCGAAACGCCGGCCGGGAGGCTCGGCCGCAGATCGTCGAGATAGTCCTTGGCTGTCCGCGCGACATCGAGGGCGCCCTCGCTGCCGACCCGGAAGACCTGGATCAGGGCGGCCCGCTCGCCGTCGAAGCGGGTCGCGGTGTCGGTGTCCTCGAAGCCGTCGATGACGGTGGCGACATCGCTGAGCGGCACCGACGTGCCGTCGGGCCGGGTGACGACGACGATGTCCTCGAACTCGGCGCCGCGGTAGCGCTGGCCCTTGGTGCGGAGGAGGATCTCGCCGCCACGGGTCTTGACCGCGCCGCCCGGGAGATCGAGGGAGCGACATGGAGACGGCGTTGGCCACCTGCTCGAAGCTCAGGCCGTAGCGCCTGAGCGCCTCCTCGGAGACCTCGATGGAGATCTCGTAGTTGCGGACACCGGCGATCTCGACCTGGGAGATCCCCTCGATGGCGGTGAGCTCGTCGCGGACCCTCTCGGCCAGCGCCTTGAGGGTCTTCTCCGAGGCGTCGCCGTGGAGGACGATGGTGATCACCCGGCGCCGGGTGTCGACCTCGGCGACCACCGGCTTCTCGGTCTCGACGGGGAAGGTCTCGATACGGTCGACCGCCGCCTTGATGTCGTCGAGGACCTTGCGGTTGTCGGCGTCCTCCTCGAGCTCGACGGTGACGGTCCCGATGTTCTCGCTCGCCATGGAACGGATCCGCTTGATCCCCTCGATGGAGGCGATGGCCTCCTCGACCCGGATGCAGACGCCCTCCTCGGCCTCGGCCGGCGAGGCGCCGCGGTAGGGCACGCGGACGGTGACCATGTCGGTGTCGAGCTCGGGGAAGACCTCGATGACGACGTTGGCGAGCGCCAAGACGCCCGAGACCAGGATGAAGATCATGAGGATGTTGGCCGCCACGTGGTTGGCGGCGAACCAGGCTAAGGGGCCGCGACGACTCTCTTGCATGTCACGCTCCCTGCAATTCGCTCGCGCGAATTGCGGTGGGATCGGTCAGGTTCGCCTTTGGCGAACCATTCGATCCCAGTTGTCGGGCTGAGTCCTCCGGGCCTTCAGCCGAAGGAGTGTCACCGGCGAGGCTCTCCTGATCGGCGGCGTTTCTCACCGCCATCCCGTCGGTGACGGCATCGAGGGAGCTGACGATGACGAGTTCGTCGGCGTCGATCCCCGAGGTGACGAGGGTCTGGTGGCGATCGGAGCGGAGCACCTGGACCTGGCGGATCGCCAGCTCGCCATCGTCGAAGACCCAGACCTGACCCCCTTCGTGGACGGCAAATCTGGGAACCGGGACGACGTCCTCGAGGGTCTTGCCGAAGATCTCGACATCGACAAAGGTCCCGGGGAGGAGCGCGGGGTGGTTTGCCGAGACGTCGTAAGGGTCCTTGACCTCGATCACCACGTGAACCATGCGCGAGGCCTGGTCGACCTCGGCTTCCATCCGGGTGACCCGGGCTTGCCATGTGCTCCGCATGCCGCCGAAGGTCACGCTGACCCGGGCGCGGGAACCCTGGCCACCGTCCCGAGACGGAACGTCGAACCACGCCAGCTCGCGACTCTCCAGGGGCACCCTCACATCGACGAAGGCGGTGCCGAAGACCCTCGCCAGGCGATTGGCGCTGCCGACGAACTGGCCGACATCGACACTCTCGGAAACCACGACCCCGTCAAACGGCAGGCTGACGTGAGTGCGCTCGAGGTTGAGCTCCGCGGCGGCGAGGTCGGCGTTCGCCGCGGCGAGTTCGGCCTCGGCCTGGCGGATCTGCGGCTCGCGGACAACGAGACCTGGAGCCTCTTCCCCGGGTGCAGCTCGTCCCACTCCTCACGGGCGACCACGGCCTCGGCCTGTTCGCGTTGCAGCGAGACCTCGGCCCGGGCGACGGAGGCTTGCGCCCGTTCGAGGGCGAGCTCGTAGTCACGCGGGTCAATGACGACCAGGGTGTCTCCGGCACGGAAAACCCGCCCGCAACCAAAGATGGATGGACCTTCACGATCCGTCCGGCCACCTGCGGGACGACATCGACGGCGACTCTGGGAACGACCTCACCGTGGCCGCTGACCACCACCGGCACATCGACGATCTGCGCCCGCATGACCTCGACCAGCGGGCCGAGGGTGGGCCGCTCGACCCGGGCCGGCGCCTTGCGGGCGGACATGAGCCACGCGGCCAAAGCGATGCCGGCGACGAGGACGATCAGGGGAAGCAGACCTTTGAGGGTTTTGTTCGACATCAGGAAACCTCGTTTGAATTATGAATTGTGAATTCTGAATTATGAATTTCGGATTCCGCTCGCGTGGAGTGACTCTCGTCTTCGGGCAGGGATTCGGAAGGACTCGACGGCTCCGGCTGTTCGGAATCCGGATCGGTGCCCCAGTCGCCTCCGAGGGCGAGGAAGAGGTCGATTCTATTGTTCCAGACGGTGCCGGTGTTGTTGATGATGGCCTGCTCGGCGAGGCGGAGTCTTCGTTCGGTCTCGAGGACCGTGAGCAGCGACTCCACCCCTCGCTGATAGCGCTCTTTGGCAAGCCGATCGGCGGCCCGAGCCTCGGCCACTCTCGTTTGTCGTCAGCTCGTAGCTGGTCAAGGAGGTGTCGCTGAGCACCAGCGCCTCCTCGACTTCGCGCAGGGCATTGAGGACCGCACCGGCGTAGACCGCCGCCGCCTGTTCGGCGCGGGCTCTTGCGGCAGCCACATCCGCCCGGCGCTGGCCGCCGGTGAAGATCGGTCCGGTGAGATTCGGCGACGATGTTGTAGACGAAGTTGCTGATGTCGAGATCGTTGATGGTGTCGCCGTTCTCCCCGACTGATCCGGTGAGACTCAGGTCCGGGTAGAGGTTGGCAATGGCGGCGCCGACGCCGTAGGTGGCCGCCTCGAACCGCATCTCGGCCTGGCGCAGATCCGGGCGCCGGTCGAGGAGGGCCGCCGGCAGCCCGAGCGGAACGGGATCGAGCGACGGCAGCTTCGGCAGGCTATCCGGCAACATCTCGGCGCTGCCCGGCCGCCGTCCGACGAGGACATCGAGGGCAAGCCGGGCCTGCTCCATCTGGCCCTGGATGGTTGCCTCCGAGGCCCGGGCCGAGGCCAAATTCTCGCGCGCAAGATCGAGTTCGACCGCTCCGGCGACCCCTGCCCGATAGCGGCGCTCGACGGTGCGGGTGGTCGCCTCCCAGCTCCGGGTGATCTCCCTGTTGATATCGAGAGCCCAATCCGCGGTCGCCACCATTACCCGTGCCCGGACTACCGCAGCCACGACAGCGTGGACCACGGCCTCCCGTGCCGCCTCCTCCGCAAGCAACGACGCCCACTGCGACTGTCGGGTTCGCTTCGAGTCGGCCGAAGAGATCGGCCTGCCAGGAGACGTTGAAGTTGTACGAGTAGGTGGTGGACTCGATGTCGCGTCGACCGATCTCGGGTAGCACAAAGGAGTTTCGTTGTTTGGATGCACTCAGACCGTAGCCGATCTGAGGCAGCCGGGCGCCGCCGGCCTTCTCGAGCCCGGCCTCGGCCTCGAGGACACGGGCCGCCGCAGCTCGGAGATCGGTGTTGTTGGCCAGGGCGAGTTCGACGAGTTCGATGGTGGCCTCGTCGCCGAAGGTCCGCCACCAGGGCGAGACATCGGGGAGCTCCGCGGCTGCCGCCTCGGTGGCGTAGACATAGCTCTCGCCGACATCGGCGGCGGTGGTGGGCCGCTCGGGTTCCGGCCCCATGGTGCATCCGGTCAAGCCCGAGGCGATCGCAATCGGCAGAGCGAACAACTTCACGGTGCGATTCATCAGGTTTTCTCCCCATCGCTGAACGATGTCGGGGTTGGAGGTTCATCCAGCGCGCAGGCTCGGATTCCAGCCGCCGAAAAGCGGACGAAGTGATCGAGGAACGAGCCGAGCTCGATGGGCAGGTTTCCTCCAGGCTCGGTGCGGGATTCGAGATGATGCGCCCTGATCGCATGAACCAACTGACCGATCAACGAGAACACGCAGAGATGCGACCGTTTCGGATCCATGGGGACCCCGACCCGCTCGAGGGACTCCAACACGCGAGAAAAGAGCGGCAGGATGAACTCATCGAGAAAGATCCCTTGGGGAAGTCGCGGATCGAGAATCTCACGACTGACAAAAACCATGAAACGGCGACCCATGCTCTCGTTCACCACCGGCTCGAGAAAACCCTCCGCAAAGCTCGTCAAATACTCCTCGAGGGTTGGTGCGGGCTCCCTTTGCATCAGCTCATCGAGCATCGCCAACCGTTGATTCCGGAGCGGTACCAGCATCGCCCGGAACGACTCCAGGTAGAGGTTTTCCTTGCCCCCGAAGTGATAGTTGACGGCGGCGACATTACACCCTGCCTCGGTGGTGATGTCCCGCACCGAGGTCGCATCCAACCCTCTTTCTGCGAAAAGTCCCTGCGCCGCGACAAGGATCCTCTCGTGGGTCTCTCGGGCTTCTGGACTCGTGTCGCAACTCGTCACGGACGTTTCCATGGAATCTCCCAACGTATGTTTCAAACGTTAATATTAAACAGTTGTTTCATTCTGTCAAGAAGCGGGGTGCCGGGCCTGATTCTGTGGAGGCTCCACCCGTGCGGATGCCAGGCAGCCTTTTTCGTCGGACTCAAAAGGAGAGCCAGGCACGCGCCGCCGCACGCTTTCACGTGCCGATCCGGAAAGCGATCGACTGCCTGAAAAGAACGCGGGATACACCGCTCACCGGGGCGTGCCGGGTTTGACATTGTGCAGGCACCGGCCGACCGGCAGCGCGTCACGCACCGCACAATGTCATACCGGGCAACCCTCGCGGCAAAGCGTTCCGGTGCGGTTGTTCAGGTTTAGGAGAAGGCCGCCGGCGTGCCATCGGCGGGGTCGCAGTCCTCCCCGTTGCCCCCGCACGACCCCGCCGATGGTGCGACGCTGGGCCGCTGTGGCGCCAAGGCGTCACAGCGGCCCGGAAGGCCGGGGCTCCGGGAAGCCACGGGAACCTCCGTTCGGTCACTGAACGCATCACGCATTCGTTCGACTCGCCTACAATCTCCCCATGACAACGACCCCGTCTTCCCTCGCCGACCGCCGTTGGTTGATTCTTCTTTCTTCCGTCTTCAGCTTCTTCGCCATCGGCGCGACCTTTTTCGTCGTGCCGCCGCTGATTCCCGAACTTGTGGCTCGCTTCGGTCTGTCGCACTTCAAGGTCGGTCTGCTGATGGGCGCGATCAGCGTTCCGGCGGTGTTTCTGGCCATCGCCGTCGGTCTCGCCGTCGATCGCTGGGAGCCGCGCCGAATCGGTGTCATTTCACTCGGGCTCATGTTCGTCGGCGCCGTCACTTTCGCCACCGCGCCGACCTTCGGGATTCTCTTCGCGGGTCGTCTCCTCTTCGGTGTCGGCGGCCTGGTGGTCAACCTGATGCTGGCCCGCCTCTGACCGAGCGCCTTCGCCGGTCGCGAGCTCGCCCTCGCAATGGGGGTCTTCGTGGGCACCTATCCGGCGAGCATGATCACGGTCTATTCCCTCCACCCGGTGCTCATCGATCGCATCGGATGGCGCAACGAACTGCTGCTCCTCGCCGCCTTGGTCGGTCTCGCCATCCCGCTCTTCCTGGTCGCCGTCGGCCGACCCGAATCCGAGGATGCTCCGATCGAGAGGAGGCGGGTTTCCGTCAGGGTCTCGCCGTCACTGGCGGCCCTGGCGGTTACCTGGCTGCTCTTTTTCGCGGTCCACTCGACGGTGCTGACGTTTGCTCCCGAGTGGGCGGGGGGCGGCGCAAAAGCGCTCCTCATCGTGACCATCGTCATGTGGGTGGCCATGATCGGTTCGCCGCTCGCCGGCACTCTGATCGACCGCACGTCGAGTCCGACCCGGTGGGTCGTCGGCGGTCTCATGATCCAGGCAGCGACCCTCGCCGGAACCGCCTCGGGTCTTCTGTCACCATCCCTGGCCATGTTCGGAATCGGTCTCGCCGCCACCCTCGTGCCGACCGCGGTCTACGCCCTGCCCGGCCTCCTCGTCAAACCCGAACGGGTCGGTTTCGCGTTCGGCTTCATCACGAGCTTCTCGAATCTGGGAACCATCAGCGGCCCGGCCGCGGTCGGTGTCCTCCTCGACCGGACGGGCTCGTGGTCCCTGGTGTGGACAGTGCTGGCCGGGGTCGCGCTGGTTGCTGCGGTGGTTTCGACCGCGGTGAGGGTCAGATGAAATCGAGCTTGGGCACCTTGGGAATGAGTCGCTCGTTGTAGGCGCGCTCGAGGAAGACCTTCATCCCCTCCCGGCCGCGCTCGCCATAGTCGACGGTGAGATCGTTGACATACATCCCGACAAACCGATCGGCCTTGTCGCGGGCGAGACCCCGGCCGTAGTCGAGGGCGTAGTCGAGGGCCGGATCCCGGTGCTCGAGGGAGTAGACGATGGACTCCTTGAGCAGCCGCGCGACCTCGACCATGGTCTCGCCACCGAGATCGCGGCGGACCACGTTGCCGCCGAGGGGCAGCGGCAGCCCATCGGTCTGGGCGGCCCACCACTCGCCGAGATCGACCAGCTTGGTGAACCCCTCGTCCTGCCAGGTGAGTTGGCCCTCGTGGATGACCACGCCGGCATCGACTTCACCTGCTTCGACCGCCGGACCCACCGCATCGAAGGGCAGAACCGTCGTGTTGAGATTCGGGTTCCACATCTTGAGCGCCAACGCAGCCGAGGTCAGGGTGCCGGGGATGGCGACCTTGATCGAGCCCAGGCGATCTGCAGAAATCGGCTCGCGCGCCACGAGTACCGGACCGTAGCCGTCGCCCATGGACGCGCCCGAGGCAAGCAGGCCGTACCGCTCATCGAGATACGCGTAGGCGTGGATCGACACCGCGGTGACCTCGTAGGTCCCCGAATGGGCCTCGCGGTTGAGAGTTTCGATGTCGGACAGCACGTGGTCGAACTCATACTCGCCGGTGTCGATGAGCCCCTTGGCCAGGGCGTAGAACATGAAGGCGTCATCGGAGTCGGGCGAGTGGGCAACGCGGATCAGGGTCATGGGTCCTCCACTTTCGAGCGGGCATTCTACATGCACCGAGCGCCGCCGGGCCGCCTGCGGCGACCGGGCGGCACTCGCTGCAACCGATGTGCGCCGCACATCGAAGGGGAGGAACCAAAGCTGCATCGTCATAAACCTGCAACTGCATTCCCCGAATCTCAACGCCTCTGAGGCAGGCCCTCAAGACCTGCCTACAGAACAGTAGGCCCCAATCGAACCGTAGGCGGGTCTTTTCAGGGCCCGCCTCAGAATTGACAGGAGTGGTCGACTGGCAGCTTGCAGGCGGACGCGCACGAGTTTGAAACACAAAGGACACGAAGATCCACGAAGCAGCCACAAAGGACATTTCTTTGGCTCATCGCAGGTTTCCCCAATAAGACCCGCCTTCCGGTTGGGTCGGGGCCCGGGTCAATACTGCGATGCTTCGTGAAACCCATTGTGGTTCTTGGTGCTCTTTGTGTTTCAAAACGCCCGCACCGCAACGCCGGTCCTAGCCCTTTGATTCAGGTTGGCGGTGTTTTCGTTCCCGATCCCGCTCCCGGGCCGTCTGGTCGAAATATTCAGTCAAACCGGAACCCTCTTATTTTCAGCAAATTCTCGTAGCAATCGCCGTTTCCGATATTCGGGAACGGGATCGGGAACGGGATCGGGATCGGTTAGAACCTGAACGATCCGGATAGCTATGGTCCGGGCTAGCCGCGTTCCTGCCTGTCCGCGAAGCGGCGGAGGAGCCCGGCGGTGCTTCCATCGTGGTGGCTGAGATCGACATCGTCTCCGGCGAGGAGGGCCTGCTCTTCGGCGAGGATGGTCTTGGCGAGGACCTTGCCGAGTTCGACGCCCCACTGGTCGAAGCTGTTGATCCGCCAGATCACGCCCTGGACGAAGATCTTGTGCTCGTAGGCGGCGACCAGCATCCCGAGTGAGTAGGGCGTCAGCCGGTCGAGGAGAATGGTGTTGCTCGGCCGATTGCCGGCAAAGACCTTGTGCGGCGCGAGGGCGTCAATGGCCTCGGCGTCGAGGCCCTGGGCTGCGAGTTCCGCTCGAACGTCTCCCTCGGTCCTGCCCTGCATGAGAGCCTCGGTCTGGGCGAAGAAATTGGCCATGAGCTTGACGTGGTGGTCGCCTTCGGGATGGGCCGGATTGATCGCGCCGATGAAATCGCACGGGACCATCTGGGTCCCCTGGTGGATGAGCTGGAAAAAGGCGTGCTGGCCGTTGGTCCCGGGCTCGCCCCAGATCACCGGACCTGTCGTGTAGCCGACGCGGCGGCCGTCGCGATCGACGGACTTGCCGTTGGATTCCATGTCGCCCTGCTGGAGATAGGCGGGGAAGCGGTGGAGATACTGATCGTAGGGCAGAATGGCGTGGGTCGCCGCGCCGAAGAAGTTGGCGTACCAAACCCCCAGCAGCGCCATCACCACAGGAATGTTCTCGTGGAACGGCGTCTCGGAAAAATGGCGGTCCATGGCGTGGGCGCCATCGAGCACCTCGACGAATCTCTCGAACCCAACCGCGATGGCGATGGTCAGCCCGATGGCCGACCAGCTCGAATACCGACCACCGACCCAGTCCCAGAACTCGAAGATGTTCCCGGGGTCGATGCCGAAAGCAGTCACCGCGTCGTGGTTGGTCGAGAGGGCGACAAAATGTCGCTCCACCGCTTCTTCGCCCAGGGCTCCGACCAGCCAGCGGCGGGCGGTGTGCGCGTTGGTCATGGTCTCCTGGGTCGTAAAGGTCTTGGAGGCCACCACGAAGAGGGTCTCGGCCGCGTCGAGGCCCCGGGTCTTTTCGACAAAATCGCTGGCGTCGACGTTGGAGACGAACCGCACGTCGGGGCCGTCATGGTAGGCCCCGAGAGCCTCGGTGATCATCACCGGACCGAGATCCGAACCGCCGATTCCGATGTTGACGACGGTGCGAATCGGCCTACCGGTGGCGCCGAGCCAGCCACCCGATCGGAGGTCCTCGGAAAAAACCCGCATCTTCTCGAGGACAGCGTCGATCGCCGGCATGACATCAACCCCGTCAACCTCGATGGAGGCGTCGGATCGGTTTCGCAGGGCCACATGGAGCACCGCGCGATCCTCGGTCCAGTTGATGGCGGCGCCCGAAAACATCGCTCGGGCGGCGTCACTCGACCCCTGCCGCCGATGCGAGGTCGCAGAGCAGCTCGACGGTCTCTCGAGTGATCCGGTTTTTTGAAAAGTCAAAAAACATGGGACCGAGTTCGAGAGCGAGATCTTCGTATCTTCGAGAGTCGGATCGGAAGAGCTGCCGCATCTCGAGGTCGGCGATTTCGCGGTGGTGCTCGGCGAGAGCAACCCACGCCGGCGACGACTCGAGGGATCCGCCATCACGAATCAGGGCATCGTTGACCGAGTCAAACAGCATGCACCACCCCTTCCTCGATCACTTCGGGCCACGAGTCCGGACTCATCATCAGAACTCGGAGCAGGCCCACGCCAACGCTCGCGCCGGGTCCTCTTCCATGAGCTCGGAAAGACGATCTGCGGGCACTCGTCCCCGAGCCGTGTAGGTATCGATGAACGCCCTCGTCGCGGCCAGGTTCTCTGCCCCGATCCAGTCGGCGGGGAGACGCTCGGCGCCGGCGAGGGTGATCTCCCACAACCGGCAGGCCAGAGACTTGAGCTCGTCGTCGTGGACGCCATGGGTTGCGGCGCGACACCAAAGCGTATCGAGCTCGGTCCGGTGATTGCCGAGCAATGCGATGGCCTCCGACCGGGCGCGATCGTCATAGAGCAGCGCCGAGGCCAGAACCACCTGCGCCGGACGGAGCTCGTCGGGGACACCCTCCCCTGCCCGCAGTTCGAGAAATCCACGGGCGCGGACTTCGAAGAAAAGCGTGGTCAGATGGTAGTCCAGATCGTCCATGGTGGGCCAGCCGTAGCGGATGTTGCCGTTCTCGATCCAGTCGATGAAGCGCACACCCGGGGTGCCCGGCGCGAAGTGTTCGTCGCCCGCGCGAATCAGCATGACATCCGCGTTGAGGGCGGCGTCGGCCCACTCCGCCCGCGGGTCATCACCGGCACCGCTCGTGAACAGTTTTGGAAACCCGCTCCGGGTCGGGTCGAGCTGCTGCCAGGCCCGCGCACGCGACGAAACCGCATCGGGGCCCGGGCTGCAGGCAAAGATCGCCGTCAACATGGGACTGATGAGGTTGGCGGCGAGCCAGCGCTCCTGCCAGATGCCCTCAGGTCCGAGATCGAGGTTGACCTGCAGGCTCGCGGTGTGGCGCATCATCACCGTGCCCCAGTGCCCCCGCTGCCGGTAATATGCGGCCTGGGCAGTGTAGCGACCGGCGCGAAGCTGCTGCGGCACTTCTCGGACGTCGTGCCACACATCCAACCCGACCGCGGCGAGTCTCACGTTGTCCGCGCTGAATCCGCGGCGCAGCAAGGAAATGACGTGGCCGACATCGGCCAACGCTGCGGCCGCGCTCGGTTGGACCGCTGTCGAGTGCTCGACCTGGGCCCCCGGTTCGAATGTGAGACGTCCACCGTTGCTCAATGGGTAATAGAACGCGTGCGGCGGCCGACCGATGCGCGGTCGGATCTCGCCGGCATCAAAGGCGAGCCCATCAACGATCTGGACCACACCGATTCCGTTGGGCCGGGTCAGCACCAATCGTTCACGAGGTTCGCCCGATGGGCCGACAACGATGGGAAAGAGTTCGGGCTCGAGTCCGACCCCCATCTGATCGGCGGCGCCGGCGGGTTTGGGGAAAGCCGCCAGACCCGCTCGTTGCCGGGCCTCATCTTCAGAGAGAGCAGAACGTGGATCCTTGGTCGGCATCGAAGAAAATACTATCCCAGTTCTTTAGGAATTCGGATGATGGAGCTTCGGATCACACCCCGAGGTCGGCGAGAATCTTCCGTTGGAGGGCGATATTGTCCCGATGGCCGGTGAAGCGGGCCGTCACCTTGCCCCGTACCGGATAACCGAGGAGGTAGAAATCGCCGATGACATCGAGGATCTTGTGGCGGACAAACTCGTCGGGGAACCGCAGCTCGGTGTTGATGACCTCGTCGTCCCCCACCATGATGAAATTGTCGAGTCGACCGCCGCCACCGAGTCCGAGTTCGTTGAGCATCTTGATGTCGCGGACAAAACCGAAGGTCCGGGCGGGTGCAATCTCCCGTCGATAGGCTCCGCAGTCAGTCATGGTGAACTCGTAGAACTGTTCTCCGATGGGTTTCGGGTAGCGCAGGAGGTACGACACCGAGAAAACATCCGCCGGTTCGACGGTGAGGCTCTTGCCCTTGCCGTCGCTGACTTCCCAAACCCGGTCGATGACGAACTCCTTGACCGGCCGGTCTTGATTCTCCACACCGATCTCCTCGATCCTGTCGAGGAATCCCAACGCCGATCCGTCGAGGACCGGGATCTCGCCGTGGACCTTGACCAGCAGATTCGTGATGCCGCACGCGTGGAGCGCGGACAGGAGGTGTTCAACCGTCTTGATGTGCTCACCCTGACGGGTGATGGAGGTGGCGTAATCGGTCTCGGCCACCGCGCTGATATGGGCGGGGATCACGTTGCCCGCGGGCAGCGTGAGGAAGTGGATTCCGGTATCGGGAGGCAGCGGTTGGATCACCATCCCGGTGCGTCCCCCCGAATGCAGCCCGAGGCCGTAGATGACGCTCGGATTCTTGATCGTGCGTTGGGGCCGGTCGGTCGTGACCAGCAGGCCGAGTTCCTGAGGCGTTTCGAGTTTGCCGACCGGCTCGTGTTTGCTGGCCTCGAGAACACCGCTTTCCCCGGCGGATGCGCGCCTTCCGCGGGTTCCCAACGAATCGTGGACCGCCGCAACCGTCTGGTCGTAGGACAGCGGTTTCTCGAGATAGTCCTGGGCTCCCATCTTGATTGACTTGACTGCGGTCGACGAGGTCCCGTGACCCGACATCATCACCACGAGGGCGTCGGGGTCCATCTCCAGAATTGCCTGCAGGACCTCGAGACCGTCCTTGTCGGGCAGCCAGATATCGAGGAAGACCACATCCGGGTGGTGTTCGCGATAGAGGTCGAGGGCTTCGGCGCCGCTGGCCGTCGTCAGGGTGCGGAAGCCCTCGTCCCCGAGAACCTGCGACATGGTGGTGAGGATTCCCTCTTCATCGTCGACGATCAAGATGAGTTCGTTCATTCTCCAAAGTCTCCACGCTCTCGTGCGCCGGGTCAAGCAAATCACCCGCCTGCCGGCGATTCACGTCAGGGTAATCCGATTCTCGTTCTCACGAGAACCCTGTAAGATACGGGCTTCGTTCGGAGGAGGATCGATGCCCGTGGCACATTCCCTTGACGGCCGCCTGGCCATACTTACCTCAGGAGGTGACGCTCCCGGGATGAACCCGGCGCTGCGTGCCGTGGTGCGAACCGCCCTCGATGAGGGGATCGAGGTCGTCGCCATCACCGAGGGTTTCCAGGGACTGGTCGCGGGTGGAGACCACTTTCGCGCCATGGACTGGGACTCGGTGGGCGGCATTCTCCACCTCGGTGGCACCGCCATCGGGAGCGCCCGCAACCCCGAGTTCCGAAAACCCGAGGGACGCCGTTCGGCGGTTCGCAACCTCATCCAGAACGACATCTCCCGTCTCATCGTCATCGGCGGCGACGGCAGTTTGACGGCCGCTGATCTGCTCCACCGCGAGTGGTCGGAGCACGTCGATGATCTGGTCGCCGCCGGAGAGCTGCCCCCGGAAGCCGCCGAAAAACGGTCCGGGATCGTCCTCGCCGGTCTTGCAGGGTCCATCGACAACGATTTTCACGGCACCGACATGACGATCGGGGCCGACACCGCGCTGCACCGCATCACCGAGGCCATCGACGCCTTGACGAGCACCGCCGCGAGCCATCAACGCACCTTTGTCGTCGAGGTCATGGGGCGCCATTGCGGCTATCTCGCTCTCATGAGCGCGCTCGCGACCGGCGCCGATGCGGTCTTCATCCCGGAAAAACCGCCGGAGGACGACGACTGGGCGCGCCGGCTTGTGTGATCGGCTCCGTGAGGGCCGCAAAGCGGGGCGCCGCGACAGCATCGTCGTCGTTGCCGAAGGAGCTCAAGACCGGCACGGCAAGGCCATCACATCCGGCGATGTCCGCGAGATCCTCGAGCGCGGCATGGCCGAGGAGGTGCAGGCTCACCATCCTCGGTCACGTCCAGCGCGGCGGCGCGCCGAGCGCCTTTGACCGAACCATGAGCACCCTCCTGGGACACGCAGCCGTTGAGTTCGTGCTGTCCCAGGACGCGGGCGCCGAACCTCAGCTCATGGGTGTCCGCAACAACCGCATCCAACACCAACCCCTCGCGACCTGCGTCCGGCAGACAGTCCTGGCCGCCGAGGCCATCACGGATGGCCGTCACGATGAGGCACTGCGTATCCGAGGCGGGAGTTTCTCGCACAACATCGAAACCCTCAACACCCTGTTGCGGCCGCTGCCGAGTCCGCCGCGGCCGGATCAGCGCCGACTCAGAATCGCCGTGGTCCACTCGGGGGCGCCGGCCCCGGGGATGAATGCCGCCGTCCGATCGGCAGTCCGTCTCGGTCTCGATGCCGGCCACGTCATGCTGGGTGTCCGCAACGGCTTTGCCGGCTTTATCGAGGGTCGAATCGAAGAACTCGGATGGATGAGTGTGCGCGGCTGGTCATCGAGCGGCGGCTGCGAGCTCGGAATCAACCGCAAGGTGCCGTCGGGTCACGACTTCTACACCGTCGCCAGGACCATCGAAGACCGGAAGATCGACGCCATTCTCATCATCGGCGGCTGGTCGGCCTATCAAACCGCCCATCTCTTCTTGAGCAAACGGGAAGCGTTTCCGGCCTTCGACATCCCGATCATCTGCCTGCCGGCGACCATCAACAACAACCTCCCGGGCTCCGAACTCAGCGTCGGCGCCGACACCGCGCTCAACTCCATCGTCGAAGCGGTCGACAAGATCAAACAATCGGCGGTCGCCTCGAATCGCTGCTTTGTCGTCGAGGTCATGGGTCGGTACTGCGGCTACCTCGCCCTCATGGGCGGGCTCTCCACCGGCGCCGAACGGGTTTATCTCAACGAAGAAGGCGTCACTCTCGCCGATCTCAAGAACGACCTCGATCACCTGGTCCAGGGCTTCCAACGCGGCAAACGCCTCGGGTTGATCATCCGCAACGAAATGGCCAACGCGACCTACACGACCCCGTTCATGTCGGCGCTCTTCGAGGAAGAAGGCGGCGAGCTCTTCGAGGTTCGCCAGGCCATTCTCGGCCACCTGCAGCAGGGCGGAAGCCCGACCCCGTTCGACCGGATCCTGGCGACGCGGTTCGCCAAACGTTGTATCAACCACCTCATCGACGAGGTCGAGCACGGCCGCAGCTCGGTGACCGCCATCGGTCTCCAGGGCGGAACCATCCAGACCCTCGACCTCAGGGATCTGCCGAGATTGATCGATGAGGAACACCAACGCCCGCTCGAGCAGTGGTGGCTCGCGCTGCGGCCCATCGCGAGGGTCCTCGCGCAGTCGGGACCGAAGCCGAATATGCGGAGCGAGCTGTAGGTGTTAGGGGTTAGAAGGTTAGAAGGTTAGAAGGTTAGAAGGTTAGAAGAGTGAACCCATACGCCCGACGACATTCCAGGTGTTCTTTCGGTCTCACCTTCTAACTTCCTCACCTTCTAACTTCCTCACGTCTCACGACTCACGACCCGCAATTAGCCCAATCCGCTGACCTTCGCCTACGGCGTCACCCGTCCGCCGCCGGTTCTCGGGGGGGTCTGGCAGCTGTCGATGATGCCGTCGTCATCGGTGTCGAGGGTGGGATCCTCGACGATCTCGCAGCTGTCGGGCGCGGTGTTGCCGTTGCAATCGCGCGCCTGACCCGCCCACATGTCGTGGGAATCGCTGATACCGTTGCCGTTGCAGTCGCTCCACAACCTCAGATAGTAGACGTCCTGCTCGTCATTGAAGGTCGCCGCATAGGCGAGATCAGCGCCGGTGTCGTCCGAGACCATGTCGTAGTAGTCACCCATCTTGTTCTGGCGCGGCCAGCCCCGCCAGCTGTTGAACAGGGGACTCGCGGAAACCGGGACGGACCAGGTGTCGCCGCCGTCTTGGGAGAACGCATACATGAGCTGACCGATGTGGGCCTCCGCCTCGGTCACCGATTCGATCCAGACCACATCGATCCGGCCGCTGGGCGCCACCGACATCGTGCCGAACCACTGCCACGCGCGCCGGTCGTCGGTGTTGACACGCACCGGTAAGGACCAGGTTTCGCCCCGATCGGTGGATTTGGTGAAATGAACGTCCTGCGGGTCGCCGCCGGGCGGATCGACCGACGCCACGATATAGAGATCTCCCCGGTCGGGGCCGTCGCTGTGGTTGGCTGCGATCCAGACCTGCCCGAGAAGCCCGACGGGATTGGGGCCGGTCGACACACTCTGGCGACCACCGAGATTGAGCGTGAATGCGTCGAAGGTCGGTTCGACACCGGAGTCCCAGGCGTCGAGCGAACGATAGACGACGAAGATGTTGTAGTTGAAATCCGCATTCCCGGCGAGGTAGAGGCCGCCATCCGGATCGGTGGCGAGGGTCCCCCAGATCGGAGCCGGAATGAGTTCGATGGGATCGGAAAAGGTGTTACCGCCGTCGGTGGACCGGGTGAAGACCCGCAAGCCCCACGGGTTGGCGGCGGTGCTCCAACTCACATAGATATTGCCGCGGCCGGCGCCATCCGTCCGATCGATTGTGAACCACTGCTTGTCGCCACCAAAGGCCGCTCTCGGCCCGGTCCACGAGCGTCCGCCATTGTCGGAGAAGAAGAAATCGCAGAGAAAACTGTCCTTGAGGCTGTAGTAGTAGAAAAGGCCCTCGGCATCGACATCGAGGACCGGATCCGACCGGAACAACCCCGGGGTGAGCACACCGGGGAAGGTCCATGTGCGGCCCCGATCATCGCTCCAGCCCCTCCCGGCCTGGCGAAAATTGGATGTCACCGAGTCGAACTGCCTCCAACCGATGGACATCTTATTGGGTTCGACGGGGCTCACCGCGATGGACGGCTCGTTGGCGGCATCGCCCAGGATGTTGAATCCATCAGCGCCGACGTTGACCTGGTGGCTCACGAAACCCTGGTGCTCGACGACCGGGGGCTCGGTGGATATAACCTCGGGAGCCCCGGCGTCGATCACCGCAGGCGGGTCATCGCGGTACTCGAGGGGTTCGGGGACAGCGGACTCGGCAATCGCACCGGACTCCTCGCCCCGCGTGCCCGGCTCGGTCGCAGCCACTGCCATTCCGGCGCCAAAGGCAACCATCAACACGAAACAGACTGTGAATCTTGTTTCCATATACGAAGGATACTCGAGAGCGGCCCGAGCCTTCCGGGTCTGATTGACTCACGATGTGAAAAGATGAAAAACACATCGACCACGATTGCCGCGTGGAAAACTGACGTTTTCCACGCTGAATTATGAATTCTCAATTATGAATTATGAATTGCATCGCATCGGATCGGATCGGATCGAACAACTATGAATTGTGAACGACCTTTGCACTCGCTACACGGTGATGAGGGTGGATCCGGTGCGATGGTCATTCATAATTCCTAATTCATAATTCAGTCATCGACCGTCAGGTCGATGACGATAGCCTTCCGGTTCGAAGAACCCCTGTTCGACGATCTCGCTGCCCTTGAACACGGCCCACGACGGGATTTCCCGGTGATACGCGGTGGTCATCTCGTAGAGTTCCTTGGCCGAGTTGCCGACGATGAGATAGAGAACCTTCTCCGGGTTGAACGGGTTGGGAAGAACCGCGAAGAGACCGTCCCGGGGATCGACGTATTGCCCGCCGCGGAAATTGAAGGTGCCGCGCCCGATCTCGATCCCGGCGCCGGCCAATCCATCGAAGAAATAGTTGTCGTTGCCGGTGCCGATGACCATCAGATCGTGGCTCTCGGCCTCGGCGCGATTGATCTCGGCGTCCTTGACCAAGGGCGGCAGGATTTCCACATAGGTGTCGGCGACGAGCTGCTGCCAGCGCCGGCCGAGAGTGTGGTTGGCTTCGATCTGGCTCGCGGTCGCGTAGACGATGAGGGTGGAGTGGAAATCATCGATGAAGTTGCGCCAAACATAGAAATTCCGGCGCGGCACCGGAATGTCATCGAGGGCATTGAAAACGATGCGCGTCGGACGCGCTTCGAAGTGAAATTTCACTTCGGTCCGGCCGTCGATCTCGATGCGTTCGAGGTGGCGCTCGCCGCCGGCCGTGACCTCCAGATGAGTCACCAGCCGATAGGGGTCGCCGGCCTGCTCGATCTCGAGCCGGACTTCCCAACCGCCCTTTTTCTCCTTGACCTCGAACGTCGGTGTCAGTTCGGGCAGGCCCTCGCGCTCGAGCCACTGGCGGATGAAGGCGCCGATCGGGGTTCCCGACACCTCCTCGGCGACGGCGATGAAATCGGCGGTGGACATCTCACGCTCGGCAAACCGATCGTGGACCGTCCGCATCACATCGAGAAAACCCTCGTTGCCGAGCAACAGACGGAGCTGATGGAGCGCGAACGTCCCCTTGATCCGAGGCAACAGATAGGGACCGTACCGGTCATAGGCGCGGTGGGCGTCCAGGGCGGCCAGATCGCCCTCGCGGGAAACCGTGTAGAGATATCGAACCGAGAGCTCGGCGAGGGCGTCACCGAGTTCCCCGGCGGCAACCACCGGATCATCGTCGAGATCATCGAGAATCCGCCAGTAGGCCGCCGATCCGCTGACGAACCAGCTCTCCGCCGGTGACGCCGGAAACACCGTTCGCGTCCAGAGATCGTCGCGGTCGATCTCGAAATCCCCGGCGAGCGATCCCAGGACGAGCTCAGGCGGTTCGGAACCGCCGCCTTCGCCTGTTGCTCGGCCGCGCACCGCCTGCAGCCGTTCGTTGACAAAGATCGGGCTGATGGTCGCGTAACCGAGGCTCAGGTGGGGCTCGGCGTCGGGAAGATCGGGTAGATAGCGCCAGCCCTTGGTGGGGAACTTCTCCCGCAGGGTCACCTTGCCGTGATGGGCGAGAAAGACCATCTCCTCGGCCATCTCGGTGGTGGTGATCTTGCCGTCGCAGGCGTGGGCGCGGTTGATGGGTGAGCTCGCCCACAGATCGACCCCGGCGATGGCGTCGATGGAACCCGCGTGCTCCTTGTAGAACTCGTTGAAAGCGATGTCCCGGTTCCACGGCGAGAACATCAGGTCGTAGGGCCGGTCATCGGGTTGCGCGAGGTACTCCTTGCGCACCTCGGGGTCCCGGTTGTTGTTGTTGGCCCAGAAAAAACCCGGGGTGCCGAAGGGCGCCATGTCCTCACCGGTTCGCCACAGCTTCTTGGAGTGGGTGCCGAGCAGGAGGATGGCGACCTCGCCGGTCTTGATGTCGGCGATGGGCCAGTCGTTGGTGTACATCCCGTTGTTGCCGTCCCACAGAATACGCTCGACATCGTCGATGGAATTCGCGTACTGCGCCGCCTTGCGGATGCGGTTCGACTGCGGCGTCGAGTCGGGCTCCCACGGCGTCTGGGAGACCGTGGTCTCGCCGATGATGATCCCCGCCGAGTTGAGATAGAAATCGGCGCCGGAGTGGATCCCCCCGGGGAAAGTGTGGTACACGAGCCGGTTGCCTTCGGTGGGCACGACATCGGTGATGACGTTCCAGTGCACCCCGGTGTAGCCGCCCCACATGAAGATCTGGCCGAAGACGATCTCGCCGGTCGCCGTTGCGGGACCGGTCGCCGCGAAGGCCGAGCAGCTGTGCTTCTCCGGCGCGATCTCGATCTCCTCATCGGGAGCGACAAAGGCCTCGCCGGTGAGCGCGTGCGGGGTGACCTCGATGGCGTCCTCGAGCTGGCCGAGATCGACCACCGAGTTGATGGTCACGATGTCGACGAGATCCAACGACCGCTCCCACGCCTCGGCGCCGGCCGCCGCCGCCCCGGCAGCGATGCCCTTCATCTCCCGCAGGTACTCCTCGTCGTAGGTGCGAAGGAAGATCGTGTCGCACTCGAAGCGCAGCCGCCGCCAACCCGCTTCCGGGTCGGCCTCGTTGGCCAGGACTCCGAGCTTGCTGATGTAGGCGACGATCTCATCTGCGACCAGCGAACCATACTGATACCCGCGCTCGTACGGCTCGCCCTCGATGTGGACCACGATCCAGCCGCGATCGTCGTAGCGGAAGCCCTTTCCCGACCAGCGGACGGTCTCGAGCGGGATGTACTCGGTGATGTCATCCACCCGATCGAGGCGGACATTGTCGAACCAGGCGGTGCCGCGTGCGTTGCCGTTGAGACCGAGGTGGAGCCGGACCCGGTCTTCCCGCTGGGTGGCGAAAAACAGGGTCTCGACCCGGGTCCAGTCCGAGTCACCGCCGACGGCCTCGGAGTGATTGGTGAACGGGAACGACGACATCGTGAGGCAGGCCGGGACCGCCGTCGGGTACTTGGTCGTCGGGTCGGAGATCGCGCCCTCGGTGCGGACCCACGCGCTGAGTCGGTAGAGCTTGCCGACCTCGAGCGTCACCGGCGCCGACTCGGCGGTGACCGTCCCGTGCCCGCGGACACCGAGCTTGAGGCTTCCGACACCGTCGTGCGGCGTCTCGGTGGTCGCTTCGATGACGGCTCCATCCGACGATCTACCGGCATCCAGGCGCCAGTCGGTCACCGCACCGTCGGGGTTCAGCCGCTCGAATCCCGAGTTGGCGAGGGCGATCTCCTCGTCGGCAACAGCCGATGAAGCGGGGAACAGAACGACAGCGAGTACGGCGGCTGCAAGAGTCAAACGCATGAGGGTCCCTCCGAAGGATGCATTGTATATGGAGGTGGATACGAGTTCTTCGAAGTGCATCATTTTCTTTTTTTCGGCCCTGTGCGCGACGCACAGGGCCGAAAAGAGAACGAGTGGGACCTTCACGAGAGTGCTACGATGCTCGCGACACTGTCGCAGAAACCCGAAGATGGAGAGTCCACATGCCGACGACATCACGTGCGCTGCTGGCCGAGATCATCGACTACGCCGGGCTCTTTCCTCCGGCGAAGCTGCCCATGACCGAGGCGTTCACGCGCTTCCTCGCTCACCGCGCGGGCCCTGACGGCTGGCTCCTGGCCCGGTTTGTCTGCCCGGCTGCGCGGCTCGAAGAACTGGCTCCGCTCATGGCGGACAGCGATCTCGGGCAGACACCGATCCGGATCGCCGCTCTCGGCGCCGGCGGTGACGACCCTCCCGGTTTTGCCGATTCCATCGAGCGCGACGGCGAGGCCATGAAGGCCTTCAGTGCGGCCCACCCTGACGATGCCCTCATCGATGTCTTCGAGGTCAAGCTCCCCGCCGAGGGCCATCCGTCCGAGGTCGTCGATCTCACCTTCCACCATCTCGTCGACGTTGCCTCGGGACAACCGGCGGCCTATTTCGAGATCCCGCTTCTCGGCGACCGGCACGACCCGGTTTTCGAAATGACCGCGGTCGCCGACGCCGGTCACCGGATCGACGAGAACCGCCGGGCGGGCCTCAAGATCCGCTGCGGCGGGCTCGACGCAGCGGCCGTTCCCACCGTCGATGCCGTGGCGGCCGCCGTCAGCGCGGGTCTCGTGACCGACCTCCCGCTCAAGGCGACCCAGGGCCTGCACCATCCGGTTCGTCACCACGACTCGATTCTCGGCGCGACGGTCCACGGCTTTCTCAACCTCTTCGTCGCCTCGGTGCTCGCGCGCGCTCATCTCCTCGATGACGAGATCATCCGCGAGATCATCGCCGAGGAGGATCCCACGGCGTTCCGACTGACCGATTCCGCCCTTGGTTGGCGGCATCTCGAGACCGGCTTCGCAGGCGTGGTCGAGGGTCGGATCCACGCCATGACCAGCTTCGGCAGCTGCAGTTTCACCGAGCCCCGGGACGACCTCGCCGGCCTCGGTTGGCTCTGATCTAAATTCTCAATTCTTAATTATTAATTTTGAATGACATCGCGGGGCATCTCTCTCGCCGCAGTGGGTTCGATGCGACGCAATTCATAATTCATAATTCATAATTCAGAATTTCTCGATCGTTCCCTACCCGGGAACGATCGACCCCGGTAAGGCTTTGATCTTGGTACCATTCACGGAATCTCGTCAGCGCGAGAAAATTTCAACCGGAGAACTTCTCATGGAATTGTCCGACACTTCGCTGCGTTCGTTCATCGATGTCGCGCCCGACTCCGCACTTCCCGATTCACAACCTCCCCTACGGCGTCTTCAAGACCTCGGCGACTTCGCCGGCGCAGAATCGGCGTCGCCATCGGCGACGAGGTGCTCGATCTGGCGGTCCTCGCCGAAAAGGGTCTGCTCAGCGGCGGCGATCTCGGCGACGGATCGGTGTTCCGTGAGCCGACCCTCAACGCCCTCATGGGCCTCGGACGTCCGGCCTGGACCGCAGCGCGATCGAGGCTGACCAAGCTCCTGCGGGACGACGAACCGACGCTGCGCGACGACGCCGCGCTGCGTGAGACGCCCTCTACAGACGATCCGCGGTCGAGATGGTGCTTCCGGCCGCCATCGGCGACTACACCGATTTCTACTCCTCGCGCGAACACGCCACCAACATCGGCGTCATGCTTCGCGGCAAGGACAACGCCCTCCAACCCAACTGGCTCCACATCCCCGTCGGCTACCACGGCCGGGCGAGCTCGGTGGTCATCAGCGGCACCGATGTCCGCCGGCCCAATGGTCAGAGCAAGCCTCCCGATGCCGATCAACCGATCTTCGGTCCGAGCCGTCTCATGGACTTCGAGCTCGAAATGGGTTTCTTCGTCGGACCCGGCAACTCACTCGGCGAGAACATCCCCATCGACGAGGCGCCCGAGCACATCTTCGGCATGGTGCTGGTCAACGACTGGTCGGCGCGCGACATCCAGGCCTGGGAGTACGTCCCACTGGGACCGTTCCTCAGCAAGAACTTCGCGACCTCGATCTCGCCGTGGGTCGTCACCATGGACGCCCTCGAACCCTTCCGCTGCGCGGGACCGAAACAGACCGACCCGGAGGTCTTCCCCTATCTCAAGAGCCCCGATGATCGCGCCTACGACATCCATCTCGAGGTCCTGCCCTCAGAGCGAGAAAATGACGATCCCCGAGCGCATCGCCACGTCGAATCTCCGCTACATGTACTGGAACGTCTGCCAGCAACTCGCCCACCACACCATCAACGGCTGCAACGCGCGACCCGGTGATCTCTGTGGTTCGGGCACGATCTCCGGGCCGGAGAAGCACGAGCGCGGCTCCATGATGGAGCTGAGCTGGCGCGGAGCCGAGCCGATCCAACTCGAGCAACGGCGAAGAGCGGAAGTTCCTCGCCGACGGCGACACGGTCATCATGACCGGGTGTTGTGAGCGGGACGGGGTCAAGATCGGGTTCGGTGAGGTCCGAGGAACACTCTTGCCCGGCGCTCGGAACGTGAGTCGTGCAGTCGTCGTCTTCGACGACCGATGTGAAGCTGGATGCGCTGGCACGCAAGTTCTTCGACGAACGTCGCGATGACCAGGCCCGCTTCCGCGTTCTCTCGGTCGCGAGTCCGGCCCGGTGCTCTCACTCCATTCATGGCACCGCCGAAACCAGATTTGACACCGATCGCCGTTCGTCGTGTCATGGAATTGGGGAAACCGACATGGCACACGAATCAACAGGCTCATCCTGCTCGGTACTGGCGCCGTCTCGACGACGGTCGCCTCCTGTGTGAGCTCTGCCCGCGGCTGTGCAGGCTCAAGGAGGGCCAGCGCGGGCTGTGCTTTGTCCGCCAGAACATCGACAGATGAACTGGTTCTGACCACCTACGGCCGGTCGTCCGGTTTCTGCGTCGACCCAATCGAGAAGAAGCCCCTCAACCATTTCCACCCCGGCACGCGCTGTGCTTTCGTTCGGGACCGCGGGGTGCAATCTGGCCTGCCGGTTCTGTCAGAACTGGGACATTTCCAAGTCGCGGCAGATGGACACCCTGGCCGACGATGCGTCGCCCGAGACCATCGCCCGCGCCGCCGCGAAGCTCCGCTGCCGCTCGGTGGCCTACACCTACAACGACCCGGTGATCTTCCTCGAGTACGCGGTGGATGTCGCTGCGGCCTGCCGCGAGGCCGGCGTCGCCACGTCGCGGTCACCGCCGGCGAGATCCTCGCCGAGCCCGCGGACCGAGTTCTTCGCCGCGATGGATGCAGCCAACGTCGATCTCAAGGCCTTCACCGAGGAGTTCTACCGCCAGCAGTGCGGCGGCGAACTCGAACCGGTCAAGGAAACTCTCGTGTACCTTGCCCGTGAGACCGATGTCTGGGTCGAGCTCACGACCCTGCTCATCCCGGGGCTCAACGACTCCGACCGCGAACTCGACGAGATGACCGCCTGGGTGGTCGAGCGGCTGGGCCCCGATGTGCCCATGCACTTCACCGCGTTTCATCCCTCGACTACAAGATGCTCGACCTGCCGCCGACGCCGTCGTCACCCTCACGCGAGCGCGGTAGATCGCCACGGCCAACGGTGTCCGATTCGCCTACACCGGCAATGTCCACGACGAGTCCGGCGGCAGCACGATCTGCCCCGGCTGCTCTCAGGTGCTCATCGGCCGCGACTGGTATCGGCTCACCCGGTGGAACCTCACCGACGACGGATGCTGCACCACCTGCGGAACCACGCTGCCCGGGCGCTTCGACGGTCCGCCCGGCGACTGGGGCGCCAAGCGGAGGCCGGTGCGGCTCAGCGACTTCGCGGTCGAAATCTAACGCAAGAGCACGCCGCGGAGTTTCGAACTCTTAGGTCACAGCTGAGCCTCTTGCAAAAATCGAGGTGCTACCGAGAATCAGAAACCGAACCCGGCATCGTCACCCTGAGCGAACGAGTTCGACGAGTGAGTCGAAGGGTCCGCCGTGGGTTCGGCAAGACGTGAGTTCTCCCTGTTTCGCTCTGAGCTTCAAGGATTCTTCGACTCGCTACGCTCGCTCAGAATGACAAGTCTTGAATTTTGCAGGATGCTGAGCTAACAGCTACGGCGTTGTCTCAGCTCACGGCGACGGGCAGCAGCACGGTGAACGTGGTGCCTTCGCCTGGAGGGCTTGTAGCCGTAATCGTCCCGCCGGCCTCCTCGATGATCTTCTTGGAGATGGCGAGGCCGAGTCCGGTCCCGCCCTGGGTCTTGGTGGTGAAAAAGGGATCGAAAACCCGGTCGACGAGATCCGCCTGAATCCCCTCGCCGTTGTCGTAGACCTCGAGCTTGACCCACCCCATCTCGGCCGCCGGCGCGAGACGAACGCCGACGAGGCTCTCGCTCGGCGGCTGATCGGGCATGGCCTGCATCGCGTTGACCAGGAGATTCACCAGCACCTGGCCGAGTTCGCGAGGCGAACCCTGGACCACGGGCACGACCGCGGTCTCGACCTCGAGCCGCGCCCGTTTGAGCAGGGCGGCGCGCATGAACTTGAGGGTGAGTTCGAGGATTTCGGCGAGGTCGGCCGTGGTCTCCTCATCTCGTCGGCGGTGGCTCAACTCGAGTCCATCGGCGATCTTCTTGGCGCTCTCGACCGCTCCTTCGACCTTGACCAACGCGTTGGACAGCGAGACCAGATTGGCGGGATCGACCGAACTGCCGTCGGCGAGGCTGCGATTCATGGCGTCGAGCCGGATCCGCGCGAGCTCGAGGTTCATGCTCATGGCGGCCAACGGATTCCGCAGCTCGTGGGCGACCCCGGCCGCGACCACTCCCAGTGCGTAGGTGCGTTCGGTTTCGAGCAGCCGGGTTTCCAAATCGGCGATCTTCTTCCGGGTCTGAAAGATTTCCACGGCCTCGCGAAGCGCCGCCTTGAGCTCCTCGGGCTCCCAGGGTTTTCTCAGATAGCGACGAATGTGGCCGCGGTTGATTGCCGAGATGGCCTCGGTGAGATCGGAGAATGCGGTGATCAGAATGCGCACGGAATCCGGGTAGCGTTCCTGGGCGATTTCGAAGACCTCGACACCGGTCATCCCCGGCATTCGCTGATCGACCAGCAGCACCGCGATCTCTTGCTCGGCCAAGATGGCGAGGCCTTTGGCGACCGCTCGACGCGGTGATGACGTTCAATTCCCCCGCACACGTCGCCTTGAGGACGAGGAGATTCGCCTCGTCATCGTCGATGTAGAGAATCGTGTCGTTCATCTCAGTCGGCCTCTAACCACAGTGTCCCGCCTTCGGTTTGCGCACGTTGAGGAAGAAATAGGCGTTCCCGGGTTCGGCAACGACCTCACGAACCGCCGTATCCGGAAGCATCGCACCGAGCTCCTCGACTTCCTTTCGTGTTCGATAGATCATCGTCCAGTCGCCGAGAAACTCCGCGGTCCACCAGCACTCCGGTGGCCCGATGGCGTTTCCGACGCTCATCAATCCACCCGGCGCGAGCAGGTCGTAGAGCGCGCAGATCAGGCCCTGGGCGCGTCCGGTCTTGATGTAGTCGAAGAGACCGGTGCAGTAGATGTAGTCCTGCGACTCCGGATCGTGCAGCGGCACCCCCTCGTTGATCATCTGGACGAAGGAAAGATTGAGCACATCCAGCTGGGCGGGCGCGTCAAACCTGCCGATCTCGCGTTTGCACGCCCGGAAAGCGACTCCCAGCGCCTCCTCCTCCTGATCGATGAGAGTGAAGATCGCCGTTCCCGGCCAACCTCTGCCGCTCGGCGACGTACTCCGAAACCTCCCTCGCCGGTCCGCAACCGAGGCTCGCAACCCGAAACTCACAGGCATCGCCGCGCTCGGCCAGCACCCGGTCGTGCTCGACGCCCCATGAGTTTCACGATGAAGTCCTTGCGGGTGCAGACGCCGTTCGCCAGCGGGTGCTCGATGCCGATCCGGTGAAAGACCTTGGCGAAGACCGAGTCGCCCTCGAAGCTCTTGTTGTAGTAGTAGAGCATGACCTGGTAGTCGCCGGGATAGCCGAGGGGCTTGAGGTAGGCGCGGTTGGCAAATGGAATGTCGAGCATCAGGGGGGCGAGCACCGTCTCGGTGTACTCCTTGGCCGCCATCAGCGTCTCCCGATCGGTGATGAACTTGCGGGCCACCGCGGTCGCCTCCCGATCGAGCTGATAGTAGGGTCCGCAGAGAGCCTCGAAGGCCCGTTGCGCGAACTCCTGAAGGTCGCTGGTCCGTCGCTCCTTCGGCCCGGAACCGTCGCTCGTGGTAGTCGAGGGCGCGCCGATAGTACTGATAGAAGTGCAGGAACTCCGACACCTTCTCGCGAAAGGCGGCCGGCACCTTGGCAAGCTGATCCGCGGCGCCGTGGTCGAGCTGTTCTTCGAGCAACTTCTGGTCGTCACGCCGGCGAATCTCCGGCAGATCGAGGAATCCGGTCATGAGTCCAACGCCGATGCGGGCGCCCACGTGGTCCGGGTTCGATTCGTGCGACATGCGCGGTCCCGTGGTAGATGGGCTCACCATGCAGGAGGAGCTCGAGATCAATGGTCTTCCCGATGTTCCAATCACCGGCGCCGTTCGGTGTCAGGAATGACAGACCATTCATGGACACGTCGAAGATCGGGTACTCGGCGCCGTTGATCAGCAGCTTCGGCCTCGAATCCCGCGACAGGAGTTCGCGAACCCGCTGCCGCTCGGGTCGATAGAACATGGCTCGACCCAAAGAACCCATCAGTGCCTCGTACTGTTTGACCATGTGCCCTCCTGGTCTGCATCAAGCGCGACGCGCCCGCACTGCCCGGCGATCGATCCAATCGCAGCCGACCGCAGGTCAGTCTTCGCCCTGCGCGTTCTCGCGACTCCAAGGGTAACGCAGGAATCTCCACAACGAACAATGCTCCGCCGCCGGATCTGTGTTCGTACCGTAGCGATCCGCCGGCTTCCTCGACCATCTTACGGGACAAGAAGAGTCCCAAGTCCGGTTCCGTCGCTCGCGGGGCGTTGGGTGAAGAACGGATCGAAGATTCGATCCACATGTGCCTTTGCTACCCCGGGGCCGTCGTCGCCGACTTTGAAGACGATGTTGTTGTCTCGATCATCAGTACTCAGCCACAGGTTCTTCGCTCCCATTCGCACCGCGTTGTCGACGAGATTGAGAAGGACCTGGTTCATCGGTCCCGCCGGTGCTTGCGCCAGACGATCGGTGGAGAAGTCGCGGTGGATCGTCACGCCGTCGAGACGGTGCCGGATGAGCTTGAGCGTCGCCTCCACGCCTTCCCGAAGATCGCAAGCCGCGGTCTCCCCCGCTTCGGCCGGGCGTGCATGAGTGTCCAGAGCCGAGGTGATTTCTTCGATTCGCACCGCCGCATCGCCGATGACCTCGAGAAGCTGCCGCTGGGTTTCCTCGTCGAGCGCTTTCGACGCCATGGCCCGCGACGCGTTGAGAATCGCGTTCACCGGATTACGAACCTCGTGCAGGATGCCGGCCGACATGGTTCCGACCACCGCGAGTTTCTCCTGCTGCGCGAGGTGGAGAGCGAGAGCCCGGAGATTGAGTTGGGCCCGGATTCTCGCCATGAGCACCCTCGGGTGGAACGGCTTGGCGACAAAATCGTCGGCGCCATGGGCATAGGCCTCGAGGGTGGCCTCCGATCCGACCTTGGCGGTCAGCAGGATCACCGGGATCGATTTCATGGACGGGTCGTTCTTGATCGCCCGACACAGCTCGGTGCCGCTCATCTCGGGCATCATCACGTCGGAAACCACCAGATCGAGCGAGTTGCCTCGGAGCATTTCCCACGCCGACGCCCCGTTCTCGGCCTCCAAGACCTCATAACGAGGATCGAGCAGGGTCCTGATGAACTCACGAACTTCCGGGTTGTCTTCTGCGAGGAGAATTCGCGGCCGCCGGCCCGAAACAAACGGCACCGGCTCGATGCTGTCCGCGTAATCCCGCGGCAAGCGACACGATGGACTCGTCGTCATCTACGGCGGCGATCGATCTCGCCTGCA
Source organism: uncultured Acidobacteriota bacterium (assembly GCA_963712805.1). Classification (GTDB taxonomy): domain Bacteria; phylum Acidobacteriota; class Thermoanaerobaculia; order Thermoanaerobaculales; family Sulfomarinibacteraceae; genus JAHECW01. Next base: position 1,597 of record CAVQJV010000019.1, on the reverse strand, counting down.
GGTCTGAGGCATCGTCCGAGCGGCGGTGAACCGCGGTCTCTTCGAATTGCTGACGTCGTTCGATGGCCTCCGGTCGGATGTGATCACGTCCAAAGGGGAGAAAAAACCTGAAAACCGTTCCAGTCGGGCCCGGACTGTCGACACCGATGGTCCCGCCGTGCAACTCGACCAACTCCTTGGCAAGAGCGAGACCGATTCCCACCCCTCCTTCACGCCTTCGGTCGGAGGGGTTGACCTGAAAGAACCTCTCGAACACCCGAGGCAGGTCTTCCGCAGGAATGCCCACCCCGGAATCCTCGACCTCGACCTGGACACCACTCTCCAGATCGGCGATGCGGACCTCGATCAAACCGCCGTCCGGGGTGAATTTGATGGCATTGGAAACCAAGTTGGTCATGACGATCTCGAGACGGTGGGCGTCACCCCAGATCCTGTGTCTCGGTGAGTCGCAGGCGATCTTGAATTCGATGCCTGCGGCCATGGCCGCCGGTATGCTGTTCTCGTGGACCGAGGAGGCAACCGACCGGATGTCCATCTCGGCGAGGTTGAGCCGCAGTCCGCCGGCATCGAGGCTCGAGAGATCGAGGAGATCATTGATCAACCCAAGGAGCCGTTCGGCGTTGCGCCGGATGACCCTCACCTGCTGCTCGGCTTCAGCTCCCACGACGGTCGAGGCGAGTTCGCTCAACGGCGCCAAAATGAGGGTGAGCGGCGTTCGAAGTTCATGTGAAATATTGGCGAAAAACTGGCTTTTGAGCCGATCGAGTTCCTTGAGTTTCTCGAGTGCACCCTGAAGATCATCCGAGGTCTTGGCGATGACCATCCGCGCCTCGGACTCTCTGCGGGCGACCTCCGCCAATTGGACCCTGCTCATGAAATCCCGACGGGCGAGGTCGTGCTTGAATCCCGATGCGACGACAGCAAGGCCGAATGCTGTGATGAGCACGAAACTGTTGGCAACGACTTCACGCATGGGCGGCGAGCCCGCCCAGAATGGAAAGAAGAACCCGGCAACGATGACACCTCCGACCAAAAGCGCGGAGGCCGTCCAACGCGGAGGCCAGGTCGGAATCACGCCGACACCCATCATGACGATGGACAGGCCCATGATGTATTTCGAAAACCCGTCACCGGCGAGGGGCAACATCGGGCCGATGAAGGCGCAGTACACAACCGCCAGAATCCAGAACCCCTCGAAACTGTATTTTCTGAATTGCGGTTGGGAGACCACCGCCACCGTCATCGTGGTGATGACAATGGCAATCACACGGAGTACGAAGAATCGAAGCCAGAGCTCTGGAACCAGGATGTAGTCAAAGAGACTCCATCCGACGTAGATGATGTTGAACACCACCGCAGTCCACAGGAGCATGGGGAGATTCCGCTGTCTCAGCTCCTTGTGAAACGCCCGATCGTCGAGCACGCCACCGTTGGCGAAAAGCGCGGGATCCGAATCGTAGGGCGCCGCAATGCGGATACCGTCCGAGGAGTCCCCTCCGAGGCTGCTGCGGTTCTGCGTCATACCCTCCGAAATCACATCGAATCCCACTACATTAAATCGCTCTAGTAATTGAGATTATATCACCGGAGCCATTTC
>CAVQJV010000018.1:0-190513 GCA_963712805.1 uncultured Acidobacteriota bacterium | reverse complement strand
CCTAACTACAATTAGATGTACTAACGGATTTCGGGAAAGACGGCTTGAATCCCTTTGTTCGGTTTCTCGCCTTGGTTCCGCGAAATGCCTTGTCCATATTGACTCCATCCTTATTGTACTTGGTCCAGGTTGGGGATGTTAGGCCGCTGTTATCGCGTCCTAACATGAGGCGTGTTAGGACGCTGATGGACATTCCTGTGCCAGGTCGCACAGGGTGTCCGCCGGGCTGACGATGCCTCTTCCACCCGCTCTTGTTGAGCACGTGGGTGTAGATCATCGTCGTCTTGACGTCCTTGTGGCCGAGGAGCTCCTGAATGGTCCGGATGTCGTAGCCGGCAATGAGGAGATGGGTCGCAAAGGAATGCCTGAGGGTGTGGCAGCTGGTTCTCTTGGCGAGTCCGGCGTCTCGAGCAGCCTGTTTGATAGCTTTCTGGATCACCGACTCGTGGAGGTGGTGGCGGCGGATGGTGTTGGTCCTCGGATCGGTGCCTCGGGAGCCGGCGGGGAAGACGTACTGCCAGCGCCAGTCGGCGGCGGCTCCGGGGTACTTCCGGTCGAGGGCCTCGGGGAGGTGGACGCGGCCGAAGCCGTCGGCGAGGTCGCGGGTGTGGAGCTCGCGGACACGGACGAGGTGGTCGCGGAGACGTTGGCGGCAGGCGTCGGGGAGGAGGGCGGTGCGGTCCTTGTGACCCTTGCCGTCGCGGATGGTGATCACCCCGAGATCGAAATCGACGTCCTGGACGCGGAGCCGGAGGCACTCGAGGATGCGCATTCCGGCGCCGTAGAGGAGGAGAACGACGAGCTGGACGGTGCCTTCGAGGCGGGCGAGGAGGGCGGCCACCTCTTCGCGGCTGAGGACGGTGGGTAGGCGCTTGGGTTGGCGGGCTCGGACGATGTCTTCGATCCACGGGGGATCGAGCTTGAGGACCTCGCGGTAGAGGAAGAGGATGGCGCTTAATGCCTGGCGCTGGGTCGAGGCGGCGACGTGGTCGTGGACGGCGAGGTGGGTGAGGAAGCGGTTGATCTCGTCGGAGTCGAGCTCGCGTGGGTGGCGGCGGTGTGAAGGCGAAAGAAGCGGTTGACCCAGCCGAGGTAGGCCTCTTCGGTGCGAATGGAGTAGTGGCGGACGCGGATCGCGCGGCGCATGCGCTCGAGGAGCCTGGGGGCTTCGGCGCCTCGGGCGGCTGCCGCGGGGTGGGGGACGACGTTCATGGTGTAAATAAAGAGTAAGTTTGAAATCAGCAGCGGAATGTCGGGACCGTCGATCCGATCGGTCGGGCATCTGCCTCGGGCGGGCGCCCACTCTGCATTCTTTTCCAATTCTCCGGGCCGGCCGTGGGCGGCCGGCGCCGGAGAATTGGATGAGTGGGGTGATCTCGTTCGCTTCGCGCGGATCGCGCCCACGCTATACTCGATCCCAGATCATGCCGCGGAATATCGAGCCCGACCGTCCGCAGTCGTCAGCACTGCTCGCCAACCTCGAGGAGACCCGCCGCGAGGTTGTGATCCCGGAGGAGCACCTCGCCCTCGTCGAGACGGTCTCCCGGTTCTTCGGGGTCCGACAGGCGCTGGAGAAGCTCCTCAACGAGTTCTTCCACCCGCTGCGCAACGTCAAGGCGGTCATCAACCAGCTGCGCAGCCTCTGCGGCGGGATGTTCCACTATTTCGAGCGGACCGAGGGGCGCGCCGGGTCGGCGGCGCTGCTCAACGACCTCTTCTGCGTGCTCTACAAGAACGAACTCAGTCCCGAGCTTCTCAGCAATCTCGTCGGAACCCACCTCCAGTTCATCGAGACCTTGAGCCGGTCGCGCTACAGCGATGAGTACACAGCGGTGATGCTCCACGCCCTCGAGCGGCTGACCGAGGTCCAGGCCGCCCACGGCAGCAGTTTCCTGCCCTATTCGGGGTTGTCGAAACGGCTCGGCGGCCGTCTCGTGGATGACGAGTTGCTCGGCGCCCGCTTCGGCGCGCTGTACGCCGGGACCGTACGCTATGGGGTGGATGTCTTCGCCGACAAGATCTCGCTCGACGACTGGTGTGCCGGACAACCGTCGGGATCATCGCGCCAATGCCGCGACCTGGTCGTCAATCCCCTCGAGCGCGCCATCGCGGATGCCGGCGCCGCCCTCGGCCGGGCGACGCCGGAGGAGGTGCTCGAGCTGCCCAACCTCGACGATCTCCTCAACCTGACCATGGCGGGTTCGAGAAGGCTGACGAGCCCCATCGAGCGGATCGGACTCTATGTCTATCTCGCCGGGATCCCGGAGCTCGAGCACCGCAACATGGAGATTCTGCGGGCGCTCTACTACTCCATCGACACGGTCTGCGCCGAGGGCTCGGACGAGGATGTGACCCGGGCGGTGGATCTCATCACCGGCCATCTCATCGATTGCGAGAGCTCGCACAAGAATCTGCTCTACAAGTGTCTCGAGCAGCTCGGCCGGGGCATCGCCAAGCGGGGAGGGGACCCGCTCGTCAAGCATTTTGTCGAGCGCACCATCGCCACCGGTTTCGAGGGCCCGGAGATCAGCGGCGTCTCGGAGGAGTGGGAGACCCACGTCAACCCCCACCACCTGACCTGTCTGCGGACCTGGCTCGCCATCATCATGTCGGACCCCTTCCGCTTCGAGCAGCTGCTGTCGGCGCTCGTCATCAACATCCACTTCAAGGGCGTTTTCGTCGCGGACACCGATCTCTTCCAGCGCGACATCTCGGCGCTGCTCAACTCGGATATCGCCGACGCCTTCGCGCTCATCATGCAGGTCGTGACCCACGTGCCGGTCTTTTTCAACGAGGTCGGCTCGGAGGGCCAGCTCCGCGATGTCTCGACCCGGATCGACCAGATCACCCACCGCCGCGATCCGGTGATCCACTACCTGCGCAAACAGTGCCACGCCGAGTCCAACAACCGGCTCGTCGGGTTCGCCGCCAATGTCTACGACTACTGGGTGACCGGCAAGCCCGAGGGGCTCGAGCCGTATCTGCCGGAGAGCGTCTACGCCGCCCTCGATCCCGAAGCGGAGTGGTTCGTCGGCCCGCACGCGGTCACCGCGAAGCTCGCGAAGAGAGGCTCTCGCCTGGCCGAGCTCGAGAAGCGCGAGGTCGATGAGCTCGAGGCCGAGCTCGTCAAGCTCGATGTCGGCAGCCGCGCCGACCGCGAGCGGGTGCTGCTGCTGGTCCGGCTCTATCGGCTGCTCAAGACGAAGTACTCCAATTCGCCCGAGGGCATCTTCGACACCCTCGAGCACTCGCCGCTGGTCGAGGCCGACACCGTGAAGGCGTTTGCCGAAGCGTTCGAAGGATCGGATCCCCTCGCGGTGGTCGCCGCCGGCAACCGGGTGCTCGAGGAGCTCAGGGCGCAGATCACCACGTCCGAGATCACCGAAGCGTATGAGAACATCTACCACAAACGCCACATCGCGGCCGGGATCCCGTCCATGTACGGCACCTATCGCGAACCCAAGTTCGACGCCATGGGGCTGCTGCTGCGGGTGATGAACGCCCTCAAACCGCAGCTCGAGAAGTGCGTCGCGGATTTCAACTACCGCTATATGACCCGCGAGTCCATCGCCGAGGCCTACGGGATCCTGCACGAGATGCTCGAGGGGCTCAAGATCGCCGGGCTCAGGATCCAGCACCTGTCGACCAAGCTCGAGATTCTCGGCAGCGTCATCATGCACGGCAGCCTGTCGGCCGGCCAGTACCTCAACATCTTCGATTTCATGTCCGAAGCCCTCAACGACGTCGTCGAAACCAACTACATCGCCCTCCACAACCGCAACCTCGAGCGGCTGCCGGTGACCCACGAGGGCGCCGTCGGGTACGGGGCGACGGACCGCCGGCCGGCGGTCGGAGCGGTTCCTGCGTTCGATCATCGCCTCGACCTACGCGATCCAGGAGCTCGACCTCTTTCTTCGCCGAATCGGCGAAAGCCTGCGGCGGATGACCGAGACCCTGTCCGACGAGGCCTGCAGCGTGGTCCTCGGCTACAGCCCGACGCGGCTGATCTGCTTTCTCCACGGCGCGCTCCGCGAGCAGGAGGATCAGCTGGCGCTGGGGTACAAGGGTTATCTCGCTCAAGCGGTTGTGCTCGCTGGGGCTGCCGGTTCCGCCGGGCTTCGTGGTTTCCACCGAGCTCTTCGACATCCAGGGCGCGCTCGACTATCAGGACCTCGAACGCGACACCAAGGAGCGCATCATGGGGGCGCTGACCCGGCTCGAGGAGATCACCGGGCTCGACGCGCAACGACCCGAAGAAGCCGCTGGTGCTCTCGGTGCGCTCGGGGTCGGCGTTTTCCATGCCCGGGATGATGGACACCATCCTCAACGTCGGGCTCAACATTCCTCTGCTCGAGGCCATGGATGACGGCAGCGAGCGCGCCTGGGGCGCCTGGGACTGCTATCGGCGCTATCTGCAGAACGTCGCCATGTCGTGCGGCGCCGACCGCGATCTCTTCGACGACGTGATGATCCGGCACAAGGAGAAGCACCGGGTCGACGTCAAGCTCCAGTTCACCGCCGCGCAGATGAAGGAGATGGCGCTCGAGTACCGCGAGGTCGGTGAACGCCAGGGCGTCCGGTTTGTCGACGACCCCGTCGAACAGCTCATGCAGGCGATCTTTCTCGTCCTCGACTCGTGGGATTCGGCGCCGGCGAGGTTGTACCGGCGCCAGCTCGGGCTCGCCGACGGGTGGGGAACCGCGGTCATCGTCCAGCGGATGGTCTACGGCAACATGAACCGAGAGTCGGGCTCGGGGGTCGTCTTCACCACCAACCCGCGCTCGTCGACCACCGTCATCGGTCTCTTCGGCGATTTCACCCGCTGCTCGCAGGGCGAGGACGTGGTCGCCGGTCTGGTGTCGCCGTCGCCGATCAGCGAGCGCCAGCGCAAGGAGTACTCGCCCAAGGTCGAAGGCTCGTTGGAGACCGAGTTTCCGTCGATCTACGCCGAGATCAGGAGGATCGCCTTCGAGCTCATCAACGAGCACGGTTACGAGCACCAGGAGATCGAGTTCACCTTCGAGTCGGGCGAGGCCGACGGCCTCTTCCTGCTGCAGACCCGGCCGCTGCGCCACACCCGCACCGGCGACCTCAAGATCTTCGCCCACCCGGAGAAGCTCGAGAAGCACCTGCTCGGCTCTGGGATCGGGGTCAGCGGCGGCGCCATGTCGGGCCGGGTCGCCTTCTCCGAAAGCGATGTCGAGCGCCTGCGCGGCGACCCACCCCGAGGAACGGGTGATTCTCATCCGTCCCGATACGGTGCCCGAGGACATCGGCGTCGTGCTCTCGGTGGACGGTCTGCTCACCGCCCGTGGTGGTTTCACCTCGCACGCCGCGGTGACCGCCAAGCGCCTCGGCAAGTGCTGCGTGGTCAACTGCAAGGGTTTGACGGTGGACACGGCGAACAATGTCGCCAGGATCGGCGGAACGCCGATCCTGGCCGGTGATATGGTTTCGATCGACGGGTACTCGGGTCAGGTCTGGGCGGGCAAACACGAGATCGCGGGCGCTCGCGATCCGGTGCGGCTGTTCTAGGAGCGGGCAGCGAGTCTGGGGGATGTCATGGCAGTCAACGGCGCAGACGGGATTCTCGGGATCAACGGTCTCGGTCGGATCGGCAAGCTGACCCTGTGGCACGAGGCGGGCAACCAACGCTTCGAACGCCTGGTGGTCAACACCGGACGCCCGGTCGGCAAGGGCATCGACGCCATCATCCGCTATCTCTCATCGGACAGCACCTACGGCAGCCTCGGTCGTTTTCTCTTCGGTCGCAACGGACCGTGGCGCTGCATCGAGATCCTCGATGCGGAGCGGCAGCTCCTGTCCATCAACGGGGTCGAGATCAAGCTCCTGACCGAGCACCGCAACCCCAAGGACATCGGGTGGGCCGACCACGGGGTCAGGATCGTCGTCGACACGACCGGCCGTTTCCGCGATCCGAACCTGCCCGCCGGTCACCCTGGAGGCAGCCTCCAGGGCCACCTCGAGGCCGGCGCCCAGTTGGTCTTGGTGAGCTCCGCGTTCAAGATGAAAGACCCTTCGGCGCGGTTCCCCGATGACGCCGGGATGCTCATCTACGGCATCAACCACGATTCATTCGATCCCCGCGCGGCACTGCATCATCTCGGCGGCGTCGTGCACCACCACCGCGTTGGCGCACATGATGCTGCCGCTGCTCGACCACGAGCTCACCCACACCATGCTCACCGCCTCCATGTCGACGGTCCACGCCTCGACCAACTCGCAGAGCGTCCTCGACTCGGTGCCCAAGGCGGGCGCCGGCGATCTGCGCAAGAACCGCTCGATCTTCAACAACATCATCCTCACCTCGACCAACGCCGCCGCCGCCCTCGAGCACGTCATGCCCGAGATCGCCACCATCGGTTTTCTCGCCGACTCGGTTCGGGTGCCGCTCAACACGACCTCGCTCATCATCCTCAACTGCACCTTCCAGTCCAAGCTCGACGAGTACGGCAACGCCCTCATCAACCGGCAATCGGTCAACAGCATCTTCGCCGAGTACGCAAAGAACCCCGACTCGGGGGTGCTCTTCACCGAGGAGCAGAGCGTCTCGTCGGACATGATCGGCGAACCCTACGGGGTGATCATCGAGGGCTCCGAGACCCACGCCCGGACCGGGTTCACCAGGGTCAACCTCGCCGAGCTCGGCCTCAAGGAGCTCGATCCCGAGCACCTCGAGGTCGAGGTCCCGGTGACCCACCTCAAGCTCTTCGGTTGGTACGACAACGAGTTCGGCTCGTACACCAGGAGACTGAGCAAGCTCTGCCACTACATGGCGGACCGACTGGGTTAAACCCGAGTCCGAGTCCGCGCCCGTTCCCGAATTGCAGCGGCAGGGGCAGCGGCAGCGGCAGCGACAGGGACAGCGGCAGGGGCAGCGGCAGCGTCCGTTCCCGATCCCGACTGCAGCGTGTTGTAGCGCCGACGTCCCGTCGGCGATGGAACCGACCCGCTGCGGCCCGCCACCATCGCCGACGAGACGCCGCCCCCCTTGTAGCGCCGACGTCCCGTCGGCGATGGAACCAACCCGCTGCGGCCCGCCACCATCGCCGACGAGACGCCGCCCCCCTTGTAGCGCCGACGTCCCGTCGGCGATGGAACCAACCCGCTGCGGCCCGCCACCATCGCCGACGAAACGCCGCCCCCCTTGTAGCGCCGACGTCCCGTCGGCGATGGAACCAACCCGCTGCGGCCCGCCACCATCGCCGACGAGACGCCGCGCCCCTTGTAGCGCCGACGTCCCGTCGGCGATGGAACCAACCCGCTGCGGCCCGCCACCATCGCCGACGAACGCACGCCCCCCTTGTAGCGCCGCGTCCCGTCGGCGACGAACCAACCGCGCGAGCTTCGTGCACCATCGGCGACTCGAGATCTCGGCGTACAAAACGCTCGCGGTTCGTCCGCATGTCGCGACGCCCACGAGGTACGAAATACGCGCACGTCATCCATCGGGCACGGACGCGGACGTCGGACGACGGGCATTTCGGCCGACCTTCGGTCAGCCGAAGAGCAACTCCCACCCGACCGCGAAGACCGCGACATCGGCGATGATGTGGCTGACCCAGCCCGGCCAGATCGACCGGTAGCGGCTGTAGAGCACCGCCCAGATCAACGCCGCCGAGAAAGACCCCGAACGAGGCGAGGGCGTTGAGGTGAACCGGGAGATAGGTGCTCAAGGCCACGATGTGGTGGGCGGTGAAGACCGCAGCCGACGCGAGCACGGCGAGAAGTTCGCGGCATGAGCCGCTCGCACTGGCTGAAGACGAACCAGCGGTAGACGTACTCTTCCATGAGCGAGTTGGCGAAGGTCCAGCCCAGCGCGCCGAGCAGATAGGCCCGCGGCGTGGTCAGCCCCATCTCGTCGACCTCGCCGGCGAGGTCGCCCATGTCCATGTCGAAGACGCCGAAGAGCCAGCGCCGCGAGGACAATGGCGGCGGCCGCGACGAGGCCGGTGAGGAGCCCCGACGCCAATGCCTCCTTGGCGTGGCGGCGACCAGCTCGGTCTGCCGCGTTCGACCACGAGATACCAGAAGGCGGGAAAGGCGAGCAGCCAGATCTTGGCGGCCATGAAGAGCGTCTGACCCACCGGGCCGGGGATGAGGATCATGGCGGCGGCCGTGCCCAGGCTCGGTACCGGCACCAGCAGAGCGAGGGCGATGAGCGCCTGCCGGCGCCCATTCGACGAGGTGGCGGTCGTCAACGGATTGCCGCGTTGCGGAGCAGGCTTCCAGCCTGCTCGTCGGGCTCACCGAGACTCGCTGGTTCCGTCGGCTGCTCGTCTATCGGTCCGGGAGTCCTTTCGTTTGAGAGTCCGGGGATACCGAGAATCAGATTCGGGTCGGGGCAGATCTCGAGCCAGCGTTCGACCTCGGACGGCGCGGCGACCCCGGGGAAATCGCCCGAGTGGCCCAGGAGATCGGCCATGATCTGGAAGTGGAGGTGCGGCGGCCAGCTCGCCGTTCTCGGTGAGATCGCCGACCACGGCGAACTCCTCGCCGGCCTCGAGGGTCTGGCCCATCTCGAGCCGGACCACCGAGTGGCGGCCGAGATGGCCGTAGAGCGTCCAGAACCGGATGCCGTCGAGTTCGTGCTCCAGAATGACGGTGGGGCCGTAGTTGCCGAGACCGGTGTTGTCCGCCACCGAGTGGACGTGGGCCGGCAGCGGCGTCATGACCTCGGTGCCGTCCATGACGAAGAGATCGATGCCGAGGTGGACGCTGCGACTTTCGCTTTCGCCGTCGAAGAGCGGCGAGTGGCGATAGAGCACCCGGTCTTCGTTGTAGCGGCCGACTCCCACGGGGAGCTCGGCCTCTGAGACTCTGGCGAAGAGCCTTTCGCTGAAACCTGAGACATCGTTGATGTCGATCTGCGCGAAGTCGGGGCTCGATTTGGTGAAGTCGAAGACCACCATTCCGCCCGCCGCCAGGTTGAAGGGGATGACCGGTTGGAATCTGCCCCGACGGGACGCGAGCACGGAGCGCAGATCGTGACTCATGGGGCCATTGTAATGGGGAAGGCGAGGCAACGCACCACCCGCGCGGTCGGCGATTTTCGGGAACGCGACGGAACCGTCGATGGGCTTCATCGCGCCTTCAAGGTCGGATCGATGACGCTCAGACCCGGACCGGAGTGCCCACGGGCAAGCGGGGACGCCTGCCGCTTTAAGAAACGGAGCGCCTTTGAAGCCGCAAGCTTCCAGCTTGCACACCGAAATCGCATCGGGAACCGGAGCGGGATCGACTCACGATTCACGATCCACATCCGGGTGATGGCGCCCGCCCCTTCGAGCTCGAAGATGACCCCCTCGTCGCCGATGGTGCGATGTCTCCGCCCCTCCGCGTTTTTTTGCGATGGATGGCGAGGTCTTCGTGGTTGCAACGGTGCGCTGTGTGATGCTCCGGGCATGCGGCCGGTAAAAACCAGGTAACGCATCCCGCCCGGACGCTTGCGTCCGCAGCCCATTTCGCGATAGGGTCGCGCACATGAAAATGCTCACTCTTGTTGCACTCGTCTGTCTCTTCCCAATGATGGTCGCTGCCGCTGACGTCGCAGCGCCGCCCAGACGTCGCGGCTCCGCCGGCCGATGCCGAGGTCACCGACTCCGGTCTCGCCTCCAAGGTCATCAAGCCGGGAACCGGCACGGTCCACCCCGATGCGTGGGACTCGGTCACCGTCCACTACACCGGCTGGACCACCGACGGCGCCATGTTCGACTCGTCGGTGAGCCGCGGTCAGCCGGCGACCTTCCCGCTCAACCGGGTGATCCCGGGTTGGACCGAGGGCGTCCAGCTCATGGTCGTCGGTGAGACTCGGCGCTTCTGGATCCCCGAGAACATCGCCTACGGCGGTCGACCGGGCGCTCCGGCGGGGATGCTCGTCTTCGATGTCGAGCTCATCGAGATCACCGAATCACCCGACCCGCCGAAGACGCCGGCGGATGTCGCCGCGCCGCCGAAGGACGCCCAGGTCACCGACTCAGGTCTCGCTTCGAAGGTTCTCGGCCCGGGCACCGGTACCGCCCACCCGGACTCCTGGGACCAGGTCACGGTCCACTACACGGGCTGGACCACCGACGGCAAGATGTTCGACTCGTCGGTCACCCGCGGCCAGCCCGCGACCTTCCCCCTCGACCGGGTGATCCCCGGCTGGACCGAGGGACTTCAGCTCATGGTGGTCGGCGAGAAACGCCGTCTGTGGATTCCGGTGGAGCTCGCCTACAACGGCCAGCCCGACCGCCCTGCGGGGATGTTGGTCTTCGACGTCGAGCTGATCGAGATCAAAGATCAGGTCGAGCCGCCGAAGGCGCCGAGCAACGTCGCCGCGCCGCCGGCCGATGCGGACTTCACCGATTCCGGGCTCGCCAGCATGGTCATCGAGCCGGGGACCGGCGCCGATCACCCCGGGCCCACGAGCCGGGTCACGGTCCACTACACCGGGTGGACCACCGACGGCAAGATGTTCGACTCGTCGGTCACCCGCGGCCAGCCCGCGACCTTTGCGCTCAACCAGGTCATCCCGGGTTGGACCGAGGGCGTCCAGCTCATGGTGGTCGGCGAAAAGCGCCGCTTCTGGATTCCGGAGTCTCTCGCCTACAAGGGCCAGCAGGGCGCGCCGGCGGGGATGCTCGTTTTCGATGTGGAATTGATGGATATCGAGTAGAGGTCAGGAGTTAGGAGTGAGGGGTCAGAAGGTTAGAAAGTGAGAAGGTAAGGAAGCAAACCTCACCTCCTCACCTCTGGCTCCTTACTTCCTCACCTCCTCACTTCCTCACTTCCTCACTCTTCACCCTCCCCACGACTTGCTCTGCGGCGGGTGACTCGGGTAGCGTGCTTGAAGTGAGCATCTCTGACCACTCGGCCGTGACACGCCCCGCCGTGTCTCTGGTGATTCCGGTCTTCAACGGCGAGAGCTTTCTCGCCGACAGCCTCGCCCGGCTCGAGGCCTTTTTCGAAAGCAGGAGTCTCATCGCCGAGATCATCGTCGTCGACGACGGCTCGACCGACGGCACGGCCGAGATTCTCGACGGGTGCCCGATGACCGGGCTCGTGGCGGTTCGGCTGCCCGACAATCGGGGAAAGTTCGCCGCTCTCAAGGCGGGGATGGCGGTCGCCCGGGGCGCGTGCCGGGTTTTCACCGATGCCGACCTGCCCTACGATCTCGAGGCCATCCCGTACATGGCGGAGCTGACTCTCGATCGCGGGTTTCACATCGTCGTCGGCGATCGGACCCTCGCCGAGTCCGAGACTCGGGGTCGACCAGCCGCTGCTGCGCCGTCTCAGCACCCGGGCGTTCTCGTTTTCGGTGCGGATGCTGGTCACCGGCGAGCTCTTCGACACCCAGGTCGGGTTCAAGGCGTTCCGCGGGGATGTCGCTTCCGCAGCTCTTCCCGCTCGTCACCGACGACGGTTTCGCCGGCGATGTCGAGCTCCTCTATATCGCCCTCAAGTACAACCTGGCGATCCGCCGGATTCCCGTGCGGCTGCTCCGCACCGGGCCGACGACGGTCAGTGTCGTCGCGCACTCGCTGCCGATGCTGACAGACCATCGCCGGTCTGCGGCGCCGCTGGGCGTCCGGCGGATACGACGTCCCGGGTCTCGCGACAGATCGCGGATCAGCGCTACTGGAACCCGCCGAGCCGATGACTGACGAACGACCACGCTGGCTCGACGTGCTCCACGCGCTGCGCTGGCCGGCTGGTGGTCGCCGTCGCTCGCGTTGGTGGCGCTGCTCGGGGTTCGTGAGCTGCTCGAGACCGCCCGCGAGGGCGGCCGGGCGACGGTGGACGCGGTCCGGGCGGTCGGGGAGAGCGCCGCCGAGGTCGCGGGCCGGTTTGCCACGGGAACCATCACCACGACCTTTGTTTCGGCCATCCCGCGGCTCGTGCCCGACGGCGGCACCCTGCTCGAGCTGGCCGCCTTCGAGGCCACCGAGACCATCTCCCGGACCGACGACAGGAGGGTCTTCTTCGACCTCGTGCCCCTCGGCGCCACCTTCAGCGAGATCCGGGTCCCGGTGACCTACCGCTACCACCTCCGGCTCGACGAGGAGTGGACGCTCGCGGTGAGCGACGGAACCTGCGTCGTCCACGCGCCCGCCGATCAGACCCACCCTGCCGCCGGCGATCCACACCGACCGGATGGAGAAACGTTCCGCGAGCGGCTGGCTGCGCTTCAACGAGGACGAGGAGATGGAAACGCTCCTGAAGGAGCCTCACCCCGACGCTCGTGGACCGGGCGAAGGATCCCGATCACCTCGAGTTGGCCCGCGAGCGCTGCCGCAAGCGGGTCGGCGAGTTCGTCCGGTCGTGGCTCCTCCTCGAGGACCAGTGGGGCGATGGGCGATTCACCTCGGTCGTGGTCGTCTTCGCCGACGAGCAGGGATGCCGAGCCGGGAGCGTTGCCGCCGACAGTCCTCATTGATCGGGACTGAAGCTCCGTTTCCTCTTCCGAGAGACTGCAACGGCAGCGGCATTGTAGCGCCGACGTCTCGTCGGCGATGGTGGGAACCGCTGCGGGTTGGGCACATCGCCGACGAGACGTCGGCGCTACAAATGGCCGACACTCCGGGGCGATCCGGCCTTGGTGGTCCCGCACCCGTTTCCGATGCGATGGTTCCGCCCGATCCCGATCCCGATCCGCGATCCCGATCCCGAATTGCAGCGGCCGGGACAGCGGCCGGGCAGGGACTTCACGCCTCATCCAAACCCTTCGCCCCTCACCGGCATCTCAGGAGCGTGAACCGACAGAAACACGCACCGACGACAAAGGAGTTGAAGATGAAGCGACTGATGACGATGGCTGCTGTTGTGCTGCTCGCGGCGGGCGCCGCGGTGGCGGGTGAGTACACCGAGACCTTCGACCGGACCTACCCCATGGATCACGGCGGCCGGGTGGCTCTCGAGAACATCAACGGCGATGTCACCATCGAGGTCTGGGACGAGGCCGAGGTCCGGGTCTACGCGGTCAAGAGAGCGAGTTCGACCGAACGCCTCAATGCGCTGAGAATCGATGTCGATGCTTCGGAGCGCGGTGTCTTCGTCGACACCCACTACCCCAACTCCCGCGACCTCGGCGATGGCGACCGCCACGGCCGGATGGAAGTCGAGTACACCCTGACGGTTCCGAGGTTCGCGACCATCGACGGGGTCGAGCTGGTCAACGGGGATCTCATCATCGATGGTGTCGAGGGTGATGTCGAAGCCGATACGGTCAACGGCGAGATCGTCGTCCGCGGTGCTTCGGGTGAGGTCGAGCTCGAAACGGTCAACGGTGGGATCGAGCTCGAGCTCGGTCCGGGCCCGAGCAAAGAGATTTCCCTGAGTTCCGTCAACGGAACCATCGAGGTCTTTCTCAGCGGTTCGGCCGAGATCCGGGCGGAGACGGTCAACGGCACGATCCGCAACGATTTCGGGATCGAGGTCAAAAAGGGCAAGTACGTCGGTTCCTCCATGAACGGCAGCGTCGGCAGCGGCGGCCCCTCGATCGAGCTCGAAACCGTCAACGGCGGAATCCGTATCACTTCACGCTGAGGTCGTCGACTCCCACGGCGGTCCGGATAGCAGGGGCGGAAGCAATTCCGCCCCGTTTTGCTAACCGGCGAACTCCCGGGTCGTTTCTCTCGTAGTAGTGACCAGGGGGATCGTTATGACCAAGAGAGCTGGGATCATTCTTGCGGTGAGCCTCGTGCTCGCCTCGTTTGTCGCTGCCGGCGAGGGAGCAGAAGTTCTAAAAGCCGAGATCTCGGTCGAGGGCTATATCCACGGTACGGTGGAGACCCGGGCCGGAAAGACCCACACCGGCGTCCTGCGCTGGGATGACGAGGAGGCTTTCTGGGACGACCTCTTCCACTCGTCCAAGGATGAGCTGCCGTACGAGAGCTATGCCGAGGAGCCGGTCGCGGACGAAGAGGCGAACTGGTGGGAGCGGATGGCCACCACCATCTCGGGGGATCTCGGTCTCCACCACGTGGGGCGGCGGCTCGCCGTTCGTTTTGGCGATCTGAAGCAGATCCGCGTGACCGGCGGCGACGATGCGGTGCTCACCCTCCGGGACGGTACCGAGATCGAGGTCTCCGGGTACGCCAACGATGTCGGCGCGACGGTCGTGGTCTTCGACGCCAAGCCCGGCCGGGTCGAGGTGCCGTGGAAGACCATCGACACCATCACGTTCTCTGCGACGCCGCTCGATGCCGATCCCGGGAGCTTCCGGCTGCGGGGGACCGTGTCCACCAGCGAGGGCGAGTTTGTCGGATTCATCCAATGGGACAACCAGGAGAGCCTGAGCACCGACCGGCTCGATGGCGACACCGACGACGATGACGTCAGCATCGCGATGGGCGACATCCGGTCCATCGAACGTCGCGATCGGCGGAGCTCGAAGGTCGTACTCAAGGATGGGACCGAGATGGTGCTCTCCGGCACCAACGATGTCAACGACGACATCCGCGGGATCCACGTCGAGGACGCGCGGTTCGGCAGGGTCGAAATCAATTGGGACGAGTTCGTGAGAGTCGTCTTTGACGACCCCGGACCGAGCGGGGCCTCGTACGCGGATTATTCGGTTCCGACGCATCTCGCTGGAGCCGTGAAGCTGAAGAACGGCGACTGGCGGAAGGGCAGGCTGGTTTTCGATCTCGACGAGGAGTGGAGTTGGGAGATGCTCGATGGATCGTCGAACGAGATCGAGTACACCATCCCGTTCTCTCTCGTCGCGTCCGTCGAGCCGGACGGTGGGTCCCGGAGCCTCGTCCGGTTGCGAAACGGGATCGAGCTCCAGCTCGAGGACAGCCAGGATGTCGATCGGGACAACTCGGGTCTGCTGGTGATCCCGATCGGTCCGGGTGAACCGGGCCACGTGCCGTGGCGGGAGATTGCCAAGATCGAGTTCAACTGATCACCGATCGGCCCGATTGCCGTAGAATCGGAGTGCTGCGATCACACGAGGCTCGAATCCTCCATGGCCCGGGGTAGTGAGGGCGACACCGGCCGGCAGGGTCTTCGGGCGGGGAGGCTCTTGGGATGCGGGCACATTACCGATCGTCGTCGCCCTATGAGGGTCTTGTCGGATTCTCGCGCGCCGTTCGCCACGGCGACCGTATCGTGGTTTCGGGCACGGCGCCCATCGGAAAAGACGGCCAGACGGTGTCCGGTGACGCCTACGTGCAGGCGAAACAGTGTTTCAAGGTCATTTTAGAGGCGATCGACGCCCTGGGCGGGTCCCGTGACGACGTGATCCGCACTCGGATCTATGTCATCGACGCTGCCGATTGGGACGCGGTCGGCCGCGCCCACGGCGAGGTCTTCGGCGAGGTCTTCCCGGCGGCCACCATGGTGGTGGTCGCCGGTCTCCTGGATCCGCGATGGCGGGTCGAGATCGAGGCGGAGGCGGAGCTCTCGGAATGAGGTCGCCGCGTGTTGCCGCACTGCTGATCGTTGCGATCGCGGTGGCTGGGGTGTGGGCTGCAGGGGGATCGCCCAAGCTCGATTACGCCCTCGAAGATCAGTTCGGGGCGACTCACACCGA
Organism: uncultured Acidobacteriota bacterium; assembly: GCA_963712805.1. GTDB lineage: Bacteria > Acidobacteriota > Thermoanaerobaculia > Thermoanaerobaculales > Sulfomarinibacteraceae > JAHECW01. Next base: position 174,969 of record CAVQJV010000018.1, on the reverse strand, counting down.
TGAGGATTGCGGCGATTCCGTGGTCATCCTCCTCGGCGGGGACCGCAAGGGCTCGGCGTACATTGCCGATTGGGGTCCTGTACTGCAACAGGCCTACACCCGCGAATTCGAATCGGGCACGGTGTGCTCGGTGGGATTTGCCCACCTCAAAGGGGCGCCGTTTTTCGTCAAGAAGAAGATCATCGCGAGTTTTTCAAAAGAACCCGACGCCTGGATCCTCCTCGATTGGAAGGGCGAGATCTCAAAGAAGTGGGGCGCCGAAAAGGACGCCGCCAATCTCTATGTCTTCGATCGTCGAGGCGAGATTGTGTACGTCGTGAGTCTGCGAGAATTCGATCAGGCGGCGTTCGACCACATCATCGCCGCGGTGGAGAAAGCGGTGGACGGAGAGTGACGCTGACATTCTGGGACGAACGGTTTGCCGAGAAGGGTTTCGCCTACGGAGAGGAGCCGAACCGGTATCTCCGCGAACAGCTCGGTCGGCTCACGCCGGGCATCCTGCTCCTGCCCGCCGAGGGCGAGGGACGCAACGCGGTCTGGGCCGCCACTCATGGCTGGAAGGTTCACGCCTTCGACACCAGCACGGTCGGTCGTGACAAGGCGCTGGCGACAGCTCGGCGGAAGGGGGTCGAGATCGCCTACGACCTTCGCTCCGTGACCGAGCCGATGGTCGATCTCGAGGCCCGGTTCGACGCCGTCGGGCTGGTCTTCATGCACCTCCCCGCCGAGGTGCGCAGGGCGGCCCACCAATCTGTGGCGCGGTGCCTTCTGCCCGGAGGGACCCTCGTCCTCGAGGCCTTTTCGACGGAACAACTCGAACGCGGAACCGGCGGTCCCCGTGATCTCGGGTTGCTCTATGAAATCTCGGATCTCGAAGCGGACTTCGCCGGGCTCGAGATCCATACCCTCGAGAAACGCGATGTCGAGCTCAACGAGGGGAGGTACCACCTTGGGGTGGCGAGTGTCGTGAGGATGCTCGCGACGGCGCGGGGTTGAGTGCCGTTGTCCTCCGCAGTTTCAGGCTCCAGTGATATAATCTCAATTATTAGAGCGATTTAGTGTGGGTTCGGAGGGCATGACGCAGTATCGCAGCAACCCCGGAGGGGACTCCTCGGACGGCATCCGCATCGCGGCGCCCTATGATTCAGATCCCGACCTCCGAGCCAACGGCGTCGTATTCGACGACGGCGCCTTCGACAAAGAACTCAGAAAACGCAACCTGCCGATGTTGGCGTGGACAGCGGTGGTGTTCAACATCGCCTATATCGGTTGGGCGCTCTTCGACTACGTGCTGGTACCCGATCTCTGGTCGTACTTCCTCGTGTTTCGGGTCGTCGCGGTGATCATCAACACGGTCATGGTGATGATCATCTTCAGACCGGGTTACCGCAGATACAGCTTCGAGGGATTCTGGTTGTTGGTCGTGGTCTACTGCAGTTTCATCGCGCCGATGCTGCCGCTGGCGGGGGACAACTTCGCCAAGTACATCATGGGTCTCGCCGTGACCATGGTTGGCGCCGGCGTGATTCCGGTGTGGCACCCCCGATGGCCCCTCACCGCGTTGCTTTTTGTCGGCGGGGTCAACGCGGCGTTCTTCTTCCCGGTGTGGACCGGCAATCCGCCGATGCAGGAGGTGGTGGCCAACTGCTTCGTCCTCATCACCGCCTTCGGGCTCGCCATCGTGGCCGCGGTTTTCAAGTACGATCTCGCCAAGAGGGATTTCCTGAGCCGGGTTCAGTTGGCGACGGTGGCGCGAAGAGAATCGGAGGCGCGGATGGTCCTCGCGAGGACCTCGGACGACCTCCAGGGCGCGCTCGAGAAACTCAAGGAGCTCGACCGCCTCAAGAGCCGGTTCTTCGCCAATATCTCGCACGAGCTTCGAACTCCGCTGACCCTCATCCTGGCCCCCTTGAGCGAGCTCGCCTCCATCGTGACCGGAGCCGAAGCGGCGCAGCAGGTGAGGGTCATCCGCCGAAATGCCGAACGGCTTTTGGGGTTGATCAACGATCTCCTCGATCTCTCGAGTCTCGATGCCGGCGGGCTCCGGCTCAATCTGGCCGAGATGGATGTGAGATCGGTGGTCGCATCGGTGTACGAAAACAGCTTGCCGGCGGCGCTGGCCGCCGGGATCGATCTGACGATCGTCTGCGATACGCCGTCGAAGAGGATCTGGGGTGACGCCCATCGTCTCGAGATCGTCATGACCAACCTCGTCTCCAACGCCCTCAAGTTCACCCCCGGCGGCGGCCGAATCGACATCAGGGTCGAGGATCTCGATGACGGGGTCCGGATCGAGGTTGAAGACACCGGGATCGGCATCCCTAAGGAGGACCTGGCCAAGATCTTCGAGAGGTTCTTCCAGGCCAACCCGGCCGATCGCAGGCGCGAGGGCGGCGTGGGGATCGGTCTGGCCCTCGCCAAGGAGTTGGTCGAACTTCATGGGGGAACCATCGGCGCCGAGAGCCCGGGGGAGCAGGGCACGGTCTTCACGGTTTTTCTGCCGTTCGGCCGGGAGCACATCCGGCCCGAGGTCATTGAACGGCGTCAGCAGTTTGAAGAGCCCGCGGTTCGTCGCCGAGCCGAAGATGTCACGGATCCCCAGCCCGAAGACGGGGTCGCCGCGCCCGCGACCGATGTCATCGTCGGTTCTTCGCCGGGCGAGTACCCCGACCACGCGAGCCAGGTGCCCTTTGTCGCCGGCCGCCAGCCGCGGATTCTCCTCGCCGAGGACAACCCCGAGGTTCGCGATTTCATCAGAACCCTCCTCGAACCGCAGTTCGAGGTGGCGGTCGCCGACGACGGCGGGCACGCCTGGGAGATCATCCGGACCGAGTCCCCCGATCTGGTGGTCTCCGATGTCATGATGCCCCGGATGAGCGGCACCGAGCTCTGCCGGGCGATCAAGAACGATCCCGCGCTGAAGTCGATCCCGGTGATACTGCTCACCGCCAAGGTGGGGTCCGAAGCCACCTTGGATGCGTATGCCCACGGCGCCGACGACTTTGTCGCCAAGCCGTTCCACCCGCGAGTGCTCATGGCGAGGATCCGGGCCCAACTCAACCTCCGGGCCCTTGCCCTCCATCTCGCGCAGCAGGAAAAGCTCGCGGTGGTGGGAACCATGTCGGCCGGCATTCTCCACGAGGTTCGAAACCCCGTGAACGCGATCCTCAACGCGGCGCGAGCCTTGACGTCAAAAACGCTCGATGGGGAGACCCGGCGGCAGCTTCTCGAAGTCATCGGCGATGGAGCGGCGAGGATCGACGATATCACCTCGGCCCTGGACACCCACGCGCGACCGGCCGAGGCCGGCGCCACCGCGGTGTGTGATCTCAGAGAGGGCATCGAGGCGACGCTCATGCTCATCAGGCATCGACTCGAGGACGTTACGATTCACAGCGACTTTGCCACCGATCGCCTGGCGCAAGCGCCGGCGGGCCCCATGAATCAGGTCCTTCTCAACCTTGTCGACAACGCGGTGCGGATGGGCGCGAAGAACCTCTGGTTGAGCCTCGAAGCGGAGGCCAACAACCTCGTCGTCAAGATCGGCGACGACGGCCCCGGCGTGGCGAAGGAACACGTGGATCGCATCTTCGATCCTTTCTTCACCCACCGGCCGGCGAACGACGGAACCGGGTTGGGGCTCTTCCTGTCCCGAAAAATGGTCGAAGAAACCGGCGGATCGCTGCGAGTCCAGGACAGATCCGGCGGCGGAGCGCTTTTCATTGTGACGGTACCTGCGTTACCCTTGACGCCTGAGCCTGGGAGGGCGCCGGACCATGGATAGCCGCACCGGCGGTCGGCGTCGCTGCGGGTGAAACCCACGCCTTGATCTGTGCGTGGGTTTGGAGGGCACAATGGTCAAATCGTACGAGGCGCTGATGGGGTCTCTGGGTCGGTCCATGTTCTACCGACCGGAACGGCAGCGGGTTCGTGAACTCCTCTCTCGCGATGCGAGGCCGAGACTCCTCATCAACGGCGCCGAATACCCCCTCTTCGATGTCTCCATGAACGGCCTCTCGTTTTTGACAGCGAATGGTGTGGGTGAGTGGCCCATCGGCGGCGCCATCGATCTCGAGCTCATGCTGCACGAGGAGCCCGTCTATTCAGGCACCGCGCACGTGGCTCGAGTCGAACCGGGTCCGCGGGGTTCGCGAGTCGGCGTGGGTCTTCTGACCGGGTATCTGGACCTCCCCGAAATCAGACGGCGGGACGATCAGAAGCTGCTCGAGGAACAGATGGATCACGGCGCGGCCGGGCAGCTCGCCAAGGTGCCGGAGTCCTACCGCGCGAAGGTCGCGGAGATCCTCCACTTCTTCCAGTTCTATCGCCGGGCCCTCGACTACCACGAGCGCCGGTTCCGCGCCGAGGGCGCCACCGACAGCGATCTCATGGCATTTGCCCAGCGGGCCTACGAGGCTCTGCGAGAGCCCTATTTCCAGCTTCACCGAGAGGCCACCATCGAGGCCATGAAGTTCATGTCGCAGCGCGAGGTGCTCATCGCGGCCAAGGAGTACACCGAAACGGTGCTGGTGCCTCTGACCCTCGACATTCCCCTCAACCGCCGCGCCTATCTCAAACCCATGGGTTACCCGGGCGACTACCAGGTCATGATCTTTTACTACAACAAGAGTTTCGAAGGAGATTCGGTCTTCGCGAAGGTCTTCCACCGCATCGGGGTCGAGCACCCGATGGCGCATGGAGTCTGTACCCGGAAGGACTTCATCGTCGATCTGATGTGGAGGGAGCACGATCGGGTTCTGGCCGAACGCGGAGACTCCAGCGAGTTTCGGGTGGCGAGCCTCGGGTGTGGGCCGGCGCGTGAGGTGTCCGACTACGTTGCGAAGCGGCAGACCTGGCCTGGGACGGCGATCTGGACCCTGATCGATCAGGAGGAGGAGGCGTTGGGGGTTGCCTTCCGTTCGTGTAAACGCGAGATCGGCGAGTGGGGGGCCCCGGCGCAACTGGATCTGCTCAACCTCTCGTTTGTCCAGATGATCAACGAAGGGGTGCCGCTGCACGAGCCCGAGTCGCAGGATTACATCTACTGCACCGGTCTTTTCGATTACATCAAGGAGTCGCGGGCCCAGGTGCTCATCTGCGCCCTCTACGACCTGCTGGCTCCGGGAGGTTTGATGAGCGTCGGAAATGCCATCGGACCCCAGGACTGCTTCTGGACGCCGGAATTTCTCGGCGACTGGTCGATGATCTACCGAACCCGAGATCAGGTGAGGCGGCTTGGCGCGTTGCTGCCTGAATCAGCCGTGATCGATGTGGACGTCGAGCCCGGGAATGCGTACTTTTTTCTCAATGTGCGTAAGATAGAGTCAGGAAGGACAGCATAGGAAAAAAGACGAATGAACGACACGATTCTCTACATCGACGATGACGAGGCGAATCTTCTCGTCCTCAAGGCCACGTGTGCGGGTGAGTTGAACGTCGTCACCGCGTCGAGCGGACCCGAGGGCCTCGCCATCCTGGCCGAGCAGGAGATCGCGGTGCTGCTGGTCGATCAGCGCATGCCGGGGATGACCGGTGTCGAGGTCTTCGAGATCGCCCAGGAACGCCACCCGGATTCCGTTCGCATTCTGATTACCGCGTTCAGTGACCTCAGCGAAGCCATCTCGGCGATCAACCGCGGCCACATCCGCCGCTATCTGAGAAAACCCTGGGAGCCGGAGGAGCTCAAGGCGGCGCTTCGCGAGGCAGTGGAGATCTATCAGACCCGGAAGAAGATCGCCGACTTGGAAACCCGGTTGCTCGAGACCGAACGAACCTACGCCCTGGGGGTGGTGGCGGCCGGAGTCGCCCACGAGTTGCGGAATCCGTTGGCCGCCATGAGCATGAATCTCGAGCTCGCGCGGATTCGGCTCGACGCCATGAACCGCAGCATCGCCGACGGCGGTTCGGTGGATCCCGCCAACCTGGTCTTGCTGTCCAAGGCGCTGGTCAAGGTCGAAGGAGCGGTCGACAACGCCAAGAAGATCGCAGACGGACTCGCGCTGAGCCACCGCCGACGCGACGAGGAGACCACCACCGACCTCGCCGAAATCCTCGAGCTCACCCTCAAGTTCATGCGCGCCGCGCTGCTCAAACGGGCGCGGCTCGAGGTCGAGACCGCGGTCGTTCCCGTGGTGCAGGGCTCGCCTCGAGAGCTCGGCCAGGTGTTGGTGAATCTCCTCGTCAATGCGATGCAGGCGATGCCGGATCTACCGCCGAGCGAGAGCCTCGTCGGCGTTCGCCTCGCGCCCGCAGATGAGCTGGGCTGGGTCAAGCTCGAGGTCTACGACAACGGCGAAGGCATCCAGGAGAATCTCGTCCATCGGATCTTCGACCCCTTTTTCACCACCAAGACCCAGGGCGGGACCGGGCTCGGTCTCGCCATCTCCAAGAAGATCATCGAAGAGGCCGGTGGGACGATTTCGGCTGAGAGCGCCCCGGGCAAGGGCACCACCTTCACCGTGCTGCTGCCCGTCGCGGTGAGCTGACATCGCAACGGGACACGGATGATCACGGATTCGGTGGATCAACACGGATCGGGCCCAGTGCCAACCTCGGCTGACCCGTTTTCGTGATCGTCAACCGGCCGGACGGTTGCCCTCGTCCAAGGGCCGAGGACCCAGGACCCGTGAGAACAGATTCCGAAACGCGGCGCTTCGGAATCTGTTCTCACGAGTCTCGGATCGTGCCTACGGCACGACCGTCCGGCCTCCTCGGATTCCTTGGTATCGGATCCCGTCCAGATCGAAGCCCCATTTTTTGATTGGGAGCTGAGGGAGAGCGAAACCCAGGCGGAGCCGGCACGCCGTAGGAGTGGCGGCCTGTTGGTCGAGTCGGCGGGACGAACACTTGTGTTCGGAGCGTCGACTCGATCAACAGGTGGTGGCGGTCCGACCGACACTAACTCCGCCGTGAATCTCGGTTGCGATGATCCGTGCTCATCCCGCAAATCCGTGGAAATCCGTGTCCCAATGCGATGGATCTCTGCGCCTCTGCGCCTCTGCGCTGAATACTGCGATGGGGGCGATGTCGTTGCGTACTTTGCGCCTTCGCGGTGATACTGCGATGGCTCTGCGCGTCTCTGCGTTAGATCCCAACTCGAGGTCGCTGAGCCGCACCGGTCTTCGCTTGGCGCCCCAGTCGCCGGGTGGACCGTGGAACCGGCCCGGGCAGGCGGTTCCGCAGGTCGTGCAACGCCCGTCGTCGGTGAGATTCCACCGGGTGAGGCGGTACCAGTCGCGGCCGATGAGCACCCGAGAACACGCGGGACAGATCGTGCTGCCTCCCGACTCGTCGTGGACATTGCCGGTGTAGGCGAATCTGACGCCGTTGTCGGTCGCGATCTTCCGCGCCCGACCGAGGGTCGACGGCGGCGTGGGCGGTAGATCGAGCATCTTGTACGAGGGGTGAAAGGCGGTGAAATGCATGGGCACGTCGGGGCCCAACCGGTCGACCACCCAGGTGGTCATCTCGTGGATCTCGTCGTCGGAGTCGTTGAGGCCCGGGATGAGCAAGGTGGTGAGTTCGACCCAGACATCGGTCTCACGGACGAGATATTCGAGCGTCTCCTTGACCGGCTCGAGCTCGCCGCCGCACTGCTTGCGATAGAACTCCTCGGTGAACGCCTTGAGATCGACGTTGGCCGCATCCATTTCGGCGAAGAACTCGGTGCGGGGTTCGGCGAGGATCTCGCCGGCGGTGACCGCGACGTTGGCGACGCCGGCCGAGCGGCAGGCTCGAGCGACATCCACCGCGTACTCGATGAAGATCACCGGGTCGTTGTAGGTATAGGCGACGGAACGGCAGCCGAGACTCGCCGCCGCTCGAGCGATGGTCTCGGGGGAGGCATCGTCGGCGAGGGTGTCCATCTGCCGCGATTTCGAAATGTCCCAGTTCTGACAGAATCGGCAGGCCAGATTGCACCCGGCGGTGCCGAAGGAAAGAACGGCGCTGCCGGGATAGAAGTGGTTGAGGGGCTTTTTCTCGATGGGGTCGACGCAGAACCCGGAAGACCTGCCGTAGGTGGTCAGCACGAGTTCGCCCTTGACGTGCTGCCGGACAAAGCAGAGCCCCCGCTGACCCTCCTTGAGCTTGCACAAGCCGAGGACAGACCTCGCAGAGAACCCGACCGTCGTCAAGACGACGCCAGTACCGAGCGGGGTGGTTTGTTGTTCGATCGCTCATGCCGTTTACTCTGGTCCAATGTGAGGCTTGAAGACTGCCGGTGTCAAATCGTGAGTGAGGAGTTAGGGGTTAGGAGTTAAAAGGGGGCGTGAGGAGTCAGACCTGAGTATAGAGAGGCGGGGCCGACCTTCTCACCTTCTCACAGCGAGCGAAGCGAGCGCTGACCCCTTCACTCCTCACCCTTCACATTGCGACTGCCGGCAAGAGCTTCCCTCGCACCTCGCCGAACCCGACTTTGACGCCATCCCGCTCACAACACCCGGTCATGATCACGGTGTCGCCGTCGGCGAGGAACTTCCGTTCTTCGCCGTTGCCGAGTCGGATGGACTCGGTGCCGCGCCAGCTGAGCTCCATCATGGAGCCCCGCTCGTGCTTTGCCGGCCCGGAGATCGTACCCGAGCCATAGAGATCGCCGGGCCGGGCGTTGCATCCGTTGATGGTGTGGTGGGCGAGCTGCTGGCAGACGTTCCAGTACATGTAGCGCAGATTCGATGTCGCGATGCTCACGGCGGCGTCCATCTTCTCGCTTTGGAGCAGGACCTCGAGGCGGATGTCGTAGGCGCGATCATCGGGGCTCCTGAGATAGGGGAAGACCTCCGGGTCGTTCTGGTCCGGTCCGGCGCAGCGGAAGGGTTCGAGGGCGTCCATGGTGACGACCCAGGGTGAGATCGACGTCGCGAAGTTCTTGCTGAGGAACGGTCCCAGCGGGACATACTCCCAGGCCTGGATGTCGCGCGCCGACCAGTCGTTGAGCAAGACCATGCCGAAGATGTGCTCGGGCGCTTTGGCGATGGGGATGTTCTCGCCCAACTTGTTGCCGGGTCCGACGAAAAAACCCATTTCGAGCTCGAAGTCCATGAGCCGGCTCGGACCGAAGGAGGGTCGATCCGCATCGGGTGGCTTTGTCTGACCGCTGGGCCGGCGGACGTCGGTGCCGCTGATGACGACCGAGCTTGCCCGACCGTGGTAACCCACCGGGATGTGCAGCCAGTTGGGCTGGAGGGCGTTGTCCCTGCCGCGGAGCATGATCCCGATGTTGGTGGCGTGTTCGCGCGACGAGTAGAAATCGGTGTAGTCGCCGATGTCCGCGGGAAGCACCATCTCGACCTCGGCCTGTCGGTGCAGGGCCGCTTCGCGCAGCGCGGCGTCGTCGCGCAGGGTCGGCTCGTCAGCCCGCAGCAGCCTGGTGAGGGTCGATCTCGCCGCAGTCCACGCTGGACGTCCGAGGGCCATGAGCGAGTTGAGGGTCTGCTCCCGGAACACCGATCCGTCGCCGAGATCACCGCCGCCGAGCTGGCCCGCTTCAGCGAGAACCGCGAGATCGAGGACCTCGTCGCCGATGGCGACGCCGATTCTGGCCGGTGAGGTTGCCGACGTCTTGAAGACACCGTACGGGAGGTTCTGAATCGGGAAGTCCGAGTCGGACGCCACATCGATGAAAGAACGAAGAGAGCTGTCGAGCGTTGTCATAAAAACGTCTCCAGTTGGTCTTTGTCTCGCGCAGACGAGAGGCTGTACGGAATGGTAGCAAGACCGAACCCACGTCGACGAGAGTGGTCTTCGCGATGTCATTCAAAATTAAGAATTTAGAATTGAGAATTACGATCACAGCCAACCGAGGCCGGCGAGGTCGTCCCGGGGCTCGGTGAAGCTGCAGCTGCCGAAGCCGGTCATGGCGTGAATCCGACCCTCGACGACGCCTGCGAAGTCGGTGTCGAGATTCCGCCACCCGAATGCGGCATCGGTCAAGCGAAACGCCGCCGGATCCTCCTCGGCGATGATCTCGCGGATGATCTCGTCATCGAGGAGGTGGGCGCGCGCGAGCACCGCGGCGGCGGCGAGGTTGAAGAAGCCGTGGACCCGTGCGCCGAGAGCCGGGTCGTGGCGGCGGAGGGGATGGTGCAGGCCCTGAGTCGCCTTGAGCGGGAGGGCGGTCACGAGCCCCGCGCTGACGGCTGCGGCGACAGCGTCGACGGTGGGAACGACCGAGGCGTCGAGCCCGCCGCAGCGGATTTTGATCCCCGCCCGGCGGTCGTCGTCGATGACGGGTCCGGCTTCCGCCACCGCGGCGGCGTGGAAGAGCGGGGTGCGCCGCTCGCCGAGGAGGGGGATTTCGAAATAGGCGACGGGTTGTCCGGAGGCGATGTCGGCGAGGTGGTGAAAGGTGAGGTCGACGACCTCGGCAGGGTCGCCTTCGGCGGGGAGCTTGACCTCGAAGACATCGATCAGGGCGTCGCCCCGGTGCCGCTCGCTGAAGGCCGCCATGGCCTCCGAGTCGCGCTCGATGGATTCGGCGAAACCCGGCGGGTCGTCGCCGCCGGCGCCGAGGGCGGCGACCCGGATGGGCGTCTGCCCGAGCTTGGCCTCCGCCAGGAGCGGCGTGAGTTCACCGAGCCGGCCGGCCGGGCAGACAAAGCGGTCAAGCAGCCAACCGTCGGGGCTTCCGCGATGGGCGAGAAAACGAGTGAACGCTTCCCTCATAGGGAGTTTCGCCGGGGGGAAGAGCCCGGCGTAGTCGATGATCTCAGCCAAAAGCGCGCGTGATGTCGTTGGCATGCTGACCTCCCCAAGCTCAGATTTCTGCGACAGTGTCGCGTGTCATCGTAGCACTTTCGCGGAGGTCCCACTCGTTCTTTTTTTCGGCCCCGGCGCGACGCACGGGGCCGAAAAGAAAATGACGCACCCTGAAGAACTCGTTTCCGCCTCCATATACAATGAGCCCTCGGAGGGACCCCGATGCGTTCGACCGACCTCGCTGCCGTTTTGACCATTTTTCTGTTCTCGATCGGATCTGCCGTCGCCGATGAGGAGATCGCCCTCGCCAACGGCGGGTTCGAGCGGCTGAACCCCGATGGTGCGGTGACCGACTGGCGAAGGATCGCCGCGCGGTCTTCGGAAGGAGCCGTCGTCGAAGCGACCACCGAGTACGCGCACGACGGGGTGGGAAGCCTCAAGCTCGGGGTGCGCGGGCACGGGACCGTCGCCGCCGAGTCGGCGCCGGTGGCGCTCGAGGTCGGCAGGCTCTATCGGCTCAGTGCGTGGATCCGCACCGAGGGTGCGATCTCCGATCCGACGACCAGGTACCCGACGGCGGTCCCGGCCTGCCTCACCATGGCGTCGTTCCCGTTCACCAACCACTCCGAGGCGGTGGGCGGCGACTCGGACTGGTCCAGGGTCGAGAGCCTGTTCTTCGCCACCCAGCGGGAAGACCGGGTCCGCCTCCACCTCGGGCTCAACGGCAACGCCCGCGGCGTTGCATGGTTCGACGATGTCCGCCTCGAGAGGGTGGACGATATCACCGAGTTCATCCCGCTCGAAACCGTCCGCTGGTCGGGCAAGGGCTTTCGTTATGAAGATCGTGGCTGGATCGTGGTCCATATCGAGGGCGAGCCCTTCGAGCGCGGTTATCAGTATGGTTCGCTGGTCGCGGACGAGATCGTCGCCTACATCAACAAGCTCGGCGTCCTCGCCAACGAGGCCGACCCGGAAGCCGGCTGGCGGCGGCTGCGCTTCGAGTGCGACACGATCTTTCTGCGCACCTACGACGAGGAGTACCTGCGGGAGATGAAGGGCATCGCCGCCGGAGCGGCGGCGGCCGGCGCCGAGGCGTGGGAGCGGTCGCTGGATCTCGTCGACATCGTCACCATCAACTCGGTGGTCGATCTCGGCCAGCTCGAGGACGCCATCGAGGTCACCCCGCACGCGCTCACCGGCGAGGCCTTTGTCGCCCCCGATGAGGAGATCGAGATCGCACCGGAGAAGCACAGCTGTTCGGCCTTCGCGGCGACGGGGCCCGCGACGGCGACCGGCGACATCGTCTTCGGCCAGATCTTCATGTGGGGCGGCTACACCGGGGTCCACTGGAACGTCATCACCGATGTCGTGCCCGCCGACGGCAACCGCGTCGTCTACCACACCTTTCCCGGAGGCATCCACTCGGGCGCCGATTTCTATCTCAACTCGGCGGGGATCATCATCGGCGAGACGACGGTCTCCCAGACCCCGTGGGAGCCCGATTCGACGCCGCAGTCGAACCGGATCCGCAAGGCGGCGCAGTACGCGAATTCCATCGACGACGTCGAGCGCATCCTGTGGGACGGCAACAACGGGATGTACACCAACGACTGGCCCATCGCCGACATCAAGACCGGCGAGGTGGCCATCCTCCTGCTCGGCACCCATTCCAAGAAGCTGTGGCGAACCGGCGAGGACATGGCGCCCTTCGGCACTCCCGGTTTCTTGTGGGCCAACAACAACAACCGCGATCCCGAAGTGCGGAAGGAGTACCTCGCCCAACCGTACGACCGGCCGTACGACCTCATGTTCTCGCCGTGGAACCGGGACATTGCGTTCAACGAGTTCTACAAGGCGCATGCGGGTTCCATCGACGCCATTGCCGGGGTCGATCTGTGGGCCACGAGCCCGATCAACCGCGCCCACGCCTGCGACGGCAAGATCACCACCACCGAGATGGCCGGGGAGATGGTCTTTCTCGCCCACCACGGCAAGGTGACCCTGCGCGAGAAGTTCCCCACCAAGGGCTGGCGCTATCTACCAGACCTTCCCGACGCCGATCCTCACCTCAGCCTCGGCTACGCCACCATCAGTCCGATCTTCGTCAACGAGCGGCTCCAGGCGCTGCGCGGCCGCGCCGGCGGCGGCGACAACACGCCGGAGACGCCTGAACTCGTCCTCGGATCGCTCGCGGGAGATTTCGAAATCGACCGCGCCGATCTCTGGACCCGAACGGTGTTGCCGGCGTCACCCGCAGAGAGCTGGTTCGTCAGCGGATCGGCGGCCTACTGGCAGATGCTCGATGATCTCGACGATGATCCGGTGGTCGCCGCCGGGGAGCTCGGCGACGCCCTCGCCGAGCTGTCGGTGCGATACCTCTACACCGTTTCCCGCGAGGGCGATCTCGCCGCCCTGGACGCCCACCGCGCCTACGACCGGTACGGGCCCTACCTGCTGCCGCGGATCAAGGGGACGTTCGCGCTCCATCAGCTCCGGCTGCTGCTCGGCACCGAGCTCTTCCTCGATGTGATGCGAACGGTTCACGATCGGTTTGCCGGGCGAGAGATGTCCACCGCCGAGTTCATCAAGGTCGCCGACGAGGTCTCGGGCAGAGCGCTCGGCCCGTTCATCCGTCAGTGGCTCGATCGTGAGGGTCTCCCCGGGTTGGCTCCCGCCGTCGAGGTCAAGAAGGCGAAGAACAGGTGGAAGCTTGTGCTGTCCGTCGCGCAAGACGCCACCGCCTATCACGCCGTCACCCATCTCGAGGTGACGGTGGGAGGAAAACGAATTCTCGAACGTGTGGAAATCGAAGGCGAGACGGAGGTCGCGTTCTCCTACGACGAGCGCCCGACCCGGGTAGTGTTCAACGCCCTCGACGATGTTCCGGTGCCGCGCCGGGATTTCTATGTCTGGCGCAACTTCATCGACGATTTCCATTCGACGCTCATCGTCTACGCGACCGCGAGCCAGATCGAAGCCAACCACACGCTCGCCCGGCGCTGGCAGCAGCTTGTCGCCGATACCTATGTCGAAATCCTGCCTCCGCTGGTCAAGGACGCCGAGATCAACCACGCCGATGCCGAGACCCACGATCTGATGGTCATCGGCACCGGCGGCGACAACTATTTCTTCGATGGACTCGCCGGCGCCGGGATCGAGATCGGGCGCGGCAACTTCCATTTCCGCGGCCGGCAGTACGCCGATCCCCGGGACGGTCTCTTTGCGGTTCTTCCCAACCCGTACAACCCGGAAAAGGTCCTCTATCTCATCGCGGGCAACTCGGCCATGGAACTCTACGAGATGACCACCGTGTATCACCGCGAGATCCCGTCCTGGGCCGTTTTCAAGGGCGGCGAGATCGTCGATCAGGGGTACTTCGAGCCGGAGGGCTTCGTCATCGATCTGACGGTCGATGACTGAATTATGAATGATGAATTATGAATGATGAATTGCATCGCACACGGCGCTTTTCGCCATGGTGTGTCCGGTGCAGCGAAATTCATAATCCATAATTGAGAATTCATAATTCAGCGTGGAAAACTTCAGTTTTCCACGCGGCAATCGTGGTTGGCGTGGTTTTTCATCTTTTCACATCGTGATTTCCCCAGACCCGGAACCCTCGGGCCGCTCTCGAGTATTCTTCATATATGGAAACAAGATTCACAGTCTGTTTGGTGTTCATGGTCACCTTGGTTGCCGGGATGGCAGCGGCTGCGACGGAGCCGGGCACGTTGGGCGAGGAGTCCGGCCCGCTCGCTGAATCCGCGGTTCCCGAGCCCCTCGAGTTCTTCGATGACCCACCTGCGGTGAATGTGGCGGGGGCTCCGGAGGTGAAGACCACCGAGTCTCCTGTCGTCGAGCACCAGGGGTTCTTCAGCTACCAGGTCAACGTCGATGCCGGTGGATTCAATATTGTCGGCGACGCGGCGAACGAGCCGTCCATCGCGGTGAGCCCGCTCGACCCGAACAGGATGGCCATCGGCTGGCGGCAGTTCGACACCGTCGACTCCAACTTCCGCCAGGCAGGGTGGGGCTGGAGCGACGATCGAGGCAGAACGTGGACCTTCCCGGGAGTCTTCACCCCCGGTCAGTTCCGGTCGGATCCGGTCCTCGATGTCGATGCCGACGGCGGCTTCTACTACTACAGCCTGAAGAACAACCTGCTCTGCGACTTCTTCTTCTCCGATGATGCCGGACAGACCTGGGCCGGTCCGAGATCGGCATTCGGAGGAGATAAACAGTGGTTCACCATCGACCGGACCGACGGCGCCGGTCGCGGCAATATTTACGCGAGTTGGAGCACCGCGAGCAACCCGTGGGGGCTGCGGGTGTTCATCCGCTCAACCGATGGCGGGCAGACGTTTTCGGAGCCGGTAGTGTTGAGGCCCGCACCGATCTGGGGGACCCTCACCACCGATCCGGATGGCGGCCTCTACCTCGCCGGCAACGCCGATTTCAACTACAACATCTTCGTCGTCTATCGGTCGCTCGACGCATGGGACTCCGGTGTCGAACCGACCTTCGACGCCTTCACGCTCAATCTCGGTGGTCGCCAGACTGCGTCGACCGGTCCCAACCCCGTTGGCCTTGTCGGCCAGGTCTGGATCGCGGCCAACCACAGCGACGGCCCCGACCGGGGAGATCTCTATGTTGTGGCGTCGGTCGATCCTCCGGGCGGCGACCCGCAGGACGTTCACTTTGTTCGATCGTCGGACCGGGGAGAGACCTGGGATCTGCCGGTGCGCGTCAACACCGATGATCGCAGGGCCTGGCAGTGGTTCGGCACCATGTCGGTGGCGCCGAACGGGCGGATCGATGTGGTCTGGATCGAATCGGTGACCGAAGACCAGCCCAACATCGGCCAGCTCATGTATGCGTTTTCGGAGGACGGCGGCGACAGCTGGTCGGTGCCGGTTTCCGCGAGTCCCCTGTTCAACAGCTGGCGGGGGTGGCCGCGCCAGAACAAGATGGGTGACTACTACGACATGGTCTCGGACAACGCCGGTGCCGATCTGGCCTACGCGGCGACCTTCAACGACGAGCAGGACGTCTACTATCTGAGGTTGTGGAGCGACTGCAACGGCAACGGGATCAGCGATTCCCACGATCTCTGGTCGGGCCACGCGCGCGACTGCAACACAAACGCCGCGCCCGACAGCTGTGAAATCATCGAGAACCCCAGCCTCGACACCGACGATGACGGAATCCTCGACAGCTGCCAACCCCCCCCGAGAAGCGGCGGCGGACGGGTGACGCCCTAGTTCGCTTATCCATTTTGGCGTACCCAGCCGGACCGGCGTGAGCTCGGCGAGCGCCGCCAAAATTCGCGGAGCGAATTTTTAAAGTTCGCTCCGCATGTTCGGCTTCGGCCCCGACTGCGCGAGGATCCTCGCGATCGGCCGCAGCGCCAGCCACCACTGATCGAGCGGCCGCTGGTGCTCGTCATCGATCAATCTCGGGAGATCCCGCAGGTCGAGGGTCTGGATGTTTCCCCCTGGAGACCGATGGCGGACACCGAGCTGCGGTCGTGTTCGACCTCGTCGATGAGGTGTTTGATACATCGCTTGGCGAACCGTGTCGCCAGGATCCGGTCGAACGGCGTCGGGCTGCCGCCCTGTTGCAGGTGGCCGAGAATGGCCTGGCGGACCTCGAAGAGATCGCCGCCCTCTTCTTCGAAGAGCGCCGACATGAACGGGGTCGAGTAGGTCGCGTTGGCCATCTCGTTGCGGATGATGAGGCCGAGGCGTTTGCCCCGTTGGAAGCCCTGAACGAGGTGATCGAGGTCGTTCTTGAGATCGGCGAGGGTGACGCCCTCCTCGTTGAGATAGACCCGCTCGGCGCCCGTTGAGAGCCCGCCCATGAGGGCGAGGTAGCCGCAGTACCGACCCATGACCTCGACGACGAAACAGCGGTTCGAGGCGACGGCCGATTGTTTGATCTTGTCGACGGCTTCGACGATGGAGTTGAGCGCGGTGTCGGCGCCGACGCTGAGTTCGGAGCCCGGGAGGTTGTTGTTGATCGTCGCCGGAAGGCAGATGATCGGGATGTCGAAGGCGGGAAACGCCTCTCGTTTGCTCAGGAAGAGATGGGCGGTCTGATAGGCCGACCAGCCGCCGATGATGAGAATGGCGTCGATCTTCCGGTCCTCGATGGTCCGGGCGATGGTGTAGTAGTCGTGACCCGTGGGCACCTTGCGGTTGATTCCGAGTTCGCAGCCGCCGCTCGACGACCAGCCGCGCACGCTCATCCACCCGAGTTCTTCGATCCGGCCCTCGATGAATCCCGCGAAGCCGTTGCGGACGCCCAGCATGACGTGGCCGGCATCGAGACCGAGACGGACTGCGGATCGGACGGCGGCGTTCATCCCCGGGGCCGGCGCCCCCGAGTGGACCACGGCGATTCTGAATCGGCGTTGATCCGGCCGCGGCGGACTCGGCAGCGGCCGCAACAGGGTGTCGAGGGTTTCGATGTTGTGCGAGAAACTCCCTCCTCGGATCCGCAGGGCCTCATCGTGGCGGCCATCGGCGATGGCCTCGGCGGCCAGGACCGTCTGCCGGACGCAAGCGCCGAGGGGTTGGTGTTGGATGCGGTTGTTGCGGACACCCATGAGCTGCGGTTCGGCGCCCGCGTCCTGGGAGAGCACGAACTCCACGGTTGCGTGTCCCAGGAGGGTGCTCATGGTGCGGTCGAACGCGCTCGGCGCGCCGCCGCGCTGGACGTGGCCGAGGATGGTGAGCCTGACCTCCTCGGCGAGACCCCGTTCGAGAATCTCGCGGACATCGCTGGATGTGATGGCCTTGCCGTGCCGGTCCTGGGCTCCTTCGGCAACGACCACGATGCTGTCGCGGCGCCCCGCCTTGCGGCCCTCTCGCAGGCGATCGCAGAGGCGTCGCGCCCAATCGTCGTCCTCGGGGGGCTTTTCCGGGATGAAAACCGCATCTGCGCCGGTCGCGAGTGCGCTCATGAGAGCGAGATAGCCGCAGTTGCGCCCCATGACCTCGACGACGAAGGTCCGCTGGTGGCTCGCGGCGGTGCTCGTCAGGGCGTCGATGGCCTGGGTGATGCGGTGCAGCGCCGTGTCGGCGCCGATGGTCATGTCGGTGCCGAAAAAGTCGTTGTCGATGGATCCTGCGAGACCGGCGAGGACGATCCCGGACCTCTTCTCGGCGGTTTGTGGGGGCAGCTCTCCGGCGGCGACGAGATCATCGACGTGCTCGGACCACTCGCGGTGGAGCAGATCAGCGGCCGTCAAGCTGCCGTCGCCGCCGATCACGATGAGACGGGAGATGTCGTTTTGGATGAGGTTTCGAACCGCCGAACGACGTCCTTCGGGCTTTCGGAACTCGGGGTTGCGGGCGCTCCCGATGGCGGTGCCGCCGAGGTGGAGGATGCCGCCCACCGAATCCCAGTCCATGGTGCGAAAGTGGTCTCCTCCCGAAACCAGTCCCTGGAAACCCTCGGTGATGGCGACGACCTCGATCCCCCGATCCAGGGCCGTCCGCACGACGGCGCGCAGCGCCGGGTTCATCCCGGGGGCGTCACCTCCGGAGGTGAGTATGGCCAGGCGGCCGTCAAGGGAATGTGCAACAGGCATCGAAGATCCTCCGAACGAAGCTGGCATGTTACAGGTTTCTCGTGAGAACGAGAATCTCAGCGCCCCGGTGGCAATCCCCGGCCGGTGGCTGATTTGCTTGACCCGGAGCACGAGAGAGTGGAGACTTTGGAGAATGAACGAACTCATTCTGATCGTCGATGATGAAGAGGGGATCCTCACCACCATGTCGCAGGTCCTCGGGGACGAGGGCTTCCGCACCCTGACGACGGCCAGCGGCGCCGAATCCCTGGAACTCTATCGCGAACACCGCCCGGATGTGGTCTTCCTCGATATCTGGCTGCCCGACAAGGACGGCCTCGAGGTGCTCCAGGCGATCCTGGAGATGGATCCCGGCGCCCTGGTGGTGATGATGTCGGGTCACGGGACCTCCTCGACCGCGGTCAAATCGATCAAGATGGGCGCCCAGGACTATCTCGAAAAGCCGCTGTCCTACGACCAGACGGTGGCGGCGGTCCACGAGTCGTTGGCAACCCGCGGGAAACGCGCGTCTGCCGGCGAAGGCGGTGTTCTCGAGGCCAGCAAACACGCGCCGGTCGGAAAGCTCGAACCGCCTCCGGATTTCGGCCTGCTCGTCACGACCGACCGGCCGCAACGGACGATCAGAAATCCGAGCGTCATCTACGGTCTCGGGCTGCATTCGGGCGGCCGCACCGGGATGGTGATCCAACCGCTGCCTCCGGATACCGGGATCCACTTCCTCACGTTGCCGGCGGGCAACGTGATCCCGGCCCAGATCAGCGCGGTGGCCGAGACCGATTACGCCACATCCATCACCCGCCAGGGCGAGCACATCAGGACCGTCGAACACCTCCTGTCCGCGCTCCACGCGTGCGGCATCACGAATCTCCTGGTCAAGGTCCACGGCGAGATCCCGGTCCTCGATGGATCGGCGTTGGGATTCCTCGAGAGGATCGAGGAGATCGGAGTCGAGGATCAGGATCGCCCGGTCAAGGAGTTCGTCGTCGACCGGATGTGGGAGGTCGGCGACGGCAAGGGCAAAAGCCTCACCATCGAACCGGCGGATGTCTTCTCGGTGTCGTATCTCCTGCGCTATCCACAGCCCATCGGCGAGCAGTTCTACGAGTTCACCATGACCGACTGCGGTGCGTACCGAAGGGAAATCGCGCCCGCTCGGACCTTCGGCTTTGTCCGCGACATCAAAATGCTCAACGAACTCGGACTCGGCGGCGGCGGTCGACTCGACAACTTCATCATGGTGGGGGACGACGAGGTCATCAACACCGAGCTGCGGTTTCCCGATGAGTTTGTCCGCCACAAGATCCTCGATGTCATCGGCGATCTCTACCTCCTCGGTCATCCCGTGCGGGGCAAGGTGACGGCCCGTTTCACCGGCCATCGGGACAATATCGCCCTGCAACGGAAGATCCTCGCCGACCTCGGGGTGTGATCCGAGGCTCCATCATCCGGACCCGCAACGAACTGGGATAGTATTTTCTCTGATGCCGACCAAGGACCCACGTCTCGCTCTTTCTGAAGATGAGGCCCGAAACCGGGCGGGACTCGCGGCGTTCCCCGACCCCGCCGGCGCCGCCGAGCAGAGGGGAGTCGGACTCGAGCCCGAACTCTTCCCGATTGTTGTCGGCCCGTCGGGCGAACCTCGTGAACGGTTGCTGCTGACCCGGCCCGACGGAATCGGCGTCGTCCAGATCGTTGACGGACTCGCCTTCGATGCCGGTGAGATCCGACCCCGCATCGGTCGGCCGCCGCACGCGTTTTATTACCCCTTGAGCAATGGCGGACGTCTCACCTTCGAACCCGGAGCCCAGGTCGAGCACTCGACCGCCGTTCAACCGAGCGCAGCCGCCGCGTTGGCCGATGTCGACAACGTCATTTCCATTTTGCGCCGCGGATTCAGCGCCGACAAGGTGAGGCTCGCCGCGGTCGGGCTCGACGTCTGGCACGACGTCCGGGAGGTTCCGCAACAGCTGCGCGCCGGCCGCTACACGGCCCAGGCCGCATACTACCGGCAGCGGGGGCACTGGGGCGCGGTGATGATGCGCCACACTGCGAGCCTGCAGGTCAACCTCGATCTCGGACCCGATGGCACCTGGCAGGAGCGCTGGCTTGTCGCCAACCTCCTCAGCCCCATGTTGACGGCGATCTTCGCCTGCAGCCCGGGTCCCGACGCGGTGTCCTCGCGGGCGCGGGCATGGCAGCAGCTCGACCCGACCAGAAGCGGGTTCCCAAAGCTGTTCACGAGCGGCGCCGGCGATGACCCGCGGGCGGAGTGGGCCGACGCCGCCCTCAACGCGGATGTCATGCTCATTCGCGCGGGCGACGATCACTTCGTGCCGGGCTGCCCGGGGGTGCGGTTCATCGACTGGATCAAGGACGGCAACATCCGCTTTGGGTGGCCCACCATCGACGATCTCAACTATCACCTCACCACGCTCTTTTTTGAAGTGCGCGCCCGTGGATTTCTCGAACTGCGGGCAGGGGAGGGCGTTCCCGACGAACTCCGTCCGGCGCAGGTGGTACTCGCATCGGTGCTGCTTTACGACGATCGCGCCCGGTCGGAGGCCATCGCATTGCTCGGCGATCGCCGTGGCGGCCTCGATGCGCTGTGGTGTCGAGCCGCAACCCATGGCGTCCACGACGACGAGCTCAGGACCCTGGCCGGCCGGCTGTGGGAGATCGCCCTCGCCGGTGCCGAGCGTCTTCCCGCTGATTGGATCGGGACTGCAGAATCTGGCCGCGACGAGGGCGTTCATCGATGCCTACACCGCTCGGGGACGAGTGCCCGCCGATCGCCTCTCCGAGCTCATGGACGAGGACCCGGCGCGCGCGTTGGCGTGGGCCTGTTCCGAGTTCTGATGGTGGGTCCGGACTCGCGGTCGGAGGTGGTCGAAGGAGGGAGTGGTGGATGCGGTTTGACTCGGTCAACGATGCCTTGATTCGAAACGGTGGATCCCTCGAGTCGTCGCC
Organism: uncultured Acidobacteriota bacterium; assembly: GCA_963712805.1. Lineage (GTDB taxonomy): Bacteria > Acidobacteriota > Thermoanaerobaculia > Thermoanaerobaculales > Sulfomarinibacteraceae > JAHECW01. The sequence goes on along the minus strand of CAVQJV010000018.1, from coordinate 153,713 downwards.
GGCCTGGATCGCTCTCGCCGAGCACCACCGATTCGTCGCCCCCCTCGAGATGGGGGAGCTGTTCAGGGCGGATGCTCGACGATTCGAGGATTTTTCCCTCGAGCTCGGCCCCTTGCTCTTCGACTTCTCGAAGAATCGTGTCACTCGAGAAACCATCGAACTGCTCTGTGAGCTCGCTTCAGCGGCGGGTGTCGACGGGGCGGCCCGGCAGATGTTCTCGGGCGCCGCCATCAACTGGACCGAGGATCGCGCCGTGCTCCACATCGCCCTGCGCAACCGCTCCAACGACTCGATCGTGGTTGACGGGGTCGATGTCATGCCCGAGATCAACGCCGTCCTCGAAAAGATGCGGGTCTTTTCCGACGACGTCCGATCGGGCCGGTGGCTCGGCGCCGCCGGGAGGCCGATTCGCACCGTCGTCAACATCGGCATCGGCGGCTCGGATCTCGGTCCGGTGATGATCACCGAGGCCCTCGGAGCGTTTCACGACGGCCCGGATGTGCGGTTCGTCTCCAACGTCGACGCCACTGATTTTGTTGAAAAGACCCGGGATCTCGACCCTGCCGAGACCCTCTTCGTGGTCGCCTCCAAGACCTTCACGACCCAGGAAACCATGACCAATGCCCATACCGCGAGGCGCTGGCTGGTCGGCGCCCTGGGCGAAGAGGCGGTGGCGCGGCACTTCGTGGCCCTCTCGACCAACCACGACGCGGTGACCGCCTTCGGCATCGATCCGGAGAACATCTTCGAGTTCTGGGACTGGGTCGGCGGCCGCTATTCGAGCTGGTCGGCCATCGGACTGACCATCGCCATTGCGGTGGGATTCGAGCGGTTTGTCGAAGTCGCTCGAGGGCGCCCACGCCATGGATCGCCACTTCCTCGAGACGCCGTTCGCCGAGAACATCCCCGTGATGATGGCGCTGCTGGGCGTCTGGTACGCCAACTTCTTCGCCGCGGCGACCCACGCCATCCTGCCCTACGATCAGTATCTCCGCCGCTTCCCCGCCTATCTCCAGCAAGCCGACATGGAATCCAACGGCAAGTCCGTCGATCGCGACGGCCGCCGCGTCGGCTACACCACGGGTCCGGTGATCTGGGGTGAGCCCGGGACCAACGGCCAGCACGCGTTCTTCCAGCTCATCCACCAGGGGACCCAGATGATTCCCTGCGATTTCATCGGCGCGGTCAACCCGGCCCACCCCGAGGGCGACCACCACGCCAAGCTCATGGCCAACTTCTTTGCCCAGACCGAGGCCCTGATGCAGGGCAGGACCGAGGGTGAGGTTCGAGCGGAGCTCGAGGCCCAGGGGTTGGCCGCCGAGACCATCGACGCCCTCGCGCCGCACAAGGTCTTTCCCGGCAACCGGCCGAGCAACACCATCCTCCTCGACCGGCTGACGCCCTATTCCCTCGGGATGCTCGTCGCCGCCTACGAGCACAAGATCTTTGTCCAGGGCGTGATCTGGCGGATCAACAGTTTCGACCAGTGGGGCGTCGAGCTCGGCAAGGTCCTCGCCAAGACCATCCTCGCCGAGGAGGACGCGCTCCTCGCGGGAGACGACGTCGATCTCAGCCGCCACGACGGGAGCACCGCCGGGCTGCTGCGACGCTTTGCGGACAGGCAGGGTCGCGGCTAGCGCCACGGTTGTGGTGCGGGCGTCTCGCCCAGCTGCAGAAGGAGCAGCAGCCGGGGCAGGGCAACCAGGGGCGTTTCGGGTTTCAGAGTTGTAGGCGGGTCGTTGACGACCCGCGACCAAATCGCTGAGACTTCACGTGGCGACCGAGTGGCTCTTCACACTCAGGTTCGTGACGATGTCCAGGTCGGCACTGAGGTCGATAGAACCAGAGACAGCGTCCGGCTTGGAAACTCCTGACCCTGAGGGCGCCCTTGTAGCGCCGACGTCTCGTCGGCGATGGAACCAACCCGCTACGGATCACCACCATCGCCGACGAGACGTCGGCGCTACAAAACACCTCCACACCTTGCTCAACCCCCCTCCCCCGAAGCGCGGAGTCTTGAAACACAAAGAACACCAAGAACCACAAAGGACTTCACGAAGCATCGCAATATTGACCCGGGCCCCTACCGAGCCGGGAGGCGAACCCTCCCGTGGGATCCTGCGATGAACCAGAATATGTACTTTGTGGCTGCTTCGTGGATCTTCGTGTCCTTTGTGTTTCAAACTCGTGCGCGTCCGTTGGCAAGCTGCTCATTGCCCGATCTCAACCGCGATAGTGCGATGGCTATCTGCGTCAATCTTCGTGATCTGCGGGCAATCTGCGACGTTGCGATGGATCTTCCGCTGCCGCTGACTCCGTGAACCTGATCCCCCGATGTGCAACGCACATCGGTTGCAGCGAGTGCCGCCCGGTCGCCGCAGGCGGCCCGGCGGCGCTCGGTGCAGGGCCCTCGGTCCATGTAGAATGCCCGCTCGAAAGCGGAGGACCCATGACCCTGATCCGTGTTGCCCACTCGCCCGACTCCGATGACGCCTTCATGTTCTATGCCCTGGCCAAGGGGCTCATCGACACCGGCCGGTACGAGTTCGAGCATGTGCTGTCCGACATCGAGACGCTCAACCGCGAAGCCCACTCGGGAACCTACGAGGTCACCGCGGTGTCGATCCACGCCTATGCCTATCTCGACGAGCAGTACGGGCTGCTTGCCTCGGGCGCCTCCATGGGTGACGGCTACGGTCCGGTGCTCGTCGCGCGTGAAGAGATCTCCGCCGATCGTCTGTCGACCGATCAAGGTGGCCATCCCCGGCGCGCTGACCTCGGCGGCCCTGGCCCTGAGGATGTGGAACCCGAACCTCAAGACGACCGTGCTGCCCTTCGACGCTGTGGGCCCTGCGGTTGAAGCTGGTGAGGTCGATGCCGGGGTGGTGATCCACGAAGGCCAGCTCACCTGGCAGGACGAGGGTTTCACCAAGCTCGTCGATCTCGGCGAGTGGTGGGCGGCGGAGACCGACGGCCTGCCGCTGCCCCTCGGCGGCAATGTGGTGCGCCGCGATCTCGGCGACGAGGCCATGGTCGAGGTCGCCCGACTGCTCAAGGAGTCCATCGTCTACTCCCTCGAGCACCGCGACCCCGCCCTCGACTACGCCCTCGACTACGGGCGAGGTCTCGCCCGCGACAAGGCCGATCGGTTTGTCGGGATGTATGTCAACGAGCTCACCGTCGACTACGGCGAGCGCGGCCGGGAGGGGATGAAGGTCTTCCTCGAGCGCGCCTACGACGAGGGGCTGATCCCGAAGATCCCCAAGCTCGATTTCATCTGACCCTCACTCCGGTCGATACCACTGTGGCGATGAACGCGATCCCGGCCAACACGCCCCACACCATCGGCCACGTCGCCGCACGGTCGATGAGGGCGCCGACGGCGGACGGGCCGACAATGGTGCCGAAGTTCGAGCACATCGTGATGAACCCGAAGGCGAAACCGACCCTTTCGGGCGCGACGAGGAGACCGGGCAAGGCGTAGACGCGGTCGGGACCAGGGCGGTCGCGAGACCGACCCCGAGCATGGCGGGGATCGGCGACAAGATGCCTGATGCGGCGCAGGCGAGGGCTGTGCCCTGGACCGCGAGTCCGACGGCGACCCACCGTGTCGGAACCGAGGTCCGGTCGATGAGGGTGCCGACCAGCGGCGAACCGATCATGGCCACCCACATGACGATGGTGACGATGAGCAGCGCCGCGGCCCCTCCGCCCGCCCACTCGGGTGCGAAGGTCAGCACCGACGAGTGGACCGCGAAGAAGAGCATCCAGGTGAGCGCCAACGCCGCCAATGGAGGTGTCACGCGGAAGGAGACCCGCCGGTGCTCGGTGGTGATGTCCGATGAGCCGGGTCGGCCGACGGCGACGAGGAAAAGCGGGATCGCCAGACCGACGAGGGCCGCGAGCAGCAGCAGTTCGTTGCGCCATCCGATCCGTTCGATGAGCACCGGGTGGAGCGAGAAGACCGTGATCATACTCGCCGGATAGGTGGCCATGAAGACGCCCATGGCGAGGGCGAGCTCGCGACCGGCGAATGCGGCTGTCAGGAGCCGGGCGAGCATCAGGTTGACCACGAGGCCACCGACGCCGAAGAGCAGCCGGCCGGCCAGGAGAAGGCCGAAGGTCGGTGCGGTCGCAAAGATGACGGCGCCGGCGAACATGAGTCCGAGCGAGATGACTCCGACCCGGCGCGGTTCCCAGCGATCGACGGCGAGACCGACCGCGATGGCGAGGAAGACCGCCGGTACGCTGATGGACGCCCATCAGCAACCCGACCTTGAAGTGCGAAAGCCCGAATCGGGCAACGAGTTCGGGAATCAGCGGCGGCACGACGAAGAAGGTCGCCCCGATGGCAAAGAAACTGAAGACGGAAGAGAGGAGAATCAACCAGCGGCGGTCGGCGAGGGAGGAGGTCGTTGTCATCGGCGCATGATAGCTGGAACACCGGCCTTCTGGGCCGCTGTGACGGCAGACCGCATCGGGCCTCCTGGGGGACTGCGAATGCGGGTTGGTTCTATCGTCCAAGAGACGGGGGCGCAACAAAGGGCGCTGCGATGCTTGTAGCGCCGGCGTCCCGCCGGCGACGGTGGTGTACCGATGCGGGTTGGTTACATCGCCCACGGATACGGATACGGCCTCTTTCCCGGTCGCTGCCGCTGTTCCGGACCATGCCCTCAACACCGGCCTTCTGGGCCGCCGTGACGCATTGGCGTCCCGGCGACCCAGCGTCGCACCATCGGCGTGGTCGCGCGTGGGAAACGGGTAAGGGCTGCGACCACGCCGATGGCACGCCGGCGGCCTGCTTCGTCGCCGGGAGAGCTGACCTCATCGCGCTCTCCGAGGGAGCCAGGTACGGCATTGTGCGAGAGGGAGGCGCGCCGGGCTCGGGGTGCCGGCACAATGCCGAACCTGGCACCCCGCCGGGGCGGGGTTTTCCCGCTTGTCTTTGACGCAACTGGTCCCCGCATCCTCGAACGAACGCCGAATGAACGCCTGAAAGATACGCGGGTTTCACGTCGAACGGACGTGCCGTCTCAAATCGATTTTGGGATGGAGCGCCTCCCCGAGAGCGCCGCGTTTCTGGCCCAAATATCGTTTGAGGGGGCACTCTCGGGAAGCGCGATGGGAGAATCTCGTCGGAGGCGCGGTTCCGGAAACGAATTCCCGCTGTTCCGGACCATGCCCTCATCACCGGCCTTCTGGGCCGCTGTGACGCTTTGGCGTCTCAGCGCCCCAGCGTCGCACCATCGGCGTGGTCGCGCGTGGGAAACGGGTAAGGGCTGCGACCACGCCGATGGCACGCCGGCGGCCTGCCTCGTCGCCGGGAGAGCAGACCGCATCGCGCTCCCCGAGGGAGCCCGGTATGACATTGTGCCGGGAGTGGCCGCGGGGCCGGGTGGTCGTTCCGGCACAAATGCGGACCCGGCACCCCGATGGGGGGCGGTTTTCCGCGTGCCCTAGACCGGTTGGGAGGCTCGTTGTTGGCCGCGGAATTTGGCCAGGTGCGGATTGGGCGATCGGGAGTTCTGAGGGTCGGGGCCCCGGATTTCGGGGACTCTGATCTTGGTGAGATCCCGATTACAGAGGTGTTGCTTGGAAAAACCCGGGACCATATTGCGTCGCATACGAGAGCGGCTTTGGACTGGCGTGCGGAGCGACGCGGATCGACGAGGGCTCTGATGGGCCGGCGGGACGCCGGCCCTACAATCATCGCAATCAGGGTTTCAAATCGGTTGGGCGGGCATTGTGGGGGCGGGCTTCCAGCCTGCCCGTCAGAGACGTTGAAGTCGGTTGGGCGTATCCGAGAGAGTGCGGGACGGTCGGGCTTGGTGGGGTTTCCGGCCACGGTCACGGACGTAGCAATCGCATCACCGGCCTTCTGGGCCGCTGTGACGCTTTGGCGTCCCAGCGACCCAGCGTCGCACCATCGGCGTGGTCGCGCGTGGGAAACGGGTAAGGGCTGCGACCACGCCGATGGCACGCCGGCGGCCTGCCTCGTCGCCGGGAGAGCAGACCGCATCGCGCTCCCCGAGGGAGCCCGGTATGACATTGTGCCGGGAGCGCCGCGGGGCCGGGTGGTCGTTCCGGCACAATGTCAAACCCGGCACCCCGGTGGGGCGGGGTTTTCCGCTCGCAAGGGAAGGCATCGCGTCGGTGTCGCGAGTTGCCGAGGGAGCCACCTTTCGCATTGTTCGGGATCAGCGTTGTTCCCCACCTCGGCGGCCCGCCGCCCGAACAATGACAAAAGATGGCACCCCGTTCGAGGCCACCACCGCTCATCCTCGATGTGGTTTTTTGCATTGAGAGAACGAGGCAAGCGCGTTCATTGGCGCGTGCCTGGCTCTCTTTTTCGTCCGACGAAAAAGGTGCCTGGCAACGCACGGACGACGAGAGAATCATGTTCGGCGCGCCTTGACAGATTGAAACAATTGTTTAATATAGACGTTTGAAACGTATGTTGGGAGATCTCATGGACACCTTCGCCGCTCCCTGCGACACCTGTCAAGAAGCCCGCGAGACGCACGAGCGGATCCTCGATGCGGCGCAGAAGTTCTTTGCTGAAAAGGGTTTCGACGCGACCTCGGTGCGGGACATCACGGCCGAGGCCGAGTGCAACGTGGCTGCGGTGAACTACCACTTCGGCGGCAAGGACAAGCTCTATCTCGAGTCGTTCCGGGCCATGCTGGGGGCGCTGAGGGACCAGCGCTTGGCCATGCTCGAAGAGCTCATGCGCCGGGATCCGACGCCGACCCTCGAGGAGTTTCTCGCCGCCTTCGCCGAGGGCTTCCTCGATCCGCTGGTCGACGAGAGCAGGGGTCGGCGTTTTCTCGTCTTCGTCAGTCGCGAAATGCTCGATCCGCGCCTGCCGGCCACGGTCTTTCTCGAGGAGTTCATCCACCCGCTCGTCAATCGGGTGATGGACGCTCTTGCTCGGGTCGGACCGCCCATGGCCCCCGAAAAGGCACTGCTCTGCGTCTTTTCCCTCATCGGCCAGCTGCTGCATGCACTCAAGGCGCGCCACCTTCTCGACCAGCTTGACCTGCCGGAATCCATGTCGTTCGACCTCGCCGGATTTCTCGATCACTTCGTTCGCTTTTCATCCGGCGGCATCCGCGCCTGCGCGCTGGATGAATCTTCGACCCCGAGATCGTTCAGCGATCGGGAGAAAACCTGATGAAGCGCACTGTGAAATTCTTCGCTCTGCCGATCGCGGTCGCCTTCGGCCTCGCCGGCTGCACCATGGGACCGGAGCCCGACCGGCCTACCACCGCCGCCGATGTCGGGGAGAGCTATGTCCACGCCCCCGAGAATCGGCGGCCATCGAGCCCCCCGACTGTCTCGCCCTGGTGGAGGACCTTCGGCGACGAGACCACCATCGAGCTCGTCGAGCTCGCTTTGGCACACAACACCGATCTCCGGGTCGCTGCGGCCCGGGTCCTCGAGGCCGAGGCCGGGTTCGAGAAGGCCGGCGGCGCACGCTTGCCGCAGATCGGCTACGGTCTGAACGCGTCGGAGCAACGCAACTCGTTCGTCCTGCCCGAGATCGGTCGCCGGGACATCGAGTCCACGACCTACTCCTACAACTTCAACGTCTCCTGGCAGGCCGATCTCTTCGGCCGCCTCAAGCGGACCCAACAGTCGCAGTGGGCGTCGCTGCTGGCCGAGGAGGCCGCTCGGGAGGCCGTGGTCCACGCCGTCGTCGCAGCTCGGTGGTCCGGGCCCGGGTCCTGGTGGCGACCGCGGAATGGGCGTTGGACATCAATCGGGAGATCACCCGGAGCTGGGAGGCGACCACCCGAACCGTCGAACGACGCTACCGGGCCGGGGTCGCCGGGGCGGTCGAGCTTCACCTGGTGCGCGAGAACCTGGCCTCGGCAAGGGCGTCTGAGGCGACCATCGAGGGCCAGTTCGAGCAGGCCCGGCTCGCCCTCGACGTCCTCGTCGGACGGCGACCGGGCAGCGCCGAAATGCCGCCGAATACCCTTCCCCGGTTGCCCTCCCTCGACCCGGTTCCGCTCGGGCTGCCGGCGGCGCTCCTCGATCGGCGGCCGGATCTGCGGCAGGCCGAGATGCGGCTCGAGGCCGCCACCTACGGCGTCGGCGCCGCCATCGCCAACCTCTACCCGGATCTCAGCCTGACGGGTTCCGTCGGGGAGAACGGCGACACGATCAACGATCTCGATATCAGCAACTTCGTTTACAACATCGTCGCCAATCTCACCGGGCCGATCTTCACCGGCGGCCAGCGCCGGGCGGATGTGGCTGCCGCGCGGGCGCGCGCCGAGCAAGCGGCGGCGGTCTACGCCGGGCGCCGTCCTCGACGCCCTGCGCGAGGTCGAAGAGGCGCTGGTGCTGAGCGACGACCTCGTTCACCAGCTACGAGTTGACCACCGAGAGGGTGGCCGAGGCGCGCGCCGCCGACCGGCTCGCCAAGGAGCGCTACCAGCGAGGCGTGGAATCGCTGCTCACGGTGCTCGAGACCGAGCGCCGACTTCGTCTCGCAGAGCAGGCCATCATCAACAGCACGGGAACGGTGTGGAACAACAGAATCAACCTCTTCCTCGCCCTCGGCGGCGACTGGGGCACCGATCCGGATCCCGACACAGCCGGAGCTGTCGACTCCTTCAGAGCCCCTTCCCGAAGACAAGAGCCGCTCCACCCAAGTGGAATCCGAAATTCATAATTCAGAATTCATAATTCCTAATTCGAATGAGGTTTCCTGATGTCGAACAAAGCCCTCAAAGCTTTCCTGCCCCTGATCGTCCTCGTCCTCGGTATCGCGGCGGCCGCCTGGCTGCTGTCCGCACGCAAGGCTCCGGAGCGGGTCGAGCGCCCCGCTCTCGGTCCGCTGGTCGAGATCATGCCGCGCAGGTCTCACGATGTCGCAGGTGGTGGTCAACGGCCACGGCGAGGTCGTTCCGAGAGTCGCCGTCGATGTCGTGCCGCAGGTGGCCGGCAAGGTCGTCAAGGTCCATCCCTCGCTGGTCGCCGGTGGTTTCTTCCGCGCCGGCGACGCCCTGGTCGTCATCGATCCGCGGGATTACGAGCTCGCTCTCGAACGGGCGCAGGCCTCCGTTGCCCGGGCCCAGGTCTCGCTCCAGCGTGAGCAGGCCGAGGCCGTGGTCGCGCGTGAGGAGTGGGACGAACTCCATCCGGGAGAAGAGGCGCCGGGACTCGTCGTCCGCGAGCCCCAGATCCGCCAGGCCGAGGCCGAGCTCGCCGCGGCGAATGCCGATCTAGCCGCCGCGAAACTCAACCTCGAACGCACCCACGTGAGTCTGCCGTTTGACGGCGTCGTGGTCTCCGAGAGCGTCGACGTCGGCCAGTTCGTCGGCAGTGCGAATCGTCTGGCGCGGGTCTACGGCACCGATTTCGTCGATATCAGGGTGCCGCTGGAAAGCCGGGAGCTGGCGTGGTTCGACACTCCCTCGAGGGGTGGCGGCGTCGGATCTCGCGCCCAGGTCAGCCTGAGCTTCGGCGGCGCCCGCAGCACCTGGGAGGGTCGCGTCACCCGGATGGAGGCCCAGGTCGACCAGGCCTCGCGCATGGTCCACGTCGTCATCGAGGTCAAGGACCCCTACGACACCTCGGCCAACCGCCCTGCACTGCTTCCCGGGAGCTTCACCGATGTGGAGATATTCGGCCGAACCCTCGAGAGTGTCATTGCGGTGCCCAGGTTCGCCGTCCACGAGGGCGACCGGGTCTGGGTCTACGACGACGGCAAGCTGGCGATTCGCCGGGTCGAGGTCCTCCGCTCCGATCGCCACCAGACTCTCGTCGCCTCGGGGATCGAGGCCGACGACCTCGTCATCATCAGTGCCCTCGATGCCGTCACCGAGGGCATGGCGGTGAGAAACGCCGCCGATCAGGAGAATGCGTCCGATGTAGCGCCCTCGGGTGTTTCGACGAGGAACTCCGCCGTCTTGGGATCGGAGTGTTCGCCGTGGGCGAACACGATCGATCCGACCGCAACTCGCGCGAGCGAATTGCAGGGAGCCTGAGATGCAAGACAGTCGTCGGGGCCCTTTAGCCTGGTTCGCCGCCAATCACGTGGCGGCCAACATTCTGATGGTCTTCATCCTGGTTTCGGGGATTCTGGCGTTATTCAACGTCGTCATCGAGGTCTTCCCCGAACTCGACACCGACATGGTCACGGTCCGCGTGCCCTACCGCGGCGCCTCGCCGGCCGAGGCCGAGGAGGGCGTCTGCATCCGGGTCGAGGAGGCGATCGCGTCGATTGAGGGCATCAAAAGGATCCGTTCGACGGCGAGCGAGAACCTCGGGACGGTCACCATCGAACTCGATGAAAATGCGGACGACCGTGAGGTCCTCGATGACATCAAGGCGGCGGTGGACCGCATCGAGACCTTTCCCGTCGAAACCGAGAAGCCGGTCGTCTCCGAGGTCGACACCCGCCGGCGGGTCATCACCATCGTGCTCCACGGCGAGGCGTCCGAGAAGACGCTCAAGGCTCTGGCCGAGAGGGTTCGCGACGAAATCACCGCCCTCGAAGGGATCTCTCAGGTCGAAATCGCCGGTGTCCGCAACTACGAGATCTCCATCGAGGTCTCCGAGGAGGCGCTCCGGCGCTATGGCCTCAGCTTCGAGCAGGTGGCCAACGCCGTCTCCATGTCATCCCTCGACCTGCCGGGCGGCGCGGTCAAGACCCGCGGCGGCGAGATTCTCCTGCGCACCAAGGGGCAGCGCTATCGCGGCGCCGAGTTCGAGGACATCGTCGTCGTCACCCGTCCCGACGGAACGTCGGTGGCGCTCAGCGATGTCGCCACCGTCATCGACGGTTTCGAGGACACCGACACGGCGAGCCGGTTCGACGGGGAGCGGGCCGCGCTCATCCAGGTCTTCCGGGTCGGCAGCGAAGGTGCGCTCGATGTCGCGCGGACGGCCAAGGAGTACCTCGACGATCTCAGACCGAGCCTGCCCGCAGGGGTTTCCGCCGACACCTGGGACGATGACTCCATCATCCTCAAGCAGCGGATCGGGCTGCTGCTTCGCAACGCCCGCCTCGGGCTGATCCTGGTCTTCATCTGCCTGGCGCTCTTCCTCAACACGAGGCTGGCCTTCTGGACCACCATGGGGATCCCGATTTCCTTTCTCGGCGGGCTGTGGCTCATCCCGGAGTTCGGCGTCACCATCAACATGATCTCGCTCTTCGCCTTCATCGTCGTCCTCGGCATCGTCGTCGACGACGCCATCGTGGTGGGCGAGAACATCTTCAACTATCTCGAAGAAGGGATGAAGCCCATCGACGCAGCCATCCGCGGGGTCCGCGAGATGGCCATGCCGGTGACCTTCGCCATCATCACCACGGTTGCGGCCTTCGCGCCGCTGCTCTTCGTGGCGGGCAACATGGGCAAGGTCATGCGCCAGATCCCCATCGTCGTGATCATGGTGCTCCTGATGTCGTTGGTCGAGGCCCTGCTCATCCTGCCGGCCCATCTCTCCGGGCCGGGACTCTCTTTCATCGGATCATGGACCCCATTCTCGGGCCCATCGAACGGGTCCAGGCCCGAGTCCAGAGCGGTCTCCAGTGGTTCATCCGCGGACCGTACCGATCGAGCCTCGAGCTCGCTCTCGAGTGGCGCTACCTGACGGTGGCGGTGGCGATGGTCTTTCTTATACTGAGCGTATCGCTGGTCGCCGGCGGCTTCCTCAAGTTCAGCTTCATGCCCAAGGTCGACTCGGACAACATGACTGCGCTGCTCACCATGCCCCAGGGAACGCCGGTGGAGCAGACCGCGGCCGTTCTCGAACGCCTCGAGGTCGCAGCCATCGCTCTCGCCGCCGATGTCGACGAGGGCAGGCCCGACGGCAGCCCGTCGGTGATCCAGCACATCTCGTCCACCGTCGGCCAGCATCCCACCGGGGGCGGCCACGGGCCGATGGCCACCCGGCAGTCCGGTGGCGATTCGTCCCATCTCGGCGAGGTCAACGTCGAGCTTCTCGGCGCCGAGGACCGGGATGTCGGATCCGCCGAGCTGCTCAGAACCTGGCGCGACATGGTAGGAGAGGTCCCGGGCGCGGTCTCGCTGACCTTTCAGGCCAACATGTTCTCGGCCGGCGATCCGGTGAGCGTTCAGCTCGCCCACCGCGATTTCAACATCCTGCTCCAGGCCGTCGACCGGCTCAAGACCATCATTGCCGAGTATCCGGGCACCAAGGATGTCGCCGACAGCTTCCTGCCGGGGAAAAAAGAACTCAAGCTGACTCTCACCCCCGAGGGCAGGGCGGCGGGTCTGACCCTGGCGGACCTCGCCCGCCAGGTCCGCTCCGGGTTCTACGGCCGCGAGGTTCAGCGGATCCAGCGCGGCCGCGACGACATCCGGGTCATGGTCCGCTACCCCGAAGACGAAAGGCAGTCGCGGGGCGACATCGACGCCGCGCGGATCAGGCTGCCCGACGGCTCCGAGGTGCCCTTCGCCACCGTAGCCGCGGTCGAAGAGGGACGAGGCTACGCGGTGATCGACCGCACCGATCGCCGCCGGGTCGTGACCGTGACCTCCGATGTGGAAGAGGGTTCGGCCAACGCCAACGAGATCTCGGCCGACCTGCGGAAGAACGTTCTTCCGAAGATGGTCGCCGACTTCCCGGGGCTCGCCTTCGACTTCGAGGGCGAGCAGCGCCAGCAGAAGGAATCGCTGGACAGCATGAAGATCAACTTCCTGGTCGCCCAGCTCGCCATCTTCGCCCTGCTGGCCATCCCTTTCAAGTCCTACGCGCAACCGCTGATCATCATGTCGGCCATCCCCTTCGGCCTGGTCGGCGCGGTCCTGGGCCACATGGTCATGGGTCTCAACATGACCATGCTCTCGCTCTTCGGGATGGTGGCCCTGACCGGGGTCGTGGTCAACGACTCGCTCATTCTCATCGACCTCATCAACCGCCGGCGGGCCGAGGGCGCCACTGTCGATCAGGCGATTCGGGAGTCCGGCGAACGCCGTTTCAGGCCCATCATGCTGACCACCGCCACGACCTTCCTGGGACTGACGCCGATGATCTTCGAGACCAGCATGCAGGCCAAGTTTCTCATTCCCATGGCGGTCAGCCTGGGCTACGGGATCGTCTTCGCGACGGCCATCACGCTCATCCTGATCCCGACCCTCTATCGGATCCTCGAGGACGTGAAGGCCCTTTTCAACATCCAGGGCGAGGAGGTGAAGGTGTCGCGGCAGGTGGTTCCCGAAGAACTCTAGACCCTCGTGCCGTGGTTGGCGTGATGAGCTCGCTCCACCGGGCGCGAGACGGAGATCGAGGGAACGCGTCTTCCTCGGGACTGCCGGCTGACGGCTCGGAGCCGTCATCCGTCACTCCCGAGAACATAAGAGGTGAATTGAGCCTTTTCTCGAGAATCCCCGCGGAAGCGTGAGCTTCCGCGGGGATTCTCGAGTCCGAGCGTGGCGTTTCAGCTCGGGATACAATAGCGGCATGGGCCATTTAGCCGGCAAGAAGGCATATCTCGATCTCCAACGACGACTCGACAGGATGCCGGTGGGGGCGCCGGCGCACCGGGCCTTTTTCGAGCTTCTCGAGGAGCTTTTCACCGAGGAGGAATGCCGCGTGGCGGCGGGGATCCCGTTGCGTCTGGCCTCGTTGGGCGCCATCGCCCGAAACGCGAAGCTCTCTGAGGATAAAACCAGAGCGATCCTCGACCGGTTGGTGACCAAGGGACTCGTGGTCGATCTCCCGCGCGAAGGTCGATCGACGGTCTACTACCTCAACCCCACCATCGTCGGTTTTTTCGAGTTCTCCATGATGCGGGTGCGCGACGATGTCGACCAGAAAAAGGTCGCCGAACTCATGTGGGCCTACATGCGCGACGACCCCGAGTTGGGTTTCATGCGGATGTTGGCCGATGGCGACACCTTTATCGCGCGACCGCTGGTCAACGAGGACGCCCTCGAACCCGAGGTGTGGAGTGAAATCCTCGACTTCGACAAGGCCTCGGCCATCATCGAGGATGCCGGGTCCTGGGCCGAGGGTGTCTGCCATTGCCGCCACGTCAAGCTCCACCTCGGCAAACGCTGCGACTATCCTCTCGACCACTGCCTCGCTCTCGGAACCGGCGCCGACTATCTCATCCGCGCCGGCATCGCCGAGAAGATCAGCAAGGAACGGGCCATGGACGTCCTGGTCTATGCCCGCGAGCACGGCAACGTCCAGATGGCCGACAACGTCCGCAACCGGCCCGGTTTCATCTGCAACTGCTGCTCGTGCTGCTGCGAGATGATGGAGGCGTTCCGGACCCTGCCCGAGATGACCAAGGTCGTGAGCTCGAGTTACATCGCGAGCTGCGACGACGAGCTCTGCAGCGGCTGCGGCAAGTGCGCCAAGGCCTGTCCCATCGACGCCATCGCCATGGTGCCTGCCGAGCCCACGAATGGGGTTCCCAAGCGCAAACGGCGTGCCGAGGTCGACGCCGTCCGCTGTCTCGGCTGCGGGGTCTGCCATACGGCGTGCGATTTCGACGGCGTCAAGCTCAAAGAGGCTGCACAACGGGTCTACACCCCGGAAAACGTCATGGAGAAGATCGCGATCCAGGCCATCGAGCATGGCAAGCTCCAGGAACTGCTCTTCAACGATCCCGGGAAACTCAGCCACCGGACCCTCGGCGCGCTGCTCCGCACCCTGGTCAATCTGCCGCCGGCCAAGCAGGCTCTCGCCAACGCGCAGATGAAGTCGCGATTCGTTGCGCTCATCACCGGTGCGTTCCGCAAGGGCGTCGAGAAGACTCCGGTCCTCGAGGCCAAGGCCTGAGCGCAGGGGCCGTGCCCGTTCCGCCGGCCACCGGGAATCCCATCGTTTTCGCGGCGGGAGCCCCTCTCGAGGAACGGAGGTGGTGGCCGTGGTTCGTCGGCCTCGCCGCCGCCTGGGTTGCGCTGGTGCAGGTCACGTTGTGGTGGCTCGACCGCTGGCCGGTCCCTCGGGTCCTCTGGGGGGACGAGAACTCCTACCTCGGTTCGGCTGTGAGGCTCTCAGCCGGCGACCCCGGATGGTGGCTGGAACCGCTGTGGCCGCCGTTGTACTCGCAGTTCCTCGCCGGGTTGCTCTGGTTCGGCGGCGGATCGCTGACCGTCGTCGCCCCGGTTCAGATCACCTTGTCGGTCGGCGCCGCGGTTCTTCTCGGTGATCTGACCCGGCGTCTCTGCAGCTCGCGCGCCGCCGGGATTGCGGTCGTCGTGCTGACCCTCGGCTATCCGCCCCTCGCGGCCTTCAGCCACTATCTCTGGCCGGAGGTGCTTCACCTCTTCCTGTTGAGTGCGTTGCTGTGGTTGCTGGTCGTCCGCGGTGAGAGCCGCGCCTGGTGCGCCGTCGCCGGAGTCGTCCTCGGCCTGGCGCTGCTCGCCAAGAGTCTGCTCATGCCGTTCGTTCCGGTGCTTCTGTTGACCATGGTCCGGGGGCGACGTCCGGGACCGGCGATCGTCAGGGTCGGACTGGTCTTGGGTTTGGCGGCCGCGACGGTGGCTCCGACGGTCATCGCCAACGCGAGGAGAACGGGTTCGCCGATGATCGCCAACTCGGCTGCATTCAACATCTGGGTGGGTCTCAACGACATCGGTCGGGAGAGCTTCCGCCACGATGTGGTCTGGCCCGAGTACCAGAGCTGGGCGGCCAGCGCTGGGACCTACGCCGAGCGCGACCGGATCCTCAAGTCGCGGATCCTCGAGTTCGTCCGGGACCGCGGCTGGTTCACGGTGCTGAAAAACCAGGTGTCCAAGCAGTACTTCAGGCTCTTTCACGCCGGCTGTTACCTCACCGACCAGCTCATCGGCGGCGGTGCACAGAGACAGTCGGGGGCCGGCTACGTCGGCGTCGGGCCCGTGGTCAGCAGGGTCGTGAAGGTGACGACGTTGGCAGCCATCCTGCTGCTCTTGGCAGCGGCGCCGGCGGGTCTCGTGCTGGGCGGCTGCCGGTCGAATCCATGGGTGCGGACGTTGGTCCTCTTTCTCGTCTTCAACCTGGTGCTTTTTCTCCTGTTGCACGTCAAGACGCGGTACCGCATTCAGATGCTGCCGGCGGCGTTTGTCGGGGTCGGCTGTCTCGTGGCGTGGATCGAGGCGGGCTTCAGGCCGCGGCCGTCACCGGCGCGGATGGCCGCGGGTGGCCTGGTGGTCGGGCTGCTGATGTGGTTTGCGCTGGGTTGAGCTCCATCGCAGCCATTGTCCGTGAAACCCGGGCGAGACAAAGGGCGCTGCGATGTTTGTAGCGCCGGCGTCCCGCCGGCGATGGTGGTGTGCCGATGCGGGTTGGTTCTGTCGCCGATGGATACGGCCCCTGTCCCGGCCGCTGCCTTTGTTCCGGACTATGCCCTCATCGCCGGCCTTCTGGGTGCCGTGACGCTCTGGCGTCCCGGCACCCAGCGGCGCACCATCGGCGTGGTCACTCGCGGGTTGATTGGAAGGGCTGCGACCACGCCGATGGCGCGCCGGCGGCCTGCCTCGTAGCCGGTACAGCAGACCTCATCGCGCTTCCCGAGGGAGCCCGGTAGCGCCATTGTGCGAAGCGTGACGGGCGCCGGATGGCGGTTCCGGCACAATGGCGTACCCGGCACCCCGCCGGGGCGCGGATTTCCGCGTGCCCTGGTCGGCTTCGGTCGCTGTCGCTGCCCCGGACGCTGCCTCTGTCGCTGTCCCGGCCGGGTCGCTGCAACATGGGAACATCTCGTCGGAAGCGGGAGCGGGAGAGGGAAACGAACGTCAGGCGGATATCGGTATACTCCTTAAGTTATGAAGACTGCACCGTTGTCCCTGACGCTGATCTGCACCGCGCTGGTGTCGATGACCTCGACCGGCCGCGCGGCGAGTGCCTCGCCCGTCTTCAAGTTCTATGTCGAGCACACCGGGGTCTACGAGGTGAGCTTCGAACGGCTTGTGGAATCCGGCCTGGGAGGACCTCTTCCATCGGCGGCGATCGGGTTGCGGAACTTCGGCTCGCCGGTTGCGGTCTGGGTCTCCGATGGCGGTGATGGGGTTTTCGGGCCGGGCGATCGGGTCACTTTTCTTGGCGAGGTCCTTCGAGGAAGCCATTCGTACCTCGACCCGTATTCGCGGTTCAACTGCTACCGGCTGTCCTTCGACGATGAGCATCCGCGGCGCGGGGAGAGCCTCGCCGCCGACAGGGCGGACATCGAGGATCCGGCGAAGTTCCTGGCGAAACACCACCTGGAATCCGATCGGGTGATGGTGCGGTTCAGGGCGAGACCGGACGAGCCCGAGGAGAGCTGGTATTGGGAACGTCTGTCCGTGGCGGACAAGGAACCCTTACGGCAGGATCTCGTGTTCGAGGGATTTGCCCGGGGCGAGAAAAGCCACGGTAAAGCAGCTGCCTCGGCCGACGATCTTGCCGAGTCGATTCGGTCGGCCTCCAGTGAGGACGGGAACCCGGCCGGGCAGATTCGCGCCCACCTCCGTTCGGTCTTCGAAGCGACGACCGCAACCGAGAACTCGGTTCATTTGCGGCTGGGTCTCCGGGGGTGGTCGGAACCGCGACACCGCGAGCGCACCTCTTTGCCCCACCACGAGATCGAGATCCTCCTCAACGGAGATGTCGTCGAACGGGCGACCTGGGATGGCACGGACCACTACAACCACGAACTGGCGATCCCGGCGGGACGGATTCACGACGGGCGCAATGAACTCATGGTCAGAATTCCGAAACGAGTCTATCCGGAGTCCGGTGATCTCGTCGTTGATGTGATTCTCCTCAACTGGATCGAGGTGGAGTACGAGCACCTTCCTCTGGTCGGGGATGATCAGCTCAGGCTGTTCCCGATGGGTGGCGGTCCGGTGTATCAAGTGGTGGTCGAATCGGACGACGCAACCCCGATTGAACTCTTCCACCCCGACGGTGTGCGGTACCGCAGCGAAAGCGGATCGCTCGCGGCCGAGATCGAGGTCGGCGATGGTGGATTCGCGGTGCTGAAGCCGTCCGCCGCCGCTCCGCCGAACGACGTCATTCTCGACCATCCCTCAAGTCTGAGGGATGACGACCAGCAGATCGACTACATCATGATCGCGCACGGCTCTCTCATGGATCCAACCCGGCGACTGGCGGAGTTTCACCGTGGGCGCGGTCTTTCGGTCGCGGTGGTGGATGTCCAGGACATCTACGACGAGTTCAATTTCGGGGTCCTCGACCCGCGGGCGATCAAGGATTTCCTGCAATACGCTCATTCGAGTTGGCGGGCGCCGGCGCCCCGATTCGTCCTCTTCGCGGGGGACGCGAGTTGGGACTTCAAGAACCTCTCCGCCGACGACGCGAACTACGCGGATTGGACCTACCGACCCGGAGAAACCGCTCGGTTCGTCAAGAACAGCAGCACCCGCTATGCCGAAGGGGCCGATCTCAATCATCGCAACCTGGTACCGACGTCGAGTTATACGACCCTCGAGGGACACGCGGCGAGCGATACGTGGTTTGTCTGTCTCGACGACGGCGATTCGCTCCCGGACATGGCGATCGGTCGGCTGCCGGTGGCGACCGCCCACGAGCTCGAGCAGGTGATCGACAAGACCATCCGCTATGCCTCCGCTCCGCCGGTGGGGCCATGGAAACGAAACCTCCTGTTGATCGCCAACGAGAGCGTCGCGTTCCAAAAACGCAGTGATTTCATCGCCCAGGAATACGGCAGTCGCGGTTATCTCTCCACCAAGATCTACCCGCATCCTTCGGAGCCCGCCAACGAGCACCATACCCGGCGCATTGTCGAGAGCCTCGACGGCGGCGTCTACGGGGTGCATTTCATCGGCCACGGCGGTCGCTATATCTGGCGCACCGGGCCGCCGGATCTCAAGAAAAACCACGATCTCTTCACGCTTGAACATCTCGACACCCTTGCCGCCAGCGACCGGTTGCCGGTGGTGCTCAGCCTGACCTGCTACTCGGCCCCCTTCGATCACCCCACCGCCGACTCCATCGGCGAGAAGCTGATGAGGATTCCCGGGCGCGGCGCCATCGCGGTTTTCGCCGCCTCGTGGCGCAACAGCCCGTCGCCGATCATGGGCGAGATCCTGATGAAGGAACTCACGACTCCCGGCAACACCATCGGCGAATCCGTGATGCGCGCGAAACACGAGTTCAAGAGCGATGTCCTGGTTCAGACCTACAATCTGCTCGGCGATCCGGCGGTGCCGGTTGCCGCGCCGGGTCATGAACTCGAACTTGCCATTGATGACACCGCCGGCGGTCTGGTGCTGACCGTCGGGATGCCGGTTCAGGTGGAGTCGGCTCATCTCATCGCGGACTGGGTTGCCGCCGACGGCGCCATCTTGCGCGAGGACCGGACCGAGGTCCGCGGAACCGAGTTTGTCTTGAAGCTGGATCCGGGAGTTTTCGAGAACCAGGACCTGCTGGCGGGTGTCCGGGTGTATGTTTGGGACGAGAAGCTGGGCATCGACGGGATCGGCGGGTTGGATCTCACCGGGGACGACGAGGCCGGCGAGGAACCGGGAGATGTCGAACGTGCCGCGCTCGGGTCCGAACAGAGCGGGTTGACAGCTCGGAAAAGCGGGGACTAGATGAAGAACTGGTGTTTGGTCGTTGGTGTCGGTTGTGTCATCGGATTGCTGGGAGCGTGGCCTGTGTCGGCTGCGGAAGACGATCCGGCCGAACCGACGGCGACCGAGACCGCGGCGGCCGATGCGCAGGAGCAGCCGGAGGACGAACCCCCGGTCAACACCCTCAAGTGGACCACCGCGAGCGAGGTGGAGAATTTCGGATTCGACATCTTCCGCGGACTCGCCGAAGACGGTCCGTTCGAGAAGATCACCGCCGAGCCATTGCCCGGGGCGGGGACGACGGACGAGCCGCAGAACTATGTCTTTGTCGATGACTCCATCGATCCCAGCAAGGACTACTACTACTTCATCGAGAGCATCTCCCTCGGTGGGGTTCGGGAGAAGTTCAGCCCGGTCATCCGATCGCCGGCAAAAAGCCCCGCGGACACCCAACAGAATTGACTTCCGCCACATCGGCGCCGGTCGAGCCGTCGAGATTGAACCGGAGACGCCTGCCCGGCGCGTGTTGTGCATCACCGATCGGTGCGGTCAACGGGCGTCATTCCTTGATTCGCGTGAGCCACACCACGGTTTTCCCTCGTTCTTTGAAATACGTTGACGGTGCGGTTGTGCGCCGAAAATGAACAGGCGAGAGTGAGGAAACGGTGATCGAGACGCGGCAAATCCTCGAAGAGCTCGAGCTCAAGAACGTGTTGGCGACATCGGCGACGGGCGCAGTCTTCCTCGCCGGAGACCCTAAACTCGGGCGAGACGTCGCCGTC
This sequence comes from uncultured Acidobacteriota bacterium, assembly GCA_963712805.1. GTDB lineage: Bacteria > Acidobacteriota > Thermoanaerobaculia > Thermoanaerobaculales > Sulfomarinibacteraceae > JAHECW01. The sequence goes on along the minus strand of CAVQJV010000018.1, from coordinate 133,420 downwards.
AAGGTGGTCAGTTGCGCGGTGCCCAACGCCGAGGACAAGGTCAGGGAGCTCTTTCTCGAAATGGCGGAGGCCGCGAGGTCGACGCCGATCCATGCGATGCCCGTCCTGACCGACCACGGTCTCACCCCGGAGGGCGACGGCTTCATCGTCATGGAGCTCATCGAGGGTGAGATCCTCGACTCCATCGACGAGCTCAGCCCCTTTTCGGCCATCAACATACTTCTCGACATTCTCTCCTGCATCGAGGATCTGGCCCGGGCCGGAGCGGCTCACCTCAACCTCAAACCGTCGAACATCTATGTGACCAATCCCCCGGCAAACGACCGTGCGATGGTCCTGGGGTTCGGCACCAGCGCGACCCTTTTGCACGCGGGTGCCGGCGTGCCGATACCGGCCTTCGATCCTCACCTCGCGCCGGAGCTCGTCGCAGGCAACGTGTTACCCAATGATCAGGCGTGGAGATCCGATCTCTTTTCATTCGGGGTCATCGCCTGCGGCATCCTCGGCGCCGAGATCGAAGGAGACGGCTGGTCCCGCCCTCGCGTGACTCTCCCCGCCGCGGTGCGGTCGATGCTCCCCGAGCCCGAGCCTCTCGAAGAGACTCTCGGTAGGATCATGGAGCCCAATCCCATGATGAGGGGGGACTCGCCTTCCGATCTCAGGGATCCCTTGATCCGGGCGTTGCCCGATCCGCCCGCCGTCGTCCCGCCAACCGCTCCGGTTGCGACTCGGTCGCCCGGAGGGTCGTTCGATCCCAACAGGACAGACCCCGCTTTCGACCCTGCGAAGGCATCCCGGGCAACGGCCGGGCCGTTACCCGAGCCGGCGATCTCCGGAACCGAAATCGCTTCGCTGGATGAGGACGGATGGCCCGAGGTTCTCTTTGACGACCCCGAGTTGCCCGCGAGCCTCCATGATGCCGACCTCGACGAGGACACGGATGTCCGCAACCCCATCCCCGTCGATGTGTGGGTTCCCGAAGTTGTCGACGCAGGGGTCGGCGGCCCGGCCGTCCCCGTGCCGGAGCTGCAGAAACCGGCCGCCGGTGGGCGCCGGGTCTCGCGCGTCGAGTTGGCCGTGGTCGCCGGTGTGGTGGGCATTCTCGGGAGCATCATCGCCTTTACCTGGCCGTCCATCGGTGACGATGAAGGTCCCATCACCGCGGCGGCGATCCAGCTCGAGGCCCGCGAATCTGCGGACACCCTGGTCCCACCTCCGCCGGACGACAATCTCTTCGACGATCTGCTCGCGATCCAGGGGCTCGTTGAATCGGGCGATCTGGCCGGGGCGTCGGAGGCGCTCAACGCCCTCGAAGACGGGGCGGGAGTCTCCTTCAGTTCCGACGAGTCTGCGCTTTACGACAGCCTGGTCTTGGCGGTGGCCGAGGCATCGGATCGGGGGAAGGCCATGGAAGACCTCCGGACCGGCCTCCACCATGGGAGCATCAAGTTGGTGCGGCGCGGCGTCGCCGGGTTGAGCGGCATGCCTCGCAGCGAGATTTCGGAGATCGACGGTCTCGGCGAGGATCTCAGGCGTGGTCGCCAGGTGCTGGGTCTCCACACCGAAATGTGGGACGCACACAAGCGTGGCGACTCTCTCGAAGCCGTCGAAAAGGCGGGTCGTCTGCAAGAAATGCTGCCGGACTACTCCGGCGCTCCGGAACTGAGGGAACAGTCAGCCGCGGCGCTGGAGTCTCGGGCCGAGGCGTTGATCGCCGGGAACGAGTTCGCCAACGCCGTTGCCATCCTCGAGAGTCTCCAGCAGGCCTGGCCGGAGCGCCCGGGTGCGGCGGCGCGGATCGCCTGGTGCAACGAGCAGATCGATCTCACCCGGCGGCAGGAGTCCATGATCGGCAGCGCCCTCGCCAGGGGCGATGCCGGCGACCCGGAAGCGGGTCTCGCGATCCTCGACCGGATGCCCCCCGATCCCCGCTTGCAGGACGAGGTCGATCGCGCCAGGTCGGCCCTCCGCGAGCGGCTTGCCGAGATCGATGCGGGTACACCGGTCGTCGAGTTGGTCGCCGCGGTGGAACTCGGTTTCAAGAAAAACGAGACCGTCACCGTGCCGCTGAGGGTGACCGACGATCACCGCGTCGAACGGGTCGTCGTCCACGCGCGCAACGAGTCCGATGACGGGTATCTCCAGATCCCGCTGGAGAAGTCCGGGGACGGGCTCTACCACTTCGTGGTGGCGCCCGAGCTGCACGGCAACAAGAGCGTCGAGTTCTTTGTCGTAGCGCGCGATCCGAGCGGCCACGTCGGCCGGTTCGGCAGCCAGGATGAACCGCAAACGGTCACCCGCAAGAGGTGGTTCAAGAAATAGTCAGACTTGCCGGCCGAGGTCGGGACTGAATGCGTTCCGATAGTGCCGGATCCTCCAAAACGGAAACTCGCGCTTCCTCTCGATGGTGACGATGTCGAAGCGACAAGGTCGATCCCAGAGATCGTGGCGCGAGAGATAGGCCGATGACACCCGTGTCAGGATGCGTTTCTTGTGTGTGTCGACGGCGCCGATGGCGCCCCCGAGGTAATCGCTCGATCTCGCCTTGACCTCGACAAAGACGATCTCGCGCCGTTTCTCGACAACCAGGTCGAGCTCGCCGCCGGCGCCCCGCCAGTTCCGGTCGCGGAGCCGGTAGCCCTTGAGCAGGAGGAGGAGCAACGCCGCCCACTCCCCTCGACGTCCGAATCTCTGACGATCCACAGGGTCCTCGTCACTATTGTGCCGTAGAATGCGCCGGTGCGAACCGACGACTTTGACTTCGACCTGCCGGCAGAGCTCATCGCGCAGGAACCGGCGCCGCGCGGCGCTTCGAGACTCCTGCTCCTCGACAGATCCGCGGAGGCGGTCGACCACCGGCGGGTGACCGACCTCCCCGGGCTCTTGGACCCCGGCGATCTTCTCCTTCTGAACGACACGCGGGTGATCCCGGCGCGGCTCTTCGCCCGGCGACCGACCGGCCGCCGTTTCGAGGTGCTGCTCCTGCGGGAGCTCGACGGCGGGGCATGGGAGTGTCTGCTCCGGCCCGGCTCGCGGGTCCGGGTCGGCGAGCGGTTGATGCTGAGCGACGGAGGGGAGGTCATCCCCGTCGAACGGCGCGACGAGGGCAGGTGGGCCGTGGTATTCGAGCCGCGCCTCGAACTCGAGCGGCTCGACCGCCTCGGTGAGATGCCGCTGCCGCCCTACATCAGCCGCCCGCACGGGCCGACGGCCGAGGATCGCGAGACCTATCAGACGGTCTATGCTGCGACCCCGGGCGCGGTGGCGGCGCCGACCGCCGGTCTCCACTTCACCCGGGAACTGCTCGACGAGATCGGGGACCGGGGCGTCGAGCGGGCATTCGTGACCCTGCACGTCGGGCTCGGGACCTTTCGCCCGGTCACGGCCGAGCGCGTGGCCGACCACCGAATGCACAGCGAGTGGTACTGCTTCTCGGAGGACACGGCGCGGGTCGTGAACGAGGCCGTCGCCGCCGGTCGGCGGGTTGTCTGCGTCGGCACGACCTCCGTACGCGCTCTCGAGGGAGCGTTGGCGGCGGGGAACGGTCGGATCGAACCCGGAGAGGGGTGGACCGAGATCTTCATCACGCCCGGATACCGGTTTCGGGGCGTCGGCGCGATGCTGACCAACTTCCACCTGCCGAAGTCCACCCTGCTCATGCTCGTCAGCGCATTCGCGGGTCGCGACCGGGCTCTCAACGCCTACCGGGAAGCGATCGCCTCCGAGTACCGCTTTTTCTCCTACGGCGACGCGATGTTGATCCTCTGAGCCCAGGAAGGGCAGGTGGGAGCCGACCCGGTTCCGGTTACCGAGTCGGCGTCAGGGGGAGGAGAGTGTTCAGGGTGTGTGAGTTGGTGGGCAAGGTGGAAAGAAACGGCCGAAGACGGCTCGTTTGAAGGTGGCGGGAGACATCCGCGGGTCTGCAAACCCGTTCGGGGCAACGAGTTTGACAATCCGGAAACCAGACGCCACGGATGAAAACGTTGAGTTCTTCATACGGACGTATGTTGGCGGTGGGGCGCGGGTTGGTTACATGCGGTTGGATGCCGGATCGGATCATCGCAAATCAACGCAGAGACGCAGAGACGCAAAGGCGCAGAAAATAAAGCCATCGCAACATCGCAGGGTTGCCAGCAGATCACGCAGATGGCCATCGCAAGTCGCCACCACCAAGGTACACAGATACGAAGGCGAACTCAGGGTGGTGGCTTTTCGGTGCTCTCGGCGGAATCGTCGGGGGTAGATATCGGGTCGTCGTCGAAGAGCACTCGCTGTCCGGGAGTCTCCAGGTCATCCATCTGACCGCTCTTCGTAGCCCAGATAAAGGCGACCACGCCGGCAATCGCGAGAAGCAGGGCGACGGGCAGGGCGATGTAGACGACGGACATCAGTCAATTATGAATTTTGAATTTATTAATTCTCAATTGCCATCGCGGATTCTCGAGGACCGGCGGGGTTGCAGAAGTTAAATAATTAAGAATTCAGAATTTAAAATTGAGAATTAGCTGAACGTTTTCGCCCGATAAGAGCTCACGACGACCGTGATCGAGCTCGCCGGCATGAGAATCGCGGCGATGAGGGGGTGCATGAGCCCGAGCATGGCCAGGGTGACCGCCACCGCGTTGTAGCCCAGCGAAAAGACCAGATTGCGGCGGATCACGCCGAGGGTTCGTGTCGATCCGTCGAGGAGCCGGACCAGGGGGGTGAGGCCGGGTTCGCCGAGATAGACATCGGCTGCGGCCAGGGCCGCTTCGGCCCCGCCGTGGACGCCGACCCCGACGGTGGCGGCGGCCAGCGCCGCGGCGTCGTTGACGCCGTCTCCCACCATCACTACCGGACCCTGTTCCGCGGCCTGGCGAACCCGCTCGATCTTGTCTTCCGGGACGGCGCCGCCGCGGCCCGACGACGGGTCGAGGCCAAGCCGCTGGAGCAGCGCCCGGACGGTGCCCGGATGATCGCCCGAGAGAACCTCGATTCGCCAACCTCGTGCCCCGATGGCGTGCAGGGCGTCTGCGGTGTCCGGTCGGATGGAATCGCCGAGCGCCGCCACCGCTTCGATCTCGCCATCGAGGGCGACCACGATGGGGGTGAGTCCCTCGTCGATGGCGGTCCGGATCTCCGCGGCGTGCGCGTCGGAGAACCCTCCGATGCGCTCCTCGGCGAAGGTTGGAGAGCCGACCAGGAGATCGCTTCCTTCGACCCGCGCGGTGAGACCTCGGCCCGGGTGCTGTTCGACATCGGTCGGGACCGGAACGCCGGTGGTGTCCACGCCATCAGCGAGGGCGACGGCGACGGGGTGGGTCGAGTGGGCCTCGGCGGCTGCGGCGACCCGACGCACGGCCTCGGCGCCGTGCCATCGGACAACGGCCAGGCGGCCTTCGGTGAGGGTTCCGGTCTTGTCGAGGATCATCCGCGCCGGCCGGGCGAGGCTCTCGAGGGCGTCGCCCCCCTTGATGAGGATGCCGGTGCGGGCGGCGTGACCCACCGCGGCGCTGACCGCCAGGGGGGTGGCGAGACCGAGGGCGCACGGGCAGCTGACGATGAGCAGGGCGACCGCATTCTCGACCGCCTGCCCGGGATCGGTGGGCAGCCAGATCGCGACCGTGACGAGGGCGAGGCCGAGCACGGCGAGCACGAACCAGCCCGAGATCCGGTCGGCGAGGAGCACCACCGGCGCTCGGCGTTGCGCTCCCTCCTCGACGAGGCGGAGGATTCGGCCGAGTCGGGTGTCGGCGCCGGCCGATCGGACCTCGATTTCGAGCCGGCCCGAGAGGCTCGTGGTGCCGGCGTGGACGGGATCGCCGGCCGCGACGTCGACGGGTCGCGACTCGCCGGTGAGCAACGACAGATCCATGGTCGACTCGCCGATGAGAACGACGCCGTCGGCCGGTGCCGAATCTCCGGCCCGGAGCTCCACCACCATCCCCGGTTGGAGCGCCGCCGCCGGCACCTCGCGGATCCTGCCGCCCTCGACGACGCGAGCGGAAGAAGGAGCCAGCGAGAAGAGGAGTTCGGTGGCGCGGGCGGCGCGGCGCTGCTGCCGCCGTTGCACCCAGCGCCCGACCAGGAGAAAGAAGATGAGGACCGCGACCGAGTCGAAGTAGACCTCGCCGTTGCCGCGGATGGTGTTGAGCGCCCCCCAGCCGAACGCGGTGACGACGCCGATGGAGATCGGGACATCCATGTGCAGGGTGCGGGTCTTCAGCGCGCCCCATGCGCCGCGGTAGAAAACCTGGGCGCACCACAGGACCGATGGCAGGGTCAGGCCGAGGCTGACCCATCGGAAGAGCGATCTGAAGGTCGGGGAGATGCCGTGGAAATAGCCGCCGTAGAGCGCGAAGGCGAGCAGCATGACGTTCCCGGCGATGGCGCCGGCGACGGCGATGCGGATGAGCAGTGCGCGGTCCTCGCGCCGCTCCATGTCGCGGGCCTCGACGCCGTGGAAGGGGTGCGGCGGGTAGCCGATGGAGTCGAGGAAGCGGGCGATGGAGCTCAACGGCGTCTGGTCGGAATCCCAGACGACCGTGGCCAGCGAGCGGCCGACATCGAGACGGCACTCGGCGACACCCGGGACGACGAGGGGGACCTTCTCCACCAACCAGACGCAGGCTGCGCAGTGGACTCCTTCGAGATAGAGCTCGACGGTGGTCATCCCGTCCCGCCGTCGACGGCAGTAGAGCTCGGCGAATGCGGGGTCGTCGAACTCCTCGTAGGCCGTGCCCCGGCCCCGGGCCGCGGTTTCCGGGGCGTCGATCCGGTCCTTGAGGTCGTAGTAGCCCTCGAGCCCGGCGCCGTGGATGACGTCGTAGGCCACCCGGCATCCGGAGCAGCAGAACTGGTGCTCGGCGTCGGCGTCGATCAACCCCGCCGGTACCGGCAGTCCGCAGTGATCACACGAGATCATCGCGGCATCATCTCATGCACGAGAGGGGATTCACCGCAGGCCGCCGCACGGCTCGTGCGTCGATCCTGAGCATTCGAGCGCACTGTGGATCCCGTCTCAGCAAGAGACTGCGCGAAGGAGGCCCGCAAAGCCGGTTCAAGCGAAGCTTCCGATCATCCGATTCAAGTCTCCGCCGAAAAGGAGCATCACCATGCCGTTGGTTCGACGAACCCCAGGGGCCCAATGTTCGGGTGTGATTTTTGATAGTCGCTCGGGGTTGATGCGAATCCGGAGACAAGCTTGAAACGCCAATGCGACGCAATATTGACCGGTTTTTCTTGACAGAGGGATCTATCGCAATTAGTAATGACCGGAGTAGATTCATTTCGTTTCAAGGAGGTGGAGATGCGTCGCACAATTTTTTGTGTCGTGATTCTGATGGCGGTTGCGCCGGTAGCCATGGGTCAGGCCGTGACGGGATTCACCGGCGGGAGCCAGTTCAGCAGCTACTGCGGGCAGTGCGACCGGGGACGTGATCGGATTCCGGTTCGAGGTGAACTGAGCCTCCCCATCGAGGTCGCCATGCTCGGTGTCTGGAACGAGGACACGGCGGCTGGTTTTCCCGGTCTGACCTCCACCCACCAGGTTGGGATCTGGGACTCGTGCTCAGACCCTGCTCACGCTCGGTCACGGTGGATCCGGCGACCGGAACCGTCATCGGCGACTGGATCTACGACGGCCATCACGCCGGTGACCTTGAGTCCTGGTGAGGCCTACACCGTCGGGGTGCCGTACACCCCCACCGACAATGACCAGTACATCTCGTCGGCGTCGAGCTTGACCACCGCCCCGAATGTCACGTTTGGGTCCACTCGGTGTTCCCGGCAGGCGCCGACCTCGGTTTCGTCTTTCCGACCGGAGACTCGTCGTCGTTCGGTCGCTTCGGACCGAACTTCACCTTCACGGTCGTGCCGGTCGAGCTGCAGAGCTTCTCCATCGAGTAACCCACAGGGCTCGTCTTGCGTCTGCGCCGCAGAGACGCAGTGCGCGCAGCGACGATCGCATCAAACGGCGGGAGCGGAGTCCTCTCAGGTTCCCCTCCCGCCGTTTCGATCGTGCTGTTCGGCGATCTTTGCGACCTTGGCGGCTCTATTCCTCCCGCAGCAGGGCGGTGGATCGTCGGCCGAGGGAACGCTGCCCTCGGCGGTTTGCTGGTGCTTCTGGATGGCGGCGAGCGCCGTGGTCGGTCTGCCGATGATGGCGTAGAGCCCGAGGGCGACGAGGATCACCGCGGTGACCGCCGGGATGTGGCGCCGCAGGGGCACGCTGAGCACCTGGGCGCCGAGCCCGAGGGCGAGAAGCACCGGCACCGTGCCGGCCCAAAAGGCCGCCATGACCGCGACGCCGCCGAGCGCCGAGCCGGTGCCGGCGGCGGTGACGACAAAGGCCCAGAGCCAGCCGCAGGGCAGGACGCCGGAGAGCAGACCGACCGCCGCCGCCTGGACCACCGGCGGGCGGTGCCCGACCAGGAGATGCCGCGGCGCAGCCACTGTCGAGACCGCCGAACCCGAGCCGTGCTTGAAGACCTTGACCCCGCCGATCTGGAGCAGGGCGAAGACGCCCCACGTGACCATCACCACCCCGGCTACGACCGCGGCGACCCGCTGCACCCCGGCGAGCGAGCCGGCAAGATCGAGGGCGGCGCCAATGGCGCCGGCCGCGAGGCCGAGGATCGAGTAGGCCGCCAGCCGGCCGGCCGAGTACGCGGCGTGGCTCAGCAGCCGTCTCGACCCTCCCGAGCCGTCCGTTCCGGAGTAGAACGCGACAAAACCACCGCACATCCCGACGCAGTGGAGGCTGCCGAGGAGCGAGGCGACGAAGACACCGGCGACCAGGGTGCTCATCGAAGCGAGAGTAGGTGCCAGGTCAAACAAAGTTAACAATCTCGCCGACGGCGTAATTGTTAACTTTGTTTGACCTGGCACCTTCACGTGCATCCAGGTGCGCCCACACGTGCCGCGTGTCGCGGTACGTGAACAACTCCTCGCCCCGCGTCACCGTGAAGCGAAACTCCCACAGGCCGTTCCTTCGCATGGGCATGGTCGTCGCGTAACCCGACTCCGTGGTAGCGAGGTCGGCGGTGAGAACATCGTCCCGCCGGACGTTGGAGAATGCCTCGACCGCGACCTCGGCGCCGCTCACAGGCGCTCCGTCGGCGTCGACGAGGGTCGCCCGGAGGATCGGATCTGCCCCGGCAGCGGCCGGCTCGACGGTGAACTCAAGCCGCCACCCGAGTTCGCCGTTGCGCCGATCCTGGGCGCGTGTGTCATCCCAGGCGAGCGCCTTCTCGTAGTAGTTCGGCTCGACGGCGTAGGAGTCGTTCGACGTCGCGAAGTAGACCATCACCAGTGATCCGACGACGTGCAACCCAAGGGCGCCGGCGATGACGAAGGGCCAGAGAGTCCCAGGTTTCATCGGTCCTCCAGAGGTGCCAGGTCAAACAAAGTTAACAATCTCGCCGAAGGCGGAATTGTTAACTTTGTTTGACCTGGCACCTTCATTGTCCTGCCGGTCCCAGCAGCCGGTAGGTGCGGGTCTCCTCGAAGTCGACGCCGTCGCTGATCCTCAGTGTGATCTCGAGCTCACCGGCCGAGAAGTTCTCCGGTCGGGTGGTGATGAACGCCGCGGTCATCTGGGAACCGCCGCCGGCCACGACCAGCGGGTTCTCCGGCGCGACGAGGGTGAGTCGGTCGGCATCGAGAAGTTCGAATGCGTAGCTCCGTTCTTCGCCCGATCGGTTGGCGATCTTGATCCGGATCTGGTTCGACACGTCTCCCGAGGGAAGCACCGAGAACGGCGCGCCGAGACCGCGCAGGATGGTGACGTCGGCTGTGGACTTCCCGACGAGGGAAAAACCGAGGGCGCTGAACATGATCAGCAGCAGCGCCGAATAGACGACGAGTCGCGGCCGGATGAACTTCTTCCTCCCGGTCTCGAGCTCGGCCTGCGAGGTGTAGCGGACGAGACCGCGAGGTTTGCCGATTTTTTCCATCACCTCGTCGCAGGCGTCGATGCACTGGGTGCACGCGATGCACTCCATCTGCAGAGCGCCGTCGCGGATGTCGATGCCGGTCGGGCAGGTGGTCACGCAGAGACCGCAGTCGATGCAGTCGCCGCCGGTCCGCTCTTCCTTCTTGCGCCAAGGGAGGCGGGGCTCCCCGCGTGCCGCGTCGTAGCCGACGACGAGCGACTGCCGGTCGAGCAGAGCCGACTGGAAGCGACCGTAGGGGCACGCGAGGATGCAGGTCTGCTCGCGGAACCAGCCGAAATCGCCGAACATGAGCACCGTGGTTCCGAGCATGACGAAGAATGCGGCAGGGTGCTCGGCGGGTGAGCTCGTCATCCAGCCCAGCAGTCGATCCCAGCCGACGAAGTAGGCGAGAAAGGTGTTGGCCAGAAACGCAGAGACGACGAAGAAGGCCAGGTGTTTGATCAACCGCCGGCCGGAGAGTCCCGTCCTGTCGGTCTTGATCTGCCGGTTCCGGCCGCCTTCGATAAAGACCTCGAGGGGGCGATAGATGAACTCCATGTAGACCGTCTGCGGGCAGCCCCAGCCGCACCACACGCGACCCCAGACGGCGGTCACGAGAAAGATCCCGACAAAGATGCTGAACAGCAGCAGCATCAGCAGGAAGCTGTCGGTGGGCAGGAAGGTGGCGCCGAAGAGGGTGAACTCACGCCGGGTGATATCGAAGAGCATCAACGGCTTCCCGTTGATTCTGAGGATCGGGATGAGACAGAAGCTGAGAATGAGCCCCCACGCGGTCAGGAAACGGCCGCGGTAGTACCGACCCCTTGAGAGCTTGGGCCGAATCCGACGGCGGCTGCCGTCACGGTTCATGGTCGAGAGGATCTGCTCCTGGGCCTCGGGAGCGTTTGACGTCGTGGGTGTCATTCGACGACCTCGGTAGGTGCCAGGTACGGAGTTACGGAGTTGCCGTCAGTAACGCCAATACTGGCGGTGCGATCGAGGCAACTCCGTAACTCCGTACCCGGCACCTTCACGCTCCTTCCTCGACAGTCTCGCCCTCCACCGGCGCCTCATCGTCGGCGGCAGCTTCCTCACCCCGGCCGGCGGGTTCGGGCGCCAGCCGCTCGACCCGGTCGCCCTGCGGCGCCTTGGCGTTGGGAGGGTCGCTGCCGAGAAGACCGCCGACGTGGGCGCTCACCGCGAGAAGTTCGGCCGGCCGGAGCAGACGCTCCCACGCGAGCATTCCCTTGGATGGGACGCCTTCGCGGACGGTTCGGTAGACATCCATCAGCTGAGCGCCGTGGAGCCAGTGGTCATCGGCCAGGTTGGGGCCGATTCCGCCCTCGCCGAAGATCCCGTGACAGGTCGCGCACTTGGCGATGAAGACCTTCTTGCCGCCGTTCATCATGCTCTCATCGTCCATGAGACCGACCAGGGTGCTCTCGCTGATCTCGCCCATGGCGAGGATCTCCGCCATCTGCTGCTCGGCGGCGAGCATCATCGCCCGGTCGTAGCGATCGATCTCGAGCATGCCGGGGCCGAAGTGGAAGAAGAGAATATAGAGCGGCGTGAAGATGATGGTCGCCCAGAAGATCGCCAGCCACCAGCGGGGCAGGGGGTTGTCGTACTCCTGAATGCCGTCGTAGGAGTGCTCGAGGAGATGGTCTTCGGGTGGGGCAGTCGCGGTGTGGTCGGTGTCGTTCATTTGGAGGTCTCCGGGGGTGCCAGGTCAGACGATTCCGACGATGTACCGCCGAATGCGGCGGTGATGCTGGGTTGTTCTTCTGCCAATCGTCGGAATCGTCTGACCTGGCACCCATCATCGTCGTCAAGGGGCAGATTCCGATCTTCTTCGTAGGAGTCTCTGCTGCGAACGAGGAAGACATAGGCGACGATGGCGGCAAAGGTGACGAAGCTGATGATGAGGCCGATCTCGGCCCACGACGTCAATCCGGCCGCGCTCATGATGTCGGAGAGCTTCACGACGCACCCTCCTCGCCGGCGGTTTCCACCGTGATCTCTTTCGCGACCTCGACGATGGCCTCGCCGGTCTCCTCCTCCACCGCCACCGCCTCGACCTTGGTGATGTCGGTGCCGAGTCGTTGCAGATAGGCGACGAGGGCGACGATCTGCTTGTCCTCGAGGTTCTCGGGACCGCCCTGGACGACCACCTCGGCGGCGATGGCCGCGGCTTGTTCGGTGGCCGCGGCGATCCCGCCGGAAATCTCGTCGTCGGTGTAGGGCACGCCGAGGATCTGGTGGGCCCGCATGACGACCGGGATGCTCGCGAAATCGAGAGGTTTGCTCAGCATCCACGGATAGGCCGGCATGATGGAGCCCGGGGTGATGGCGCGGGGATCGTCCATGTGGCGGACGTGCCACAGATCGGGGTACTTGTTGCCGATCCGGTGGAGATCGGGTCCGATGCGCCGCGAGCCCCACTGGAACGGGTGGTCATAGACGAACTCGCCGGCCTTGGAGTACTCGCCGTAACGCTCGGTTTCGGCGCGCAGCGGACGGATCATCTGCGAGTGGCAGTTGTAGCAGCCCTCGGCCAGATAGATGTCGCGCCCGGCGAGCTCGAGCGGGGTGTAGGGCGTCACCGTAGCGATGGTGGGGACGTTCGATCTGATGAGGAAGGTCGGAATGATCTCGAAGAGCGAGGCGACGATCACCGCCACCGTCACCATCAGGGTGAGCTTGACCGGCAACCGCTCCCACTTGCGGTGCCAGGTGGTGCGGAAGAACCGCTCGAGGACGTAGGCGGTGTTGGCGACGTGGGTCCCCGAGGTCACGAGCGGCGACACCGGTTCCGGGTGATCGACATAGCCTTTCGACAACGCCGGCGCTTCGTGGACAAAGACCTGGAGGGGCCGCGGCCGGCTGCGCCATGTCATGAGCATGTTGACGCCCAGCAGAACCGCGCCGGCGAGGTAGGCGGTGCCGCCGATGACCCGGACCCAGTACATGGGGATGAGCCGCAGGGTCGTCTCCACAAAATCGGCGTACTTGAGGTAGCCCTCCTCGTCGAAGGCGAGCCACATGAGCCCCTGGGTCAGCCCGGCGGCATAGATGGCGACGATGTAGAGCAGGATGCCGATGGTGCCGAGCCAGAAGTGGGCTTCGGCGAGCTTCCACGACCACAGCTCGGTCTGGTAGAGCCGCGGCAGCAGCCAGTAGATCATCCCGAAGACGAGGAAACCGACCCAACCGAGGGCGCCGGCGTGGACGTGGGCGATGGTCCAGTCGGTGTAGTGCGAGAGCATGTTGACCGCCTTGACCGAGAGCAGCGGACCCTCGAAGGTGGACATGCCGTAGAAGGTGATCGCCACGACGAAGAACTTGAGCACCGTGTCCGAGGCGACCTTGTGCCACGCGCCGCGCAGGGTCAGCAGCCCGTTGAGCATGCCGCCCCAGGACGGCATCCAGAGCATGACCGAGAAGAGCATCCCGAGGGTCGAGGCCCAGGCCGGGAGAGCGGTGTAGTGGAGGTGGTGGGGCCCGGCCCAGATGTAGATGAAGACGAGGGTCCAGAAGTGGATGATGGACAGCCGGTAGGAGAAGACCGGACGGTTGGCCGCCTTGGGCAGGAAGTAGTACATGATCCCGAGGAACGGCGTCGTCAGCAGGAAGCCGACCGCGTTGTGGCCGTACCACCACTGCATGAAGGCGTCCTGCACCCCGGCGTAGATCGGGTACGACCGCCACAACCCGGCCGGAACCACGAGGTTGTTGAAGACGTGGAGAACCGTGATGGTGACGATGGTGGCGATGTAGAACCAGATCGCGACATAGAGGTGGCGCTCGCGCCGCTTGGCGATGGTGCCGAAGAAGTTGACGGCGAAGATGATCCACACCAGGGCGATGGCGATGTCGATGGGCCACTGGAGCTCGGCGTACTCCTTGCCCTGGGTGATCCCGAGGGGCAGCGTCACCGCCGCCGAGACGATGATGAGCTGCCATCCCCAGAAGTGGAGATTGCTGAGCGCCTTGGAGAACATCGGCGTCTTCAGCAGCCGCTGCATCGAGTAGTAGACTCCCGCAAAGACCGCGTTGCCGGCAAAGGCGAAGATCACGGCGTTGGTGTGGAGCGGCCGGAGCCGGCCGAAACTCAACCAGGGCAGCTCGAAGTTGAAGAACGGCGCTGCGAGCTCGAGAGCGACGATGAGGCCGACCAGCATCCCGACGACACCCCAGACAAAGGTCACCAGAGTGAAACGACGAACAATCGCGTCGTCGTAACTGAACTTTTCGATCTGGACGCTCATCAATACCCCCTCAACAGGATCGCGAGTGATTTCCTGCATTATCCATCGGCATCACGTTCTTGTGTAGAAATTGAGATTGTCGCGCCGGTGCGAACAGCGCGCTGGGCGATGTCCGCCAGGCTCGTTCCCGCCAGTAAATCGTGGAACGACTGCCGGATCCCGGTCAGCCGGTCGTGGAGCGGACAGGCATGGCTGTCGCTGCAGTTCGCCTGACCGAGGAGGCATTCGACCCCGGCCTGTCCGTCCTGGAACGGTTGCACCACCGCGAGCAGCGAGATCTCGTCGGCCGACCGGTTGAGCCGGAAACCCCCCGCGCGGCCGCGCTGCGACGTCACGAGGTCGGTGGCCTTCAACCGGCGGAGGATCTTGCTCAGAAACTGCGGCGGCAGATCGAGCTCATCGGCGATTTCGGCGGAATGGAGCGCACCGTCCCCCGCACGGAGGGCGAGAAGAGAAAGGGCTCGGACCGCGTACTCGGCACTGCGCGACAGCATCGCGTCGGATATTAGGACGTCGTTGTCCGAAATGTCAATACGCCCGCCCATCGGGAAATGAGATGGGAGCGGTGCCTACGCCCGCCCATCGGGAAATGCGATGGGAGCGGTGCCAGGCACCTTTTCGCGACGAAAAGAGAGCCAGGCACCGAGCCCGCCTCCTTTCTAAGCGACGCTGGGCCGGATGGGCGTCGGCGGCACGACGTCGAACCCGGCACGCCCCGGTGAGCGCCAGAGGTCCACGTGCTCGGAAGCGGGATGCTGTTCGCTGTCGTTGGTGGCGGCCCCGGCCTCCTGATCGCTGCCGCTCTCCCCGCCGCTGTCGCTGCCGCCGGCGCTGCCCCCGACAGGCTGGAAGCCTGTCGCTACACAGTGGCCGTTCTTGATTGTGTAGCGACAGCCATCCTGGCTGTCGTCGGTGACGTGCCCGAACGCGGTGTCCTGCCGCTGTCGCTGCCCCGGACGCTGCCGCTGTCGCTGCCCCGGACGCTGCCGCGGACGCTGCCCCCGGCAGGCTGGAAGCCTGTCGCTACACAGTGGCCGTTCTTGATTGTGTAGCGACAGCCATCCTGGCTGTCGTCGGTGACGTGCCCGAACGCGGTGCCCTGCCGCTGTCGCTGCCCCGGACGCTGTCGCGGTCGCTGCCGCGGACGCTGTCCCCGCCGCTGTCCCTGCTCGCTGCCGCTGCATCGGGAACGGGACCGGGAACGGGAACGGGATCGGGAACGGGATTGGGATCGGAAGGGGATCGATCACGAATCACTGCACCGGATCCGCGCCGTCTGATACCATTTCTCGGCCAGGCTCGAAGGAGATCCCATGCGCACGACAATTCTGAGGTTCGGTGTTTCGGTTGTGGTCCTGTGTTCGCTCGTTGCTGCGTCGCCGCTGACGGTTGCGGCGGAAGAGCGGCTTGCTGGCCGACTCAGAGGCAATCACGCCTGAATTCTCGGTCGTACATATCGAGGTTTCAGACAGCAGCGAAGTAACGCTGCTCGATGAGTTCATCGATGTTTGGGGCTTTGACCCGAACAAAGGGATCGTCGATGCGGCGGTCACTGCCGAGGGCGAGCAGGTGCTCCGCGATTTCGGCTTCCGCTACGAGGTCGACGAGAAGCTGACCGAGAAGTACAACCGGCCTTTTGACCGACTGAAGAACCAGACCGAGGGCATCCCGGGCTATCCCTGCTATCGGACGGTGGAGGAGACCCTGGCCGCCGGTGCCGCGTTGGCGGCGGCCTATCCGGATCTCGCCGAGTGGATCGATATCGGCGACTCGTGGGAGAAGACCGAGCCCGGCGGGCACGCCGGCTACGATCTCATGGTTCTGCGGCTGACGAACACGACCAACGGCATCCCGTCGGCCGACAAACCCGAGCCTCTGGGTGATGGGCGCCATCCACGCCCGAGAGCTACGTCACCGCGGAAACCGTCACCCGCTTCGCCGAGCACCTGCTCGGCCAACTACGGCCTCGACCCGGACGTGACCTGGCTGCTCGATCACCACGAGATCCACCTGCTGCTCGTAGACCAATCCCGACGGCCGCAAGAAGGCGGAAACCGGACGTCCTCGTGGCGCAAGAACACCAACGAGAACTACTGCAGCCCGACCTCCAGCGACCGAGGCGCCGACCTCAATCGGAACTTGCGACTTCGACTGGGCAGCCGCGACGCCGAACTCCCGTGCGGCGAAACCTACCGCCGGCCCGTACGCCGCGTCTGAACCCGAAACCCAGGCGATGCAGAACTGGGTGATCGCCAACTTCCCCGACTGGCGGCCGGACGACCTCGACGACGCCCTGCCCCCGACAACGCCACCGGGATCTTCGTCGATGTTCACAGCTACCGGCGACGACGTGCTGACGGCCTTCGTGTTTCAGGCCCCGCCGTCGCCAAATGACGCGCAGATCCACCGGCTAGGGCGGAAGTTCACGCTACTTCACCGTCGTACTACGCCTACCTCGGCGGCCGCTACGGCGGCTACGAGAGCACGACCAAAGACTTCGGGTACGGACGGATCGGGATGCCCGCGTTCACCTTCGAGCTCGGCACCGACGTTCTTCCAGGGATGCTCGCCTTCGAGAAGCACCATCTATCCCGACAACCTCCAGGCATTGCTCTACGCCGCGCGGGCGGTCCGGGCGCCGTACACCCAGTCGTCGGGGCCCGAGGTGGCTCGACCGGCCGCGCTGCCGAGCGCGCCGAACCCGGGCGAGACGGTCGACGGTCACCGCCATCGATGGACGACACGCGTTTCGGACCCGGCGAGACCTCGCCGCCGGTCTCGGTCGAAGTCCATCGCCGCAGCCGAGATCTACGTCGATGTGCCGCCGTGGCAGGCAGGGGCGGTGCGCCATCCCCATGACCGCGGCGGACGGTGCGTTCGACAGCTCCATCGAGAGCGGTGACCGCCTCGTTCGGTTCGGTCCGGCCTGGCCGACGGCCGTCACACCGTCTACTCCGCGGCCAGGACAGCGCCGGGTTACTGGGGCACGGTGCGTGCCGCCTTCGTCTGGATGCTCGATCCGAGCGACCGCCGCCCACATCGCCGGTTCGGTGACCGATTCGGTGACCGGGCTGCCGATCGAAGCGACCGTCACCGCCGGACCGTTCTCCGACCGCCGCGGCGCCGGCCACCGGCAGCTACGATCTGCATGCTTCCCGACGGGACCTACGATGTCGACGCGAAGCGCGCCGGGGCACTACGGTGCTTCTGTGACCGGCGTCGTCGCCGTCCAGGGCAACACGACGAATCTCAGGACTTCGCCCTCGATCCGTTCGCGACGGCGCTCGTCGACGATGTCGAGTCCGGCAACATCGGTTGGACGGCGGATCCGCCTTGGGCCATCGTCACCAACCAGTCGCACAGCCCGGTGAGCTCCTGGCACGAGAGTCCCGGCGGCGACTCTCCCGACAACGCAAACATCTCGCTCGAGGCTCCGCCTCTCGATTTTCGCGGCAGCACCGGCGTCGAGCTGGCGTTCTGGCACCGCTACGCCATCGAGAGCAATTACGACTATGGCCGCGTCGAGTGGTCCTCCGACGGCGGAGCGTCGTGGCACGAGGTGGCGACCTACACCGGCACCCAGACCTCCTGGTCGCGGGTGGAGATCCCGCTGCCGGGCCTCGACGGCGCCGGCGACGCCCGGGTCCGGTTCCGCTACACGTCGGACTCCAACACCAACTACGACGGCTGGTACATCGACGACATCGTCATCGAGGGCTCGCTCTTTTCCGACGGCTTCGAGTCGGGCGACACCCCGCGTGGTCGGAGACGAGCCCGTGACTGATCGAGGATCGATCTCATCGTTGTTTTCTGATCGCCGACTCGCATTGAGACGTGTGATCAGCTTTCGCTGATATGGTATGGCGATCAAAATTCGGCCCGATCGAGACCGCTCGGACAACCATTTAATCACTGGGAGGTTTGAATGCGAAGAGGACCTGGCGTGATGATGCTCGCTGTCACTCTGTTGATTTTTCTCGGCGCGTCGGTCAGCGCGTGGCCGGCGATTCCAGGATGACCGCCATCCGGATCGATGCCGAGAACGCACCGGCTCTGGACCGGCTCGGCATGTCCCCGGCCACCGACGTCGACTACGGTAGCTTTCGTTGGCTGAGGGTCAACGATGTCCAACTCGAGACGCTCGCCAACAGGCGTCAAGTTCACGTCCGTCCCCGACGCCGGAACGGTCCGCGTCATGGGCTACAGTTCGACCCCGTCGAGGAGGGCGAACCCGATCTCCCCGCCCAGTTGCGGGCCAACCCGACCGCGCGGATTTCCGCTTCATCCAGCTCACCGCACCGATCACCGACGCCTGGATTGCCGAGAACTCGGACGGGCCGGGATCACGCCTGCTTCAGTACTACCCGCACAACACGTTCCTGGTGTGGAGCGAGCCCGCCGGTCTGGATGTCGGCGGCAGCAACTGCCTTTCGTGCGGTGGCACGGCCTGTTCCATCCCGCCTACAAGATCAACTCCGATCTCGATGGACTCTCCGGCGTCATCCAGAACGTCGATGTCATGTTCTACAACGACGGCCGCATCGACCGCACCCTCGAGAGCCTGGAGAAATACGGCGCCGTCGTCATCCAGCACTACCCGTCCCAGCCGGACCGGCGCTTCTTCAACGCCATCGTCGAGCTCGACGCGGCCGCCGTCGCCGGCATCGCCCAGATTTCAACCGTGCTCTGGGCCGGCTACGCCAGTCCCGTGCCCGTTCTCGACGACGAGATGTCGGACCAGATCATGGCCGACAACCACCCCGGCGGCGTTCCGGTGGTGGGCTACAACGCCTATCTCGGGACCCTCGGGTATGACGGCACCGGAGTCATCTGGGCGCCCGTCGACACCGGCGTCGACTACGACCACCCGGACCTCTCTCCCAGCATCGTCGGCGGCTACAGCTTCCCGAACGCATGCGTCGGCTACCCTCCCGGAAGCGACTGCGCCGGAGGCGGCCACGGCACCCACGTTTCCGGCATCATCGGCGGCACCGCAGTCGGCGACGTAGGCGGCCCGTACACGGATCCGGCCGGGTTTCTCTACGGTCTCGGTGTCGCACCTGGTTACAGCATCTTCGCGATGAACTCGCTGTCGGGACCCGCCTGGCCGCCGGCCGGTGGTTGGCAGGAGCACAGCAAGCGGGCCGTGCTCGGCAACGCGATTGGCGGCAACAACTCCTGGACCACGGGCGAGGGTACGAATCACGGTTATCAGGCGTCGGAGCGGACCCACGACCTCATGGTCCGCGACGGCAACTTCGACACCGCATCCGTGGCCGAGCCCTTCATCGAAGTCTTCTCGGCGGGCAACTCGGGACCCTCGGCGTCGACCCTGACCGCGCCCAAGGAGGGCAAGAACCTCATCGTCACCGCCGCCAGCGTCAACTATCGCGTCGGGAGCATCGACAGCATCGCGAGTTTCTCGAGCCGCGGTCCGGCGGTCGACGGACGCTGGGTGCCCACCATCGCGGCCCCCGGCGAGCAGATCGCCTCGACCCGCAACGACGAGGGCGGTAGCTGCGGGACCGCCATCAGCGGCACTAATACCCTTTACTCCTTCTGCTCGGGGACCAGCATGGCGGCGCCGCACACCTCGGGCGCCATCGTCCTCGCCACCGAGTGGTGGCGTGGCTTCAACGCCGGCGCCAATCCGAGCCCGGCCATGGCCAAGGCGCTCGTCGTCAACAGCGCCGACGACATGGGAACCCCCGACATTCCCAACATTCACGAAGGTTGGGGGCGGATCAACATCGACACGCTCATCGATCCGTCGGTGATTCGCCTCTACCGCGACCAGGACGAGATCCTCGGCGCGACCGGCGAGCAGGTCGTCATCAGCTTCGGCGTGCCCGATCCCGGTCAGCCGCTCAAGGTCAGTCTGGCCTGGACCGACGCGCCCGGGGCGGTCGGCGCCAACCCGGCGCTCGTCAACAACCTCGATCTCACGGTCGAGACCAACAGTTCGACCTATCTCGGCAACGTCTTCTCCGGCGGCTGGTCGACCACCGGCGGCTCGGCGGATGCCATCAACAACCTCGAGAACGTCTACGTCCAGAACCCCGGCGGCTCGGCCACGATCACCATCGACGCCACCGCCATCGTCGGTGACGGCGTACCCTACAACGGCGACACCACCGACCAGGACTTCGCGCTGGTGTGCTCGAACTGCTCGCTGTTCCCCGACTTCACGATCAACGTGTCGCCGCGATCGCAGGCCATCTGCGCCCCTGCCGACGCCGTCTTCGCGGTCGACATCGGCTCGATCCTCGGCTACAACGATCCCGTCACCCTGAGCGCCAGCGGCAACCCCGGCGGCACGGCGGTGGGTTTCAGCACGAACCCCGTTGTTCCCGCAGGCGCGTCAACCATGACCATCGGTAACACCGGCGCCGCAGCGCCCGGCAACTACACCGTGGAGGTGTTGGGGACCGCCCTGATGAGCAGCCACACGTTCAACGTCGATCTCGCCCTGTCGACATCGATTCCGGGCGGCTCGGCGCTCACCTCGCCCGCCAACGGCGCCGCCAACCAGTCGGCACGGCCGACCTTTGTCTGGGCGGCCGCGACTCAGGCCGTCAGCTATCGGATCCAGGTCGCCACCGATGCCGCGTTCGCGAACCTGGTCATCGACGAATCGGGCATCACCGATACCGAATTCACCCCCGCGGCCGACCTCATGACCAACACCGCGTACTGGTGGCGGGTCAGCGCGACCAACGCCTGCGGCGGCGGTCCGTGGTCGGCTGTTTGGACATTCACCACCCTCGCAGTTCCGGGTGATTGCGGCATCGGCACCACACCGATGATCCACTTCACCGACGACCTCGAGTCCGGAGCGACGGGCTGGACCTCGGGCGGAACCGGCAACACCTGGGCCCTCGGCAGTGGTGTAACGGGGCCGCACTCGGGCGTCAACGTCTTTCACGCCAACGACGTCAGTACGGTCACCGACCAGGTGTTGATGACGCCGTCCATCGTCCTTCCGTCCGGGCCCGAGCACACCGCCATCAACCTCCAGTTCTGGAACTACCAGGAGATGGAGGACAGCACCTCCGGCTGCTTCGACGGCGGCATCCTGGAGATCAGCACCAACGGCGGAGCCACCTGGACCTATCTCCCGACCGCGCAGATGATGACCGATCCCTACGACGGTCCCGTCAGCGCCAGTTTCAGCAACCCGCTCGCGGGGCTCGACGCCTGGTGCGGCGACCCGCAGGCCTGGCTGCGTTCGGTGGTCGATCTCGACGCCTACGCCGGCGAGACCGTCCAGTTCCGTTTCCGGCTGGGAACCGACAGTTCGGTGAGCCACCCCGGTTGGGACATCGACGACATCTGGGTTCAATCCTGTGTGCCCGAGGCCGCAGGCGGCATCTTTGCCGACGACTTCGAATCGGGCGACACGTCGGCTTGGAGCTTTGCGACTCCATAGCCGTCCCTGCGAAACCTGCAACACGGCGCCCCCTATGGGGCGCCGTTTTCCTGCAGGGTGGTTTCGGCGGCCGCGGGTCATCGCATCGGGCCCAGACGCGGGAGGGGAGAAGGAGAGGGAGAGGTGGTTTACGGCAACGGCCCTGCGTCGGGGTGGAGCGAGTACCACTCGAACCAGTAGGCGAAATCGGACCGGTGGTCTCGCGACGCCGTCATCGCGCGGCTCGATGGCGAAGGTGCCGAGCTCGACGTCGTATTCGATGAGGAAGACATCCTCGCCGAGCAAGGCCGCCCATTTCCCGGTCTTCTCGCCCACCGCGAGCTCGAGAAAGGGCAGGGCAAAGACGGTGTCGCGGCCGGCGTGGGTGACGATCGCCACGAGGTCCTTGCGGGCGAGGCGGCCCGCGGGCGGCCAGGGGTTCGACCGGGAAACGCAGGATGTCGGACCCGCGGTAGGAGTGGTAGGGATCGCGTTTGTACTTGCTCTTGGAGTCCGCGTCGGGCGCCATGACCGTCGTTCGGGGTGTTCCCGCCGCCAGTCTGCCCAGGTGCTGAGTTCGGCCGGCAGCGCGGCCAGTGTTCGCCCGGCCGCCGGGCCGGTGACGGCCTCGCCGGTCAGTTGATGCCACAGGCTCGAGGTCTCGCCCTCGCTCCGCCGGTCGTAGAGCAGGGTGTTGGAGTTGTGCAGCCAACCCGAGACCGCGAGTTCGATTTCCAATCCGTCGACGACGCGGTCCCACACCGCGATCCCGCCCGAGAGCGGGCTGTAGGTCACGGCGATGGGCCGCCCGCCGACGACATCGTTGACCGACTCGTGCCATCTGAAGCAGGCGGAGAGGGTAGGCGCGGGCCTCGCCCCCGAGCTCGACGCCGACCACGCGATCCGACGAGACCAGAAGCTTGCCGCGCTCGTTCTCGTTGGTGAGGTCGATCTCATCCGGTGTGAGAATCGCGGGTGCGTTGAGCGCCTTGAGCCCGTCGCGGGCCATCGCCCTGACGAACTCATCCCGGTCGATGAGCGAGGGTTCGTAGCGCGATCGGGTCGTCGCCGCGGGATGCGCCGGTTCCGAACGACGCCCGGAGCACAACGATGGTGACCAGGATCGACACCGCCACTGCGGCCACGGCGACCCACCAGCCGCTGCGAAACAGCTGTGTCGCGTTCACTTTCCTGGCGTGGGCGGCACGGCGCCGGCATCGGCGGCGGGCAGCGCCATGGCCGCACTTTCCGCAACGTGCGCGCCCTTCGATACCTCGATCCCGGCCAGGCGCGCCAGGCGGTCATCCATGTCGAAGATCATCAACCCGAGAAGCACCGGAAGATAGATGATGCTGGCGAGGAAGAGCCGCCGGGCGTTGAGCTGGACCCGGTGCCGGGCGAACGCCAGCCCGAGCGCCGCGAAACCGATGCCGACCACCTGGGACGCGACGAGATAGGTCATTCCGGTGACCCCCGCCGCCGCGAGGGCGCCGGTGATGGGCAGCAGCGCCAGGGCGTGGACAAAGGCGGCGCGTCCGGTGGCCGACCCATCGGGATCGGCGGCGGGCATCATCCGGAATCCGCCCCGAGCGTAGTCCTCGCGGTACATCCACGCCAGGGCGAGGAAGTGCGGCACCTGCCAGATGAAGAGAATGCCGCCGAGAATCCACGCGCCGAGCTCGAGGTGACCGGTGGCGGCGGCCCAGCCCATCATGGGCGGGATCGCGCCGCAGACCGCGCCGACCAGGGTGTTGAGCGGTGTCCGCGCCTTGAGCGGGGTGTAGACCAGGACATAGAGCAGGATGACGAAGAGCGAGAGGAGGGCGGTGAGCCGGTTGGTGCCGAGATCGAGGACGACGAGACCGGCGGCCGAGGACAGGAGCCCCCAGAGCAATGCCTGGTTCGGGCTGACGTTGCCCGCCGGCAGCGGGCGGTTGCGGGTGCGCTCCATCCGTCCGTCGCGATCGGCCTCGAACCACTGGTTGAGGATGTTGGCGCCGAAGGCGGTGAGGGTCGTACCGAGCACCGTCCAGGTGAAGACGACGGAGTCGAACGCCCCGCGGGCCGCGAGGACATAGCCGACGATGGCGGTCATGACGACCAATGCGGCAAGCCGCGCTTTGGCGAGCTCGAGGTAGAAGCCCAGCAGCCGGCCGAATCCGGCGGGGAGCGAAGCCCGTTCGGCAGTTCCCTGGGAGGGTGTGGTTGAAGTCATCGTCTCGTTTTCTGTCCGGCGATCTGCGATCATTGGCGGCGACCCGGCGAGTATAACCGAAGGAATCGAGAGGATATTCGGCGAGATCCCGGGAAAGATGCAGGATTCAGGGTGCATTCAGCTGCCAAGATCCAACGAAGAGGATTCAAGGCACGAGGTTCTGAATCCGGGAGGCGGAGATGACGAAGATCGGTGAGGACGGTTCCTACGCGGTTCCCCTCGGCTTTGGCATGGCGGTTTCCATGTGGGCGGTGGCCTATGTCTGTCGTCTTCCTGCGGTGATGGCGCCTCCCTGGTTGGTGCTCACGCTGCTTCTGGCCGCGATCGTGGGGTGGGGCGTCTCGGCCGGTCGCTGGACCGGAGACGGTTGGATCGCCGGCGCCCGGGCGGGTCTCGTCGCCGCCATCCTCAACATGCTGATCCTCGGCAGCCTGTTGACCTCGGACGGCCCCGGTGCGGTCGCGCCGTCGGCGTTGATGTGGGTCCCGGGTTCGATTCTCGCCATTGCGGGCCTGGCGGCCGTGGCCGCCGGAATCGGTTCGCGGCAACCGGGTGCGGGCGAGGGACGGAACTGGACCGGCCTCTTTGCCAGGGTGGCCATGCTCGCGACCTTCCTGCTCGTGGTCGCCGGGGGCCTGGTGACGAGCCACGAGGCGGGGCTCGCCGTCGTCGACTGGCCCAATACCTTCGGCACCAACATGTTTCTCTTCCCGTTGTCGCGGATGACCGGCGGGGTCTATTACGAACACGCCCACCGGCTCTTCGGCGCGTTGGTCGGGCTGACCACCATCGGGCTCGCGATCCGTCTGTGGCGGCGGGACGGACGCGAGTGGATTCGGCGTTTGGCGACCGTCGCCGTCGGGCTCGTCATCGTCCAGGGCGTGCTCGGTGGCCTCCGGGTCACCGGCGGGTTCACCCTCTCGACCTCCGAGGCCGACATGGCGCCGTCCATCGCCCTGGCGGTGACCCACGGCGTCCTCGGTCAGGTCTTTCTGAGCCTCGTGACGGCGCTGGTCGTCGCCACCTCGACCGCCTGGCTCGAAGCGCCGCCGGCCGAACCGCGATCGAGCGCGGCAGCCGACCGGACCCTGCAGATCTGGCTCATTGGAATTCTGCTGCTGCAGCTGGTTCTCGGCGCGGTGCAGCGCCACCTCGCGCAGGGTCTCGTCATTCACATCACCATCGCTGCGGTTGTGGTCATGATCGCGGTGGCGGCGGGCGCGAGGGCGTGGGGGCTCTACCACGGTGTTCGACCGGTGCAACTGCTCGGTCAACTTCTCATGGTGGGGGTCGCCGTGCAGGTGACCCTCGGCATCGCAGCCCTCGCCGTGACCCAGGGCCGCGCCGTCGTCGGCTCACCGTCCATCCTCGAGGTCACCATCGCCACCGCCCACCAGGCCACCGGCGCGTTCCTGCTCGCGCTCAGCGTCGCATTGATGCTCTGGACGCGGCGGTTCTTCGAACCGGTGTAGGGTGGGCCTGGGCCCACCTTCAGTATCGTTGACGGTTTTCTGAGGTGGTACGCCGGTCCACCGCTGATCTCGTCGGGGTTGTACGACTGGCGTGCATCGTCTGGAGCCCCTCGATGCCTCTGAAGGTGGGCCCAGGCCCACCCTACCCGAACAGCGGACGCGCAATAGCAGCCCGGAAGGATTCTTCGGTCGCGAGACGCGCCCGAGTTCTCCCAGTAAATTCCTGCATCATCGGATGACTGAGGGGTCAGGGACCTGGAAGATTTGGATCACGGCCGAGAAGACCCCCGATGACCCAATTCTCAGTTGGGTTGAGTCGGCGACCGAAAACGAGACCGTAGCAGGATATGCGGAAACTCACGCCCCATCGGGGTGCCGGGTTTGACATTGTGCCGGATCGACCACCAGGCTTCGCGGCGCTCCCCGCACAATGTCATACCGGGCTCCCCCGGGAGGCGCGCTCCATCCTGGTTCTCCCGGCTCAGAGGCAGGCCGCCGGCGTGCCATCGGTGTGGTCGCAGCCCTCCCCGCTTCCCCCGCGCGACCACGCCGATGGTGCGACGCTGTGACGCTGGGACGCCGGAGCGTCCCAGCGTCACAGAAGGCCGGGGTTAACAGAATCGGGACCCGTGACAGCGGCCGGAACAGCGACCGCGACGGCGTCGAAGAAACCCGCCGCGCCATATTGCGGGCGAGACGCCCGCACCACAAAGGCGGCCGGTTCTCACGAACGCCCGAGCAATAATCGATGAAAGAACGCGGGCAGATTGTTGTGCGCGCGTACCCGGGGAGCCCCCCTTGACTTATAGAGGCAAGCCCGAGGGCGGCTCCTATCTCTCGGGTCCGGTGGCCTGTAAATTCAGCTGCTGGTTGACACCGCCCTTGATGACAGGTCAATCTGAGACATGATCCACAGGCGAGTACGGCTTTTTGGTTTGGTCCTTGCGACCGTCGTCCTGGCGTCCGGGTGCGGCCGAGGTCTGCCGTCAAAGGGCCGGCTGAAGACCATGGTCGCGGAGGCAGCCTCGACCACTGGGGCAGATCTTCTTGTCGTCGAGGAGCACGGTTCGTGGGCCGAGATCGACAACCAGACGTTGACCGTGCTCTTCGCCGGTACCCGACCCGCCGAGGCGCCCTGCGGCTGGGAATCAGAGCTGCCCGAGGCGGAGGAAGCCCCGATCATCGAGTCGCTCGGTGGTCAGTGGACCATCCACGAGTTGCAACGGTGTCTGGCTCCGCCGGAAGGCGAAGGGGACGTTCGGGTTCGTTCCGGTTCTCGCGGTGGCGAACGAGCCGAGGATGATCGAGCGTCCCTGCTCTGGCGGGAGTTCATTACCGGCGTGGAGATCTCGGCCGAGGGCGATGTCGCTCACGGAGACCTGGCGTTTGACCGACCAGGGTGTTTTCGCGGGCAAGTGCCGTTCTCGATGTCTCGGGGTGACGATGGGTGGGAAATCGCGTCGTTCGGTCTGCTAGATGCCGGGTGGAAGGTGGAGCGGAGCGATGGGGGTGTCTGGCGGGCTCGGAGGATGCACGAGTTTCCGTCGATCCCGAATCTGGATCACATCGAGCGATATGTCCACGTAGACCTCCTTCCGGGTCCGATTGGCGGCGTTCGGATCAAATTGAACGCGCAACCCGCCGTTGTCGGAGACCTGCTCCAGTCGGTAGCCGGACAGGTGGTGTATCTGAGGATTGATGGTGGTGTTGCCGGTGGTCAGTTTTCCTCAACAGTCGAATCCCTCGCCCATGCAGATCCACCCGCGCTTGCGGTTTTCCTCCAACCGCAACGCATGCTCGATATGTGCGGGTTGCTGGGATTCACGCAGACACCGATGCAGGCGCTTCTTTCGAGAAACAGTCTGGCTGGCCCGTCGATTCAAGTGTCCAGAACTCGATTGCCGCGCGAAGCGATTGCTCTTTGCATCGGACCGAAGGGAACAACCATGAGGCTCCCTGACGCGGTGCAGGTCCGGGTCGATGATTCGTTGCGGGATGCGGTGCTGATTGCCATGGAGGAAGTGAGTTGCCGACCCTCGCTACCGGTCGTGATCTCCGTGGAGCCCGAGGCGCCGTTCTCTGCAGTTGATTTTGCCCTCGACTTGGCGGCGCGATCCCAGACCAGGAGCATCTATCTTCGAACCGCTCAGCATAGAGGCATGGTCTTTGAAAGGAGGGACAGGGTCCGGCCGGAGCCAAGGCCACCAGTGGTGGGGAGGGCACCGACGTCACGAAGAATAGACAATAGGCGAGAACAAGAGGCAGCGGTCGCACCGCCGCCTTCTCCAGCTCCCGGCGAGCCGTATCGGTTCATCGTGGGTGGAGCGATCACAGAACCGCTAAAGATCGACGGTCCAGCGCCGATCTATCCGGATGCAGCAAAACGGGCACGCATTCAGGGGGTTGTAGTTCTCGAAGCGGTGATCGAAACGGATGGGTCGGTTCACGATCTGAAGGCGTTGCGTCCACTTCCTCTCGGGCTCACCGAAGCGGCCGAGGACGCGGTGAAGAAGTGGCGCTATCAACCGGCGACTCTGGAGGGCAAGCCCGTCCCGGTCAAGTACATCGTCACCGTGAGGTTCAACCTCCAGTAGAGCGATTCGAGAACATGAAAGAGCGATGGAGCCCGGAATCCCTTCCTCCCCGACAACCCACCGCGGATTCACCCAGCTATCTCCTGCATCATCTGAAAGGTCGACGCCGTCGATTCAACCAGCTCCTTGTGTTGAACGATCTACCTCGCGATTCCCCAATTCTCAGTTGGATTTACTCCCCGGCCGGACCCGAGACCGATGCCGTGGCAGGAATCGAGGCCGAAACCGCAGCGGGACACGCGGAAACTCGCGCCCCATCGGGGTGCCGGGTTTGACATTGTGCCGGATCGACCACCAGGCTTCGCGGCGCTCCCCGCACAATGTCATACCGGGCTCCCCCGGGAGGCGCGCTCCATCCTGGTTCTCCCGGCTCAGAGGCAGGCCGCCGGCGTGCCATCGGTGTGGTCGCAGCCCTCCCCGCTTCCCCCGCGCGACCACGCCGATGGTGCGACGCTGTGACGCTGGGACGCCGGAGCGTCCCAGCGTCACAGAAGGCCGGGGATGAGGGCAGGGGTCCGGGACAGCGTCAGGATTCAGCGGCAGGGACAGCGAGGTTTCAGCGACAGCGTCGGATTCAGCGGCAGGGACAGCTACAGGTTTCAGCGACAGCGGCAGAAATCAGCGGCAGTCAGCAGCAACCAGCGACGGCGATCAGCGACCGATGCGCCCTCCTGGGCCCGATGTTCATGGTCACCTCCGGGTCGTCCAGAAGGGGACGTGTAGTCGATGTGAAGTCCGATTTCAAGGGCATGACGAATCGCCTCGGAGGCGACCCTTGAAATCGGACTTCACATCGACTGGTGGGAGAGCATGAACGACCCGGAGGTGACCATGAACAACGCGCTCCCGAAATCGAACCTCATCGCCACCGAAAAGGCGATCGTTGCAGCGGCCGCGGCAATCTCGCTCGTGAAGCGAGTCCCCGCCCCGCTCAAGTCGATCGCGGATCAAGTGGTCCGCTCAGCCTCCTCGGTTCCAGCAAACCTCTCAGAAGGCCACGGACGATCCGGGAGGGATCGAATCCACCACTGGCGCATCGCGTACGCATCAGCCAAAGAGGTCGACACCCACCTTCGGCTTCTTGCCGCGGTTGCTGCCATTCATCGCGAACATGCCGACGACGCTCTCCATCGCTTCGACGAAGTCCGTGCCATTACCTGGCGGTTGCTCAACCCAAGACCGTGAGCCACTGACGCGATGCCTTCCCTTGCGAGCGGGAAACCCCGCCCCAACGGGGTGCCGGGTTTGACATTGTGCCGGATCGACCACCAGTGTTCGCGGCGCTCCCCGCACAATGTCATACCGGGCTCCCCCGGGAGGCGCGCTCCATCCTGGTTCTCCCGGCTCAGAGGCAGGCCGCCGGCGTGCCATCGGTGTGGTCGCAGCCCTCCCCGCTTCCCCCGCGCGACCACGCCGATGGTGCGACGCTGGACCGCTGGGACGCCTAGCGTCACAGCGGTTCAGAAGGCCGGCGATGAGGGCAGGTCCCGGGGCGGCGTCAGGAATCAGGGACAGGGGCAGCGACAGGAGTCAGGGGCAGGGGCAGGTGCAGGGACCGGAACAGCAACCGGGAGTCCACAATCCCCAACACCCCGCACTCTCTCGGAAACGCCAGACGTACTTCATCAACCCTGACGGGCGGGCTGGAAGCCCGCCCCCACAATGTCCGCCCAACCTGTTGTACATCCGAGACCGAAACCGACCAGGCCAGGTCGAATAAACCCGCCGCGCCATTTTGCGGGCGGGACGCCCGCACCACAATGTCCGTCGGGATCGGGATCGGGATCGGGAGAGGGCTGGGCGCTACTCCGCCAACCGCACCTCAGCTGGAAACGCTCCGGTCTCGTAGTACTCCTCGAGCAGCGCATCCTTCTCGTAGAAACGGTCCATGAGCCACTGTTTGAGCTCGGCCTCGATCTTCGGCAGTTCGTCGGCCGGGAAACGCCGGATGTGGACGTGGATCTGTTTGACCCGGCCGGTGATGAACTGCCACAGCGAGGGCACGCCCTCGACATAGCCGATGGTGAAGTCGTAGACCGCGTTGAGGTGGTCGCCGAGACCCTCCACCGAGGCGACAAAGCCCTTGGTTCGCGGAATGAGCACGTTCCGGGTCGGCTCGATGCCCCGCTCGAGAGCCCACTCGGCGCTGGCCCGGATCTTGGCCTCGGTGGCGCGCGTCCCCTCGACGAAGCTGACGAGCCACATGGGGATCCGCTCGTTGACCAGGGTGGCGAAGGTGGCGTCGATCCTGCTCGCGGTCGGCCGACCAGTCCCGTCTGAGGAACGGGCAATTGAGGAACTGCATCCCCCAGCCGACCCCGGGGACCCACTTGAGGGCGTGTTTGACGAAGAACTTGAGATCGCCGAGCCGGCCCTTGCCGCGCGCCAGCGCCATGATGGTGGTGATGTCGGGCATCTGCTGGTGGTTGGACACGACGAGGACGTTCTCGTCGGTCGGGAGCTCCTCCCCCGAGACGATGATCCTCGGTGCCGTTGAATCGCTCGGCGAAGACGACGCAGCCGCCCCACCAGGTGTTCGCGCACCACCGGTTGACGCGGCGGAAGGCGGCGGCTGAGAAGGGCTTGATCACCAGGCTGAGGGTCTGCGTGAGGTTGATGACCCCGAGGAAGCCGAACCAGAGGGCGACCGGAATCGCCACGCGGAGATTTCGCCACAACCGGTCGGGCGATGGTCTCGTCGTTGTTCAGCGGCGGCAGAGGCATGTCCATTCCTTCCTCGAGCAGATCCGCGGCAACGTCGCACATCCGCTTCCGTGGTTCCCGAGGTTTCCGATGGCGACCCGGAGTGCGATGCCGCCGTCGAGTCTGGTGTGGGAGAGATAGACCTCACCCGAGGCGTTGACCCGCTCCATGAGCTCCATGTTGAACCCGTCGATGGCTGCGGGGTCGCTCCACTCCCGGCGGCAGTGCCCGGAAACAGACGACCGAGAACGGGGTCGGCGCCATCCGCTCGAAGCCCGGGTGGGCATCGACCCAGTCACCGAAGGCGCCGGCCATGGCGATCTGGTGACGAAGTCGGTCCCGGATCCCCTCGGCGCCGAAGCAGCGCAGGACCCACCACAGCTTGAGGGCGCGGAAACGGCGGCCGAGCTGAACGCCGTAATCCATGAGATCCACGACCTGACCGGTGACGGGGGTGGTCAGGTACTCGGGCACCAGCGAGAAGGCGCGGCGGAAGATCTCGGGGCGGCGGGTGTAGAGCGCCGAGGCGTCGAAGGGAGTGAAGAGCCACTTGTGCGGGTTGAAGACGAGGCTGTCGACGTGCTCGGCGCCGGAGAAGATCCACCGGTGTTCCGGGCAGAGTGCGGCCGAGCCGGCGTAGGCGGCGTCGACGTGGAACCAGAGATCCTCGCGCCGGCAGACCTCGCCGATCTCGGCCACAGGGTCCACCGAGGTGGTCGAGGTCGTGCCGACCGTGGCGACAACGGCCAGAGGGCGGATCCCGGCGGCTCGGTCCTCGGTGATGGCGGCTTCGAGGGCCGAGACATCCATCCGGTAGTCCGCGTCGTGCGCGACGCCGCGGAAGCCGTCGAGCCCGAGGCCGAGGGTGACGCAGGCCTTGGCGATGGACGAGTGGGCCTGATCCGAGGCGTAGACCCGGAAGGGCTTCAGATCGAGCGCGGCCGGCCATCCCGAGGCGGCGGATCTCGGGGTCGGCCGCTTCACGGGCGGCGGCGAGGGAGAGCATCGAGGAGACCGACGCGGTGTCGCAGAGAAAACCGAAGAACTCCTCGGGCAGCCCGATGCCGTCGCGCAGCCAGTCGAGGACGCCGAGCTCGAGCTCGGTGCACGAGGGGCAGGTGCGCCAGAGCATGCCGTTGACGTTGAGCGCGCTCGACATGAGATCGCCGAGGATTCCGGGCCCCGAGCCGGTGATCCCGAAGTAGGCCATGAACCCCGGGTGGTTCCAGTGGGTGACGCCGGGCAGGATGATCTTCTGGAAATCCTGCCAGACCGCCTCGGGGTCCTCCGCCCTTTCGGGCATGGCGTCGGGGAGCTGTGCCGCGATCTCGCCCGGTTCGACCTGCGCCAGCACCGGCATCTCCCGCGCTCCACCGTCGAGATAGTCGGCAATCCACTCCACCATCCGGTGGCCCTCGCGGCGGAAGAGATCCGCGTCCCACTGACCGCTGTCGCCCATGGCAACCTCCGGACCATAGGGTAGCCGTGCCTTGCTTTGGAGTCACCTGCGTCCGTAGTCGATTCCGTGTTGCGTAAGGCGTAGCTTGATTCTGTCGGCGCCGGCCTTCTGGTGCGATGGTTCGCTGAAGCGCCCCACCGCCCCAGCGTCGCCCGATCAGCGTGGTCGCGCGATAGGTGGCCGGAAGCGCCTGCGACCACGCTGATCGAGCGCCGGCGGCCTACCTCGTAGCCGGGAGAACCAGGGTGGAGCGCGCTTCCCGGGGGAGCCCGGTTGGACATTGTGCGGGGCGCGCCGCGGGGCTTCGAGGTCGATCCGGCACAATGTCGAACCCGGCACCCCGTTGGGGCGCGATCTCTTGCGTTTCCTGGTACGGCCACAGCCACGGCCACGGCCACGGCCACGGTTCCGGCGACGGATCCGACCAGGACACGCGGAAAACCACGCCCATCGGGGTGCCGGGTCCGCATTTGTGCCGGAATGACCTCCCGGTGACGCGACCCGGTCCGCACAAATGCCGACCGGGCTCCCTCGGAGAGCGCGATGTGGTCTGCTGTTCCGGCCACGAGGCAGGCCGCCGGCGCGCCATCGGCGTGGTCGCAGCCCCTCGAATCAACCCACGAGCGACCACGCCGATGGTGCGACGCTGGGTCGCTGGGACGCATTGGCGTCACAGCGGCCCAGAAGGCCGGAGCTGCGGGGAATAGCCGAGGGGTGTCGGTGGTTGCCCCGCCCCGAGGAGCGTTCGAATGAGTCCACGGTTGATGATTGCGGCGGTTTGGAGCCTGCTGGCGCTGGGCTGCACCGGCGTCGAAATTCCCGTCGTGCCCGAAGGCGTTGCCGTGACCTACGCCGAGCACATCGAGCCGCTCGTCATCGCCCGCTGCCTGAGCTGCCACACCACCGAGGAGCCGGAGGCGCAGCTGGTGCTCGAGATCGGCACCGGTTATGGCGAAATGGTCGGCCGCCCCTCGACCCAGGTGCCGAGGCTTCTGATGGTGGCTCCGGGCGATGTCGAGAATTCCTACCTTTGGCGCAAGCTGGCCCACGATGTCGAGATCGGCCGCGGTATGCCGCGAAGCGTGGTCGGATCCATCAAACTGCCGGACGAGGAGATCGAACTCTACCGGCGCTGGATCGAGGACGGAGCGCTTCCATAATTCTCAATTCTTAATTCTCAATTTTGAATTACATCGCAGGCTTCCCAGTGAATTTTGCGATGGAAAATTAAGAATTAAGAATTAAGAATTAGAATTGAGAGTTCACCTTGTGATCGCGTCAGACTCGGTCTTCCGCTAAACTGCGCCAATGAAAGTCATTGTTGTCGGTGGGGGGCTCGTGGGTTCGACCCTTGCGGAGCGTCTCGCCTCCGACGGTCACGACGTGGTGCTGGTCGAACAGTCGCGGGCTCTGGTCTCCGAGCTCAACGATCGACTCGACGTCCAGGTCGTGTGCGGCAACGGCGCCACCGTCCCGGTGCTCGAAGAGGCCGGGAATCGCAACCTGCGACATGCTCCTTGCAACCACCGACTCCGATGAGGTCAACATGGTGGTCGCGCTCGTGGGATCCGAGATCTTCGAGGTCCCGAAGGTCATCACCCGGTTGCGCCACTCGGGCCACGAGGTCGGATTCCGGCGGATCGTCGGCGACAACGTGGATCGGATGGCCATCAATCCGGAGCACGCTGCGGTTGAGAAGATCCTCTCGCTGATGCCGGTTCCGGGCGCGGTGGACGTGGTGCCGTTCTTCGAAGGTCAGCTCGTCATCGCCGGGTTTCTGGTCCGTCCGAAGAGCGAGTTCAACGGGTTGCTGCTTTCGCACCTCCGGCTGCTGTTCCCCGGGAACCCGGTTCTCGTGGTCGCCATACGTCGGGATGGCCAGTGGCGGGTGCCGCACGGCGAAGACGAAATGACCGCCGGCGATCTGGTCTACTTCGCCGTCGATCCGGCGGAACTCCAGAACGTGTTGGTGCTGCTCGGGCATCGCCACGGCAAGGAACGCCGGGTGATGATCGCCGGCGCCACCCGAATCGGGATCCAGCTCGCCCACCGACTCGAGGCCCAAAAGGTGCCGGTGACCCTCGTCGAAGCGGGGCGAGCCGAAGCCGAGTCGGCGGCGGCGGAGCTCGAGAGCACCACCGTGATTCACGGCAGCCCGACCGACCGCGAGCTGCTCGCGGAAGAGGGCGCCGACGTGGTGGACGGCTTCGTCGCGTGCACCGACAACCACGAGGAGAACGTGGTCGCCTGCCTGCTCGCGCGCAAGCTCGGCGCCGCCCACACCTTCGCGCTGGTCGACAACCCGGCGCTGGCGAGCCTCATCGCCGACCTCGGCATCGACGCGGTGATCTCGCCGCGGCTTCTCTCGGTGGGTCTCGCCCTGCACTTCGCCCGGACCGGCAATGTCAAGCGGGTGGCGGCCCTCCTGGATGACGCCGTCGAGGCGTTCGAGGCCGAGATCCCGGGCACGAGCCGCCTGGTTTCCGTCACCGCTGGCGAAGCTCGGGCTTCCCCGGGGCATCCTCGTTGCCGCGTTGCAGCGAGGCGATCGCATCATCGTCCCAGGGGGAACCGATCGGATCGAGCCGGGCGAGCGGGTCCTGATCGTCACCACCACCGAGATGGCCTCGCGCATCGACGACATTCTCGAGAGATAGCGGCAGCGTCATGAACAGCCGTTTCGTCGTCTACCTGCTGGGTTGGCTCCTGCTCATGGAAGCCGGTTTCGTCTGCGTGCCGTTGGCGACCGCCGCGATGTTCCGCGAGTCGATCAGGCCCTACGTGCTGACCATCATGATTGCGGTGATCGCGGGCGCCGTTCTGGTGCGGTTTTTTCGGCCGAAGGACCGACAATCCGGCCCCGTGAGGGATTTCTGGTGGTCGGGGGTGCGTGGATCGCGGTCTCGCTCCTCGGCACCCTGCCCTACGTTCTCACCCCGGGCGCCCTTGGTCCGGTGGACGCGTTCTTCGAATCGGTCTCGGGATTCACCACCACCGGTTCCACCGTCATCGGGGACACGACCGTCCTGCCGCGCTCGCTCCTGCTGTGGCGGGCCATGAGCCAGTGGCTCGGCGGGATGGGGATCATCCTCTTCACCATCGCCATCCTGCCGCTGCTCGGGATCGGCGGGATGCAGCTCTTCAAGGCCGAGGTCCCGGGGCCGGTGGCGGACAAGGTGCAGCCCCGTCTCGCCAACACCGCCCGATCGCTGTGGGGCGTCTATGTCGCCCTCACCGCCGTCGAGTGGGTGCTTCTCAGGATCGCGGGTCTCGACACCTTCGAGGCGTTGTGCCACTCCTTCACGACCCTGGCCACCGGTGGTTTCTCGACTCGGAACGCATCGGTGGGGGAGTTCGGCTCGGCCGCGGTCGAGTGGATCGTCATCGTCTTCATGCTCGCCGCCGGAATCAACTTCGTGCTTCACTACCGGATCCTCGTCGGCCGCGGCAGGGAGGTGCTGCGCGATGCCGAGCTGAGGTACTTCCTCGGCGTCGTCGTCGGGTTTCACGGTCTACTTCATCTTCACCATCCATCAGGCCGGCGACCGGATCGCCGACACCATCCGGATCGCCGCCTTTCAGACCGTGTCGCTGCTCACCACGACCGGGTACGCGACCACGGACGTCGAGCTCTGGTCCGGGGCAGCTCAGCTCGCGGTGGTCATCCTGTTGACCCTCGGTGGGATGTCGGGCTCCACCGGCGGCGGGATCAAGAGTCTGCGCACGCTGCTCGCCCTGCGCTCGCTGAAGGCGACGGTTCATCGACTCATCCACCCGCACGCGGTGCAGACCGGTGAAGTACGCGGGAGTCGTGGTGGAAGACTCGGTGTTGTCGGGAATCTGGGCCTTCCTGACGGCGTACTTTCTCATCGCGATCCTCGGCGCGGTCGGTGGTGGCGCTGGCCGGGTACGACGTCCTGACCGCGATCTCAGCGTCGCTGACCGCCATCGGCAACGTCGGTCCGGGTCTCGGTGATGTCGGCTCCTACGACAACTTCGCCCACTTCCCGGGCGTGGTGAAGATCACCCTCGCGGTGTGCATGCTCTTCGGCCGGCTCGAGATCTTCACGCTCCTGGCCTTGTTCTCGCGCGAGTTCTGGCGCCGTTGAACGACTCTCCGAATCGATGACTCTCGAAAATGCATGCTCTCGAGCAAGCCATCGCGATTTTCGAGGAAGGAAATGACGACTTGCGCAAGCGATTCACGAGGAGAGTAACCTGAAACAACATCGCACAAACATCGGCATCATCTTCCTCATCGTCTTCATCGATCTGGTGGGTTTCGGCATCGTCATCCCGATCCTGCCGCTTTACGGCGAGCGCTTCGGTCCATCGGGGCTGACCCTCGGGCTGCTCATGGCCTCGTACTCGGCCATGCAGTTTCTCTTCGCGCCGATCCTCGGCCGGCTCTCCGACCGGGTGGGCCGGCGGCCGGTGCTGCTGGTCTCGCTCGTCGGATCGGTGATCGGTTATCTCCTCTTCGGCTTCGCCGGGTCCATGACCATCCTGTTCATCTCGCGGATCATCGACGGGATCTCGGGCGGCAACATCGCCACCGCCCAGGCGGTCATCGCGGACATCACGGGACCCGAGGACCGGGCCAAGGGGATGGGGATCATCGGCGCCGCCTTCGGCCTCGGTTTCATCGTCGGTCCGGCTGTGGCGGCGCTGCTCGTGGATATCCAGCCCTGGCTCCCGGGTGTCGCCGCCGCCGTGACCTCGTCGGTGGCGTTCCTGTTGGTCTTCTTCAAGCTCCCCGAAACCCTCCCCGTGAGGCGCGCAGAACCGAGTCGCGGCCTCACCCTCTCAGCCCAGCGAGCCTCCGCGAGACCATCGGGCTCCACCCACTGCTGGTGCTTTGTTTCGCGGCCGTCCTGTTCGTGATCTTCGCCTTCTCCAACTTCGAGACCACCTTCGCCCAGTTCGCCAACGCCGAGCACGGTCTCGGGATGTCCCGGATCGGTTGGCTCTTTGTCTACGCGGGTGTTCTCGGCGCGGTGGTCCAGGGCGGCCTCGTGGGTCGTCTGGTCAAGGTCTTCGGCGAGAAGAAGCTCCTGATCGTCGGGTTGGTGCATTGCCGCGCTGTCCGTGGCCGTCGTGCCCTATCCCTCGACCATCGGTGGGTTGCTGGTGGTCCTCGGGTTCTACGCGCTCGGGCAGGGACTCGTTTCACCGACCCTGTCGTCGCTGACCACCAAGCTCGTCCGGCCCGACGAGGTCGGTGGGGTCATGGGGATCTACCAGGCATTCTCGTCCCTGGCCCGGATCGGCGGCCCGATCTGGGCCGAGATCGCGTTTCACCAGGGTTCCGCCTGGCCGTTCCGGTCGGCCTCGGTCGCCTACGTGCTCGCCCTCGCGGTCTCGGTGGTCGTCGCACGTCGCCTCGATTGACTGTTGACGTGGCGTTGGGAAAGCCCCCCGCCCCGGTGTCTCTTGTGTCGACCCGTCGCTCGCTGTCAACTCAACGACGACACGTCCCCGATCGAAACCGGGCAAGACCGGTCTTTCAGGAAAACGCCCTGAAAGACGGGGAATCGGTCACGCGGCACTGAAGGTCCCGTGGTGGGCGGAAACCTCACGACGGCGGACGCCGCAGCCTACGGAACCGAGGCCGACCAGGAGTCTGTTGCGCCTGACTCGAAACCATCGGCAAACAGTGGAACCTCGCTGCGGACCCACGAACCGCCGGGAGTGCCGGTGTAACCGACGGTGTCGGGCGCGAAGGCGATGGCAGTCACCGTCGCGGTTGCGAGCTCGGGGGCGTCCGTCGACCAGCTCCCGTCCTCGGCGAGAACCATGACTCCGCCGCCCTCGGTCCCAGCAGCCACCCAGCGGTCGGAACG
Organism: uncultured Acidobacteriota bacterium; assembly: GCA_963712805.1. Classification (GTDB taxonomy): domain Bacteria; phylum Acidobacteriota; class Thermoanaerobaculia; order Thermoanaerobaculales; family Sulfomarinibacteraceae; genus JAHECW01. Next base: position 95,544 of record CAVQJV010000018.1, on the reverse strand, counting down.
CGGGTCCCAGCCGAGGGACAGGACGGGCAGCACGAGCGGGTCTCCGGGTTCGACCCAGGTACTGCCCTGGTTGTCGCTGACGAAGACCCCGGAGTCGGTCCCGGTCCACCACCGGCCGCCGGCTGCAAGAAGTGATGTCACATCGAGTCCGCCGAGCCCGGCGCCGCTCGGCTGCCAGCTCGCGCCGCCGTCGACCGACCGGTAGAGTCCGGCGCCGGTCGAGGCGAAGAGGAGCAGCGAGTCACCCGGGTCGACGGCGATCGCGACCACATCGAGGTCGCCGAGGCCGCTCGAAGCCGACGCCCATGTATCACCGCCGTTGCTGGTCGCGAAGATACCGCCGCGGGTGCCGGCGTAGAGCCTCAGAGGATTGTCGGGGTCGATGGCGAGGGCCTGCACGCGCAAGTTGGTGATTCCGGCGCTGGCCTGCTGCCAAGAAGCGCCGCCGTTGACGGTTCGCCAGACGCCGTCGAGGCGGTTGCCGGCGAAGACGCGATCGCCGTTCGTCGGGTCGACGGCCAACGCCGTCGTGAGAAGGCTGCCAGGCCCGTCACCGAGCCACGCCCAGGTGCGGCCCCGATCCGTCGTCCGATAGACTCCGGCGCCTTCGCTCGCCAGATAGACCGGGCCGCTGGCCGGCCCTCCGGCGTCGATGACGTTGACCGCGACCCCCGCGAGGCCGGCGCCAGACTCGAGCCACGTCGTACCGCCGTCGGTGCTGAACGCCGCTCCGACGACCGCCACCCCGGCGAGTATCCGTCCCGGGTCGGCCGCGTCGATGAGCAGGGCTTCGACGCCGGTCTGCGGCGGGACTCCGGCCGTCGCGGTCCATATCTGACCGCCGTCCTGGCTTCGGAAGGGGCCGGCATCGGTGCCGGCCCAGAGGACGTCGACAACTGCGGGATCAAAGGCAAGCGCGCCGACATCGAGGTTTTCGAGGCCGACCCCGGCCGGTGCCCAGGTGTCGCCGCCGTTGCCGCTCGCCAGCAGACCCGAGCCGCCGGTACCGGCCCAGATCGTCGAGGGATCGCCCGGGTCCGTTGTCAGCATGATGATCTCGAGCCCTTCGCTGCCCGTGCCGGAGAGCTCCCAGGACTGGCCGTCGTCATCGCTGCGCCAGACGCCTTCGTCACGGGTGCCGACGAAGATCGTCCCCCCGGCCACCGCCATCGACATGATCCGCGAATCCGGGAGGCCGGCCGCGGTGGCTGTCCACGCCACGCCGTTGTCGGAGGAGGTGAACACGCCGTCAACGGTGCCCACCCACGCTGCGCCGTTCGACGGATCGAGCGCGAGCGCGAGGATCCCGGGATCGGTGAGGCCGGCGCCGGGACCGCTCCAGGTGTCACCGCCGTCGGTACTCGAATAGGGCCCGGCGTCGGTGGCGACCCACAGCCTGCCCGCGCCGCTGCGAGCAAGTTCGATCGCAGCTTGGCTGGCGAGTCCCTGGTTGACCGCCGTCCACAGCGAGCCGCCGTCGGTGCTGCGAAAGACGCCGCCCCCTTCGGTGGCGACCCAGATCGTTCCTGCGCCGTCCCCGACGAATGCGATTCCGGTACCGCCGGGTACATCAGAGGGCGTCCAATCGAGTGCTCCAACGGTAAGAATGCGGTTGACAGTACTGCAGCGAGTGTGATCATCGACTCGATTCGTAGCAAGATCTTCTCCTCTTCGGTTTCACGTTGCTCTGTGAACGGCGGATCGGGTGGAGATTCGGTGCGATCCCGGGTGGTGGCTATACAACCGTCTCGACCACGGAGTGGTAACAAGATCGTGAATCTGACAATTCCTCGGCGGTCTGCTGCTTGTCCGATCGAACGGGATTCGCCACCGGGATCGGGGAGAGTGAGGGGGTTGTGACCGGCGTGGACCAACCGCCCGCATGGAAAAAGGGCGGGGGAAACCCCCCGCCCTTGGAGTCGAAACCGATGGGCCGTTACCGCGGCCCGATGGTCGTCGGATCCGAGGTCGCGTTGTCGAGCAGCGAGCCGTAGCAGTAGAACAGACCACCGGTGGTGTCGGAGGAGACATCCACATAGCCGTTGATCGGGGCGAACGGCTGCAGGATTCGGTTGATCTGGTCGTTGGACCACGGGTCCAGCTCCATTTCCAGTCTGGTGCGGCGATTGCCGGAATCGTCATAGACCTCGATGTCGATGTCGATGTCTTCGTCGGTCGCGTTGACGCAGCCGACGTTGGAGCGGAGCTCGCCGTTCTGGGACAGGAAGATGATCCGCCGCCGTTCCCCGGGCCGGATCAGATCGCCTTCTTGGACACCCGGTATCGCCTGACCGAAGGATCCTTGCGATCCGTTGCCGACCACGTTGTAGGTTCGGCTCATCACCAGCAGCCTGTTGCTCGAAGCCTCGATGGTGATGGCGCCGGCGGCGTCGGGGGCGAGGGAAAAGACCTCGGAGAGGACGTTCTCGAAGCGTAGGCTCCTACCGGCGCCGATGCTGAACGAACTCGACTGCAGAGGCGTGGAGTTGTCCTCTCCGCGCGGCAGCCACTTGAAGACAAAGGACGCGGCAGACCCGTTGTTGTTGATGTCGACGTCGGTCTGGAAGAAGGAGCCCGTGGCTCCCGAGGCCAGGGCTGCCGCCGACACGAAATAGGTCGTGCCCGAGGTCGGTCTCTGCGGCAGGATCGTGGTCGGGTCGGAGGTCCGGTTGTCGAGCACCGAGCCGTAGCAGTAGTAGGACGCGCCGGGCGTATTGCTCCGCACGTCGACGTAGCCGTTGACCGGTTCGTGGTCGCGGAAGATCCGGTTGATCTGGTCGTTGCCCCACGCGCCGAGCGACAGGGTCATCGCATCGAGGTGGGTGCCGCCCGCATCGTAGAGATCGATCAGGATGTCGATCTCGGAGCCGGTGCCGTTGACGCAGCCCAGGTTTCCGCGCGTGCCGGCGTTCTCACTGAAGAAGATGATCCGCCTGGTCTGGCCGGAAGGGATCAGGTCGTCTGCCGGCACCGCCGGCAGCGCCTGGCCGAAGGTGGCCGTCGTCCCGCCGCTCTGCGACACGTTGTAGGTGCGACTCATGGCGATGACGTCGTCGCTGTCGGACGCGATCATCACCGCGCCCAGCCGGTTGGGCTCGAGGCCGAAGACCTCGGTCAGCACGTTTTCGAAGCGTACGCTCTGACCTCCCTCGAGGGAAAAGACCTCGGAGCGCCTCGGCGAAGGATTGTCCTGGCCGCGCGGCAGCCACCAGAACTGGTAGAACGCCTCGCCTCCGGAACCGGTGTTGTTGACATCGACGCCGGTCTGGAAGAAGGCGCCCTCCGCGCCCGTCGCCACCGCCGCCGCCGGAATGACGGAGTTGTGGATCAGGCTGTAGGCATCCGCGAAGCGCTCCCAGCCGATTGCCTGGGTGGGGAATCCGGCGAACGGCGCCACCGCCCATCCCGACAGGCAGACGGCAACCGCGACGGCGAATCGTGTGAGACCTTTCATTGTGCGTTCCTTTCTCGGTGGCCAGGGTGGCCTATCTGCTCATCTGCGCAATTGATTCGTTCTACGGTAACAGTGTGAAATTGCGGGCAATCGAGACAGCAAATCAATAAAAATCAGTGAATGAGAGGGTGGCCGCGACGGTATTTCTTCCCGGCGCGATGTTCCTCCCGGACCCGCGGCTGAGGAGCGAACCAACCTGAAGAGGGGTCCGACCGGTACCGCTCGGACGGATCCGGGAGGCCCATCCAACGGCTCGTCGATGAAGACCGGGCGCCGGTCCACATCACGGTCGACCAACTCGCGGAGATCGTCCGGCCGGATCAGGAAACGGTTGATCGTCTGAATGTCCGGCCGCTGTCCCTCGACAAGCTGCAGGTACTCGACCACGGGCACGGTTCCCCACCACCCGATGATGAGGGCGTCCGGCCCCGCGACCTCGAGGATCTTCTCGCCCCGCTCGCGAGTGCTCCAGTCATCCGAGAGATCGACCAGCGGCCAATTCCAGCTCGAGGCGAAGATGACCGCCGCGGCCATGATCGCCTTCAGGGCGAAAACCGCGGTTCTTCGGGAACGCGGTCGGATGGCCGGCGACGGTCGGCCCGTCCAGTCGATGAGCCACTGGTAGCCGAATCCGACCCACAAGGCCCAGACGAGATAGGCCGGAAGGAACATGGTGTCCTTGTCGACGACGCGGTAGTTGATGTAGAAACCGGCGCTGACCGCAAAGACGAGCAGGAGCATTCCACCGAGCGCGCGGCTGCGGCGCCACGAGACGATGATCCCCACCACCCCGGGCCCGATGCCGATGACCATGAAGGCTCGCACCAGCTCGGCGCCGAAATGGCCGACCTCGTGAAGAAGCTCCGGGGTGCTGTACCCCATCATCACGTCCGCGAAGACCTTGCCCGACACGAGCCACCACAGGCCTTCAGCCGTTGCGAGGTTGATCGGCTCGAACGCGCCGGACGCGTCGAACCAGCCGACGTAGTTGAACGCGGGCCGGGTCCAGTAGACCAGCGGCAGGTAGAGATAGACCGCGAGCCCGGCGGCGAGTCCGGCGGCCGCCAACCCCAGCGAGCGCATCGCGAGCGCCTTCTTCGGTTCGGTGTTGAGGACGAACCAGAGGAAACCGGGCGCAGCGAGCATGGTGGCGACGTGGTTTCCGAAGCCGATCCCGGTCAGGAACGTTGCCAGTGCGAGCCGGCCGGGGGTCGGATCGTCCGCCCATCTGAGCAGGGCGAGGACGACGCCGGCGAGGATCGCGGTGTGGAGCGTGTAGACCTCGGCGATGAGGGACAGCGCCCAGAAGAACTGGGCCGCTGCGAGCAGGCCGAGTGCGGCGAGCCGCGGCCAGACGCCGACCCCGAGCCGCCGCAGGATTCGCTCGGCGAGCATGATTGTGAGGGCGCCGCAGACCGCTGAGAGGAGATTCATCCGGTAGCCCACATCGCCGACCGGCAGGTGGCGCCAGAGCCGTCCGATGAGCAGATAGAGCGGATACCCGGTCGCCCGGATGAGGCCCCCGGTTGCGGCCGCGGTCGTGAGCTCGGCGCTGTCCAGATTGTAGATGGTCGGCGCCATCGTGCGCAGGTAGAGGACGAACGGAGCGGCGAAGGCGAAGGTCGAGGTCCACCATCCGTCCCGCCTCCACCGGCTAGCCGGGGGTTGAGTCCTGCGTGGTTTCGGTGCCTTTGCATTCTTGGCCATCAGCCGACCCAGTAGCCGTTGGCGAACAGCGCCGTGCACAGCGCCAGCCCGAGCGCCGAGAGCAACGATGATCGTTCGATCGAGCCAGGGGCGATCTCCCCAGATGCCGAGCAGGACGAACACCGGGAACAGGACCCACACGTAGCGTCGCTGGCTCATCAACAGGCCCGACCCGAACGAGAGGTTGGCGCCGAGGACGACGAACAAACCCTCGCCCCATCGTCGGGCGGCGAGGAGCGCGCAGCCGAGTAGCAGGAACACGAGCACCGCCGCCAGATCGATCCAGTTGTCGACGTGGATGGTCCCGGCGACAAGCGCCGAAAACCAGCCTCCGGGCGGAGTCTGGATGAGCTCGGCGATGGTTGTGAAGGGCGATTTCGGCGCCCGTCCCCAGGCCGAGGCCGCGGTCACGAATGCGAATGGGTCTCCGAACGAGCGCCAGCAGTAGAACATGTACGCCGCTGTTCCCAGGGGCGTCACCGCCGCGGCCGCGAGTCCGGCGAGCGGGGGTTTCCGGGCCGCGGGGTCGTGCCGCTGTCTCCACCACTCGCCGGCCAGCAGGACGGCGACGAGCACCCCATGCATCCGGGTCAGTGCCGCCGCGATGCCCACGAGCCCGGCGCCGAACCAGCGACCGCGCCGGGCGAGGAGGGAGGCGCCGATGGCCGTCAGGAGGAAGAGCGACTCGGTGTAGATTGCGGAACCGAACAGCGACGCGGGAAAGATGGACAGGTACCACACGGTCCGCTCCGCTGCCGCCGTGCCCCACTCGTCGAGGACCGCGCGATAGAGCATGATCGTCGCGCCCAGAAGGGCGAGGTTGCTGATGAGAATTCCCGCCACGACCGCGTCGCCGAGGAGAGGCATCATCAGTCGCATCAGGAGCGGCAGGAGGGGGAAGAACGCCACCGACGGCAACTCGACCCCCTCGTAACGGTACCCCTCTTCCGCGATGCTGACGTAGAACCCGGTGTCCCACCGGCTGCCGAAGACATCGAGGAGCCGGTTCTCGGTTCCCCTGAGGTGGTAGATGGTCGCCTGCGCGTCGGGGATGACGGAGACCGAGACATAGGCGATGGCCATGATCCCGAGCCGGGTCACGAGGAACACGAGGAGGGGCGTCCGCAGCCAGCGCCACCTCTCGAGCAGGGCTCGCCCGCCGCCGTGTCCCGGCGGCGGAGACGGCGCCGAGGCCCCGCTGCCCGTCGTTGAATCACCCACGGGAGCCGTCATGACCGGACGAGGCCGCGGCCGGCCTCTGTCGGTTGCTCCGGCGCCGGAGAACGGCCCGATGGAGGGTTTCTCCCGCACCGATGATCAATTCCACTGTGAAACATCACCCGATTCGAAGCCGTCCGTGAAGATGACCGTCGAGGCGGGAACGCCGACGGTGAAGGTGGCCTCGGCCGTGGGTCCGCCGTTGTAGGCGCTGTCCACCGCCCGCAGGGTCCAGGTGTAGAAGCCGTCGGGCAGCCCGGTCAAGGTCCACTCGGTGACGGAGCTCACGCTGCCCGATTCCGGAAGGATGATCGGAACCGTTGTCGGGGCGCCGTCACGGAAGAGGCGGAGATCATAGGTCAACGCTTGAGCCGGGGTCAGGTCGTCGGATGCGGCATTCCACCACAAGACGACGTTGTTGGTGATCTCATCGACATCGGCGTTGAGGAACGACGGTGCGGTGGGTGCATCGTTCTGACCGGCGGCGTCGTTGCGGTAGACGTGCATCTGGGCCTCGACCAGACCGTTGCCGCCCGGAACGAAATACTGGCCGGCGATGAAATAGTCGAGATCGCCCTCGCCGTCGACATCCAACCAGGTGAACGAGCCCCCGCGCGAACCCGAGGCCCGCGGGGCGGGCAGCTGGTTGCCCGAGTCGGTGAAGACGCCGTCCTGATTGTCGTAGATCTTCGCGCGGCCTTCGATCTGCGAGCCGGAGTTGTAATTGCCGGCCACGAGGATGTCCACGTCCCCGTCGGAGTCGTAATCGGCCCAGGTGGCGGCGGTGAGATCCCACCAGCCGTCGCAGATGGGACAGGGGAGGACCTCGATGGGAACATAGGTCTCGGCGTCGTTCCGGTAGATCCGGAGGACCGTGTTGTACGAGCCGTCGAGCTCCTTGATGTGGCCGGCGACCAGGATGTCGAGATCGCCGTCGTCGTCGTAGTCTCCCCACTGCCCCTCGCCGTGCTCGATGGTGAGTGCGCCGAGGATGTCCTCGCCGACGAAGACGCCGCCCCCGTCATTGCGGTAGCGACGGATGAAACCGTCGTCGGTCAGCGGCGCGAGGTGGATCAACAGCAGGTCGAGGTCGAGGTCGCCGTCGAAGTCGGCCCAGGCGCTCTGGGCGTGGCCGGTCGGTGCGAAGCCCGCGGGGACCTCGGTGAAGTTCCACCCGCCCGTGCCGTTTGAACCGTCGTTCCGCATCAAGGCGGTGCGGTACTCAAAGGTGGTGTCGTCCCAGACGGAGGGCAGCAGAAGATCGAGGTCGCCGTCGTTGTCGAAGTCGGCCCAGGTGATCGAGCGCAGATCGAAGTCGGCCTGGAAGTTGTCCTCCCAGTAGGCGGGCAGCACGGTGTCGCTCGCGATCAGGGTGCCGGCGTCGTTGCGGTAGATGACCGTCTGGCCGTCGGTTCCGACCGCGAGATCCTGGTCTCCGTCGCCATCAACGTCGCCCCATGCGAGGTCGGACGCGCCGGCGCTCAGGGTTCCCAGCGGGACATCGATGTAGGCGAACTCCCACTCGTCCGGAGCGGCCGGCCCGTCGTTTCGGAGCAGTACGAGGCGCTCCTCGACGCTCGTGTTGTAGACGACGTAGAAGCCGAGAACCGCGATGTCGAGATCGCCGTCGCCGTCGTAGTCGGCGGGCGCGGTTGTGGCCACCCAGAAATCCTCGTCCTGCGGCGTCACGAAGAGCGGATCGAGCGGGGTCACCTCGGTGAAGTCGCCGAAGGTACCGCCGGGACCCTGTTGAACCACGATGAACCGGAGGGCGCCGTCGGTGTCGCCGTCGTCATCGGTCACCATCAGGCTCACGTGGAATGTGTCGGCCCCCGGAAAGACATGGGTCGGGTCCTGTTCGGTCGAGGTTGTGCCGTCACCGAAGTCCCAGAGCCAGCTGACGATGGTGCCGTCGGGATCGGTGCTCGTGTCGAAGAACGCCACCGAGAGCCCGGTGGTCACGAAATTGAACGACGCAGCCGGTGGCCGGTTGAGCGGCGGCGGCGGCGGTCCCGTGAAGTGCTCGATATAGCCCTGGAAACCGGCCATCCAGGCATCGCCTGCCGGCGTGGCGGCGATGGCCGCAGAAGTTTCCGAAGCCCGCCGAACCGATATCCAGAACGGCCCAGTTCTGGCCGCCCGTGGCCGAGTAGTAGGCCACGTCGCTGTTGGTGCTGACCCACAACTCGTCGGGACCGAGCAGGTAGATGTCGGTGAGCTGGTCGGTTGCGTTGGGAGTCGGCAAGCGTCTGCCAGGTCGCGCCCCCGTCGTCGCTGCGAACGCGCGTCCCCCACCAGCCGACCGCGTAGCCGATGCTCATATCGAAGAAATCCATGTCCTGGATCTGGAGCGGGGAGCCGGGGAGGTCTCCCTGGATCCACGTCGCGCCGCCGTCAATGGTGCGGTAGAAGCGCCCGCTGACGTTGGCCGCCCAGCCGCTCGCGCCTTCGAAGTCGACGGCCTTGTAGGCCCCCGAGAAACCCGGGAACGGCCGTCCACGTGGCGCCGCCGTCGGTCGTGTGGAACACGGCCGCGCCGCCGAAGCCGAAGCCGGTGACCCATCCGTCGAGGAGGGTGGTGAAGAAGAGATCCTCCGCCTCGAGACCCGGGGGTGTCGTCGCCGCAGCCGTCCACGTGGCGCCGCCATCGGCGCTGCTGTACACGCGGGCGGTCTCGTCCACGACCACGACTTCCTGCGGACCGATGACCTGCACCGCCTGGAGGTGAGATGTCGTAAACCGTTCGTGAAGAGTCCACGGCATCGTGCCCGGTGCTGGTCAGAACGGTGCCGTTCTCCCCGACCGCGATCAGGTTGCCGTCGGCGAAGCGATCCATATCGTTGATGGAATTCCCGGAGCCGCTCGAGATCTGCGTCCAACTGGCGCCGCCGTCGACCGTCTTGATGACGAAGCCGGCGCCGTAGCCGAAATAGCCCGTCAGCGGGTCGGCGAAGGCTGGCGCGGCGCTGCCCAGAAAGCTGGGCTGGAATCCTGGCGAGGCGAAGGCCTGCACCCACGTCTGGCCCGCGTCCGGGGAGTGGTACATGTTGCCCGCGCCGTCGGAACCGACCACGGTCTGCGGGTCCGGCACGGCAAAGGCGAAGGACGCGGCGAAGGCGCCCGGATCGATCACCTCGCCGAGGTCGGTCCAGGTCTGGCCGGCGTCAGAGGACCGGAAGAGACGGTCGTCGTAGTCCGGGTAGGCGCCGGCCCGGCCCCACGCCAGCACGACGTCGGCCGAGACCGCAACGAGACGGCTTCGACCGTCGGCCGGTGCGCCGGCGGTCCAGGTGACACCGCCGTCCGTCGAACGCACGAAGGCACCGTCCACGATGCCCACTGCAACAGAGCGCCGAGAGGAAGGCCACGCGCCTTCGCGTCGCCGGCGTGCACCTGGGTGAACGTGGCGCCGCCGTCGGTTGTGCGGTAGAGGCCGGTGGCGGAGACGCCCAGCCCGGTCAGGTCATCCGCGAAGTCAAACGCGAAGATGTCATTCGGGGAGGGCGTCCCACGACAGCCCGCCGTCGTGGCTGACGTAGCTGTCGAAGTTGCCCGTGGCCAAGCCGAAACTCGTCGAGTAGAACTCCATGAAATAGATCGAGCCCAGGAAAGGCAGCTCGGTCCACGTGGTCCCGCCGTCGGTCGTACGGTAATTGGCGTTGCCCCAGGTCCAACCATTCAGTTCGTCCAGGAAGAAGATCCCGTTGAGCGGAGAGCCCAGGCTGAAGGGCACATCGCGTTGGACCCAGCTGGCCCCGCCGTCGGCCGACTCGAAAAGAGCACCTCCGTCGTCGAACGAGTTGTCGTCGGTGGCGATAAAGACTCGCTCGCGCCGTCGGCGCTGCGACGCCCCGGACATCCAGGTAGGTCGGCAGGGGACTCTGCGTGCTCCACTGCGCTGCGACTGGAATGGCCGCGAGAACAAACGCGATGCTCAGAATGAGTCGGTGGAGTTGTGCGACAGTGCGCTTTCCGCTTGCGGCCGGGGGGTTTCTGCGGGTCGTGACCATGGTTCTGAGTCCTTTGTTTTCTCGGGCCATTTCAGTGCTGTTCGAACCGTGGCGGGCACCGGCATCTAAGTGCGGTATCCCTTCGGGTTGCTCTTCGCCGCGATCCGTATCGACGTTGACCTTGGGGATTTCATTGAGGTGCACGGTAGGCTCCATTGTTCAACAGTGCAATCGAGAACAGGAACGAGACACTTTCTCGGTAAATTTCGTCATGGGTGTAGAGTTTGATAACGCGGTAGCCCTGCAGGTCCGCACGAGTCACCAGGGATTGTCGCGAACCCGCGGTGCGCACCTGTCCTTAACCGGTGGCTTTCGGGCGCTCGATCAGGGTGTCGCCACCGACCACGCCGCGGTTGTTCCAGACTCAAAATCGTCGCCGAATATCACTGCCGTGTTGAGGTTGAGCAACACCGAAACGGTATTCGAGTCGCGGTTGACGCTGACCAGATCAAGTGAGCCGTTGCCGTCGAGGTCGTGGCTCGCAATCGCTTCGGGTGTGATGCCGACGCCGGCGATGACGGCGCCGCCGAAGACTCCGGCGCCGAGGCCGGGGAGAGCTGAAATGTCGGCCGAGTCCTGGTTTGCTGTTGCGAGCTCCAGAATGCCGTCCACATCGAGATCGGCCGCGATGATCCCACCCGGATTCGTTCCGCCGACAGGGTATTCCACCGCGCCGGCGAAGGCGCCGGCGCCGGTGTTCAGGAACACGTCAACGATGTCGAACCCCACGCCTGAGCTGGCTGCCGCGATGTCCGTGTCGCCATCTCGGTCGAAATCGCCGGTGGTGACCCCGTCGGGACGGACATTCGGTCCCACCGACAGGCTCGACAGCGTGCCGAACGCGCCTCCGCCGATGTTGAGCAGAACATCCACTCGGCGATCGTCGTTACATGCGACAGCGATATCGCGCAGCTGGTCGCCGTTGAAGTCCCCAAGACTGAGACCACGCGGCTCGCCGCCCACGGTGTAGGTCACCGCTGGGGCAAAGGTGCCGGAAGTATTGAGGAACACGGAGACGTCGTTGGAGTTCCTGTTCGACGTCACCACATCCCTGAACCCGTTGCCGTCGAGATCCGCGGCCACAATGGCGCGCGGGAGCAGACCGCCGACGGCGGTTGTCGCGCCGAGTGAGAAGGTGCCGCCGGTGTTGACCAGGATCTGGATGTCGTCGGCGTTCTTGCGGGTCACCACCAGATCGAGATCGTTGTCGTTGTCGACATCGATGGCGACCACGGCGTGTGGGCTGCTGCCACCCGCGAGCGCGAGGTCGCTCGCCGGCCCAAAGTTCCCCGTGCCGATGTTGAGGAGGATGCTGACCCGATCGGGCGCATCACCGGTGACTGCCATATCGGGTCGCCCGTCGCCGTTGAAGTCAGCAAGCGCGACACCGGCGGGGCTTGTGCCCACCGGATAGTCGGTGGCGGGGGCGAGGGCGATCTGGGCGCCGACGCCGGAGGTCATGAGGAGTAATGCGATCGTTGCGGTGGTGTTGATAATCGTGATCTTCATGGTTTGACTCCCTTGATCCAGATGTTGTGCGCCGGCGTGGTCGTCGAGGGAAACCCCGGACGATGGCCGTCGGTTGAATCGAGATAGATCCCTGGTCTCATTACTAAGAAGTGTGATGAATTCAGGAATCGAGACGGTCGTCTCGATGTCGGAGGGGAGTTTTTCTTTTTCCGAAAGCTGAGTGTGCCGAGTCCGGGTCCTCGCCGAGCTCCTGATCGGCCCCCGGGCCGGAGAGGTCGGAAGGCAGGAGGCGATGGGCGATGGTCATCATGATCCAGGCGAAGGATGTGACCAGGTGGATCCAGACCCAAATCGTCCGCCAGCCTTCTGAGACGCTCACCTGGATCAGACAGCCGGAAAGCACCATAGGGATGAGTTGAATGACGAGGGCGAGGCCTGTGATGCGGCCCCGGGGGTTGTTTGCGCTCAGCTTCGGCAAAACGTGGCGGTTCCAAAGAAGACCACAGGCAAAGACCAGCAGCGGCGCGGTGACTACGTGGAGATGCTGCACGTGCGGCTGCCACGGGTGGTTCACTACGGACCATTCTTCGGGCGATTCCATCAGGAAGATCATCACCGCATAAACGACCCCGGTGCCCCCGACGAGGAGATTTGAGATGTCCAGCAGCCAACGCTCGGTGCGACTCATGGTTGTGAATAGCTTTCTTCGAGCGCCGCGTGGATGGCGAGGATCCTCCTGACGGCATCGGTGGTGGCCCGCGCCGTCAGCGTCGCCCCGGTGATCGGTCGGATCGCCCGTTTGAGTTCGAGTTCTTCGTCGAGTTGGTGATCCTCGAACTGGCCGTACCAGCTGTCGGGCGGCAGATAGTCCATCGGCTCTCGAAACACGACGACCTCGATCCGTCGGACCGACCCGTCCGGGGCGATGATCACCATCACCGTCTCGGGCAGAGTCCGGACCCGGTGGGTGTCCAGATACGCCCAGCCGATCGTGGTTTGGGCCGTCTGTGCACGAAATCGAGTCGTGAGGGCGCTCCCAGGTCGTTCACCCGCGTTGCCTTCGACTGTGTCCATCTGCGCATCGGTGAGAAAGACAGTCTCGCGTTTGAAGCTGGCCCCCGGGAAGGCCGTTTCGAGGGCCTCCTCCACCGAGATGAGCCCGGCCGATTGGGCGGCGCCGGCCGCCGCGAGGACGACGAACAGAAACACAAGGCGCCCGAATGCACCTTGTGTTCGAGAAGCGATCTCAGAAGATGTAACCGAATGCCACATTGAACTGGTCCACACCGGTGCCGGCCGCGTTTTCGATGTCCTGCCAATCGATTTTGATGATGATCTGTTCGATCGGTTGGTAGGCGAGCCCGAGGGTGAAGATCTCGGTATCGGTGGCGCCGCTTTGCTCCCATCCGGCGGGCACTTTCTTCTGGGTATCGACCCTCTCCCAACGAAGGTAGGGGGTCAAGGACTGTTTTCCCTGGCGGCGCGCGAAGAGATCCCAGCCGGCCTGCAGGTAGTAGCCTTCCATTTCTTCTCCCACCGAAGCTCTGCCCTCGAGTCCGAGCGCCTCGTTGAGAGCCGCAACATCGTCGAGGGTCGAGTTGGCGTAGAGACCGCGAAGCTCCAGGCCCTTGATGCGCCATTCGACGTGGGCCTCCCAGATCGTCGTCGGAACATCGACTCCGCTGCCGTCGGGCGCGGTCAGATCCTGACCCGAGTCGCCGTAGTAAGCGGAGAAACCCGCCATGAGGCCCGGTGTTCCGATCCAGTCGGCGCGACCCACCCATGCAGCGTCGTCGATCTTGGCCTTTGATCCCTTCTGCCGACCCCCGCGGAGGCCGGCAGCCGCGAATCCGGAGGCGTCGAGTCCGTTCATCACGTAGGTCCGATAGGTGAATCCGCCCAGGCTTCCGTGCACCCCGACCCCGTTCTCCCTCCACGTCGAGGGAATGATCCGGACTTCGGTTTCGGGACGCCTTGCGCCGAGAAACGTGGTCGGTTCGTGGACCTCGTTGACGAATCCCATGGGCACGAGGAGAAGACCGCCACGGACATTGAAACCGGGCCGATAGAGGTAGTCGAGGTAGGCGAACTCGACCGAGGCGCTGCCGCTTTCCGACGTGGTTGAGTGTTCGAACTCGATCTCTGAATTGAAGACGAATCGGTCATTGAACTTGTAGCCGAAATACACGATCGCCCTGAGCAGGTCGAAGGTATTGGTTTTACCCGAAGCGGAGCCGTCGTCACGGGTGTCGTCGAAGATCTCCAAGAGGCCCTCACCGTAGCCGCCGATGGAGAGCCCCTGGTCCTTTCGGTAGACCTTCGCGGCGGCGGGTGCCAGACCGGGAATCGGGTCCGAGCTCGTGGCGATCGGGATTTCCTCGCCGATCTTGAGGTTCTCGACCTCCTCGGCCAGGATTCCGAGTTGACGCTCGATCTCGGACAGACGATCGTCCGCTCCCGATTTTTCCTGGATTTCCGCGATCATGGTCCTGAGTTGCGCGATCTCGCGCTCGAGGCGGTCGGCTCGTTCCTCAGGGGATTCGGCAAGGGCGAGCGTCGCACCCAGACTCATGGCCAGAAAGAAACTGATACGCAGTCGCGTTGATTTTCGTGGCATTAACTTATCCTCCAGGGCGATTGCCTTTCAAGTTTTGGCTTTTCCTCAGAAATCAGTTGCCGGGTGCAGCGGAGATCGGCGAGCCGTGCTGCCGAGCATCGACGCTTGGAATCCACTCCACCGAGAGACCTTCCAAAAGAGTCAGATGTCCGATGAGACCGGATGTGGCCTTGACGCGCAACCCGGCGTCGGAACTCAAGCTGAAGACAGCTTCGACCTCAGGGTGACGATTGACCCACGCCATTCCGGGTTCCGGTCCCATCACGAAGAGTGCGGTCGAGATGCAATCCGCAGTGGTCGGATCGTGGGCGAGGACGGTGACCGAACCCCAGTCCGGCGCGGGTGACCCGGTGCGGGGATCGATGATGTGTCCATAGCGGACATTGTCGGCGACGAAATGACGTTCGGAGAGCCCGGAGGTGGCGACGCTTCCTTCGGTGATCGAAAGGAGGCCGACCACCTGCAGGCGATCATCGGGGTCTGAGATTCCGATGGTGACGGAATCGCAGTGGCCGCCGACCGCGATCTGACCCCCAAAATCGAGAATGACGCATTTGGCGCCGTGCCCGACGGCGGCGTCGATGGCGTCCGAAAGCGCGACTCCCTTGCCGAAGCCGCCCTCATCGAACTGGAGCCCGGGCTGTCCGAACCGAATCCAGCCGTCCGCGATCTCGGTTCCGACCAACGATGAATCTGCGAGGGCACCCTCGATTTCCTCGCGGGTCGGCACCCTTCCTTGCCCGCGGAGATCCCAGAGGGTAACGAGAGATCCGACCCCCGGGTTGAATGCACCGTCGGTTGCGCGACTCCACATCAGAGCCGTCGTGAGGTCGCGCTCGAGAAGCGGCGAAATCTCGACCGGCGCGTTCGATCCAAGATCGTTGACCGCCGCCAGATCGGTGTCATCGCGCCACGTCGATAGGCGGAGCTCAGCATCCGCGGCCGCGGCGAACGCTGCCTCGGACGCCTCGATCGCGTGGGCCTTGTCGTTCGCCTGAGTGGTGATTTCGAGCCATGTACCCATCAGACTCTGTGTGCGACGCAGGGTGTGGGGCGAAGGCGGTTGTTTCCCGGCTCCAAGTGTCGGGGCAGGAGCGGCGGGGTGTCCGTCCGCCGAGCCAGAAACGGCCGATCCGGCCGCGATGACGAGGAACCAGATCAGCAGAGGTGGGCCCTGTCTTGAAGTGGATGAAAGGCGTCGGCGCCCCTGAAGTGGGTGCGCCGGCAGAGCGGTTTCCTTAGGGCATAAAATCTTCGCCACGACGAAAAAAATACGCGCATTCGAAAAAAAGTCAATACCAACGAAGCGGTCGCTATGTCTCGGCGGTTTTGCTCGACGAGCACTGGCGGAGAATCACCCGCCAGCTCGAGGTACCTCCTCCAATCGGATCAGTTTGTTGATCTGGTGTCTCAATTTTTGATCGGGCCGCACTGTACCAACGAGCACGACGAACCGCCGGCAGCAACCGGCATCTACGAACCAGAACGAATGAACAGGAGGCACCAATGAAAACCAACGCTCTACGCAACATCGCGCTGGTCGCAGCGGGACTGATGATGGCTGCGACAGCCAGCACCGCCGGTACGCGCGGCAACAACAGCCAACAACGCCACGATCGGGCCCATGAAACGGTGATCGCCGCGATGCAGCCGGTAGGGGCCGCAACCGGCTGGGGCCGGGTCAAGGTCGAGGATCGGAATCGCCAGGATGAACTCAAGCGTCGAGATTCCCGCCGAACCGTTGAAGTCAGCCTTTTTGATCTTGAGCCGCTGACGAGCTTCACCGTCTATATCGACGATGTCGCCCTCGGCACTGTCAGGACCAACAACTCCGGTGACGCACAGCTCAAGCTTGAGTCGCCGGACGACTCCCACGCCCCGGTTCCGACCGAGCTGCCGGCCGCGGGAGTTCTCCAGGCCGCCTGGGTGCTTGACCAGTCGATGGCACCCGTCCTCGAAGGCAATTTCCATAATGTGGCTGGCGGCGGCGGCGGTGGCGGCGGCGGTGGCGGCGGTGGCGGCGGCGGTGGTGGCGGCGGTGGCGGCGGAACCGGTGGATCGACGGTTCACGAGGAGCGGATTTCGCTGACCGACACCACTGGTGGTTTCGCCGTCGGCATGGCCAAGGTCGAGCGCGAGTCGGACGGTAAACAGGAGTTCAAGACCATGGCGAGCGGGCTCAACCCCGGGAGCTCCTACATGATCGAGGTCGATGCTTTCGCAGCCGGCATCGTCACCGCCGACGCGGTGGGGCAGGCCGCCCTCGAACTCGAGCACCCGGACGACTCGAATCCGCTGCCGCCGGAGATGCAGCCCATCGAGGACCTGCGGGTGGTCGAGTGGAAGGACGACCAGGGTTCGACGGTTCTCGGAGGATCGTTCACCGGGATCTCGGGCGATGACGATGACGACGATGACGATGACGATGACGACGATGATGACGATGACGACGATGACGATGACGATGACGACGACGATGACGATGACGACGATGATGATGACGACGGCGGACTGTGAAAACGGTGAGCGATCCTTCTCCTGCAGTCTGAGCTTCTGATCAATCAACGCTCGGACACGAGAGGCGGGGCACAACGCCCCGCCTCTCCCTTTTTGCGTCCGAACCTCCGACCTCGAGGGAGCGTATCCTCAGTCCGCGTTCGTGACACCTTGCGCGCTCGACAGGAGCAGTGATCGAAGTCCCAGGAGCGCCGACACGTTGTGCTGTACGTAGTCGATCCGGACCTCCCAGTCGGTCAGACTCCGGCGAAACCCTCCCTGCGCCAGATCGGGTCGCGGCAGGTAGAGGCTGTTCTCCGGTGTGATCTGGCACCGACGCTGAAACACCGCCATTCGCCGGAGCGCCGCGATCAAGGGCGTCTCGTCCTGACCGGTCCGCCGAGCCAGCCGGGTTGCAGCTACGAGACCTTCGGCCCGGGTCGCGGTCGGAGTCGATCGCGGCGGGTCGTAGAAAGAACCGACCCAATCCGGGTAGCGGGAGACCGTCCGCTGGGCGGCGACGATGGCCTCAGCGATTCGTGCCGCGTGGGTCGCGTATTCTTCGTTTCCGGTGAGCTGGTGGAGCTCGTCGAGACCCATCAGCAGCCAGTGGTCGTGCGGTAGAGCCGATGTCGGCTTGCCGGCGTCCCGGACGTCGATCAACCAGTCGGCGCCGGCTCGCGCCGCGGCAAGCCATTTCTCCTGTGGATCGACGCCATAGAGTCTGACCAGCGCGAGGATGGCCTCGCCGGGATAGTAGATCGACTCGAACGGCTTCGAATCCGGACGGCCGTAGAAGTACTTGGAGAGGAAGTGGCCGTCGGCTTCCTGTTGGAACAGCAGAAAGCCGGCCATGCTCCGGGATCGATCCAGGCGGCCGTCGTCACCGGTCGCACGCTGGTACTGCACCATGGCGAGGATGGCGAGGGCGGCGCCGCCGAGCTTGGCCTCTTCTCCCGGCGATACGATCGCCTCGAACGCGGCTTCGCGATCGATCTCTTTCGGCGGCCGGGAAAACGTCAGCAGGTACTTCAGGCCGCGGTCCGCCGCGGCGAGGTACTCGCCGTTTCCGGTGGCTTGATAGAGCTCGACGAGGGCGTAGCAGGATCCGGCGTGGCGCAGCAGATTGTAGTCACCCGAGACCGTGTCCTTCTTCGGTTCGTAGCTGTAGTCGAAGCTGCCGTCCTTGCGCTGATGGCGAAGCAGGTATCGACCGCCCTGTTCGGCAGCATCTCGCAGCTCCGGCGGCGAGGTGCCGGGGTTGCGCGGGTTACCGCGATACAGGGGTACAGCTTCGCCCGACGCTCCTTCGACCAGGCTGGCAAACCGGATCCTGCGATAGGCGGCCCCGGTTCTTCCCGGGTTCCCTTCGACGGTGCGAGCCGGCGCCCGGGCGCCCTCCGCGAGGTACCTCCGTAGGCGTTTCGACTGCAGATCACCGTTGCTGTTCACGAGCCTCCGTGAAAGGAGTTCTTCGGGCAGCAGCACGAGATCGGTTTCGAGCAGCCAGATCCCGTCGAGGCTGCGATCGATGTCGGCCCGGCCATCGCCATCGAAGCGCTCGATCGGATCGGCGCCCAGAGCGAGATCGATCTTGAGTTTCCCGCGCCTGATCTCCGATGACGTCAGTTGGGATCGGAGTCTTGCAGCCGCGTCTCTTATTGCCGTTTCGATTCCCTCGCCTTCGCCGCGAGCGACGACGGCGGTTCTGGTTTCCCGGGACAGACTCACCATGACGAGATGGCGACCATCACCGTGCGTGATCTCGAGTTCGGCTCCGATGCGACCTTCAAGGACCTCGCGAACGTGGCGCAGGATCTTGTCTCGCCAATCCGGGTCGTTGAAATCAGGGCCGACGATCTCGGATGTGGAGAGCTGGACGGCTTCCGTCGGGATCTCGTTGTCGGTCGACTCCGAAGATGCTCCGGTTTCGGCGAGGCCGGGCAATGCAGCCAGCGTTGCGGCTGCGGCAATCAGGACCGACCTCAATAGACGACTCACAGGAGGGCCCGAGGCGGTCGCCGGGAGATGAGCGCAGGACTGAGCCATGGATTACGGAAGCGTCGGCTCTCGATCGCCGAGGAGGAAAACCGCATCTCCGCTCTGGTTGTCGACGCTGGACATGTAGGCGAAGAAGCGGCCAGAGGATCCGGGAGCAGCGGAAACCTCGAGGCGCACTCCGCCGGCACCTGGAATTCCCATCGCCTGGAGGACGCGATTCACCTGGGTGTGCGAGAAGGGTTCGAGGTCGAGGGTCAGCGGGGTCCCGACGGCATCGGGTCCGGTCCATGCCGTGACCGCAACCGTGAGCGGGACATTCGCCACGCTTGCGATCCCGAGATTGCAGCGAAAATCGGAATCCTCGCGGCACTCGAAGAGGTTTGCAACGCCGGCAGCGGGGTTGGTTCCGGGGACGTCGTCGTCGGCGAGGGCCCAAGACACGGGAACCGCCTGCGCCGACTGCCCATAACTCCCGGCAGCGCCGCCGTAGTTCGCGATTCGCACGTGGGCGAAGACGGGTTCGGAAGAGACAATGTCCACCGAACCGGCATCATCCAATAGCTCGAACGCCTCAACAAGAAGATCGTCGTAAACCAATGTGCCCTTGGGCTGGATCTCCGCCTGGGCCGAAGCCGCGGGGGTCGTGTTGTTCTGGTTCGAGCGGTTGAAGAAGAGCGCGATCTGAGCGATCCCGTCGCCGGTGTTGTGGATTTCGAGGCTGGTCGACCACACGGTGCCGTTGAGACCCGCAGTGCGCGCGACCACCGGAACCACGAGATCGGTTGCAGCTGTCGACGGGACATCGGCGAGGAGTGAACCGGCGGCGAAGATCGCGGGTGACCCGACACCGGGTGTGTAACTCGCGAGCGAACCTGATCCGATATCACCGACCGCCGAAAGGGTGTCGCCATCGGAGAACGCATCGACACAGCTCGAGTCGGGGCAGAAACAACCGATGAGATCGTTCCGCGCGACGGGGATCCGGCACGAGAAGGTGGCGACGTCACCGGCGGTCACGGTCTCCAGTGGCGAGGTTCCCACCAGCACGAGACGGTCGCCATCCGGACGATAGACCTTGAGCATGACCCGAGCACCCTGGGTGCTGGTCACTCGCCACACGTCGAGCGTCCCGCTCGAGGTCACCGGGTGCGCCAGGTCGATGTACGTCATGCCGCCGGTCTGGGGTTGTCCCGGCGCCGGGTCCCGTCCCGCCTGCTGCGCCGAGCCGGGGCCGGCGTGGCCCATGAGGACCGTGAACACGATGACGAGACCGAGCCGATATCCGTTCTTTCGATTCAATGCTGCGCCTCTCTGCAGGTCACGTCTGTGGTTGCTCCGTTACGGGCTCACGACCAGAGCCGCTGCTGCGGCCATGTCCAGCACCTTGCCCGTCCACACGCCGTCTTGGATCGCAACACCGGACTGCGGCAAGGGCATTCCTCACGAGCAGAGGATCCAGACCGGGGTCGGCGCTCAGCAGGATCGCCACCGTCGCCGACACAAAAGGCGCGGCCATCGAGGTTCCGCTCGAGGTCCCGAACGTCTGTCCGTCGAGTCCGCCGTAGACGCCTTCTCCGGGAGCCACCATATCCACGCCGTCGGACCGGTTGGAAAACCCGGCGAGGGTCAGACCGTCCTCGGCCAGGGCCGCCACCGCCACCGTGTGACTGTCGGAGGCCGGGAACGGGATGGAGGACAGGCTGTCGTTACCTGCGGAGGTCACCACGACGATGCCATGGTCGGCAGCCCGTTCGAGGAGCAGGTCGACCGCCGTCGAGCGTTCCTGATAGACCAGCGAGAGGTTGATGACGTCGACACGACGCTGGATCGCATCGGCTAGGGCCAGGGCCAGGTTGTAGGCTGTACCACCACCGTCGTCGTCGAGGACCCTGTACGGCAGGATCGACGCGCCGGGCGCCGCGATGGCGATGATGGAGGCGACAAAGGTGCCGTGACCGGTCGCCTCGTCGATGTCGCCGTCGCCGTCGTCATCGATCCCGTCCCGCTCTTCCCAAGGGGTCAGATCGCCGTCCACGAGATCGAGCCCGCCGGGGATCAGACGCCGGCGAAGCACCGGATGCAGCGGGTCAACCCCGGTGTCGATGAGAGCGATGACGATGCTCTGCCCGTCGGCGAGCACGTGCGATTCGGACATTCGGACCTGGTGCGCAGCCGGTTGCTCCAGGAGCTTGAGGTTCGTCGCGTTGCGATCGACCGTGGGATAGCGTCGCCGGACGGTTTCCGGATCGCGGAAATAGTAGTTGGGCTCCACGGCCGCGACCTCGATATCTGCCGAAAGATCGGCGAGCAGGTCGTCGTCGATGGGCTCGGGCCACCACAACAGCAGTGCGAGATCGCCGACGCGGCCGACCACCTCGGCGCCGTACCGAGCGGCGAGGACGTCCCCCTCGGCCCCGGCGACGGGCACGACGAGTGCCTGCTGTGGCTCGAATTCCTGGCCGCCGACCGTGGCCGGTTGCGGATTCTCGGCCCTGACTTCGATGGCCGAGAAGGCCCCGGTCAGATCGAGCAGCGCCCGGACTTCGGCGGACCAGCCGGGAACGACATCCTGCCACGAGTCGGCGTCGCCGGTGAACAGGGTCGACGGGAGAAGGAGAACGACGGTGCCGTCCTCGAATTCCAAGGAACTCTGGTCGATCGCGAGAACAGGGCCCTCGAACTCGACATATCCCTGGCCGCCCTGGCTCTCACCCTCGTACTCGATCTCGACGATGAGGTTTTCGCCGCTCGCGGTGCGGACCGCCTTGACTTCGAGGTATTGACCCGCGGCGAGACCCGAGTACGACCCGATGATCGGATCGAAGACCGAAGACGCGTCGACTCGATAGGTCCGCCCGTCATCCATGGCAAACCGATCGGGAGGCAGCAGGCGGGTCAGCAGACCCTTGTATTCGAAGTCCACACCGCTGCCGCTGCTCCCGCCGCCGCCACCACCGCCACCGCCACCGCCGCCCCCGCCACCGCCGGAGATGAGCTCGACCTCGGTCGCTGTGAGCACGGTTCCCTGGAGGGCGCCTTTGGCTTTGACGTCGTCACCGATCTCGAGATCGGACAGCGATCCGAAATTCTGGAACAGGGTTTCGGACGTGACCACGACTTCGTAGATCGTCGAGTCGACTTCGAGATCGAATCCACTCGAGGTGAAGCCGGCGATGGCGCCCTCGAGAGTGGACTCGCCCCCATCGGCGCGCAGCTTGATCCTCTCGGCGATGATGGTCGAGCCGTCGATCTGGCCCCTGACCTCCAAGAAGTCACCGATTTCGAGATCGGTCAGAGCGGTGAACCCGTCGAATTCCGTGCCGCCGTCGACGATGACGTCGTATTCGGTCGTGGCGTTGACATAAAGGGTCAGTCCATCGGGGATAAAAGAGGAAAGATAGCCTTCGATGGTGTCGCCATCCTTGAGGGCGGATGACCGATGGCGAATCGGAGCGGTGGCGAGCTGAGTGTCGGTTGCAGCGGTCTGCAGGCCGTGGCGCCCCGGCGCCGCGATTCCATGCCTGGTGGGGATGACGAATTCCGCGCGGGTGACCAGTTTGTCTCTTCGACCCGGGACCCTGGTTCCGATAACCCGCACCTGCTCGGTATTGCCGTTGGCGATACCGACGGCGAGATCGTTCAGATCGAGAGACGGCTCGGCGAGCTCGACGGTCCAGCCGCCGGCAAGACCGAGTCGGTTTGGTGATTCGACCCAAGAAACGTCAGCGGTGATGACAAACACAACTGGCCGCTCGAGAACCCGAAGTTGACTCTCTCCGGTTGCCGAAACTGCTGATCCGGCCGCCGCCGTTTCGGCGAGGCCGAAGGCGAGGAACGCCAAAATCAATGTCCGTATCAATCTGCTGATCATGAAACACTCCAAGGGCGGTGGTCTCCGTAGAAGTGGAAGTTTCCCCAGATCGCCGGGTTGGGATTGAGGCGCCGAAGCTCCTCGACCGCTGCCCGAAAGGCGACACCGGGGTTGCCGAAATCACGGATTCCGCGATAGAACTCGAGATCGAACGCGCAGGCCACATCGTCCTGCACCGGCGAAATCGCCCCCACCACCGAACGCACCCCTCCGGCCATCAAGGATCGCAGGAAACTGTCGTATCGGTGGTCGATGTAGTCGTCGCCCATCCGGACACCAGAACAGACACCGAAGCTCACCAATTTTGCAGCGATTCGTGTCGCGGCGAGATCGTGAACGGTCACATACCCGTCGCTCAACCGAAGACCCGATGCCGACGGCATGCCGTCGAGAACGACGGCATGCCCTGCCAGGTGAACGATGTCGAACGACGACAGCATGGCGAGGAAATCGTCCCGGGTGGCGGTCTCCATCACGACGGATCCGTCGACGATCCGCGCCAATTCGCTGATCTCCTTCTCGATCATGGGGAGCTCGACGCTCGAAGCGGCGCCGAAGGCGACCCGGTGGGGAGATGGAGGCAGATCGCGCAAGAGCGCGGCGGCAACGCCGGCCCCGGGGACAAGCGAGAAGACCGAGCGTTCGATCAGGGTCGCGCCGGAGTCGAATTCCAACGCCGCCCACGGGAGGTGGTAGAGCTCGGCGTGCGGTGCCAACCATAGAGCGTTCCACCCGTCAGCCGGCAGCGGCGGGAGAAGAATTTCGCCCAGTCGTCGCAAGCGATGTCTGAGGGCATGAGCAGAGCCTCGAGACGAAGAATCCTCGCGCCAGGTCGCGGTATCCATGTGAAATCGAACCGAGGCGGCCAGTGAACGGATCTCGGGGGCCGCGTTGCGGATGCGTTCGACTCGCAGCTTTCCCCGCCAGACGATGAACACCACGAGGTCGCGAGCGTCGAGGAAATACTCGACAAAAACTTCGTCGCGGGGCAGGAGGTCCAAGAGTTCCTTTGACACCGAGCGCCCGATGGCGTCCGGAAGGAGGACCGGAATTCGACGTGCGAGGGCGGCCTCGGTCTCCAGGAGCTCGCCCTCCAGACCTTTCAGCTCGCGATGGATGTGGAGGCCGAACCTTCGAATCCTCGGTTCATCGGCGCCCTCCATCCGGCCCAACAACGAGGCCAGGCGCGCCCGCAGCTCCTGCCACCGCCGCACCTCCGTGTCGCCGCCGAGATCCGCCCTGCGCTCGATCTCGTCGAGAAACCAGCTCGAGCGGAAACGCGACAGAATGTCGAGGGCGCGGCGGCGGTCGCGTGAGGTGTTGCGATCCAGAAGGGTCGCCAATAGATCCAGGTACACGTGACCGCGCACCCTGAGAAAGGCGCTCCGGTCGGACAGAGCCGAGAGTCTACCGTGGAGGCGGTCCGCCAGGTGAACGGCTCGGAAGAGGTGGCGGGTGGATCCCGGTTCGTCCATCCTGCCCAATACGTGGTGGGAAACCAATCGGGACCAGGCCGACGCTCGATTGCTTGCGAGCACGTCACCGGCACATCGTTTTGCTCCTCGACGGTTGCCTCGATCGAGATAACGCTCGCCAGCCCATGCAAGACCCAGCATGGCCCGGTGTCGAAGCCCCGCAGATGCGAGGCGGCGCGCAGCCCGAACGATCTGTGGCGGATCGATCGATGGGTCCAACTGGGCGATGTCGACGGTCAGAAGATCGCGTTGAATCTGCACTTCCGGGCCGCGGAGTTCATCGACTGCCGCGCGCCACTGATCGAATCGACCCTGAGCGGCTTCGATGACCGCATGCAGGCGGAGGGCTCGCGCCTCGTCGTGGAGCAGCCCCGCTTCGTGCAACCTCGGCAGCGATCGGTTGAGCCGAGCCGTGGCAAGATCGAGCTCGCCGACCTCTGTTTCAGCGGTGGCGAGATCGATCTCCGCCACGAGCTCCATCCCGATATCTCCTTCGATCCTGGAGGTCTCGATCACCCGGTGCCAGAGGGCGAAGGCCGTCTCGACCCGGCCCACGGCGAACTCGGTCTCGGCGAGGTTCAACTCCGCCTGCAGAGCGAGATTGTCGAATCCGAACTCCCTCGCGGCCTTGGCAACCGCCTGGTGCTCTCGCGACGCGTGGGAGAAGCGGCCGGCGAGAGCGGCGGCATTGGCCAGGTTTGCCCGGGCGAGAAGGTATCTGAGGCTCCCCGGAGCCATTTGGCGGATGGCTTTCCGCCAGAGTTTCTGGGCGCGGTCGACGCGGTCCGCGGCATCCTCAGCGCAGGCCAGGTTGGCCAGGGCCACGGCGCCGCGCTCGGCATCCCCGCGCGCGACGAAGCGGTTTTCCAACCGACGTGCCAGTCGTCGCGCCCGATCCAGCCGGAGCTGTTCCCCGTGGCAATCGATGAGCAGCAGGCTGGCTCGATCGGCGAGATCGAGGCGGCCGCATTTCGTCATCCCGCGCGCCGCTTGAACGAGGTCTTTCTCCGCTCGGGCAGGCTCACCGGTCAGATGGTGGACAACGCCGGTCGCCCATTTGAGATAGGCGCCGAAAAGTGGACGATCGATCTTCTCCGATGAGGCCTTTGCCGCCCACTCGATCCCACGACCGGGTTCGGCCCGAGCGAGACGCTCCGCGAATTCACGGAGGCTCTCCCCTGCCTTTTCGTCTTCACCCGAGGCGAGCATACGCACCACCTCGTCGGGGACGGCGGAGTCGATCTCATGGCTCGTCATCGGTCCCGATCTCGACGTCGTGGACAACCATGATCTGGTCACCGAACCACCACGTCCCCCGGTAGCTGCCGGGCTCCATCTCGGGGAGGTTGAATTCGCCGAATTGATCGACGTCGGAGACCCGGACCCGCCCGTTTGGAGGTGTCAAAGCAAAGGTGCCGCCGATATCGCGATCCTGGTCGACCGTTGCGATCTGACCGATGACGGACACGGTTGGGCGCGACCCTCGCGCGCCGACTCGCAGCATGAGCGTGTAAGGTCCGGCGATGTACTCCGTGATCTCTCCCGACGCCACACCGCGAGCGGCTGCCGGCGCGGCGGTGGACGAACGAACAAGGCTGGCAATCCAGCGGGGGGCACGATCCAGGCCCGGCCCGAGCTGGCGGTAGAGCACCCTGAGTTGGTGGAGCTCTGATTCATCGACACTCTCTCGACTCATCTCGCGGAGCGCCTCGATCCGGTCGATCCAGAGTCGCTGTTGGGATCGGCATTCGGCGCAGGCGGCGAGATGGGCCTCGGCCTCGGAAGAAGCTTCCCCTTCGATCAGGTCGATGATGTGCGCCTCGGTCAAGTGGTCCATATCACCCTCTCACCCATTGAGTGCGCTCAGAAGCCCGAACGAGACAGGCCAACGATCAATTTTCCCAATCGTTTCATGCAGCGAAGCCGGATCGGGCCGATGGAAGTCGCCGACAGATTCTCGTCGCGAGCCACCTCCTGGTACGAGTCCGGTGGTTCCTTGAGCATCAATCGATGGAGCAGCCGTTGGCACCGCTCTTCGAGCTGGGCAAAGGCCTGGCGGAGCCGCGCGAGGTCCTCGGTCAGGACCAGTTGGTCGTCGTACCGGGGATTACTGACGGCTGAATCCTCCCGCAGAAGTGCAGCCGGTCGCCGCTGCCGGATCATCTCGAGCGATTGAAAACGAGCGATGCCTGCCAACCACGAGGCCAGCTTCTTCGGGTCGCGGAGGCCATCGAGCTTTTGCAACGCAACCAGGGCGACTCTTTGAAGCACATCGCGCGCCTCCTCAGAATCGCAGCCGGTCCGGCGGGCGACGGATTTGACCAGCGGGCCGTACCGCCGCCACACGGTTACCCAGGCCTCCTCATCACCCTTCCGACAGGCCTTCACCAGTTCCTGGTCTTTTTCCCGGTCGGCGGTCCAATCGTGTTCATGGCGACTCATTCTCAGACTATATCGTCATTTCGACACGCGAAATTCCTTCAGCCGGGTAGGGGTGTGGGACAGGAAGGACGAGCAGCGGCGGAGATTGGCTCTGTCCGGGAGTGAGTTGGTGGACCCGCGTCGTCCATGAGCTGAGATTTACCCGATGGGCTGCGCTACCTTTGCTAGACTTCAGCGGAACGGTTTGACGAAGGGTGGTGGCCATGCCAAGGGTGGAAGATCTCGCTCACGATGTCACGGTTCTGATCCTCGGTGGGGGTCGCGGCACCCGGCTTTATCCCCTGACCATGAATCGGAGCAAACCGGCGGTTCCCATCGCGGCAAAGTACCGCTTGATCGACATCCCCATCTCCAACGCCATTAACTCACACATGCACCGGATGTATGTCCTGACCCAGTTCAACTCGGTCTCCCTCCACCGCCACATCGGACGGACCTATCGTTTCGACGCGTTTTCCAAGGGATATGTTCAGATCCTCGCCGCCCAGCAAACCGATGGCGACAGCTCCTGGTTTCAGGGCACCGCGGATGCGGTTCGGCAGAACGAGCGTGTTTTCAGCCAGATCCAGGGCGAGTTCGTCCTGATCCTCGCGGGCGACCACCTCTACCGCATGGACTACCGGGATCTTCTCGCGGATCTCATGCTCCACGACGCCGACGTTGCCATCGGGGTGATGCCGTGCTCTGAGAAAGAGATCGCCGACTTCGGCGCCGCGAGAGTCGATGAAGACGGTCAGATCATGGAATTCAGGGAGAAACCCAAAACCGCCGAAGAGCGCGCCGGGATGGAGGTCTCGCCGGAGCTGCTCGAGGAAAATGGCGTTCCGGCAGACCAGCCCTATCTGGCATCCATGGGAATCTATCTCTTCCGTACAAAGGCGTTGCTCGAGGCCCTCGACAACGACCTCGTCGATTTTGGCGGTGATGTGATTCCGGCTGAAGTCGGTCGTCGGCGAGTCCAGGCCCATTTCTTCAAGGACTATTGGCGCGATATCGGTACCATGCGCGCCTTCTTCGACGCCCATATGGATCTCGTCAAGTTCAACCCGCCCTTCAGCTTCCACGATAAGGACTGGCCCATCTACACCCGGCCTCGCCACCTGCCGGGCGCCCGGCTTGACGCCTGCTGTTTTACCCGGGTCCTGCTCGGCGACGGATCAAAGGTCGTGAATTCGACGGTGGAGGACTCGGTCATCGGATTGCGAGCCAACATCGCCGGTGTGACCCTCAAGCGCACGCTGGTCATGGGTGTCGACAGCTATTACCCGCCGGCGCCTGCGGGCGCGCCGCCGGTGGGCATCGGCGAGGGTTCGGTGATCTCGAACGCGATCATCGACAAGAACGCCCGGATCGGTCGCAACGTGAAGATCGTCAACACTTCGGGAGTGCAGGAGGCCGATGGCGACGGCTGGTTCATCCGTGACGGCATCGTGGTGATTCCCAAGAACGGGATCGTCCCGGATGGGACGGAGATCTAGCATCGAGAATCGAGCCTCTCCCGGCAAAGAAAAACGCCCCGTTTCCGGGGCGTTTGTCGTGCGAGGCGTGAGCCGTGTCGCTACGGCCAGTTCGGTCGGTTGTGCCCGCCACCGGGGGCCATGGGGAATCCGGTCTCAGGATCCCTGAGCTGGACGAGAAGACCGGTCGCCTCATCGAAGACCGAGATCGCCACGAAGTGCGGGTCCTCCTCGCATTCAGTGGGGGCAAAGACGATCGTGAGGATCAAACCCGGTTCGATCACCAATCCAGATGCTTCGATGGGAGCATACGGGGAGACCGTAATTTCGTAGGTCTCGCCATCCACGTCGAGGGTGACGATGGGCTGGCCGGAACCCGCATGCCCTGTGAAGTCGACCACAGCGCCGGTGACGGTGTCGATCTGGGACATGTCGAGCCCGCTGCCGTTGTCCGGGCCGCTGCCGCTGCCGTTGCCCGATCCACCGGGCTGGCCGTTACCCGACCCGCCGCCGGCGCCGCCGGTGCCACCACCGGATCCGCCTCCGGGACCGCCACCCTGCCCGCCTGAGCCGTTGCCCTGGCCGGGTCGCCCGGAACCCGCGCGTTGGTGCTGGCGTTGCGTCCAGAGCGGGCGCCCGTCTTCATCGCGAAGTTCGATGGAGAAGCCGGTGGTCAGATTGTCAACCCACGCGGCGACCGCTGAAGCGGCGCAGGTCAGGCAGGGGTAGGCGAGGAGGCGAACTTCGTCGCCGGCCACTGCCGAGAACTCTGCGGCCCGGAGAAACCAGACCGGTCCGAGGGCGACATCGACCAGTCCGAGGTCGGCGTCATCGACCGTGAGCATGGGCAAACCTGAACCGGAACCGCCGGTGAAGGCGACTACGATGCCTTGGACTTCGAATGCCTGTGATGGATCGGCGCCGGGACCGGAACCGTCGCTCGCCATCACGCCGGATGCGGCGGCCGCCAGCGCCAGAGTAGCAATGAGGATGATTGAGCGTTTCATGGAACGGACCTCCTTGTGTTCGACCCGGCGTGCGGGTGATTCCGCGCCGGCGAACTCCCAGAGCGCAAAGACCGTGCCAGAAGATGAGGTCGAACGGGGGCCGAATTCAAGGAGACAGTGGGTCGATCGGACTCACCCTCCGTGCTTTTTGGACCCACCTTGGTTGCCCGCGGCGCCGGCGCCCGGGGCGCCGAAGGAACCGCTCTGCGGGCTGGGATAGCCTCGGCCGTCGCCCATTCCGGGAGACGACGCCGATCGGCCCTGGTCCCAGTCAAAGGGCGTGAGACGATGGGGAGTGGGCGCCTCGGCCGGCCGGCCGGTCTTGATCCGCGATTGCTGCCCGGCCTCCACCCGGATCGGCGGGTTTTTCCCCGAGGGATCGTTGACCTCGACCACGCCTGAAAAAACCACGATCTCGGTGTCGCCGTTCTTTTTGACTCTGAGGCCGTACTCGGTGCCGCGGACGGCGAGGACCGCGGACGGTGTCGTGACGAGCCGCGGATCGGTGCCGGTGTAGCTTCCGAACAGGGCACGAAGCCGGCCTCTTTCGAGGTGCAGCAGTACGCCCGGGCGGTCGTGGGCGAGGGTGCATGAGGTCTTTGCCTGGAGGCGAAAAACCGTGGTGTGGGAAGGGACTCCGATGGCGGCTGATGATGATGATCCGGTGCGCAGACGATCTCCGGAGACGGCCTCGTCGCCGACGCTCAATCTCTGTTCTTCGGGTTCAGCCCCGAGAAAGAGTTTTCCTTCGACTTGCACGACGTCGTAGGTGATCGATTCGGTGCCTTCGTCGATCGCGGCGGCCGGACCTGACATGGCGATCAGGGCGATCAGGATCGCGTATCTCATGGCTCCTCCTCGGGATCGAGGTCGATCCCTAGTCTTTGCGCCTTGCGATAGAGCGTTTTTCGCTCGATTCCGAGAATTCTCGCGGCCTGGCTTCGATTGCCCTCCGAGCGGCGGAGAACCGCCTCAAGGTGGCGGCGCTCGAGCTCCTTGAGGGTGATCTCGTCACCGACCTTCGGCAGACTGTCGGCGGTGGATTCCCCCTCGTCCATGGATCTCAGAATCTGCGCCATCACTTCGTGGTCGCTCAGGCCTCCGCTGTCGATGATCGCCCTCTGAACCACGTGTTCGAGTTGTCGGACGTTGCCGGGCCACGGGTGCCGGATGAGCAGATCCAAGACCTCTTCCCCGGCGGCCGGAACCCTGTCCTCGCCATGGCGGCGCCGGAAGTGGTCCACCAACAGCGGGATGTCCGAGGTGTGCTCGCGGAGCGGCGGGAGGGTGATCTCATAACCGGCGATCCGGTAGTAGACGTCTTCCCTGAAATGCCCGGCCCGGGCCTCGCGGCGCAGGTTTCGATGGGTCGCCGCCACCACCCGAACCGGGACCTGGATCCGGTGCTTCGAACCCACGGGTTGGATCTCTCCGGACTGGAGGAATCGCAGGAGTTTGACCTGGAGCGCGACCGGGAGCTCGCCCACCTCGTCGAGAAAAAGGGTGCCGCCGCGCGCCATTTCGACGGCGCCCGGATGATCCGAATCAGCGCCGGTGAAGGCGCCCCGGCGGTGTCCGAAAAGCTCGCTCTCGAGAAGGTTTTCCGGGATCGCACCGCAGTTGATGGGGACGAACGGTCCGTCGGGGTTGGCCCCGAAACGATGGAGGGCGGTCGCGACGAGTTCCTTACCGGTTCCGGTCTCGCCGCGAATGAGCACCGGCAGATCCAGGGGCGCCACCCGCGCCACCGCCTTGTAGACCTCGACGATGGCGGGATCGCTGCCGACGATCATGGATCGAGGTCCTTCGATGGCCGGTGTCGGACCAGGGGCGGAGGAGGCGAATGCGGCCTCGACCCTCCCCATGAAGTGCTCGAGCTCGAAGGGCTTGGCCAGATAGTCGAAGACGCCGTGGCTTCGGGCGAATGCCGCCGTCTCGACGCTGCCGCGGGCGGTGACCAGAATGATGCGGGTATCGCTCTGGCGTTCCTCGACGGCGTCGACGAGGTCGAGACCGGTTCCGTCGCCGAGGTAGATGTCGGCGATGACGAGATCGAAGGCGGTCTCTCCGAGGGCGGCGATGCCATCGGCGGCCGATCTCGCGCGTCTCGACCCGATAGCCCTCCTTGGCGAGGGCCAACGCCATCATTTCGCGCAGGGCGTCGTCGTCATCGACCACGAGGATCCGTTGTTTCATCGCTTCATCCTTCTGCGGGCAGACGGGCCGTGAATGTGCTTCCCTTTCCCACGATACTCTCAACTTCTATGCATCCGCCGTGCCAGGTCATGACTTCGTTTGCGACCGCGAGTCCGAGCCCGGATCCCGCGCCCTTGGTCCCGGGGACGCGATAGAAACGCTCGAAGAGCCTGGGAAGCGCCTCGTCGGGGATGCCCGTCCCGTGGTCGGTGACGGTGAGAATCGCGTTTTCATGATCGCGGCTGACGGCAACCTCGATCGCGGCGCCATCGGGAGAATACTTGAGGGCGTTGCCGACGAGGTTGTCGACAACCCGCGCCATCAGGGTCGCCGATGCGCGGACCGTGACCTCGGCATCGATATTCCGCACGATCGTCTGCTCGCGATCGCGGGCCGCTTCTGACAGGATCTCCAGTCGTTCGCGGACGAGCGATCCCAGATCGAGGGTCGTGGTCGACTCGGTGAGCTGGTCGCTGCCGAGCCGTTCGAGATCGAGAAACGTGGCGACCATTTCACCGAGGCGCAGCGACTCGCCGCGGATCAAGGTCGCGACTCGGTGCTGTTCATCGACGGTCAACTCGTAGCGCTGCAGGGTCTCGCCGAATCCGGCGATGGACGCCAAGGGGGTCTTGAGTTCGTGCGAGACCAGCCGTTGCATGTCCCGCCGTTTGCGCTCGAGTTCACGTTCTGCGGTCACGTCCCTGAGCAGCGCCATGCCGCCATCTCCGATGGTGAAGACCTCGACCGCGATCTCCCTTCCGTGACGAGCGAAGACGGTCGCACGGTCGCCATCCTCGGCGATTTCGAGATCGTCGAAATCGACCCGGCCGGGCTCGTCGCCCCACAGCCGAACGGCCGCCGGGTTGACCACGGCGGTTCGTCCGTCCGAGTCCCACATGACGACGCCGTCGTGCATCCCATCGAGGAGGGTGCGCCGGGCGGCATCCTGCTGGAGAACCGCGGTTTGGAGATCGCGAAGCGCGGCCAACCGTGCCGCCGAGGACTTCGGCACGCCGGATTGTCGATCGCGACCGTGGTGGCGCAGCAGCGACTCGAGCAGACGACCAGTCGCGCGTTGGGCGTCTCGAGATTCGACTCCCTCGCGGAGGACGATGGAGACGATCATGCCCACGACGAGAATCGGCGCCGGTATCAGCAGGTGCTGAAACTCCATGGCGAGCGCTGCGGCGACCGCGATGCCGATGACGATCGCAGCATTGGTCGTTGGTCGGAACGAGCCGGTTTTGGAGCGCAGGATCTGCGGCGTGAGAGCTGCCAGAAAGAGACCGATCAGGGTCCACCAGGGCCCCGGAATCCGAACCATGCCATTGCGAAGAATCGAGGCCGCCGCCGAAGCGTGAACGAGAACCCCGGGAAGCGGCGCCGTTCCCGAGCCGGTGGGGACGATCAGGCGGTCACCGGAACCCGTGGCCGTGACGCCGATAAAGACCAGGCGCCCCGCGACAAGACGATCCTGCTGTCGAGACGAGAGAAATTCAGTCGCCGAGACCGTGAGCACCTCATCCGGCGCGGGCCGGAAATCGGGCCGGAGGATCTTCCCCGGCTCGACCTCGATCTCCGGCCGGATGACCCGCGCGGCCGCGAGCGAAAGAGCGGGGAGGGAGGACCCGTACGCCTGTTTTGTCGCCACGATGGTCCGAGCCACGCCGTCGGGTCCGACCTCGGCGTGGACGTGAGCGGCGCGTTCCGATCCTCCGAATCGTGAGTTCGGCAGCAGCCACTCACCGTCGCGTCCGATGGCTGCGGCGAGAAGGGACCGACCCTCGCCGAGAGCGCGGTTGAGTTCGCCGTCGCCGCGATCCTCATGGGCCTCCACGAGCAGGAGGTCGAGGGCAACCGCGGCGGCGCCGGCCCGGTGGCCGTTCGCCACGATCTCGGCGATCAACGAACGCGGCCAGGGCAGCGGCCCGTGGTCCGCAATGGAGTCATCGTCGATGACGATGGCGACCACCGGTGCGTCGGTGACGGCCCTGTTGGTCAGTCGGAGGAGGGTGTCGCCGGCGCTTCGGTCGAGGGGAGCCATCCAGCCGGCGAGCCACATGACCGCCGTCAGGCCGGTCGCGGCGGCGGCGAGAACGATCTCACGAGGAGGCGATCTCGACTCGAATCCGTTGTCCTCGATCTCCATCGTTTGATCCTACCGCGAGAACGGAGATTGTTGGTGATCTCGGAGCCGGGTTTCTGGCACTTGAGCGATTGTTCAAATAATTCAAAACAACGGACTTCTTGCGACGGAACCGTGGAGCGGCGATACTTGGGAGATCGCCGTGCCCGGTGTTCGGCGGATGGAGGGAGCGACCATTGCGAGCTCTTGCGAATACGGTGGCGTTATCTGTGGTCCTGGCCGTCGGGTTGTCGATCGGGGAGACCACCGAACAGACAGTTGCAACCCAGGATGTCGTCGCTCGCCTGACCGCGGCCCAGCGCGCGGCGGTCGGTGGGTTCCCGGGGCTTCGCGCCGAACGCGCAGGCTTGACCGCCGATGCGGCGGCCTTGCGACGAGAGGCCGCTGCGGGACCGCCATTTCTGGAATGGCAGAGCGAGGGTCTGGGGGGATCGGGCCGCAGCCCCAATGCCGCCGACACTCTTCGAGTTGGAACGCCGTTCAATTTTCCGGGTCAGATCTCCAAAGCGCGGACCCTGGTGCGAAGCGCTGAGGATTGGGTGGCAACCGCCCTGGATGTGGCGTCACTGAGCGCCGCCGCCGAGGCCAGCCGCCGGTGGCTCGACCTCGCCGCTGCGCTCGAACTCGAGGCCCTGTCGGAGGCGCGGCTGAGCCGCCTCGACGACGCTCTGAACCTCCAGGAGGCGCGGTTTCAGCTCGGCGAGATCGCCGGAACCGAGGTTCGGCAGCTCGATCTGGAGCACGTCAGTGAGTCATCTCGGCTGGCCGCGCTCCGCGCCGAGGTGGAAATGGCCCGGGCCGCGCTGACTGAAATTTGCGGCGCCGGGTGGGGCGATGTTCGGCGAGGAGACCTGAAAGCACTGGCGTCGTTTTCGAAACCGCCCGAGGAATTGGATGTGACGACTTCGGCGCTCGCCGACGGCCCTGTGCTTCGCCTCGCGGCCGGCGACGCCGAACTCGAGCGGAGCGCCGCCAAGTTGATCTCGTCGACTGCCTGGGGACGGGCCGAGCTCGAGGCCGAGTGGGAGCGGATCCCGGCCATCGATGGTTTTCCGGGCTTCGACGCCTGGGGATTCCGTCTGACCGTGCCGCTACCCATCGGAGCGGCGGGTCACCGGCAGCGCGAGGAGGCTCGCGCCCGCGCCGATGCCGCCGACGCGTCCCTTGATCTGGCGAAGCTCGAGGTGCTGAGATCCGCTCGAGGAAGCCCGCGCCGTTGTCCGGGGCGCAACGGATCGACTTCGGGCGCTCGAGCCGGCGATGGATGATCTCCCGGTAGATCGTGCACTCGCTGGCCGAGCAGTTCCGGCTCGGAGCGATCAGCTATCTCGCCTATATCGACGGTCTCAGTCGTTTTGATCGCATCGTCGAGGAGACCATCGACGCCCGCAAGACCCTGCTCCAGGCGCAGCTCGATCTCGCGGTTCTGCTCGGCGACTCGACGATCTTTCCACTGCCCGACCCGGTTGCACACGAGGAGGACTGAGATGCGTTGGATGGCGATGGGAATGATCCTCGCGGCGGCGTCGATGACAGCGTCCGCCGAAATTGTCGAGCTCGACGCCCAACAGCGGGCCCGCGCGGGCGTTGCGGTCCAAGAGGTTGTCGAGCGTGGTTTTGGTGACAGTCAACGGGTCGTCGGCCAGGTCATTCGCGTGCCGGGGTCGACCCTGACCCTCAAGGCGGTCATCCCGGGGCGGGTCGAGGATCTGAGGGTCGCTCCGGGCGATCGGGTGCGGGCAGGTCAGGTGCTGGTGGAACTCCATGCGCACGAACTCCTGACCATGCAGGCCAAGCTCCTGCAGGAACGGGATCAGGCAACGATGGCGGCGACCCGGCTCGAATCCGGCCGTGAGCTCTACGCGATCGAGGGGATCTCCCGGCTCGACCTCCAGGTGCGCGAACAACAGGCCCATGCCGCCGAGCTCGATTTCAGCATCACTCGTGAGGAGTTGCTCGATCACGGTTTCCCCGAAGCGGCGCTCGAGGCGGTGCTCGAAAACCGAACGACCGATGCCCATCTCCCCGTTACCGCGCCCATGGATGGCGTGATTCTCGAGCTTCAGGTGGAGGACCAGGAGTGGGTCGAGGAGTATCAAACCCTCCTCGTCATGGGGGATCCCGAGAGGGTCGAGCTCGAGCTCCAGATCGCGCCGGACCAGGCGGACGGGATCGCAACGGGCGATCCGGTTGAATTCGCTCCGGTGGGTCAATCGGTCCGGGTCGGACGGGCGCGCGTGGTCAGCAAAGTACCGCAGGTGGATCCAGAGACTCGGACGATCAAGCTCCGGGCCGAGATCATCGATGGAGGCTCCTCGCTCTACCCCGGGGTCTTCGTCGAAGGTGTCGTGACCCACGGCGAAGCGAGGCTCGCGGCCGCCGTGCCGGTGTCCGCCGTCATCAATGTGGCTGGCGGCGATGTGGTTTTCGTCGAACTGAGCGAAGGAACCTACGAACTCCGCCCGGTTGTGCTCGGGGTCTTTGACGGCGTGGTCCACGAGGTCATCGAAGGCGTCACGGCCGGCGATCGGATCGCCACCGGAGGAGTCTTTCTTCTGAAATCGACCCTGCTCGGCGGCGAGGGCGAGGGAGACTGAGATGCAGCGCCTCATCGAGATGTCGCTGGCCCACCGGCTGGTGGTCATCCTCCTTGCCGTCCTCCTGATCGGTGCGGGTTGGGGCGCCTTCAAACAGCTGCCCATCGACGCTTTCCCCGATGTCACCAACATTCAGGTCACCGTGATCTCCCAGGCCGCGACGCTGTCGCCGCTGGAGATCGAACAACTCGTGACCTTTCCCATCGAACAATCGGTAGCGGGGCTGCCGCACTCCACCGGGGTTCGTTCGTTGTCCAAGTTCGGTCTGTCCATGGTGACCGTCGTTTTCGAGGACGGCACCGACATCTACTTCGCGCGGCAGTTGGTTCTGGAGCGGATCTTCACCGTCTCCAACGAACTGCCCGAAGGAACCCAGTCGAACCTCGGTCCGATCTCGACCGGGTTGGGTGAGGTTTTCCAGTACACGCTCGAGAGCGACCAGCGCGATCTCATGGAGCTGCGAAGCCTTCAAGACTGGGTTTTGAGGCCCATCCTGAGGACGGTTCCGGGTGTGGCGGGGGTCGACTCCTTCGGCGGTCACGTGCGCCAGTTCCACGTGGTGGCCGACCCCGGCGCCCTGCGCCGATTCGACCTCGCCCTCGAGGAACTCGCCGCCGCCGTCGCGGCCAACAACGGAGTGGCGGGCGGCGCTTTTGTCGAGCGCGGCGGTGAGCAGTTCGTCGTCCGCGGTGACGGTTGGGTCCGGTCCATCGACGATCTCGAGGAAACCGTGGTCGCGTATCGCGATGGTGTCCCTGTGCTGCTGCGACAGGTCGCCGCTGTCGAGGTTGCATCGGAGATCCGACAAGGTGCCATTAGCCGTGACGGAACCGGTGAGACCGTGGCCGGTATCGTCCTCATGCTCAAGGGCGGATCGGGCCGAGATGTGGTGAACGGCGTCAAGGAGAAGCTCGAGCTCGCGCGCCAGTCGTTACCCGAAGACGTCGAGGTGGTGCCTTTTTATGATCGCGATGAGTTGGTCCGAACCGCTCTCGGCACCGTCGAAAAGGCGCTTCTTCAGGGTGCGGTTCTCGTGGTTCTGGTGCTGCTCTTCTTCATGGGCCACGTGCGGTCGGCGGTGCTCGTAACGATTCAGCTTCCCATGGCCGCGTTGGCCACCTTTCTTGTCATGAGCCTTGTCGGGATGTCGTCGAACCTGATGACCCTCTCCGGGCTTGCCATCGCCATCGGCATGCTCGGCGACGGCGCCATCGTTCTGGTGGAGAACGCGGTGCGGCTGCTCGGGCGCGAGGGCTGCGAGGGCGAGTGCCGAAAGGACCTGGTCCGGCGCGCCACCCTCGAGGTCGCCCGGCCCATCGTCTTCGGCGTTGCCGTCATTATCGTGGTCTTTCTTCCGATCGCGACGCTTCAGGGGCTCGAAGGAAAGATGTTTGCGCCGCTGGCCTACACCATCTCCATAGCCCTCGGGTGTGCTCTGATCCTGTCCATGACGTTGATCCCCGTGCTCGCATCCCTCGGTCTCAAACCTGCGCCGGTCTTCGGCGGCGGCCGGATCCCGCACCCCGCGGACGTCGTTCGGAAGATGTATCGGCCGCACCTGAGGTGGGCGCTCGCCCATCCCTGGGTCCTCGCTGCGGCTGCGGCGGTGTTGCTCGCGGCTGCGGCGTCGATCGTGCCGACCCTGGGGACCGAGTTTCTGCCCAGCATGGATGAGGGCTCCATCGTCGTCCAGCCCTTCCAGATCCCCTCGGTCTCACTGACCCAGTCCCTCGACACCGTGGCCCGGATCGAGGCCGCGATCATGGAGGTGCCCGAGGTCGTCCACGTCGTCAGCCGGACCGGACGATCGGACATCTCATCCGATCCCATGGGGGTTGGGGAGAGCGATACCTATGTCATCCTCCGACCGCGGTCGGAGTGGACCACCGCGAAAACAAAGGCCGGTCTCGTCGATGCCATCCGCGCGAAGTTGGTGGAGATCCCCGGCGTCGAGTTCGGCTACACCCAACCAATCCAGATGCGGGTCGACGAGCTGCTCTCGGGGGTCAAGTCGCAGATCGCGGTCAAGGTCTTCGGCGACGATCTCCACGAGCTTGCAGTGGCGGGTGACGCGATCGCCGGTGTTCTCGGCGAGATCGAAGGCGCCGTGGACATCAAGGTCGAGGCGGTGGAGGGCCTCGGATATCTCGAGATCGAGATGAACCGACGTCGGCTCTCCCTGCTCGGGATCAGCGTCGCCGCGGTCCGCTCGCTCATCGAGACCGCCATCGGCGGCCAGGTGGTGACAACGGTTCCAGAGGGCGACCGCCGGACCGATGTGGTGGTGCGGCTGCCGAAGGCCTTCACCGCCAATGTCGACAATCTTCGCGATCTGCCGTTGGCGACGCCGACCGGTGAACGGGTCCTCCTCCGTGAGGTGGCGGATTTCGAGATCGTCGAAGGACCGGCGCAGATCTCGCGCGAGCAGGGCAAGCGCCGCGTCGTCGTCGAGCTCAACGTCGTCGGCCGCGACATCGGCGGCTTCGTCGCCGAGGCCCAGCAGCGGCTGTGTCGAGGAGATCGAGATGCCGACCGGCTATTTCATCACCTGGGGTGGCCAGTTCGAACAGCAGCAGCGGGCCATGGCGCGGCTCAAGATGATGGTGCCGGTGGCGCTGGTCTTCATCTTCATCCTCCTCTACGTCAACTTCCGCGACGCGCGACCGGTGTTCCTGATCCTCGTCAACATCCCGCTCGCGCTGGTGGGCGGTGTGTTCGGGCTCAAGCTCTTCGGGATGTACCTGTCGGTGTCGGCTTCGGTTGGGTTCATCGCGCTCTTCGGCATCGCCATTCTCAACGGGCTGGTGATGGTGGAGTTCTTCCGCACCCTCGAAGCCGAAG
Organism: uncultured Acidobacteriota bacterium; assembly: GCA_963712805.1. Taxonomy (GTDB): domain Bacteria; phylum Acidobacteriota; class Thermoanaerobaculia; order Thermoanaerobaculales; family Sulfomarinibacteraceae; genus JAHECW01. The sequence goes on along the minus strand of CAVQJV010000018.1, from coordinate 56,539 downwards.
GGAAGGGGCGGCGTGAGGCGGTGCTCGAGGGCGCCGAGATGCGGCTGCGGCCGGTGCTCATGACCGCGGCGACGACCGCCCTCGGGCTCCTGCCCATGGTGTGGGCGTCGGGGGTCGGTTCCGAGGTCCAGCGACCCCTTGCGGTGGTGGTGGTCTTCGGTGTCGTCACCTCGACCCTGCTCACCCTCATGGTGCTGCCGGTGCTCTACGACCGGCTCGGCTCCGCGGTGCCTGACAAGGAACACTGACCCGGTCAGGCGCCGACTGACCGGAAGAACGCGGGCAGGGTGCCTGGGCACCCTTTCCACCACGCGTCCGGTGGTTGGCTCCATCGCAGTTTTACCGTCAAGAACGCCAAGAACGCCAAGACCATCGCAAAGGGAATCGCGCTATCGACCCATCGCAGCATCGCATCGAGGGATGAACTCAGCCAACGATTTCGTTGAGGCCATCGATCGCCTCGTTCACGAACTCCGGTGACAGGGTGGCGATTTGTTTTCCAAGCCGGAGCACGGACAGCGTTCGGACCTGGCTGATTTTGAGCCACGACCGCTTCGGCAACCCCGTTTCGGTGATCTCGAGGTTGAGAGGGAACCCGGCTCGTTGAGCTTGGCTGGTGATGGCCATCGCGATGACCGTCCCTGACCGCTCGTTGAAGACGTCGTGGCTCACCACGAGGACGGGCCGAAATCCGGCTTGTTCCTGACCCTTGATCGGGTTGAGATCGGCCCAATAGACTTCACCTCTCAGTATTCGGGCCATTGTTCGACCTCCGAGACCATTCCCTCTTCGGCCAGGGCGGCTTCGTACGCAGGGTCGAGCTTTGCGCATTCCCTGGAGAGTCGATCACGGGACAACCTGTCGAGTCGCTCTTCGAGGGCATCCTGGATCGCCCGGCTCCGGCTCGGGTAGATGCCCTCAACCACAAGTCGATCGAGTCTCTCGACTGTGTCCCTGTTCAAACTGATTGCAATCTTGGCCCTCGGCACGCTGCACCTCCGGTATGACCAATTGTCATACCCGAGGTGTCGGATGTCAACCGTTGCTCGATAGACGGCGGATGCGCCAGCGCCCGCCGCCGCTCGCCGCCCTGTCACGGGGTCGTCGTGCTCCACCCGGTGGTGTCGCCGGTCTCGAATCCGTCGCTGAAGAGCCCTTCGTCGGAGACGTTGAGGGTGACGGTGCCGAGATTCGAGTCGGCCTTCCCGTCCCACGCGGCAAAGGTGAACTCATCGGCTCCGGTGAAACCGGGCAGCGTTCGGTAGTAGGCGGTGGCGCCGTCGATCCACGCAAGGCCGCCGACGGGTTGGGACACGACCCTCAGCTCGAGGGAATCACCGTTGACATCGGTGGCGGTCAGCGGGATTGCGGTGACAGCCGAACCGCCGGCCTCGGCGGTGGTGTCGGTCACGACGGGTGGGGTGTTGCTCGTGGGGCTCGAGCTGTCGGGGCCGTTGTGGCAGAGATAGCAGCTGATCTGGTATCCCCGCCAGAGATTCTTGGTGCCGAACTCGCCGGTGTTGAGGGTGCGGTCAGCGTGCGATCGTGACAGGACGGTGCCGCGGGAATCGGCGCCGTGGCAGTCTCGGCAACCGGTCATGTTCCCGGCGTCGTGGTGGTCTTCGACCCAACCATCCCCCAGCGGATGCATGCCGTGCGGGCCGCCCGTCGTGGTGTTCGGCTGTGAGCCGTGGCAGCTCGAGCACTCGACGAGGGTCCCTGCGTGGGACTGGATCGCCGTGATCTGGATATTGTCGTTGCCGTGCGAGGACGGGTAGATGGCGTGGGTCGACCCGTGGCACGCGGAGCACTGGAGCCCGCCGTGACCCTCGGAAAACCGGTAGAGCGACGATCCTGTAACCGGAACATCGTCGTTGGTGGCAAAGCGATCGTCGACCGCCTCGCGGTACTGCCCCGGTGGGTCAAAGGCGTCGGTGTAGCGAATCTCGCCGTTGTTGTGGACCGCGGTACCGGTGTGGCAGTTCTGGCAGGCCGGTTCCTCGAGCCATCCTTCGCGGCTCGCGCTGCCGACCACGCTCATGGAGCCGTGGCAGTTCTGGCACTGCATGGCGAGGTCGCCGGTCGATGCCACGGCGTTGCCCATGGCTCCCCTAAGGCACCGGGTGTCGGAGCCCGGGTGGCAGCGATAGCAGGCTGAGCGGTTGTCGGCGTCGTCGAGGATCATCCCGGTCAGCGGGTCCTGGACGCCCGCGTGGAGGTCGTGGATTGCCCGCGTCAGCGGCGGGATCCCGGAGATCCCGGTGCCGGGCAGGGCATTCGATGCGTGGCATGTCGCGCAGAGAATCGAACGGCCGTCGATGGTGGCTGTGGCTGTGGCGTAGAGCCCGGTCGAGAGGTATCCGGCGGTTGCAAGGGCATTCTGATAGGTGGTTCCACCGCCCTGGGAATCATCGTGCAGCAAGAGGATGTTGAGCCGGTAGTCGAGCTCTGGGTCGGGGTTCCAGACCCAGCCCGAACCCGGCTCGGCGGCCGCGCCGGAGCCCGAGGCGTGGCACGAACTGCAGTCCATTTCGTCGGAAACCGGGAGCACGACGTCGGAGCTGGCGAGTTCGGTTCCGACGCCGTCGCGCGCCACCAGACGCATCATCGGGTAGTAGTTTTTCGTCGCGGAGTTGTCGCGCGGGGTAATGGGGATGCCTTCGGCGGTGAACCAGTTGTGGCTCGCTTCCCAGATCATGGGCTGTGGCGGGTTGCCGGGTCCCGGCATGTCGAAGCCGGCGAGACCTTCATCGGCGGCCGGGCTCACACCAAAGAAATCGAGGACGTGATCCCAGAAGTTCGTCTTGCCGATTGAACTGGTGTTGATCGAACCGGTGGGGTCGGCAACCGCCTCGTAGGTCACGGTGATCCCGCCGGGAACGGTGACGAGATTGCCCTGCGAGTCGATGAGTTGCGCGTGGATCGTGTTGTACGGGGGGAGAATCGCCATCACCGAGTAATCGGCGTCCATGCAGTGCATTCCGAGGTCGTTCCACCCCACCAGGGTCATGGTGCCGGGACCGTCGTCTTCCGCGCCCGCCACCACCGCGAACCCAATTGCTGTTGCCATGAACGCCGTGATCGCCAGATTCGTTTTTCGCATGAGGAACTCCCTGAGTTTGGCTCGTTCGGATAACATGAGTATATGAGCAAATATGAGAAAAGGAAAGTGACCCGAGTCACTCGTCTTGCGGCGCGTCGGTTTTCGTATCAGGAGCAATTCCTCACCGGAGGAGATTCTGTCGACGTCGATCTACGAGTTTGTCGGAACAGCGGCAGCGGCAGGAACAGCGACCGCTACAACGACCGGGACCGAGCCCGGGGCCGACACAGTCTCTGGAAACGCGAGCAAGGGGCGTTCGGCGGGGTGCCGGGTACGTCATTGTGCAGGAATCGCCATCCGGGACCGGGACGCGCCGCGCACAATGGCGCTACCGGGCTCCCTCGGGAAGCGCCTCGAGGTCAATCCCCCCGGCTCGGAAGGAGGCCGCCGCTCGCGTAATCAGCGTGGTCGCCGCTCTTCCCGTTGCCACCGAACGACCACGCTGATTGTGCGAAGCTGGGTCGCCAGGGGCGGCCCAGAAGGCCGGGTTTGAAATAAAAAAGGCCCCGCCGAAAGGCGGGGCCAAAGATAAAAAGGGGAGAGTTTAGAACGACCAACCGGCGGTGACGGTCGCCCATTGGACCATCCCGGTTGTGTCATAGAGATAGGGGTCGTTGTCGTCGAAATCAGCGATCTGGTACCAGAAGCGGAGCCAGATGTCGTTGTCGAACTTGTACTTGAGCATTGCGTCGAAATTGAAGCGATCGACGTCGATGTTCGAGTAGGTGTTCGTCTTGGAGAAATCGTACGACATGGGCGGGGTGATCGCCACGTAGTCGTCGGCCGGAAGCTCGAAGGGGTCGAGCCCGCCCTCGGACGCGGTGTAGGTCACATTGAGACCCAGGTCCCAACGGTCGCCCGGGTGGACCTTGATGCCGCCGAGAATGCTGTTGGATGTTTCGTTGTACTTGAGAATGTTGCGAGAGAAGCCATCCTGGCCTCCCATGACGGTGCCTGCTCAACCATCGAAGACGGGGATGCAGGCGGGTGCGTCCAGACTCATGTCCTGGTATGCCCAGCCGACGTACCAGTCCCAGCTCGCACCGCCGGGAGACCACGCGGTGATGGTCGCCGTCGAACGGTTCTTCGACCAATCGGTCAGATTGCCATCGGTGTTTGTGCCGTCCCAGTAGACATAACGACCCGAGAGGGTGGTCTGTCCGAACGAGTAGCCGAGGGCGAGGACCGCGCGGTTCCAGCTCGAGGCGGTTGCGGTGGTGTCGGCGATCCGGGTTTCGTGGGAGTCGACGTACTGAGGGGTCTCGGGGTTCCACGGGTTTGTGTAACGGTCCGAAACGAGAGTCGAGCAGGTGGCGTCAACAACCATGAATGCGTTGTCGACATCGCCATGCTTGAACTCGGCGTCGAGACGGAGACCCTTGAGCGGCCGAACGCGGTAGGTCACACCAAAGATGTTCGAGGTGGTTTTCTTTTCACCCGGGGCGACTTCGTAGAACTCGCGGTCGACGACCCCGTAGTTCCAGATGCCTCGGATCGTGCCCCATTTGCGGCCGAAGCGGTAGCTGGCATCGAGCTTCGAATCGATGCCATCCCGGTTGAGAGCCGAGTTTCGCCACTGGTCAAAGGTCTGACCGTAGATGTCGTAATAGGTCAGCCCGGCTTGCGGGCCGGCGGGGGTGACCCGCTGGATGGGCTCGATATAGACGCTGTTGGTCTCGGTCTGGTAGACCTTGCCGTTCCATCGCAGCTGGAGGTTCTTGCCGAACCGTTTGGCGGCGGTGACGACATAGCCCGAGTAATCGGCCTTGTTGCCGGTGTTTCGGCTCTTGGTCTCGGACCAGACGCCGTTGGCGGTCACGGCAAAGCCGTTCTTCGACGCCCAACGGAAATCGAGTCGGGTGGTGTTCTTGTCGATCTCGGGTTTGAGGTCGACCGGGACCACGCCCGCATCCGAGTCGTACTGCATCCGGTTGTCAAAGACCGGCACCTGCAGCTCGGGGTGGAGGTTCTTGTCGAAGGTCCCGGTGACCGACGGCAGGCTTTCACGGAGCTTCCGGTTGGTGTAACGGGCCTTGACGATACCGCTCTTCCAGGCGATACCCGCCTCGAGGGTGCCGTCGGTGGTCTGTTGGTCCCGCTTGTGCGACTGGCTCTTGATGTGGCAGGAATCGCAGTGGTTGGTGGTGAATGCCTGGGTGTGGCCGTTGCGGTTCTGCTCGCGGAACTCGACCGCCAGGGTCAGGGGCCGAAAACCGGGGAACTGGAGCTCGGTTCGGTCCTCGAAGACGTTGTAGTTCACGACATAGTCCTGGTTGGGACTCATGTCGGTGTTCTCAACGACCTTGCCGTTTCTCGAGGTCGAACTGAGGTTGAGCATGGGATCGTGACCAAGACGGTGTGGGAAGGCGTTGTAGCTGTTGTGCGACCGCACCATCCGCTTGATGTCGAAATCGAGATCACCGCTGTTCTGGTCCTGGGCCGCGTACTTGAACTTGAAGTTGAGCGCGCCCCAATTCTGGTACGTGGCGAGCTTGATCTTGCCGACGGGACCGTCATTGATCGTCGAGAACTCGGCCGCCATATCGGGTGAATCCGTCACATCGGTGAAGAGCCCGCCGATCTCGACGGATCCCTTGGTGTCGTTTGTTGTTGTCTCGCCCTCGTCAGCCGCAACCGCGAACGGGAGGGCGGCGAGAAGCGTGGCCAGCACGAAGATTTTGAGTACTTTCATGCTCTTACCTCCTCACCGCACCATGCCGAAGCCGGCGCCGGCCAGGCTCTGGGCGGGCAGGTCACTGCCGTGAATCTGCGAATGGCACTGACTGCACTTTGTTGTGAATGACCGGTTCATGCCATCGACACCATAGGGGTTGGCAAATTCACTTCCACCGACTTCGACTTCGTGCTCCTCGGGGCTGAAGAGACCCGCGTGGAAGTGGAACTCGTGGCACTGGAGGCAGAGCATGGGCTCGTTGGCGGTGAGCAGGTTGTTGGCCACCGAACCGTGCGGTTGGTGACACAGGACGCAGGACTCCTGCACCGGTTCGTGCTCGAAGATGAATGGCCCTTCCTGCGACTGGTGGCACTGGTAGCAGAGATCGTTGAGGCGCATGTGGTTGCTCTTCAACATGGTCTCTGTCGCTGCGTGCGGATCGTGGCAGCTGGCACAGGTCATCATCTTCTCGGGCAGCGGGTGGTGGCTGGGCAGCTGGAACTGGGCAACGACGTCCGAGTGGCAGTCCTTGCATGCGTTCAACGGCGGCCTCGCCTCATGAATGCCGTGGCAGGCGCCGCAAGCGACGTTCTCCATGGCGTGGGTCGAGGCGTTCCACTCGGCCATGCCCTTTGTGCCGTGGCAGTCCACACAGGCGGCCACGTCGTTGGGGCTCCAGTCCGCAAAGGTACGGATGAGCGTTGCATCGCCCTCTTCCATGTGGGCGGCGCCGTCACCGTGACATCCTTCGCATCCCACCTGCCGACCCGAGACCTCGAAAGGCTGGATCCGCATGTGGATCTGATTGGTCATACCTGCGGCAACTTCGTCGTGACAGTCGGCACAGACCGGCCCGTCCGCAGAGACGGGCGAGGCCAGCACCACTGCCGCGAATGCTGCCAGCAGAAGGCTCCTCTTCAACATTGCATACCTCCTTCGTAAAGGTTGAATACATCGAATAGGACCGATGTCGGTCCCTGATTTCCACGTGACTTGGATGGGGTCGCGGAAAGGGTCGTTCTATGCGGCGCCGTCCACCCGGGACGGCTGAATGCGCCTCACTGATCGGGCGGCGCTTGTCGCAGAAAGACAGCTCTCGTTTCCACGGGTTCAAAGTAGTAAATCTCAATAGCGATTGTCAAGCGTATGTCACTTTGGTTATTTGAAGATTCATTCAAATATTCATATTTTGGGCACTTAAGTTGTTGCGATTGATGATTATGGCCGAAGAGTGAGAGCCAAATTCATTTTTGATCTCAATTTGACGATCTGTCATTTTCGAAAGCAGGTCTCAAAACTGTGTCAAAAAAAGAAAAACGGCGGGGCCCGGCCCCGCCGTCGAGTTCAAAAGAGGACCTTCTCAGTGGGAAGGAGCGAGCGAAGCGGCCAGAGGATCCGCTTCGTACCCGAGGCCCTTCCAGTCGAGTCGACCATCCGGGCCGTGGCAGTCGAGGCACCGCAGAGCCGTCTCGGCCGGCTCGACACCGTGGAAGATGCCCATGTAGCGCCGGACATCCACCCACTCAAAGTCGATTTCCTCGAGCCCATAGAGCACGTGAGCGGCTTCCCTGACGGCACCGTCGATGTCGCCGTCGGCGAAAAACTCCTCGACATTGATGGGCAGAAGCCAGCGATCCTCGGTCAGCACCGGCATCCGGCCCTGGTGGACCTTGAAGGCGAAGAGCTTGGACGCCGGATCGGTCCGTGAGCCCTGCGGCAGGACCATCCCGACCACGCCGTCGGGTTGGGTCGTGATGGGAACGCCGGGCAGTTGCGCCCAAACCGTTCCGTTGTACCAGCCGATGGTCGGTACGACGTCTTTGCCCATGGTGAAGGTCGGGGTGTGCTTGTCCTTGTCCTCACTGTAGGTGGGCGTCGACCAGTCACGAGCCATGTCTGTGGCGTCCGCTCTCGCAAAGGTCGGGATGTGGCAGACCGTGCAGTCGATCTTTGCCGTGTGACGGTTGATCAACTCCTTGGCGTGGGGTTCGGCTGCGTGACACTCGCCGTTACCGCAACGAAGCGGTTCGCCGCCGTGGTCTGAGCCCATGAGATCGACCCCGCGACCCTGTATTCTGTGATTGCTGCCGGCGTGGCAGTCGGTGCAGGCCATGTCACCGCCATCGGTTCCCATGTGGACATCGAAGGTGCGATCGGTGTCGGCGAGCTCGTATTCGATGTCGCCGCGTTTGAAGTTAGGGCCGCCGCCCGAACCCGCGTGGCAGCGAAGACAGCTGGTTCGCTTGGGTATGGTGATGCGTTTGGAGACCGAGTCCATACCAGCCTGGTTCTGCCACAGAATCGGTTTCCACTCGAGGCCGCCGTCCTCGTTTTCAAAGAGGCTGCGGTTATAACCGGAAGCGTGGCAGATCAGACAGTCGATGTTCTCGAGCTGTTCGCGGCTGAGTTCCTTTGTCGGCATCTTCCCGAGACCGGCATGGCACTTGGAGCACCCCTGGGAGAGAATCTCGCCCCGGGAGTTCTTGGTGATCCCGATCCAGGCCGGAATGGGGTTGGTGCAGAAGTCGTTGATGGTGTTCTTTTTGCCGAGCTTCTCGCCATCGGCATTGACGATCGCCGGGGTTTCACCGGTCCACTGATAGTGCTGCGAGTGGAAGAACGAGACGGCCTCGTCTTCGTGGCACGTCAGGCAGGTCTTGGTGCCTTCGTAGTGCTCGAAGTAGTCCTCATGTGAGTACTTCGTTTTCGCTGCGTCCGCCGGCAGTGCCGCTGCGATCGCAATTACGGCCAGTCCAACGAGGGTCCGTCTCATCACAACCTCCTAAGCTAGAAGCGCGCTGTCAATCCTAGCAGGAACTTGTCCATGCTCTTGGGAGAGGGGAAGCCGAGAATCGGCGGAGGTGACGAGTCGAGAGGCTTCGCGGCGCCCATGTGCCAGCCGGACTGGGAGTAATCGAAGTTGTAGTGCATATAGCTGGCTTTGAGGATGAAGTTCTTGGTAATCCGGTGGGTCAAATAGAGATCCCAGACATCTCCGCGCACGGAAGTCTTGGGCGCGATGAGATCGTCCTCGGCAACGGCCATGTTGAACCAGTATTGCGATCCCTTGTTGTACTCGAGACCGAGTTTGGTCTTGTCGTTTGAGAAGTTGTAACGGGCGCCGATGTAGTACATGTAGCCGTCCTGCTTCTCGGGGGTCTCGAAGGGATCCGACATGAGACCGCCGAAGGGGGTGGTCACGTCGGTGGGATTCGTCTCCATGTAGCTCAGGGTTGCGAAGATGTCGAAGGCGCCGGGATGGATGATGCCGACAATGCTGGCCCAGTAGATGTCGCCGAGGTTTGCCGACGGGGTGTAGCGAATGACGGCGGGCGGCGCGTCCTGACCGGTCACTGGGTCAACTGGCATGACAACGAGGCCGTTGAAACCGTCGGTGACGTCAAAGGCGCCGGCAATGGTGGTCTGGATGAAAACGTCCTCGGTGTTCAAGATGTCCCAATTGACGCCGAGGAACCAGGCGTCCTTGAGTCGGTCCTGGGGCCGTTTGGTGAGCTCGCTGTTACCGAAGCCCGACTCGAAGCCGATCCCGTAGCACAGACGCATCGTGCTCTTGTCCGAGAGGTGCCAGCCCACGGTAATGCCGTCGAACTGGTAATTGATGACGGACCCGAGGGGGCTGCCGCCGCGAGGCTCGTCCTGACGGAAGTTGAGCGGTGCGCCGCCGGTGGAGGGGCGACGGCCGACGGAGAGATAGAATTTTGGCCCCCTCCAGTTGAAGTACGCCCGTTCGACCCGGACCATGTCCGAGTTGGGCACCGACGAGGTGGTGCCGTCGACGTTGATGGAGGTCGGCTGGCCGTTGAAGACCTGCACGCCGGTGGAGTCGCCAAAGGTCTTGTACATGGACAGGCGACCCGAGAAGTCGACGTTCTTGGAGACCTTGGCGTCCATTTGGAGCCGAAGGCGGTTGGTGTAGAGCAGGGTGTTTTCGTAGTCGTAGCCCTCCTCATATGTGTGCGGCAGGAGCATGCCCATGAACTGTTGCATCTGCTCGGGCGGGAAGGAGCCTACGACTTCCTTGAGCCAGTCGAAGGTGACGACGTTGTCGAGGTAGTAGAGGTAATCAGCATAGTTCTGGGCGATGAATCCACTGACATCTTCCTGCGAAGGCGGGAAATTGCCGGTACCGTTGACGTAGAACAGATTGTCCACCATCAACCGCTGGAGTTCCATGCCGTTGAACCTGTCACCGAACTCGGCCTGGATCGAGTTGGTTTCGAAACGGAAGTCGCCGATGAAGTTGATCCGGTCGAGCGCGGTCTTGCGCTCGTTCACCATGACCCGCTTTTCCAGGTCCTTGATGTCCTTTTTGAGATCGGCGATCTCCTGGTCGGTTTCGCTGTCCTGAGCAAACACAAGGCCGCCGCCGAAGAGGGCGACAACCGCGAGCATGACGATCATCTTGCGCATCATAATCTCCTCTTAATAAAAATAACTGTTAGCCGCAGGTCATGGGCTGTTCGGAATCGGCAGCGTGGTCGATGGTCCACTTGGCGAGGGCGTCGAGTTCCTCCTCGGTCAGGACCTCGACGACCGGGGCGTTGTCGTGATTCGGGTCGTTGATTCCCTCGTGGGCTTCGACGAAGTCCTCTTCGAAGAAGGTCTCCCACTGATCCTGGATCAGCGACATGGGGGTGTATTCGCCGTTCTCGGACTCGGCCGCGTGGCAGGGTTTGCAGAAGTCCTTGAAGACATCCTGACCTTTGATCTTGTTTTTGGCCGCTGTTGCGCCGCTGGCGAAGCTCAGCGCCACGATTCCGGCGAGAACAACCACAACCATCAGTTTTGTTTTCGACATTCGATCCTCCTTGTGCAAAATTTCACTTGCTGGTTCATGAGTTTAATAGAAAGCTTAACAACCACATGGCGACATAAAAATATGCCCAACAAGCGATGTTGTCAAGCTCGTTCAAGTGCCAAGGCCGAGCCGTGGAGACGTTATCTCAAAAAGATTGAGGATCAAGAAGCAGCGTCAATGCCCGAGGGGGATCCGTGGGAGGCTCAATCAGTCAGGATGAGATAGATCCAGTTGGTGAGAACGACCCCAACGACGGCGCCGGTCCACCGGCGCGACCAGCTCAGCTTCAATGTCGGGACCGGGCCCCGCACCAGCACCCAGATCAAAGCCAGTCCACCACCGATGATGAAGGCGGCCGCCAAGATCGTCGCAAGGGGATTGATCGCCACCGCCGAGCAGAAATCACCGTCAAGGAAGGCGCGGGCGGTCCGCGTCATACCGCAAGACGGGCACGGAATTCCGGTGAGATTGCGGAAGGCGCAGGGTCGCAGGTGCGGCGCGATGGCGATCCAGACCGGTCTGAAAACGACGGAAAAAATCGCGGCGGCGCCCCAGAGCATCGCGAGTTGCCGCTCTTCCCGGGTGGCGGGGCGGAGTCGTTCGCGGATCACTCCACTCAATAAGGATCGGCCGGGGAAACCGGGGGCGGTGGTGGCGGTTCGCTGCCTCCTGGAGCCATTGGCGGTGGGCTCGAGGACCATCCTCCGCCGGCGTCGGTGTGTGCGGCTTCGACCTTGAAGGCAGCGCCGCCGATGAGACCGCCGAGGGCCGAAAAGAGGACGCCCAGGACGATCCAGATTAGAGCGAAGATCAACACAAAGACCATCGGCCCGATCGACTCGAACATTTGGAGCGCCTGTTCGGCGGCCTCGGGATCGCTGATCATGGGGTTGGCGTCGATGGCTTCGCGCATGGACGCGATGTCCAGACCTCCGGTCAGGAGAGAAGATGCCGAGTTGACCAGGGAGCCCACAACGCCGAAGACAGCGCCGGCGAAGAGACCCACCACGCCGCCCTTGCCGGTGTCGAACCCGGCGCCCGCGGCCTTGCAGTTTTTCGAATACAGGAACGCGGCCAGAAAACCGGCGCCGGCCGCCCAGAGACAGCAGGCGCAGCTGGAGATCGGCAGTCCGCTGACAAACCCCAACGATCCACCGGCAATCAGCGCGGGCAAAAACATGGACGGAGCCTTGGTCTGCATTTTTTCCTCCTCGAGTTCGCGGACCATTCTACGTGATCTCGGGCGTCGAGGTCCCGGCGCGGTGAGGCACCGCAATCTCGCACACCGCATTCGCCAGCAGCAGACCGGCGAGGAAACCGGGTCCGAGGGCCAGGGCGAACCTCGGCCAGTTGGGAAGCGTCGGCATGTGGATCAGGCCGAGACCGAAATCCAGCATCGATGGAGCTGCGGCTAGCGCGAGCCATCGGAGATGGAATCGATAGCGACGTCCGCCAGCGAGGGTCGCCAACAGACCAGCGAAACCGCCCGCGTAGAGCCCGGCACAGCGGGCGCAGATCGGCAGTGTGCCCGCCCCGAGATCGAGGCACCGTTCGGGGATCTGGTGGCACGCGGGTTGGAAGAAGAGACGGAGCCACGAAGCCCGGGACCAACCGCCCTCCTCTGCAACGGGAATCAGGATCACCAGAGCACAGACCAGGAACGCAGCGAAGGTGACGACGGTCAGCCAGCGCCGAGCTCGAGGTTCGATCCGCTTCATCAGTCCGCGCCGCTGTCTTCGACACCGAAAAGGGCGAGTTGTTCCACCCCGCCCGTGACCAGATTCGAAGCCCCGACTCCGAGTAGCCGAACCGATCGGGTGAAGGCCTCGGTCGAGCGAATGAGATCGCGGGCCACAACCGAGATTTTCTCGGCGTCGGCCGTGGGCGCCGGCAGGCTGTGCGACCTCGTAATGGTCGTGAAGTCGGGATAGCGCGCCTTGACGGTGATGGTGCAGGCCGAGATCTCGCGTTTGTGCAGCCCCGCGGAAACCTCGGCGGCCATGGACTCCAAGATCTCGTCAATGGTGCGTTCCGAGTCGATGTCCTTGTCAAAAGTGTTCTCGGTACTGAGGCTCTTGCGGATCCTCTCGACGTGCACGCTGCGCTGATCGTCGCCGCGTGCGTAGTCGAAGAGCGTCCGGCCCCAGTGACCGAATCGTTCGATGAGACGATCGAGGGAGAGTCGCCGAAGTTCGGCAACGGTTTCAACTCCGAGATCGTGGAGCGCCTTTTCGCCCGCCGGACCGATCCCGTGCAACCGGCGAACGGGGAGCGGCGCGAGGAAGTCCTCGATCTGGGTCGGTTTGACCACCGTGAGCCCGTCGGGTTTGTCGTGGTCCGAGGCGATCTTGGCGATGAGTTTGTTGGGCGCCACCCCGACCGACACGGTGAGACCGCGTTCGTCACGAACCCGGCGGCGGATCTCATGGGCGACGGCGGTGGCGCTGTCGAACTCGCCGAGATGGTCGGTGACATCGAGGTAGGCCTCGTCGAGGGACAACGGCTGGATGACCGGAGTGAAGAGGCGGTAGATGGCGAAGATCGCCTCGGACTCGGCGCGATACCGTTTGAACTCGGGCTTGAGGAAAACCGTGTCCGGACACAGACGGCGCGCCTGCGCCGCGGGAAGTGCCGAGTGGATGCCGTAACGGCGGGCCTCGTAGTTGGCGGCAGCGACGACCCCGCGGCTGTCGGGGTTGCCCCCCACCACCACCGGCTTGCCGACGAGGGAGGGGTCGTCACGCATGTGCACCGCGGCATAGAAACAGTCCATGTCGCAGTGCAGGATGCGGCGGAAATTCTCCCAGGGATTCACGACGAAGATTCTACGCGTTGCCCGCGTCCGCGTCCGCGTCCGCGTCCGATTCCGTATCCGATCCCGATCCCGGACGCTGCCACGGTTACGGCTACGGCTTCGGCTGCGGTTCAGGATACGGCTCCGGTTCTTGGTTTCCTCGGCACCGGCCTCTGGGCCGCACGGGACGCTGAATCCGGCGTCCCATCGCCCCAGCGTCGCGCCATCGGCATGGTCGCTCGTGGGTAGATTTTGAGGGCTGCGACCCCGCCGATGGCACGCCGGCGGCCTGCCTCAAAGCCGGGAGAGCAGACTTCATCGCGCTTCCCGAGGGAGCCCGGTTGGACATTGTGCGGGAACGCCGCGAAGCCTGGTGGTCGTTCCGGCACAATGTCGAACCCGGCACGCCCGTTTGAGGCGCTGTCCGCGTGTCTGGTTGCGGTCGCGGATACGGTCGCGGTCACGGTCGCTGAATCCTGCCGCTGCCCCGGACGCTGCCGCTGCCGCTGTCGCGGCCACTGCCACGGTTCCAGCGTCGCCCCCACCAATGTCACCCTGAGCGAACGAGTCCGCGAGTGAGTCGAAGGGTCCCCTGAGGGACAGAGGAAGGCCGTTGTACGAGGCGTCCCTCGTGATCTGCGGGCCCTGGGTTCCTATGTTCCGCATCCCCGGCCTTCTGGGCCGCTTTGACGCATTGGCGTCCCAGCAGCCCAGCGTCGCACCATCGGCGTGGTCGCTTGTTGGTTGATTGCTAGTGCGCCTTGCGCACCGCGACCCACCCTCGCCTGGCTGCGGTCAGAGCCGTCCTCGCTTCGCGACGACAGCCTGACTCGCTCGCCAGCCGAGTGCGGGTTGAGAGGGCTGCGACCACACCGATGGCACCCCGGCGGCCTGTCTCGAAGCCGGGAGAGCAGACCGCATCGCGCTCTCCGAGGGAGCCCGGTGCGCCATTGTGCCTGGGCGGACATTTTGCGGGACGCTCCGCCTGGAGGTCGATCCGGCACAATGTCAAACCCGGCACGCCCGGTGGAGGCGAGTTCCGCGTTTCCTTGACGCGCCTCGTCTTTGTGTTTTCTTGGTTGCAACGTTGCACGTTGCGATGGTGCGATGGCTCTGCGCCTCTGCGTTGAATTGCTATGGTGCGATGGCCTGCCGTCCCGCGCGTCCTTCCGGTGCACCTCCCTCCTCGAAGAAAGATGGAGCCCGAAATTCATAATTCATCATTCCTCATTCATAATTATCCGATGGCCCCGTTCCTCTCCGCCGGCCCGTTCAGCGCCCGCAACGGCGAAGGACGCCAGCTCTTTTCCGATGTCTCCATCGAGATCAACGACGGCGAACTCGCGGTCCTCGACGGCCCGTCGGGCAGCGGCAAGAGCACCCTGCTGCGCCAGCTCGTGGGGATGGTCCCGACCCCGGATCTCAGGCGTGAGCTCGCCGCCGAGACCTATGCCGGTTTGCAGCTGCCCCGCTGGCGGTCAAGAGTCACCCTGGTGGCGCAGGACGCGCCCATGCTGGCAGGCACGCTGGGTGACAATATCCGCTTTCCCTTCGCTCAACGATGCGCCGGCCGTGGCGCGGCGGATGAGACCCGCCTCAGGGAGCTCCTCGAAGCGACCGGGCTCGCCGGGATCCCGGAAGAGAGGGACATCGGCACCCTCTCCGGCGGTGAACGCCACCGGTTGGCTCTGGTTCGGGGTCTGCTCTGGGATCCACCGGTGTTGGTCGCCGACGAGCCTCTCTCCGGTCTCGACGAGGAACGATCGAAGGCCTGTTTTTCGCTCCTTCTCGACTTTGCCCACCGGCCGGAGCACGCGGTGATCTGCGTGCTCCACGATCGCGCGCTCGCGGCGCGGGCGGATCGACGGATGCCACTTGTCTCCGTCTCGGCCGAGGTGCGGGCATGAGCTCGCTCATCCATTTGGGACCCCTGGAACTGGCGGTGGCGACGCTGCTGGTGGTGGCCGCCGGGGTCATCTCCGTGGTTCTGGGGCTCGGCATCGAAAAGCGGATGGCCATCGCTGCCATCCGCACCGTGGTGCAGTTGGGGTTGCTCGGGCTCATCCTCGAGCGGGTCTTCGCCCTGCGGAATCCCGTTTTTGTCGTTGGGATCCTCTTCCTGATGACCCTCTTCGCCGCCCGTGAGGCGGCGAGCCGGACGAGCAAGGGCTACCGTGGCATCCTGGTCGACGCCTGGTTGGCCATGGCGGTTTCATGCTTCGCGGTCGGCGGTGTGGTCACCCAGGTGGTGGTCGGGGTGGAACCGTGGTACGACCCGCAGTACGTCATTCCGCTCCTCGGGATGATCCTCGGCAACTCGCTCACCGGAATCGCCCTCGGGCTCGACCGTTTTCTCGACCACCTCTCGACCCGGCACGCCGAGATCGAGCTTCGCCTGGCGTTTGGCGCCAGCCGGCGTGAGGCGTTGGCGGCGCCGCTGCGCGACGCCGTCCGAACCGGGATGGTGCCCATCATCAATGGCATGGCCGCCGCCGGGATCGTCTCGCTTCCGGGGATGATGACCGGTCAGATCCTTGCCGGCGCGCCGCCGCTCCAGGCGGTGTCGTACCAGATCGTGGTCATGTTCATGATCGCCGCGGCAGTCGCCTCCGGCGCCATGCTCGTGGTTCTCCTCGCCGGCCGCCACTTCATGGGCGCCGACGCCGTCCTGAGGCTCGATCGCCTCAGAACGGCGAAATGATGAATTATGAATTAGGAATGATGAATTTCATCGCACCATCGCACCATCGCATCCGGATCGTTGCGATGGTCATTCATCATTCATAACTCATAATTCATAATTCGATTGCGCTTCCGGGTCGGTCGGTTCTTCAAGCTCAGTGTCAGGCTCAGGGTCGGCAGGATCGAGCGCGCCCGGTTCCCACGGCATCGCTGGTCGGGGAGTCTGATCCTCCGGCACCGCCCACTTCTTGATCTTGACGACGTCCATCATGTGCTCGAGTACCTGGAGGGTGATCTCCTTGACCAGTGATTCGATCTGCGCGACCCCGGGCCCGTAGAAGAGATCGTTGAGGACGGCGCCCGCCGCTGCGCGCAGCGCCTCCTCTCCTTCGGCCGACTCGAGGGTTGCGGTGACGGTCTCGATGGTCGTGTCGAGAATGACCTCGCCGATCGTGCGGACGGCCGGTTTGAGGATGACGTTGGGCAGCGGCACCGCTCGAAGGGCCTCGGACTCATCGACTGCGTTCTCCAAATTGAGCTGAACGAGTAAACGCAGACGTTCGATGGTCCGCGGATCGGTGAGAGTTTGACGGATTTGGAGGACGAGCACGTCCTCGATCTCTGACGCCCGGGGTTCGATCACGGACCGGGTGATCTTGGTGTGGGTTCCGTTCTCGATTTCTTCGTGGAACTCGGAGAGGATCCGCAGGGCGACCCGATCCGAGACCTCTTCGGTGATGATATTCGAGAAGTAGAGCACCGTCCGGGTGAAGACATCTTTGCCGACGCTGGACAGCTCGCTGCGTTTGAGGCGCATGTACATGGACACGGCGCGGAGCAGCCGGAACGGCCTGAAGACGGCCACCGGAATCAGGCCGAGGACGTCGTACCAGTTGAAAATGGGGAAGAAGAACCAGCGGGCAGTAGGTCTTCCGGCGAATGGCGAGGATCCAACGAGTCGTGAACTCGATCCAGAACAGAATCAGGAACGGAAGATCGAGGATCCAGAAGTGATCGGTGAGTTGGCCGTCGATGTTGTAGGTCCGGTAGTAGTTGAGTTCGAGGCCACGGCTGACCCTCGGGTCGATGGATGAGACGGTTGTCGCGATTTCGCCGGGTTGTGAGGCCAGTAGGAGTCGCATGCCTCCATGAGAACGGTCGGGTCGTAGAGGGTGCCGCCGGTGCGACCGATCTTGCCAACGCTTCCGAAATGATGCCAAGAATGCGGGTCTGTCCCGAGCGGGCAAAGGCGTTCTCGTGTACGACCCGGTAGGTCAACTCCACCAGATTGCTTCGGTGCTCATCGATGACCCAACGTGGAGGAGCCTCATCGAGGAGCGCGGCCGTGACATTGATCTCGTTCTGGAGGGCCTCGGTCAACGGGTGTGGTTCGATCCCCTTCACCGGGTCGTAGACCGAGGCGACCACGGGCAGATAGTGGACGTAGTGCGGCCGCAGCCAGAGATAGCTCAGGTCGAAGACGATCATCCACAGATTGATGATCGCCACCCAGACCATGAAGACATCCCACGCCAGCAGGTGCTTGGAACGACGGCTGAGACCGCCGACGGCATTGGACATATTTCGGATCGAGGTCGTCAGGGACATATGATCTCCGAATTTCGCGGCTCATTGTAATAGCTTCGCGCGAGTTTCTCAGCACGGAGGGGAGGTGTTCAACTACAATCGCCGTGCCTGGAGGTCGTCATGCCCGTCCTCTCTCAGAAATCCGCCACGCTTCAGCAGTCTCCGATCCGGAAACTCGCGCCGCTTGCGCGTGAAGCCGAGGTTCGCGGTACCGAGGTCATCTATCTCAACATTGGCCAGCCAGACATGCCGACGCCGCCCGAGATGATCGCCGAGTTGCATGGTCTTTCTCTCAACCGCCTGGCCTATGCTCCGAGCGAAGGTCTTCTCGAGTCCGCGTGAGGGGTGGAGCGCGTTCTTCTCCAGCTGGGGGATCGATTTCGGGCCCGACGAAATCCTGGTGACCTCCGGCGCCAGTGAGGCCATTACATTTGCCCTGTCGGTGGTGGCAGGCGGCGGTGACGAGGTTCTGGTCTTCGAGCCCTGTTACACCAACTACTTGAGCTTCGCCGCCCAAGCCGACGTCAAAATGGTGCCCATCACGCTCAAGGTCGAGGATGGATATCACTTCGGCGACATCGAACGATTGCGAAGCTGTATCACACCGAAGACACGGGCCATCCTGCTCTGCAATCCATCCAACCCGACGGGGACGGTCTACACCGAATCGGAACTCGAGGCGGTGGCCCGGGTGGCGGTGGAGCACGATTTGTTTGTGATCTGTGATGAGGTCTATCGCGAGTTCGTCTTCGATTCCGGCGAGGTCCGTTCGTTTACCCGTTTCACCGATCTCGCCCAGCGCATCATCGTGGTCGACAGCGTTTCGAAACGATTCAACGCCTGCGGTGTCCGCATCGGCTGTCTCGCGACCAAGAACCGCGAGATCCTCGATGTCACCTTGCGTTTTTGTCAGGCGAGGTTGTCCGTGGCCACCGCCGAACAGCTCATGGTGGTGCCCATGCTGAAGCACGGCCGCGCGTATTCTGAAAGGCTGTGCGGCGAGTATGAGGGCCGTCGAAACGCGGTCTTCACCGGGCTCGCCTCGATGTACGGGGTGAAACCCCACCGCAGCGAGGGCTCGTTCTACACCATGACGAGGCTGCCGATCGACAGTTGCGAGGACTTCGCCCGGTGGCTCCTGCGGGACTTCAGCCACAACGGAAGCACCATTTGTCTCGCACCGGGAGAGGGCTTTTATGTCACCCCCGGACTCGGTATCGACGAAGTGCGAATCGCCTTCATGTACGACGCCGAGACCATGACTCGCGCCATGAAGATCCTCGATGCGGCGGTGGGCGCCTATCCGGGCAGGCTCGCGGCGGCAAACGTCGGCTGAGATGCACAGTTGGATTGTGTTCCCGATCTCGATCGGGGTGCCATCTTTTGTCATTGTTCGGCTGGTCAGCGCTGAGGCTCGGAAGCACCCTTTTCCCGAACAATGCTAAAGGTGGCTCCCTCGGCCACCCTCGATGCGGATATCGGGTTCGGTTTGGCGTTTCCTGAAACGTCCTTCCGGACCCGTTTCCCTCATCGCTCTCCCCGTGCGTTGCCAGGCACCATTTTCGTCGGACGAAAATGAGAGCCAGGCACGCGCCGCCGCACGCTGTTACTGGACCGCTTTTTCCACCCGCTCGATCGCCGCAATCGGTCCGAGGACAACGAGCACGTCACCGCCTTCGATGCGTTCCTGGGCATCCGGGTTGAAGATCGACTTGTCACCGCGTTTGAGGGCGACGACGATGATCCCGAAGCGCTTGCGAACCTCGGCGCCGGCCAGGGTTTTCCCCGCGAGTTCGGACGACGGGTCGATGACGATCTCGGCGAGTTCGAGCTCGACCGATGAGCCGAGCAGGGATTGATCGATGAAATCGGTGGCGGTGGGTTTGATGGCGGTCATGGCGAGGCGCATTCCGCCGACCTTGTAGGGGTTGAGAACCCGATCGGCGCCGGCGAGTTGGAGTCGCTCCTCGGCGCCGTTCTCGACGGCGCGGGCGATGACGGTGATCCCCGGGTTGAGCTGACGGGCGATGAGGATGGTGTAGACGTTGTGGGCGTCGTCGGCGAGGCAGGTGATGATGGTCTTCGCCAGGGCGATATTGGTCGAAGCGAGGACCTTTTCATCGGTGGCGTCGCCGCGGACGACGTGCTTTCCCTGATCCTCGAGTTCACGGCAGTGATCGGGATCGATGTCGACCACCACAAAGGTGAGGCCGCGTTGGTCCAGTACGTCGACGACGGCCTTGCCCATCCGGCCGTGGCCGCAGACGACAATGTGGTTTTTGAGCCTCTTCATGAGCTTGAGCTCCCTCCGGATACCGAGGACGCGACGAAGATCGGTTTCGAGCATGGCGCGGGCGAACTCGGACGCGATGACGAGAATGACGCCGACACCGGCGAAGGCGAGCACCATGGTGAAAATCCGTCCCGCGGCCGACAGGGGGAAGACCTCCTTGAAGCCGATGGTGGTCACCGTGATGGTGGTCATGTACAGGGCGTCGAACCAGCCCATGTCCTCGATGAAGACGTAGCCGATGGTGCCGCCGACAACGACGAGCAGACCGAGGGCCAGGGACTTGACCAGGGCTTGGAACTTCAGCGAGATCACAGGAAGATCGTAACCTATTACCACCGGTGCTACCATCCTGGGGTCGCCGATTTGATGGGAGAAGGACCATGGTCGAAGCGGAAGGCCGCAGCTTTGCGTTTGAGGGAATCGAGGCGTTGACCCCCGAGGTGCTCGAGACCTTTCCTTACGAATATGCGGGTCGCGACGCGGTGGTCGAGATCTCCACCGATGAGTGGAGCTGTGTCTGTCCGTTCTCGGGTCTGCCCGATTTCGGCACTCTGACCGTTCGCTATCTACCCTCCGATGTCTGCGTCGAGCTCAAGTCCTACAAATACTATCTGACGAGCTTCCGCAATGTCGGGATCTACCAGGAGCACGCCGCCAACCGGGTGCTCGACGATCTCCTCGGGTGCTGCAAACCAAAGTGGATGAAAGTGGTGCTCGACTACCGGCTCAGGGGCGGGATTCACACCGTCGTCACGGTCAAGCACGGCAGTCGCGCAAAATCATGAATGATGAATGATGAATTTAATTTCATCGCAAAGGTATTACCTTCGCGTTGCCGGGTCGGGTGCGATGGAAATTCATAATTCATAATTATTACAGTCATTTACGGTCCCGAGATAGCGTCATGGTGGCCGTCGCTCCGAGGATGATCGCTCCGCCAACCATCGCCCACACGGTCGGCACCTCTGAGTGCACGAGCCACGCCCAGATGGGGCTCAGCACCGGTTCGGCGAGGAGAATGAGGGAGGCCTCGAGGGCCGGTACCCTGGCGACGCCACGAATCAGGAAGGCGTAGGCGATGGCGATCTGGAAGAGCCCGAGAAAGACCACCAACGCCCAGTCGGTGGATGCCGAAGAGGTGACGGGCAAAGCCATTGGCAGGGTGACGGCCGCAGCCAGAAAATTGCCGCAGCAGACGGCGCCGATGGTCGCCCCGGTATCGTCGGAACCCCTTCCGAGCCACCTCAGACCCATGATGCAAAGGGCATAGCTGAAACCGGTGATCGCACCAAAGACGTTTCCCAATACGGGATCTGGCGCCGTGATGCTCACCGGTTGACTCCCGACAAAGAAAAGCACCATCCCGACCGCGATGGTCGCCATGTAGACCAGGTGCCGGACGTTGATCTTCTCACCGAGCAGCCATGGGCCCAGGAGGAGGACGTAGAGCGGCGCCGATCCCTGGAGGAAGATGGCGTTGGCCGCCGTCGTGAGTTTGTTGGCGAGAACGAAGGAGATGAGTGTGGCGGCGTAGGCGACCGCCACCAGCCAGGTTCGTCGGTTCCAGCCCCGGCGGGCGGCGGGTATCAGGGCGAATATCGCCAGCGCCGCCACCGCGGATCGGAGGCACGCCACCTGCCAGCCGCTGAACGAACAGGCCTTGACCGCGGCGCCCCCGGTGGAGAAGAGGATCGCCGCCGCGAGAACCATGAGCCGGTCGCGGCCGGAGGCGGGGGGAGCTTCAGTGGTCATGGCTTGCGCATCATACTAGTGTGAGCCGAAGGCCGGCGGTTCATGAACGTCCACCGACTGTGTGCATTGATGTTGAGTTCCTCGCCATCCGATTGAAACACAAAGAGCACGAAGAGCCACAATGGTCCCACGAAGCATCGCAATATTGGCCCGGACCCCCTCGGACCTTGAAGGACTCAGACGACCCTGCGATGAGTCAGAAACAACTTTGTGGATTCTTGGTGGCTCTTCGTGACCTTCGTGTTTCAAAAAATCCGCCGAGGTTTCGAGAGTTGCAGTACGAAGTCGTTGGACGCTCCGGTTCGCGACGTGCGACTTACGATTCATGGCCGCCGGCTTGTGCTACCATTCCGGCGATGGAAGCCCTTTCCAGAGGCGGCAAACACAGTCTTCCCTGCTGGGGGGATTTTTTTTGCCCGTGAAGGAGTGCTGAGATGGCACAGGACACGAAGAACCCGGCAACCGTGGTGCAAATCATGGATGAGGGTGCGGTCAAACGAACCGTCGCCCGGATGGCCGCGGAGATCGTCGAGCACGACGGCGAGGATGTCATGCTCGTCGGCATCCACACCCGAGGCGTCCCGCTCGCCGACCGGTTGGCGCGTGAGCTCGAGGAGACCACCGGCACCAAACCGTCGGTGGGTCGGCTCGACATCACGCTCTATCGCGATGACATCGGTCCGTGGCGTCCTGCGCACACCCAGCCGGTGCTCAAGAAAACGGTGCTTCCGATCTCCATCGAAGGCAAGGTGATCTACCTCGTCGATGATGTGCTGTACACCGGCCGCACCGTGCGGGCGGCGCTCGACACCCTGCTCGACTACGGGCGTCCCAGGGCGATCCGGTTTGCGGTGCTGATCGATCGCGGTCATCGCGAGCTCCCCGTCGCGGCCGATGTGGTCGGCAGGGTGCTGGCGACCTCGCGGCGCGAGGATGTTCAGGTGCGGCTGCGTCCGGCCGACGACGAAGATGGAGTCTGGCTCGGAAAGGAGGCCCCCGATGGCGATTGAGAGGGCTGATGGGCTGTCATCCAAGGATCTGGTGGGGATCGCGGGGCTGAGCCCGAGCGAAATCCAGCTGATTCTCGAAACCGGCGAGGAACTTCTCGAGGTTGCCCGGAGGCCGGTCAAGAAGGTGCCGGCGTTGCGTGGGATGACCGTTGTCAATCTCTTTATGGAACCGTCCACCAGGACGCGGTTCTCCTTCGAGGTGGCGGAGAAGCGGCTGTCGGCCGACACGCTCAACTTCTCGGCATCGACATCGTCGGTGTCCAAAGGCGAGACCCTCTTCGACACGGCGCGCAACCTCATGGCCATGGCGCCCGACTTCATCGTCATCCGGCACCCCAACTCCGGGGCCCCGCATCGGCTCGCCGGGGTCGTGCCGGCGTCCATCATCAACGCCGGAGACGGCATCAACGAGCACCCGACCCAGGCCCTTCTCGACGCCTTCACCATCCGTCAGCACTTCGGCGACCTGAAAGGGCTCAAGGTCGTCATCGCCGGTGATATCCGCCATTCCAGGGTCGCCCGGTCCAATGCCTATCTCCTGACAAAGATGGGCGCCGAAGTCCGATTCGTGGCGCCCGCATCGCTCATGCCCGTCGATGTCGAGACCCTGGGTGTCCAGGCGTTCCGCCGGATCGAGCCGGCCCTTGAAGGCGCCGATGTGGTGATGATGCTCCGCATCCAACTCGAGCGGCAGAAGAAGATCAATTTCCCATCCATGCGTGAGTACTACGACTTCTTCGCGCTCACCGAGGAGCGCCTGGCGATGGCTGCCCCAGGGGCCAAGGTCATGCACCCGGGCCCCATGAATCGTGGCGTCGAGATCGACTCCCTGGTGGCCGACGGAAAACAGTCGGTGATTTTGGAACAGGTGACCAACGGGGTCGCCATCCGTATGGCCATTCTCTACCTGCTTGCCGGAGGACGAAGTGACTCGGCTTCTGATTCGTAACGGACGTGTGGTCGACCCATCTCAGGGTCTCGACGAAGGGATGGACCTGCTCATCGAAGACGGCTGCGTGGCCGCGCTCGGTGAACGGATCGAAACCACGGCGGACACCGATGTCCTCGATGCGGCCAATCTGGTTGTCGCGCCCGGTTTCATCGACCTCCATAGCCATCTCTGCGAGCCCGGGTTCGAGTACAGGGAGACCATCACCACCGGGTTGCGGGCGGCGGCGGCCGGTGGCTACACCGCCGTCTGCGCCATGGCCGACACCGACCCTGTCAACGATGATCCCTCGGTGACGCGCTTTATCCGCGAGAAGGCCGAGGAAGTCGGCCTCAGCCGGCTCTATCCCGTCGGGGCGATTTCCAAGGGCTGCAAGGGCGAGGCACTCGCCGAGATCGGCGAGATGGTCGGGGAAGGTGCGGTGGCCATCTCCGATGCCGATCATCCCGTGACCAACCCGCTGCTTCTCCGTCGCGTTCTCGAGTACGCAAGGAGTTTCGATGTGCCGGTGGTGGTCTATCCCAAAGACCTCGATCTCGCCGACGCGGGATCCATGAACGAGAGCGCGGTGTCGACCCGGATCGGTCTTCGCGGGATACCGGCGGTGGCCGAAGAGGTCGTGGTTGCGCGCGACATTCTCATCGCCGAGGCGGTTCGCGGCCGACTCCACCTGGCCCACCTCTCGACCGGCGCCGGACTCGACCTCGTTCGTTCCGCCAAGCGCAAGGGCTTCGAGGTGAGCTGCGACATTGCCCCGCACCACTTCCTCCTCACCGACGAGGATGTGGAAACCGCCAACTATGACCCGAACTGGAAGACCTACCCACCGTTGAGGTCCGCCGCTGATATCGAGGAAGTCCTTCAGGCGATCTATGACGGTACGGTGGATGCCATCGCTTCGGATCACTCACCCCACCACGCCGACGAGAAGGAGCTCGATTTCGCGGATGCACCGTTCGGGATCGTCGGGCTGGAGACGGCGGTCGGGTTGGCGATCGATCGGCTGCTTCACGGCAAGGTCATCGGGATCGTGCAGTTGGTGCGGCTCTTTTCCACCGGTCCGGCCGAGGTCTTCAATCTGCCCGGCGGAACTCTCCGCCAGGGTGAACCCGCTGACCTGACCCTGCTCGATCTGCGCAAGCGGTGGACCGTCGATCCCTCGAAGTTCAAATCGAAGGCGAAGAACACGCCGTTCGCGGGTCGTCGGCTCAAGGGTGCGCCGGCGGCGACGATCGTCGGCGGGAAGATGGTCTGGCGGGCGGCGACGTAAGTCCTGAGTCGTAAGCTGTAGGCCGCCGGTTCTTGAACGTCTACCGACCGCCTGTGTCGATCCTGGCGACCTCAACGTCAGACGAAGACACGACGCGACCATCGCAGTCTTACCGCAAAGAGCGCAAAGAACGCGAAGAACATCGCAAAGGGCATCGCAATATTGACCCATCGCTCCATCGCGGTGTTTTCTAGGAGTTTTTTCCAAGAGACATGAGACCGCATCCGTCGATCTCAGATGCGATGGCTATTTGTAATAGGTTCTTTGCCATGGGCATGGCGGTCGTTGCGTTCTTTGCGTTTCAAGCAACCGCTGATGTCTCGTGACCGTCGCACGAAGTCATTGAACCTTCCGGTCACCAGTCACCAGTCACCAGTCACTGATCACCACTCACGACTCACGACTCACGATTTACGACTCCCGACTGGTCGTCGATTATGCTATCCTTCCTGTCCCGTGCGCCGTGCGCCGCACGGAAGAGAGTGCGAGGCCTTCCATGACCGAGAATCCAAACAACGTCAATGAGTTCGAACTGGCGCTCCAGGAGAGCCTGGACGCCGAAACCGCCCACATCGGCGATCTGATCGAAGGGACCATCGTCGCGGTTCACGGCGATGTCGTCCTGGTCGATATCGCCGGGAAATCCGAAGCGGTCCTGCCTCGCGACGAGCTTGAAGAGCTCGGAACCGGCGACCCCGTCGAGGTCGTTGTGACGGGTATCGGTGATGAGATCAGAGTTTCTCGCCGAATGGCCGTCGAGTTTCAACTCAAAGAGAAACTCGCTGTCGCCGTCGAGTCCGGTGTGCCCGTCGAGGGCAAGGTCGTCGGTCGCCGCAAGGGCGGGTTCGACATCACCATCGCGGGTGTGCGCGGCTTCTGTCCGCTGTCGCATATCAGCGATATACGCGGCGAAGACCTCGACAGCCACCTCGGTCAGACCTATACCTTCAAAGTCCTCGAATTCGAACTCGAAAACCGCAAGCTCGTGGTCTCTCGTGCGGCTTTGCTCCGCGCCGAAAAGGAGAAGCTCCGCGCCGAGGCGTGGGAGAAGCTCGAGGCCGGATCCGTGGTCACCGGCAAGGTCGGTTCGCTGACCGACTTCGGCGCCTTTGTCGACATCGGCGGGGTGGACGGATTGGTCCATGTGACCGAGATCGCGCACCATCGGGTGAACAAACCCTCGGATGTTCTCACCCTCGGGCAGGAGGTCGAGGTCAAGATTCTCGAACTCGACCAACAGAAGAACCGAATCTCCCTGAGCATCAAACAGCTTCAGAAGAACCCCTGGGACGATGTCGCCGATCGCTTCCCCGCTCGCGGAGCATTCTCGGGAACGGTGGTCCGGTCCACCGACTTCGGTGCCTTTGTCGAACTCGAACCCGGTCTTGACGGGTTGATCCACGTCAGCCAGCTCCAGCCCGGCGTCGAGTTGGGATCACCCGAGTTGGCGGTGGGATCGACCGTCCACGGTTGGATCCGAGACATCGATCCGGAAAACCACCGCATCGGACTCACCATGCGACGCTTGCCGGATCGCAACCCCTGGGAGCGCATCGAGATGCGCTACCAGGAAGGTCAGGTCGTCGAGGGAACCGTTGAGAACGGCGCCGATTTCGGTGTCTTCATCGAACTCGAACCCGGTCTGAGCGGCCTCATCCCCATCTCCGAACTCGGAGTCGAACGCGACACCGATCCGCGGACCGTTTTCCCCCCGGCGAGAAGATCAAGGTCAAGGTCATGACCCTCGATCCGAGCCGCCAACGGATCAGCCTCTCGGTCAAGGCCTACCAGCGGGAACAGGAGCGCCAAGAGTATGCCGGGCATATGGAGACCGGGAGTTCCGAGCCGACCCTGACAGGGTTCGGCGCCCAGCTCATGGCCGCCCTCGGACCGCACACTGAGAAGAAACCAGCCAAGAAGGCAGCGGCTAAGAAATCACCAGACGAGAAGGCGCCGGTCAAGAAAGCCGCGCCAAAGAAGACCGCGGCGAAGAAAGCTCCGGCCAAAAAGACCGCAGCCAAGAAGACGACCAAGGCGAAGCCTGCGAAGGCGAAGGAAGCCACGACCGACGAGTAGGGATCGCGACTCCCGGAGTTGAAGAGCTGCACGAGTTGAGGTTCGCCGCTTGGGTTGATTCCGAAAAACGATCCTCAATACAAATTCAGACAAAAGAAACCGCCCACCAGGGCGGTTTCTTTTGTCTGAATTTGGAGGCGACGCCCGGATTCGAACCGGGGATAAGGGCTTTGCAGGCCCCTGCCTTACCACTTGGCCACGTCGCCAGGGAGCGGCATTCTATGCCAGGGTCCGACGACGGTCAAGAAACGCAGCGTCAAAGGGTGGAACCGCGAAGACGCAACGGGCGCGAGGGCATCGCAAAGTCATCGCAGCATCGCAGCTTTGCATCGCAAAGACCGCAAAGTCCATCCATGGCTTTTCGGGGTAGCGCCCGAGCCCGCGTCCGATGGCGGCGGCCTGGACAGCGTCCGGGTCAGCGCTCCGAGCATGCGCAAGACCATCGCTCACCGGGACGTGCCGGGTTTGACAATGTGCCCCACGAGCCTTCCGGCTCAGAGCTGCCTCCCGCACATTGTCATGCCGGGCACTCCACGGCGACGGCGATCCGGAGCATCTCTCCCGGCCGGCAATAGGCCGCCGCTCGCGCGAGCAGCGTGGTCGCAATCTTCCCGTCCACCCTCGACGACCGCGCTGTTCGTGCGACGCTGGGACGCCAAGGCGTCCCAGAAGGCCGGGGTGAAGGAATCGATTTCAGCGGCAGCGGCAGGGGAAGCGTCACTGTGGATCAATGAGGGATGCCAGGAACGGAAGCAACTTCACGAATTGACCCCAGCCAATCGGTAGGGCTAGAGTCACGGAGAACCTTCCGGGAGGTCGAGGACATGGAATCGGACTCCGTTGATTCTTTGAGTGATGAACCAGAGGTTCTGTGCCGATGGTCGGCGCGGAAGCTGCGGCCGATCGTTCTGCTCTGGGTCGCTCTTGTGTCTCTGGCCTTCATTGCGCTCGGCTACTTCGTGTTCCACTCGATGACAGCGGTCAAAACGCTGGCGATGACGGCGGTCGCTTCCCTCGTTCCGCTCGTGCCGGCGGTACTCAGCCGGGTCGAGTACCGGATCACCGGTCGAAAACTCGAGCGTCGGCCGGTCAACAAGGAAAAGCCCCGGGAATTCGAGGCCGTGTTCGAAACGGATCAGTTGAGCCATATTGTGCCCATGAGGCACGGGTTCAAGTTCTATCGGCCTCTGAACGAATCCAACCCGCTGCTCCGGTTCTGGAAGGCGCATGTCTCCGATGCGTATTCCGGCGAGGTCCACGTCGAAGAGGCGGATCGGGAGAGTGTGATGGAGATCCTGGATCGGTATGGCATCCCATCGCGATTGGAATCGGAGGGGACGCGTCGCCTCTGAGTAGGCAGGGCTTCAGCCCCTGCGACCCACTTGACGAGGGTCGGTGTGGCGATCCGGTGGATCCTCGCTCTCAGGGTCATGACGATGGTCGGGTCGGTACTGCAACTTGAGAATTGGTTCTCTCGTCACCGGCCTTCTGGGCCGCTGTGACGCTCTGGCGTCCCAGTGACCCAGCGTCGCACCATCGGCGCGGTCGCTCGTGGGTTGATTTTGGGGGCTACGACCTCGTCGATGATGCTCCGGCGGCCTGCCTCGTAGCCGGGAGAGCAGACCGCATCGCGCTCCCCGAGGGAGCCCCCCTTGACGTTTTTCGGATCGCGCGTGGTAGCGGGAGGGCGGTCGGGGTGAAAAACGTCAAGGACGGCACGCCCAGTGGAGGCGATTATCGCGTGTCCTTGACGAGCCTCCGTCCTCGTGCCTCGACAGGCTGGAAGCCTGAAGCTACGCAGTGGCCGTTCTGGGTTGTGTAGCGACAGCCATCCCGGCTGTCGACGGTGACGTGCCGGAACGCGGTCACGGTCACGGATACGGTCGTTGCCACCGCCACTGCCACTGCCACGGTCGCGGTCACGGTTCCGGCGCCGCGGCTCGACTTGGTCTCCAATCGCACAGGTGGGCGACTCGGCGCATGAGTCGGTGTTGGGGCGAATGAGCTGGTCGCGCGAGAGGCGGCGATTGTGGTGCGGGCGTCTCGCCCGCAGGATGATCTCCTGTATTGGCGATCTTCAGCAATGGAACAGCTCCCCATTCTCCCGATAATCACCTACAAAAAGAACCGGCCTGAGGCCGGTTCTACGATGAGTGATTTGTGGAGCGGGAGACGGGATTTGAACCCGCGACGTCGACCTTGGCAAGGTCGCACTCTACCGCTGAGTTACTCCCGCTCAGCACCCCTTTTCGGGGAGCCGGAAATGTACCAATCCAATTCCGTGGTGTCAACCGCCGAATCGGAATTTAATCGTCGGCCTTGGTCTTGAAGTCCTTGCCGATCCACCCTCGGGCGAGAACCAGCAGCACGGTCGAGAGCATGGCGATGCAGGCCGAGATCAGCCACAGTTTTTCGGGGTTCTTGAACCCATCGGCCGGTATGTACTTCGAAATGAGCGTGCCCGAGTAGAGCGGCACAATCATCTTGGTCAGGAACCAGGGGAACTGGGCCACGCCCATGTAGACGCCGGTGCGGCCCTCGGGGGCGATCTCGGCGGCGTACTGGAGGAATCGCGGCTGCCACATGGCCTCGCCGATGGTCATGATCAGCAGGTAGGCGAAGAGCAGATAGCCGTTGGTCCCGAATGCGAGAAAAAAGGCCGGCGCCGCCATGACGAAGGTGCCGACGATCATCATGTTGTAGACCTTCCGCTTCTGGGTCACGGCGGTGACGATGGGCGCGAAGATGAAGATGAGGATCGGGTTGAAGTTGGCCGCGATCTCGAAGTACTCGCCGATCCACCCGGAGTAGGACCGGTTGATGTAGACCGGCAGCACCAGCCAGTTGTAGGCGAAGAGGGTCTGCACCGGGATCAGCGCGAAGATGAAGAAGGTGAACTTGGGGTCGGTGAACGGGTGATTGACCAGCCAGTCCTTGAAATTGGCCCAGAATCCGACCGGCTTCGCCTTGGCGATGCGCGCGTCCTGGGCCGTGACTTCAGCTTCCGTCGGCGCCGCCTCGCCCATATTGGCGGCCTTGATCGCGGCGGTCTCGGTCTTGGCCGTGGCGATGGCGTTGGCGACGGTCTTCTTGGTGAGCAGGGCGATCGTCACCAGAAGCGCGGCCACCGTCATCGCCGCATAGACCCAGAAGACGCCGCCGATTCCGAGTCCGAGATAGTCGTCGTCTCGCAGCAGGAAAGCGAAGGTGGGAAGCCAGCCGCCGAGGTTCATCAGAGCGTAGAGCATGGCGAAGGCCATGCCGGCGGTCTTCGGGTTGGTGAACTGCTTGACGGCGGTGTAGGCGGCCGGCTGGTACATGCCGTAGCCGATGATGATGAGCGCGATCCCGGCCATGGTCACGAGGTGGAGGGTCGAACCAAGTCCATTCGGTTGGAAGACATAGCCCGCGCCGGCAATCAGGATGCGGCCACCGATGAGAAACAGAAATGCCCAGATCAGCGCGTTTCGGACACCGAATTTGTCCGCGACGAACCCGAGGACGAACATGGACAACGTGATGCCGGCGGTGAGCACGCCGACCATCCACCCGGCCGGGACGTCGGGGGTGGCCACGCCCTGGAAAACGTAGTCAGAGAAGTAGATGGCGAGATAGCTGAGGACGCCGAAGTACGCGGTGCCCTCGAGTACGTACGCCAGGTTCACCCCCCACAACGCGCGCGGAGAATGGATGAGGTCGATGAAAGGTTGGACGATCTGCTTCAGCGGATTGATCGGGGCATCGGTGGTCGTGGGCTCAGCCATGCAAGCTCCTCGTCAGGCAAAGTTGCATCATTGTACATGCCGACAGTCACCCCGCTCCTGTTGACTGCTGTCAGTTGGTGCCGTCCCCCTCGGCGATGGTGCCCTCGGCGATGACGATCTCCACCCGCCGGTTCTTGGCCCGGCCCTCGTTGCTCGTGTTCTCGGCGATGGGGCGGTCGGGGCCGTAGCCCTCGACGGTCATCCGGGCGCCCTTGATGCCCTCCTCGAAGAGAAAGTCCCGGACCGATGTGGCCCTGGCCTCCGACAGACTCATGTTGTAGTCGTAGCTGCCGGTGGAGTCGGTGTGCCCTTCGATCCGGGTGTTGAGGTCGCCCATGATGAGCAGAATCCCGGCGAGCTTGGCGATGACGAGCTTGGCCTCGGGTTTGAGAGTCGACTGGCTGACATCGAAGAGAATGTCCGGCAGGTTGACGATGGTGCCGCGGGCCGTGCTGCGGGTGTCGGCGACCAGGGACAAGGCGTCGTCGAGGCGACTCGCCAGTTCCTCGCGGTCCGACCTGAGACCAGCCACCGCAGCCACGAGCGCGGTCTGCTCGGTTCGAAGCGCGGTCATGCCCGACTCGAGCCTGGCGCGTTCGGCCGACAGCTCCTCAGTCTGCTTGGCGGCCTCCTCGAAAAGGCGCTCGGCCTCGTCGGCGCGGGTCTCGAGTGCATCCATCTCGGCTCTACGGGCGGCGATCTCTGCCTCGAGTGCCGCGGCCTCGATTTTGCGCTCGCTGATGCCGATGGCGTCGTTGCTCAGCGCCACCGACCGCAGGGCGTAGTCCGCCGAGGTCTTGCGCTTGCGTCCGGCGCCGGCCAGGGACTTCGCCTGCTCGAGGGTGGTTGTGGCCTGGAAGTAGAGATCCGGCGCATGGTTGTCGGCGTCGATCCGCCCGGCGATCTCATAGGCCTTTTCGGCCTGGATCAGCTCGAGCGGCTCGTCGCTGTCCCAGGCAACGTTGACGATGCTGTCGAGCTGGTGGTCTGCTGCCGGAACGAGGCGGGTGAACGAGAAGTCGTCCGATGGAATTCGCTTGCTGGCGGGTTTCGCGTTGTAGAACATCACCATTTCGGACGGTTTCCGGACCAGGTAGTACGGCTCTGCGGTGATGAGAATGGCGAAGCTCTTCAACCCCGTTCGATAGCGGTTCGAGCCTTTCGCGTCCCGCGCCGGCAGTTCACCGAGGTTGACGGCGCGTCCGTCCTTTGAAACCGCCCACACCACATATGCCGTGATGTCGCCGCCGAAGAGGACCGCCGGCTTCATATCTTTGTAGTCGACTTCGATCTCTGCCTGACCCTCTTTGTTGAAGGTGATTTTGACCTCGACGCGCGCCCTGGGCGCCTGCGGGCTGGCGAGCATGTCGAGTGAAACCGAGTTTCCTGTGGGGAACTGCGGGGCATAGAGGGTGATTTCTGCGGCGACGACCGAGGCGGCGCCGAGGCAAATTATCGCGATGCAAGAAAGCAATATTGAGAGATGACGATTCATGGGGTGATCTCCTTTCAGGTTGATCTGGCCCGGAGATTCCCACATGGGCGTGATGCTGTCAATCGCCTATTGCCGCTCCGGACGCCGGGTTAAGCCCGGTGATGGCTCCTGAGCACCGTGCCGTCGCTGATCCGGCTCGGTTCCTCGCTGCCGCGGATCGCCACATCACCCTCGATGACCACACCCTCGCCGAAGGTGACGTCGCCGTTGACTCTGAGGCTCGAACATCCCACCAGCGACGGAGGTCCGGCCGGAAACCGCCGGTCAAAGTCATCGAGAAGCTTGAAGAATCGCGGGTCGAGGTCGATGGTGGGGGGCGTCTCGCGTCCTGCCGCGAGAACGATCCGTCCGTCCTCGGTCAGTTCGAAGGCATCCGACCTGACGGCGAGGAGATCGTCGGTGTTCTTGACCGGTGAGAAGCGGCGGCGGGAAACCCGAACGGCGGTGGCGTGATCAAAGAGCGAGATGGCGGCGCCCATGGCGGTTTCGAGCTGGACCACCGCCGGACTCGCAGGATCACGCGGATCGACGGTCTTTCGGTTGACGATGGTGTCCAGGGGCAGAAAGCCGCGGTGGCGGTCGAGGAGCGCCGCGAGAGCCGGCAACGACAACCAGATGTTGTTGGTGTTGAAGAACCGGTGGGTGTGAATGTCCTGGAAGTCGTCCCCTTCGTCGGCTGGGCACTGCGCGGATTCACGTAATGCCAGCCGTCCGTCGCGGAGCCGGCACAGATGGCCTCCCTTGCGGTCGACCGGCGTTCGGTCGGCCACCTCCATCATGAACTCGGTGTCTGAACCGACCATGTGCCGGAGCAGGGCCGGGTCGAGGACCGCACCGAGATTGTCCGAGTTCGAGATAAAGGCATACTCGAAGCCCCTGGCGAGGAGGAGGCGGAGGGTTCCCGAGGTGGCGAGCGCGGTATAGACATCGCCGTGTCCGGGTGGACACCACTCGAGGTCGGGCTCGGTGGCCCACGTCACGGGGAGTCGATCCTCGATGTGGATTTTTGGCACCCGGTGCTGGAGAAATCCGAGGGGAAGGCCGTTCGTGGCGAGACCGGGATAGGTTGCGAGGGCGGCGGTGGTGTCGGACGAGGTGCGAAAGCTGTTCATGAGGATCAGCGGGATCGAGCTGTCCGTGCGCTGCCGCAGAGCGAGAACCTGCCGGGCGATGAGATCGAGGAAAGACGTTCCTGGGCGGACGTCGATGAGCGATTTGGCGGCCTCGAGCCCCATGCTTGTTCCGAGGCCGCCATTGAGCTTGATGACCACCGTCCTGGCGAGGAGCTCTCTGTCGCGATCCGTTGGTTCGGAGCTCTCGATCTCGGCCAGCGTGCTCACGGGCTCGATCTGCGTTCGGCCGAGGGTACCGGTGTCGCCGGCGAGGTATCGTTCCAGGTGGTGAAAGAAGGCGGTGATGGCGGCATCGGGCAGACCGGCGGCGTCCATTTTGGCGGAAAACGGTGAATCCTGGGGTGTTTGTGACGTGTGGGACAAAGCCGATGGCCTCCCGGTTGACGGTTCTGCAATAATAGTAACGTGGCGTTCGTGCGTTTGCTGTGCAGCTGCGTCGTCGTGTTACTCATGGCGGGCGCGGTCTGGGGCGGGGGGCCGACGGCTCCGGTCGCCGGTACCGTCGTGTCCTCGACATCAGGCGTGCGCGAGCTCGTCCGGCAAGTCAGCGTCGAACACGGTCTCGACCCAAAGCTCGTGGATGCCCTCGTCAGGACCGAGTCGGGTTATGACCCCAATGCCGTCAGCCGCAAGGGCGCCATGGGTCTGATGCAGTTGATGCCGGCAACGGCGAGCCGACTCGGAGTTGTCGATCCATTCGATCCGGTACAGAACGTGCGCGGCGGCGTGCGCGAGTTCGCCCGTCTGGTCGATCACTATCGCGGCAACCTCCAGTTCGCGCTCGCCGCCTACAACGCCGGCGAGGGTGCGGTGTCCCGCTACCGCGGGATTCCCCCCTACCGGGAGACCCGGAACTACGTTTCGCAGATCCTCACCATCTACACCGGACAGCCCTACCGCCTGTCGGGCAGCTACCGAACCGTTCGGGTTCAGATGGTGACTGATCCTTCCACCGGGCGGACGATGATCACGAACCAGCCGACGGAGAAGACCGCTGACGGCTTCAGTTTGAGTCGATCGAGTGCCGGATCGGGACCGCTCAAGGGCGGATTCGGAAGTTCAGGCAGCTGAGTCGCTTTCCTCGCCGGCCGCCTGAAGCCGGTCTCGGTGTGGTAAAAGTCGGGTCGGCCCTCGCCCGTGTTCGCTCCGCTCCGGGACCTCCTGGGGTACAATTCGGCCATCCTGCAAACGACCGTTGGCCCACTGGATCGGTCTGAGGAGGTTTCCAATGCGACGAGTCAGCTCGAAGTGTCCGCGAGCAGCCGTCCCGGTTGCGGTTGCGTGTGTTTTCCTGTTCAGCAGCTGCTCGACCGTGATTGCGCCCATGACCTCGCGGGTGACCGAGGGTTTGACTTCGGCGGTGCTCGACCACAACGATCCAGAGACGGTTCGCGAGGGAGCTCCCGCATATCTGCTGATGGTCGATGCCATGATCGCCGGCGATCCCGACAACACCGGTCTGCTGATCGCCGGTGCTCAGCTCTACTCGAGCTACACATCAGGATTCGTCGCCGATCGGGAGCGGGCCTCGCGGCTCGCCGAGCGGGGCAGAAGCTACGGTTGGCGCGCGCTGTGTGAAGTCGAACCCACCACCTGTGGTTCCTGGCAGCTTCCCTTTGACGAATTCCAGCGCATCATCGATGGCGTGCAGGCGAGGCACGTGCCCGCCCTCTTCGCCGCCGGCGTCTCGTGGGCGACCTGGGTTCAGGTCAACCGCGCCGATTGGCTGGCTGTGGCGGACAAAGCCCGGGTGGAAGCGATGATGCTGCGAGTGACGGCCCTCGATGAAGACTTCCGCGACGGTGCGGCCTACACCTATCTCGGGGTTCTCAACAGCATCATTCCGGCGGCCCTCGGCGGTAAACCCGAGCAGGGTCGCCGGGACTTCGAGCGGTCCATCGAACTGGCCCAGGGCAAGGACCTCATGACCAAGGTGCTCCTCGCCAGGGAATACGCCCGAATGGTCTTCGACCGCGAACTCCACGATCGTCTCCTTGAAGAAGTCATCGAGGCCGATCCGAATGTCCCCGGTCTCGTTCTTCTCAACTCCATGGCCCAAGCCCAGGCTCGGGTCCTTTTGGCCGAGTCCAGCGCCTACTTCGAGGAGTAATTCATGCGACGTTCGATTCTCGTCACGATCCTCGCCGCCTTTCTGTGCACCATGTCTCCGGCCGCCGAAGCGGCGCAGTTCAAGATCGCCACCGTGGCTCCCGATGGCTCTTTCTGGATGACCGAGGCGAAGAAGGCGGCGGCGGAGATTTCCGATCGAACCTACGGCAGGGTCACCTTTCGCTTCTATCCGGGCGGGACCATGGGTGATGACAGCGCGGTGCAGCGCAAGATGAGGATCGGTCAACTCCAAGGCGGAGTTTTCGTCGCCGGGAGCTTCGCTCACGAGGTGCCCGATCTCTATATCTACAGTCTGCCGTTGCTGTTCAAGAACTACGACGAGGTCGACGCGGTTCGGTCGAAGACGGACTCTACGCTCATCGCGGCTCTCGATGACAAGGGGTTCCACACCTTCGGCTTCATCGAGGGCGGATTCGCGTATATCTACTCCACCAAGAATGGTTCGAGTTTCTCGGAGCTCAAGGGCAAAAAGGCCTGGCTTCCGGAAAACGACCCCATCGGGAAGGTGCTCATCGAGGAGACGTCCCTGTCGCCGGTGCCGCTGGGGCTTGCCGATGTACTCACGGGTCTGCAGACGGGGCTGGTGGATGTCGTCACCGGCCCTCCGGTCGCGGCAGTGGCTCTCCAGTGGTTCACCAAGGTCAAGTACGCCATCGAATTCCCCGTGGTCTACACCTTCGGCTGTATGGTCATCTCCGATCGCGCCTGGTCGACCCTGAGCGCCGATGACAAGGTCGTGGTTGGCGAGATTCTGGGTGAGATGACCAGGACCCTCGATCAACGTTCGAGGCAGGACAACAGGAGCGCGCGGGCGGCTCTCGAAACCCAGGGTGTCGTCACCCTGACTCCGTCGCCGGAGACCGAACGACAGTGGGAGGAGCTTGCCGATCGTGCGGCAGCGAAATTGGTCGATCAACTGGGTCTGAATCGAGCGTTCCTGGCCGAGGTCGAGGCGGAGATCGACGCTCTCAATGCCAAAGGTCCCGCCGAGGCGTCGGACAACCGGTGAATCCCACCCGCGCGGCGGCTCGGGCGTGGGAGGGCGACGGATGGTTCGGTCGATCCCTCCGCCTGCTGGGGTCGGTCGAGGACGCCCTTCTGGTCGTCATTCTCGCGGTCATGATCGGCTTGGCCTCCTGGCAGATCGTGACCCGGAACTTCCTCGATTCGGCGATCATCTGGGCGGACCCGCTGCTTCGAACGCTGGTGCTGTGGGTTGGTTTTCTCGGCGCCGTAGCCGCGGCTCGCGACGATCGTCAGATCAATGTCGATGTGGTGTCGCGTTTTCTCGATGAGCCGTGGCGATCGAGGATACGGGTCATCACCGATCTCTTCACCGCTTCAGCCTGCGGTTTCCTGGCCTGGCAGGCCGTCCGTTTCGTCAAGGACGCCAGGGAATACGGGGAGATCGCGTTCGGGTCGGTTCCGTTGTGGCTGACCGCATCGATCCTGCCCGTGGCCTTCACCGTGCTGTGTGTACGGTACCTGCTGCTGACCGGGTTCCACCTGCGCCGAAGCATGGGCGGGAAGGTGGACGAGTGATTCTCACCGGTCTCCTGCTGCTGGCGCTGGCCCTTCTCGGCGCACCGCTCTTCGCGGTCATCGCGGCCGGTGCGATCTTCGCCTTCGGCCGCGCCGATATCGACCAGATCGCGGTGGTCATGGAGATCTACCGCATCGCCGACACACCGGTGCTCCTCGCCATTCCGCTTTTTACGTTTGCCGGGTTCATCCTCGGCGAAAGCCGGGCGCCCAATCGACTCGTTCGGCTGTCGGACGCGCTCCTCGGTTGGATGCCCGGTGGTCTCGCGGTCATCGCGCTCGTGACCTGTGCGCTTTTCACCGCCTTCACCGGCGCCTCGGGGGTGACCATCGTCGCCATGGGAGCGCTGCTCTATCCCGCCTTGCGGGATGCGGGCTACCGCGAGAACTTCAGCCTCGGATTGGTCACGACCTCGGGCAGCCTCGGTCTGCTCTTCGCGCCTTCGCTGCCGCTGATCCTCTACGGCATTGTCGCCGAGGTCAGCGTCGACCGGCTCTTCATTGCCGGAATCCTGCCGGGGTCCCTGATGGTCCTCGCTCTCGGTCTCTGGAGCTTCCGCGAAGGTCGGTTCCTTGCCAGAGGTGCGGCGACCCGTCCCGCCTTCTCGGCCCGCGAAGCGGCTGCCGCGATCCGCGCCGCGATCTGGGAGATCCCGCTGCCGATCATCGTCCTCGGCGGGGTCTACAGTGGGTTCTTCGCGGTCTCCGAGGCGGCGGCGGTGACCGTGATCTATGTCCTCATCGTCGAGGTGCTCATCTATCGTGAGATCCCGCTCAAGGCGCTGCCGGGGGTCATGCGCGAGTCCATGGTGCTCGTCGGCGGAATCCTCGTGATTCTCGGCGCCTCGCTGGCCTCCACCAACGCCATGATCGACGCCCAGATTCCCATGAAGCTCTTCGACTTCGTCACCGCCCACGTGTCGTCGAAGCTGACGTTTCTCATCCTTCTGAATATCTTCCTGCTCGTTCTGGGAACCATGCTCGATGTCTTTTCGGCGCTCATCATCGTGGTGCCGCTGCTGCTGCCGCTCGCGGCCGGTTACGGGATCGAGCCGATCCACCTCGGTATGATCTTCCTCGCCAACATGCAGATCGGTTACTGCACGCCACCGGTGGGGATGAACCTCTTTATTGCCTCCTACCGCTTCGACAAACCCATCGTGACCCTCTATCGGGCCACCCTGCCGTGGCTGCTCATCCTCTTCGCCTGCGTGCTCGTCATTACCTATTGGCCCTGGTTGTCCATGGTCTTGGTGCAGTAGGCTGAACCGAGCGGCATCTCGATCGGGGGGAACCGCGAGACGTGGTTGGCAGCCGGGACGAAGGGACTCAGCGCCTTCTCGGCTCCCGCAACCTCGATGACGATCGCTCCTCGGTCCTCGCGGTAGCGACAGCTGATGGGCTTGCCGGTCAGGACGGTCGGTCGGGTGTCCGCCACGAGCGAGCATCCGTTTTGGTCGAGCCCGTCGGGTGATGCCAACCGGAGATCGAGGGCCGCTTTGAGCTGCTGAAGGCCAGTGGACGCTGCCTGGGCGCGAACCCTGGCGCTGAGGAGGTTCGGGGTGTAGGCCCCGGTCGGTGCGATCCACCGGGGCCACGCAGGGTCTCCCCAGGCGGAGTGGGGGGCATCGTCCGGCCAGTCGGCGGCCGGTCGCTGGCCGATCTCGAGGAAACGCTCCCAGCGCTCGAGAATCTCGGCAACGACGAGATCTTCGAGCAGATAGCGGTTGGGAACCCACGACGGGAGGCTCCAGCTCATGGACGGGTCGTAAAGGTCCTCGACATAGTCCAGCCCCTCGTTGGCGATCTCGGCGATGGAGCTCGTCAAGGTGATGTTGCATCTGTTGACGGCGTCTTCTTCGGGAAGGAGTTTCAGGAGCCTTTCGAGGGTCTCGGTCGAGGCGCACGGATCGCTGACGAGATCGGCTGCCGCCGATACCGACCAGCGGGTGGCGGCCGATCCGATGGTCGATGTCATCACGACGGGTGTCCGAAGTAACCCGTCCGCCGCCCGGGAAACCGTATCGAGTGCCGCGAGACAATCGGACGCGCGACCGTCGATCCAGGCGAGTCGTGCCTCGACGGTGAGCAGCCTCAGACCCATGACGATGCTGAGAAAATCGATCTCGTTGTAAGTGGCCTGCTCCCCGTCGGCGCCGAGATGGAATGCGGGAAAAGAACCCGACCGAAGGAGAATTCCCAGGGCGTTCTGTTGTTCGTGGAGAATCCACTTGACTCTCTCCCGCTCGGAATCGGTCCACCCCTGGGCTGATTCGCCTGAGAGCGCGCCGATGAACTTCTGGTCCTCGGGTGAACAGATGATGGCCTGGCCGCCCGCCATGAGCCATCGAGCTCCGTTTTCGTGGTCCGGGAGCGAGGTGGGTGGTGGATCGAGAACGAGATGGCCCCAACGGGCGTCGAAATCCGATTTCGCCCTTTCGAGGCGATGGGCGCCGTAGAAATGGAGACCGAACGCGCCCAGGGCGGCCGATGCGACCAGGACTCCGGTTCCGATGGCAACCCATCGAATCAGCTTCCGGGTGAGCGTTTGAGCGTCCAATCGGTTTCCTCCGTGGTCGTCGGTCGTCGTTCCATCATGACACGCCGTCGGTCGGGAGCTTGGGCGGCGTCGGCGCGAACGCGACCACCCCGCCGATGATGATGAGAAGTCCACCCGCGATGCTGAGAAGATCCGGGACCTCGGTCCACCACAACCAGCCGAAGAGCGCCGAGAAGATGATGTTCGCGTAGCCGGCCAGTGCCACCTGACCTGCGGGGCCGTGGCGATAGGATGCGGTGAGGGTGAGTTGGCCGACGGCCGCACTCAGACCGATGCCCAGCAGCCATCCCCACTCCGCGGGGGTTGGTCGGCCGAAGTCGGGAACGACGAAGGGCAGAAGACCGACCACGCTGACGAGGGAAAAGTGAAGAACGATGGTCTCCGGCGCCTCGCGGTTTCGGAGGAATCTCAGCAGGACATACGCGGCTCCGGCAAAGACTGCCGACGCCGCGCCGATGAGGGCGGGTAGGACTGCGAGATCGAAGGAAGGCTTGATGACGAGCAGGCCGCCGGCGAAACCCAGGACCAACGCCGCCGTGATGCGGGCGGTGAGGCGTTCGTGGAGAAACACGGCGGCGAAAATGGCGACAAAGAACGGTGAGAGCTTGGCCAGCATCGTGGCGTCGGCCAGGAGGAGGTGGTCGATGGCCCAGAAAAAACACACCACACCACCGATTCCGAACAGGGAACGGGCCATCAGGGCGAGCTGGTTGTGACGCTCTCCAACGAACGGGCGGCGGTTCCGCCGGACGATGACGAGGGCGATGACGAGCGAGACGAGATTTCTGAAGACGACCTTGTCGAGAACGGCGACATCCGATGCCAGTTTAACGAAGACGCCCATGACGGCAAACGCAAACGCAGAAGTGAGCGCGTACCATAGGGCTTTGGACCGACTTTCCACGAACTGCATCCTATACTGAACCGGAGGGATGACTGAACAGCGTTCGTCGAGGAGATCGACTATGGACATGGACAGCCTGCTCGCCCGAATACCGTACCTTCCTGAGTCGTCCGCTCAACGCGCCGCGGTGATCCTCATCGTGGCGGTCATGGTGGCGTTCATTGCGAGGTTTGCATTTCGGTTTGTGGTTCACCGATTGACCAGGCACACCGACACCGATGTCGACGACAGGATCGCCGGCATTCTCAAGGGTCCGATTTTCTGGTCCTTCGTCTTCGGCGGATTCTGGCTGGCCGAGATCCCGCTCGATTTTCCCGACAAGGTCGATCATGCGATCAAAGGGTTCATGGCGACTCTGGTCATCGTGATGTGGAGCATCGCTCTGCTGAGATCGAGCAAGGTGATTCTCGATGCCCTCAGCCGCAATGTCGATCGCTTTAGCTGGATCCAACCAAAGACCGTGCCGCTGCTCGATATGGTGGCAAAGTTCTTGATCGCCGGCGGCGGAGTCTATTTCATTTGCGTCGCGTGGAATGTGCCTCTGACCTCGTGGCTGGCCTCGGCCGGGATCGTCGGGATCGCCGTCGGTTTCGCCGCCAAGGACACCCTGGCCAATCTCTTCTCCGGCGTCTTTATCCTCGCCGACGCGCCGTACAAGGTGGGTGATTTTGTCGTCCTCGATGACGGTCTCCGCGGACAGGTGCAGGAGATCGGTATTCGATCGACCCGGATATTGACCAGGGACGATGTCGAGGTGACGGTGCCCAACGCGGTCATCGGCAACGGTCGCATCGTCAACGAAACCGGTGGTCCGCACGAGAAGATGCGGATTCGGGTCAGAGTCTCGGCGGCCTATGGCAGTGATGTGGATCAGGTCCGCGATGTTCTTCTCAGTTGTACCGAGGATGCGCCGTATCTGGTTGCAGAGCCCGAGCCCAGAGTGCGTTTCCGGTCCTTCGGCGATTCAGGCCTCGATTTCGAGCTTCTGGGTTGGATCGAGCAGCCCCTTTATCGCGGCCGGGTGCTCGACGAGCTCAACCGAAGGGTGTACAAGGCGTTTGCCGCCGCCGGAATCGAGATCCCCTATCCCAAGCAGGATGTGTATGTGAAGGAACTTCCTCGGCGGGTCGACAACGATGCGTAACCCGCTGCCGTTGATCGCGGCGGCGATGATCGTCGCAATCGGCGGCTGCGTTCACAAACCGGTGGAGCCGCCACCGGTACCACCGCTGGCGATCGTGCCGGCCGAGAGCTGGCCTTCCCTCGTTGACGATTTCGATCCGGAGAGCCTCGAGGCGGCCTGCGGGCCGTCGATCTCATATCTCGAACGGGTTCCCCCGGATCGGGTCTTCCAGTTCGGACCGGTCGAGCGATCGGCGGCCGAGCTCGCGGTCGGAGTGCGGCGTGCGTGCGGGATCATCGCCACCACACCGGACGGACACGAGCGAATCGACGCCTTGCAGAAGGAGTTTCTTCTTCTCCGATCGGTCGGTCGCGACGGCCGGGGCGAGGTCTTCTTCACGGGCTACTACGAACCGCTGCTCGATGCCCGCAGCGAACCGACGGAACCGTTCTCTCACCCGATCTACGGCATTCCGGGCGACCTCATCACCATCGATCTCGCCGCATTCGGCATCGAACATGATCCGCCCCGCCTCGTGGGTCGAGTGGATCGGAAAAAGCTGGTGCCCTACCACGATCGCGATGCCATCGACTTCGGCGCCGGCCTGGCCGCCGAGGTCGAAGTGATGGGCTATGTCGATGACCCGGTCGACGCCTTCTTTCTCCACGTCCAGGGTTCGGGGACCCTGGTGTTTCCGGACGGTGGACGGGTGCGGGCCGGTTACGCCCTTACCAACGGCCGGCCGTATCGATCCATCGGGCGTCTGCTCATCGATGACGGTCTCGTCAGTCGCGAGGAGATGTCCATGCAAGCGATTCGCGCCTATCTCGAGGAGAATCCGGACGAGCTGCGCCGGGTCCTGGGCTACAACCCGTCATACGTCTTCTTCCGGGCGCTGCCTGCCGACGGCGGTCCGCTTGGGTGCTATGGAGAACCGGTGACCGGGGGTCGATCCATCGCCACCGATCGAAGGCTTTTCCCCGCACCGGTGATGGCCTGGATCGATGCCGCGATTCCGGCTGTCGAAGGCGAAGATGTGTCCGTCTCGCGATTCGTGCTCAACCAGGACACCGGTGGCTCGATCCGCGGCCCCGGCCGTGTCGATCTCTTCTTCGGTCAGGGGGACGTGGCCGGCGAGCTCGCCGGTCGGACCAAGCACACGGGAGAGCTCTACTTCCTGCTACCGAAGAGATAGTGTGGGCTGACGGCGGGGTCGACACCGATGGAATTCTCAATTCTTAATTCAACGCACCAAACAACCTGGCTTCACGCGGATCGATGAGCGTGCGATGAAAATTCAAAATTGAGAATTAAGAATTAAGAACTGGTGAGCTGCGGGAGCTCACCTCTGATTCCGCATCACGAAGCTCTCGAGCTGCTCCTCGCCTTCACCGGCGATGCGGATGAAACGGATGCCGAGACCCGCCGCACCTTCGCGGGTTGGGTTGGTTCTCCGGACGACCTCGCCGGTTCCCTCGACCAGCCGCCGACCGTCGGGGATGCCAAAGAAGAAGCTGAACCGCGTGCCCGGATCGAGAGCGTCGTCTCCGCGCAGGAGCATCCCCGTTCGAGAGACGTTGACAGTCTGATAGAGGGCTCTCTTGGATTGGTCCATGATCTCGACCTTGAGGTGAACCAGCACCCGAAGCGAGATCCTCGGTGCGACCTCGAGAAGATCGGCGATGGCCTGGTGAAGACGACTCTCCGGCCAGTCGAGGCCGACGGCTCGGTTGACACCGAGATCCACCAAGGCGCCGGCGTCCTCGAGGTGATCTTCCTCGGCAAGGAGGACGAGAGCGGCCTTTCTGCACCAGGATCCTTCTCTGCGAAGAGCGTCGATGAAGTCGTCGAGATCGA
This sequence comes from uncultured Acidobacteriota bacterium, assembly GCA_963712805.1. Classification (GTDB taxonomy): domain Bacteria; phylum Acidobacteriota; class Thermoanaerobaculia; order Thermoanaerobaculales; family Sulfomarinibacteraceae; genus JAHECW01. The sequence goes on along the minus strand of CAVQJV010000018.1, from coordinate 13,022 downwards.
GTTCTCGCAACGGATAGCTCACCAGAACGAGTTCGAAGGACGTGCCCAGGACGAGATCAAAAACAACCGGTGATGGCTCGGCCGTGTGAACGTTGAACTCGGCACGCCTCAACATGGGAGCGATGCGTTCCAGGGCATTGCTCTTGGCACCGATGACGAGGACGTGTCTCTGAAAACTGCCCATCCTTTCTATGATACTCCCGCAAGGTGGCGATTCAGTGATTTTTGTCGCTTTTGGCACTCGGCCCCGCGAGCCGAAGCGCCGTCATGTGTTAGCATTTCAGCGAGATGCATCGCCGAGGGACGAACAATCTGGGGCATCCATTCGATGGAGCCCAAGACGGTCCGCGCGACGGAGAACCATGGATCCCCAAGCCGACATGACCACCCTGGAAGATGGGAGAACCCGACCAAAAGTGAGCGGTCTCGTGACCTGCTTTAACGAGGAACACAACATCGGTGCCTGTATCGAGTCGCTCCTATGGTGCGACGAAGTCATCGTCGTCGACTCGTTCTCCACCGATCGGACCCCCGAGATTGCTCGGAGCTATGACAAGGTGCGGTTTTTCGAGCGCACCTACTTCGGCGCCGGAGCCCAGAAGAACTGGGCCCTCAAGCATGTCCGGCATCAGTGGGTCTTCCTCCTCGACTCCGACGAACGGTGTACACCGGCCCTCCGCGGCGAGATCGAGAGTCTGCTCAGCGCGGGACCAGTGCACAACGCCTACACCATCAACCGGGATGTGTACTTTCTCGGCAAGCGCATCAAGTACTCGGGTTGGCAACGAGATCGGGTGGCCCGGTTGTTCAGGACCGGGACCGCCTACTACGAGAACCGCCGGGTCCACTCGCTGCTCCACACCGTCGGCGAAACACCGATCCTCAAGAACTCCATGGAGCACCACATGGTGGACCGGAGTTTCGACGAGTATGCCTTTCGCCTTGCCAAATACGGCTACTGGGGCGCCGGCCAGGGGTGGCGCGACGGTAAGCGACCCGGCGCCCTCGGGGTTGTGTTTCGTCCACTGTGGCGGTTTTTCCGTACCTATATCATCCAGCTCGGGTTTCTCGACGGCGGGCGCGGTCTCGTGTTCTGCGCCCTGCAGGCCTACAGCGCCTACATGAAATACGCCATCCTCTGGGGTTGGCGGATCGAATGCGGCCCGGGGGATCGAACCGAGCCTGCCCGATTTCGACGACGAAGACGAGACATGGGAAGGACTCGAGAGCCTCGACGAAAACGACGACCGCAAAGGGTCGCCGACGGGCGACTGAAACCGGCGATGCGGCAATTCCTCACCAGGCTCGGGCCCTATCTCAAGGACTACAAGGGTCGGATCGCGCTGTCGTTTATCGGCGGCCTGGTGGGAGCTGCGGCCTACGGCGCCGTCATGTATCTGGTCAAGTTCGTGATCCGTGATGTCTTCTTGGACCCGGATCCGTTCATGATCAAGGCCCTGCCCGCCGCCGTGGTGGTGTTGTTCTTTTTTGTCGGAATCGGCCGGTACCTCCAGGTCTACGAGCTCCAGTGGGTCGGTCTCGACATCGTCCGCCGTCTGCGCGACCGGCTGCTGGGGCACATCGTCACCCTCGATCTCGATTTCTTCAACCGGTTCCGCGGCGGCGAACTCATCTCGCGGGTGACCAACGACATCAACCGGGTTCAAGTGGCCGTTACCCAGCAGCTCGCCGTGGTGATCCGGGAGAGCCTGATCGCCATTGCCTTCATCGTGGTCGTCATCGTGGCGAGCCCCAAGCTCGCCTTCTGGGGGTTGGTAGTCCTGCCGCTGGCCGCGTGGCCGCTTGCCGCCCTGGCGAAGCGGTTCAAGCGGATCATGCACCGCTCGCAGGAGAAAGACTCCGACATCACGGCGCGGCTGGCGGAGATCTTCAACAACATCGAGATCATCCAGGCACAGAATGCCGAGGGTGTTGAAACGGCCCGTTTCGAAGCCGAAAACCTCGAGTTTCGTCGGATCAACATGAAGGGAGTGCGGACCCGGGAGCTCACCAACCCGCTCATGGAGTTCCTCGGCGCCATTGCGGCGGCGCTCGTGATCTGGTTCGGCGGCCGGGAGATCATCGCGGGTCGGATGAAGTTCGAGGACTTCATGCAGTTCACCGTTGCACTGTTCAGCATCTACAACCCGATTAAGCGGATCTCCCAGGCGTCGAACCAGATGTTCGAGGCGGTGGCGGCGTCGGAGCGGATTTTCGATCTCCTCGGCCGGGAATCCTCCATCACCGCCGGGGACCGGTCCATCGACGGGCACATCGAGTCGGTGAGCTTCGACGATGTCCATCTGTCCTACGGTGATGTCGAGGCGCTTCGGGGGGTGAGCCTCGAGGTGCGTGCGGGAGAGACCGTCGCTCTGGTGGGCGACAGCGGGGGAGGGAAGACCTCCCTGGTCAACCTCATACTGCGGTTCTACGACCCGACCCGGGGGACCGTGCGGATCAACGGCGTCGACGCCCGTGATCTCGACCTCGCCGAGCTCCGCGCTCGAATCGGAGTCGTGACCCAGCGGGTCTACATTTTCAACGATTCGGTCGCGGCCAATGTCGCGTACGGGTGCGATGCGGATCGCGACAGGGTGGAGGAGGCGCTGCGCAGGGCCGGCGCCTGGGATTTCGTCTCGGCCATGGCCGGCGGCGTCGATGCGGTCCTCGACGAGTTCGGCGCCAACCTCTCCGGCGGCCAGCGGCAGCGACTCGCCATCGCCCGCGCCATCTACCGCGATCCCGATGTGCTCATTCTCGACGAGGCGACCTCGGCTCTGGACAACCGCTCCGAGGCGGCGATACAGCGCGCCCTTTCGGAGATCATCCGTGACCGGATCACCTTCATCATCGCCCATCGCCTGACCACCGTCGATCTCGCCGACCGGATCCTCGTGCTCAAGGGAGGACGGATCGTCGGCGCCGGGACCAAGACCGAGTTGCTCAGGGACAGCGACGAATACCGGCGCCTCGCGACCGCCGGTCTCGAAGGCGACCAGGACTGCCGACGTGAACCGAGCGGTGAGTAATCCGTGATGTCGTGATTGTCGCTCCGGTTGCACGGAACGGTCAAACGACTTGCGAGATCGAGACGGTTCCCATGCAGTTTTGAACCGCAAAGACGCAAAGGCGCAAAGAACATCGCAAAGGACATCGCGTTGTTGACCCATCGCACCGTCGCAGCATTCCATGCAGGGGTTGCACTACTGCCAGCGTCCGAGGTGGGCCGAGTACGACCCACCCACGGTTAAGCCCGTGATGATGCGATGAGTCAACTAATGGGATGCTCCTTTGCGATGAACTTCAGACATTCCTCGCGGCTTGGAGGTTCCATCGTGCGAAGTTCCGGTTACTTGATGCTCCACTCGTGGGACCGACCGCGATCACGCGACATGCGCCCTGCGATGGACGTGTCAACTGACGACTGTTGACTGTGAACTCGTGTCCGCAAACACCTCGTCATCCGACGAGATGATCCCCGCTGACAGCGCGAAAAGCACGAGGGGCAGCTGTTTGTGGAGGAAGGGGTCGCCGAAGAAACCGAAGAGATAGGCGAGCCCGACGGCCACCGCAGCCGCCTGGAACTCGGGGTTCCGGTAGTGCCCGGTGAGAAGCGCCGCAAAAATGGCCAGCATGGACAGCAGACCCACCAACCCGAGCTCGGTGACCACCTGGAGGTACTGGTTGTGGAAATGCGGAAACCAGCTCACCGCATCCCTGTACTGCGGGTAGCTGGTCTCGAGCAGCCTCCTGAACTCCACCATGTTGCCGCCGATCCCGGTCCCGAAGAGGGGACGGGCCTTGATCATTTCGAATCCCACCGCCATCCCCGCCACCCTTTTGCCCTGGTTGGTGTCGACCCGGCCCTCGACGACCGCGTCGTGGAGCTCGACAACCGCGGTCTCCATCCGCTCATGAAACGGCGTCACCACGATATAGGCCGTCAGCAGGGCGGTTGCGACCACGATCAGGATCGCGGCGCGGAACATCCACGATCGACGGCGCAGAAGGAACGGCACCAACAACGACAGCGTCGCGACAAAGGCGAACTGACCGCTGCGGCCGATGTTGAGCAGCAAGCCCCCGATGACCAGTCCAAAAAGCACCACCCAAACGGTCGTGTCGCGCCCACGCTCGGCGATGCCGGTCGCCAGATGAACGAGAATCAGCAGGCCCGCAACCGCCAGGATCATGCTGAAATCCAGATGCGACATGGTGGCCGCGGGATTCTCCGGATGGAGGTGTCGGATATGGATGTCGCCGAGAATGACGAGCGGCATCATCATCACCGCGATCAGCGTGCCGCCGATGTAGGCGACGAACGCCGCGCGGGCAAAGACCGGACGTATGCTCGTCGCCACGGCCGGTATGAGAAGGAGATAGAGGTATTTGCGCCAGTAGGTGAATCCCCCTCCCGGATCTTCTGACCAGAAAAGCGAGATCAGGTTGAGCGCGAGGAAGACGAGGACCGTCATCGTCAGTCGGTGGTGCCCGAGGCGTGCGATTCGCGCCCTGAGGTCGGGCTGGAAGAACCAGAGGATCAGAATGAGGATTGCGGCGAGACTCACCCATGCCCGATAGAGGGGCAGCGAAAAGGCGAGAACCACCACCAAAGCGTTGATGACGTCGTTGACGCTGCGTGCGCGCATCGATTCAGCGATCAGTCGGTTTCTCGAGATCGACCGGGCGATGATCCGAGGCGAGGCGATGGTGGCGAGCACGTCCCCGACGGTGTTCATCCCATCGGCATCGTCGTCGTCGATCTCGATTCGAGAGTTGATCTTCGAGCTCGACAATGAGCTCGAGCGCTTTTGCCGAGTCCATGCCGAGATCGGCGACGAGCTCGATCTCCGGCGCGAGAGACGCCTTCGGTACGCCTGTGATCCGTGCGATGACTGAGATCGCAATCTCAGATCGATTCATGTCTGATGGTTCTCCTTCGCGGGGCATTGTAGCCGCGATTTGGGAGTTGCGAGTTGTGAGTTGTTCGCTTCCATCGCCGAAACGACAAATGACTTCGTGGATCGGCAAACGCATCCGCAACGACACGTTTGAAACACGAAGATCACGAAGAACCACAAAGAAATCACGAAGACTATTTCTTGACCCATCGCAAGGGCTCAGGAGAAAGTCCGCGGCCCTTTCGATATGGGGTCCGAGGTCAATATTGCGATGCTTCGTGGCGACCTTCGTGTGACCTGGTGCACTTTGTGTTTCAAGCGGTGCCGCCGACGTTGGTTGGGCGGAGGAAGAAAACGTTGACATGCCCGGTTCCGCACTCCTACGACTTGCGACCGATGAGATCCAAGGTCCCCTCGATGTACCGCTTGCGGACCTCGCTTCGCTGCATCTTGCCGCTCGTGGTCCGGGGAATCCTGCCGCGTCTGACAAACACCACATCGGCGATGGGGAGGCCGAGGGCGCGGCCGACCTCGATCTTGATATCACGGGCGAGAGTTTCCAGCTGGTCGGCATTGTCATCGGCGGCTTCGACCACGAGGATCGGTTCCTCGCCGGCGGATCCGCGCGCCACCGAGAACGCGGCGGAACGCATCAGCCCGCCGCCCCCGGTGACGCCGTCGGCGAGGCGTTCGATTTCGTCGGGCATGAGATTGTGGCCGCGAACGATGAGGACGTCCTTGATTCTTCCGGTGAGATAGAGCTCGCCCCGGTGGAGGAATCCGAGATCGCCGGTGTGGTACCAGTCTCCGTCCATGCTTTCGGCGGTGGCCGCGTCGTCGCGGTAGTAACCGGCAAAGACACCGGGGCCCTTGATGCAGACCTCGCCGATGGCGTCGCCGGTGAGCTCCCGCCCATCGGGCGCGACGATTTTCAGCTCGGTATCCCGGATCGGCCGGCCCAGGCTCGCGACTTCGGCCATGGCGAAGCCCTGGTCGGCCGATTCCGGCGCAGGAAGGGTCCGCAGTCCCTTTCCCTCCTCGTCGAAGGTGACGGAAAGGGTGGCTTCGGCGAGGCCGTAGCAGGGGAGAAATGCCTCCCGGGAGAATCCGAGCGGGGAAAAGGCCTCGACAAAGGCGTCGACGGTTTCCCGCCGGACCATCTCTGCGCCGGTGAGGGCGGCCTTGAAATTCGACAGATCGATCCCCTCGAGTTGGTCGGGTCTGATCCTCTCGACGCAAAGCTGGTAGCCGAAGTTTGGCGCCGGAGCGAAGGCCCTGCCGTTGCTTCCGAGCTCGCGCAGCCACAGCAGCGGCCGGGCGAGGAAGGTCGGCGGCCGAAGGAGCTTGAGTTCGTACCCCACCAGTAGCGGCAGCAGGAGGCAGCCGATGAGTCCCATGTCGTGATAGAGCGGAAGCCAGGACACCATGCATTCGGCCCAGTCCTGGACCGGCGCGTGCATCTGGCCGGAGACCCCTTCGGTGCTCGCCGCCGGATTGTGGACCGCGCCGCGGTGGGTGATCATCACCGCCCGGGGCACTCCGGTGGAGCCCGAAGTGAGCTGGAGAAAAGCGAGGTCGTCGGCGCCGACGACGGGTGGTTGGAAGCCCGGTGTCGGGTCGGCGGCGCAGAGTTCCTCAGGGGTGATCACACCTTTGGCTGCTCGGGCGAATCCGCCGGCCGCCGCCTGGTCGCGGAAACCGTCGGTGGTGACCACGTGGCGGGCGCCGATGGCGCCCATGACCAGGTCGACCTTGCCGAGTTGGGTCTCCGCGGCGGCGAGTCCGGTCGCCCCGGCGCTCGCAACCGGCAGGGCGCCGCAGAAAAGAAGACCCATCCAGGCCTGCAGCCACTCCCATGAGGTCGGGAGGGCGACCATCACCGGCTCCCCGGCACCGATCCCCATGGCGTCGAACCGGGCCGCCGCCGAGGTGGCGAGATCGAGAAGATCCGCGTAGCTCCGACGATCCGGGTTCCGGCCCCGGCCGTCGAAAATCGTAATGCCGTGGTCCGAGTGGTCGACCGCGGCGCGTCGGACAAGTTCGCGCAGATCGCAGGGCAGGTTTGTGAAGATGTCGCTCATGGGGGAACAGTACCGGGGAGTGGGCGGACGGGCAAGACCGGCGGGTGTTTGAAAGGCGTGAGTCGTCGCCTCCATCGCCGAAACGACAATTGACTTCGTAAATCGGCGAACCCAGCCGCAACGACATTATTGAAACACGAAGATCACGAAGAACCACAAAGAAATCACAAAGGACATTTCTTGACCCATCGCAGGGCCCAGGAGTAAGTTCGCAGTCCCTTCGACGTGAGGCCCGGGTCAAGATTGCGATGCTTCGTGGAGATCTTCGTGTGACTTCTGACCCCGTGTTTCAAAAGGTGTCGCCGAGGTTGGGTGAGTCGATGCTCGAGACCCCATCGCTCTGGCTGGGCGCACCGACGACTCACCACGACTCAAGAAGAGGGGCGGCAATCGCCGCCCCTTGGAGTTCGAGTGTGGTTTGGGCTCAGGCCTGAGCGGTCTTTTCTTCGACGGTTTTGCGGATCTCATCCATATCGAGCTCCTTGACCTTGCCGAGAATCTCGTCGAGCGCCTCGGCCGGCAGCATTCCCGGCTGAGAGAAGATCGGGATCTGCTCGCGAAAGATCACTGTGGTCGGGATCGATTGGACCCGGAACATCCCCGCAAGCTCTCTTTCAGCTTCGGTGTCACAGGATGTGAAGGTCACGTCCTCATGGCGTTCGGCCGCCGCATGGAAGATCGGTTTGAAGGCCTTGCACGGTCCGCACCACTCGGCCCAGAAGTCGATGATGACGATGTCGTTCTCACCGATGGTGGTTTCGAAGTTTTCTTTGGTCAAATCTTGAACTGACATGGTTAACTCCTTGATTGCGAGGCATGAGGTCTGATACCTCATAACCATTCAGCGATATACTAAAACAACCACTGCGCCGTGTCAAGGGGTGAAAAAGCGTAGATGGTCCCGGCGAGGGCTGGAGCAACCGAGGGTGAGAAGATCTCGTGAGTGTTGAAAAAGGGGCGGGCGCCGAGGCGCCCGCCCGGAGGAGATCGCGTCGGGACTGGGTGGGAAACAGCACCCGCCGGTCCCGAACGCCACAACGGCTGGAGAGTGAAATCAGGTGTTGCGTTGTTGCCTGAGAACTCCTTCGGCGTCAGCCGACGGAACATGATGTCGCTGCCTCCGTCGCCCTCCTCGAGCCAGGAGGAATAGAACCGCGATCCATCGGGGGTCATCCGCATCTGGACCTCCCCTTCCTGGGCGTCGCTCTTGGCCAGCCGGCCCCAGCCTCTCTGATCTCGCCGGCGTTATTGCCGTCGCTGTCGGGGTTGACGATCCACTCGTCCTCGAAGAGCGTCGTCCCCCTGTCCGTCGAGAAGGTGTAGAAGAGGTCTTCCGGCATCTTTTCGACATCCGGAAGGTTGGTGGAGGTCCCGTAGGCCATGTAGAAGACGTTGCGATTCTGTTTGTCTTCGGGGTTGCCCGTCCAGTCGCCGTCCACCTTGATCGTGCCGGGCACGGCAACGATCCGCGGCTCGATGACGCTGGTCTTGTTGTTCTTGATCAGCGACACGTTGCGCGCCGGTTCGAAAACACCGGGACCGTAGGTGGTCTCTTCGTAGTAGTGCTTGGTGGCCTCGCTTTCGTCATCCCCGATTTCGGAGAGTTCAAACCCGGAAATCCCTTCCGGATCGATGAAGATGTCCTGGTGCACGACATCGGCCGATGCGTTGGGATCGGTTGTCCAGGTCTTGTCCTCCGTCGAAGGATCGGCGGATGTAGAAATCGTACTTGTCGTGGGCCTTCTTCGAGGCCGCCCAGTTCGGGCGTGTAGGAGTAGCCCATGATCACGAAGTCGCCGCGGATCTGGCCCCGATGGGCCCGAGCGTCCTCGTAGGGATTGACGCCGGATTTGTGGTAGAGATTGTCCTCGGTCTGCTCCCACTTGCAGACCTTGACACCGTCACCCTTGGCGTTCGGGTCACGATCGGGGTTGATCCAGGTCTCGAGGGGCGTCACCGTGCTGAGGTTCTGAATCGCCGGTCGCGGGTCGGTCGGGGTCTGGGAATAAAGTTCGCCGGACTCCAGGGGTTGCCGGTCTTGATGTTGCCGAACTCGTCCTTCACCACACAGCGCCGCGCCATGATGTCCGACGGCCGGCCCTTGCCCTCTTCGCCCTCCTTGTAGAGAACGATCAGGACGGTCCCGAGTTGTTCGGTTCCTTGAAGGATCCGTCCGGTTCGTCCCACCGAACGCGCTGCTCTTGCCCTGGAGAATGAAGCGCGGCCGCCGGGCGTTCTCGTAGGCGAAGATCGGGTCGCCCTTCCAGTCGGTGATCAGTTCGCCGGCGATCGGGTTGGGGTTGCACTCGTAGACGTAATTCCCGTCGTCGTCGACGGGAAGTTCCCCTCGTCGTCCGTGATCGAGCCCAGGCACGGCACCTCGCGCACGTAGAGAGGGTTACCGTCTTCATCGGTCTCGGGGAAGTTGAAGATGGTTCCGGCGCTGACCAGATCGGGATTCTGGAAGTCGAAGCTGTGGTAGATGACATTCTTGCCTTCGTCCGGGGCGGTCTTGTTGGGGTCATAGCCGCTTCCGTCCTGCTCCTCCCGTCGCCGTCGGGTCGCCGGCGTCGTCGTCCGGCCCCAGGCCGACACCCTTGGTCTCCTCGTAGGCCATGATCGCCCAGGCGCTCTTGGTGCCGTCCGGCTTCGTGTAGGTCTGCAGGAAGAGGTTGGGCCGCGAGGCGCCGGTGTTGCCGCGCAGCGCCCTGCCGTCGGCGGTGACCACCACTGTCTTCTGATCACCCTGTTGGTTCATGAATCGGTACAGGGTGCCGCCGTTGCCGCGTTGCCAGTCAACCGGTTGGTCCTCGTGGAACAGTTGCCGATCCCAGTCCCACAGACCCTCCACCATGTAGCCGTAGCGATGCGAGCCGTCGCCGTCGTCCGAATTGGTGTCGGGGTTCAGCAGCGGGATGAAATTGCCATCGTCGTCGAGAACCGGAAGGTCGTCGTCATCCAGTTCAATCCACATGTTGTGGGTATTGACCACATCGTTGTCGGAGATCCTGACCGGAAGCGACATGGGAACCAGGGCCTTGGGACGACCGACGAAATCCGGATCGTCGTGCTCCGGGATCGCCGCCCGAGACGAAGTTCATGTCGACCTTGGCGAAATCGTCCCAGGTGATGTAGCTGTACCAGATGTCGGTCTTGTGGTTGGTCGTGGCGCCGCCCCATCCGGTGCCGGGGCCGCTGGCGTCACCGGGGCGCAGGCCGTCCGGGTCTTCCTGCCAGGTGATGGCGAAACCCGCGCCGTCGGCGGCGCCCATGAACACCTGGTTGGCATCGCGGCGGCCCGAAGTCAGACGCTCGGGCTTGAACCAGACGATGTCGCCGACGACCTTGTCGCCAAGAAAGATGAACTGTTGATCATGCTCTGGGTGACGATCGTGCCCCGGGCGACCCACACGGCGCTGTAGGGCACCTCGCCGACCTCGGGGTATCCGTCCTCGGTGTAGTCGTGGGAGCGCTGCGGCCCGCCCACGCCCCAGATATCGTCCATGATAGTAGGGATCGTCGTAGCAGTAGTCCCAATCACAGTGCTCGTTATCTCCGTAACCAGAGCAGACCGAGCACGGGCTCGTCTGCGGGACAGACGTCGATGGTGTAGCGCGGCTTGCCGCCACGCGCGTACTTCGAGGTCCAGGCGACCAGGATCTTGTTCCCCTTGACCTGGAGAACCGGCTTTCTTGCATTCACCCGGATATTCATACGCCGTCGAGCCGGGTGTAGGACGACCGCTCGGCCATGCGCGAGAGGTTCTTCCGCTTCCACGTGTGGCCGTCGTCGCGCGAGACCGCCGCCCACACATCGTGGGCGCCGTTGTCCGGCGGCGTCGGTGTAGCTGACGACCAGCGGCTTGGCCTCGTGCGGCCGTCCGGATCAACTCGCCCTCCTCATCGTAAGTAGTCGATGGGTGCGGAATCACCGTTGGCCTTCACGGCCGGGAACCACACCCCCATGACGTTCATCTTGGCCTTGGAGCTCACCATTTCCGGCGTTCTCGACACGTTCTTGCGGAACATGTTGGAGTTCACGGAACGATCGAGGTTGATCTTGGCGTCTTCGGCGCTCACCTTCACCAGATCGGAACGGTGGCCGAGCAGTTGTCGATGGTGGCATCCACGAGAAGCATCGACCTGACCGATCGTCGGCCCAGTCGGTGATGAAGCCGTGGGTCGTCAGGGCCTCATTGAAGCAGGCCGTGACCTCGGGGGTGATGCTGATGCCCGGTTTGCGGGTCGGCGTCGGCGTCCAGGCTCTGCAGCAGCACAGCCATGTTGATCACCCGCGGGTCGTCGATGTCCGACACCGGGAACAGATCGAGCGGCGAAACCTTGTGATCCAGAAGCGTTGTCCCCAGCAGCTGGTTCCCGAGGTAGAAGCTCCCGTATTCGCCCGGAAAATAGAGCGCCGAGCCCGGACTCGTCGGTCAGGACGTTCTCGGTGGGGCTCACCAGCCGCAGGCCGTGCACCGGCGAGTCGATGAAGTGGGTGTGTGTCTTGTGGGCCATCGGATAGTCAGCCACCAGCCCCACTGGGACGCGCCCTCGAATTCGATGTCGCCCTGGGCCCATGCGCCCTGTTCGTCAATGACGGATCCGTACTCGTCGAGCTTCGAACCACGTCCGCATGAACGGCGATGTGACGCTGCCGCTGGGCCTCATAGGGAGCGCCCCAGCGGAAACCATCGAGATCCTCCTCGAAGTCGAGCATAGATCGGCTCGCGAGCTGCGGGCTCAGCGTACTCGTACTTGAAATCGAACTTGCCGGGAATCGGGTTGCCGTCTTTGGTCATCGGGATCGGGTTTTCGGCCCACCCGGCGTGGACATGGAGCTCGATCATCCTCCAGTCGTCCGCCATCTGAACGTCGATCAGCAGACCACCATTGTTGTTGTGAATCGTGACCGTGCCGGCGTTGAAGTGCTGGCCGGCAATGAACGGCACATCGACCCGGCCCGGACCGAGCGCGTTCTGCGCATCGACGATGCCGGCGACTGCCAGGAGTCCTGAGACGATCGTGAGAATTCGGCGCATAATCTCCCCCTTTGCGTTCGCGTGGCGTCGGTTAGGGGGCGCTCTCGGGGATTGAGTGGACGCTCGACCCTTCATGCCGACTCGTTGTGCGGCGCCTCGATGGACGACCGCGTCTTTCTGATCTACAGGTTATCTACGTCGAGGTCCATTCAAAGTCCGTGCCATCTTATTTGTATTTATGTATCTATCTTTTGCATCAATAAGTTACAGAATTAGAACTAGGTGGTGATCTCAATCGACCGTTGCGTAAATGCAAATGTCCAAACTCAAATGGCTGATTATTTGATGGTTTTTTCAGGAGAATATCTCAATAAATGATCGGAATATGCACAAAAATACGACACGAGTCAAAGGGTGACTCAACGTATCGATTTTCTCGAGCTGATATCTTCCGATTAATCAGTTTCGTCTGGGATTCGATCGACCGTCGTTTTCGGGCAGCTCGATTCCGAGTCGCTTGGCGCGGCGCCAGAGAGTCGTCGGGTGGACCGACAGCTCCTCCGCCGCGGCCCGCCGGTTGCCGCCATGACGTTTCAGGGCCGTGAGGATCAGGTTTCGTTGCAGAGACTCGATCACGTCGGGGCGTCCGGCATTCTCATTCGCCGGCCCGATGAGGTCCTCGGGCAGGTGCGAGGGCGTGATCACACCTTTCGGGCAGAGCACCGCCGCGTGCTCGATGATGTTCTGCAGCTCGCGGACGTTGCCCGGGAAGCTGTGGGTCATCAGAATTTCCATGACCTCGGGCGAAACCCCTCGATCTCGCGCCCGTGGTCATTGGCGCGCTGGATCATGGTGTCGACCAGCAGCGGGATGTCGTCTCGCCGGTCGCGCAGCGGCGGGACCGAGATCTTGACGACGTTGATCCGGTAGTAGAGGTCCTTGCGGAAGAGACCGTCCGCCACGAGCTGGGTCAGATTCTTGTTGGTCGCCGAGATCACCCGCACATCGACCGGTCGGGGTTGAGTCCCACCGAGAGGCTCGACGACCAGCAATACATCG
>CAVQJV010000017.1:0-234048 GCA_963712805.1 uncultured Acidobacteriota bacterium | reverse complement strand
CGTTCTTCTTCTCCATCTCGAACATTGCATTGAGTTCGGCGAGCCGGCGGGAACCGGCTTCACTGATCATCTGAGCGTGGATCTCGTGGTAGCGCTGGAGCGACTGGATGGCGCCCTGAAGATCACCCTGGCGCTCTTGCAGCTCCGCGAGGTTCTGATGGATGTCACGCTCCAACTGCGGCACCTGGAGCTCGCGGACGAGGTCAAGAGCCCGTTGCAGGTCGCGCTCGGCGATGGCGGGCTCACCGAGATCGGCGACCGCGGTGGCCAAGTGGACCAGGCTGGTGGCTGTGCCGCAGCGGATCGCCGAGCCGTCGCCGGCGCTCGAGGTTGCGTTCGAAGACATCTCTGGCCTGTTGTGGTTCCCCTTGGGCGAGGAGCACACGGCCGATGTTGTCTTCGGCCGTCGCCAGGGTGGCCTCGTCACCAACACGCTGCGCGGTGGCGTCCGCGTTGGTGAAGAGCTCATGGGCCTCGCTGAGCCGCCCCATCTGCAGCAGCGTCTGCCCGAGGTTGTTCATGGTGTTGGCGACGAGAGCGTCGTCGTCGGTCTCCTGGTAGAGCATGAGCGCCTGGTTGAAGTAGTCGACGGCCTCGTCGTATCGTTCGGCGGCGTCGGCCACGCCACCGAGGTTGTTGTAGGCCCGCGCGAGGCCCGCGCGGTCGTCCTGGTTGCGGCGGATCTCCAGCGCCTGCTGGTAGTGATCCAGCGCCCGATCGAGGCTCCCCCACATGTAGTGGAGGACACCGAGGTTGTTCAGAGCGTTGGCGATCTCGTCGTCAGCATTCTCCAGCCGCGCAAGGCGGAGGCTCTCGGCATACAGGGGGTAGGCGCGAGAGTAGTCGCGTTGGACGTACGCGGCCACCCCCATCCGATTGAGGGCGCGAGCCTCTGAGAGCCGGTCGCCCTCGGCACGGGCCAGCACAAGCGCCCGCTCGGCGAGCTCGCTGGAATCCTCGGGGTCGCTGGAAGCGGAGGCCCACGAGGCGGCGAGGAGCTCGGGGATGGTCTCCGGGCCGGCTGCGCCTCCATCCAACCCGGTCGGCTCGACCATCGTGAACGCCGCCAATACGGCGATGACCGCGATCACGGCTCGGTCGATCGAGCCGTGTTGGCGAGATAGATGAGATCCGCCAGAGAGGTCGCGCCGACCTTCTTCATGGCGCGGGCCCGATGGACCTTGACGGTCTTTTCGGCGACATCGAGGCGGGATGCGACAACCTTGTTGGCCAGGCCTTCGACCACCAAATCGAAGACCTCGAGTTCACGCGGCGACAACGTGGCAAGGAGGTCGCACGCGGCGTCGCGGCGCTGGCGCGCCGCTCGGTCCTTCGCGTCGCGGGCGAGGCCCTCGGCAACCGCGGCAAGCACCTGGTCGTTGTCGAAAGGTTTTTCAATCAGCTCCACGGCGCCCTTGCGCATCGCCCGAACGGTGGTCGGCACATCGCCGTGGGCGGTGATGACCACGGCGGACATCGGTGTGCCGCCGGCCAAAAGCTCGTCGACGATCTCGAGACCGTTGCCGTCGGGAAGATGCAGGTCGAGCACCAGACAGGCCGGCTCTTCCGGCAGCTCGCTCGACCGAAACGCCTCGAGGCTGCTGAAGAGCTCGACGCGGTGGCCCGCCTTTCTGAACAACCGGCCAAGCGCCCTTTGAACAAGGGGGTCGTCCTCGACAACGAGGACAACCCCCTTCATTTCATGCTCTTGCGAATCCACCTGGGGACTCATTCGGAATTCGGTGCTCGACACGGGACCATTCTATTCCATCGACGTGGTCCACGCGCTGAGGTCGCCGCTTTCGAAGCCGTCACGGTGGATGACGGGTTGCACCCGGTAGACACCAGCGTTGGCGGCAGCGATCCAGGCGTTGCCGTCCACGCCGACGTCCATCCCACGCACCGCGCCGGGGAACTGCTGACGCAGAATTCGGGTCGGCTGAGCGGGGTCGGAAACGTCGAGGATGTCCACCCCGCCCGTGTGGCCGAACCAGACCACCGAGCCATCGAGACCGATGGAGCTTCCCTGCAGGAAGGTCGATGGGTCGGTGTAGACGCCGATCTGGGTCGGCATTGCCGGATCGGCGATGGAGACCACGTGCATCGTTCCATCGTGGCAGGCGAGGAATGCGAGGTCGCCGCTGGCTGTGACAGCCGCCGCCGAGTTGCAGTCACCATACCTGCCGAGTTCCAATGGAGCGTCGGGATTGCTCACGTCAACGACCCGAAGGCCCGCGTCGACGTGGTCCTCATCCGCGATGAGCGCCAGACCGTCGTGATAGACGACATCCCAGCCATGGCTGATCGGCATCGTTCCGCGAGGGACCGGAAGTTGCGGGTTGGAGACATCGAAAATGAAGAGGGATCCGCCGTTGGTCGAGGTGACGACGTAGGCCATGTTTCCGCCCACATCCACGGCACTGGCGTACTGAACATAGACCGAACTCAGAAGAGAAGGCGCGACGGGATCCGCCACGTCCATGATCATCAGACCGTATCCCCACGACGTCACGTATGCCGTCGTGCCGGCAACCGTCAAGCTCTCGTAGCCGCCGTACTGGATCGCGGGATCGACCCGGCCGAGGCTCATCAGCTCATCATCGCTCAAACGAAGACCCGAGTAAAAATCGGAAACCGCCAGAGATCCGTTTCCGAACGCGGCCACATCGGTGGAGTCCGAACCCACCGGAAGGTCGAAGACGTGTTCGAAGGTCGGGATCGCCGGCGTGTCGAGGTCGAAGGCCAGGCCAAGGCCCATGCCGGTGAACTGAATCATCTCGTTGCCGCCGCTGATCGGGTGGATGGCGGCGGATTCGGTGCGATCGGCCGGCGCGCTGACGAGCTCGCCGGCAACCGGCGTGGCAGGGCTCGACAGATCCCAGACCTGGAGCCCGTCCTCGTCGCCGAGATAGGCAAGGCCGCTATTCATCAGGGCGCTCCTGATGTAGGTGCCGGAGCTTGGGACCGTGGTGAGCATCACCGGCATGGTCGGGTCGGTGAGGCTGACGACCTCGAAGCCGTCGCCGACGAGCATCATGACGTCGCCTTCGACGGCCGCGTCCTCGAAGATCCCCCAACTGCTGTAATAGCCGACCGTCGACGGCATCATGGGGGTCGTCACATCGATGACCTCAACGGCAAACCCAGAGAATCCCGAGCCCCAACCGATGACGTGCGAACCGGTGACGGCGAGCCGCTCGAGCCCGTAGGTGAAGATCTGCGCGCCGACGCTCGGAGCGAGAGGGTCGGAGATGTCGATGGAGTAGACGCCCGACTCGGGATCGGCCAGGATCAGCGCGTCACCGATGGCAACGACGTCGCCCGGACGGAGGAACAGACCCGTGGAGTACGCGAAATCGAGGACCCGGGCCGGCGCCAGCGGATCCGCCAGGGAGAAGACAACCAACTCCCCTTGAAAATCCTGGTTGGCCCATGTCGCGAAGAGGTAGTCGCCGGCAACGGCGAGGCCGCGGATCAATCCCGGCAGAGGTTCGGTTGTACCGACCTGGGCCGGCGCCGTCATGCCGTCGGACGAAAGCTGCCACACCGAAACGGCCGAACCCTGGACGAGGTAGGCCACATCGCCGACGATCACCGTTTCACCGACCTCGCCCCCCGCCTGCATGGGAACGAGCGCTGCGCCCGTGACAATTGCCGGCATCGCGACCAGAATGCCGACCAGGGAAAGAGTGGAAGCAAACCAAAGCTGTTTTCGAAGCATCACGCATTCTCCTTACACATTGGATCCGGTGTGGATCTATCCGCGTGCATCCCGGGATCGGGATCCATCGCCGCTCATCTCACGACTTGGACCATATCCAGGTGGCGTGACCGCATCAATTGGACCTTGTGCTTATGGTCGGGACCCGACGACTCCACCCGCCCTCGATGCCGGAACCGTTGAAGACTCTGGGTGCAGACCCGAAGGACGCCGCGATTCGGCGCTCCAAGCAGCTTGCTCACGTCCATGTATCATCGCGTGAGACGATCGCGCTCGACACCTGGAGGCTCGGGATGCGAATCAAACTGACGAAGCGGTGGCGCCACGGGGGCAGATCTGCGCTCATGCTGACGGTTCTCCTCGGGTTGATGGTGGCGATGCCCCTGGCTGCGCAGGACTCCAGCCAGACGCCCCCACCGACACCGAGACCGCAATCGACACCGATTCCGGCATCCGACATCCCGGCCGTCGCCGCGAAGGATACCGACGTGGCGCGCCTGGCGGTTGCGAACGCAACACCCGGCGCACGCATCCGAGACATCCAACAACAGCTCCCCGATGAAGAGGGTCGAATCAAACAGCTCCGCGAGGAAGCCCTGGCCCAAATCGAGCTGCCGGGACCGGCTTCGATGATCAAGGAAACCGAACGGTCCTGGGGAAGGGCGCGCGACCGGCTCCAACGGTGGCTCACGGATCTCGCCTCCGAGTCGAGCACTCTCGACGGTAGTCTGGACAATCTCAACACGCGGATCGCGCTGTGGCGGCTCACGAAGGACAACGAGACGAGTCAATCACTGCCGGAGGCGATCAGACAGCAGATCACCGACACCATCAAAACGCTCACCGACGCCGCGGACCATGTCCGGTCGTCGAGGGACGCCATTCTCAGTCTCCAGGCCACGGTCGCGCAGGAAAAAAGCGGCGTCGACGAGATGCTCATCAAGCTGCAGCAGGAAACCAGCAAACGGACCGTTGGCCTGGTGGGCATCGACAGCCCGCCCCTGTGGAAGGCGTTCGGCGGCGACAGGGACTACGGCGATGTTCTCCAGCAGTTCAAGACCACCCGGGAAGAGCACCAGCGATCCCTCAGGAACTTTGTCTCGGACCAACGCCGGCTGCTCTGGCTTTGGGTTCTGATTTGGCCGGCGCTGACCGCGTTCATGGTCGTGATGCGACGCAAGGCCGAGGTTTGGGCGCAACAGGACGCCTCTCTGAAGGTGACGGTCGCCGTCCTGAGTCGGCCGGTGTCGGCCGCCCTGTTTCTGACCGCAATGATCTTCACCATCTTCGAACCCAACGCGCCGAGCGCGTGGATCGGGTTCGTCAACCTCGTCGTCGTCCTCGCCGTGGTCCGCCTCTTGTTGAATCTCCTGCCGAAGCCCTTGCGGGCGGCGGCGAGCTACGTGGTGATCCTTTTGATCCTCCGGCAGGCAGTCAAGCTGGTGCCCGAGGGTTTCGCCATCTATCGTCTGGCGCTGCTCGGCCTGGCGGCGGGGGGACTCGCGATCTGCATTTGGCTGAGGCGGACGTTGAAGGCGAATCCCGACACGCTGCCGGAGAATTGGCGAAAACCCGTTCTTCTCGGTATCGGCCTGTCGTTCGTTCTCTTCTCGGCAGGGGCGGTCGCCGACATCGTCGGCGGCGTCGGCTTTTCCACCCTCGTACTCACGGGCTCGGCGACGATGCTGCTCGCCGCCTTCGTCTGGTGGCTGGTAGCCGTGATGCTCCGGTCCATGGTCCGGGTCGGTCTTCTCACCAACACCGCTCGCCGGATAGGTATTGCGCCGGCCCACTCCGAGAGGGTCCGCAGCACCGTGTTCCGCATGATCACGTTCCTGACGGTCGTCGGCTGGACGGCGGTGTCGCTCCGGGCGTTTCTGCTCTTCGACTCGCTGCTCGTCACCATCGGCAAGGCCCTCGCCTGGTCGGTGGAGATCGGCGATATCTCCTTCGATCCCGGCGACCTGCTGATCTTCGGGTTCATCATCTGGCTGTCGTTCAAGATTGCGGCGTTCATCGAGTTCGTCTTCGCCGTCGATGTCGTCCCGCGGGCCGGTCTCCCGAAGGGTGTCCCCGAAACGATTTCACGACTGACGAGCTATGTCGTCATCGCCATCGGCGCGGTGATCGCAAGCACGGCCGTGGGATTTGACATCGGCAAGGTCACGATCATCGTCGGCGCCCTCGGTGTCGGCATTGGGTTCGGTCTGCAGAACATCGTCAACAACTTCGTTTCCGGACTGATTCTGCTCTTCGAGCGTCCGATCCGGATCGGCGACACCCTGGAAATCGGCGACACCGGCGGAACAGTCGAGACCATCGGGATGCGAGCGAGTATCGTCAGAACCTGGGACGGCGCCGAGATCATCGTCCCAAATGCGGACCTGATTTCGCAGCAGGTCGTCAACTGGACCCTGAACTGCAACCGTCACCGGATGGTCATTCCCATTGGTGTCTCCTACGCCACCGATCCGGAGCGGGCCGCCGAGATCATCGTCGGTGTCGCCAACGACCACAAGGATGTCGACGCCAAACCCGATCCGACCTGCCTCTTCATGGGATTCGGCGACAGCTCGCTCGATTTCCAACTCCGGGCATGGACGGCGGAGTCGCGCTACATGAGCGTCGCCAGCGATCTCCGCTTCGGCATCTTCAAGAAACTCGCCGAAGCCGGCATCGAAATCCCATTCCCCCAGCGCGACGTCCACATCCGGGGCGCCTCGGCGGATGCGGCGTCGCCTGCAGAGACCCAGAAACCGCAGGAAAAACCAGCGCAGGACGGCGAGGACGGGATCGAGCTGTCCATGGAAACACCTTGAGGGCGGACCTCGTCCTCGTCGGCGGCGGTCTCGCGAACAGCCTGATCGCCCATCGGGTTCTCGCCGACGCTCCCGACTGCTCAGTGCTGGTTGCCGAGCGCGGTCCGACTCTCGGTGGGAATCACACGTGGTCGTTCCACGATTCCGATCTCTCGCCGGATCAGAGGAGGTGGCTGCAGCCGTTGGTCGTCCGTTCGTGGCCGCGGCACGAGCTGCGGTTTCCGAGGCTGCAACGCGTCATGGACGGCGGCTACAACTCGATCACCTCCGAACGGCTCCATGAGGTCGTCGGCGGTGCCCTCGGAGATCGTCTTCTGCTCGACGCCGAGGTCGAGGAGGTGACCCCGAACCGAGTCCGTCTCGTCGGCGGTGAGACGATCGAGGCGCGAGCGGTCATCGACGGCCGCGGTGATCCGGGCGGCAACCACCTCGAGATCGGCTATCAGAAGTTCGTCGGTCTCTTCGTCCGCCTCGACGCCGATCACGAACTCGACGATCCCATCCTCATGGACGCCGCCGTCGAGCAGCGCGACGGTTACCGATTCGTCTATACCCTCCCCTTTTCCGACCGCGATCTCCTCATCGAAGACACCTATTACAGCGACGGGCCGGAAATGGACCGCGACCGGCTCCGCCGCGGGATCCGGGGCTACGCGGCCGTTCAGGGCTGGCAGGTCGCAGAGGTCATGGGGGAAGAGGCCGGGGTGCTGCCCATCGTCTACGGTGGCGACATCGACGCCTTCTGGGCCACCGGCCCCGCAGGGGTGGCCCGCAGCGGAATGCGAGGGGCGTTCTTCCACCCCACCACCGGATACTCGCTCCCCGAGGCGGTCCGATTGGCGGACGAGATCGCGGCGGTCCCGAGCTTCGAGAGCGCAGCGCTCTTCGATCTGACCCGGCGCCGCTCCGAGGAACTCTGGCGCCGCACCGGCTACTACCGGCTGCTCAACCGGATGCTCTTCTGCGCCGCCGAACCGGATCAGCGATACCGGATCTTCGAGCGCTTCTACGGCCTTTCTGATCCGCTGATCCGGCGGTTCTACGCCGGCCGATTGAAATGGACAGACAAGGTCAGAGTGTTGACCGGCCAGCCGCCGGTTCCCGTTCTTCGAGCACTGCGGTGCCTGGTGGAACGGCGCGACTCGGCCGGAGGGTCTAGGATGGACGCACACGGGAGCCAATGATGAAACAACCAACAGCGGCAATTATCGGCAGCGGGTTCGGAGGACTCACCCTCGCGGTGCGTCTCCAGGCCGCCGGAATCCAGACCACCGTCATCGAGAAGCGCGACAAGCCCGGCGGGCGCGCCTATGTCACCGAGGACAAGGGCTACACCTTTGACGGCGGGCCGACCATCATCACCGCGCCGCCGAGCCTCGAAGAGGTCTTCGCCGCCGCCGGCCGCGACATGTCGGATTACATCACCCTGTTGCCGGTGATGCCCTTCTACCGGCTCTACTGGGAGGACGGCTACTCCTTCGACTACTCCAACGACCTCGAAGCGACGACGCAGCAGATCGCCGACAAGAGCCCCGGCGATGTCGACGGCTACATGAAGTTCCTCGACTACGCCGAGGATGTCTTCAACGAGGGCTACACCAAGCTGGCCGCGACGCCATTTCTCAACTTCTGGAGCATGATCGAGGTCTCGCCCCAGCTCATCCGGTTGCAGAGCTTCCGCAGCGTCTACTCGATCATCTCCAAGTTCATCAAGGACGATCACCTGCGCCAGGTCTTCAGCTTCCACCCGCTGCTCGTGGGCGGCAACCCCTACACCTCGTCGTCGATCTACACCCTCATCCACTATCTCGAGCGCAACTGGGGGGTCTTCTTCGTCAAGGGCGGCACCGGAGCGCTGGTCACGGCGCTGGTCAAGCTCCTGGAAGAGCTCGGCGGCGAGATCCGGCTCGACTCGCCGGTGGAGCGGATCCACACCTCCAGCGGCAGGGTCACCGGGGTGACCACCGCCGACGGCTGGCACGGCGACTTCGACGCCGTCGCCTCCAACGCCGATGTCGTCCACACCTACGACGCCCTGCTCGGCGACAACACCGATGCCCAACGCGAAGCTGCGCGGCTCAAGCGCAAACGGTTCTCGATGTCGCTCTTTGTCGCCTATTTCGGGGTCAAACGGCGTCACACCCAGATTGCCCATCACGATATCCTCTTCGGTCCGCGTTACAAGCCGCACCTCGAAGAGATCTTCAACGGGCCCGAGGTCTCCGACGACTTCTCGCTCTATCTCCACGCCCCGACCCTGACCGATCCATCGGTGGCGCCGGAGGGATGCGAGGCCTTCTACGTGCTGTCGCCGGTTCCCCATCTCGGCAACGCGCCGGTCGACTGGAGCGAAGAGGGCCCGCGTTACCGGGACAAGATCTTCGACTACCTTGAAAAGCGTTATCTGCCCAACCTCCAGGCCGACATCGAAACGGTCCACATCATCACCCCCGATCACTTCCAGAACGCCCTCAACTCGCACCTCGGCTCGGCCTTCTCGCTCGAACCGATCCTGACCCAGAGCGCCTGGTTCAGGGTCCACAACCGGGACAAGAAAATCGGCGGGCTCTACTTCGCCGGCGCCGGCACCCACCCGGGAGCGGGGGTCCCAGGCGTCGTCAACTCGGCCAAGGCGACCGCGGGTCTGATGATCGGCGATCTCCTCGGCGAAAGCGGCTGAGGATCGGCCAATGGACCACGTCGTCAATCACGGTGAGGCTGTCATTCAGAAGGGCTCCAAGAGCTTTGCCGCCGCCGCCAAACTCTTCGACCCCACGACCCGCGGCCGGGCCTACATGCTCTACGCATGGTGCCGCCACTGCGACGATGTGACCGACGACCAGGAACTCGGGTTCGATGCCTCGCAACTTTCTCTCGAAGAGGGGCGGGCTCGAGTCGACCGGCTTCGGAACCAGACCATGCGCGCCCTCTCCGGCGAATCCACCGACGACCCCATCTTTGCCGGCCTCCAGCGGGTCGTCGCCGATTGCGAGATCCCGCACCGCTATCCCATGGACCACCTCGACGGGTTTGTCATGGATGTCGAGGGCCGCGAATACCGGACCCTGGCCGACACGGTGGAGTACTGCTACCACGTCGCGGGCGTGGTCGGGGTCATGATGGCGTACATCATGGGTGTCCGGGACGAACCGACTCTCGACCGCGCCACCGATCTCGGGCTCGCCTTCCAGCTGACCAACATCTGCCGCGATGTCGTCGAGGACTCCGAGGTCGGACGGGTCTATCTCCCCCTCGACTGGCTGACCGAAGCAGGTGTCCCCTCCGACGGTCTCGCGGCGCCCGAGCATCGCGACGGAGTCTTCGAGGTGGTCCGGAGGATCCTCTTCGAGGCCGACCGCTACTATCAGTCGGCCTGGCTCGGGATCTCGCAGCTGCCGCCCCGATCGGCGTGGGCGGTGGCGGCGGCCAACGCGGTCTACAGCGACATCGGCCGGCTCATCCTCGAGCGCGGCCCGCGTTCCTGGGATTCACGGACATCGACGAGCAAGGCGCGCAAGATCTCCCTCGTCCTCGGCGCCGGACCAAAATCGTGGACGGCGAGGATGTGGGGCAAAGGACCCGGTGACGCGCCGCGTGACGGTCTGTGGACCCGGCCGGGCATACCCGCCGCATGATGGTGGTTGATCAGACCGCGTCTCGAAACGGCAACGGGGGTGACCACGCTCTGCGGGTCCTCGATCTGGTCAAGCGATTCGGGCCGACAACCGCCCTGAACCACGCCGGGCTCGAGTTGCGACGCGGCGAGCGGCTCGCCCTGCTCGGCCCCAACGGCGCCGGCAAGACGACCCTGGTGCGGTGCATCTGCGGCCGTGCGGTTCCCGATTCGGGCGAGATCGAGATGTTGGGCCGGCGGCTGCCCCCGAGCGGTGGCCGTCACGAGCTCGGTTTTGTCCCACAGGAGATCGCCCTCTACCCCGATCTCACCGCCCGCGAGAACCTCGACGCCTTCGGCCGATTCCACGGCCTCACGGGCGGCGAGCTTCGCGAAGCGGTCACATGGGCACTCGAGTGGACCGGTCTCGCCGACCGGTCAGGCGATCTGACGAAGACCTTCTCGAGCGGGATGAAACGGCGGGTCAACATCGCCTGCGGCGTCCTCCACCGGCCACTCGTCCTGCTGCTCGACGAGCCGACGGTCGGGGTGGATCCGCAGAGCCGCGACCGGATCTTCCGGATGCTCGAGGAGCTGTGGCGCCAGGGAACGTCGATCCTGCTGACCACCCACCAGCTCGAGGAGGCGGAGCAGCAGTGCGACCGGATCGTCATCATCGACCACGGCCACGCCATCGCCGAAGGGACGCTCGGCGAGCTCATCGCGAGCACGGTGGGCGCCAACCGGAGGGTGGTCTTCACCCTCGCCGAGGCCTGTCCGGAACTCGCCGGATTCACGGTGAGCGGCGATGGACGGCAGCTCGTCGCCGAGGTCGAGGACGTCGCCCGCGACCTCCCCGAGCTCTTGACCCGGATCCGTGAGAGCGGTGGACAGGTCTCGGATCTCGATGTCCACCCGCCGTCGCTCCACTCGGTCTTCATCCACCTCACCGGACGGGAGCTGCGCGAATGATCGGCACGGTGGTGCGCGTCGGTCTGTTGCGGATGTGGCACGGTCGGACGGAGATTTTGCTGACCTTTGTCGTCCCCATCGCCTTCTTCACGATCTTCGCCTTCATCTTCGACGAGCAGATCGGGCTGGGAAAATCGCCACGGGTCGACATCGCGATCGTCGACGAGGATTCGACCGAGCTCAGCCGCGAGTTCGTCGCGGCGCTCGCCGGGTGGGAAACTCTGCACGTCTACGCACCCGCCGATCACGAAGAAGGGCTCTTTGTCTTCACCGCGGCGGCGCCCGCCAGGGAGCTCGTGGTCGCGGGAACGCTGCCGCTGGCGGTGGTGATCCCCGAGGGGTGGTCTCGATCTCTCGCGAACCCCGACACCGAACCCGTGGGTCTCCAACTGCTCGCCGACTCCTCGGACCCGGTGGCCACCCAGGTCGTCACCGCGCTGCTGCGGCAGACCTCGGGCCGGATCGCTGCCGAACGAGCGCGGCAGCAGGTGCAGGTCTTTCTTTCCCTATCGCCGGATGAGTTCGCCAAGTCTCCGATTTCACGGTTCGGGACGCCGGCCGCCATCGAGGTGGTCGATCTCTTCGCGGCCGACAAATCCAACCCCGTGGTCTCCATGTACGCCGCCGGTATCGCGGTCATGTTCCTGCTCTTCGGCGCCGTCGGCAACTCGGGAACCCTGCTCGAGGAAGAGGACAACCAGACCCTCGACCGGCTCCTGTGCTCCGACCTGACCATGAACCAGCTCCTGATCGGGAAGTGGCTGCTCATGACCCTCGTCGGGATCGTCCAGGTGACGATCATGTTCGCCTGGGCCCAGCTCGCCTTCGGGGTGGATCTCCTCGGTCACCTCCCCGGCTTTGCGGTCATGACCGTGGTCACCGCCGGGGCCGCGAGCAGCTTCGCCCTCACCCTGGCCGCTCTGTGCCGAAATCGCGCGCAGCTCAATGCCGTCGCCGTCATCCTGATCCTCTGCATGTCCGCCCTCGGCGGCAGCATGGTTCCGCGCTATGTCATGAGCGAAGCCATGCAGTCCTTCGGCAAGATCACTTTCAACGCGTGGGCCCTCGACGGCTACATCAAGGTCTTTTGGCGCAATCTCCCCCTTGCTGACCTCGTTCCGGAGCTCTCCGTGTTGACCGCCACCGCCCTCGTCCTCTTCGGCGTCGCCCGGATCTTGGCCCGCCGCTGGGAGAACTCATGAACACGCACAGCCACGGCAGGCGACCATCGCCGGGCTACAATGCCCCGATGACCAGCATCATCCAACGACTCGCGTTCGTTCTGTTCGCCGTGGCGCTTGCATCCTGTGCTTCGGCGCCGCCTGCGACACCCGGTCCTCGACCCGAGGGTCAAGGCCGCGTCGAGATCACCATGACCGGATTCAAAAACGCAGAGGGACAGGCCCTGGTGGCGTTCTTCCTCGACGACAGCGGTTGGCCCGACCCCGACGAGTCCATCTTCGCGACGTTCACGGCGCCGATCAGCGACGGCCGGGCCTTTGCCGTCGTCGAAGACGTTCCCGCGGGCGCCTTCGCGGTCTCGGTCTTCCACGATGAGGACGGCGATCGTGAGCTCGGCAGCGGTGCGCTCGGCATCCCATCGGAGGCGTACGGCTTTTCAGCCGACGCCCGCGACATGTTCGGGCCGCCGAAGTTCGAAGAAGCACGGCTCGAGCTCGCCGCCGGCGAGACGAAACAGATCACCATTCGGGTCAAGTAGGT
Source organism: uncultured Acidobacteriota bacterium (assembly GCA_963712805.1). GTDB lineage: Bacteria > Acidobacteriota > Thermoanaerobaculia > Thermoanaerobaculales > Sulfomarinibacteraceae > JAHECW01. The sequence goes on along the minus strand of CAVQJV010000017.1, from coordinate 221,201 downwards.
TTTTCTGATGGAACTCACCCTGCCACGCGACGGTACACACGAGCGGATTCAATCGCCCCAGACGGCGGTCATCGCCGGCGGCGGGCTCGCCGGGGTGGCGGCGGCGGCGGTCCTCGCCGAGCGCGGCGTCTCGGTCGTCCTCGCCGAGCGCGAGTCCTTTCTCGGCGGCCGCGCCGGGGCCTGGACCGACCGGCTGGCGACCGGCGAGTCCTTCGAGATGGAGCGCGGCTTCCACGCCTTCTTCCGCCAGTACTACAACCTCCAGGCGCTGCTCCGCCGGATCGACGACGGCCTCGGTTTTCTCGAGCCCCTCGAGGATTACCCGATCCTCGGCCCCGGCGGCCAGGTCGAGTCGTTCTCGGGGCTCCCGAAGAAGCCGCCCTGGAACGTCGTCGCCCTGACCCGACGAACACCGACCCTCGGCGTGCGGGATCTCATGGGCGTCAACGGATTGGCCGCGCTGGCCATGCTCCGTTACGAACGCGGCTGGACCTACGGTCGCTATGACGATCAGACCGCGGGCGAGTACCTCGATTCGCTCAGATTCCCGCCCGATGCGCGCCGCATGCTCTTCGATGTCTTCGCCCACTCGTTCTTCAACCCCGAGAACGCGATGTCGGCGGGCGAGCTGCTGATGATGTTCCACTTCTACTTCTCGGGAAATCCGGAGGGGCTCATCTTCGATGTCTCGAAGCGGCCCTTCTCGACATCCATCTGGGGGCCCCTCGGTGCATATCTCACCGGCCTCGGGGTGGATGTGCGAACCGGCTGCACCGTGTCGCGGGTCGCCAAGGGCGCCGAACGAAAGTGGAAGGTCGCCCTCAACGGCGAAATGGTCGAAACCGACCACGTCGTCCTCGCGCTGACCGTGCCCGGACTTCAGGCCGTGGTCGCCGAGTCCCCCGACCTCGACGACGCCGGTTTCCGGCGCTCGGTGGAGGGCCTCGCCCTGACAAATCCCTTTGTCGTCTGGCGGCTGTGGTTCGACCGGCCGACCAAACCGGGACGGCAGCCCTTTGTCGGGACCACCGGTGTCGGGTGCCTCGACAACATCTCGCTTTACGACCTCTTCGAGGACGAGAGCCGCGACTGGGCCCGACGAACCGGCGGATCGGTTGTCGAGCTCCACGCCTACGCCGTCGACCCGAGCATGGACGAGCCCGCGATCCGCGAGGATCTCCTCTCAGCCCTCCACACCTTCTACCCCGAGTACGTCGGCGCCGGGGTCATCGAGGAGCGCTTCCTGATCCGCCGCGACTGCCCGGCCTTCGCCCCGGGCTCCCATGCCGATCGTCCCGGGGTTCCGACCCCGCACGACGGCATCGCGCTCGCCGGCGACTTTGTCCGGCTGCCGATCCCCAGCGCCCTGATGGAGCGCGCGGTGGCGTCGGGTTTCCTCGCCGCCAACCACCTCCTCGCGCCCCAGGACATCAGACCCGAGCCCATCCGATCGATCCCACGCCGCGGCCTCTTCGGTCGTCGCGTTCAAGAGACGGAAGCGAGCCGCATGAAATGAGCAAACTCCTGAAGTTCGGCCCCGCGCTCCCGGCGGTGGAGATCCCCGAGTCCTCCCTCGCACCCGACTGGCAACAGGCCCGTCCGCGGGCCATCGCCCGCGCCCTCGAGCGGGCGCTCGGCCGGCCGCACGGCAACTGGTATGTCGTGGGCGAATCGCGGCTGTTGGGCGAAGAGCCGCAGCGACTTCGGATCGCCGGCGAGGACCTCGTCGCCTGGCGCGCATCCGGGGAACTGACCATCGCTCCGGACGCCTGTCCCCACATGGGCGCCTCGCTCGCGGACTCGTGCGTGTGCGAGGGCAAGCTGGTCTGTCCGTGGCACGGGCTGGCCCTGGGCAAGGAGGGTCACGGCAACTGGAAACGGTACGCGGTCCACGAAGACGGTGTCCTGAGTTGGGTCCGGATCGGGCCCGAGGTTCCCGAGACGCCGCTTCCGGTGATCGCCCCGCGACCCGAGGTCTACCTCGAGGGCGTCGTGCAGCTCGAGGTGCGCTGCGATCCCGAGGACATCATCGCCAACCGCCTCGACCCCTGGCACGGCGTCCACTTCCACCCCTACGCCTTCGCAACGCTGACCGTCCTCGATCTCGACGACGACATGGTGAAGGTGCGGGTTGCCAAACGGCTCATCGGAAACCTGGTCGCCGAGACGGATGCCGTCTTCCACAGCCCGGAGCCGCGCTCCATCGTCATGACCATTGTCGAGGGCGAAGGAACCGGCTCGGTGGTGGAGACGCACGCGACCCCCATCGAACCGGGACTCACCCTGGTCGTCGAAGCAACGCTCGCGACGTCTGACCGGCCGGGATTCCGCCACGCGAGAAAGCTCCAGCGTTTCATCCGGCCCCTCATCGAGCGCTCGGCCCGCCGCCTCTGGGTCGATGACGCCGCTTATGCGGAACGTCTGTACGAGCTGCGGAACGGCTAACCCGAAGTATTCACGAGGTTTCGTCGCGAGGTGCGTCTTTCGCTCTTTTCCGCAGGGCACCGAGGAATGAGGGGATTGCAACACTCAGATCATCGAAGAGGGTATAAAAGACCGGCACCACCAACAGGGTCAACAACGTCGCGGTGGTCAGCCCGCCGATGAGCGTGAGTCCAAAACTGGTGTAGCTCAGACCGATGGAATTGGTGCCCGAAAGGGTGACCGGAATCATTCCGCAGATGGTCGTCAGGGCGGTCATCATGATCGGCCGAAACCGGCGATCGGCGGCGGTGAGCAGCGCCTCGCCCCGCTCCATCCCGGAGCCGCGCAACCGGTTGACATAGTCGACGAGAACGATGCCATTGTTGACCACGACGCCGATGAGCAGGACCAGCCCCACGCCGCCGAGGAAGTCGAGGTTGTAGCCGAAGGTGAAGTGGGTCCAGTAGACCCCGAGCCCGGCGAGCGGGATGGTGAGGATGATGGACAACGGCAGACCGAAGCTCTCGAAAAGAAAGCCCATGAGCAGATAGATGAAGACCACGGACAGACCCGCCGCCAGCATCAAACCGCGGAGGTCTTCAGCCGCACTATCCGCCCGTGGCGGTTGGCCGAGGCGAACTCCTTCGGGAAGCTCGATGGCCTTCTCCAGAGCGCTGATGCGTTCTCGGGTCTCGTCCTCCCGTCCCTGTTCGAGTTCGAGGGTGATGGTGTGCGATGTCTGCTTGTCGCGTCGGAAGATTCGGCGAGCCGTCTTGAGGTACGAGGTGTCGGTGACCGACGACAACGGCACGAATCCACCCGAGCCCGTCGGCAGGTAGAAACTCTGGAGCTGATCGAGGGTCTCCCGATCCTCCTCTTTGAACCGGATCCGCACCGGGATGTCGTTGCCGTCGGTGCGATAGCGATTGAGCTGTTGACCGCGGAGCGCATAGCCCACCAACCCGGCGACGACCATTGGGCTGATGTTCTGCTGCTGCGCCCGATCACGGTCGATGACGAGCGCGAGCTCGGACGGCGCCGGATCGCCGGTGGCTTTGACCCCGAGTACGCCCGGGATCGAGGTGAAGAGGGACTCGAGATTCTCGGCCGTGGTTTCGAGCTGTTCCGAGTCGTCGCCGAACAGCGTGATGACGTGGACCTGCTCTCCTTTTTCTTCGGACTCGGATTCCTGACCGGTGTAGTAGCTCACACCGGGTCGTTCCGGCAGCCGCTCGAGGACGATCTCGGTGACCTCGCGCGGGGTCAGATCGGTGGTGCGGGGATTGTTGAAAAAGCCCTGGATCTCGCCGAAGGTCTCTCGGTGAAAGATGAACCACCCCGAGAGTCCGAGTTCCTCGGCCGAGTCCTCGACGATGGCCTCGCACTCGAGGAAAAAGGCCTCGGCCTCTTCGAGGGTCGTACTCAGGGGCAGCCGGGCGTCGATCTCGAAACCGCCGCGCTCCTCTTCCTGGATCTCGACGAACTTGACCTCCTGCATGGGTACCGCCGCGGTGACGGCGAAGACCACCAACACCCCGATCACGAGATCCAATCGGCGGCGGAGAAAGACCCCGAGAAGCCGACCGTAGAGGTGGTTGAGGCGACCGAATGTGGCGTGATAGCTCCGCTCCACCAGTGCGACAAAACGGCGGTAGACGGGTGTGAAAAACCACTCCCGTCCGCCGGGCTCATCGCTCCCGGCGAGCGTCAGATAGACGCTCAGGGGCACGAAGACCCCGGCCACCACCAAAGAAGCCAGCAGCGCCACCGAAATCGGGATCGACAACCTCAGCAGAAAGAACTGGGCCTGGCCGCCGACCAGCGAGACCGGCAGAAAGACCACGATGGTGGTCAGGGTGGCCATGACGATGGCGAGCGCGATCTCCGCCGTTCCGCGGATCGCCGCCTCCCGCCGCGGAACCCCCGACCGGTTGAGGCGATGGATGTTCTCCGCGACCACCACCGAGTTGTCCACCAGGAGCCCGACCGAGATCATCAGGGCCAGGAGCGACAAGATGTTGAGCGACTCGTCGGCAAAGAACATGGCCGTCAGCGCGATGAGAATGCTGAGGGGAATGGCCAAGGTGATGATCAGGGTCATTCTGAGTCGCCGGAGGAAGAAGTAGAGCACCACGACGGCGAAGATCCCACCGATCTTGCCGCTGTTGAGGAGCGTGTCGAGGCTCTCGGTGATGACCCGCCCCTGATCGAAGAGCGGCACCATGAGAATCCGCTGGAGCGAAGGAGTGTCCTGCATGTCGCGGAGCTCGCGCCGGATCGAACGCGCCACCTCGAGGGTGTTGGCGTCACCTTCTTTGAGCACAACAAGGGCCACGGCGGGACGCGAGTTGGCCCTGACGACGAAGTACGCTTCGGGCGGTTTGTAGCTCACCTCGCCGATGTCGCGCAGTCTCACCTGAGGTCCGACCATTCTGTCCTTGAGCTCTTCGAGATCGCGATACCGCGCCACCGAGCGCAGCAGAAGCTTGCGACCTGCGATCCGGACATCGCCCGATGCCATGGTGAAGTTGTCGGCGCCCAGCTCCTGGGCGAGGGCGTAGATGTTGAGCCCGGCGGCCTCGGTCCGCTCCCGGTCGAGCTCGATGAAGATCTCCTTCTCGAGCAGTCCGTTGACCGCAACCGACGCCACGCCGTCGAGCCGCTGCAGCCGGACGACGATCTGTTTCTGAACCAGGGTGTAGGCATCGGTGATTTCGGGGTCGATGGCGAGTCCGACGACAAAGACGGGGATCGCCGACTCGTCCTCTTTGCGAATGTAGATCCGGTCCGCGTCCTCGGGCAGCAGCGCCCGCGCACGCTCGATCCGATCACGGACCTCGCGGTAGGCGACATCCATGTCCGTGCCGCTCTTGAAGTTGAGGAAGCAACGCCCGAAACCGGTGGTCGAGAACGAAAACAACGACTCGAGCCCGCGGACGGTGCTGAGTTCGTCCTCGAGCGGCATCACCACCTTCTCCAGGACCTCCTGGGCGGGTGCGTCGCGCCACGGAACGTTGACCGCAAGGAAAGGCGGCGAGAAACCTGAAGGGATGAGTTCGAGCGGGATTCCCAGCGCCGCCACGACACCGACCACCACCATCGAGGCGAGCAGGACGAGAACCCCGATCCGCCGATTCAGGGAGAACCGCGGCAGGGCCTCCTCGATGTGGTGTTTCTCGCCCTTCATCTCAGTTTCTCCTCGGCAGCGGAGCCACTCGACCGACCGAGGATCCGCTCCCGCAGTCCATCGACCACCGAGTACAGACTGGGGATGATGAGCAGCGTCAGGGCGGTGGAGGCGAGGAGCCCGGAGATGACGGCAATCGCCATGGGCGTGCGGATCTCGGCGCCGTCGCCGAGGCCGAGCGCCATCGGCAACAACCCGAGCACGGTCGTGGCGGTGGTCATCAGGATCGGTCGCAGACGCACCGATCCGGCCGTCACCACGGCCTCGTAGCGGTCGAGTCCCCGCCGCTTGAGCCGGTTGATGTAATCGACGAGGACGATGGCGTTGTTGACGACGATTCCGGCGAGCATGATCATCCCGAGAATGACCACCACCGAAAGCGAAATCCCGAGCACCTTCAGCGCCACGATCGTGCCGAAGAACGCGAGCGGGATCGTCAGCATGATGATCAACGGCTGGAGCAGCGACTCGAACTGGGCCGCCATGATGACGTAGACCAGGAAGATCGACAGCGACAGCGCGAGCAGCAGGCTCGACCGGCTTCGTTGCCACTCCTGGTTCTGGCCGGTGATGAAGAACGTCATGTCTGAAGGCCAGTCGATCTCGCGCTCGAGCGCGGTCTCGAGGCCGGCAACCGCGCTGCCGAGTGAACCGGCGCCGAGATTCGCCGACACCACCGCCACCCTTCGGCTGTCGATCCGGCGAACTTCCGACGGACCCTCGGCGAGCGTGACATCGGCCACGGCACCGAGCGAGATCGGCCTCTCTCCACCCGGGTTGACCAGGAAATCGGCGACGTCGGAGACTTCTCGCCGATCGCCCTCGCGGAAACGAACCACAATCGGGATCCGCCGGTCGCCGAGGTTGTAGAGCGAGGCCTCGGCACCCTTGACCGCGTCCCGGACCCGGGTCGCCACCATTTCGATACTGAGGCCGTAGCGGGCGAGCTGCTCGCGGTCGTACTCGATCTGGACCTCTGGGGCGCCGACCCTGAGACTCGTCTCGACATCGGCGAGTTCGGGCATGGCAACCATGAGCTCGGCGACCCTCTCGGACATCCGTCGCAGATCGATCAGCTGGTCGCCGTGGATCTCGACCTCGATGGGCGTGCGGAAGCTGAAGAGCACCGGTCGGACCATCCGCGCATCGAGATCGGGGATCTCGTCGAGCCGGCCGCGGATCCGCGCCAAGACCTCGGATTCGACCTTCGGGTCCGAACTCGCGAGGATGAACTTGAACCGAGCCGAGTGCTCACCCTCGTCCGACCGCTGTGACGTCGCCGGGTCGAATCCAAAGGTGACGATGAGTGCCTCGATGTGCTCTCGCTCGGCCATGAGTGCCTGCTCGACCGGAGTGAGGATCTCAACGGTTCGCTCGAGGGGCGTGCCCACCGGCAGGGCGACCTCGACGGTGAACTCGCCCTGGTGGACCTCGGGCAGGAGCTCGCTGTCCAGGGTCAGGGCGACCGCGACGGTGACGGCGAGCGTCGCAAGGGCAAGCATCGCCACGCTCCCCGGTCGATCCAACGCCCATCGGATGGAGCGGGCGTAGGCTCGGTTGAGAAACTCGAGCAGGGGCTGCGTGGTGTAGGCGGTGACCGACAGCAGGACCCTGACGATCCAGTCACCGATCGGTTTGAGCACCCACTTCACCAGGAACGCGACGACCATCAGGACAACGAGGAGGAGGCTTCCCAGGATCTCGAAGATGGTCCCCAGGAGCGCCCGGATGACGAGATAGAGTACCGCCGGCTTCTGCCAGATCTTTGTCAACCCGGCAAAATCCTGCCGGAAGCGCGCAAAGCTCCGCGACGGGACAAGAACCGAGAGACTCCCGGTCTTACCGTCGAGGCTCAGTCCCTTTCGGCTCGCCAGCATCGGGATGAAGACCAACGCCACCACCAGCGCCGCGAGGAGCGAGATCACCACAGAAAGCCCGAGATCGCCGAAGGCCTGACCGGCGACGCCCTCGACAAAGACCATCGGGGCAAAGACCGCGATCGAGGTCAGGGTCGACGCGATCACGGCCATTCGCACTTCGGCGACCCCGCGCACCGCCGCGGTGGCGGTGTCGTCGCCCTCCTCGCGGCAACGGAAGATGGACTCGAGAACGACGATGGACGAGTCGACCAGCATCCCGATGCCCAACGCGAGCCCCCCGAGGGACATGATGTTGAGGCTGACGCCGAAGAGGTTGAGCGGGGCGAAGGTGACCAGGATGGAAATCGGGATCGAAATCGCGATGATCGCGGTCGACCGGACGTTTCGCAGGAACAGAAAGAGCACGATGACCGCGAGCAGACCGCCGAAGACGGCCGCGTTGCGGACCTCGTTGATGCTGTCCTGGATGAAGACCGACCGATCGGCGACCAGAGTGAGACGCACGCCTTCAGATCGGTAGAGCTCCTCCGCAAGACCGAGTCGTTCTTCCCCGGAACCCCCGGGCCCACCACGACCGGAGCGGCGTGCACGGCGTTCGCCGCGACCGTCAGCGCTGTCGCTGACCTTCTCGACTGCGGCGGGATCGAAGGTCCCGACCCGCTCTTTGACCCGGTCGGCGAGAGCGACGATGTTGGCGTCGGCCTCCTTGAAGATCTCGATCTGGACGCTTTCACGGCCGTCGGTACGGGTCGTGATCTGGCGTTCGGCGTTGGCCCAGACAACTTCGCCCAGATCACGGATCCGAATCTGCCGGCCCTCGCGAAAGGCGACGATGGTGTCGCCGATCTGTCCGAGGTTGACGAACTCGTTGAGGGTCCGGACCATGTACTCGGTCCGGCCCTCGCGCAGGGTCCCGCCGGCAACGTTGATGTTCTCCTCGGCGAGCCTTCTGATGACATCGTCGGTGCTCAAACCCGTGTGGCGCAGACGATCGGCCTCGAGCAGAACGTGGATCTCCTCCTCGAGACCGCCTCGCACCCGGACCGCCGCCACTCCCTTGACCGGTTCGAGGGCGCGCTTGACCTGGAGCTCGGCGAGCCGGCGCAACCGGCGCAGACCTTCCTCACCTTCAAACTGGACGCCGTCGCCGGCAAGACTGAGTTCGAGGACCGGATCGAGGGTCGGGTCGAAGCGCAGAATCAAGGGCCGTTCGGCCTCGTCCGGAAGAAAGACCAGATCGAGCTTCTCCAGGGTGTCCTGGATGGCTTCGGTCATCTCGACACCCCAGTTGAACTCGAGGATCACATCGGAGACACCGGCGCGGCTGATGGACGAGATCCTGCGCAGCCCGCCGACCACCCCGAGCGCTTCCTCGACCGGTCGACTGACGTCGTTCTCGACCTCCTCGGGCGCGGCGCCCGGGTACTCGGTCCGGACCGTGAGGGTCGGGTAGCTGAGCTCGGGCATGAGCGACACCGGCAGACGGAGGAAGGAGAAGAAACCAAAAACGACCGTGGCCAGAAAGACCATGATGATGGCGACCGGTCGGTCGACCAGGAATGATCGGTCGGCGATGGGCTCGGGCGCCGGATCGCGCTCGGTGATCACGCGTCGGCCTCGGATGCGGCCTCCTCGGCCGAGTCGCCAACCTCGTCGTCCTTTTCTTCGTCCTGGGGATCCGGATCGCCGGGAAGCCGCACCAGCGCGTTGTCCTTGAGGCTTGCCTGGCCGGCGACGACAACAAGATCGCCCGTCGAGAGACCACCGGCGGGTTCGATGTGCTCGATGTCTTCGAGCACCGGCTCGACTTTGATCCGCTCGACCCTGCGCTCGTCGCCGAGACGAAACACGAAGAGCTGGTCGTTGTCGTAAACCACGGATCGCTTCGGCAGCAAAAGCGCGTCCTCGTTGACCGCCGTCACGAGCTCGACTTCGACGTACATCCCGGGACGCAATCCCTCCTGGCGGGGGGTCGCCACTGTGACCTTGACCGTGCCGGTCCCGGGATCAACGACCGGAGAGATCCGGTCCACCGAACCGAAGAAGCTCACCCCGCCGATGGCCTCGGCGGTGAGCCGGGTTTCGAGACCGGTGGCGAGGGCCGGGAGCTCTTTTTCGGGAACATAGATCCGCGCCACGATGGAGTCGAAGTCGACGATGCGGAAGAGCGGTTGGTTGAGAGTCACGTGATCGCCCACGTTGACCATGCGCTCGGTGACGATGCCGGAGAACGGCGCCCGAACCTCGGTGTAGGCGAGATTGCGCCGGGCGTCGTCGACCGCGATCCCGGCCTGGTCGAAGACGAGCGCGGCATCGTTGTAGGTCTGCTCGCTGACCAGGTTCTGTTCAAAAAGACTCTTTTGCCGATCGAACTCGCGGGTCGCCTGACGAAGCTCGATCTCGGCCTTGTTGAGGGCGCTCCGCTGAGCGTCGTCCTGGAGACGGATGAGCAGCGATCCGGCGCGAACGGCATCGCCCTCTTCGACCTTGAGTTCGACGACACGCCGCTGGGCCTCGGCCAGGACCCGGACATCGCGTTCGGCCTCGAGGGTGGCGGAAAACCGCAGCGCCGACTCGATGGTGCCGCGTTCGAGTGCGACAACCTCGACCGGAACCGCCTCTTCCTTGCGGTCCCCATCACTGGCTGCGCCTTCGGCAAAGGTCTTCGATTCATCCTCGCCCGGCGCGCAGGAGACGACAGTCAGAGCGAGGATTGCGAGCAGGATCGAAGCTGAGAGTCTTTTCATGGGTGGTTGGGTGTCCCTTCGGGTTGGCGTGAAGCGTCCCACAAGCATAAACGGGAAACCCGAGACGAGGTTCCCCGGATTCGCCGGATCTACCCCTGAACATCAGACAACTCCCAAGCTGGTGTCCTTCAGCTCACACCGAAACCACCTTTGGATGGTGGCACCACGACAGCAGCAGCCCGGCCGCACTCGTCGTCAGACGACGACCCGCTCCAAGGTGGTCTGAGTGTAGGAACGGGCGAGGTTCGCCAGTTGGAGACCCGAGCGACCCAGGGGTGCGAGGGCCGAAGCGGCCGACTCGACGTAACGGTGAACTTCCTGCTGCGTGCCGTGGGCGCCCAGACGCGAGGCGAGGGTCGATTTCTCGTCGTCCTGGCCGGTGTCCTTGCCGATGTCCTCACGCGAACCGAAGGTGTCGAGGAGATCGTCGAGCAACTGGAAGGCAAGACCGAGGTTGACGCCATAGTCGCGCACCGCCTTGACCCAGGCATCGTCGACACCCGCAACGCGTGCTCCGGCCTCGAGCGCCGCAACGAAGAGCGCGCCGGTCTTCTGCCCGTACATCTCGGTCAGACCCGTGATGTCGTCGCCGTGGCCGTGGCGGATCTGCAGATCGCAGAATTGGCCGGCGATGATCCCGTTGCTGCCCACCGACTCCGACAGGAGCCGGGTCAGATCGATTCGTGTCTGGGCTGGAAGACGATCGCAGTCCGCGATCACACCAAAAGCCCGGTTGAGCAGCGCAGTGGCGGCGAGGATCGCGGTGTCCTCGCCGTAGACGAGGTGGTTTGCCGGGTTGCCGCGTCTGAGGCCGGCGTCGTCCATGCACGGGAGATCATCGAGGATCAGCGAAGCGGCGTGGACCATCTCCACGGCGCAGGCCACATCGAGAGCCTCTTCCTCGCTGGCGCCGAGATCGGTCGCGACCTGGATGGTAAGGACGGGTCGGATCCGTTTCCCGCCGGCAAGCAGGCTGTAGCGCATGGACTCGTGGAGCGGACGCGGATCGACGTTGCCATCCGGGATGAGGTCGGCGAGACGCTCGTCGATGAGCTGACGCCAGCGGCGGGCGGCATCCCGTTGGTCCTCGTCACGCGGAGCCAAACGCAGCCTGCCGTCGGCATCCAAACCTTCAATACTGATACTCATTTTCAGGATCTCTCGACTTTCCCTTGATTTCGCCAGCCGCTTCTCTGGTTGGTTTTCAGATTGACGTGCTGCTACCTTCAACGCCCAAACCCGGCGCCGATATTCCACGGCGCCGGTCGCGATCGCATTCTGCCGACTGATCGAGCGTGCTGGCGTCGATCAGCTTTCGGCGGGAAGGAGCTCCTCGACCGCGCTGACGATGGTCTCGTCCATGGGATCGACGCTCGACTCGAAACGGGCGACGACCTCGCCATCACCGTTGACGAGGAACTTGGTGAAGTTCCACTTGATCTCACCACGCATACCCTCTGGGGACTCGGCGGTCAGTGTTCGGTAGAGGGGCGCCTGCTCGGGTCCCTTGGTGTGGACCTTCTCCATCATCGGGAACGTCACCCCATAGTTGAGGCGGCAGAAGTTGGCGATCTCCTCGTGCGTTCCCGGCTCCTGGTTGCCGAAATCGTTGCTCGGGAACCCGATGATCACGAAACCGCGACTCCCGAACTCTTCATAGAGTTTCTGCAGCGTGTCGTACTGCTTGGTGTAGCCGCACTTCGACGCCGTGTTGACGATCAACATCGGTCGCCCGCGATAGCCGCGCAGATCGATCGTGTCGCCCTCGATGGATGTCACCGTATGATCGACCACACCGGGGGTGTGGTTCACCACTGCTTCAAATGCGTTCATGTTGGACTCCTCAGCCGCTGTCTCCGGTGCCTCGCCGGCGCCGCCACAACCGACACCCATGAGAGCGACGAATAGGGCGCAACCGATGCGAGCTGTCAATGTCTGTTTCATGTTCTCCCCCTCGCCCGCTTCAACACGACCGAGCAGGACATCCTTCCATCCAAATCGAACGTGTAACCGACTGCGAGGCCAACGAGTGGACGCTGCGCGCAGCCGTCGCGCTCGCGGTGGCGATCAGCGCGATGGGCTGACGTACTCCGGCCAGCCGACGAGGTACGTGACCCGACTCAGACCGATCGAGGGGATCCGCCCGGCTCGCCAACGGTAGCCGGATCCCTGGATGGTATCGGCGATTCCCCGGAGCTCGACAGGCGAGTAGGTGCGCAGATTCGACACCAGACCGTCCCACATCGCGACCACCGGCACCACCGGCACGACATAGGTCCAGAGCAGGCGGCGCCATGACAACGGCCGGATGAACGGCGTGCAGATGGCGACCATCAATGGAATCAGAAGCACGGGAATGGTCCAAAGCCAGGGGTTTCGCTCGGTGAACTCAAAGACGGCGATCCCCTCGCCCTTCCGCTGGGCGTCCGCGAGCACCTGCCCCGCCTGACTCGGGTCAAAGTGGTGAAACGCAGTGAAGAGGGTTCGAAACCCCTCCAGGTCGAAGGGCACATGGGCGGCGTCGACCGGCGTCTCGACGCAGGCGACCACCCCGCCCCCCGACGCAACCGCCGTGCGAAAGGCGGTGACGTTGGGGTAGAGATCGGTGAGGGTGACGGAGGACGGAGCGACCGCGTCGCCATCGAGCAGGGACAGAACCGGCGCCCCGGCGCCCGAGCAGAGATCGACGATACGATCGGTGGCGGCGTGGTCGAGCCCCTCGGCCAGCAGCGGTGCGACGCAGGCGTACGGTTTGAACACGCGGAAGAAGAACGACAGAAAATCGGTGACCAGGTCCCGCCACAGGGCGGGGAACCGGGGCATTTCGTGCAACTCGATGAGTTGGAGTCTTTGCACCGACGAACGATACACCGTCCTCCTCTCGCACGGCCACCTTGCGCCGGGACGCGACAGGGAATAGGTTGCGTGCCTTCAACCTTGCACAATTGAAGGGAACAACGCCATGATCTCGACCGGCGAAGATTCAGAATTCACGACAGCTTCCCAAGAGCCGACAAAGCCGCCACGAACCACGCGAAAGCTCGAAATCGCGGTCATCGGCGCCGGGATCTCCGGACTCGTGTGCGCCCGCCTGCTCGCGGAATCCGGCCACCACGTTCGAATTTTCGAAAAGGCTCGCGGCCCCGGCGGAAGGATGGCCACCCGACGCGCCGGTCCCCTGCGCTTCGATCACGGCGCCCAGTACTTCACCGTCCGCGATCCGCGCTTCCGGCGGTGGGTCGAGTCGTGGGAAGCCGACGGACTGGCGGCGCGGTGGAAGGGCAGACTCGCGGTGGTCCGAGGCGGTGAGATCGCGCTCAAAGACGACCCAACCGAGCGTTGGGTAGGCGTTCCCGGGATGAGCGCCATCTGCCGCCACCTGGCGACCGGACTCGATGTGAATTTCGGGATCCGAATCGTCCACCTGGCGCGCGGCGACGGTCGGTGGGAACTCGGGACCCACGACGGCGCCGATCCGGGTCGGTTCGACGCGGTCGTGGTTTCCGCCCCGGCGCCGCAGACAGCAGCCCTGCTCGCGGCGTCGGCGCCCGGACTCTCTGCGCTCGCGGATCACGTCGAAATGGAGCCATGTTGGGCGGTCATGGCGTCATACCCCCGCACCTTGGGACTCGCGTTTGACGGCGCCTTCGTCGAAGAAGCACCCCTTGGTTGGATCGCCCGCAACAGCGCAAAACCCGGACGTCCACCCGGCGAAGCCTGGGTCCTGCACGCCTCGCCGGAGTGGTCCCGGGAACACCTTGAGCTCGACCGGGACGTCGCGGCCCAGTGGTTGGTCGACGCCTTCCGCGACGCCGTCGGGCGCGATCTTCCCCCGCCGGCCTCCCTGACCGCCCACCGATGGCGATTCGCCCTGCCGGTGAACCCCCTCGCCGAGCCGTGTCTCTTCGACCGGGATCTCGCCGTCGCAGCCTGCGGCGACTGGGCCGGCGGCCCGCGGGTGGAGGGCGCCTTCCTCTCAGGCTGCGCCGCGGCACAGCGGATTTTGGAGCTGCGATCCACATCGAAACATCTATAATCGTGGGATGCAAGCAGGGAGCCGCATGAAACACGACCCCAGCCACCTGGAGATCCTCCGCGAGCTTTTGGCAGGGCAACTTCTCGGCGTGCTCGGCACGCACCACGACGGCGAGCCCTACACCAGCCTCGTCGGGTTTGCCGCCACCCCCGACCTGAGCCGGCTCCTCTTCGCCACCGGCAGAGCGACACGCAAGCACGCCAACCTGGTCGCCGACGCCCGCGCCTCGATGCTGGTGGACAACCGCACCAACCGTCCCGCCGATTTCACAGAGGCCGCAGCGGCGACCGCCGTCGGGATCGTCGAAGAGATCAACACCGACGAAAGACCCCTGTTCAACGAGATTTTTCTCACCAAACACCCGCACCTCGAGAGCTTCGTCCGATCACCGAGCTGTGTCCCGCTGCGGCTGCAGGTATCGGTCTACATGGTCGTCACCCGCTTCCAACACGTCATCGAGCTCCACTTCGACCGATGACGCTGGTCATCGACCTTGACGCCGCCGAGGCGACAGACCCGGCCCTGGCCGGCGGCAAGGGCGCAGCGCTGGCGGCGCTGGCTCGACACGGGGTGAACGTCCCCCCGACCCTGTGCCTGACGACCCGGGCCTATGAGCTCTTTGTCGACGCCGCGTCGCTCCGGCCGGTGATCCGCCAGGAGCTCGGCCGCAAGAACTTCGCCGACATGCGGTGGGAGGAAATCTGGGACACGGCGCTGCGGATCCGCAACCGCTTCCTGCGCGCCGCGGTTCCGCAACAGGTCGAGGTCGAGCTCGCCGAGCGTCTGACCGGCGAGTTCGACTCAGGGTTTCTGGCGGTGCGCTCGTCGGCGCCCGGCGAGGATGCCGAGGGCGCGTCGTTTGCCGGTCTGCACGACTCGTTTGTCGGGGTCCGCGGCCGAGATCCAGGTGCTCGACGCCGTTCGCTCGGTCTGGGCATCGCTGTGGACCGACCGCGCGCTCCTCTACCGGCGCGAGCTCGGGATCGACCCGGACTCGAGCACCATGGCGGTGGTGATTCAGCGATTGGTCCAGGGAGAGGTCTCCGGCATTGCCTTCGGCGTCCACCCCGCCCAACCCCAGCTCGCCGCCGTTGAGGCCGTCCACGGCCTCAACCAGGGTCTCGTTGACGGCACCATCGAACCCGACCACTGGGCGATCGACGCCGCGACAGGCGTCATCATCGAGCACCGCCCACCCTCGAGCCGCCGTCGACTCGTGCTGACCGGCGACGGCCCTCGGACCGAGGAACCGGCAGACCTCCCGCCACCCCTTGACGAAAACCAACTCCACCAGGTCATCGGAGCGGTCGGCGCAGCGAGTGCGCTCTTCGGATCGCCGCAGGATGTCGAGTGGACGATCGCCAGGGGACAGCTCGTATTGCTGCAATCGCGGCCGGTGACAACCGGAGCGGCGGACGGCAATGACAAAAGGGCGTGGTATCTGAGTCTGACCCGGAGCCTCGACAACCTGCGCGAGCTACGGCGCCGGGTCGAAGACGAACTGCTGCCGGCAATGGACCGTGAGGCCGACGACATCGCCCGCCGCCGCCTCGACGCCCTCGACAACCACGAGCTCGCGGCCGAGATCGACCAGCGGCGTGCGACCCATGACCGGTGGGTCGATGTCTACTGGCGGGATTTCATCCCGTTCGCACACGGCATCCGCCTCTTCGGCCAGTTCTACAACGAGGCCGTCCGGCCGGACGATCCGCACGAGTTCATGACCCTCCTCGCCGGGACCCCCATGTTGAGTCTGGAGCGCAACCGCCGACTCGCCAAGCTGGCCGCCCAGATCCGCAACCAACCGGGGCTCCGCTCGTCGCTCGAAGCCGGCACCGTCGACCACCCTCGATTCAGCGCGGATCTCGAGGCCTTTCTGGACGATTTCGGTGATGCGGTCTACGCCAACCGGTCCTGCTTCGCCGATCGCCGCGGACTTGTCCGGTTTCTCCTCGCCATGGCGGCATCACCACCGGTCGCCGAAGCATACGTCGCCGACGATGTCGAACGGATGGCCGAGAATTTCCTCGCATCGGTTCCCGCCGAACGCCGTGCGATGGCCGAGGAGGTCCTCGATGTCGGTCGCAGCAGCTATCAGCTCAGGGACGACGACAACATCCACCTCGCGCGGCACAAGGCGCTCGTCATCGCAGCCGTCGACGAGGGTCGCCTGCGGCTCGCGGATGCACGGCCCGACGACGGCAGGATGGCGGATCCGGATCAGGTCATCGCAGCTCTCCGTCATCCAAACCTCGTGGTCGAACCGCCTCCGGAGCCGAAGACCCTGGAAACCGAGGGTCGGCTTCGACCGCAACCGCGACAGCTCGTCGGACAACCTGCCGGGCCCGGTGTCGCCACCGGCCCGGCGAGGCTCGTCACCGGGGTGGATAACCTCTTTGACATTCGGGCCGGCGAGGTCTTGGTCTGCGACGCCGTCGAGCCCAACATGACCTTCGTCGTGCCGATGGTGAGCGCCGTCGTCGAACGCCGCGGCGGGATGCTTATCCACGGCGCCATCATCGCCCGGGAGTACGGTCTGCCCTGCGTCACGGGCGTTCCCGACGCCACCGCGCGGATCGAAACCGGGGATCGGCTGACCGTCGACGGCTATCTCGGCATCGTCACGGTTTCACGGGACGATTGAGCCAGCCGAAACCAACGATTGCGGACAAGGAGCGGGGGCACAGAGACCGCGACACCCCCGGCAGATCAGACGCGACCCGCGTCGATCTCCTTGAGAAAGCCGAGGAACTCGCGTCGGTGCTCCTCCTCGTCGGCCAGCGCCGTGATCGCGAGATCCTCGGTCGCCGGGTCGAACCCCGAGGCAAGCTCGATGATCTTCTTGTACTGGGCGATGGCGCCTTCCTCAGCGGCGATGACCCCTTTGATCACCGCTTCGATATCGGTCGTGTCCTTCGGGGTCTGCATTTTTTCCTGTTCCATCACGAGTGCGAGGGATCCCGGAACCATGCCGCCGATGGTCTTGATCCGATTGGCGATCAACTGGGCGTGCTGGAGCTCGGTGGGCACGTCGGCCGCGAGCTCGTCCTTGATGTGTTTGGCGCGGACGCCGTCGAGGTTGGTCGAGACCGCGATGTAGTTCACCACGGTTTCGAGCTCCATGTTGAAGGCTTTGCTGAGCGCCTCGATGATCTTGCTGTTTCGTTCGTCCGAGTTCATATTCAACTCCTTGTTGATGTCGTGAAAAATTGAGCGCCGATCTTGCGCACACCCGGCAAACGTCAAGAGCTCCATGCGAAATTCCTCGGTCTCCGTTGAGTCTCCGAGACCTCAGGGAACGCCATTCTCGCTGACCGGGGCTATCCAGTAGCCTTGGTTCGCAACGAGGAGAGACCGCCGTCGACACCGATGACCTGGCCGGTGACCCAGCCGCTGTCGCCGGAGACCAGCCAGGTCACCACATCGGCGACCTCCTCCGGCCGACCGATCCTGCCGAGCGGGTGCATGGCCTCGGATGCCTTGAGCATGAGAGGGTTCCCGGTGATCCCGGCCGCCATCGGCGTGTCGACGAGACCGGGCGCGACGATGTTGACCCGGATTCCATTTGGGGCGTAGGTCGCGGCCGCCGATCGTCCGAGTCCGATGACCCCCGCTTTGGCCGCGGCGATCGCCTCGTGGTTCGCCAAACCGACCCGGGCCGCCGCCGAAGACATCAGAACAATGGAGCCGCCCTCCTTGCGCATCGCCTTGGCGCCGGCGCGAACGACCGCGAACGCCGAGTCCAGATTCGCCGCGAGGGTCTTGCGCCATTCCTCCTCGGAGGTCTGATGCGCAGCTTTCAGCAGAATCGAACCGACACAGTTGACGATTCCATCGAGGCGACCGTGGCTGGTGTGGATTTCCTTGATCAGTGCGTCGACCGCACCGATATCGGTCGCATCGACCCGATGCGTTTCACAACCCCCGAGATCGTCGGCGAGGGCATCAAGCCGATCGCTCCCGCGAGCCGCGACGACCACCGTCGCCCCGTCCGCAGCCAGCCGTCGAGCCACATGCGAACCGATGCCGCCGGTACCTCCGAGGATCACGTACACCTTCTTCTCATTCATACCATTTCCTCCACCGCACTCACTGTCGACCGGTCAAGGCTGTTTGGCCGGTTCGAAATTCCAGGCGCACCCGTCGAGACGTACGCTGTCCGGATCGATTTCGCGGCCGCCAAACGACTGGCCGAAGAAGCCGCCGTGCAGGCGCTCGATGAGCCCATCTGCCTTTCGTGGTTCGACCGCGACGCCGACGAGACGCCGGCGCTACAACACGACACGAGCTGCATTCACCAATCTGCGATGTCCTTGCGTCCTTCGCGCCTTGGCGGTTGAATCCTCTTGACCAAGCCGCGGAACACGCGATAATCGGCCTACGCGGATCGCGCGGGCCGTGGTGGTCCTCCGGTTGCAGCGGGGTGGGTGGGAGCGATCAACCCGAGCGTGCTCGGGGCTGACGCTTCAGCGCCCCGAGCCGGCACCAGGAGAATCACATGGTCGTCACCATCACCGGCTCCCAGCTCACCATCGAAGACATCGAGGCCGTCGCCCGTCGCGGCGAGACCGTCAAGCTCCACCCCGACGCCCTCGCGCGCATCGTCACCTGCCGCGCGTTTCTCGAGAAGCGCATCGAGGCCGGCGAGATCATGTACGGGGTCAACACCGGGATCGGCGAGTTCTCCGAGGTGGTTCTCACCGACGAGCAGGTCCGCGATTTCCAGAAGTACCTCATCTACAACCACGCCGCCGGGATCGGCGAGCCGTGCCCCGAGGACTGGGTGCGGGCCGCCATGCTGCTCAGGGTCAACGTCCACGCCCACGGCCACTCGGGCTGCCGGCCGGAGATCACCCGCACCCTCATCGCCATGCTCAACGCCGGGGTCACGCCGGTGGTCTGCCGCAAGGGATCGGTGGGCGCCTGCGGCGATCTCGCCCCCATGTCGCAGATCGCGCTGCTGCTGATGGGCGAGGGCGAGGCCTTCTACAAGGGTGAGCGGATGAACGGCGCCGACGCGCTCGCGGCCGCCGGGATCCCGGTACCGGGTCTCCAGGCGCGGGACGGTCTCGCCACCATCAACGGCAGCAACCTGACCAACGCCGTCGGCTGTCTCGCGGTCTACGATGCCGAGCGATGGCTCAAACAGGCCGAGATCGCCGCCGCCATGACCCTGGAGGCGCTCAAGGCGAACATGAAGCCCTACGACACCCGCCTCCACCGACTCCGTGGCTTCGCCGGCGCGGTGGTCTCCGCCGACAACATCCGCAAGGTCCTCGAAGGCTCGGATCTCCTCACCGGCAAGGAGAAGGTCAAGGTCCAGGATGCCTACTCCATGCGCTCGACCCCACAGGTCATCGGCGCCGCCCGCGATCAACTCCGGTGGACGCGCTCGCAGCTCGAGATCGAGGCCAACGGCGTCGGCGACAACCCGATCTTTCTCCCCGACGACGGGATCGTCCTCACCGGCGCCAACTTCCAGGGCACCCCGGTCAGTCTTCCTCTGGACACTCTGGGCGCCGCCATCACCATGATCTGCGTTCTCTCCGAGCGCCGCCTCAACCGGCTCACCAACCCGGCTCTCTCGGTGGGGCTGCCGCCGTTTCTCACCAAGGGCGCGGGGATGTTCTCCGGGCTCATGCTCAGCCAGTACACCGCCGACATGCAGATCGTCGAACAGAAGATCCTCTCGGCGCCGGCCTATATCCAGTCGATCCCGGCGGCCGCAGATCAGGAGGACTTCGTCTCCATGGGCTTCAACTCGGCGCTCAAGACCCGGCAGATCCTCGACACCGCGTGCGGGGTCCTGGGCATCGAGCTCATGGCCGCGGCCCAGGCCCTCGACTTCCGCGACTTCACCCCGGGACGAGGGACCCTGGCCGGAAAGGCCGCAGTGCGCAACCGCGTCGACTTCCTCGACATCGACCGGCCGCTCTACAAGGACCACAACGCCATGGCCGATGCCGTCGCCAGGCTCGAGATCCTCGAAGCGGTCGAAAACGAGATCGGCTCGTTAGGTACGTGAGATCCAGCCGCCGGATACAGATTGCGAACATCCCATCGCAGTTTCACCGCAAAGACCGCCATGATCGCAAAGACCGTCGCAAAGGCCATCACTTCTTGATCCATCGCACCATCGCGACTTTTCCGTCTGACTCGCGTGGCGCCGACTTCCAGATAGAAGCGGGTTCGTAGACTTACCAGGAGCAATCCTCCGAGTCGAGACAACTCACATCGAGGCGGTGTAATGCCCGACCAGCGCCGATCTCGAGCGCGGGACCCACTCTCAACTGAGATGCCTTTGCGATGGATGGCCATTGCGCGCTTTGCGGTCTTTGCGTTTCAAAAAACTGTGCGCCTCGAAGATCCATGAGCAGATCATCCGGAGGAAAGAACAACAGGCAACGCGGGAGGCCCGCGAGCGGCGAGGGCGATACAATCATCTAATGGCGGAATTTCACTTCAGGTGCAGCGAGTGTGGGTTGGAGCTTACCGAGCGGCCGGGGCTCTATGTCTGCCCTTCGTGTTCCGAGAAGCAGGTTCCGGGCGGGGTGACTCGCGGGGTGCTCGAGGTCGTCATCGAGGATCTGCCGACGGCGTGGCCCGAGGATCCGCCGGGGACGCCGGGTTTTCTGACGGCATTCCTGCCCATCGACGACCCTCGTTACCTCCCTCCCCTGCCGGTCGGCGCCACCCCGTTGCTCGCCGCGCCCCGTCTCCGGCAGGCGCTCGGGATGAATCGGTTGTGGCTCAAGGACGACACCCGCAACCCGTCGGGCTCGACCAAGGACCGCGCCTCGCAACTCGTCATCGCCAAGGCGCTCGAGTACGGCGCCGACGCCGTGGCCGCCGCATCGACCGGTAACGCCGCAACGGCGCTCGCCGCGGTCGCGGCCGCGGCCGGCCTGCGGGCGGTGGTTTTCGTCCCGGCCGACGCTCCGCCCGCCAAGCTGATCCAAATGCTGAGTTATGGCGCCGAGGTTCTGCCGGTGGCCGGATCCTATGACGACGCCTTCGAGCTTTCGTTGGCCGCCTGCGACCGTTTCGGCTGGACCAACCGCAACACCGCCTTCAACCCCTTCACCATCGAGGGCAAGAAAACCGCCGCGCTCGAGATCGCAGCCGCCATGGCGCCCGAGACGCCCGACGCCGTCATCGTCACCGCGGGCGACGGTGTCATCACCGCGGGGCTCGCCAAGGGCTTCGCCGACCTCGAGGAGGCCGGGCTCATCGCACGGCGCCCACGCCTGATCGTGGTTCAGCCGGCAGGAACAGCCGCCATCGCCACCGCGCTGCGCAGCGGATCGGAAGCGATCGTCCCGGTGCCCGGCGCGACCAGCGTCGCTGACAGTCTCACCGTCTCCTCGCCTCGCAACGCGCTGCTCTGCCTCCGCGAGGTTCGCGCCTCGGACGGTGCGGGGGTCATCGTCAGCGATCAAGCGATTCTCGCGTCCATCCCCCGCCTCGCGAGCCTCACCGGAGTTTTTGCCGAACCGGCAGCGGCGGCCGCCCTCGCCGGTCTCGACATCGCTCTCGATGAAGGACTCGTCGATCGGAACGAGAGCGCAGTGCTCATGATCACGGGGTCCGGACTCAAGGACGTCGCGGCGGCGAAGAGAGCGATCGAGATGCCCGCACCCATCGCCCCGACCATGGAAGCGGTGTTGGCGCGCCTCGCAACGCGCTCCTGAACCGGAGCTGTCATCACCGGTGACCGTCTCATTTGCGAGGGCGATCTGCGCAGATCTTCGCCCCGCGTGCGCAAGTTCCGCTACAATCGTTGAACAGGAAAGCGAGACCATGGACGAGTCCGCGCACCCGAGCCCAGTCGTTCGTTGGCAGTCCGGAAACACCGACTCGCGCGTACGTTGATGGCCTTGGAGGAGAAATAGTCTTGGAACCGACCTGGCGGTTGCGGGGGCGTTCAACGGAGAACGACACCGATCTTCGCTTCGGGATCGGGACCCACGTGCTCGGGAGCTCACCGGATGTCGATCTGGTCGTCAACCACCCCACGGTCTCGCGCCGCCACGTCCGATTCGAGGTCAGCGATCGCGGCCTCGGTATCGAGGACCTCGGATCCACCAACGGGACGCACATCGACGGGGAGCGAATCGACGGTGAGGTCCTGGTCCAAGGCAAGGTGCAGCTCAAACTCGGTGGATTGAAGCTGACCGTCGAACCCGTCGAAAACCGCATCGTGGCTCCCGCCCCGGCGCTCGAGCCCGAGTTGAACTCCGGCGAGTCCGTTCTCCTCGGCCCTGCCACAGTGGGTTTTCTCCGATCCGCCGGCGAAGAGGTCTGCTTCAGCGCCGGCGACGTGGTGGTCCGCCGGGGCGAGCGGCAGGAGTATTTCTATGTCGTGATCGAAGGCGTCGTCGAGCTCTCGATCGGAGAAAGCGAGGCTCGCCGTCCTCCGCTGGCGCGTCTCGGTGAAGGTGGCATCTTCGGCGCCGAGTCCGTCTTCGCCAAGGAAGGCGCCGCGGTCGACTCCATCGCCGTGACCGATGTGCGGCTGCTGCGCTATCCGGCCGCGTCCCTTCCCTCGGCGCTCCAGGAATCGGCCTCGCTGCGACGCAAGATGCTCGGTGGGATCGCCCGAAACGTCCACAAGGTGACGGCGGACGCCCTCGATCTCCAGCGCGACAAGGAGGTCATCGCCCGGCTGGTCCAGGGCGACAATGATCCCGACACCCTGGTGGCGGTCTCGGCCGGCGGGCGGGCGATTCAGAAGAAGATCGCGAAGTCCGCAACCTCACCGGCGCCCGTCCTGATCCTCGGTGAGGACGGGACCGGAAAGACCCTTGCCGCCCGCTTGATCCACGATGATTCCGATCGCAGCTCCGGCCCGTTGATCGCGGTCAACTGCCGAGACCTCGCTCCGGGGAAGGCCGCCGAGCTCATCCTGGGAGAGGATCTCGGGGGGAGCCTACCCACAGGTGACCATGGCAGCGGCGGTGTTCAACTCGCCCACGGAGGAACCCTGGTCCTGCGCGGCGCCGACAAACTCCCGCCGTCGGTCCAACAGCTGCTCGGCGCCTTTCTCACCAGAAACAAAAACCGGATTCCGAGGTTGTTTCCCGACACCCGCGTCATCTTGACCGCGCGCGAGGCCTCGGCGCCGAGCGAAGGACGAGAAGGGCTGGTCGAGTCGATCACCGAGGTCTGTGACGACGTGATCACGCTGCCTCCTCTGGTCAATCGGCCCAAGGACATCATGCCGCTGGCCCAGGAGTTCCTCAAGCGGCACGGTCCCGACGCGCCGACAATCACCGAGGGGGCCCGTCAGGCGCTGCTTTCGCTCCGCTACCGAAGACGCAATGTGGCCGAGCTTCGCGAAGTGATGGATCTCGCGATTCGGGTCGCAGACGGATCGGAAATCCGCGCCGAGCACATCTTCGGAGGGGTCGGCGACGACGCGATCCCGCCCGGCGTCGACATCACCGACACTCCGGTCATGCGGCAGTTGCTCGCGCACAGCGGCCTCTCTCTCCTGCGGGCGTCGGCGCTGGCGGGGTTCGCCGCCATCATCGTACTCTGTCTCGCGTTTCCGGCGACCCACGCTGGGAATGTCGCCAACAGCCTCATCTGGTCGGTGTGGGAACCGGCGGTCTTTGCGCTCTTTTTTCTCGCCGGACCGGTGTGGTGCACCATCTGCCCGCTCTCGGCAGCCGCGAGGTTGGCGAAGAAGGCCAAGAGCTTCGATCGCCCGCCGTCGGCCTGGATCGTTCGCCACGGCCCCTGGATCGCCATTGTCGGTTTCGCTCTCATCGTCTGGGTCGAGCGCGTCTTGGACACGCTGGCCCACCCCGTGGTGTCGGGATTGCTCCTCGCCGGCCTCATCACCCTGGCGGTCATTTTCGGTGTGCTCTACAAACGCGAAGTCTGGTGTCGCCATCTCTGCCCGTTGGGTCGGCTGGGCACCGTTCTCGCACCCGCTTCGCCCCTTCAGCTCACGGCCAAACCGAGGGTCTGCGCATCGTCTTGCACCACCCATGTCTGTTACAAAGGCACCCCGGACGGCTTCGGTTGTCCGGTTTTCCACCATCCCTTGGAGGGCAAACAGGCCTATCGCTGCAAGCTCTGTTTCGACTGCCTCCAGGTCTGTCCGCATCACTCGGCGAATCTCCAGCTCAGGCCACCGCTCATGGCTACCTGGCGCCTCGACACAGACGCCAAGGACCTCGCCATGTTCGCCACCACGGTGACCCTCCTCGCCCTGGCCTGGGTCGCGGGACGGACCTTCGAGGTTTTACACGGCCCGGTTCGCTTCACCGTCCTCACCATCCTCGTACTCATCGCCGGAGTGTCGCTCCACCACGTGATCATGGCCCTCGCGGTGAGCCACAGACGCACCGATATCATGGTCAGGATCGCCATGGTCATGATGCTCATCGGTTGGTCCGCTTTGATGACAAGTCAGTTCGCCAACGTCGCCTTTTTCGACCAGGCCCGTGTCACCATCGCTCCGCCGTCGTGGTTCCAGGCATGGCCGACCCTGGAATTCAGCCTATTGACCGCGCTCCAGGTCCTCGTCGTGATCGCCGGTCTCGGCCTCGCTCTGGTCTCCCTGCGGCAGGTCAACTTCAGGGGCAGCACGGTCTGGACCCGGATCGGCCGCCGCGCAATTCCCGTCGTGTTCGTGGCGTACTCTGCGGCGGTGCTGGCGCTCCTGCTTCGCTGACGACGAGATTCCATCTCAGCGCCGCTGACAATAACGACTCTCTCAAGGCACAGATGTTCGGTGTCTGTGCTAAACTCCGCCGGCAAATGCAGTACATCACAGCGATTAATCAGTTACGCCGCATGCTCGGGAGGTTGGAGATGAGACTCACTATCATTTTTGTGTTGGCAGTTCTAGCACTGGTGCTCCCCCCGGCCATGGCGCAGCAGGCCGGGGAGAACATCAACGTGCTCCCGGTCGTCTTCCCACAGGACGACCCGAAGTGGGAGCTCAAGGGTGATGGCTACCTCCAGCGCCAGGTCGAGCCCTCCATTGCCGCCTCCACCCGCAATCCCGACCACCTCGTCGCTTTCTTCAACGATTACCGAGCCGTCGACATCGCTGACGACATCGGTCTCGGCGAGACCGAGACCATGGTCGCGCTGGTCAACACGGCCCGGACCATCATGATGGCGGCCTCGTGGATTTCCCTGCCCGAGATTCATCTGCCGCCGATGGCCGCCGCCGAGGCGTGGGTCGGGATGAGCCGCTCGTATGACGGCGGGCTCACATGGAGCGGCGCGTTCCTTCCCGGCGGGCCGTTCGACGCCTCGCCGGCATCTCTCGCCGCTCCGGTCTACGGCCTCCAGGCCGCCACCGACCCGGTGGTGGCGCCGGGTCCGTGCGGCAAGTTCTACGTCGTTTTCATGGCCTTCACGCGCGGCGACGAGAGCAAGCTCGTCGTCGCCCGCTACCAGGACCTCAACAACAACGAGGGCGGCGACTCCATCGTCTACCAGGGGATGACCGTCGTCGAGTCGGGCAACAACGCCACCAACGGCTACTTCCTCGACAAACCCGACATCGAGGTCGACATCTTCCGCGAGCCCAATGCGGACCTCTGCGCCGACCGGGTCTATGTCAGCTATTCGACCTTCAACGGCCTCGACAACGACGGCAAGTTCCAGAGCAAGGTGAGCTTCGCCCGCTCGACCGACGGCGGCATGACTTTCACGCCGCAAAAGCTCAATCCGCCCTACAACCAGAACCAGGGATCGGCCCTCGCCGTCGACCCGTCCATCGGCACCCCACGACCACCGGCGGCGGCACCATCTACATGATCTGGCGCCACTTCTGGGCACCGGACGCGATCCTCATGGTCAAGTCCACGGACTACGGCAAGAAGTGGAGCAAGCCGGTCGTCGTCACCGGCGACATCGTGCCCATGGCGGCGTTTGACCAGCCAACCATCTCGACCACCGTCGCGTCGCCCGGCGGCGCACCCAACCCGGGCTTCCCGGAGGTCGCATTCCGCTCCAACGGCTTCCCCACCGCCGCGGTGACCGATCAGGGAACCCTCTTCGTCGCCTGGCAGGAACGGGTTGCTATCAACCCCGCCGAACCGGCGACTTTCGGCCGCCCTCTCGCCGGCGGGTCGCCGCGCATCGTGGTGGTTCGCTCAGAGGATGAGGGAGGCACATGGACCGACGTCGATGGTGAAGCGGGCGGCCGACGCGCCGTCGACATGGCCGACCGCGACATCGGCGCGGCGCCGGAACCCGGTTTCGGCACGCTTTTCGAGGAACGCGCTTCCGGACCACAGGTCATGCCCAAGCTGAGTTTCAGCGGCGGGCGGCTCATGCTCGCCTACTACGAGTCTCGCGGGCGCATCGCCAACTATGGATCCAGAACCTACGGCGAGTGGATCGAAGCCGACCCCGACGTCAGCCCCAGCACGACCTTCATCAGCGGCTACGACCGGGTGCTCGACCTGCGCGCCGCTCTGCTCGACCCGGCCACCGGCGACCTGCTGAACCCGGGATCGACGACCCAGGTGTCGCGCTATCCCATCCGCGCCGGCGCCGATCTCTCCGACGGTGAGGATTTCACCGACGTCGCGGCGGTGAACTCGCCCTGTTTCCCGGACTCGGGGCGATCGCCCCCACCGGCGAAGACCCTTATCCGCCGTGCATCCGTCAGGTCAACCGGGTCAACGCGCCGCAGTCGGCGGCCGGGACCTCGCCCTTCATCGGCGACTATGTCGATCTCGCGCCCCTGGCCCAGTTCACCTTCGACGACGGGGCCTGGCGCTGGGCGACGGGCGCCGACGACGTGCCCTACCAGGGATTCCATTCGATCTTCGCCGACAACCGCCACCTCATCCCGCCGCCGGGACCGGCCGAGTGGAACGGCTACCAGTACTACACCACCCCGTTCGACAGCCAGTGCGACCAACGCCGGCTCGCGCAACACCGATGTTCTGACCTCCAAGGTGGATGCCGGGCTCGTGCTGAGCGCGCCCGACGAGCTTCAAGCAGCTCGACAGTTCCAGCGCGGTTTCCCGATCTCGATCAGCAACGAGACTGGCGACACGCAGAGCTACTTCGTCGAAATCACCGAGGGCTTCAACGGAGCCTCGTTTGTCCGGACCAACCCGGACGCCGACTCGGGCGAGATCGAGATCTTCGCCCATTCCGGCACCGCGCTGATGGTCTATGTCGAACCGACTGGGCCACTCCGCCGATCAAAATTCGAGTCACCCAGACCACATCCTGCTCGCCACCGACTGCCCGAGCGGCACGGTGACCCTCAACCTCGACCGCCAAACCCACCGGTGCCGGCGCTCGACGGTATCGACGATGCCCAGTACCCGGAGGTGACCGATCCGTTCGTGATCAACCCCTTCGTCATCAACGACGGTGCGGCGAACCCGTTCGTGATCAACCCCTTTGTCATCAACCCCTTCGTCATCAACCCCTTCGTGATCAACCCGTTCGTCATCAACCCGTTTGTCATCAACCCCTTTGTCATCAACCCCTTTGTCATCAACAGCTCCTTCGGGGAGATCACCGCGGTGACCGACACGACCTGGACGGTGACCGCCGGGGGGAGCAACACCGCCTCGAGCTATCTGCCGCTGATCAACATCGACAACGCCCAGGCCTATCTCGATGCCGGCTATGCCTTCCAGCTCATCGTCTACAAGGGCTCGCTCTACGGTGGTCTCAACGGCTGCGACGCGGTCAATGTCGCCCAGCCGCAGATCCTCGCCAATGTCGTCCAGGATCCCGGCGCGGATAACCCGTTCGTGATCAACCCCTTCGTCATCAATCCCGTTCGTCATCAACCCCTTCGTCATCAACCCCTTCGTCATCAACTCGACCTTCACCATGGCGCCGTCGGATGATTACACCCCGGACGGCACCAC
Organism: uncultured Acidobacteriota bacterium; assembly: GCA_963712805.1. Taxonomy (GTDB): domain Bacteria; phylum Acidobacteriota; class Thermoanaerobaculia; order Thermoanaerobaculales; family Sulfomarinibacteraceae; genus JAHECW01. Next base: position 193,056 of record CAVQJV010000017.1, on the reverse strand, counting down.
CGAGGCGCCGCCGGCGTCGAGCAACGTCAAGGTCACGCTTCGCGCGTTCAAGCTCGGCACCAACCTCAAGGTGGACGGCCCGATCTACGATCCGAAGATCGACCCGCCGAGCCTGGTGATCGTGCCGCTGCCCTGTGATCCCTACGCGCCCGTGAACTGCAACGTCGCGTCGCTGGCGCCGGATCTGATCCCGGAAAACGTTGACACCTCGGCTGTCGTCGCCGATGCCGGCGGAACGCTGGTCGGCTTCCCCACCGGAGGCTGGACGCTCCGCAACCAGGGATACGGCGACGCCAACGCGGAGAACGGCATTCTGCGCCACGGCTTCTACATCTGCGACACGACCTACATCGACGAGTATCCATCGGATGAACCGCTCGATATCCATGACCCACTGTGCAGCGCAATTGTTGAGTTCCAGGCAACCGCGGGGAACACTGTGCCGCTGGATCCGGGCTTCGAAGACTTCGGCCCTATGGACCTCAGCATCCCGATCCTTCCCGAAGGCGATTACTATCTCGTGCTCTATGTCGATGACACGCTGGAAGTCTCCGAGCTCAACGAGATCAACAACTGGATTGCGGCTCCGATCTTCATCGAGGAGCCCAACGAACCGCCGGTGGCGAATGACGCTTCGTTCAGCACCGATGAAGAAGCCGCTCTCACGGCCGACTTCCCCGTCACCGACCCGGACCAGGATCCTCTGACCTTCGCGATCGCACCGGGCCCCGCGGAAGACGGATCGGTGACGGACAACCTCGACGGGACGTTTACCTATGACCCGGCCGTCGATTTTAACGGCACATACGCCTTCACGTTTATCGCCAACGACGGTGAGTTCGACTCAAACATCGGCACCGTGACCATCACCGTGGATCCCGTCAACGACGCTCCGGTGGCGACCGATGTTGCTCTCACCACCGAAGAGGACACGCCTTCTGGGGTCGATGTTTCGGCGACCGATGTGGACGGTGATGCTCTGACCTTCCTCGTGGTCGATCAGGCGGCGCACGGCTCGGTAACGGTGAATCAGGATGGGTCAGTCACATACACACCCGAAGCCGATTACAACGGCGGCGATCAGTTCACCTACAAGGCCAACGACGGCACCTTGGACTCCAACATCGCCACCGTGTCCATCACCGTCAATCCCGTCAACGACGCACCCGTGGCGGCCGACGGCGCCGCCTCGACCGACGAAGACAACGCGGTGTCCGGAGACCTTTCAGCATCCGATGTCGACCTTGACGAACTGACCTATTCACTCGTCAGCGGCACCTCGATTGGAACCGTCGAGGTGAATCCGAACGGCTCCTACACCTACACACCCGACCCCAACGCCAACGGCGACGACTCTTTCACCTTCAAGGCCAACGACGGCACCGTGGACTCCAACACCGCCACCGTTTCGATCACCATCAACCCGATCAACGATCCACCCGTCGTGACCGTTCTTCCGATCGTGGTCGGTGAAGACGGAGTCGCCACGGGCACGGTGGTCGCCACCGATGTCGACGAGGGCGATACCCTGACCTTCAGCGTCACAACTCCTCCGGTCAACGGTCAGGTTTCCACCATCGATCCCGAAACCGGCGTCTTCACCTACACACCCGATCCGAACTTCAACGGAACCGACAGCTTCGTCGTGACCGTCGGTGACTCGGTGGTCACGGTCGCGGTGACAGTGAATGTCACGGTCACCGAGGTCAACGATGCGCCGGTCGCGGAGGCCGGTGGCTACACCACCGCCGAAGACACCGCGGTCGGCGGCACTCTGTCAGCCACCGATGTCGACGGCGATGTCCTGACATACATCCTTGTTGCGGGTCCGAGCAACGGAAGCCTGAGCTTCACCGACCAGCGCAACTTCAGCTACCAGCCCAACCTCAACTTCTTCGGCGCCGACAGCTTCACCTTCAAGGCCAACGACGGCGAGCTGGACTCCAATACCGCCACGATTACGATCCTCGTCCAGCCGGTCAACGACCCGCCGGTGGCTGTGGACGCCATCTTCGAGGCCCTCGAGAACACACCGCTGACGGGCGTTCTCGTCGGGTATGACGTCGACGCCGGGGACACCGTGAGCTTCTCCCTCGGGACGGGACCGACCTCCGGCATCGCGGTCGTCGATCCAGCCACCGGGGCCTTCACCTACACACCCGGACCGAGCTTCATCGGCCTCGACAGCTTCACCTTCGTGGTTTCCGACACCTCCGACGCCTCGGCGACGGGGACCGTCATCATCACCGTCATCGACCCGGTCCCCAACTGGGACTTCATCGGCTTCGCGACGCCGTGGCGACCCGGTTACAAGGTCAACGCCGGCTCCGCCGTCCCGCTCAAGTGGTACTACGCCGACCCGGCCTCGGGGGTGCTCGTCGACAGCTCGACACCGCCGCCGCCGGCGGCCCAGCTCGAAATCCGGATTGTCGGTTATCCCGGCTGCGATCTCACCGGGGTCCCGCTCGTGTCGGTCGAGGATCCGGGCTCGTCGGATCTCCGCTACGTCGACGGCAACTGGCAGTTCAACTGGGACACTGCGGGACTACCGAAGGGCTGCTACCAACTCTCGGTTTACCACCCCATCACCAATCAGATCGACCGCTTCAGCGACGGCGGCGACCCGTTGGACATCCAGCTGAAATAGCCGATCGCAAGATCAAACAACCCGTGGCGCCGCATCCGCGGCGCCACTTTTTTGCCGGGCAGCGTCCGGGGCAGGGTCCGAAACCGTACCAGGACACGAAATACACCCTCCCTCGGGACGTGCCGGGTCCGTATTTGTGCAGGAACAACCTCCCGGCAACGCGGTGCGCCCCGCACAAATGGGGACCGGGCACTCCACGGCGAAAGCGCCGTGAGTATCTCTTCCCGTTCGCTATTAGGCCGCCGTTCGCGTGATCAGCGTGGCCGCAATCCTCCCCGTCCTGCTCTTCGGCCACGCTGATCGCGCGACGCTGGGTCGCCAAGGGCGGCCCAGAAGGCCGGAGATGAGGGACGGGTCTCCGGTGCGATGAAGGAAGTCACCGATAAAGGAAGACCCTGCGGGCGGGACGCCCGCACCACAATGGCCGCCGCTCGCGCAATCAGCGTGGTCGCAGTCCTTCCCTTTCTCCTCTCCGACCACGCTGATCGCGCGACGCCGGGTCGCCGAAGGCGACCCGGAAGGCCGGAGATGAGGGACGACCCTCCGAACCGTAACCGCAGCCGTAACCTGTTCCGTGACTCTGGCCGACACTTTTCACCCCATGAGCAGGCTGGAAGCCTGCTCCACAAAGCTGCTCGGCGATGGTTGTAGGGGCGGGCTTCCAGCCTGCCCTTCAGACACCTACCGGCATCGAGAATGCCACCACGAAGTCGCACACCCTTCAATTCACCCTTCGCCCACCTTCAAATGCGGTGGCTTTGCGCATCTTTGCGATGGACGCTCTTGGCGATCTTTGCGATGCAACCCTGCGATGGTGAGATCAAGAGAAAAGACATCGCCCGCGAGACGCGGGCGCTACAATCGCGCCGTACCGTCAATATCATCTGTTGCGATGTCTCTGCGCCTTTGCGTCTCTGCGTTGAACCGTGATGGCTGCGATGCCTTCGCGCCCGTCATGCCCCCGCGGTTCAACCCTGCGATGGTGCGATCCGCGCCTTCGCATCCTCGGCAAGCTCATCGGGCGTGTCCGCCATCCGTGCGCAGCTCGAGGTACCGGCCATAGAGCTCCATCGCCGAGTCCCGGCTGCCCATGGCCTCCTGAGTTCGACCGAGCCAATAGAGCGCCGGCGGGAAGTGCCGCAGGGTCGCGCTGTCGACGAGGAAGACATCGCTGATCTCGCCCTTGCGTCGAACACAGAGATCAAACTCATCGAGGGCTTCGGGGTAGTGTCCGGCCTCGAAGTAGGCGCGGCCCATGAGGTAGTGGGCGAACCAGAAGTCGTACTCCTGCCAGGCCTGGCGGAACTCGCGGATGGCCGCCGGCAAGAAACCCTCGGCCAGCGCCCGCTCCCCGCGGAGCAGACCGGCGAGGGCGGTGGTCTGGCTCTGCAGCTTGTCGTCGAGCTGGACCGCGATCTCATTCATCCCGTCGGGGTCTCCGGCGTGAAGAAGAACGCGGGCGGCGAGATAGAGCACGCTGTCGTGCTTGCTGAGCTCAACCGCCGCCGAGGCCGCGTCGCGCGCCTGATCCGACTCGCCCCGCGCCAGGTCGGCCTCGGCCATCGCCACCAGCATGGCCGCTTTCTCGAACGGGTTCGCCGACGCTTCGATGGCGGGTTCCAGGACCTCGACGGCAGCGTTGTCGCGCCCGAGGACCATCTCGAGATCGGCGGTTCCCATGGGGGCGAGCGACGAGCCCATCCCGCCGTCGGACCCGAGCGTTTCAAACGCGTCCCGCGCCACATCGACATCGCTGGCGGCCATGGCCGAACGCCCGAGGGTGAATTTCGCGTACCCGAAGGCCGGGTTCTGCTCGAGAACGATCTTCGACTCCTCGATGGAGGTCTCGAAGTCGCCCGCGTACATGGCGTACATGGCGTAGTTCATTCGCTTGATCACATTGTTGGGATCGAGCTCGACCGCTTCAGCGCCCGAGGCGACCGCCTTGTCGAAGTCGCGCATGCTGAGGTAGGCGAAAGCGAGGTTGGAGTGTCCGCCACCGTCGGCCGGGAAGAGCGTCGACAAGTGTCTCGTAGTTCTCGATGGCCTTCTCATAGTTGTGTGAAACCAGCAGGTAGTATCCGCCGAGGGTCCGGTAGCGTTCGCGTTCCGACATCCGATCGAGGTGTTGGAGCGCCTTCTGGTAGCTCGCCTCGGCCTGATCCTCCTGCCGGAGATTGCCGTAGACCACACCCATGCCGGCATAGGCTCGGCCGAACTCCGGGTCGTATTCGACGGCCGCCTCGTACGGACTTCAGTGCCTCCTCGAAATTGCCCTGAACCGAGAGGTCCTGACCCATCGCATAGGCCCGCATGGCGTCGAGCGACGCGGTGGTGAAGGTCTCCGCCGCCGCGAGCCGGTCACTCTTGGGGGTGGTGTCGCCGAGATCGCCGCGGAGTTCGGCGGCGACCTTTGCAACCGCGGCGAGAACACCGTCCTTGCCATCGGCGGACGCCCTGGCGGAAGCCAGCGGGCGGCCCTCGCCCGCTTCGACCCCCGGATCGAGCGCGTTGACCACGATGGTATAGCCCCCCTCGTCGCCGGAGATGGATCCGAGCAGGATCACGCTCACACCCTCGCGCCGTGAGACGAGCCGAGCCATGTTCTCGTCGAGCACACTGCCGGGCTGGAGTTGCTCGGCGATCTTGTGGGCATTGGCCGGCGGGAAGGCGCTGATGAACGACGCGCCTTCCATCGAGATCGCCAGGGTCTGTTCCAGCGCGCCGTCGAAGGCGGCATCGCCGGTCTCGTTGAGGAAATCGGCGACCAGGACCGAGATCGGTTCGCTTGCGGCGGTCGGGCCTCTCAGCGAAGCCAACCACCAGGTGCCACCCACCAACACCACGAGCAGGGCGGCGGTTGCGGCCATGAGTTTGCCGGTCAGCAATCGCGTGACCGGGAGGGGGCGGCCTTCCCCATCGAGGCGGTTCAGAGCCTCTTCCAACTCGGCGGATGTCTGGAACCGAGCCTTGGGATCGGGATCGAGACAGCGCGAAACGATCGCATCGATGGGTTCGGGGATGCTGACATCGATCGAGCGCGGAGCGGGTGGCGCCTTTTCGACACGACCGTGAAACTCACTGATGGCGCTTGCCGCCTTCTCGATCCGACGCCGGCCGACCAGCAGATCATAGAAAATCAACCCAAAGGCGTAGATATCGGCGCGCTGGTCAACTTCCTTGCTGGCACTCATCTGTTCCGGCGCCATGTACTGGAGAGTGCCGACGATGCCGCCGGCCGCGGTCTCTCCACTGTCGCTCTGGAGAACCCTGGCACCACCCCTTGAGGCCCCTTCGAGGGTCTCGGGGTTGATGGCGTTGTCAGCCTTGGCGATCCCGAAGTCCATGATGTAGCTCTCACCGGTTGAGGGCTCGACCATGATGTTGGCGGGTTTGAGATCGCGGTGGACGACACCCGCCTTGTGGGCCGCAACCAGACCGGACAACGCCGGACGCAGGACTTTCAGGGTCTCGGCCACCGAAAGCGTTTTCTCGCGCCGCTGGACATGGGCGAGGTCCTCCCCATCGATGTAGGTCATGGTGATGAACTTCACATCGTCGACCTCGCCGAGATCATGGATCCTGACCACGTTCCGGTGGGTGACCTGGCGAGCGAGGAGGAGTTCCCGTTTGAAGCGGCGATCGAGCTGGCGGGTCATGGCCGGGTCGGCGGTCGCCTCGGTCCGGACCACCTTGAGCGCGACCGGAATATCGACTTGCGTGTCCCATGCCTTGTAGACCGCACCCATGCCGCCGAAACCGAGGAGGGCATCGATCCGGTATCGATCCCCGAATGACTCACCTATTTCCAGCGGCCCGGCCCGACCGGGCGCCTTCGAGCCGTTCGACCCATCTCCATCCAACGAGTCGAGGGTGTGGTCCGATTCGAGGTCCGGCGGATGATCCAGATCCAGGGTGTGGTCGTGCTCGAAGGTATGGGTGGAGCATTCTCCAACCCGAGAATCTTCGCGATACACCATGGTGCCATCGGCGGGCGCGTCCGACACCGTCGGCCCAGCACCGCAGCGCGAGCAACAGCCGGTGTCTGCCCGGCCGTCGAAACCGCAGGCCGGGCAGATCACGGCCCGCCTCGTCGGTCACGAGCGACACCGATTCCCACGGACAGCGAATCCCGAGTCTCGACTCGATTCGTCATTTCCGTCAAGGTGGCGCGTTCGCCGAATGGATCGATCTTCATCAACATCAATGTTCTCTTGGCGACCATCATAACGCGCACCGCCACGCGATGATTTCCCGATCCGCAGGGTTGTCGGAACTCAACCAGGACTGTGGGTCGATCGGAGACGTCGAGCCGCGTGCTCGCCCAGGGCGTTGATCCGCCGCTCGACCTGCTTCCGGTAGATCTCCACCTCATCCTCGGAGAGGTCCTTAGGGATCGCCAGGGGCTCACCGGCCTCGATGGCGACGCGGGTGAAGGGCAGCGGAACCGGAAGCCGATCCCAAGTCCGGAGGTGGAGAGCTCGTTTCGGCGCGGCGGCGAGGGGAACGATCTTCGCCTCGGTGAGCTGGGCGAGGACGATCGCGCCCTTCTTGCACCGGTGGTAGGGGCCCTTGGGTCCATCGGCGGCCACCACCGGCGAACCACGGTCCTTGACGATGACCCGATAAAGCCCTCGAATGGCCTTGGTGCCGCTGCGGGTGGCCGAACCGCGAACGGTCCGGCCGCCGATGACGTTGAGGAGCTTGACCGCGTATTCGCCATCCACCGATGGACTCACGAGATAGGTCACCCCGACCCCGAGCTCGCTCAGCCGGGACAGATACCAGGGCATCATGAAGAGATCCCCGTGCCAGAAGGCGAGGATCATGGGATTGCCGTGTGCGGCAAGCTCGTTGAGTCCGTCATCGCCCCGGATCTCGAAACGATAGGTCCACCACATGAGTCGGATGAGACCGACGAGGAGAGGCGCAGTGAAGGTGTAGGCCAGACGGCGCAGCGGCGTCATGCGGCGCAGCGACGCCACCGCCAGTGGGCCTTTTTCGGACATCGGTGGGGTGGTCTGCTCAGCCATGATCGCCTGGATCGGATCGTAACATGATGGCCTCGAACGGACGTGCCGTCCTTGATCATTGTTCGGCATTCGCCGGTCTGGCCGCCGCTGAACCCGATTCTCTGAGCGCCCTTCCCGTGAGGATGCCAGGCACCTTTTCGTCGGACGAAAAGCGAGCCAGGCACCTCCGCCGCGTGCTTTCTCTCGCCGACCCGGAGCGCAAAAGGCGACGTCGACAGACCGCCGCTACAATAGACAGATGCAGCGAGCCTCACGGATGACGGTTGTCGCGGGCGCGATCCTGGTCGCGACGGCCTGGATTGCCGGATCCATCGGACTCCCCGGCGGCTACCACGCGATCACCGACCGGCTCGCCGAAGTCGTTGCAGCCCTGGTCATCGTCCTCGCCTGGCGATACCGGCGGGACCGCCTGGCGATCGCCGCCGCGGTGGTGGCCGGCGCGAACCTCATGGTCAGAACCGGGCTCGCCGCCCCGGGAAACGGCGACGAAGGCGCCATCCTCGCCCTCTTCATCGCCCTCGATCTCTGTCTCCTCGCCCTGACCCGGGACCGCCCGCTGTGGCGACCCCCATGGGTAATCTGGCTTGCCGTACTGGGATCGCAGTTATGGTTCACCGGCTGGGGTATCCGGACGATCGACGATGCCTCGATTGACTGGCTCGCCACCCCGAATCTGCCCTTGGCGGCACTGGCCGGCTGCGCGGTCGTCACCATCGCGACGTTTTTTGTCCGACGATCCTCATTCGAGGGCAGCCTGATATGGGTCGTCATCGCCTGTCTCGCCGCCCTGCTCACCCACCGTGGTCCCCACCCCGCGACCCTCCTCTTCGCCGCCGCACAACTCGCGCTCCTGGTCGGACTCTTCGAGGACTCCTACCGGCTCGCCTTTCACGACGAGCTCACCGGACTTCCCGGCCGACGCGCCCTTGACGAAGCCCTGCGAGGCCTCGGCGGCACCTTCACCATCGCCATGGTCGATATCGATCACTTCAAGAAGTTCAACGATCGCCACGGCCACGACGCCGGTGACCAGGTGCTGCGGATGGTCGCCGACATTCTCGCCGGGGCCGGCGGCGGCCGGGCCTATCGCTACGGCGGCGAGGAGTTCTCGATCGTCTATCCGGGCAGGGATGCGGCCGAGGTCCGGGACGACCTCGACGCCCTTCGCGCATCCGTAGCCGACCGGAAGTTCACTCTTCGGTCACCGGACCGGCCAAAGATCAAGCCCGACCGACCAAAGAAAAAGACGAGTCCGTCGAAACGCGTCACCGTGACGGTCAGCATCGGGGCTGCGGGCTCCAACTCCCGCCGCCGATCCCCGCCCTCGGTTCTCAAAGCGGCGGACAAGGCCCTCTATCGAGCCAAACGAGCGGGACGGAATCGCCTGGTCGCCGCGGGTGACCGGCTCAAATAGACCCTCCTGCAGAAACCCGGATTCCCGGACGGACGTGGCCTGCGGTCTCGATGCGGGCGGGTCGGCAGATTCTGTATCCGAATGCCGAATCCTCCAAGAAACCCATGGAAAAGCTGACCCGACAGCCGGGGAGGAGTACCATTTCACCCCGGGGTCGCGCCGGACGCAGTCCCGAAATCGAGAGGAGATCGCCATGAAAACCACGTTATTGAGTCTGGTCGCCGTTCTTCTGGCACTCAGCGGCGTCGCCGCGGCCGAAGAAACCGAACAACTGCAGTGGGAGAACCGCAACGAGATCCCTGAGGCCTACCGCTGGAACATCGCCGACATTCTTCCCGACGAGGCGGCCTTCGACGCCACCGTCGTCGAGATCGAGGGGATGTTGCCGAAGCTGAAGGCGTATCAAGGTCGACTGAGCGAGAGCCCGGACGTGCTCGCCGACGCCCTCGATCTCTTCAATGAAATTCAAAAGGCCAGCGAAGACGCCTTGGTGTGGGCCAATCAGCGCCAGCACACCGATACCCGCGACCCGGTTGCCAACGCGACCCAGGCGAGATCCCTCGCCCTGGTCGGCAAGGTCGGCGAAGCGGCATCGTTCCTCTCTCCGGAGATCGCCCAGATCCCTGCCGACACCATGGCCACGTTTCTCGAGAACCCGCGCCTTGCGACCTACCGCCACCCCATTGAAGACACCATGCGCACCGCCGCTCACATCCGGTCGTCGGAGGTGGAGCAGGTCCTCGCGGCCTCGTCGCTGCTCCGGGGAACCCCGAGTCGGACCTATTCCAGCCTCAACGACGCCGACATCGTCTGGCCCAAAATCACCGGCGCCGATGGCGAAGAGGTGACCGCCACGCCTTCGCTCTTCTACTCCTTCCTTTCGAGTGACGACCGCAGGCTCCGGCGCGACGCCGCGCTCGCGATCTTCGGCACCTACGATAGCTTCGGCAACACCTGCGCCACGACCCTCGGGGGTTCGATCCAGAAGGACGTGTGGCTCGCCCGCACCCGCAATTACTCCTCGTCGCTCGAGGCGGCTCTCGATGCAGACAACGTACCGCGAATCGTGCCCGACGCCATGGTTGAATCCGTTCACGCCAATCTCGAAGCCGTCCACCGCTATGTCGCCCTGCGCCAGAAGGTGCTCGGTATCGAGGACTATCACATCTACGACATGTACGTGCCCATCGTGCCCGAAGGCAAGGGGAGCTACACCTTCGACGAGGGCTGGGCCATGGCCATGGCGTTCTGGACCGAGACCTTCGGCGAGGAGTACGCCGCAGTCGCCGAGCGCGGCCGCAACGAACGCTGGATCGATGTCTACGCCAGCACCGGCAAACGGGGCGGCGCCTATTCCTGGGGCAGCTACAACTCCCACCCCTATCTCTTCCTCAACTGGGGCGGCACCCTTGAAGACGTCTTCACCCTGGTCCACGAGATGGGCCATTCGATCCACACCTATCTCGCCAACCAAGAACAGCCCTACCACCTTTCGAACTACTCGCTCTTTGTCGCCGAAATCGGTTCGGTGGCCTCGGAGTCGCTCTTCTTCGAGTGGATGCTCGATCGCGCCGAGACCCCCGAAGCCCGGCTGGAATTGCTCAACCACCGGCTCAACAGCATCACCGGGACCTTCCTCCGGCAGCTCTTCTTCCACGAGTTCGAAGCCGCGGCCCACGCCATGGCCGAACGCGGCGAGCCCGTCACCAAGGCCTCGCTCGGCGCGATCTGGGGCGACCTCTGGACCACCTACTACGGCCCGGCCGTGACTCTCGACGAGGTCTACAAATCCGGTTGGGCGCGGATCCCGCACTTCTACCGCACCTTCTACGTCTGGAAATACGCTTCGTCGTTCGCCGCGGGAGAAGCCATTGCCGGCCGCGTCCGCAGCGGCGACAAGACCGCGGTCGACGATTATCTCGCGTGCCTCAAGCTCGGCGGCAGCGTCTATCCCATGGACGCCATCAAACGAGCCGGCGTCGATCTCACCGATCCCAAGGTCATGGGCACCGTGATGGTGCGCTGGAACGAGATCCTCGATGAGATGGAGAGCCTCCTGCTGGCCGAGTAATCGACTTCGATTCCGCTTGAAACCGCCGGCCGCCCCGGCGGTTTTTCTTTGCCGGACGGGCACCGGTGTTCTCGACAGCATCGACGTGAGGAGTACCATTTCAGGCCGCGAAAGGAACGTCATGCTGATTGCCATCCCGTCCGACTCTTCCGAAGGCCTCGACTCGACCATTTCCGAGCACTTCGGCCACTGCGGAGCATTCACCCTCGTCGAGGTTGCCGACAACGAGATCGGCGAAGTGACGATCCTGCCGAACGGCGGCCACGAACAGGGCGGCTGCATGGCGCCGGTCCAACTGCTCAAGGAGAAGGGCGTCGAAATCCTCCTCGCCGGCGGCATGGGCCAACGCCCGCTCGCCGGTTTCCAGCAGGTCGGCATTGCCGTCCATTTCAAACAGAACGCCCAGACCGTTAGAGATGCCGTCGAACTCTTTGTCGGCGGCGGCTGCCCCGCCTTTGACGAGGCGCAGACCTGCGGCGGTGGCGGCGGCGAGTGCGGCAGCCACCACCACCACGAAGTTCAACGTGAACCCATCGAAGGCGTGGCCGACATCCGCGAGGGACGGATCATTACCCTCGATTTCGAACTCGATGACAGCGACGGAAACCTCCTCGACTCGTCGACCCGCGTCGGACCCATGCGCTATCTCCACGGCGCCGGTCAACTTCTCCCCGCCCTCGAGGGCGCGGTTGCGGGTCTCGAGATCGGCGCACAGAAGACCATCGAAATCCCCTGCGCCGATGCCTTCGGCGAGCACGACGAGAGACGAGTCATTGAGGTCAAGCGAAGCCAGCTGCCCCCGGATGCCGAAATCGGAACCATGGTCGCCACCCACGACCAGCAGGGTCGGCAGGTGCCCCTCATCATCATCCAACTCGATGCAGAAACGGCGCGGCTTGACGGAAACCACCCGTTTGCCGGCAAGGATGTGGTCTTCAAGGTCACGGTCGCCAATGTGGAAAACGCAACCGCCGAAGAGATGGCCCACAACCACGCTCACTGAGGAGGGGGGAGGCGGAGCAACTCATGAGAATCCATGAGATCGGCCGTGAGGTCGTCGCCTTCCCACGCGAGGAGCTCGGTTCGCTTCTCGAGCAGACAGAGATCCTTCGCGAGGTCTCGACCGGAATCGCCGGGCACATCCGCATCCTCCGGTCTGACGACCGGATCCTCATTCAGGAGCGGAATCCCGAGGGCGATCATTTCGTCAGGGAATTACGGTCGGAAGAAGCCGCCACCGGCTTTGTCGACGCACGTCTCGCATCCTACGAACGGATGTGGGACGGTTGAGGATGCAAGATCGACTACCTCGGAGTTTTCGAGGCTGAGTCAGGGCCGTGAAACAGCCGAGAAGAACTCAGGGCGCCGTCTGCGACCATTCCGCGGTGTCGCCGGACTCGAACCCGTCCGCGAATACCGATCCCGAGTAGCCCAGACTCCCGTCAGCATTGAGATTGGCGGCGAGGATGTCGCCCACCCCCGAGTCGCCATCGCTCCAGGCGTACGCGGCAAAGCCCTCCGACCCCATCACTCCCACCAGCCTGGATGATTGGGTGGGCAGGGTGCACAGTTCGGCAACCGCCGGCACCCAGACAGGGACCCCGTTCCCGTCGAGCCGGATCGCGTTGACCGGGTCGTTGCCGAACGACGGCGATTGGATGTAGCTCAGCAACGCTCCGTCGTCGAAGACAAGAGTGGTGACATCGGTGATCACGTCGCCGGACAGCGGTACGAGCACCCTGCCGCTGTCGGTCCACTGTCGGGCTCCGAGAGCATCCACCTTCTGCGCATAGAGACCCGATTGGCTCTGATTGCCGTTCTGTTCCCGCCAGCCGACGAAGATCTCCTGCGTCACCGGATTGAACGCCGCGCTCGGGCTGACTCTGATCTGGGCGGCATTGGTGGAGACCTCGATCCCCTGGTGGGCAAAGGCCTCGCTGCCGTTGGCAAGGACCCGCTGCACGCGGCACTGGAGGCTCGGGCTGCTGGTGTACCAGGCAAAGACCGCACCACCGGAACCGTCGGGAACGAAAGGCGGGAAGTTCCCGATCTGGAGCGATCCCCCCGCCTGGTCGTAAACCTGGACGTGGCCCGCGCCCCACAGGAATGCTCCATCCGCGGCCGCCAGCTTCTGCGCCCAGAGATGGATCGGCGAGGGGAAACCGCCGGTCATGTGGGTGAACGAGAGGATCGCCGTCCCGCTCTCGGCGGCGTGGATATCCGCGGCGGTGAACGAACCCGCGGCCGGGCTCAAGGTCAGACCGGAGCCCCACAAAACCGCCCCGGTCGGGTCGAGCTTCTGGACCATGACGTCGAAATCGCTCGTCCACGCCACGACCACGTTGCCGTCGCTGGTTCCGGTCACCCTGGGCGCAGCGACGAAGAGGCCTCCACTCGAGACCTGAACACCATCGGCTCCCCACAACAGCGTGCCGTCGGGACTCGACCTTGGAAACCGTCACCTCGGTGGTTGCCCCCCGATCATCGCGAAATGCGAGCAGCGCGTTCCCCGACGTGTCCACGCTCAGACCGTAGTCCTGGGTGGAGCTGAAACCGCGGTCGGCCACCAGCACCCCGTTGTGGACCACATCTCGTTGCCCCCGACATCGAGGCGCTGCAGATAGACATCGTAACCGCCGGTGGAACTGTCGAACCAGCTGATGTAGAAACCGCCGCCCGTGATTCCGACCATCTTCGGTTGGACCTGCGGTCCCGAACGGTCGGCGACCACCAACGGCGCCGCCGGATCGGTGGACCACTGCGCAAAAGCCGTAGCGCCACAAACGACACTCATGAGTATTCCTGTCGCAACCCCAAATCGCCAACCACCCATCTCGGCCCCCTCTCGGTCTCTCGTCACGGCCGCTGCCCGACGAACGAGCTCGACATTGTCTTCAATACAACGACACCCGGTTTCAGTCGGATGAGGATACCAGTGCTGGCGGGCTGGACCCGTCTTCAGGATCGGGCGATCCAGTCGCTTTGTTAGACTCCACTTCAGTCGATCGCGGGAGAACAAGCGTGAAACAGCAGCCCGATCATGGCGTATCCAAACGGCCCTCCTCAGTACGAAAATGGGTCATCCGGATCGGAGCCGCGCTGCTCGTGTTCGAGGTCTCCTATCTCGTCGCGGCCAATTTCTTTCTCCGCTCCGGCCTTCTTCTGGAGCTCATCAACAAGAAACCGGAGAAGACCAACATCTCCTGGGATTCGGTGACCAGCTATCTGCCGGGGTTCGCCACGGTGGACAACTTCGAGCTGCGCAGCCAGACGAGCAAGGATCAGATCTATCTTCGGGTCGCCCATGCCGATGCCCGGATCAGCCTCATCAAACTCGCGTTCAAGACCATCCACATCCGCGGTGTCGATGCCGAGGATGTCGACTTCAGATACCGTGAGCGTCTGGACCGGCCTGCCAAAGCCGGCCACGAGGATGAACAACACACCGATTCTGCGGCAGTCGAGTACTGGCCTGAGATTCCCGGTTATTCCAACCCGCCGAACCCGAAACCCGAAGACATCTACGCTCAGAAGCAGAAGAGACGACCCTGGATCATCAAGATCACCGGGGCCGAGGTCGTCGGACCGATCAAGGTCGCCATCGGGGATGCCCGGATCGAAGGAGAGGGATCGATCGGCGGCGGGGTGACCGTCAAGCCGAGGGACACGATCACGATTCACCGCGGCAAACTGAAACTCAAAACCACAACCGTCAAATTCGGCCTCGATGTGGTGACCCGGGATCTCGAACTCGAGGCCGATCTCCGATTCGCGCCGTTCCCGGCCAAAGGCGCCAAGATCAGCGACGTGCTCGGCGGAATCTCCGGCGATCTCGTTGCCGCGGGTGAGCTCGGCGAGAGAGCGACGGTGCGTTATGAAATCACCCCGGGGATCAGCGCGTTCGGTGCGGGAACCATCGACGCCAAACTCGAATTCAAAAACGGCATCATCCAGACCGGATCCGAGTACTTGCTGCGGTCGGACACCTTCCATTTGATGGTCATGGATCTCGACGTATCCGGTTCTGCCGCGGTTTCGGGGAGTACCGAGAAGAAGAAGGGCGAACACGTCACGAACGCGAAGATCGCATTCGGAGCCTTTCAGTTCGTCGATCCCGAAGATGGGTCGGTGGACATCTCCGGTTCGGGGCTCGAACTCAACGCTCTGTGGAACGGACTCTCAATCAGCAGTCATGTTCCAGCTTCCAGCGTGGATCTCGTGGTGCCGACCGCCGAAATCCACGACATCAGCACCTTCAACGCGATCATTCCGGAGCAGACCGCGCTCAGACTCGAATCGGGAACCGGGACCATCGACGCCACGCTCGAGATCAGCGAGCGTGTCGCGACCGGCACTCTGGATCTGGTCGCCAAGGAAATCTCACTCGAGACCAAGGACACGCCGCTGGTCGGGGACCTCGAGGTCCACGCAAAACTCGCTGAGGGGGACTTGCCGGCAAAGCGCTTCGATCTTGCGGGCACGACCATCCGGACCGACAAGATCATCGGCAGGGAACTGTCCGAAAAGAAACAAGAGAAACTCGACGCCTGGTTCTGTGATGTCGAGCTCGAGCAGGGCGAGGTCACCTTCGGTAAGCCGCTGACCGCAAAGGGCACGGTCAACATCAAAATGTACGACACCCGCCCGGTCATGGCCCTCCTCAAACAGCTCAGCGCCGGACCCGGATGGTTGTCCATGGCGCCCAACATCAAGGATGTCGACGGCACCCTGGATGTCGATGTGCAAAAGGACGATCTCGCGTTTGACGATCTCTCCATGGTTGGAGACGGTTTCGAGGCCCTCGGCTGGATGCTCGTCGACAGCAAGAAAACCGACGGCAGGCTGTTCGTGAGATTCAAGTCGGTGATGGCCGGGGTCTCCATCGACGACGGCAAGACCAAGATCCAACTCTCCAAACCGCGCAAGTGGTTCGAGGACCAGCCCAAGGGGCCCGTTCCCTAGCCGTCCGCCAACCCGGAGAAATCGATCCCTCCTCGCCGGGTTGGATGGTGTACCGGTCGGCGTGCTGTCGTCCGCCGCCTTCGAACTTCCTGACACCGGAGCGTCGGGCGAAGATGGTCACTCAACACTCGGACGGCTTTGGTCAGCGACCCGTAGCTCTGTACAGCGAATCAACAACCCCACCTCGACCATGACCCGGATGGCGCAGATTCGGGCTTCCCGATTGTGACTCTGCTCACTTGAACAGGCGGGTTCAGGCGCCATCGCCCCCCCAGATCCACCAAACAGTAATGAGACACGGTCCGGTCCGACAACCGGCCGCAATCTGGCGAGTCGATGCGGACGACCGCTACCAATCACGGCACTGTTCAATATCATTACAAACTATTGAAAAATAATACTTTAGCGAACATTTTCTGATAATCACCACAGCCAATAAAGACGCCACCAAGCCCCTAAGCCAGTAATCACCCACAGCCTCGACAGCTGAAAATATGACAAAAATCCGCACCTGTTTCATAGCAAATGAGACAGATTGTCTCACCAGAGTCGAGTTGAAACATGCCCCCAAACCACCCGGGACCCAATGAAATCGACGATATTTCTGCAATGACAGGGGTTTTACGGAAAATTGAAGGTCTCAACGGCGACATAGAAGATCTGGCATTGTTCTTGCTAAAAGCGTTGCGAACAGAAAAATTTCGGGTGTTCACACGATGCGGACCGGGACTTCGGTTGATTCTTGGGCTCACAGGAGTGAACGATATAAATTTTTGGCAGAAATTGAATAACTAAATGCATAAGTCAGAAATACCCGAAAACTTTCCCGGCATGACCAGCTGTCGTGGCCCGCAGAAGCGGTCCTCAAGTGCCTGGGACGGTCTGTCAGCAATCGGTCGAGCCGCGCGGTCCGGCACCGGCCAAATACCAAGGAGGAGAAGATGAAACGTACGCTCACCTATTTGGCGATCGCCGGCGTCCTCGGCATCGCCTGGGCCCCGCCGTCTGCGGCGCAGGTGGTGCAGACGCCACTGGACCCGGCGGGCATCCCGAAGTTCGTCAACAACCTGCCGGTGCTCAAGTTCGCGCCGGACAAAAACGGCAACTGGAAGGGCGACATGCCGGTGGTGCTCGGGACCGCTCCGATCACCCTCAGCATCTGCGAGTTCAGGGCCAACGATTCTGCCCGCGGGCACCATCGACACCGTCACCGGCCTCCCGGTGCCCGACCGAGACCTGGGTCTGGGGCTACCAGATCGGTGACATCTGCAATCCCTTCCCGAAGCACTCCTACATCGGGCCGGTGGTGGTCGCCGAACGCGGCACCCCGACCCAGATGACCTTCATCAACCAGCTCGGCGACTCCTGGAACAGCAATGTCCTCGCGTACACCCAGAACACCGACCAGACGATGCACTGGGCCGACCCGCTCAACGCCGAGTCGAACCTGTGCGCGAAGAGCCTGTCCACGTTCGGCGGGGCGCCGGTCGGCGAATGCGCCAACAACTACTCAGGTCCCATCGCGGCGGCGGTCCACCTCCACGGTGGTGAAATCCCGCCCAACCTCGACGGCGGACCGGACTCCTGGTTCACCTTCGACGGCGCCTACCGCGGGTCACGGTTACTACACCCGCGAGACGTGTCGGTCTGCCCACACTTGCCGGATGCCGACTTCCCGGCCGGTGCCTGGTGTGGAACCGGCTCGACGACACCTACTACCGCAGCGAGGGCAACACATGGACCGCGAACGCCCCCATCGACCGGGCGACCTATGTCTACCCCAATACCCAGGAGGCAGCGAACATCTGGTTCCACGACCACGTCCTCGGCATGACCCGGCTCAACGTCTACGCCGGGATCGCCGGCGCCTACGTGATCACTGATCCTGGTGCGGCCAATCCCGATCTCGGACCGGTGACGGACCTCGTGCCGCTGGTGATCCAGGACCGGATGTTCGACACCAATGGCCAGCTCTATCTGTCGGGTCCCGGCGGCAACACCACCATCGAGCGCCCCTACTGGGTCGCCGAGTTCATCGGCGATGTCGCCGTGGTCAACGGCTCCGCCTGGCCGAAGATGAAGGTCGAGCCCAAGCGCTACCGCTTCCTCTTCCTCAACGGCTCCAACTCGGTGGGCTACAACCTGCAGATCGCGACGCCCGGCGCGGTGGACCCCGCCACGGGGGCTTTCATCTACGGCGCCAAGGGCCCCGACATGTGGGTCATCGGCACCGACGGCGGTTACCTCGACGCCCCGGCGAAGGCGTTCGAGCCCGGCTTCAACCCGCAGGACCCGGCCTACCCGGGCCCGATCGTCGGCGACAAGCTGGTGCTGCTCCCCGGCGAGCGCTACGAGGTCATCATCGACTTCACCAACTACGCCGGTCAGATCCTCGAGATGCAGAACGACGCCTGGAACCCCTACCCCTTCGGCGACGCGCCGCCGATCCCGCAGATCATGCAGTTCGAGGTCAAGGGCAAGGCGAAGACCCCGGGGATCGCCTACGACCCGACAACCTCTGCGAGCCCACGCGTCGGCGACGCCATCGTCGATCTCGGTGCGCTCGCGGCAGCCCCGGACGTCTACCGCCAGCTCACCCTCAACGAGGTCGCGAGCCCGATCACCGACGTGCCGCTCGAGGCGCTGCTCAACAACTCCAAGTGGGACGGCATGCAGGTCGACGAAAGCGTCTATCCTCACGCGATCACCGATCGCGGCGATTTCACCCAGTCCGGTGACTACAGCGTCCCCACCTGGTACTCCGAGATGCCCGACGAGGGCTCGATGGAGGTCTGGGACATCATCAACATCACCGCTGACGCCCACCCCATCCACCTCCACCTCGTCCAGTTCCAGATCCTCGAACGGATCCCCTTCGATGACGTCGCCTACTTCGACTTCTACGCGCGACCTTCCCCGGTGGTGGCTACCGTCCCCGGGTACGGACCCCCGATGACTACAACGCCCCCAACACGGCCGGCGCGGTTGGCGGCAACCCGGATCCACTTGGATTCGAGATCGCCAACTCGGCGCGTGGGCCGCGCCGCGGTCCCGCCGCCCACGAGGCCGGCTGGAAGGACACCGCGGTCATGTACCCCGGCGAGGTGACGCGGATCGCGGTGCGCTTCGCGCCCACCGACGTCCCGACACTGACACCGACGACCCGCTCGGCTATCCCTTTGACCCGGATGACGGCCACGGCTATGTCTGGCACTGCCACATCCTCGACCACGAGGACAACGAGATGATGCGCCCGACCGAGGTCCTGACCAACACCGCGTTCACCAGCAGGACCTTCACCCAGGGCGTCGATTACTGATCACGGTTTCACGACCGACAACCCCGGGGAGGGCCGCCCAGGCGGCCCTCCCCTTTTTCCGAGACCGTGTCCTGTGTTCACCGAATTCAAGACCTGCAACCTTCGCTCACTTGAAACGCAGTCCGATCTGAAATCCAAGTCAATGAGAGAATAGGACCATGCAACGCCGCAACCTGATCATCGTCGTTGTCATCATCTCGGCTGCCGCCTTCGGCGCCGGTTATCTGATCTCACCGGGTTCAAAGGGTGACGGTGGCGGAGGAAACGGTGAGCGCGAGGTCCTCTACTACGTCGACCCCATGAACCCATCCTTCCGGTCGCCCGAGCCCGGCACCGCGCCCTGCGGGATGGCGCTCGAACCGGTCTACGCCGACGGTGGCGGCGGCGAAGCAACGGCAAAAGGGCGTGATCAACGTCCGCGCCGACCGCCAGCAGCTCATCGGGGTGACCACCGGAACGGCGGTCAACGACAAGGTTCCGCACGAACTCCGACTACTCGGCACCGTCGAGGTAGACGAGACCCGGCTCTACGACATCAGCTCGATCACCGAGGGCTGGGTCCGCGAAATCACCAACGCGACCACCGGGTCCTTCGTCCGCAAGTCCGAGGTCCTCGCCAAATTCTACAGCCGGGACGCCTACAACCCGCAGCAGAGTTTCATCTACGCTCTCAACAACATGGATCGCAACGTCCGGACCGGCCAACGCGCACCCGACCAGGGAACGCCGTTTCGAGAAGAACATCATCAACACAACCCAATCGCTGCTCAACTTGGGAATGACCCAGGAGCAGATCGATCGCATCACGGAAACCCGCAAGGAGGAGACTCTCGTGGAAATCCGCTCGCCGGCCGACGGCTTCATCCTCGAGCGGAACATTTTCCTGGGAGGCGCATTCAAGCCCGTCACGACGCTCTATACCGTCGCTGATCTCGGCGTGGTCTGGATCCTTGCCGACGCCTTCGAAACGACGAACAATTTCTCAAACCCGGCGCAAAGGCCATGATCAGCCACCCTGCGTTGGAAAAGGATCTCGAGGCGGTCGTCGCCGATGTCCTGCCCGAGTTCAACTCGGCCACCCGCACCCTCAAGGTCAGGCTCGAAGTCAGGAACCCTGGCTTCCAGTTGCGTCCCGGGATGTTTGTCGATGTCGTGCGGCAGGTCGAACTCGGCCCGGCGCTGACGGTGCCGCGATCGGCGGTGCTCGACTCGGGCAGCCGGCAGATGGTCTTCATCGACCAGGGCGAGGGCAACCTCGAGGCCCGAAGGGTCACTACCGGTTGGCGCTATGGCGATCGGGTGGAGATCCTCAACGGGCTCAAAGAGGGCGACGAGGTCGTCACCTCGGGGAATTTCCTTTTGGATTCAGAGAGCCGGATGCGCTCGGCGGGGGCCGACCCGCTCACGGAGGTCTCCATCGACCCCATCTGCGAGATGGAGGTCGAGCACGCTCGGGCCAAGGCCCGCGACCTCACCAGCGAGCACGACGGCGAGACGATCTACTTCTGCAACCCCGGATGCAAGAAGACGTTCGACGCCGATCCCGACGCCTACCCGGTTCAGAGCTCATGATCGACAAGATCATCGATTTCTCCGTCCGCAACAAGCTGGCGGTCTTCGCGGTGGTCTCACTCGCCGCCATCGCAGGATGGTGGTCCATGCAGCGGGTACCGCTCGACGCCATCCCCGACCTCTCGGACACCCAGGTCATCATCTACTCGCGCTGGAACCAGTCGCCCGACATCATCGAGGACCAGGTCACCTACCCCATCGTCAGCGCCATGACCGGCGCACCTGGGGTGCGCGCGGTGCGCGGGATCTCGGATTTCGGATACTCCTTTGTCTATGTCATCTTCGAGGACGGGACCGATCTCTACTGGGCCCGATCGCGGACGCTCGAGTACCTCTCGCCGGTGATGCAACAGCTGCCGGACGGGGTGCAGACCGAACTCGGCCCCGACGCCATCGGCCTCGGCTGGATCTACCAATACGCCCTGATTGACAAGACCGGCAGGAACAGCCTGGCCGATCTGCGGACCTATCAGGACTGGTATCTCCGCTACTACCTCGAGTCAGTGCCCGGGGTCGCCGAGGTGGCGACGGTGGGCGGTCACCAGAAGCAATACCAGGTCACCGTCGACCCCAATAGGCTGCGCGGCTATGGCATCGGAATCCAACAGGTGGTCGAGGCGGTGCGCGACGGCACCGCCGAGGTCGGCGGCCGGCTCATGGAGTTCGGCGGCACCGAGTACATGGTGCGCGGCCACGGCTACGCCGAGTCCATCGAGGACTTCGAGGAGATCGTCGTCGGCCGCAGCGAGCTCGGCTCGCCGATCCGGGTCAAGGATCTCGGCGAGGTCACCGAGGGCCCGGACATCCGGCGCGGGATCGCCGAGCTCGACGGCGAGGGCGAGGTGGTCCAGGGCATCGTGATCATGCGCCACCAGCAGAACGCCCTCGAGGTCATCGAGGCCGTCGAGGAGAAGCTCCACGAGATCGCCCCCGGCCTCCCCGAGGGCGTCGAGATCGTCGTCGGCTACGACCGCGCCGAGCTCATCCACCGCTCGGTGGACAACCTCGAGCGAACCATCATCGAGGTCGTGCTGACGCTGTGCTTTGTCATCCTGCTCTTCCTCTGGCATCTGCCGAGCGCGGTCATCCCCATCGTCACCATCCCGCTCGCGGTGCTCATCTCCTTTGTCCCCTTCGAGGGCATGGGTCTGACTGCCAACATCATGTCGCTGGGCGGGATCGCCATCGCCATCGGCGCCCTCGGCGACGCCGCCATCGTCGTCGTCGAGCAGACCCACAAGAAGCTCGAGGAGTGGGAACGGATGGGTCGGCCGGGCGACCCCAAGCCCCTGGTCCAGAAGGCCATCAGCCAGGTCGCCTGCACGAGCTTCTTCACGTTGTTGGTCATCGGCGTCTCGTTCCTTCCGGTCCTCGCCCTCGAGGCCGAGGAAGGCCGGCTCTTCAAACCCCTGGCATACACCAAGACGCTGGCCATGGTGGTAGCAGCGGTGCTCGCCATCACCCTCGACCCCGCCCTGCGGATGCTGCTCACCCGGGTCGACCCCTACGATTTCAAACCGGCCTGGCTGTGCCGGCTGGTCAACAAGGTCTGGGTCGGGAAGATCCGCCAGGAAGAAAACCACCCCATCAGCCGCTTCCTCATCGCCATCTACGCCCCGGTCGCCGCCTGGGCACTGCGGCGCAAGTGGTGGGTCATCGCCGGCGCGCTGGTGATGATCATCGCCACGGTGCCGGTCTTCCTCGGTCTCGGCTCCGAGTTCATGCCGCCCCTCGAGGAGGGGTCGTTGATGTACATGCCGACCACCATGCCGGGGATCTCGATCACCGAGGCCAACCACCTGCTCCAGATCACCGACCGCATCATCGGATCGTTCCCCGAGGTCGACACCGTCCTCGGCAAGATCGGCCGCGCCGACACCTCCACCGACCCGGCGCCGCTGTCCATGATCGAGACCGTGGTCACCCTCAAGCCCAAGTCCGAGTGGCGCAAAACCGACACCTGGTACTCATCGTGGGCGCCGGAGTGGCTCAAGAGCGTTTTCCGGCGGGTGACCCCCGACCACATTTCACAGGATCAGCTCATCGACGAGATGAACGAGGCCCTTCGACTTGCCGGGACTCTCCAATGCCTGGACCATGCCCATCAAGGGACGCATGGACATGATCGCCACCGGGATCCGAACCCCGGTGGGGCTCAAGATCTCGGGCGCCGATCTCGAGATCATCGAGGAGATCGCGGTGGAGGTCGAGGAGCACCTCAAAACGGTCCCCGGCGCACGCAGCGTCTACGCCGAACGCACCGCCGGCGGCTACTTCCTCGATGTCGACTGGAACCGCAAGGAGCTCGCCCGCTACGGCATCAGCGTCCGCGAGGCCCAGAACGTGCTCGAGGCGGCGGTGGGCGGCCGCAACGTCACAACCACCATCGAGGGCCGCGAGCGTTTCGCGGTCAACGTCCGCTACTACCCCGACTACCGCGCCGACATCCACTCGGTTGGCCGGATCCTCGTTCCCGTGGGCGCCGATCAGCGCCAGGTCGCCCTCGACCAGCTCGCCGAGATCTCGATCAGCAGCGGACCCGGGATGATCCGCAACGACGACGGGCTCACAACGGGCTATGTCTATGTCGATCTCGCCAAGAGGGATCCGGAGAGCTTCGTCGAAGAGGCCGATGCAGTCCTGCGCGCGAACATGGACCTCCCGCCCGGTTACTCCATCAGCTGGAGCGGCCAGTACGAAGCCATGGAACGGGTCGAGGAGAAGCTCGAGGTCGTCCTGCCCGTGACCATCGTCCTGATCCTGCTGTTGCTCTACCTCAACACCAAGTCGGCGGTGAAGACCATGATCGTCATCCTGGCGGTGCCGTTCTCCGCCATCGGGGCGGTCTGGCTGCTCCACTTCCTCGGCTACAACATGAGCGTCGGTGTCTGGGTCGGGCTCATCGCCCTGCTCGGGGTCGATGCCGAGACCGGGGTCTTCATGCTGCTCTATCTCGATCTCGCCTATGACAAGGCGAAACAGGAGGGCAAGCTGAGGAATCTGACCGAGCTCCGCGCCGCCATCATGGAGGGCGCGGTCCACCGCCTGCGGCCCAAGTTCATGACGGTGATGACCACCTTCCTCGCCCTGCTGCCCATCATGTGGTCCATGGGCGCCGGCGCCGACACCATGAAGCGTATCGCCGCGCCCATGATCGGCGGGATCTTCACCTCGTTCCTCCTCGAGCTCCTGGTCTACCCGGGTGTCTACGAGATCTGGAAGTGGAACTTTGTCCTCAAGCGCGGTCGAAATCCGGAGTAGCAAAAGAGGATCCGACTACAATGCGCCGATGGCGGCAGCTCTCGAATCGTTCAGACCGGCGTGGTGGCTCCCCGGACCGCATGCGCAGACCCTGGGAGCGCGGATGCTTCGGCCGAAGAGTGGGCCGACCCATCGGCGTGAAAGGTGGATCACGGTCGACGACGACTTCCTCGATCTCGATTTTGTCGACGGTCCCGAGCTTCGTGACGACGTGCTCGTCGTTCTGCTGCACGGACTCGAGGGGTCGACAAGCTCGGGCTACATGCTCGAAATCGCTCGTCGCCTCGCCGAAATCGGCCTCGCGTCCGTCGGCCTCAACTTCCGGTCCTGCTCGGGCGAGATCAACCGCGGTCGCCGTCTGTACCACTCCGGCGAGACCTCCGATCTTCGGTTCGTCATTGAACGTCTCCGCGAGCAAGACCCCGCGCGACGCCTCGCGGCAGCGGGGGTCTCGCTCGGCGGCAATGTCCTGCTCAAGTACCTCGGGGAGGATGGATCGTCGGCCCCTCTCGTTGCAGCGGCAGCATGGTCGGTTCCATTCGACCTCGCGGCCGGCGCGCGTTTCATGGAACACGGGTTCTCCCGGCGGTACGTCGGCCGTCTGCTTCGCTCCCTCAAAGCCAAGGTGCGGATGAGGAGGGACGAGATCGGCCGGTTCCTCGATCTCGAACGAACCCTCCGAGCGCGGACCTTTTGGGAGTTTGACGACGCAGCCACCGCCCCGTTGCACGGGTTCGCCGGCGCCGACGACTACTACCAGCGGAGTTCGAGCTCCGCCTTCATCCCCGAGATCACCGTGCCGACCGTCATCATCCACTCCCGCGACGACCCGTTTCTTCCCGCCGACGCCATCCCCGAGACCGCCATGCGCGCCAATCCGGCGGTGGCGCCCATGATCTCGGATCACGGCGGCCACGTCGGATTCGTGTCGGGTTCGTCGCCCGTCACACCCCGTTTCTGGGCCGAAGCCGCCATCGCCCGGTGGTTGGGCGACCACCTCCCGCCGAGCGTGTGAGCCGGCAATTCGGCCGGGCTCCTCTCGGAACACCCGGATGGGAGTTGCGCAGATTTCGGATCAGCCTCTTGCAAAAGCCCTCTCTTACGATGGTTCTGTGGTCTTTGTGCCGGCGAGACGCCAGCACTGCAAAGGGCTGAGATCCATTGTAGGGCCGGCGTCTCGCCGGCTTGATGGTGAAGAGGGTCGGAAGACCTCAGTGTCCGATTCTCGAATTCCGCTAGAGGCTCGAATGAGAACCGGCTAGGTCGCCAGATAGACCACGTGCTGCGGCCCTTCGAGTTCGGGCCGGATCGTTTCGATTTCAAAGCCGGCCCGCAGCAGACTCCGTTCGAATCCCGGGTCGGCCTCCTCGGTCCAGACCGCGAAGATCCCGCCCGGCGCCAGCGCCCGACGGGTTCTCTCCAGAGCCGCGCGGCCGTAGTGTGGATGGTGGGGATCGTCGTTGGCGTCAAAGGTCCCCTGGTAGAGATCCAGGATGATCGCGTCGTAGCCCTCCGAACTCTCGGCGGCCAGACGGATCTTGTCGGCCACATCTCCGAAGCTGAGCTCGACCCGCGGATCAGCCACCGCATGATCGGTGAGAACCGCGAGCGGCCCCCGGCACCAGTACCCGATCACCTCGTTGAGTTCACTCACATCCACTCGGGCCCCGGCCGGCAACTCATCCAGAGCCGCACGGAGGGTGAAAGCCATCCCCAGACCGGCGAGCAGCACCCTCGGGTTCGTCCGGTTTTCCAACCGTTTGCAGGGGACCCGACCCAGCTCCAACTCGCTGAGGTTGGAGTCCGAGGTCATCAGCGTGATGTGGTCCCACGCGATGGCGAAATCACTCTCTCCCCGCTGCATGAGCAAGAGGGTGCCGTCATCCACCTCTTCGTCGTCGATGGTCTGCCACTCGTCGTTCATCATGGGTTTCTTTCGGCTTCTCGATTCCAGACTTTGGTCCCGTCACCGAGGATCATAGGTGGGTGGCGTGGGGTCCGCAATATCGAGGGCCTCTACCGCAATCCGTGCGCGTTCTTTCTCTATTCTGACCTTGGCCATTGTGGTGCGGGCGTCCCGCCCGCAAGGAGCCGATGAGAATCACGAAAATCGTTGTGCCCAGCACCTTCTCTGCGCCTTCTGGCCGCCCAAATCAAAGGTTCAAGGAGTAAGATGGTCCACCCGAGTTGCGAGGATTCGAAGGGACGCGCATCCATATGAAAGACGCTTCGCTGGATTTCGAGGTTCCGAGATGGCACCGCACGCTCTTTGCCTGGGCCGCGGTCATGGTGTTCGTGCTGGTGATGTCGGGCGGCATCGTCTGCATCACCGATTCGTCGCACGGCTGCCCTGACTGGCCGACCTGCCACGAACGGTGGTTCCCACCCAATCAGGTGAACTCGATCATCGAGTACTCCCACCGACTTCTGACACCGCTGACCTTGCCGTTTCTCATCGCCGCGGCCGTCGTCGCCCGGCGCCGGTATCGATCGGAACCGTGGATCTTCATCCCGGCGATCGGGGCGATCGTCTGCCTGGCGGTGGTCGTCTTCTTCGGCGCACTGGTCATCCTGACCGGATTGCCTCGCGGCTGGGCGGCGGCCGATCTCGGCACGGCGCTCATGGCCCTGGCCCTGATGGTCACCGCCGCGTCCGGGGTGTCGGATCGGTTCCGATCGCCCGACGAGGATCTGAGGCCTTCCATGACGAGTGGAGTCGCCAGACTCGCGTTGGCGACAACCTCAACCGTATACGCGGTCTTGGTCAGCGGTGTGTTGGTCTCGAGACCCGGTGCTCTCATGCGTTGCCTGAACTGGCCCGGTGTGGTCGGATTGGGCAGGCCGGAAGACCTCTTCGGTTGGTTGTATCTGGTTCGATTCGCAGGCGGGGTGGTGGCGAGCGCGCTGATCGTGGCTCTCGTTGTTCAGGTTTGGAGAACCCAACGACAACGAACCTCTACTGGTCAGGGACGCCACCATCGCGGGAGTCCTGCTCGCCATCGCGACCGGGGTCGGCGTACTCATGCCGACCCCCGACCAGGGCATCCTCATGCCGGCGCTCTCGATGGCTACGGCAGCGGCGCTCTGGGCGGTGCTGGTCGCGGTCGTCATGCGTGCCGGCCGGTCCACCTCCAAAGAGGACTGACTCGCGATCGAGGTCACTCCAACGCATTCCAGGCAAGCCGCCGGCCCACCAGAGGATCTCAGCCTTTTGTAGTGCCGGCGTCTCGCCGGCACCCAAACCATGAACCACCGAAAGAGAGAGTTCTTGCAGGAGGTTCAGCTCACTGCTTCAGATACTCTGCGAGAAACTCGCCCATGGCCTCGAGTGCAGCCAGTCGGGTTTCACTGGAAGACAGCCAGTGGTCTTCGCCCTTCAACTGGATCATCTTGACACTCTTGCCGGCGTCGCGGAACTCTACCCCGAAGCCCGGCGAAGACCTCGGCGGTCTTCAGAACGCTCTCACCGAAATGAAGAACCCGCGGCCATGGAGCTGGGTCACCGCGACCGCATCGATGGCCACTCATCCTCGAGACCGCCCGGCGAGCCGAGGGCTGACGACCGGCGGGAAACCAAACCGTGCATGACACGGTCCTCCGCAATCACGTATCTGATCAACCGCAGGCGGGGGCTCACACGAGGTCGAGGCGCCGGGCGACGCCGACGGCCTCGACCCTGGAGTGGACCTCGAGCTTCTGCAGACAACGGGAGATGTGATTGCGGACGGTGGCGCGGCTGATCAACAGCTGCCGTGCGATTTCGTCGGTGCTGTTCCCGACGGCGAGGTGGCGCAGCACCTGGAGCTCGCGTTTGGTCAGAGAGGACTCGGCGCATCCCCAATCCATATCATCCTCTTCAGGTTCGTCCGGGACCACAGCAAACACTCCGGTCCCGAAGACCGCCTCGATGAGGTGGACGAGCTGAGGCCCTTTGGGGTTGTGAACCGCAAGAACCGAGACTCGAAGGGTGATGGACCGCCCACCATCATCCTGGACGGTCAGACGATAGGGGCGGACCAGCTTGTTTGACGCGGTCATCCTCCAACTCGCGCACCCGGAACAACAGTAGTCGTTGCCGAACACGTCACGACCGGCCATCACCGCGAAACATTTTCGCCCGACCACCTCCTCCTTCGACTTCGTCAGCAGCTTCTCGGCGCCCCGGTTCCAGGCGGTGATCGCCCCATCGGCTCCACACGAAAACGCGGGATTCCACGAGCTGTCCACGATCTTCTCGGCCGACATCATCGCCTCCGATCCGTTCTGCGATTCAGGTCAACTTGCTTTGGAATATGAGACCGCAAGATATGTGCCAGATTTCACTCCCGAGGGGCAAAACTCCAACCTCGATCATGGAGCCGATCGACACGAGAGCGGGTCAATCCGACACTCATTCCCCGACCGAGGCCGGCGAGGGTCGCAGCAGATGAAATATCCGGATTCACCGTCTCGCCCAACGCCGGTCTGTAAGGCGGCACCGGAACCGCCTCACCCTCGCGGGCTCTTTCGAGTTCGATCCAATCCGTGAAACCGCTACCGGATCATCCGATTCGACGCCGCGAGTCGCGGACAACGCGCGTCAAAGGGCGAGCGGAAACCGTGCCACGGCACAAGAAGGGCGGCACGGACTGTGCCATCGCACATCATCGGGCCATCGCGAAGCGTGGCGACATTCACGATGGGTCTATCATGAGTCCACCATGCGAAAGGTGAGACTCCTCGCGGCCGTCGTTGTGGTGACGGCTGCAGCGGTCGCGATCGGCCTGTGGCTGGCACGCGATCAGCCCCGCCGGATCGTGCAGTCGGCGCTGGCCGAGCGCCTCGATGCCGAGGTCGCGGTCGGCAGCCTGCACATCGACGGCCTGAGCGCGGTCCGGCTCGGGGACGTCGTGATTCGAATGCACACCGCGCCCGGTCTGCGGGAGATCCGCATCGCCGAGATCGCGGCCCGGGGTGCCGTCGGCGAGATGGCCGGCGGCCGTTTTCGAGTCCCTGCGGCTGATCGGCGTCGAGATCGTGGTGGACCCGGCTGCCGGCGCGGTGTGGCCGACTGCAGGTGGACCGCAGATGAATCCCGAGGTGGCGCGGCTCGAAATCGCTGCCGGTCGCGTCACGGTGCTCTCGCCCGACGGTAACAGCATCGTCGATTTCTCGGCCGACCTGAACGACGTCGGACTCGTGCCGGCCGGGACCGTGACGTTCACCGGCGAACGGCTGCAGCTCGAACCCCTGCTCCGGCTGGCCGGCCTCGACGTGCCCGACGGCGTGCGGCACACTTACGCCGACGGCCTTGTCGGCGAGCTTCGTCTGGCTGCGGACGAACCGCGGTTCGCACTCAGTGCTCGTGTCGACCGGATTTCGTTGGCGGGTCGGCCGGTGGATGCCGTGGCGCGGCTCGAGGGCACCGTGGTCGAGGAGGCGCCGGGTGTCCTTCACGTCGAGCTCGTGCCGTCGCTGTCGTCGGTCGGTGAGGCGCGAATCGAGGCGACGCTCGCGACGTCGCCGTGGCGGGTGACGTGGTTGCGGGCGCTGGCCAACGAGATCGACGCCGCCGCCTGGTCGATCCCGCCGCTCGATCTGCCCCCGGGCTGGAGCGTGGTCGGCGGCACGATCGACCTCGAGGTCGACGGCGATCCGAGCAAGCGGGCTGGCCGTCGATGTCACGGCCCATGATCTCGACATCGCCGGTTCGTTGCCCCTCCGCGGCAACCTCGCGGGGAAGGGTGAGGTCCGGATCAGCGGGGCCGGGGCCCCGACCGGGCGGATCGAACTCACCGGCCGGATCGCGAGGCCGCCCACCGAGACCGCGCCAAGCGCCGATGCTCGACGCCCTGCTCCCGACGACGGTCGCGGCGAGCGTCGAGCTGGCCGCCGAAGGTCGCCCCTTCTCCGGCTCCTTGAGGCTGGCCACCGCCGCGGCGGGCGACCTCGACGTGACGGGCACAGCAGCGCTCGGGACACCGGCGCCGCTCGACGCACGCTGGAGCTGGAGCGGCGGCGATCTCGGACCACTGGTGGACCGGTTCGCTCCGGATGCAGCAGCGTTGATTCCCGAGCGGCCTGGTTGTGGCGGGCGAGGTGGCGGCCAGTGGACGGCTCGGCGGCAGCCTCACGGCGCCGACCGTATCCGGAGAGGTGTGGGTTCGTGATCTCGCCGTTCGCCCGGGCGGGGCGGCAGACGGGGGTCCGCCCGGCTGGCGGCTCTCCGGCGAGCACCCGGTCGCCCGATTTGCGTGGACGCGCGCCAAACCGACGATCGAACTCGAGGTGCCCGACACCCTGCTGATCGTCGCGGTCGATCCCCTGGACCCGGTGCCGGTTGTCCTGCAGGCGTCGGCGACCCTGGACCTGGAACGAGGCGCGGCCCGGCTCCGACAGGTGGTCGTCGACGCCGGCAGTCTGGGCACCGCTCGGCTCGAGGCAACCTGGCAGACGGCCACGGCCGCGACCGCCCGGCTGGCGGTACGGGTCGACGACCTGAGCGGCTGGCTGCCGCTTGTCGCGCCGGTTGTCGGCGACTCGCTGAGCGATGCCAACGCCTCCGGGCGCGTGACGCTCGAGCTGGAGGCGACGAGAGACACCGCCGGGTGGAGCTTCGCCGGTCCCATCGAGGTGGCGGGAGCGGGCCTCAGCGCGGCTGACGGGAGCCGCGTGGTGGAAGGGCTCGAAGCGACGGCACAGCTGAAGGGCGTCGCCGGTTCGGGCGGCAGCCTGAGGGCGAACGTCGCCGCCACCCTGGGCGGATTCCAGCTCCTGTGGGGAACGCACTACGCCGACTTCACCGACCGCCAGGCGGTGGTGGACGTCGACGCGAATCGAAGCTCGGGCGGCGACGCGACGGTGACGGTGCAGCTCGAGCTGCCGCCCCAGGCCGCCCTGGCAGGAACGCTTCGGATCGCCGCCGGAGCACCGCCCGCCTGGGAGGGAACGCTCACGGTCGCGGACATCGGTGGGTTCTGGGAGCGCTACGTCGGGGTGCCGTTTCAGGGCACGCTCGGCGCTGCGGGAAGCCTTCGACTCGAGGGCGGCGAGTTGCGGACGCAGTTGAGCGGCACCGTCGGCGAGGTGGCGACCGCGACGGGGGAAATCAGGCTGGACGGGCTGTCGATCGGTTCCGCGGATGACGGCTCGAGCGTGGAGAATCTCCAGATCCAACTTCCGGTCGACCTCGGCTGGGCTGAGGACGGCACGGTGGAGGCGGGAGAGGCGCACCGGGGCTCGCTCGAATTCGACCGCGCGACCGTGGGCGGGGTGCAGCTGGCGGCGACCGCGACCGAGCTCGTCGTGCTCGGGGACTCCGTGACGATGGTCGGTGGCCTCCATTTCCCGGTTTTCGGCGGCGAGGTCGTGCTCGAAAACGCCGGGTTCGCCGACCTGGCGCGATCGAGTCGCCATCTGACGGCCGCGGTCGGGCTGCACCGCATCAGCCTCGCGGAGGTGTCGCGGACGCTCGGGCTGCCGCCGCTCGAGGGCGATGTGACGGGCCGCTTCCCTCGCGTGCTTTACAGCAACGGCATCCTGACGGTGGACGGGACGGGCGAGCTGGCCGTGTTCGGCGGCACGGTGACGATGCGCGACATCGCCGGCTCCGATCTCCTCACCCGCTATCCTCGCCTGAAGTTCTCGGCCGACTGGCAGGAGATCGATCTCGCTCTGGTCACCCGGACATTCGATTTCGGCACGATGAGCGGCATCGTCGAGGGTCAGCTCGTCGACTGTGAGATCTTCCGCGACGTCCCGGTCCGGTTCCGCGGCCGCCTCCGGTCGGTGCCCCGCGAGGGCGTGCCGCAGCGGATCTCGCTGAAGGCGGTCAACAACATCGCCATCGTCGGCACGGGCAGCGGCCTCGGGTTCCTCGACAGCGGCCTCCGCCGTTTCATCGACAGCTACGCGTACCGGGGGATCGGCATCGAGATGGCCCTGTCGCAGGACCACTTCCTGCTGCGCGGTCTCGAGCGGCGGGGCGATCGGGAGCTGTTCGTCAAGGGCAGGTTTCCGCTGCGGCTCGACGTCGTCAACGTCCAACCGGGCATGACGGTGTCGTTCCGGACCATGATCGAGCGCCTCCGGCACCCTTGACGTAACGACCGTGACACCGCAACCTTGAGTGAGTTTCCCCGAACGGAGGACATGAAGATGAAACGCTCGATCGCGATCGGACTCGGGTGCGCCGCATTGCTGGCGGCGTGCATCACCATCAACGTCTACTTCCCCGAGGCGGCGGTCAAGGAGCTGTCGCAGCAGATCGAGGACGAGGTCCAGAAAACAGCGGCGGGCGAGGCGGCGCCGGCACCCGATCCGACGCCGACGCCGGTCGCCCAGTCCACCGAAGGCAGGTCGGAGAGCCTGCTCTCGTACATCCTCTCCCTCGGCGCGACCACTGCGTACGCGGCCCAGGACGAGGTCGCGGCGCCCGAGATCACCAACCCGGCGATCCGCAAGATCATCGACTCACGCGCCACGCGGCTCGAGGCGGTCAACGATCTCAAGGCGAAGGGCGTGATCGGCGAGAGCAACCAGGCGCTGCTCGAGGTCCGCAACCTCGATGCGATCCAGGGGCTGAAGGAGCGGGCCGACGTGCAGAAGCTGGTCAAGGACGAGAACGCCGACCGTGAGCAGCTGTTCAAGGAGATCGCCGCGGCCAAGAACGTCGATCTCGCCCAGCTGCCGCAGATCCGCGCCA
Source organism: uncultured Acidobacteriota bacterium (assembly GCA_963712805.1). GTDB lineage: Bacteria > Acidobacteriota > Thermoanaerobaculia > Thermoanaerobaculales > Sulfomarinibacteraceae > JAHECW01. The sequence continues at coordinate 160,094 of CAVQJV010000017.1, read as the reverse complement.
CCTACGCCGAGACCCTGCGCGAGAACGCGCACCCCGGCGACTGGATCCAGCTACCCGACGGAAGCTGGGTCCAGAAGTAAACCAGCCATTGACGTGATCTCGCGCCTGCGCTCGGTGCCGAACACGGCCGGCTGAAGCGCTTCCAGGTCACGGCTGTGGATGACGAGAGTAGACGACTCTCGATCCCCCTCGGCAGGAAAAATCCTGCGGAAGCCATGGCAAAGAGGTGGTTTCTACCTATGTCGATCTCCTGATCTCGGGTAGTAACTGCGCTTACCGGGAGGGATTCCGGAGACTAGATTCAAGATGTCTACACAGAAAGGCAGGCATCTCATGAAACGCTCAATCATCGGCACTCTTCTCGGAGTGGCGCTGCTGGCGCTCGGCGCTGTGGCGGCGGGCGCAGCCGAACTGACGGTCGACTCCATCCTGTCGGCCCAGAGGTCCGGCGCCCCGGCCCACGGCATCATCTCCATGGTCAACAACCCGGCCAACACCGTCGCCATGACGGCTGCCGACATCGTCACGCTGCGAAATGCAGGCGTGCCGGAAGCGGTCATCACCGCGGTCTGGGACCGCGTCCCCTCGCCGCCGCCGGCGCCCGTGCCGCTCCAGCCCGACGATGCCCGCCTGGTCGATCTGGTGAGCCTGATCGAGTCCGGGATGTCCGAGGCCATCGTCATCGAGCAGGTGAGGCAATCAGAGCAGGCGTACAACCTCTCGGTCAACGATCTTCTCTACCTCAAACAGAATGGCACCCAAGAAACGATCATCGCGACCTTGATGGCGACGAGTACCGGGGCGCCGAGCGCGCCCGCCAACGCGCTTGCCACCAATCCTTCCGAGCTCATCTTCAACGACCTGGTCCTGGTGAAGAAGGGACTCTGGGGGTGGACGAAAAAGAACCACCCGGGTCGCCTGGAGATCGACGGAGACACCCTCGGGTGGGAGGACAGCCGTGGCTCGGATGGGAGCTTCCAGTTCGAGACGACGGGTATCGACAAGGTGTGGTTCACCTGCGAGGCGGGATCCTCCGGGAACTTCTGCCACCAGATCAACTTCAAGATCGTCAAGGGCGACACGTACCGGTTCCAGGACAGCCGTCGTGACTCCGGATCCAACGACGCCGTCCTCGAAGTCATGGAGGCGCTACGCAGGTACTTCCCCCGCCTCAACTTCGGGACACCGACCGTCGGCGACTGAAGAAAGGACGTTGACATGACAATTTCGATTCCGGCTCTTCTGATTCTCATCGTGATCGCCGCGGTGTGCGGCGCCGTCGGGAAGGCCATCGCGGGGAGCACTCGCGGCGGGCTGATCGTCTCGATCGTTCTCGGCTTCATCGGCGCCCTGCTCGGGCCCTGGGTGGCCGGGATGCTCAAGCTCCCTGAGCCCTTCATGGTCAACATCGGCGGGCACCCCTTCCCGGTCCTGTGGTCGATCATCGGTGCCGCACTCTTCGTGGCGATCATCCATCTGTTCTCCCGGCGGAGGTAGCGACCCGCTGCCGGGCATCACCCTCGTGCTCCCCGGCGGCGGCCGGGACGCGAGCTCGAGGGCACGACCGTCGGCAGGCCTGGCCCTCACTCAGCTGCGAGGCTGCCGGAAATCATGAACCAGGAAATACCAGGAATGGAGGATGAGATGTCAATAGCAAAGGTCTCCGAGATCAGCGCGACCTCGACCAAGAGCTTCCAGGATGCCATCGAACACGGCATCGCGAGGGCGAACAAGACCCTTCGCAACGTGCGAAGCGCGTGGATCAAGGAACAGCAGGTGCGGGTCAAGGAAGGGCTCATCACCGAGTACCAGGTCAACATGATGGTGACGTTCGTCATCGATGACTAGCTTTCGTCGCGAGAGCGGCGAGGCCACGCACGCCCGGCGCTCCGGGCAGGACGTACGGCGCCGGTAGGCGTCAAGGATGCATGAAACAACTCACCGTCGGCGCTGGGAGATCCTGGGCTCGGCGGGACTGGAGGTCTGTGATGCTCTGGACGATTCTGGTCATTCTTCTCGTACTGTGGTTGCTCGGCTTGGTCACCTCGACGACGATGGGCGGTTTGGTCCACCTCCTCCTGGTGGTGGCGGTGATCATCCTGGTCGTGCAACTCGTCTCCGGAAGGCGCGTCGTCTAGCGCGTTCCGCCGGTGACGAGGTCGTCGGGCGACGGTGGGCGCCGTTCCGGTGAAGACAAACTCTGATGAGGATCCGTGCCATGCCGAACGGGCGGCCGGGTCCTCGAGGTCCTCAACACGCGCCTCGACCGCGTCGAGTCGCAGGTCCGGTGCTGCCGGTACCGACTCTGCCGGAGTTCGGACAAGGGAGACAACGTGAGCGCACTCAAGATCGTGGCAATTCTGCTGATCGCCGCCGGCACTATCGGCCTCGTGTACGGCGGCATCACCTACACCAAGTCGACCCACGACACCAAGATCGGACCGATCGATATTTCGATTACGGACAAGGAAACGGTCAACATCCCGGTGTGGGCCGGAGTCGGCGCGATCGTGGTCGGCGGCGCTCTTCTGTTCGTGCCCAGGAAGGGCTAGGGGCGCCGTGGTGTTGGGGCGCTCGGTCCGAGGAGCGAGATTCGACGCTCCTTGTAGTGAGCCCAGGATCGGACGGCCACGATGACAGTGATCAACAGGCAGATCACCCTCGCCTCACGGCCGGTGGGTTTCCCCGAGGTGTCGGACTTCCACCTCGTCTACTCTCCCCTGCCCTCGCCTGCCGACGGCGAGGTGCTGGTGCGAGCGGTCTATCTGTCGCTCGATCCCGGCCTGCGAGAGCGGATGAGCGACGCCCGATCCGATACCGGGACCGTCGGCATCGGAGAGGTCGTGAGCGGCGGCGCCGTCGCCTTCGTGGTCGAGTCGCTGGACCCCGCGTTTCGGGCCGGCGACACCGTCGAAGGGACGCTGGGATGGCAGGAATTCGCCGTCGCTCCGGGGCGCGAGCTGAGGAAGATCGACCCCACCCTCGCGCCGATCTCGACGGCTCTCGGGGTGCTTGGCCTGCCCGGGCTGACGGCGTTCTTCGGCCTGCTCGACATCGCCGACCCACAACCCGGCGAGACGGTTGTCGTGTCCGAGGCAGCCGGCCCGGTGGGGATGATTGTCGGTCAGATCGCAAAGATCAAGGGTTGTCGGGTCGTTGGGGTGACGGGCTCGGATACCCAGACTTCGTGGCTGCTCGACGAGCTCGGCTTCGACGCCGCGTTCAACTGCAGGACCGTGGCGGACTGTTGTAGCGCGCTCGAGGAGCTCTGCCCCGCCGGCATCGACATCTACTTCGACAGCGACGGCGGGACCGTCACCGACGCGGTCATGCAACTGATCAACTCGAGAGCGCGGATCTCCGTCTGCGGACAGATCTCGCAGTACAACCTGACCGATGCCCGAGACCGGCCCGCGCTGGTTGGGCCAGCTCATCGTCAAGCAGGCAAAGGTGCAGGGGTTCCTGATCTCCGGCTTTGCCGAGCGGTTCCCCGAGGGCCTCGAGCAACTGGCCACATGGTTGAAGCAGGGGAAGCTGAAGTACCGGGAGGATATCGCCCACGGCATCGAGGCCGCACCGCAGGCCTTCATCCGGATGCTGCGGGGGAAAAGCCGGGGCAAGCAACTGGTGCGGCTGTCGGAGCTGTAGCTGACCGAGGCAGGACGGCCGGATCGCTCGAGACGAACCGCGCAGCCGGGATCTGAAATCCGGTCACAGCAGGTCGTGCTCCTCGGCGTAGTTCACCAGCTCGACCCGGCTGACCAGCCCGAGCTTGCCCATCAGGTTGGCGCGGTGGTTCTCGACGGTGCGCACCGAGAGGCCGAGCAGGTCGGCGATCTGCCGGTTGGTGTTTCCCTTGACGAGCAGGCGCAGGACGTCGAGCTCGCGAGGGGTCAGCTGTTCAGGCTGAGAGCCGCGCCGGTGCTCCGTCGTGACCGGCTGCTGGAGGAGCGCGCGGGTCATCGCCGGGTGGACGTAGATGTCGCCGCGACGCGCCGCATGGATCGCCTGGATGATCTCGGACTCCTCGGCCCGCTTGATCACGTAGCCGGCGGCGCCGGCGCGCAGCGCTTCGTGCAGCAGGCTCTCGTCCTCGTGCATGGTGAGGAACAGCACGATGACCTCCGGGTGCTTCTCCTTCAGCCGCTTCGCGGTCTTGATGCCGTCGTCGGGGGGCATGGTGATGTCGAGCAGGACCAGGTCGGGGTGCAGCGTCTCGACCAGGCGCAGCGTCTCCGTGCCGTCGCCCGCCTCGCCGACGACCTCGAGATCGGGGTCGGCCTCGAGCACCGCCCGGAGGCCGGAACGGACGACGGCGTGGTCGTCAGCGATCAGGATGCGGATCGGCAATCGGCACCTCCACCACGACTGTGGTCCCTGCCCCGGGCGCGCTCTCCACCGTCAGGGTCCCGCCCAGGGCCTCGGCCCGCTCCTCGAGGCCGAGGAGGCCGAGGTGATCCTCGCCGCGCTTGCGACCGCTGTCCGGTTCGAACCCGACGCCGTCGTCCTCGACCATCACCATGACCCGGTCGCCGCGACGCTCCACCAGCACGTCGACCCGGGTCGCGTGGGCGTGGCGCACGACGTTGGTCATCGCCTCCTGGACCACCCGGTAGAGAGCCGTCTCCACCGCCGTCGGGAGACGCTCGCCCGTGAACCCGCGCGCCTTGAAGCGAACCGTGAGCCCGAACTCGGACCCGGCCGACCGCGAGTACTGGCGCAGGGCCGCCTCGAGCCCCAGGTGGTCGAGGCTCGCCGGTCGCAGGTCCGCGGCCAGTCGGTGCAGGCCGTCGATGACGGCATCGGTCCTCTGCACGAGCTCCGCCACCCGTCCGGTGACATCGCCGCCCTCGTCGATCTCCCGCTCCAGCAGGCGGAGCCCGAAGCGCAGCGATGCCAGGGCCTGACCCGCCTCGTCGTGAAGCTCCCGGGCGATCGTGCGCCGCTCGTTCTCCTGCGCTTCGACGAGACGGCGCGAGAGCGACTGCATGCGCACCGTCGCCGCCTGCATCTGCTCGAAGAGAATCGCGTTCTCGACCGCGACCGAGGCCTGCGACGACATCGCCTCGGCCAGCTTCACGTGCTCCTCGTTGAAGTAGCCGGCCTCGCGCTTGGACAGCGAGAACAACCCGGCCACGTCGCCCCGCGCGAACAGCGGAACCCCCATCCAGCTCGCCTCGGACGAGCGATCGGCCGGCAAGCTCCAGTCGGGGTGGGCGCGGACGTCGGGGATCAGGACCGCCGTGCCGGTCGTCAGGATGCCGTGGACGATCGGATGATCGGTCGGGTCGAACTCCGAGTTGCTCCTCGGGCGCGAGGGGAACCACGCGGTCGCCGTCGAAGACGGCCCGCACGGAGACCCGCGACGCCTCCTCGAGGAGCATGACGCTGGCGCGGTCGAACGGGACAATCCTCGCAGGCGGTCGAGCAGGGTCACCAGCACGGTCTCGCGGTCGAGGCTGCGGGTGAGCGCCACGGTCGCCTCGCGGAGTGCGTCGGCACTGGCCCGGGCGCGCCGCTCGGCCTCGTACGCGAGCCACCTGTCGGTGACGTCCCGGGCAACGCTCAGCACTGACGCGATGGCGCCGTCCGGCCCGCGTTCCGGGACGATCCGGCAGTCGAAGTGTCGCGTCCCCTCCGGGGCCGGGAACGCGAACTCGAGCATCTCGGGCCGTCCGGTCGCGAAGACCCTCCGCAGGGCTGCGTCCCACGGCTCGATCAGCTCGGACGGCATTCCCAGCTCCTGGTTCGTCTTGCCCACGAAGTCCCGGGGTCGGCGGCCGGTGACGCTCGAACCGCGGGGCTGACGTAGAGGTGCCGCAGGTCCGGGTCGAAGCGCGCGATGATGTCGGGCAGGTTCTCGACCAGCGTCTTGAACATCTCCTCGGCCTGGCGCAGGTGCGTGGCGCCCTCGCGCACCTCCCTCTCGAGGGCATGTGCGGTTCTTCTCGAGGCCGTTGACGGTGCGGCTCCTGAGCATCGCCACGGCAGCCATCTCGGCAAAGACCTCGGCGAGCCGGGAGTCGGCCGCAGAGAAGCCCCCGGGCTTGTTGACCAGGCCGAGGAGCCCAGCCACGTCGCCGGCGATGATGATCGGCGCGAGCAGCGCGCTGTCCAGAACCGCACGATCACCGGGTCGCGTGGGGATGCACTCGACGAGCCCCTCGCCAGGTCGTTGGCGAAGACGGTCCGGCCGGATTTCGCGGCGCGGGCGCTCAGGCGGTCGAGCGGCGCCGGCAAGCGCGGTGGCGTCGAGCTCGAGGTTGCCGGGATCGAGGAGCACGACCTCGAGGTCCTTTCCGCCCGCCGCGCGCACGGCCACGAAACCGGCATCGGCGCCGAGGATCGTCTTGCACGCATCGAGAATCGCTCGTGCGGCGTCGGTGAAGGCGCGGTTCTCGAGCACCGCGCGCGCCGCCGTCAGCAGCGCGGCGACCTCCTCGCTGCGGCCGTTGGCCTTTCCTTGGTCGGGTTTGTGACGTGCTCACCAGACCTTCCTCGAGCCGTGACAGGCACCGCCGACACCTCTAATGCACGCGCCCATCGCCGTGCGAGCGCTGAGGGTCGCCAGGGGTTGGTGGATACTCTGGGATCAGAATATCACCTCCCGCCGACGTGCCGAGCGGGTAGTTTCTACCTGTCTCACGATTTCTTCCCCACGTAGAAAGTGCGCTTCCCCAGGGGTTTCCTCGGGACTACCTTAGAAACAGACTCGTACAAGAGGGTCTGCGCGTCGCGACGACCCGAAGACTCGGTTTTTCGACCGCGGGATCTTGTGGGCAACCGGCGACGCCGGAGCCCAGCAACAAATACAACAGTCTCAAGGAGGCACTCATGCGAGCACCAAAAAGAATCTTTCGGACCCTCATCATGGCGGTCATTGCCATCGGGCTCATCTCTTTGAGCGGGGGCTGCCGCAAGAAGGGGCCTCTCGAGCGCCTCGGCAACAAGGCGGACCGCGCCGTGCAGGACGCTGGCGAGGCGGTCGAGGACGCCGCCGACAAGGCCAAGGACGCCGCCGAGGACGCCGCCGACAAGGTCGAAGAAGTCGTCGACGACGCCACCGACAAGATCAACGAGCCGACCCCGACTCCTTTCGATTGAGCCGGCGGCATCGCCGGGTAGGCCGCCGCGAGGGGCATTCTCAGAAGAGGAGATCGATCATGACTCGACACACCATTTCTTTGGGTCGGATCCGCCGCGGTGGGCGGCGCCTCCCACGGGGAGGACCCATGATTCCGTTGCGTAGAGTTCTCGTGATCACCGCGCTGGCGGCGGTTGTCGTGTTGGCAACCGGACCTGTCGCCGCCGACTGGAACGCCGGTCGCCAGCTTTACAACGAGGGCCGCTTTGCGGAAGCTGCGGTTCACTTCCAGGAGACGGTCGGGTCGAACCCCAACTGGCCTTCCGGCTACCTCATGCTGGGCCGTTGCCAGCTCGCCATGGAGGAGTACGACGAAGCGCTTGAAAACCTCCGCACCGCCGTCGAGCTGGGTCCCGACGACCCCACCAACACCGTGACCCTGGGCCGAGCGCTGATGACGGTGGACCGCTACGCCGAGGCGCGCGAGCTGCTCGACGGCCTCGACCTCGACGGTCTGCCCCCGGAGTGGAAGGCTGAAGTCGCGCGCATGCAGGCGGCCTGCCTGATCGAGGAGGATCGCGCAGCCGACGCGGTGGCGCTGCTCGAAACGTATCTCGCTGACGACCCGAACAGTGCCGCCCTGAACCGCGCGATCGCCGCCGCCCACAAGGCGATGGGTGATCGCACGGCGACCCTCGACGACTTGACTCGAGCCTTCCACCTCGACCCCGCCGACCGCGCAAGCGGCCGCTCGGCGGTCATCGCCGCCATGGCGCTGGCGGCCGACGCCGGGGATGGCGAACTCAAAGCGAGCTATTACGACCGCGCATGCGAGATCGCCGATGAACTGGCGACAGCCTCACCTGATTACGAGAACACCCTATTGGCCGGAGAGGCAGCTTTCGCAGCGGGCCGGTACGAGGCCGCCGCCGGCTGGTTCGGCGCTGCGGTCGAGAGCAGGCCACAGGAACCCACCGCCCAATTCGATCTCGGCCGTACCCTGGCGGCCCTCGACCACAACGGGGAGGCCATCGTCCACCTGCGCGCGGCGCTCGGCGCCGCACCCGAGGCTGGGCTGGCGACGCGCATTCACGGCCAGCTCGGCCGGCTGCTGGCCTGCAGCCTGGAGCTTCCCGAAGCCGCCCGCCACTATCGAGCTGCTGGGGACAATGATCGTGCCGATGAGATCGACAACCTCAGCGGCGGCTTTCGCGAGGCGCTGGGACGGCTCGCCACCCTGCGAGGCTCCGCCGCCGAGTTCGCCCGGATGGAAGCACAGTTGGATGAGCTCGGTGACGCCAAGGGCGTGACGGCGATGTCCGACCAGAGGAAGGTCATCAGCAGGGAGATCGCCGGCATCGAGGGCAACCTGTCGGAGGTGCGCGCCGCGCTGTGCCGGTAGCCCTACGAGCGGCGGTGGAACAGCCCTGGAGGCGGACACCGTCATCGTCGACATGTCGCCGAATCGACACCCGGGGGGAGAAGACGTCATGCAGCGGTTCATCAACAGCCGAGTGAAGGCAAGATTCCTCCCAAGGCGCCGGAGGAGAACGACTCTGATGCAGAATGAGAGCATCCCGCTCAGGTCCGTCCCGGTCGCCGGCGATGTGTCCCACCCGCGCAGCGGGTGGGAGCCCCGCAATCCAGTAGACCTCGTCCGTAGGGAAGACGGCCCGAAGCTAACCAGAGGGACGGACGGACGCCTCCCCCATTGGCCCGAGGCGTTCCGGACCCCGAGCTCGGGGTGAACGCCTCCGAAACCTTCATCGGCGCTCCACCCGTGCGGGAAGACCCGATCCGCGCCGAGATCTTCGGCATGGAGCGCCTGGAGCAGCACGCCGAGAGCCTGGCTGCGGCCCAGCGTGCGACGGCGAAGCCCTCCAAAGGACTGAACCTCCTCGCCCGAATCGATGACAACGCGCGGGTCCTGCTGGCCGCCTATCGGGCCACTGCCGAGACGGTGCGGGAGAAGAGGGAGATCACACCTGCCGCTGAGTGGCTCCTCGACAACTTCCACACCGTCGACGAACAGATCCGGGACATCCGGGACCACCTCCCGAAGGGCTACTACCGCCTGCTGCCCAAGATCGCGGAGGGCCACCTCGCGGGGCACCCCTGTGTCTACGGGCTCGCCTGGGCCTACGTGGCTCACACCGACAGCCGGCTCCAACTCGAGACGCTGCAGCGATTCGTTCGCGGCTACCAGCGCGTTCAGCCACTGACCATCGGCGAGGGCTGGGCGATCGCCATCCATCTCAGAGTGGTCCTGGTGGAGAATCTGCGGCGATTGGCACAGCTGATCGTCCGCTCGCGTCAGGCGCGGGCCAAAGCCGACGAGCTGGCGGACCGGCTGCTGGGCCTCAGCGGATGGCCGGTGGAACCGGTGAAGGACGTACTGCGACGCCTTGGCGACGGCCCCCTGGCCGACGCGTTCGCGATGCAGCTCTTTCAGCGGCTTCGTGACCAGGACCCTTCGGTCGTACCGGTCCTGGACCGGCTCAACGAGATGCTGAGCGCCCAGGCGTCGTCGGCCGACGCTGTGGTTGCCCGCGAGCAGCATGCCCAGGGCGCGGCCAACGTCACCGTCAGCAACATCATCACCAGCATGCAGTGGATGTCCTCGGTCGACTGGACCGGCTTTTTCGAGTCCGTCAGCCTGGTGGACGAGACCCTCCGAGCGGTCCCGGGGTTCGCAGAGATGGACTCCGAGACGCGGATCAGGTGCCGCGCCCAGATCGAGCTACTCTCCCGGTGCTCGGAGCATTCGGAGCTCGAGGTGGCACAGGAGGCCCTGCGCCTGGCCCGTGACGCGGGTGCGGAAGACTCGCCGGACGCTGGTGCCGGCAGCGGGGGGGCGAACGAGGCCGCGCCCGCCCCTCCGGAGGGCGCCGCGGCGCGTGCAGCGGATCGCCGGCGTGCCGAGGAGCACCCTGCGTTCTACCTCCTGTCGCAGGGGCGGTTGGCGTTCGAGAAACGTCTGGGCTTCCGTGTTCCGGTGCGAATCCGACTCCGCCGCTTCTATCGTGCGCACGCGATCATCGGCTACCTGAGCGCGATTGCCGGCCTCACCGCCATCCTGCTCTCCCCCTTCCTGCTCCTGACCTGGGCGGCCGGGGCCGCCCTCCCAGTCGTCGTCCTGCTGGGGATCCTGGGCGTCGTTCCCGCCTCGGAGATCGCGGTCGCCCTGGTTCATCGTCTGGTGACGATGCTCGTTGAGCCCCGGCTGCACCCCAAGCTCGGGCTCTCCCGGGGCGTGCCTCCGGAGCTTCGATCCATGGTCGTCGTGCCGACGTTTCTCACCAGCCGGGCCGACATCGACGAGCAGCTCGAGCGGCTCGAGGTGCACTTCCTGGCGAACTCCGAAGGGCACCTCCACTTTGCCCTGCTTTCCGACTGGACGGACGCAAGCCGCGAACACCGTCCCGGAGACGACGAGCTCCTCGCCGCCCTGGTCGACGGGATCGCGCGCCTCAACGACACCTACGAGGGCCCATCCGGAGGGGGGCCGAGGTTCTTCGCGCTGCACCGGCGCCGCCTGTGGAACGAGGGTGAAGGCAAGTGGATCGGATGGGAGAGGAAGCGGGGCAAGCTCCACGAGCTCAACCGCCTTCTGCGCGGCGCGGCGGATACCACGTTCGTGCCGATCAACGGACAGCCGCCCGCGGTGCCCGAGGGGGTTCGCTTCGTCATCACCCTGGATGCCGATACCCGACTTCCCAAGAGGACCGCCTATCGTCTTATCGGCGCGATCGCGCACCCGTTCAACCGGCCGCGTTTCGAGCCACGGAAGGGGCGCGTCGTCGACGGTTACGGGATCCTGCAGCCCCGGATCACGCCGTCACTGCCGACCGGGCCCCAAAGCACGGCCTACCAACGGATCGTCTCCGGCCCCGGCGGCGTGGACCCCTACGCGGCCGCGATCTCCGACGTCTACCAGGACCTCTTCGAGGGGGGCTCGTTCACGGGCAAGGGCATTTACGAGGTCGACATCTTCGAGGCCGCGCTGGAGGGGAAGGTCCCGGAGAACGCACTCCTCAGCCACGACCTTTTCGAGGGCGTGTTCGCGCACGCGGGGCTGTTGACCGATGTCGATCTCTTCGAGGAGTTTCCCACAAACTACGAGGTGGCTGCCCGCCGCAACCACCGGTGGGTGCGGGGCGATTGGCAGCTCCTGCCGTGGATTCTGGGCCGCGCGCGGGACGCCGCCGGGCGCAAGCAGTCGGCCCGTATTCCAATCGAGGGTCGGTGGAAGATGATGGACAACCTCCGCCGAAGCCTTGTCGCGCCGTCGTCGCTGCTGGTGTCGGTGGCCGCCTGGACTCTGCCCGGTGTCCCTGCGCTCGTTTGGGCCTCTCTGATCGTGGGTTCGATCGCGGTGCCGGCCTTCATCCCGGTCCTCGACAACCTGACGCCGCGGCGGTCGCGGATCTCCAAGCGAAGCCACCTGCGCGCGGTGGTCCGCGACATCTTCGTCGCCTCGTCGCAGACGGTGCTCGCCCTCACCATGCTCGCCGATCAGGCGTGTCTGATGGCGGATGCCGTGGCGCGCACGATCCGGCGGATCTACCTGACGCGGCAGAACCTCCTCGAGTGGGTGACGGCTGCGCAGGCGGGTTTCGGGGCCACGCTGACGCTGCGGGCTTTTTACCGCGACCTCCGCTGGGGCGTCGTGGTTGCCCTGGGGGCCGGCGCGCTGTGCGTGGTGCTCAAGCCGGATGCCTTGCCCGTGGCGGCTCCGTTCATTGCCCTCTGGGTGCTTGCGCCCGCCCTCGCTCTGCGCATCAGCACGCCCTCGAAGGTCGCGGCGTCATCGGCCCTGTCCGCCCGGGAGACGGGCTTCTTGCGGCTCGTCGCCCGCCGCACCTGGCGCTTCTTCGAGACCTTCGTCGACGACGAGGAGCACGCACTGCCACCGGACAACTTCCAGGAGGACCCCGAGCCCGTCCGGGCGCACCGCACCTCGCCGACCAACATCGGCCTCTATCTGCTCAGCACGGTGAGCGCCCACGACTTCGGCTGGATCGGCCTTCAGGACACCGCGGAACGGCTCGAGGCCACGTTCGAGACCATGGCCGCGCTGCACCGGGTTCAAGGCCACTTCTGCAACTGGTACGACACCCGGGACCTGCGGCCGTTGGAGCCGATCTACGTGTCCACCGTCGACAGCGGCAATCTCGCCGGGCACCTGATCGCCGTCGCCCAGGCGTGCCGCGAGCTCGCGCGCCAATCTCCTTTCGGCCCCGGAACCCTGTCGGGCATCGGGGACGCCGTCCGCCTGGTGCTCGAATCGGTGGAGCGGACCGGGCCTCTGCAGCGTGCGCAGGGCATCGTGGCGGGACAGCTCCGCGAGGCCGCCGAAGGGATGTCGGCCCTTCTGACGATCTCCCCGAACGTCGGGTCCGCTTGGGTCCGGCGCCTTGAAGAGCTCGGGGCCCGGGCGGAACGGCTCGTGGACATCACCTCGACCCTCGCCGACGAGGTCGGCGACGAGGCCGCGGCTGAGGCTCTGGTCTGGGCGAAGGCCGTTCGGAGCTCGATCCGGAGCCACGCCCGGGACATCGAAGCGGCGCTGATCTTCGAAGGTCTGGGCGCGACCGAGCGGGCGGGAACGACCCTCGCGCACCACCTGGTCGACCTCGCGTGGCGCGCCGAGGCGATGGTCGAGGCCATGGACTTCCGGTTTCTCTTCGATCCCTCGCGCAAGGTCTTTTCCATCGGCTACCGCGTCGCCGATCGCATGCTCGATCCCAGCTGCTACGACCTGCTCGCATCGGAGGCCAGGCTGGCGAGCTTTGTCGCCATCGCCAAGGGCGACGTGTCACCCCGGCACTGGTTCCGGCTCGGCCGAGCGCTGACGCCGGTGGGGCGCGGCGCGGCCCTCGTCTCCTGGTCGGGGTCGATGTTCGAGTACCTGATGCCGCTGCTCGTGATGCGGCAGCCCGCCCACAGCCTGCTCGACCTCAGCTGCCGGCTGGTGGTGGGATATCAGATTCGGTACGGCGAGGACCGCAAGGTCCCGTGGGGGGTCTCCGAGTCGGCCTACAACGTTCGCGACGTGCACTTCACGTATCAGTACTCCGATTTCGGCGTACCCGGCCTGGGATTCAAGCGGGGGCTCGGCGAGGACGTGGTCGTCGCGCCCTACGCAACCGCCCTCGCCGCCATGATCGACCCAAAGGACGCGGTGGAGAATTTCGTCCGCCTCGAGGAGGCTGGGGCACGGGGCGCCTACGGCTTCTACGAAGCCCTCGACTACACCCCGTCGAGGTTGCCGGAGGGGGACCAGGTGGCCGTGGTCCGGGCCTACATGGCCCACCATCAGGGGATGACCGTCGTCGCCCTGGGAAACGTGGTTCACGACGGCGTGACCCGGAGGCGGTTTCACGCCCAGCCGCTGATCCAGGCCGCCGAGCTCCTCCTCCAGGAACGAACGCCGCGCGCGGTGGCGGTGGCCCGGCCGCGGGCCGAGGAGGTGCGGGTGGCCGCACTCGTCCGAGACCTCGTCCCGCCGACGCTGCGCCACTTCGAATCGCCGCACGACATCACGCCCCGCACCCACCTCCTGTCCAACGGCCGCTACACGGTGATGGTCACCGCCGCCGGCGCCGGCTTCAGCCGCTGGGGCAACCTGGCCGTGACCCGCTGGCGGGAGGACGCGACCTCTGACGGCTGGGGTTCGTTCATCTACCTGCGGGACGCGGACAGCGGTGACGTCTGGTCGGCCGGCTACCAGCCCAGCGGGACCGAGGCGGACGCCTACGACGTGGTTTACTCCGAGGACCGGGCCAAGATCATGCAGCGGCGCCGGTCGTTGTCGACCACTCTCGAGATCGTGGTCTCTCCGGAGGACGACGCCGAGCTCCGCCGGCTGACAATCACAAATCTCGAGGACCGGGCACGCGAGATCGATGTCACATCCTACGCCGAGGTCGTGTTGGCGCCGCAGGCCGCCGACGAGGCCCATCCCGCATTCTCGAACCTCTTCGTGGAGACGGAGTTCGTGCCCGGGCTCGGGACCCTGCTGGCGTCCCGACGCCCGCGCTCGGCGGACGAGCCCCGGGTGTGGCTCGCCCACCTGATCGCGCTCGAGGAGGAGACGCCCGGCGCGCTGCAGTTCGAGAGCGACCGCGCCCGCTTTCTGGGCCGCGGGCGCGGGGTTCGGACGGCGCTGGCCGTGGTCGGCGGGGAGCCGCTTTCGAACACGGCGGGGACCGTCCTGGATCCCATCGTGAGCCTACGGCAGCGGGTGGCGATTGCCGGTCGTGGGACAGCCCACCTGGTGTTCACGACGCTCGTCGCACGGTCGCGGGAGGAGGCCCTCGCGGCGGCCGAGAAGTACCGGCAGGCGGCGACCTTCGAGCGGGCGAGCTCGCTCGCCTGGACCCAGGCCCAGGTCCAGCTGCACCACCTGCGGATCACCCAGGACGAGGCGCACCTCTTCCAGCGTCTGGCCAATCGGCTGCTCTACGTCGATCCCTCCTTGCGTGCGGCGCCCCAGGAGCTGGCGAAGAACCGCGGCGGCCAGTCCGGGCTCTGGGCCTACGGCATCTCCGGCGACCTTCCGATCGCGCTGGTGGAGATCGAGACGGTGGAGGAACGAGAGGTCGCGAGGCAGCTCGTGCGGGCGCACGAGTACTGGTACCGAAAGGGAATCGCCGCCGACCTGGTGATCCTGAATACGCAGGCCACGTCCTACGCTCCGGGGCTCCAGGAGTCGCTCGAAACCATGGTGCGAGCCAGCCAGTCGGCGTCAGGCCACGAGATGCACAGGGAACATGGAGACGTCTTCGTGCTCAGGGCCGACCTGGTGCCGGCGGCGGACCAGCTCCTGCTGCAGGCTGCGGCGCGAGTGGAGATCGTGGCGCGGCGCGGCTCGCTGAGCGAGCAGGTGGTGCGGCTGGGGCGGTCGAGGCCGGGGCCGGTCCCGCCTCGCCACCGCGCGCCACGCGGGTCGATCGAAGCCGTTGCCCCTCCCGTTTTGGATCTCGAGTTCTTCAACGGCCTGGGGGGATTCACGGCGGACGGCCGTGAGTACGTCACGGCCCTGGGCACGGGCGAGTGGACCCCCGCTCCCTGGCTCAACGTGGTGGCCAACCCGGATTTCGGCTTCCAGACCTCCGAGGCGGGCTCGGGCCACACGTGGTCCGTGAACAGCCGCGAGAACAAGCTCACGCCGTGGTCGAACGACCCCGTCAGCGACCCTCCGGGCGAGGCGTTCTACATTCGAGATGAGGACAGCGGTCTCGTCTGGGGACCGACCATGCTTCCCATCCGCGAAGAAACCTCGCCCTATGTCGCGCGGCACGGCCAGGGGTACAGCCGCTTCGAGCACACGGCCCACGGCATCACGCTGGAACTCGTGCAGTTCGTCCCGGTGCGGGACCCGGTCAAGATCTCCCGCCTCACCCTGACCAACCGGTCCAACCGCAAACGGGAGCTTTCAGTCACGGCCTACGCGGAGTGGGTGCTCGGGGTCGCGCGGGGCGAATCCGCAGGATTCGTGGTCACCGAGATCGATGCCGCCACCGGTGCCATATTTGCGCGCAATTCCTGGAACGGGGAGTTCGCGGATCGCGTTGCCTTTGCCGACCTGGGCGGGCGTCAGACCTCCTGCACCGGCGATCGCCTCGAGTTCCTGGGCCGCAACTCCGGCCTCGAGCGCCCGCGCATCGCTGCAGAAGGTGCGGGCGCTGTCGGGGAAGACCGGAGCGGGCCTCGACCCGTGCGCCGCCCTGCAGGCGAAGGTGGAGCTCGAGCCGGGCGAGCGCACCGAGGTCGTCTTCCTGCTCGGTGAGGAGGCAAGCCGCGACAGCGGCGCGGTCTCTGGTCGAGCGCTACCGCACGGTGGATCTGGACTTGGCCCTCCTCGAGGTCTCCGGAAGGCTGGGACCAGGTGCTGGGCGCTGTGCAGGTCGACGACTCCCGAGCCGGCGATGGATCTCCTCCTCAACCGCTGGCTGCTCTATCAGACGCTCTCCTGCCGGCTGTGGTCGCGCTCCGCGTTCTACCAGTCCGGCGGGGCGTACGGGTTCCGCGACCAGCTCCAGGATGTCCTGGCCATGGCGGTGGCGCGACCCGACCTGGTCCGCGAACAACTCCTGCGGGCCGCTGCCCGGCAGTTCCCCGAGGGCGATGTCCAGCACTGGTGGCACCCCCCGACCGGCCGCGGCGTGCGGACCCGAATCTCGGACGACCGCATCTGGCTGCCCTATGCGGCGGTCCGTTATCTCCGGATGACCGACGATCGGACGGTCCTCGACGAGGAGGTCCCGTGGATCGAGGGTCCGGTCCTGGAGGAGGGCCAGCAGGAGGCGTACTTCGAGCCCACGCAGTCAAACGAGTTGGCGACGCTCTACGAGCACTGCGCGCGCGCCCTCGACTGCAGCCTCGCGGTGGGCAGCCACGGCCTGCCCTTGATCGGGGCCGGGGACTGGAACGACGGCATGAACCGCGTCGGCCACGAGGGCCGCGGAGAAAGTGTCTGGCTGGGCTGGTTTCTGTTCATGAACCTGAGGGACTTCGCCGGCATCGCCGACTCCCGCGGCGAGGATGACGCGTGCGGCGCGGTGGCGGAGCACGGCCGCATCGCTCCAGGCTTCGCTGGAGGCGGAGGCGTGGGACGGAGAGTGGTACCGGCGCGCCTTCTTCGATGACGGGACGCCGCTCGGATCGGCGGCGAACGACGAGTGCCGGATCGACTCCATCGCGCAGTCGTGGGCGGTCATCTCCGGCGCCGGCGACCCCGCAGCGGGCGCGCCGCGCCATGGAGTCCGTCGAGCAACGACTCGTCCGGCGCGACGACCGCCTGGTGCTGCTCTTCGCGCCGCCGTTCGACACGACCCCATTGGACCCCGGATACGTCAAGGGATATCTCCCGGGCGTCCGGGAAAACGGCGGCCAGTACACCCACGGGGCGATCTGGACGGCCGTGGCTTTCGCCATGCTCGGCGAGGGCGACAAGGCCGTCGATCTGTTCAACCTGCTGAGCCCCATCCACCACGCCGGCGACCGCGCCGACGTGGACGCGTACAAGGTGGAGCCGTACGCCGTTGCTGCCGACGTCTACTCCGAACCGCCGAACGTGGGGCGGGGGGGATGGACCTGGTACACCGGCGCTGCGGGCTGGCTCTACCGCCTCGGCCTGGAGTCGATCCTCGGATTCCAGAAGCGTGGCGCCGCCCTCCGCATCGATCCCTGCATTCCGAAGCAGTGGAAACACTTCGAGATCGCCTACCGGCATGGCGCAACGCTCTACCGGATCACCGTCGAGAACCCGAACGGAGTCTGCCGGGGGGTCACCAGCGTCAGCCTCGACGGGACCCGCCTGCCGGCAGATGCCCTCGTCCCGTTGGCCGACGACGCTCGCGACCACGAGGTCCACGTGGTGCTCGGGTCGAGCGGTGCCGATGAAGGGTGATGGGTGCCACGGATGGGTGCTGCGGATCGTTGGCCGAAGCTGGACAGCTGGTGGGAAGTGCGGGCTAAATGGTCTCCCTCGCTGTGGGATCGCCGATCCACACCAACTTCCGAAACCGCCAAATCGACAGGATGGTCGACCACGGGCGGCGACATCCAAGCTGACAAACACCGGCGGGAGCCAAGGCTCCCGCCGGTGTTTTCGGTCCAACCTAGTCGCCGGCGCCGCTGAAATCCTCGAAGTTCCAGTTGCGCTCGTTCAGGCCGTACGCCTGCTGATGATCACGAAGGCCGCGACCACGAGCATGAGCACCAGAACGATGAATCCGGCGTTGGAGTTCGTGGGAATGGGCTGCGGACCGGTCGGGGTCGGGGTCGGCGTCACCTGCTGGCTACAGACATCCGGCACACCGGCGGTGGTCGCACCGGGAGGCGCGAAGGCGACGGCGAGGCCGCTGGCCAACGACGCCGTGTCGCACGAGTACTCGATGGCCCATACCGGCGTTGGGTCGGGCAGGCCCTGGATGCCGATGGTGGCCGAGCCGCCGTTGCTTTGATCCGCATCGCTGTTCGACGGCTGAGCGTAGAGCAGGACCACCGTGCCGTCGTCGTAGAACGCAGCCTCGAAGTTCATGTTGTCGCCGTCGGCACCGAAATAGGCGCGTGCGTTGAAGAATTGGACGATGGTGCACTGGCCGCCGTTGCCGACCGGGCAGGCCGCAAAGGTCTCATAGTAGACCTCGCCGTCGGCCTGGATCATGAGATCGTCATGGTAGAGGGCGATGAAGGTGTCGATGTCGGAGTAACCCTGAAAGTCCGGCAGCGGGCAGGTATTGCCCAATCCGAGATAGTCATCGAAGAAGTAGATGACACCGTTCGAGCCGACGTAGAACTCGGTCTGTGCTGTGCCATAGAAGTCGAACGAGAAGCCGAAGGGAAACGGTCCGGCATAGTCGTCGTCCTGGCCTGCCAGTCCTGCTGCGGTCCCGGTCGTGGAGATGTCCACGAACGTATAGAGGTCGGCGCACGCGGGTTCGGCGTTGTCAGAAAAGACGTAGCCGAAATCGTCGGGTCCGCCGGCCGCATCGGGCATCAGCCCCACATTCGACGGCCCCGGGCTCACACTCTTGTCATCAAAGACCTCCGCCGAAGCCAGTACCGCGCAGAACGCAACCATGATCATCACAAACACCATTCTTTTCATAGCACTCTCCTCCCATGCCTCAGGTCCATCGATCATTCACGTGATTTCACCACAACCATTGTCGCCTTCGCAACTCCGGTTTGATTCTTCGCTCGGCACAGAGCTCGATATCGGTGCCCATCGGTGCCACGGAGTTCAACTACGGTGCGAATCACCGAATTATCCCGGGTCACTTCATCGGCGCCAGTCTCGACCCGGAAGGCGACGGCCAGCCGACCATCCATTCCGACGGCGACGACACCGCCGACATGGCTGGCGAGGACGTACTCACGGGAACTTACATCGTGATGGCGGAAGGTCCGACGATCAACCTCGAGCTGTCGGCCGACCACGAGGGATGTCACGGATAGAAATTTTCATTGACCCACCTCGACGATACCTCGACCACCGGAACCGAAATCCACCACTTAGACCACCAACAACGACACTCTTACCTGGATCTGAGGCGCATCGGCGGTTTCTTCTTATGGGGCGGCTTTGCTCATCATCTTACTTGTTGCGCCTGCCGCGTGACCTATTCGAGTATCACCCGTAGTACCTCAACATGTGTCGACGGGGCTCGGGAATGTGCAAAACCGGCGGGAGCCAAGGCTCCCGCCGGTGATGGATCGCGATCTGTCCCTTCGGTCTACCGCACGTTGCCGACGTAGTTGGACGTGAGCTGGCGCTCGCGGACCTCGGCCTCGGTGTAGTCGGGGATGATCGCCGGGGCGACGCGACCGCCGGTGATGCCGGCCTTGGCGACCTCGGCGTTGTACTTGACGACGTGCTCGAGGGTGAGCTTGCCGTCCTTGACGCCTTCCTGAATGTACTGGGAGGCTGAGGTACCGGCGATGCGGCCGAAGACGATGATGTCGAGCAGCGAGTTGCCCATGAGCCGATTGGCGCCGTGGATCCCGCCACCGACTTCACCTGCGACGAAGAGACCCGGCACCCGGGTGGTACCGTCTTGCTTGAACTCGAGCCCGCCGTTTTGATAGTGCAGCGTCGGGTAGATGAGCATGGGCTCTTTCGAGATGTCGATGTCGAAGCGCTTGTAGAGGATGTACTTGCCGGGGAACTCGCGTTTGACGGTGCCCTCGCCGGCGAGGTCCTCGATCATGGGCGAGTCGAGCCAGATCCCGAGGCGGCCGGTGGGGGTCGGAACGCCGAGCCCGTCGTGGACGCACTCTTTGATGATCGAGGCGGCCTCGACATCGCGGGGCTCGCGTTCGTTGACGAACTGTTTGCCCTCGACGTTGACGAGATTGGCGCCCGAGCCGCGGAACTTCTCGGTGATGAGGATGCCCTCGGCCTGCTCGGGGAAGACGATCCCCGTCGGGTGGTACTGGACCGTGTGCAGGAAGGAAACCGGCACCCCGGCGCGATAGCCGAGGACGATGCCGTCGGCGGTGGCGCCGTAGTGGTTGGTGGTCATGAATCCCTGGATGTGGAGCCGGCCGCAGCCGCCGGTGGCGAGGACCACCGCCTTGGCCTTGACGACGAAGTACTCCTGGGTCTCCATGTTGTAGAGCACCGCGCCGGCGCACTGGCCGTGCTCGTTGAGGACGAGCTCGACGGCGGGCGAAAACTCGAGCACCTGGATCTTGTCCGCCATGTTGCGCGCCTCGTCGCGGATGGTGCGCATGATCTCGGCGCCGGTGATGTCGGCGGCGTAGTGCATGCGTTTGCGCGAGGTGCCGCCGCCGTGGATGGTCTCCAGGGTGCCGTCGGCCTTCTTGGTGAAGTTGACGCCCTGGTGCTCGAGCCAGCGGATGGCGTCGGGAGCTTGGGTCACCAAGGTCTCGGCGAGTTCGGGGACGTTGGTGAAGTGGCCACCGCCCATGACGTCGAGGTAGTGGTAATACGGCGAGTCCTTGTGGCCCTTGGATGCGGCCTGGATTCCGCCCTCGGCCATCATGGTGTTGGCGTCGCCGTGGCGGAGCTTGGTGGCCATGATGACCTTGGCGCCCTGCTGCGCGGCGAGGATTGCCGCCGAGGTCCCGGCGCCGCCGCCGCCGATGACGAGAACGTCGGTTTCGTAGGCCGGCTCGGAGAGTTTCACCTTCTCCGGAGCGACCCGGCTGGTGGCCTCGAGGAGATCGGCGATCTCGTGCGCGATGCCGTAGCCCTTGGACGGGACCGACCTGGAGCTCGCGCCGACCCTCTTCCTTGAAGTCGGGGTGGAAGTCGAGCCGCTTCTTGCGCTCGTCGAGGGTGAGGAACGGGATCTCCTCGCCGGCGCGCTTTTTCGCGACTCGCTCGGGACGGGTCTTCTCGACGATCTTGATCAGTTCTTTGAGTTCGGGTGTGTAGGGCATCTCAAACCTCTCAGGCGAGACCGTGGCTCGAGGCCGGGGTCCATTCGTCGGCGCCCATGTGGGGCTCCAGTTCGCGTTCCGTGTAGACCTTCTTGAGCTCGTCCACGCGTCATGGCCTTGGCCTCAGTCGAGCAACGAACGGTGAAGGTACCGGCGTCGATGTCGCCGCACATCTTCTCGAGGTGCTCCGCCTTGGGGGCGATCTTGCCGCCCTGGATCCGGCGCGCCACCTGGGCCATGTGGTATTGGGCCATCTCTCCCATGCAGCGCGAGGCGCAGAGCCCGCACTGGATGCAGTCGAAGGAGATCTCGGCCGCCGCGGTCAGATCGCCGCGTTTGAGCGCCGAAATGTAGTCCAGGACCTCGACATCCATCGGGCAGACTTTGGTGCACGAGTTACAGGCGACGCAACGGAAGAGCTCGGGGTAGAGCTTGTAGACGGTCTCGGCGGTTGGTTCCACCGTTTCGAAGTCATAGGTCGCGCGGTTCGCCGGATAGAACGGGATCTGGGTCAGGTACATCTCGGGTTCGACCACCGTCTGGCAGGCGAGACCGGTGTAGATCTTGTAGTCCCCCGCTCTCCGGAACACCGTGGCGCAGGCGCCGCAGATACCACCGCGACAGCCGCAGCCGCGGATGTACTGATACCCGGAGTGCTCCATGGCCTTCATGATGGTCAAGGTCTCCGGAACCTCGTACTTCTTGCCCATGATGTAGATGGGGATCGTTTTCGTCGCCACCTCTTTTGTCAGTGTTGCTGTGTCCATTCCCCTGTCTCCTTCAGCCGGCCGCTCACACGGTCGCCGTTGCGATGAATTTCTTTTCGACTAGCAGTTGCTGCGCCGCCGGGCCGTTGAGATCGAGGCGGCAGAGCTCGGGATCCAGGCCCAGCGCGACGCCGAGCAACTGGGTGAAATAGTAGGTCGGAACCTGGCTCAGGCCATCGGTGGCGGCGACCACGTCGCCCTGGCGGGCGCCGAGGTTGTACTCGCACATGGGACAGCTCAGGATGAGCGCGTCGGCCGCCGATCGATTGGCGGCGCCGATGACCTTGGCGGCGCGTTTGATCCCCTCTTCCGGGTGGGCGATCATCTGGTACGAGCCGCAGCACTCGCGGGCCGCGCTGAAAGAGGTCGGTTCCGCCCCGAGGGCTCGGATGAATCCCTCGAGGATCTCGTCATCAACGGCGTCGATGGCCACTTCCTGGGGGCGAACCAGAGTGCAGCCGTAGAACGGCGCAACCCGCAGCCCGTCGAGGGGTTTGGTCACGGCCTCGCGCAGCTTGTCCCACCCCACCTGATCGCGGAGCAGGCTGAGGTAGTGGACCACCTCGACCTCGCCGTTGTAGTCCGGCTCCTCATCCATGAAACGGTTGAGAGTGTCCCGCTTCTCCTCGTTGTCGCGCACGAGCTTGTTGGCGCGGGCGAGGGTGTTGTAGCACTGGGAGCAGATGGTGACGACGGTGTCGCAGCCTTCCTGGGCGGCGCGAATGAGATTGCGCACCGGCGCCACCTGGTGGATGAGATCGTCATCGCTGAGCGAGAAGACCGCACCGCAGCAGTTCCAGCGACTGAGTTCTTTGTAGTCGACGCCGAGGTGGTCGAGGGAGGCCATCGCCGCCTTCTCGAGGTTTGCTGCCTTGGTCTTGAGCGTACAACCGGGGTAGTATCCGAGCTTCATGTTCTGCCTCACGACGTGAGCTTGCGGAAGGTCGAGACAAAGGCGATCTGCGGCGCCTCGGCCATGGTTTCTTTGGGGATCTCCGCGAGATTGACGAGATCGGTGTTGGTCCGCAGGACGAGCTGACGAACCGCCTCGAAGACCTTCGGCACATCGATGCCGCGAGGACACCGCACGACGCAGGTGTGGCACGAAGCGCAGTACTCGCCGATCTGAGCCTTGATCACGGGTTCGATTTCACCGAACTGCAGGTAGTGGATGCCCATCCGCGTGGTGAAGCCCATGGAATCCACCATGGGGCAGACCGCGGAGCAGGTGCCGCACTGCATGCACTCGTGGACGTTCTGCCCCGAGAGTTCGGCGATTTTGTTGACGGCCTTGAGGTTGTCGGGATGGATCGGGCTGGGAATGCTGGCCATGGTCCCCTCGTATCGGTTCCGCTCGGGCATTCCTGGCGGGTTCGATCAACCTCGTCCGGGGACTCGAGCGCGGGGCCATGATAGCGCAATGTGAAATTAGGAACAAGGCCTGATAGAGAGACATTGTCGCAGTATTTTCCGGACATCGGATCGGTTGAGAAAGTGTGAAATGGTGGAGGTGAAGGGTGAGGATTTAGGAGTCAGTAGGTAAGGGTTAGGGGTTAGGTTAGGTTAGGGGTTAGGAGTTAGGAGTTTCGCAGAGAGTATCTGTTCACTCTTCACTCTTCACTCTTCACTCTTAACCCCTAACTCCTCACTCCACTTCGGGATCCTCACCAACAACGCCCGCTCGTCCGTTTCCGGTGGATACGGATCATCGATGACCCCGGTCACCGCGTTGTCGCCGATGAGCCAGAGGGCGCCATCGGAGCCGATGGCGATGCCTTCGACGTTGTTCCCCCACCCCGCGGCGCGCACGCCGCGGAGGTATTCCGTGAGATCCTGAATAACCTCGATGGTCCCGCCGATTCGATCGATCTCGACGACCTCGTAGCGCTCGCCCGGGTATTGGGTCTTGAGGCCGAGCAGACGGCCATCCATCCACGCGAGACCCGTGAGCCGCCAGTTGCAGTCCTCGAGGGGAATGTCGACGGGTGTTCCCTCGGCGATGAGGCGGTCGCCATCGATGCGAAGCAACCACAGCCGCGAAACACAACCCGATGTCGAGTCTCCGGAACGTTCGAGGAGCAGGTGGATGTATCGTCCGTCGGAGGAAACCTCGATCCCTTCGACACCGACCTTGCCGCCGACGAGATCGACTCCGCTCACCGGCATCTCGACGGCGGCGAGTTTCGGCAGGAGCTCTGTCTCCTGACCCAAGCGAACGCGGTAGACCGTGGCGTGGGCCTCATCACAGAGGAAGAGCGAGCCGTCGTGCCAGGCGACACCTTCGAGTTCCGCGTGGGCAGGGACCCCGAGTTCCACCACGCGCGCATCGAGGTCAGGGCTGAGGAACAGGAGACGACCGTACTTTTCGGACGGCGCCACGAGGACGTCATCGGCGAAGGCGAGTCCGGATGTCTCGAGGGCCCAGTCCTGGGAAAAGCGCTCGTCGTCGGGAATCCACGAGAGGGTCTCCGCACGGCTCAAATCCCAAGGCCCGGATCGGAGCTGACTGACTGAATCATCGGTTGAAGCGCACCCACCTAGCCAGAGGACTCCGGCCGCGGCCAACGCGACCCCGGGTCCGCACCTCATCCACCGGATCATGGTGTTCATTCGGTCCCCTCCTCCCTGACATCCGACTCCCATTCCGGGAAGAGGCTCAGGAGGCCATCGAGCGACGCTTCGCAGACACCGCGGTCGGTGATGAGACCTGTCACGAGCCTTGCCGGAGTGACGTCGAAGGCATAGTTCGCAGCCGGGCTCGATGGCGGCGTCAACTCGACCTCGACGACCCGTC
This sequence comes from uncultured Acidobacteriota bacterium, assembly GCA_963712805.1. GTDB lineage: Bacteria > Acidobacteriota > Thermoanaerobaculia > Thermoanaerobaculales > Sulfomarinibacteraceae > JAHECW01. The sequence continues at coordinate 135,529 of CAVQJV010000017.1, read as the reverse complement.
CGTCGGGGCCGAGCCCGCTGATAAAGCGAACCTCTCGGGCGTCTCGTTGCTCGATGGGGATCTCGGCGACGCCATCGCGCGCCTGCCAGTCGATCGTGGTCTGCGGCAGGGCGACATAGAACGGAACGCCGTTGTCACGCGCCGCCAGCGCCTTGAGGTAGGTCCCGATCTTGTTGGCGACATCTCCCGCCGCCGTCGTTCGATCGGTGCCGACGATGCAGACATCCACCATGCCGTGCTGCATGAGGTGGCCGCCGCAATTGTCGACGATGACCGAGTGCGGCACCCCGTGGGCGCCGAGCTCATACGCGGTCAGCGAGGCGCCCTGGTTGCGCGGACGGGTCTCATCGACCCAGACGTGGACATCGAGACCTTCGTCGTATGCCATGTAGATGGGCGCCAGGGCGGTGCCCCAGTCGACGGTGGCGAGCCAACCGGCGTTGCAGTGGGTCAGAATATTGAGCGGACCCGGCGCCCTTGGCGGCGGCGAGCTCGCGGAAGATGGCGAGCCCGTGCCGGCCGATGCTCATCGAGATCTCGACATCTTCGTCACAGATCCTCGCCGCCCGCTGATACGCCGCCGCAACTCTCTCCTCCACCGGAAGATAGCGCACGGCTTCATCCATCACTTCCAGGGCCCAGCGGAGGTTGACCGCGGTGGGTCTGGTGGCCCCCAGCAACTCGAGGGCCCGGTCGAGAGAGCCGTGCATGGGGTCTTTGAGCAACGCCAGGCAGACGCCGTAGGCCGCGGTGGCGCCGATGAGCGGCGCCCCCCGGACCACCATTTCGCTGATGGCGAAGGCCGCCTGCTCGACGGTCGTCAATCGCATGATTTCAAAGCTGAACGGCAGGGCGCGTTGATCGATCACATCCACCGACCGGCCGTCATCGGCCAGCCAGATCGTCCGGTACCATTCTCCGTATTCGCATGCACAGAGTGTAATCGAGGAGGCCGAATATATCTTCCGGTCGCCCTGAATCCGTATACTCTCCGCGTGCGCAATCGTCGAAGACTGTTATCTTATCGTGCGCACAGGAATGGAGGAATCAATGAAGAGGATATTGATCCGTTGCCGGGCTCGTGATCGCGCTCGGCTTGTTGGCGGCCTGCTCCAAGGAGGCGCCGGAGGATGTGGTGGATCCGGTCGAGCAGGCGTGGACCGATTTCCGCGTCGCGTACGGTGAGGTGAAACCACCGAGGAGAAAATGCCCCTGATCGCGGCATTCATGGTGGCATACCCGGACACCGAGTACGCGGGCAGGCTCGCCAGCGCCGTCGCCTACTACCAGGGCGAGGAGATGGATGACGCCGCGGGCGCCTACGGCCTGCTCGCCGACACCCTCGCCAAGAACACCGACCCCGAGGCCCGCTACCAGATCGGGACCGCCATGTTCCCGCTCGCCATGGAGCTGGGCGAACCCATGGATCTCGGCTCGGTCGCGGAAGAGCTCGCGGCGACCCGCGGGCTCGAGTTCGGCGAGATGAACGACATCGCCGATCTCGCTCTCGAGCACGAGCAGTGGGAGATCGGTGTCGCCTATTCCGAAGCGTCCCTCGACAAGGCCACGCCCGAGGCCTTCCTCGCCGACTATCCCGATGACGACTTCACCGCCGAAGAGGCGGCGGCCAAGGCCGAACGTCGCCAGGTCATGAGCCTTGCGAATCTCGGTTGGGCGTTGTGGAACCTCGAGCAACCTGACGAAGCCATGGCGGCCTTCGAGCGCGCCGATGCCGCTGAAGATCGTCAACTATGTCGGCGCCGCCGACACACCTCTCGACTACTACTACGGCAAGGCCAAGCTCGCCGCCGGCGACCCCGCAGCGGCCATGGAGCTGCTCGCCACCAGCGCCATCATGGGCTCGGACGAAGACGCCATGGCCGCCCTTCGCGAAGCCTATGTCGCGACCAAGGGCAGCGATGAGGGCTTCGACGAGTGGACCTGGTCCCAGCGGGAGAGTCTTGCCAAGACCGTAGACACCTTCACCCTGGCCGACTATGAGGGCAACACCCACGAGTTCCAGGACCTTGCGGACGGCAAGGTGACCCTGCTCGCCTTCTGGTTCCCCACTTGAGGCGGCTGCCGCGTGGAGTTGCCACGCCTGCAGCCCCTCTACGAAACCTACAAGGACCGGGGATTCAATGTCGTCGTCGTCGACGGCAAGCGCCAGACCGATCTCGCCAAGGAGTTCATCGCCAAACACGGCCTGACCTACACCGCCCTCGAGAACGGCGAAGACGATGCCGAAGTGGTGAAGAGCATCTTCATGGTGAGCGGCTACCCGACCTCGTTCCTCATCGATCGCAACGGACGGGTGATGTACTCGCACCTCGGTTTCGAAGCCGGGGACGAGGAGAATCTCGCGAGGAGATCGAGAGCCTCCTTTAATTCTCAATTCTTGGTTCTTAGTTCTTAATTATCTAGACGCCCCCGCCTCATGGCGGGGGCTTTTCTGATCGGACGCGGACGCTGGTGCATCTTTCGTCGGGACCGGGAACGGACGATCATCGGGTACGGGCACGGATACGGACGCGGACGCGGACGCGGGAGTATGATCGACCCATGCTTCGCATCAATGACGACCTTGCCATCGACGAATCGGAACTCGACTACGAGTTCGCGCGGAGCTCGGGTCCGGGCGGGCAGAACGTCAACAAGGTCGAGACCAAGGTCACCCTCAAGTTCGTGGTCGAAGACTCGGCCGTCCTCTCCGACGAAGAAAAGCGCCGAGTCTCAGAGGCCCTCGCGAGCCGCATCACCAAGGACGGCGTCCTCCGCGTGACCTCGCAGCGCCACCGAACCCGCGAGGCCAACCGCCACGCCGCCATCGGCCGCTTCATCGAACTCCTGGATGACGCCCTCGAGGTGCGCGCGCCACGCAAAAAAACGAAGGTCAGCCGCGCCGCCAAACGGCGCCGGATCGAAGGAAAGAAACGGCGGGGTCAGATCAAACGGATGCGAAAGCCACCCGGGGTGGACGACTGACGGCAGCGTCCGGGCCTCATCGCCGACCGCAATCCAACTCATCGACGAAGTCAGAGCCCTCAATTGGCGCCGCCTCCACCCATAAGATTGACCACGACAGAACGCGGACCAGGGCGTTCAGCGGGATGTGCCGGGTCCGTATTCGCGCCTCAGACGAGATTCTCAGATCGCGCTCCCCGCGAGTGCCCCCTCAAACGATGTTTGGGCCTGAAGGGCGCCTCTATTCGGGGGCGCTTGATCCCAAAATCGGTTTGAGACGGCACGTCCGTTCGAGGCCAATACCGCGTACCCTCCGGGTAGACATCCCACGTTCTTTCGAAGCACGAGGACGAGGTGCGTCAAGGACACCCGGAGAACCGCGCCCCATCGGGGTGCCGGGCATGGCTTTGTGCCAGAAGAACCTCACGGCGACGCGTCCTACTCCGCACAAGGTCCATGCCGGGCTCCCTCGGGGAGCGCGATGCGGTCTGCTGTTCCGGCGCCGAAGCCGACCAGGATCCGCGGGAAACCACGCCCCATCGGGGTGCCGGGTCCGTTTTTGTGCAGGAACGACCTCCCGGCAACGCCTCGCCTCGCGCACAAAATGCGGACCGGGCTCCCCCGGGAGGCGCGCTGCATCCTGGTTCTCCCGGCTACGAGGCAGGCCGCCGGCGCACCATCGGCGTGGTCGCAGCCCTCCCCAACAACCCACGCGCGACCACGTCGATGGTGCGACGCTGGGTCGCCGGGACGCCAATGCGTCCCGGCGGCCCAGAAGGCCGGTGCTGAGGGCATGGTCCGGAACAACGGCAGCGACCGGGACAGGGGCCGTATCCGTATCCGTGGGCGATGGAACCAACCCGCGTCGGTACACCACCATCGCCGGCGGGACGCCGGCGCTACAAGCATCGCCGTTCTTGGCAGGGTGGACCTGGGCCCACCTTCAGACATCTTCCGGCCGAGAAAACGCCACCACGAAGTCTGACGCCGTTCAATCCACGTCCCAACCACTCTCAATTGCGATGGCTTTGCGCGTCTTTGCGATGGATGCTCTTGGCGATCTTCGCGGTTCAACTGCGATGGTGCGATGACCTCGCGTCCTTTGCGCCATCTGCGGTTCATGCGATGCCGCGATGTCCCTCGAGACCGCTACAGCGTCGTGATCGCGGCGTAGACCCCGGTCACCACCTGCGCCATCCGCTCGTAGTCGAGAGTGTCGGGTGTGTCCGTGACCTCGTGGTAGTTGGGGTTGCGGTAGAAAGCGGTGTCGGTGATCATCACCGCCTTCCAGCCGTGCCGCCAGAAGTTGAGGTGATCGGAGAAGTCGACTCCGGGCACGAAGGCCGGAGCATTCATCGATCGAACCCGGAGTTCGGCGGAACCTGCCATCCGCGCTTTGACCCGGCGGGTGAACCACCACGACGATGAGTTGCCGACCACGACGATGCCGTCACCCCGGGAGGAGTACGCGAGGCTCATTCCCGGGGCGGGAAACGACTGTGATCCCTTCTCGTCGGAGAAGTAGCCGATCATCTCGAGGCTGATCATCCCACGTACGTCGGCGCCGCGCAGCGCCAACGAGTTGGCGTGGATCGCCGAACCCATGGCGGATGTTCTGAAGTTGGGCGGTTCTTCAAGGGGCCAGAGAGCAAGCTCGATGCGGTGGGCAACCTCGGGCCGAGCTCCTCCGAGCATCCTCGCCAATTCGATCAGACCCGCCACCCCGCTCGCGTTGTCATCGGCCCCCGGTTGCTCGCCGCAAACATCGTAGTGAGCACCGATGACGAGCACCGGGCCGTCGTCGGCGCCGTAGTGGGCGATGAAGTTCCTGAAGCTGAGATCACCGACCCCAAAGCTCTCTTCCTCGACCAGGAGTCCGCTCGCCATGAGCTCGATCTTGGCCCAATCGGCCGCAGAATCGAGGTCATCGGGTCGTTCAAAGCAACGAAATCCCGGGAGGCCGGTCAGCGCCCTGACATCGGCTTCGAGCCGGGTCGGGTCGGCCGATACACCGGGGGTGAAACGGCGAATCTTCACTGGATTCGTCACCACGACCACAACCACCAGAAAGAAAACGGCGGCGATGATGATCAACGGCATCAGTTTCCGGATGACTTTCACTCGATTGAAGAATAGCACCGGTCAGAGGTGCAGCACCCGGCATCTCGCCCCTAATCGAGTCCCAACTCACCGAAAGTCGACGAGCCGCCCCGGAATCCGATGGAGACCCGCTCGTGATCGGCGATCACCGGCAACCGGTGTTCCCAACACAGGCGCCGCAAACGCTCCATCTCTTCGGGTTCCCGACTGAGGTTGATCTCGCGGAAGCGCACATTCCGCCGATTGAAATCCTCGATGACCGCTCGACAGTGGGGACACCCGTCGGCGGTGAAAACCAGCACGGGATCGACCGGACTCACTCCTCGGGCTCCTCGCCGTCGGGACCTCCCAAACCACCTCATCCATGATCGCGGCGCCCGGGTCCATCTCTCTGCAGCACCCGGACGTCATCCCGCCATCTCGCGTGGACCTTGACGTGGAGTTCGAGGTAGATCTTGATCCCGAGCAACCGCTCGAGTTCGATCCGCGCATCCTGCCCAACAGCCTTGATCATGCTGCCGCCCTTGCCGATGACGATCCCTTTCTGGCTCTTGCGCTCGACATAGATGACCGCATCGATCCGGAGCAGGGTCTCGCTCTCGTTGAGATAGTCCACCACGACACCGGTGGTGTAGGGCAACTCGTTGCGGGTCCGATGAAGCAGCTTTTCGCGGACCACTTCGGAGATGAAAAACCGCTCGCTCTGGGTCGTCGTGACGTCCTCGGGGTAGAGCGGCGGACCCTCCGGCAGCAGGGCGAAGATCTCGTCGAGCAAGCCGTCGAGACCGTCCCCCTTGGGCGCCGAGATCGGCAGCACCACGGAGCCCGGCCGCTGTTCGCTGTACGCCTCGATCATCGGCAGCAGCGCCTGCTTGGGCCGCACGAGATCGATCTTGGTGAGCAGACCGAGAACCGGCGGCTTCACATCTCTGAGAAGTTCGAAGAGGAACTGCTCGCCGCCGCCCCACGACTCGGAGGCATCGACGAGATGGAGGACGAGATCGACCTCTTCAAGGGCCGAACGCACCTCCGTCATCATCCTCGAGTTCATCTTGTGCATGGGCTTGTGGACGCCGGGGAGATCGAAGAACACGATCTGTCCGCGCTCCTCGGTCAGAATGCCGATGATCCGGTTGCGCGTGGTCTGCGGTTTGGCCGAGACGATGGCGACCTTGTCACCCAGCACCGCGTTGAGAAGGGTGCTCTTGCCCGCGTTGGGCCGGCCGACCAGGGCCACGGTGCCCGCGTGTTTCACGACCTCGTCATCTCCAGCAGCGCCACTCGATCCAGCAACCACGATTGCTCATTCCTCCGGCTATCCGCCGGTTCGTCGGCACGCCGCACCGTCACACTGACGATGCGACGTTCATCCATCTCGTCGACGACGAAGACCAGGCCGTTCAGCGGGTCCCGGACCAGCGTTCCGGCCTCGGGCACCGTCCCGTGGCGGGAAAACACCAATCCTCCGACGGTGTCCATGTCGTCCTCGGGGATTTCTTGCCGAACAGGTCGCCCAGGGTCTCGAGCGAGGCCCTGCCCTGCAGACGGTAGACGCCCGGTTCGAGCTCCTGCCACTCGGGCGGTTGTTTCGGATCGTGCTCGTCCTCGATCTCGCCGACGATCTCCTCGAGGATGTCCTCGAGGGTCACCAACCCCGAGGTACCGCCGTACTCGTCGACCACGATGGCCATCTGCTGTTGGTTCTGCTGGAAATCGCGCAATAGTTCACCGAGCGGCTTGCTCTCCGGAACCACGATGCACTGGTTGAGCAACTCGGTGATCGGCGGCTGGTCACCGCTGATGGCATATTGAACGCAGTTCTTGACGTGGACCACGCCGATCACCTTGTCGACGGTCTCGTGGTAGATCGGGATCCGGCTCTTGAGGGTCTTGGCGAAGATCTGGAGAAGCTCATCAAACGAAATCGTGTCGGGCGCGGTATCCATCTCGGTTCGCGGGGTCATCACCTCGCGCACCACGGTGTCGAAAAAGTCGACCAGCGATTCGACGAACTCGCCCTCTTCGCCCTCGAAGATCCCCGCCGCCTGCCCCGCTTCGAGATACGCCTGGATTTCGCGGTCGGACGCTTCTTCGTCCTCATCCTCGGCCGTGGTGACCGGCTGATCAGCTCGGGTCTCGCGGCCGAAGAGCCGCAGCAGCGGCCCGAGTACCGGAGCAACGAGACGAAGGAGCTGCGACACCGAATCCTCGCTCAGGGTGTGCGCCGAAACCCGAGCGAGGAGGACCAGAACCGCGGTCGCCGCGACGGCGGCCCCGACCTCCATCCAGGTCTTCGGCCACGGGAAGTGACCGATCACGAGCCAGAGGCAACCGAGAGCCGCGAACCCGATCCAGCGGAGGATATCCGTCACCTTGGAAAGATGGGTGTCGTGGTCGACGACCGGGGTCAGGATCGTCGGATGGTCTTCGATGATCCCTTGGAACCGGACATTCCCGAGCCGGGCGAGACTGGACACGAGCAGCTCGACCACGACGAAAAACCCGGCGATGACCGCGGCGACGATGGTTAATGTAATCGGGTTGGTGAACCACGCAGCGACGGTCTCGATCACGACAGCAACTCCTCACGAAGACCGAATTCCACCCTGTTCATCTCCCCTTGATCACCGGAATGATCATAACCCAGGAGGTGGAGGGTGGCGTGAAGGACCAGCTCCTGAAGCTCCCGGATCTCGGAGTGACCTTGGGCTTCGGCCTGTTTTCTGGCCGTGTCCAGCGAAACCGCAATCTGGCCGAGCAGCCGCCGGCCGTCCGGCAGCATGTCCCCATCGACAAATGACAGCACATCGGTCGGCTTGTCACGGCCAAGGTAATCCCGGTTGAGATCGCGAATCCTGTTGTCGCCTGTCACCAGAACATGGACCTCGCAGGGCCCGCAATCGAGGCGCTCGAGGCACGAGTTGATGATCGCCCGCAGCTGATCAGCTGCGGGGTGCGACGGTCGCCGTTCCCAGTTGAACTGAACGCGGTTCACGCGGTTGAACCCTCCTGTTGAAGTTGAAACCCGGGTAGTCGATTCGGTGATGGTACATGTTCGTCAGCACCCACAAGAACGCGGATGCCACCTTGTCGAGCTCCGAAAATGTCAGTTCCGAGTGATCGAGTTGTCCATCCTCGAGCGCGTCGTCGATGATTTTCTTGATCATTCCCTGGAGCCGAGTGGGCGTCGGCTGCTCAATGGTCCGTGCGGCGGCTTCGATCGCATCGGCGAGCAGGAGGATTCCAAGCTCCTTGGTATGAGGCTTGGGACCGGGATATCGATAGTCGCTCTCCCGGACCTCGGACTTTCCCTCGATGGCGAGTTCCTGCGCTTTGAAGAAGAAGTAGCGTATGAGCTTGGTTCCGTGATGCGTCGCAATACCCTGCCGGATGGGCATCGGGAGCTTGGCTTCGCGGGCCATTTCGATGCCCTCTTTGACGTGGCTTTGGATCACCAGCGACGACATCGAGGGCGAGAGCTCGTCGTGCGGGTTGGCACCCCTTTGATTTTCGACGAAATACTGCGGTTTCACGAGTTTGCCGATGTCGTGGTAGTACGCGCAGACCCTGAGCAGGAGCGCGTTGGCCCCCACCGCATCGGCGCCCGCCTCGACGAGATTGCTCACCGCCAAAGAGTGCTGGTAGGTGCCCGGCGCCTCGAGCGAGAGCCGCTTGAGAAGGGGCAGATTCTGATTCGACAGCTCCAGGAGGCGCTGGTCGGTTGTCACGCCAAGGAGGCTCTCCAACAGGGGCAACAGGGACGTCACGACAGCCACGGACAGTAACCCGCCGACAAAGGCGCAACCCACCGCAAAGAGAATCGATTGCGGTTGTTCGGGCAGACCGCCCCGGTAGAGTTCAAGAATGAGAAAGGCAACGGCGTTGGCGAGGCCGACGGTGAAACCGACGTGGCTCACGGCCGAGCGTTCGGTGAATCGTCGCGAGGCGAGAACACCGGCAATCCCCGACACCAGGGCGAAGATCGTCATGGTGAATTGGCCGTCGAGCAGGATTCCCGCCAAGACCGCCGCGCCGACGGCGAAGATCAGCGCCGGACTCAGCCCCATGAGCAGGAAGACCATGGCTGGTCCGGCAGCGAACGGCAATCCCCAAAGGTAGGAGTCGAGGTTCGACAGGGTCTGGCCCTGGACGCTTCTCGCCACCGCCTCGGCGAGGAAGATCACCAGGCGATTCAGAGCCGTGAATACCATCAGCAGGATATAAATCATGGATAGGCGCTGGCGGACCTCGGCCGCGGCGCCGCCGAACACCTGTTGGATCGGCCACCACGAGGCGACGACGAGCAGGACCAGGAGCCCGACCCCGAGCACCCGTGAGTATTCCGTCACCTCCTGGCGTTGCTGATTGATGACGCGAAGAGTCTGGGCGACCTCGGGAGAGACCCTGTCGCCCCGCCGCACCAGGACCTGACCGCGGCGCAAGGTTCGGGACCTGGGCGCCACCTGCTCCGCAGCGTCGTCGATCCGGGTGTTTGTCTCCTTCCGACTGAGGACGATGTTGGCCGACATATTCGCGGCAAGAAACTCCAACGTCGGCTTGACCCAACGGCGCGCAACGGCTTCCCGCGCCAGGAGCCGGGCCTGAAGACTCTCGTTGAGATCCGATCGACCGTCGACGACATCGGCCATCTCGTCGAGAGTCGTCCGTCGCTCTCCCCCCCCGCGAGATCCCGAATCGCAAAACCGTTCTCACCCCGCCGCTCGAGTTCACGACGATCATCGATGACCCCATCCCGATAGACCTCGTCAACCACATCGACGAGGGCTGATTCCAGCGCGACCGAGCACTCTGACTCCGCGAGGACGCTGCTCATGGGCGGTTCGATGGTCAGGACCGTCGCATCGGCGAGGTCGCGCGCACTGGCGGTCTCGTCGGCCAGCCAGATCCGGCAGATGGCGAAAACCTCGGCGATCTCGTTTTCGAGTTCATCCCTGATTCGCGGTTCGTAGTCAAAAACCGGCAGCACCGCGGCCCGCGCCTCCGCCCGCGCCGCCTCGGTTGCGGTCTCGTCCGGCAGGCTCAGGTCTTTGGGCACAACGACATCGAATGCCGCGACGTCTCCGGCGGACCAGGTCGGGACATCGGTATCGAGGCGCGGCATGAGCAGCACGGTGCAAACGACAACCGCGAGCGTCGCCCACGCCACCGGCATCTCGAGCACCCGTTCCCAGAGCCCACCGCGTTCTTCGAGCCCGCGTCTGATTCGCGAGGTCGACCGGGAACCGTTCTTGGTCTTCCCGTTGCTCACCGATCGTCCTCCGCTTTCGCCAGATTGGCCGCCTCCCAGCGACCGTAGCAATCAACCACCTTCTGTACCAGGCGATGCCGGACCACGTCACGAAAGGTGAAGTTGACAAAGGAGATACCGTCAACTCCATCGAGGATTTCGAGAGCCTCGATGAGTCCCGACCTTTGGCTGCCGGGTAGATCGATTTGAGTGATATCACCAGTGACCACGACTTTGGAGTGGAAGCCCATCCGCGTCAGGAACATCTTCATCTGCTCCCGTGTCGTGTTCTGGGCCTCATCGAGGATGATGAACGCATCGTTGAGCGTCCTTCCCCGCATGAATGCGAGGGGCGCGATCTCGATCACTTGGCGTTCAATGAGCTTTGAGGTCTTGTCATATCCGAGGATGTCATAAAGGGCGTCGTACACAGGTCGAAGGTATGGATTGATCTTCTCGACGAGATCGCCGGGCAGGAATCCGAGCCTCTCTCCCGCCTCCACCGCCGGACGACAGAGCACGAGACGCCGTACCTGCTTGTCCGTCAACGCCGCGGCCGCCATGGCCACCGCGAGGTAGGTCTTGCCGGTTCCGGCCGGGCCGATGGCAAAGACGCAATCATCGGCGGCCACCGACCGGATGAAGAGCCGTTGATTCAGATTTCGTGGCGCGATGAACCGCTTGAGCGTGGGCGGGATGGAGGCATCGAGAAAGAACTCGACGAGATCGATCCCGGGGTCCTCCTCCAAGACCCTGACGCCGGTCCGGAATTCTTCTCTCCCGACCCCGCTGCCGGTCGACAAGAGACAATCGAAGGACTCGAGCAGTCGCACCGCGATCTGCTCCGACTGTTCGTCACCACCCTGAACACCGAGTTCGGCGCCGCGAGCGTTGACCGTGACGCCCAGACGCTCCTCGAGATACCGGAGATTTTCGTCTCGGGTGCCGAAGAGCTTCTCGGCATTGGCCTCGTTGAACTTGAGTTTCAGCATGAAATCGGCGCTCCAGGAGCGACACTCAACCGTGCTCTGTGGCGACCTCGGGCACGACCGACTTGAAGATCGGGACTGGGGGGTTGATCCTGACTATCCACGAAGAAAAATGCCGTTGGCTCCCGCACCCATATTCCGTGGCGATGGTCCGACCAGAAGGCCTCTCCGAGTCATCGCGCCATTGTAGCAGGCGGTCGCTTTTCTCCCATTGTCGTCAACCACGCGGACGCCATTCGGGGTCCGCAATCCCAAGACGGGCGTTGACGGCGCGAGCGAGCACAAAAAACGCGTCGGAGAGCCGGTTGAGATACGGCACGATCCCGGGCGCAACCCCGTCAACCGCGAGCACCCGCCTTTCGGCCCGACGGCAGACCGTCCGGGCGAGGTGAGCCAACGCCGCCCCCTGGCTTCCTCCCGGCAGAATGAACGCGCGAAGCTCATCGAGTTCGGAGTCCATGGCATCGATCCACGCTTCGATGGGCTCGGTCGCCCAGGCTGACCTATCCATCTCGAGCTTGCCATCGGCGTCGGCGAGAACGCTGCCGATGGCGAAGAGCGACGACTGGATGGCTCGAAGCTGCTCTTCGGCCGATTCGGGCAACGATGTGGTCAGCAGCAAGCCCAGGAACGAGTTGAGTTCGTCGATGGTGCCGTAGGCCTCGATACGCGGGTGATCCTTGCCGACCCGGCCGCCCGTGAAGAGCGAGGTTGAGCCCTGGTCCCCGGTTTTGGTGTAGACCTTCATCACCGCATCATAACAGCCGGGCGACGGAGAAGCCGCTTCGCGGACGACAAAGTAGCCCGGCCCCGGACTGGAGGGTCGTATCGGGGCCGGGCAGGGAAAAGAGGTGTCCCGCCGAGCTGCGAACCGGCGAGGGCCAATTTCGACGCCACAATGACGTCGCGTATCCCTTCGTGATTTCTTCATTAGCAAAGGTGATGCCATGATGCAGTGCGGTACCCATGCTCGTGAAATCAAACTCAAACCTTTGATTCAAAGCATCTTAACAAAATTTCTATGAATCGGAGTCCTGCTACGCCTGCTCATTGACTTTGCGTTTTGCTCACGAGCTGGGCACAAAACCCGTCAACCCTCTGTCTCGGCAAGCACCTCTGCTACCAAGGTTCCAGGAAGCAGGGTGGGATCGAGCTCTCCGGACAACCGCAGGGCTTCGCGGCGGGCAAGATCACGATCACCGGACTCGAGGAGCGCCACCGTCCGGATGGCCCTGACAAGCTGGAAATTCTGGAACTCCCTGAACTCGTCCTTCGACCACTCGCCGAGCATGGCGATTGCTTTGTCGATCAACTCCATGGTCAGGAAGCGCCGGCGACCGTCGTCAAAAAGGTCGTAGACGGCCACCGCGTGGGGATGACCCGGGCGCGATGCTCTGACCTCGCGCCTCAGGCGTTCGAGCTGACTCGCCTCACGGATATCGGCGTGAAGCACCTTGACCGCGACCTTCTGTCCGACCTTGGTGTCAAACGCCGAAAAAACGGTGCCGGCACCACCCTTTCCGATCTCTTGGAAGATCGAAAACCTCCCAGCCAGGAGTTCACCCTCTTCAATCAGCGGTGAACCCGCGAGTTTGGGGTCCCCGAGTCTCCCCACTTCGTTGGTGACGGTCCTCGTGGACCGGGAGTGGGACCGTCCGTGGCCGGGTTTTGGGGGACTCGACATATACGCCTGCCCGCATTCTAACCCGCCCTTCGGGGAGGCCTCGCCGCCAATGGCCGAATCGTCCCGGAGGGTCGCCGGTTCTGGAGCCGCTTGGCGAACTCCAACTGCCGAGAGACAAACGTTTTTTGCTGGCCCTCGATCGTGGATTCCACCATCCGTTGTGCTAGAGTTAACAAGAATCTGGGCCGCCGTCACGACTGCGCGGATTCAACATTGGGGAGGGCGCGTGGAGCTCAAAGAGCTGCTCATGTTCATGACAAAGAAGGGCGCATCGGATCTGCACATCAAACCGATGCGGCCGCCCCTGCTGCGCATCCAGGGTCGTCTGATCCCGGTCAAATCGGCGCCGCTCAAACCGAATGAAGTCGAGCAGATGCTGTGCTCGATCCTGACCCCGAAACAACAGGAAATCTTCGAGAAATCACTCTCGGTCGATATCGGATACGGTATTCCGGGGGTGGCCAGGTTCCGCGCCAACCTCTTTTATCAACGCGGCACCATTGCCGGCGTCTTCCGCCGGGTTCCCTTCGACATCAAGAATGTGACGGAACTCAATCTGCCCGATGTCATCGAGACCTTCACCGATTACCCCGGTGGCATGGTCCTGGTGACCGGGCCGACCGGATCGGGAAAGTCCACGACCCTGGCCGCCCTCATCCAGAAGATCGCAAAGACCCGATCCTGCCACGTCGTGACCATCGAGGATCCAATCGAGTTCCTCTTTTCCGACGACAAGGCGACCCTCTCCCAGCGCGAGGTCGGCACCGACACTCCGACCTTCAAGGAAGCGCTCAGAAACTGCGTCCGCCAGGATCCCGACGTGATCATGGTCGGCGAGATGCGGGATCTCGAGACCATGGCGACCGCCATCACCGCAGCGGAGACCGGTCACCTGGTCTTCTCGACCCTGCACACGAACAACGCGGCCCAGACCATCGACCGGATCATCGACGCCTATCCGGTCGACCAGCAGCACCAGGTTCGCAGCCAGCTCGCTCTGGTTCTGAGAGCCATCGTCTCCATGCAGCTCATCAGCCACGCCGATGGCAACAGCCGAATGCCGGTGTGCGAAATCATGGTCAACTCGCCGAAGATCTCCAAACACATCGAGGCCGGCGAAATCAAAGAGATCACCGAAGAGATGGAGAACTCGGTCAGCTACTACCGCATGCAGAGCATGAACCAGTCGCTCATCGCCCTGCTGGCCCACAACACGATCACCTACGAACAGGCCGTGGAGGCCTCGAATGAACCCGAAGATCTGTCCCTCAAACTGAGGAAGATGTTCCCATCCATCGAAGAACGCTTCAGGGAGGGCGAGATGGCCCCTTCACCCGCCGATTTTTCTGAAATCACCGGACTCCTCGAAACCAAGAAACTCTACGAAGAGGCCGAGGAGGCTCACCGCTCGAAGATGGCCGAACGAAACGAGATCATCTCAAATCTCGAGCGCGAGCTGGCCGAGTTACGGATGCAGGCTGAACAGATCACCGACGGAACCGACGATCTGCGGCGCGAAGCCGAACAGGCACGAGCCGAAGTCGCCAGGATTCGCGACGAATCGCAGGCCAAGATCAACGCCCTCAACGAGCGGATCCGCGACCTCAACGAGAAACTCTCCGGCAACGGCAAGGGTTTCTTCAAGCGCTGACCACCAGCTCGACCTATTGATCCGGATCTCGACATCACTCTGACGCGGACAGCCGCGTCAAGCCACGGAAGCCGACCGCCTGGAGGAATCGGTGAACGAACCAGAAGCCGATCTGATCCGCGAGCTCCAAACCCTCCTCAGCCAGAGCGAGGAGGAGGCGCTGCAGATCTTCCTCCGCCTGGTCCGTCCCGAGGACATTGCCGGCTGGCTGGACCACATCGGATCCGACGACCGGCAGCGCATCCTCGAAGCCCTCGACCACGATGCCGCCGGCACGGTGCTCAACGACACCACGGCGTCGATTCGCGCCGAACTCATCGAAGAGATCGAGCCGGAACGGATCGCGACGGATCGCCGAGGCGCTGCCTGCGGACGAGGCCGCCGATCTGATCGGCGAGTTGCGAAACCAGAGACACCGAGCAGATCCTCCACCACATCGCGGACGAAGACGAGCTCGTGCTCCGCGGGTCTACTCTCCTATCCGGACGACACCGCCGGCGGCATCATGAACCCGGAGGTCGTGGCGCTCACTCCGGAATCCACCGTCGACGACGCGATCAACTTCCTCCGGTCTGCCGACGAGGACACGGTCACCGCGGCGCTCTACGTCGTCGACGAAGAACAACATCTCCTGGGATTCGTCCGCCTCCGCCGCCTGGTCACCGCACGGCCGACGAGGAGACTCGGCGACATCATGTCCGAGGACGTCATCTCCGTCGATGTGCACTGCGATCAGGAAGAGGTCGCCGACCAGGTCGACAAATACAACTTCATCGCCATCCCGGTGGTCGACGCCGAAAACCGGCTGCTCGGCGCCGTCACCTTCGACGATGTCATCGACGTCATCGCAGAAGAGGCGACCGAAGACATCTACAAGATGGCGGGTTCTTCGGTCGAGGAGGATGAATCGGAGTCGATCTTCCACGTCGCCCGCTATCGATTGCCCTGGCTCCTGGTTTGCCTTGCCGGGACCCAACTGTCAACCCTGGTGCTGTCCTTCGCCAAGGGTCGGATCGGGCTTTATGAACAGATGTCGGTCTTCACCGCCGCCATCATGGCCATGGCCGGCAACACCTCGCTCCAGTCATCGACGACCACGGTGCGACGACTCGCCCTCGACACCCTGCCCCGCGGTCGGTTCCTCCGCCATATCGGTCGAGAAATCTCGGTGGCTCTCCTCATGGGGGTCATCTGCGGTCTGGTGGCGGCGATGCTGGCCGTCACGTTCGGGAACGATCCGGTCATCGGTCTCGCCCTCGGGTCCGCCATGGCGATGGGGATGTCGGCCGCGAGCCTGCTCGGCGCCGCCATGCCCCTCGCGCTCGACATGATGGGGATTGATCCGGCGGTCTCGTCGGGCCCCCTCGTCTCGACCATCAACGACAGCCTGGCCCTGGCCCTCTACTTCTCGATCGCAACCGGAATCCTGTACTGGATGGGCTGACGCGCGAGCCTCTTGCAGAATCCCCCTCTTGCGATGGTTCGTGGTCTCTGTGCCGGCGAGACACCAGCACTACAACGGGCCGCGATCCTTTCAGCCCGATCTCCTTCCCCTCATCAACAGCAATTCTGAGTGACGAATCCCCGCAGCGAGGATTCCGTCACTCAGAATTGCTTGGGGTGCCCGAAATAGAAACCCTGCTGGAGCATGACGCCGAGATCGACGAGAGCGTGCATCTCGTCCTCACGCTCGACGCCTTCGGCGATGACCACCGAATGACTGGTGCTCGCAAAACTGGTGATGGCCCGCACGAGATTCTGTTTGATGGGCTGGCTCGGGAGGCCTCGGACCAGCATCTGGTTGAGCTTGATGAAGTCCGGCTGGAGTTCGGCCAGAACATGGAGGGCGCTGTATCCAGTACCCATGTCGTCGATGGCGATCCGGAATCCGGCCTTCCGAAGCTCCTTGACCCGGTGCTGGAGCGCCGCCTGACTCTCGGCGTAGGTCCGTTCAGTGATCTCGAGAACACACCGCTCGGGCGCCATGGGTCGATTTCGAAACCAGGTCGATCAAGCCGATCCCGATGGAGTCGAGATACTCGAGGCCGTGGTTCGAGAGGTTGACGAAGAGCATGACGTCGTCCGGCAGGCGTTCTGCCCGTTCGAGCGCGAGATCGACACACAGGTGTTCGGCCTCGCCCAGGATGCCGGACCTCTCGGCGAAACCGAAGAAGTTCTCGGCCGGCCCGAGATAGCTCCCGGACGGGCCCCGGCTCAGGGCCTCGTAACCCAAAACATCGCGTTCGGGGAGGCCGACGATGGGCTGGAAAAGGGTCGTCAGGCTCCGATCGGCGAGGACTCGTCGTGCCTCGACCAGCCGTGCTTCGTCAAGGACCTCGCCGCGTTTGTGGAAATCCTGCCGAGCCTCCAGTATTCCGCTGTAGATCGCCCGCTCGGTTCGTTCCGCGGGCCGTCTCGTGATGAGCCCCTTGCCGATCTGGAGCGTCATCAGGATCGTATCGCCGGAATCCTCCTCGGTGATTGAGATTCCGCCGGTGAGAATCGCGTACAGCCTTCCCGCCTCGACCCGATCGGCGAGAAACATGATGAACACGTCGCCTCTCACCGCCTCCTGGCAGAGAATGACATCGCACCGGATCTGCCGCGCGAGCACGTCACCGAGGTAACGAGAGACGTTGTAGAGGAGCGCGTCGTACTTTTCCCATCCCACCACTCGCTCGAGGTGCTGCTCGTGCTCGAGCCGGACCACGAAGGCCGGGACCGATCCCTTGTCGTCGAGAAGGCGTCGAACTCGATCCATGACCACCGGGAGCGTGGGCAACTTGGTCGAGGGGTCGAAGAGACTCGCCCGGTACTGCAGCAAGCGGGTCCGCAGTTCGACGAGATCCGTGATATTCCGATCGTCAGTCACTCGCTGAACCCTCACGCTCTTCGAGGAGGTGCCGCACCTGCATGGCAAGTTCGCGGGGAGAAAACGGCTTGTAGATGTAGGCGTTGGCGCCGAGTTGGAGGGTCTCGAGCTGAGCTCGGTGACCGGTCCGGGCAGAAACGACCAAAACCACGACGTTGCGCCCTCGCGAATCCAACCGCAGCAGCTTCAGAAGTTCGAACCCGTCGAGATCGGGCATCATGAAATCAAGGAGAAGGAGATCGGGCGGTTCCTCGAGGACCCGGGCGAGGGCCGCGCGACCATCGGTATAGGTCTCGATCTCGTAACCCTCACCCTTGAGCACGGTCGCGAGGAGTTCGACCATGTCCGGCTCGTCATCGACGACATAGATTCGATTCACGCTCAACTCCAACCGGCATTCAATTGTCAGGAATACCCGGAAAAAAGTGTATCAAAGAACGTCTCGGTCATCGTGGTTGGAATCCGGATCATCGAATTGACACGGAAGCCAGACAAAGAAGCTCGATCCGACCCCGTCCTCGCTCTCCACCCAAACGACGCCCCGGTGGGACTCGACAATGTGATGAACCAGCGAAAGACCGAGGCCCATGCCGCCGAAACGCCGGCGAATACTCTGGTCGACCTGGTGGAACCGGTCAAAGACCCGGAGCAATTCGCTCGCCGGAATCCCGATCCCGGAATCCACCACACGGATGAGCACGCCGGGTCGACCTTCGTGGTCGCACTCCTCGACTCCGATGAAAACGGTGCCGCCACTCGGCGTGAACTTGACTGCATTGTCCAGGATGTTGAGAATGACCCTTTCGAGCTGTTCGGAGTTTCCCGAAATCCGCGGCACCGGACGCGAGGGCTCGAAGCTGAAAGTCAGGTTCTTGGCGCGGAATCGGGCCTCGTAGATTTCGGTGACCATGGAAATGAGCCGGATGAGATCGACCTCCTGGGCTTCGATGTCATCGGGCCAGGTCTTTTCCATCTGAGAGAGCTGAACGAGATCCTCGACCCGCAGCGCCAACCGATCGACATTCCTCCTACACACGCCCACCGCCCGGTGTGCCTCGACAGCGAGGTGCCCGAGTTCACCCTCGTCGAGCAACTCGAGGAACCCCTTGAGTGCCGTGAGCGGTGTCCTGAGTTCGTGGGAGACGTTGGCGACCAGATCGACCTTGAGCTGGTCGAGGGCCTGCAACTCCACGTTGGCCTGCCGGAGCCGGCCGATGCTCTGCTGAAGGTCTTCGGTCATATCGTTGAACGCATGCGCCAGTTCTTCGATCTCGTCTCCCGACTCAATCTCCACGCGTTCGTCCAGGCGACCGGCGCGAATCCGCCTGACCCCCTTCTGAAGATTCGCAAGATTTTTCGTGATCTCCCGCGCAAGGGCGATGGAGACACGATCCGCCACCACGAGGCCGAGCACCAACGCCGCGATCATCAGCAGCAGGCCTCGCCGTAGTTGTGTGTTCACCCGGTCATAGTTGAAGGTTGCAACCAGATTGAAAGCGTACGACAGCCCTCCAACGTCCCCGGGGATGACGACTCGGTAGAGGGCTCGACCCTTGATGTTGACGCGCTCGGCTTGATCGAAACGAGAATCGAGAACCGCCACCGGATCGAGATCCTCGATGGACGGGCCGGCCTCGGGTTTCGGCCAGATTCGGATCTCGTCGCGAGTGGCGAAGAACACCAGTTGTCCGCTCTTTCGGTAGATACCCAGCTTCTCGACATCCTCGTTGAGCTGGAGAAGCGGCGAGACGCGGGTCATGAGCGGGTCTCTGAGGCCGGGATCGCCGTACATATCAGCGACCTGCGCCAGGGGCACACTGACCAACGCGGCAAACCGCCGAGCCGACGCTTCGAGCGCCTGACGGGTGGAATAGTAGCGGTAGAAAACCACCCCGAACGTGCCGACCATGAGACTGACCACGACCGCAAAGGCGATGTAACGCGCCATTCTGGCCTGAAGGCGGCCACGTCTGTTGCGACCGCTAGTCCGCATATTTCACCGGGTCACCGCCGCTGCCGACGATGGAGATCGCCCATTGCCGCACCGACGACCCACCGGCCCCGCGGTTGAACTCGCCAATTGCCCTCCGATGGTGGTCCGATATTCAATCGTAGCAGAAAGCGGACCGTTTCTGGTTCGTCCTACTCCAGGTTCTGCACCTGTTCGCGGACCCGTTCGAGGGCGGCCTTCGAGTCGACCAATCTCTCGGCGACTCCGAGCTCACGGCACTTCGATCCGAGGGTGTTGAGTTCCCGAAGAATCTCCTGACACATGAAATCCAGTGCCCTGCCGACGGCGCCGCCCGCGTCGAGCCGATCGGTGAATCCCGCCAGGTGGGAACGTAAACGGACAAGTTCCTCGCTCACGTCCGCCCTATCCGCGAGCACCGCGGCTTCCTGCACCTGACGCTCGGGTTCGAGCGGCGACCCCGGCCCGACGAGCTCTGCGAGCCGTTCGCAGAGCCGGTCGAAGATCACCCGGCGAAACTGCTCGCTGTGGGCTTCGAACCAGTCGAGAAATGCCTCGATCACTCCGAGATCCGCGCGGATCTGGCGCTCGAGCGCAACCGCCTCCTCAACCCTCATGCCCACCAGCGCCGCGACCGCCTGGTCCGTCAGCTCGCCGAGCCCTGCGGCCTCCTCGGCCTCGGGGCTCACGGTCATGGATTCGATGGTGACGAGTCCGGGGATCCCGAGCAGGTCGCCGAGGGCGAGGCCCCCGCCGACAGCCTGGCCCAAGGGAAGATCGACGAGCTGGTCAACGATGCTCTGCACCGCATCGGCGTTGACGACGACACGAACGGGCTGGGGAGCGGTACGCTCGAAATCGACCTGGACCGTCACCCTTCCCCGCTCGAGAACCCGGGCGACCGCGCTGCGGACAGCTGCTTCCAGCTCAGGGATCTCGTCACGGACATTTGTCCGCACAACCATGTCCAGATTCTTGTGGTTGACCGATCGAACCACCACCGATGCGTTCAACCGATCAGAGATCTCACCTTGCGCGCGGCCGAATCCAGTCATGCTTGCCAGCCTCATCAAATCTCCCTTGTTCATTGTTCCGCCTCATGATGAGCCACTCGGGTCGCAGCCGAAACTGCCCGCGGCTCTCGACTACCGAGGATTGAATTCTGGAGATCGCCGATCGAAGAAGGCTCGTGCTCCTTCGCCTGGATCGCCAGAGGCAAAGAGCAACCGGAACGACGCCAACTCGATTTCCGATCGCGCACCCACCGAGCTTCGCATGAGATCCCGCGCCGTGCTCAGAGCGACAACCGATGCCTCATCCGACACCATCGGCGATTCTCCGTCATCGAGCACCCGCTGCGCCAACCCGAGGCGGACCGCCTCATTCGCGACGAGAGGCGTCGGATCGAGCAGGCCCCGTGCCAACGCCGCCCGCCCGGCCCGGCCTAGAGCCCAAACCAGACCGGCGGACACTTCACCCGGTGACGGGCGCAACTCGACGCCACGATGGAGGTAAACCAGATCGGAGCAGAGCGCGACATCGAGGGCGGGGCCCGAGATCGTCGAAACCACCTCGGCCACGGTGACCGCGCGGGACCTCGTCCAGGGTTCCAGTCCGATCCAGTCGATGGCTGCGCTCCTTCCCGACTCGACGAAGAGCGCATGCAGCACCCCCGGTTCAGCCGCGAGTTCGCACCAAAGTTTCAACTGGGCCGCCGCCTCCCGCTTCGGATTCCATTCCACTGCTCTCATCCGGCAATTGTACTCTCAAAGGTCGGCTCCGAACCGCCGGCCAGCAACCTCCGTGCCCGATCGCACACAACCACAGCGTAAAAGTCGAAAATATCGACCTAAGCTCCCACATCTCAGATATTTAGAAATAATGGCCTGGATATGTTAAAATGCGCGACCGAGTTGTATGTAAAGGAGTGTTGAACCAACCCATGGCTGATCTATATCAGTTCCGAACTGCACCTGAAGAGCCCCTCGACTGTGTTTATTTCCTCCACGTAGCCGGCAGCGACCCGATCGAAAATATTGCGTTCGATGCAAAAGAGAAAGCGCGCCCTCCACGCGAAGATCAAGAGTCTGGCGCCGCGCGGCGAGGAGGGGGAGCTCATCTCCGGCGAGTGCCCCCTGGACACCGCTCACCGGGTGACCTTCGTCGGCCTCGGCAAGGAGACCTGCGCTCACGCACGGCAAGCTCCGCGGCGCTCTCCGCGCGGTGATGAGGCAGGCGACCAAGAATCGCGAGTACCAGATCGGACTCGCCGTTTCGGCGCGTGTCCCCGGTCTGTCCCCCGCCGAGTCCCGGCTCTTCGCGCTCCGCGAGGCGTCCATTGCGGACTACACCTTCGACAAGTTCAAGTCGAAGAAGAACGAGTTCGACAAGATCGACGGCCTGCACATCTTCCCATTGGCCAAAGAGAGCCGAGGAGGATCTCGAAGCTCGCCTCGACTCGGTGCGTCTGCTTCGGACATCGGTCCAGCTCACACGCGACCTCACCAACCGGCCGGGTAACGATCTCACCCCCGAAACCCTGGCCGGAGCCGCCCGCGAAATGGCCGAGGGTCTGAGCGGGCTGCGGGTGACCATCCTCGGGAAGAAAGAGCTGCATCAAGGAGAAGATGGGCGGAATCCTCGCGGTGAGCCAGGGATCCATCGAAGAGCCGAGAATGATCGTCCTCGAGCATCGACCCAAGAAGCCCAAGCGTTCGGTGGTCCTGGTCGGCAAAGGGCGTCACCTTCGATTCCGGTGGGATCTCGCTGAAACCGGCCAAGGACATGGGCGACATGAAGTCCGACATGGCCGGCGGCGCCACCGTGATCGGAATCATGCGCGCCGTCGCTGAACTCGAGCTGCCGATCAAAGTGGTCGGACTGGTCCCGACTGTCGAGAACATGCCGTCGGGAACGGCGACGAGACCCGGTGACATCATCACCATCTCCAACGGCAAGACGGTCGAGGTCGACAACACCGATGCCGAGGGTCGCCTCATCCTCGCGGACGCCCTCCACTACGCCGCCCGCTTCAACCCCGACATCATCATCGATTTCGCCACTCTCACCGGCGCCTGCGTGGTCGCCCTGGGACACGAGGCGGCCGGGATCATGGGCAACGACCCCGAACTTCAGGCCACTCTCAGCAGCATCGGTGAAACGGTCGGCGAGCGGGTCTGGTCGCTTCCCAACTACGACGAGTACTTCAGCTACCTCACGAGCGACTGGGCCGATATGAAAAACGTCGGCGATCGCTGGGGCGGCGCCGTCACCGCCGGTGTCTTCCTCAAACAGTTCGTGCCCGAGAAAGCGTCCTGGGCGCACATCGACATCGCCGGAGTCGGTTTCCTCGAAAAGGACCACAACGGTCTTCCCAAGGGCGGAACCGGATTCGGCGTGGTACTTGCAACCACCTTCCTGCAGGGTTTGTTGAAGTAGTTCTCAGTTCTTAGTTCTTAGTTTTTAGTTATTTACAGTGACCGACCCGTCTTCGGATCCCGAAGGCGGGTCGTTGTACTCTGGACACGAAATGGGAATGAAAACGACGAAGATCGGTCCGATCGAGCTCAATCCCCCGGTGGTGCTCGCGCCCATGGCGGGGATCACCAACTACCCCTTCAGGTTGCTCTGCCGCCGCTTCGGCGCAGCCCTTTTCGTCAGCGAGATGATCACCGCTCGCGCCCTCGTCGAGGGCGCCCGCAAGGCCCACAAGCTCGCTGACTTCGGACCCGATGAATCCCCTCGCAGTCTTCAGCTCTACGGTGTTGATCCGCAATATGTCGGCGAAGCCGTCAGATGGCTGGTCGGCGAGGGCCGCGTCGACCACATCGACCTCAACTTCGGTTGCCCGGTGCGGAAGATCACCCGGAAGGGCGGCGGCGCCGCCATCCCGGCCAAACCGAGACTGCTTCGCGCAATCGTCCAAGCCGCGGTCGCCGGGGCGGGCCCGGTCCCTGTCACCATCAAGTTCCGGATGGGGATCAACGACGATGTGCTGACCTTCATCGAAACCGGTCGGATCGCTGAAGCCGAAGGATGTGCCGCCATCACCCTGCATGCACGAACCGCAGCTCAGCTCTATGACGGACACGCCCACTGGAGTGCCATCGGCGAACTCAAGACGGCGGTTTCGACGATCCCGGTCTTCGGCAACGGCGATATCTGGGTCGCCCGAGGACGCCCTCCGAATGATGGAGGAAACCGACTGCGACGGCGTCGCCATCGGGCGGGGCTGCCTCGGCCGTCCCTGGTTGTTCCGCGAGCTCGCAGACGCCTTCGCCGGCCGCGATCCGAGCCCCGGTCCGACATTCGGCGAGGTTGCGGATGTCATGATCGAGCACGCTCAACTGCTGACCGACTGGTTCGAAGTCGAGAGGACCTCGATGCTCGCGTTCCGAAAGCACGCCGGATGGTACACCAGGGGATTCACCTCGAGCGCCCGGCTTCGAGACCGACTCATGCGGGTGAAAACCATGGCCGAACTGGCCGAGGCGCTCAGCGAGATCGACCGGACGAAGCCTACCCCGCCAACGCCCACCTCGTTCGCCGGGGCAAACGCAGCGGCACCCAGAAGGTCGTCCTGCCCGAGGGATACCTCGACAACCTCGACGACGACACTCCACCCGAGGAAGAGGACGAACCCATCTCGGGGGGGTAAGGGGCAGCGACAGGGGCAGCATCCGGAAATCCCACCAATCCCAAACTTCCCGCACTCTCTCGGAAACGCCCATCCAACTTCAACGTCTCTGACGGGCAGGCTGGAAGCCCGCCCCCACAATGCCCGCCCAACCTGGTGTGGATTCGAAACCGAAGCCGACTCGGGCACGCGGAAGATCGCGCTCCATCGGGGTGCCGGGCTTGACTTTGTGCCGCTCGAACCTCACGGTGACGCGTCGCCGCCCCGCACAAGGTCCATGCCGGGCTCCCCCGGGACGCGCGATGATGTCTGTTCTCCCGGCATCGAGGCAGGCCGCCGGCGCACCATCGGCGTGGTCGCAGCCCTTCCACGTCATCCCACGAGCGACCACGCCGATGGTGCGACGCTGGGACGCTGGGACGCAAAGCGTCACAGCGGCCCAGAAGGCCGGGGATGAGGAACAGCGCCCGGGGCAGCCGCAGCGAATCGGGGGCAGCGTCTACACAGCGACAGGTTTCAGCGACAGCGACAGGAATCAGCGACAGCGGCAGGATCAGCGACAGCGGCAGGATCACGCGAGACGCCCTCCTGGACCCGATGTTCATGGTCACCTCCGGGTCGTTCAGGAATGGCTGCGGAGCCCATGGCTCCCCGCCTACTGGCTCGAATGCATCGGCAACGACGACGCCGATGGCTCGGTCTTCGCCGCACTCAGCACATCATCGCCCTCGGCGACGCACTTGCACGACGGTCCGCCGCAGGAGCCCTTGAGGCTCCGTCCGGTGACCAGCACGCCGAGCGACCATGGCCAGGACCGCCAGCAGAAACACGACAAAGGTGAGGATCAAAGTCTGCATCATCGACTCTCATCACGGGCAACGTCGATCGGCCCCACGGTATTCTCGGCCGGCCAGGCGCTGCTCGCCCACTCGTCGAACTCACCGTCGTCGGTCCTGACGAGAAAGAGCGCGGCGAGTCCCTCCCGTTCGACCATCTCCCGGCCCTCGTCGGGTCCGAGGACGTTGATCGCAGTTGCCAGCGCATCGGCCGTCATACAGCTCGGGTGGATCACGCTGACCGAGGCGAGCCGATGGGTGACCGGGCCGACCGGTTCGCGGATCGATGGTGTGCGAGATCCGCACGCCGTCGCGCTCGTAGTAGTTGCGATAATCGCCGGATGTGGCCATGGCGGCATCGACTCAACGCCACCGCGGACCACAGACCGCCGTGCCTTCGATCTCCGGTCGTTCGATCCCGATCCGCCACAGCCTCCCCGGCCGCATTCCGTCCCGCATCGCCCGGACCTCACCACCGATCTCGACCATGAAGTCGGCCAACCCGAGAGCGGTCAAACCGAGCGCCACCCTGTCGACGGCATAGCCCTTGGCGATGGCGGAGAGATCGCAGCGGATCGCGGCACTTTCTTTTCTGCAGCGTGCGCCGCGCGGGATCGACCTCGAGCATCTGAAACCCGTTGACGACCTGCAATGCCGCAATGGTGTCGGCATCGGGAGGATCCTCGACCGGATCGGGCCCGAAACCCCAGGCGTCCACCAGCGGGCCAACCGTGATGTCGAACGCGCCGGCCGACAGCTCGGCGATCCGCTGCGCCTCCGAGACCACCTCGATCATGGAGTCGGAGACGCTCGAACGGCTCCGTGCCGTGCCGGTTGAACAGCGCTCAGCTCGGAGTCTTCCCGGTAGGTCGACATGGCTGATGTCCACCGCGTCGACTGCGTCTCGGATCGTGGTCTCGACGTCATCTTGGCTGACCGCGAGCTCTGGAGGCACGACGAGCTTGACCGTGAACGCTGTACCCATGGTCCGGCCGGTCAACACCCACTGATCCCGAATGCTCCGGGCCGTTGGGCTGGCGGAGAAAGACCACCAGGAAGAGCGCGCCGACGAAGAGCGCCGGCACGATCATCCGCTTGAGCGGTGGCGGTCCGGACGTCGGTCGACTCACTGGGTCACTCCGCTCGATCGGTGGACTATCCGCCGAAATCGTCCAGCATGATGTTTTCCGGCTCGACCCCGAGATCGGTCAGCATCCGGATGACCGCCGAGTTCATCATCGGCGGCCCGCACATGTAGTACTCGCAATCCTCCGGGCCGGGTGGTTCTTGAGGTAGCTGTCGTAGACCACCTGGTGGATGAACCCGGTCTTTCCGGTCCAGTTATCCTCGGGAAGGGGTTCCGACAGTGCCAGATGCCACTCGAAATTGTCGTTATCGGCCGCGATGGAATCGAAATCTTCCTGGTAGAACGCTTCGCACAGACTCCGAGCTCCATACCAAAACGACACCTTTCGATCGGTGTGAAGACGCCGGAACTGATCGAAGATGTGCGACCGCATGGGCGCCATCCCGGCGCCGCCGCCGATGAAGACCATTTCGTTTTTGGTGTCCTTGGCGAAGAACTCGCCAAAGGGTCCCGAGATGGTGACCTCGTCACCGGGTTTGAGGCTGAAGATATACGACGACATGATCCCCGGCGGCACGTTCGGGCATGTTGGGCGGCGGCGAGGCGATCCTCACGTTGAGCATGATGATGTCGGACTCTTCGGGGTAGTTGGCCATGGAGTAGGCTCGCGTCACGCCCTCGTTCACCTTGGAGGTGTAGCGCCAGACGTTGTACTTGTCCCAGTCCGCCCGATACTCCTCCTCGATGTCGAAGTCCTTGTAGTGGACCTCGTACGGCGGGCACTCGATCTGGATGTACCCGCCGGCGCGGAAGGGCACCGCTTCGCCCTTGGGCAACTCGAGGACCAACTCCTTGATGAAGGTCGCGACGTTGCGATTGGACCGCACCCGGCAGCGCCACTTGCGGACGTTGAAGATCTCGGGTTCGACCTCGATCTTCATGTCCTGCTTGACCTTGACCTGGCAGGACAAACGGACTCCGTGGCGCGCTTCGCCACGGTTGATGTGCGATGTTTCGGTGGGGAGCAGGGCGCCGCCGCCTTCGTGGACCTCGACCTTGCACACCCCGCAGGTGCCCTTGCCCCCGCAGGCTGACGGGATGAAGATCTTGTTGGCCCCGAGGGTAGAAAGCAGCGTGCTCCCGGCCGGAACCACGAGGGCCTTGTCCGGATCGTCGTTGATCGTAATGGTGACATCGGCCGATGCCACCAACTTGGACTTGGCGATCATGAGGACAACGACCAGCGTCACGATGACGATGACGAAGACTGCGACGCCGAGGAGGATGGTTTCCATCGAGAACACCACCTAAAGCTGGATCCCGGCAAAGGCCATGAACGCGATGGCCATGAGACCGGTGATGAGGAACGTGATTCCGAGACCGCGCAGGGCGGGCGGGACGTCGGAGTAGATAAGCTTTTCGCGAATCGCCGCCAACGCGACGATGGCGAGCCAGAAACCCACTCCCGAACCGAAGCCAAAGACCGTGCTCTCGCCCGAGGGAGTAGTCCCGCTCGACCATGAAGAGCGAGGCACCGAGAATGGCGCAGTTGACCGCGATGAGAGGAAGAAAGACACCGAGCGCCGCGTAGAGGGCCGGGACGTAGCGATCGAGCGCCATCTCCACGACCTGCACAGTGGCCGCGATGGAGCCGATGAAGATCAGGAATCGGACAAAACTCAAATCCACCGTGGCCCAGGCGGGATTGATCCACACCAGTGCTCCCTCGGTGAGAAGGTACTTGTAGAGCAGATTGTTGAGCGGCGTCGTCACCGTCAAGCACAAAGGTCACGGCGGCGCCGAGGCCGACGGCGGTTTCGACCTTCTTCGAAACGGCAAGGAACGAGCACATGCCGAGGAAGAAGGCGAGCGCCATGTTCTCGACGAAGATGGCCTTGACCGCGAGACTGAGGTAGTGTTCGAGCATCTCAGTCCTCCTGCAATTCCGGCTTCCAAGGTTCGCAGCCACCAGATAAAGACGCCGATCAGGAAGAAAGCCCCCGGTGAGAGAACGAAGAGACCGTTGGGCTGGTACCAACCGCCGTCGGTGATCACTGGAAGGACCTGGTAGCCGAAGAGCTTTCCCGAGCCCACCAACTCGCGGAAAAAGCCGACGACGATGAGGATCACGCTGTAGCCGAGCCCGTTGCCGATTCCGTCGAGCAGACTGTCCATGGGAGGGTTCTGCATGGCGATAGGCCTCGGCCCGACCCATGACGATGCAGTTGGTGATGATCAGACCGACGAAGACCGACAGCTGCTTGGAGATGTCGTAGACGAAGGCCTGCAGGATCTGGTCGGTGACGATCACCAGCGACGCGATGATGGTGAGCTGGACGATGATCCTGATCGAGGGAGGGATCAGATTGCGGATCAGCGACACCGAGAAATTTGACAGCGCCACCACCGCGATGACGGCGATGGACATCACCACCGAGGTTTCGAGCTTGGTGGTGACCGCCAACGCCGAGCAGATCCCGAGAACCTGGGTCGCGATTGGGTTGTTCATGAACAGAGGATCGAGGAGCGCCTTTTTGTGCTTCTGGTTCATCAGGCGCCTCCTTCCGCCGAACGGAACTCTCTGAGGAAGGGCGCGAACCCCTCATCGGACAGCCAGAACCGCACCAGGTGGGACACACCGCGAGCCGTCAAAGTCGCTCCTGACAGCCCGTCGACCCGATAGGGATCCTCGACAGGCGATCCGGCGTGCCCCTTGATGACCTCGATGGCGATGTCGCCGCTGTCGTCGAACGCCCTTCGACCCGGCCAGCGGGCCTTCCATGAAGGATTGTCGACCTCACCGCCGAGACCCGGGGTCTCCCCGTGCTCGAAAAAGGTGATGCCCTCGATGGTCGTGGTGTCGGGCGCCAACGCGAGGAACCCGTAGAGGGTCGACCACAGGCCCTTGCCCTCGATGGGCAGGATGAGCATCTCGACCTCGCCGTTCGCGACCTTCTCGTAGACCAAGGCCTTGAATGGGAGCCGCCGGATGCCGGCGTTGTTGGCGTCGGCGGGCTTGCTGGTGGCGGGGTCCTTGGTCGCCTTGCGCTGGTCAAAGGACGTCGGATCCTCCGACTCGTCGTACACCCCGGTCGAAAGTTCGACGACCCGAGCGACGATGTACTCGTCGAAGAGCGTCTGCACCTGCGACGCATCCACCTGCTGGTCGGGCTCGATCAGACCGGCCACTGTGAGCACCTGTTTCTGCCGATCGAGCTCTCTTGTTCTGATCCTGGCGGGGGCGCAGGGCCACCGCCGAGCTCGAAACCACGATGGAGCACAGCAAGACACACCACCGCGGCGAAACCGATGATATAGGCGTTACTGTGCTGCTGCATTTCGCGCCAACCTCCGTTTGATATTGGCCTGAACAAAGAAGTGGTCGATGAACGGGGCGAACATATTCATAAACAAAATGGCCAGCATCATGCCTTCGGGGTAGGCCGGGTTGACCACCCGAACGAGGATCACCATCACACCGATGCCGAAACCATAGATCCATCGTCCCTTGTTGGTGAAGGCCGACGATACCGGATCGGTGGCCATGAAGACCGTTCCGAAGGCCCAACCACCGAGTACGACGTGCCAGCCGAAGGTGAGACCGAATGCCGGGTTGGTCGATGACCCGACCGCGTTGAGCAGAAACGCCATACCGGCGGTGCCGAGGGTGACCCCGGCCATGGTCCGCCAGGAACCGATCCCCGTCGCGATCAGGATGAACGCCCCGATCAGACAGAACAGCGCCGAGGTCTCGCCCATGGAGCCTGGAATCAGACCGGTGAAGGCCTGCCACCACGCCTCGGATCCGACGGAGCCCAGAGTCTGGGGCCCATTGCCCACCGCCCGCGCCAGCCAGGTCGCGCCCGAGAAGCCGTCGACGCCGATGAAATTCGCGGCGATCCACGGCGCGTCGCCGGAGATCTGGGCCGGGTAGGCGAAGAAGAGGAAGGCTCGCGCCGTGAGCGCCGGGTTGAGGAAGTTCATCCCGGTGCCGCCAAAGACCTCCTTGCCGATGATCACGCCGAAGGCGACACCGGTGGCGACCTGCCAAAGCGGGATGGTCGGCGGCAAGGTCAGGGGCAGCAGGAAACCGGTGACGAAAAAACCCTCGTTGACCTCATGACCGCGGATCATGCAGAAGAGCACTTCGATGCTGATGCCGACGCCGAAGGCGGTCGCGAAGACCGGGATGAAATAGAGCGATCCATAGACGAAACAGGCGACGAAATCGGTGGTGAAGTCGAATCCCATGGCCTGAAAGAGCGAGGTCTGCCAGTTATCCAGCGGGGTCGCTCCCGCTGCGATGGCGCGAGCGGCCTGCAGCCCGGTGTTGAACATGGCCATGAAGACGGTGGGCAGCATGGCGATCACCACGACGATCATCATGCGCTTCAGATCGAGCCCGTCGCGGACATGGATGGTCCCGCGGTTGACCTTGCCCGGGGTATAGAACAGGGTGTCGGCCGATTCGAAAAGCGGGTAGAAGAACTCGAGCTTCCCGCCGCGATCGAAATGCGGCTCGACCTTATCGAGGAGAGTGCGAAGGAACCGCATCAGCCCTCCTTCCAGATTTCGAGGAGATTCCGCCGCAGCGCGGGACCGTAGTCTTCCTTGCCCGGGCTGACGAAGGAACACAGCGCGAGGTCTTCTTCGTCGAGCTCCAAACAGCCCAACTTCTCAGCCCGCTCGAGATCATTCATCAGCAGGGCGCGGAGAAGAAATGTCGGCATGATATCGAGGGGCATGACCTTCTCGAAAAGGCCAATCGGGACCATGGCACGGTGTGCACCATGAGTCGTTGTCGTGAAGTCATATCGTGCCGATCGGCCGCGAAATGCGGAGCTGAAGGCGCGACTCAAGGAATACCGGTCGAAGCCCGGCCAGATCCAGCC
Organism: uncultured Acidobacteriota bacterium; assembly: GCA_963712805.1. Classification (GTDB taxonomy): domain Bacteria; phylum Acidobacteriota; class Thermoanaerobaculia; order Thermoanaerobaculales; family Sulfomarinibacteraceae; genus JAHECW01. The sequence continues at coordinate 104,601 of CAVQJV010000017.1, read as the reverse complement.
CAAGAACTTCCGCTCACTGTCTTCCGCCAGGCATGAGATCTGGCTGACATACCGTCCGAGAAAGCCGAAGACCTCCCCGCCGGCAGTGAATCCGTTCAGAACCGACCCGGCGATGACCCGATTGATTCCCGGTGCGAGTTCGCCCTCCACGAGCGGTCCGATTTCAGCGCCGAGGCGGGTGGCCAGCAGTCGCGGCCGTTTGACGACTGGGCCGCCCAACGCCACCACTCGGCGGACATCAAGCCGCCCGGTCGCGAAGAGCGAACCCATGGCAGCGACATCCTGGTATCCCACGTACCAGACCGTTTTGTCGCGGCTGACCGGATCGAGGGTGTGGATGTGGGTACCTGCGAGACCGGCGGGATGCCTGCCCTGAAAACACTCGACCTGAACCCCGGCGACGTGAACTCCAGCCAGGACTGAACCCGGGGAGCAACACACGTAGACAGGTCCATCGGTCAATTTCTTCAGGGCCTCGAGACCGCGGCTGAAATCATCCAGCCTGCCGGCGTTGACAACCTCGGGATCGGCCGCGAGCGGACTCGTATCCATGGCGATCACGAAAATCGAGTGGCAGTTTTCCGTCGGACCCGGCACCTTGGAGAATGGCCGGGTCCGAAGCGAAACCCATTGGCCGGATTCCACCAGCAGCGCACGGACCTGATCGGCATCGAGGGTGGAAACACCATTGCCGGTGAAGCTGTCAAATGGCATGAAATCTACATCGGTCGGTTCGCCGGCGCGCTCGCCGTCGCTCAACTCGATCACGAGCGACTGGAAGGCTCGACGGTCACCGCGGTTGATCGCAATCACGGTCCCTGCCCCGGGAGCGGTGAAACGGATCCCCTCCGTCTTTCGGTCCTCGAAGAGCAGCTCACCGCGTCTGACCAGATCGCCCACGGCGGCGTTCATCCTCGGCTTCATGAAATGGTAATCCTGGGCAAGCAGGGCCACCGACGTCGTCGGCGGCGCTGTCTCAATGACCTGTATGGGTTCCCCTGAAATCGGGAGGTCGAGCCCCCTCTTGATCGTGTGAACGGCCATCTGGATTCTTTCACCTCCGGGCTCACCTGGGTGAAGCGAGGCTCAGGCGCCCGCTAGTCCCCCGCTCCCGGCGAATGAGCCGACCTAGAATAAACCGGAATTCGCCCTCGTTAAAGAAAATGTCCGAATCAAGATTCAGCAATCGATTACCCTGAGAAGGCGAATCAAAAACCGCGAGACCGACGGGAGGAGCCCGATGGCAACGACACCGATTGTTCGACATTCGATGGGAAGGTCGACTCGATCATTCAGGATTGGCGACCCGATGAAGGAGGCCATGCACGATCTTGCCCGGTCCCCCTTTCCAGCCCTCGCAGTGGTGGATGATCTCGGGGTTGTTGTCGGCATGCTCACGGAAAAGGACTGCCTCCGCACCGTCAGTCAATGGGCGTACGAGGGGATCTCAGGCGGCACCGTCGCCGATCACATGTCCGACATCGAAATCCGGATCACCCCTGAAATGGACCTCCTGAACGCAGCTCGAGCGTTTCTCGAGTGCAATTTCTCGTGTTTGCCGGTGACCGAGAACGACCGCGTGGTCGGATTCATCCACCGCCACGACGTGCTCAAAGGCATCGACCGTTGGGCCACGGCCATCGACCGCGAACGCGAGTTACGTCTCAAGACGACCTCCGGCCATGAGCGCCCGTCTGCGATTGAGCACATGCAGCAGACGGCCGCCTCGCACACCAGAGCGCAGCTCTCGCAGGTGTTCAAGAAACACTGACATCACAGAATTATGAATTCTAAATTATGAATTATGAATGACATCGCAATGTCACCCACGCGGAGAACCTGTGACGAAATTCATAATTGATAATTCATAATTGCTCTCGGACACCGCCGTCGCCCGAGCCGGGAGTGCTGCGTGACAAGTGAGGACATCGTTGCTTTCTGACAACCACATCTACCGCAACCTGACCATCGCGCTGGCCCTGCTCTTCGCCTCCTCTCCGGTGCTCCATTTCTTCTTGGGATCGGCGAAAGTCGACAGCCTTCTGCTCGCCGGATTCCTGGTCTTCGCCCTTTACCAGATCACCCGCCGGCGCGCCGACCTGGTCATCGGTCTCGCGCTCGGGGTTCCGGCGGTCGCGGGCGGGATCATCAACGCCGCCACGCCCGACACTCCCGCAATCAACGTGGTGCCAACTATCCTCGGCGCCCTGTTTCTCGGTTTTCTCGTGCTGAGAATTCTCAAGGACGTCATCTCGGGTACCAGGATCACATCCGAGCAGATCTTCGGCTCCGTCAGTGCCTACCTCCTGATCGGCCTGGTTTTCTCGAGCGTCTACAGTTTCATTTCGCTCGTAGACCCCAACGCCTTCGCCTTGAGCGATGCGCTGGCCGCCCATGTGGCAGGCGATTACAATCAACAGAGTTTCGGCCTGTCCACCTATTTCAGCTTTGTCACCATGTCGACCCTCGGTTATGGCGACATCGCACCCGTCTCGGAGTTGGCCCGCAACTTCGCCTGGATACAGGCCGTCCTCGGACAGCTCTATCTGGCGATCACCGTCGCCGCTCTGGTCGGGATCCACATCGCGCGGAATCGGGACTGAGGGCGTGAGGGCTTGGAGACCGTAACCGTGGCCGCATCCGTGTCCGTGTCCGTGTCCGTAGCCGGATCCGCGTCGTGACCGAGGCCGACCAGGGCACGCGGAAATCGCGTTCATTGGGACGTGCCGGTTTTGACATTGTGCCAGAGGCACGTCACGGCAGCGCCTCGCTTCCCGCTCAATGTCATACCGGGCACTCCACGGGACGCACGCTACATCATGGTTCTCCCGGCTCAGAGGCAGGCCGCCGCTCGCCCGAGCAGCGTGGTCACAGCCCCCCAATCTACCCACGAGCGACCGCGCTGCTCGGGCGACGCTGGGCCGCCAGGGTCGGCCCAGAAGGCCGGGGCTGATAGAACCTTGCGGCCCCGAAGAAATCAGCCTCCGAGCTGCTCCGGCTTCACCACCGGCCCGAACTCCGCCTTCATGGCCAGCAGACCCTCGCGTTGCTCGGCATAGACCTCAAAGAGCGTGGTCGGCAGGTTCTCTTCCTTGCCGTAGGCCTCTTCCTGGAGCTCGATCCTGGCGAGGATCTTGTCGATAAAGAGAGAGAACTGCTTGTCATAGAGTTCTCGCGGGTAGTCCTTGTCGATGAGATCGTGGAACAGGGCCTTGAGATCTTCGTACCTCGGGAGAAAACCGATGGGGGTCTCGATAGCGTCCACGTCGCCGTGGCTCCGCCGCTCGAGCCAGCTGAGCCAGACCTTGACGTCCCGCTTTTCCCCGAGCAGACCCGAGCCCTCATCTCCCCGCGCCTGATGGTTGAGGAAGTAGTTCAACCCGGCAAGAATCGGCGGATCGGTGAGATCCGGTGAGTTGAAGAGCTTGAACTGGGCGGTCATGTAGTCTGCGAGGGCGCCCGGAATGAACGGGGCATTGGCCCAGGGTTGGCGCCGGACGCCGGTCACGCCGAGCTCGGTGGCGGTGGCGGCGGAGACGATGGAAGCGCCGATGACGACGCCGTGATCTGCGTTCTTGGCGACCCAAATGGGTGGCATGGTGTCTGAATCACGACCGCTGTAGGTGACGACCTTGACGTGAGCGCCGGCCGGCGACTCTGCCGCCTCGATGTCATAGTTGCCGATGGCCTCGTTGCGCACCGTAATTCGGGCGTTCCCGTGGGAGATCGGGATTCTCTTCCCATCGGCGTCGGAGATGCCTTCCCACCAGTCGCCCTGGAAGTTGCGTCCTTTTGTCGGCGGTTCCTCGCCGCTGCCTTCCCAATGCGGTTTGCGATCGTCATCAACCAGCACGTTGGTCCAGATCACCTCCTCGCCGGGCTCACGCAGCACCTTCATGAGGTAGGGATCGCCATCCCAGTTGACGTCGTTGACGATGCCGAAGATCCCCTTCTCCGGGTTGATGGCCCGCAAGGAACCGTCATCCGCGATCCACATCTGGGCCAGATCGTCTCCGACGAAAAGATCACCGGCCATGGCGGTCGTGGTCTTCCCGCAACCGCTCGGGGCGGCGCCCGCGAAGTACGTGGCACGTCCCCCCGGGCCTTTGAACCCGGTGATGAACATGTGCTCGGAGAGCTGTTTGCCCGATCTGAAGTAGGTCGCGAGATCAACGGCGAAACGGTGGTTGCCCTTTTTCATGAGCAGGGTGTTGCCGGCATAGGTGCAGAACATCGAATAGGTGGTCAGCCACGAGCGGTCCATGAAGACCCTGGCGTTGGGCAGATCCTCAACGCGCCACGGGCCCTCGGAGTGAAGATTGGTGAAGAAGAACCCGGTGTCCACCACCTGTTGGTCAAAGGTCTGATACGAGTTTCGGTAGAGCATGTCCGCGCTGTGCATCACGTATGCGGAGCTCGTGATCTCGATTGCCGGAATGGTGGCCGGGGCGCCCGCCGGTCCACGATTGAAGAAGCCGACAAGCAATACCTTGCCTTCCATGATGCCGACCATCTTGTCGTTGATGTAATCGTGGGCATCATCGCGCAGAATCTTCTTGGCGAGCACGCTGATCTTCTCGTCGGGGTTGACGATGTAGAAGGTCCGATCGACGATGCGCGCCTGCTCCTGGGCGAGATCGAAGTGGATGGTGTGATCGGGCATGGCCAGCGCGCGCTCTTCACCCTTGGCGATGCTCAACTCGCGGATGGTCTCCAGATCGGCATCGCTCCCGCTGTTGATCATCACCCGATCCGGACGGCACACCGCAATCGAGTTGGCAATCTTGAGAAGCGCCTTATCGGTGGTGATCTTCTCGAGCTTGGCGAGCTCGGTTGCCCCATCTTCGTTCGGAAGAGTGTCCAGGCCTCGTCGATCGTCTCGATACCGCCGATGTCTTCGAGGATCTCCGTCCCCTTGCCGAGTTCAAGCATTGATCAGCCTCCATTCGCGTCGGTTGTCATCTGGGGTGCGATCCCGTGTCATCGTTGATGTCGGAGATTATAACCCGGCCTCCGCGCTGTCGAGCCGGAAGTCGAGAATTTCCCCACGAGCGTTTTTCTTATGTATGATGACAGCCGCGCCGATAGTGCGTCATGGAGGTGCCATCGTGCACGCCCGTTTCCTGGTATTCCAGGCTCATCGTTGTTCTCGCCTTCGCTTTTTTCGTCATCGCCGGCTGCGGCAGCAAACCTGTGATCGGCGTCCTCCTCCCGATGAGCGGGGAGAGCCGGCAGCTACGGCGAATCCATGAAAGAGGCCATCGACCTGGCCATCGACGAGGCCAAGGCGGACAGGTCGTATCCCGCCAATCTCACCATCGTGTGGGGCGACTCGGCATCCGATCCCGCGACCGGCCGAGCCGAGATCCGCCGACTCGCCGGCAGGGCGCCAAACTCATCGTGACCGGCACCACCAGCGGGACCGCCAAGGCCTTCCTCCCCGAACTCGAAGACAGCGATGTCATCGCCTTGAGTCCGTCTGCATCGGCACCATCGCTGACCAAGGACTCGAAGAGGTTCTTCCGGCTCTTCGCCTCCGATGAACTCGAAGGCCAACGGGCCGGCCGCTTCCTCTATCGAAGACCAGAACAAGAGCACCGTCCTCATCTTCTCGCAGGACTCCGAACAAGCTCGCGGCATCGAACCGTTCTTCCGCCAGATATACGAAGGCGCCATGGGCGGCACGGTCGTCGGGCGTGTCCTCGTCGGCGATTACAACTGGCATGAGGAGTGCGCCGATCTGCTCGCCTCCCATCAACCGGAATCGGTCTACATCATCGCCTACGCCAACAAGACCCTCGAAGTCCTCCGCCTCCTCAAGGAAAAGGGCTATCACCGGCACTATCTGCGCCACCTCGGCCTTCTACTCGGGCGAAGTCCTCGAGCAGGAACCGGAGCTTGGTCGATGGCGTCTTCTTTCCCCAGCCGGCGTTCGAGATCCAATCCGATCTGGAGGTGAGCCGCACTTCGTCGACTCCTTTCGCGCCCAGTACGGACACGATCCCGACATCTACGCGGCCCACGCCTACGACGCGATGCGCGTCGCCCTGACGATCCCGGAGGTCGTCCGCGCCTGGGACGCCAACGAGATCCGCCGTGCCCTCCAGTTCGAAATCAAGGAGTTTCCGGGCGTCACCGGGCCGATTCAGTTCGACGACTACGGCGATGTCCGGCACAACCCGGTGATCTTCATCGTCAAGGACGGCGTGGTGCTCAACTACACCAGCTACCTCGAGATCGAAAAACAGAAGATCCGCGAGAAGATCAAGAAGCTCCTCGAAGGACAGGGCGGCTGACGCCGCCAATTCTGAATTTTAAATTCTTAATTTTGAATTGAGGACAAAATTGAGAATTGAGAATTAAAAATTGAGAATTCGTCTTGACTCCATCGGTTGCCGGCTCAACATCGGTGAGATCGAAGCCATGGCGCGCCGATTCGCCGGCCGGCGGCCACCAGATCGTCGCCCAGGGCGATCAGCCGATCTCTGCGTCCTCAACACCTGCACGGTCACCGCAACCGCATCGAGCAAGTCGCGCCAGTTCATCCGCCAACTCCGGCGCCACAACCCCACGGCCAAGATCGTGGTCACCGGCTGCCTGGCCGAGCTCGAAGCCGGCCAGTCATCGAAGACTCTCGGGGTCGATCTCGTGGTCGGCAACGACGACAAGGACAGCCTGCCCGAGATCCTCGAGAAACGTGGCGTGCTCGATCGTCCGACCCGGATGACGAGGTCGATGTCCGGGCCGACCGCTTCCCTGCCCGGCGAACGAACCCGAGCGTTCCTCAAGGTCCAGGACGGCTGCGACAACAAGTGCACCTTCTGTGTCGTGACCATCGCCCGCGGCCGCGGCCGCAGTCGTCGCCGCCGGAAGATCATCTCCGAGGTCCGGAATCCTGGATGCTCTGGGTTACCGCGAGGTTGTCCTGAGCGGCGTCCACCTCGGCTCGTACGGCCACGATCTCGGACACTCGCGCGGGCTCGAGGATCTTGTCCGTCGGATCCTCGCCGAAACCGAGATCCAACGACTTCGCCTGTCGTCCCTCGAACCGTGGGACCTCGATGCCGCGGTTCTTCGAGCTTTTCCGCAACCCGCGACTGCTTCCGCACGTCCACCTTCCGCTGCAGAGCGGGTGCGACGCCACCCTGGCGAGAATGGCGCGCAAGACAACCGTGCGCGGCTTTGCCGATCTGTCGAATCCGCTCGTCGACAGTGATCAACGACGTCTCGATCTCGACCGACATCATGGTCGGGCTTTCCCGGGGAGACCGAAGAGGAGTTTGAAGAGTCCATCGCCGCCGTCGAGGACATCGCCTTCTCGCGATTGCACATCTTCCGCTACTCACGTCGAGAAGGCACCCGGGCGGCCGGACTGCCGAACCAGATTCCCGGGCCGCGTCGCCCAGGACCAGCGAAGTCGTCGTCTGCACGACATCGGGCAGCAACTCATGTCCGCGTTCCACGGCGGTTTCTCGGCCGTCACCTGCAGGTCCTCTGGGAGAACGCCGAGGCGCACGGAGAACGACCTCGCTGGAGCGGTCTCACCGACAACTACATCCGGGTGCTCACCGAGACCGGCCGCCGGCTCGATCTCAGCAACACGTCACCACGTCGAGCTCGAGGCCTGTGTTCCGGGAGCCATGCTCGGGATCGATCCCGGGCGTGTCGAGATCGCCGTTCGCGGAGCGACATCTCGGCGGGCGAGTCGGTTGCCGGTGGTTGGGGGACTCAGGTTGAGTCGGTGATCGACGCAAGGTGTCATAATTCATGAATGGTCAGCTGAGGCGTCGAGCCCGATCTCTCAAACCTCGCCGAGGATCTGCACGGATCGAACGAGCCGCACCTCCGTACGTCCATCCCCACCCATCGCCTCGCGCTCGTTGGGCACCCTCAGCACGATCTCGCGAACCAGGTCCCACGCGGTGCGGGTCTTTCTCTCGTCATCGGTGAGTTCACCGTCATCCTTGGCCATGAGCGCCTCGCGCGGCCCTTGACCGGCAGTCCAGGCGGCGAGAAGCGCCCCTTCGACGATCTTCAGGTACGCGCCCATGGACATGTTGACGCTGCGCAGACGTTCAAATGCTTCGCGTACTTTCGGGATCGAGGTTGTCGAGATCGATGGCCATGCAGGGGGTCCTCCAGATGTTGCCGATGTGACAACGGAAACCCGGCTGGGAGTATTTCCGCCCCCCTCCCCCCCCGTGCCCGAGTGCCGCAGCACCGGCAGTTCCCCCGGAGCCCGTACAGGACACGCGAACAACGCCTCCGGGAGTGCCGGGTACGCCATTGTGCGCACCAACCATCCGGCGCCGCGACACGCAGCGCAGCGCCGTGCTGCGGCCGGCGCTCCGCTACACTCTCCCCTCCTGGAGGTGCCCGTGGACCGAATCGCGAACTTTCTCTTCGAAGTCGGCATGCTCAAACGGACTCCCCGCACGGGCTGGCAGTTCCTCGCCGGCGCCGACCGGCGAGAGCGTCGCGGATCATTCCTTTCGGGTCGCCATGATCGCCTTTGTTCTCGGGCGCTCGAGGGCCGAGGGATCGACGCCGATCGCCTGCTTCGCCTCGCCCTGGTCCACGATCTCCCGGAAGCGCGGACCAGCGACCTCAACTACGTGAACCAGAAATACGTCCAGGTCGACGAGCAACGCGCCGCCGCCGACATGGTCGACGGACTTCCGTTCGCCGACGAACTCGACGCCCTCCTCGAGGAGTACCGGACGGAGGAGACACGGGAGTCCATCGTGGCCCACGATGCCGATCAACTCGAACTGCTGCTCCAACTCGTCGAACAGCGGACGCCGGGGTACCGTCCACCGAAGATTGGGTGCCCTTTGTCCTCAAACGACTGCGAAGCGAAGGTGGCCGCGGCCTCGCCGAGTCGATCCTCGACGGCGACAGTTCCCGATGGTGGTTCGACCGTGACTCCAACTGGTGGATTCGTGGTGGCAAGGGTTGACGCCACGGGAATCGATCGAAGATCAGTCGAGCAGAACCCCGGGCGGAGTGGACAGAATCGCCGGCTGCGAGATAATGCCGCGGTGAAGATGACCCCCATGCTTCGACAGTACCTCGACCTCAAGGCACAGGCCGGCACCGCCCTCCTGCTCTATCGGATGGGCGACTTCTACGAGTTGTTCTTCGAGGACGCCCAGATCGCGGCGCCGATTCTCGGTGTCGTGCTGACCAAAAGACGACACAACGAAAACGTCGAGGCCCCCATGTGCGGGGTGCCCCACCATGCAATCGGAAGCTATATCGGCAAGCTCCTCGACGCCGGATTCCGTGTCGCCGTCGCCGAGCAGGTCGAAGATCCCGCCACCGCCAAGGGTCTGGTTCGGCGGGAAATCGTCCGCACCCACACGCCCGGCACGGTATCCGAGACCGATCTCCTGGACGGTTCCGAGCGTTGCTATCTCGCCGCGTACGGCGACGACGGTGAGAGCCTCGCCCTGGCATGGATCGAGGTCTCGACCGGGACCTTCGAGGGTCTTCGATGCGACAATCCCCGGGTGCTGACCGAGCACCTGGCTCAGATCCGGCCCCGGGAGCTCCTCGTGGCCGAGGGTTGGGACGACTGGAAAAACCTCTGGCCCGCCGATCTCGAAGTGCCGACGTTGTCGCCCATGGAGCCGAACCTCTTCTCCCCCAGCGCCGGAGAGCAGCGACTCAAACGGGTCCTCCGGGTCGGTTCTTTGCGCGGGTTCGGACTCGAGTCCGGTGAAAAGCTCGTCGGGATGGCGGGCGCCCTCCTCGGCTATATCGAATCGACCCAGAAGGGGGCGCTTCACCACCTGAGACGGTTTGTCCGCCGATCGCCGGGCGATGCCTTGATCATCGACCGCGCCAGTCTGAGAAACCTCGAAATCGAACAGGCGGCCGATGGATCCCGGTCGACGTCTCTGGTCGCGGTCCTCGACCACACCGCCACCCGGATGGGCTCTCGACTGCTGCGCGACTGGATCACGATTCCGAGCATCGACATCGAGGAGATCGGCGAACGTCAACGGGCCGTCGCCGAGCTGGTCGAGGATAGCGGTCTCCTGACCGCCACCGGATCCGCCCTCGACGGGATTCCCGATCTGGAACGTCTGGCTGGGCGAGTCGGCATGGCCCTCGCCACGCCGCGGGAGCTCGCCTCCCTGAGGGCCGCCCTCGACATGCTCCCGGCGCTGGCCGGAGCGGCAGGTCAAGCAACCTCGCCCCGGATGCAACCGACTCGCGGCCGATCTCGACCCCCTGACCGATGTCCTGGATATCCTCCACACCCGGCTCGCCGCCGAGCCGCCTCACGTGGTCGGCCCCGGAGTCATCGCGACGGGCTGGGACAGCGAACTCGATGAGCAGCGAAAGCTCGCCCGCGGCGGCAAGGAACTCCTTGCCGGAATCGAGGCGACCGAGCGCGGACGCACCGGAATCTCAACCCTCAAGATCAAGTACAACCGGGTCTTCGGGTATTTTCTGGAAATCTCCAAGTCGCACCTCGACCGGGTCCCCGAGAACTACGAACGCCGGCAGACTCTGACCAACGCCGAGCGCTACGTCACCCCCGAACTCAAGGAACTGGAGTCAAAAATCCTCACCGCCGAGGAAATCTCCAATGCACGCGAGCGCGAGCTCTACAGCGAGTTGCTCGACGCGCTTTCGGGTCACGCCCGGAGAATTGCCGAAACCGCGGGAGTCATCGCACAAATCGACGTCCTTTCGGCTTTCGCCGACCGCGCGCGACGCTGGAACTACTGCCGCCCCGTCATCGAAGAAGAGACCGGCATCTTCATCAGCGAGGGGCGCCACCCGGTGCTCGAAGCAGGCCCAACGCGACCCCCCGTTCATCCCCAACGACACCGACCTCGACCCGGCCCGGAGCCGTATCGTCCTGCTCACCGGTCCCAACATGGGCGGCAAATCAACCTATCTCAGACAGACGGCGCTCATCACCTTGATGGCTCACTGCGGGTCGTTCGTACCCGCGGCCGAGGCTCGGATCGGTCTCACCGACCGGATCTTCACCCGGGTCGGGGCCTCCGACATGCTCGCCCGCGGCGAATCGACGTTCATGGTCGAGATGATCGAAACCGCCAACATCCTCAACCACGCCACGCCAAGGTCACTGGTGATCCTCGATGAGGTCGGCCGCGGAACCGCGACCTACGACGGGTTGTCGCTCGCGTGGGCCATCGTCGAACACCTCCACGATCGGGCCGAACACGCCGCGCTGGTTCTCTTCGCGACCCACTACCACGAGTTGACCGAGCTCAGCCGCCTGCTGCCGATCCTCGTCAACCGATCCATGGCGGTCAAGGAGTGGCGCGGCTCGATCCTCTTCCTCCACCGGGTGACCGACGGACCCGGCCGATCGATCGTATGGGATTCACGTCGCCGAACTCGCCGGTGTCCCAAAGGAGGTCTGCCGCCGCGCCGAGCAGATCCTCGGCAATCTCGAGCGCCACGAAATCAACGTCACGGGCGACCCGGTGATCTCCACGCCGACCGACGGCACCGCCGAACGCACCCACCAACTCGAGCTCTTCCGACCACCGTCCGATGAGCTCATCAACGAGCTGCGCAAGATCGAGGTCGACTCGCTCACCCCCATCGAAGCCCTCAATATCCTCGCCGAGCTGAAGAAGAAGACCGAAAACGATGATTGAGTGCATGCCCCTGGTGGTGGGCGTTCCCGGGCCGGATCTCAGCGCGGACGAGATTCGCGTTCTCGAGGACATCCAACCTGCCGGGGTGATTCTCTTCCAACGCAACGTCGAATCCGCCGGACCAGGTCCGCGAGCTCGTTTCGCAAGCTCGTCGAACTCGATCCCCGGCCCTTTGTCGCGGTCGATCTCGAAGGCGGCGTGGTCAACAGGCTCCGCCCCATCTGGGGTGAACTCCCGAGCGCCGCCGAGGCCGCAGCGGCGGGTCGAAAGGCCGTGAGCGCCCTCGGCGAAGCGGCCGGCGCCGCGTGCCGCAGTCTCGGCATCCACCTCGATCTCGCCCCGGTGGTCGATCTCGACCGTCCGCACGCCCTCATGGCGCAACAGGGCCGTTGTTTCTCCGCCGATCCCGAAAGGGTCGCAATTCTCGCGAGGGTCTTCAATCAGGGTCTGGCGACCTGGGGTGTGCGCGGCTGTCTCAAACACTTTCCCGGGCCTCGGTGAGTCCCGATCGACACCCACGTCGAGCTCCCGCTGCTGGATCTCTCGGAGACCGATTTCGGCGGCCATCTCGATGTCTTCGCCATGCTCTCCGAGGAGATCCCCCTGGTCATGGTCGGCCACGTCATTGCACCCGGCCTCGGCGACGGCGACCGCCCGGCCTCGCTCTCGCCAACCCTGATCCGGCGGGCGGCCATGCTTCCGGGGTCGCCCGATCATCCTCTCCGACGACATCGAGATGGGCGCCCTCGCAAGCTACGGCGATCTTCCCGAACGGGTCGAGGCCGCCCTCGCTGCACGGGCCCACGGGGTGCTCGTCTGCAAGGCGTTCGACCGGCTGCCCGAGATTGCCGCCCACCTCGCCGAGCGGATGGCCACCGATTCTTCGCTCAGCACCAGGTTGCTCGAGATGGCCGCCTGCATGAGCACGCTCCGACGCGAGCTCTGCCGCGGCGCCGCTGCCATCCCGGCGCCCGATGACACCACGGTCGCGCAGCTCTGGGAGCGAGCGCGAGGGGAAGCGCGAGCGCAGTAGGACTGTTCAGGTTTCAGGTATTAGGTCTTAGCTTCCATCGCAGTGATTCGATCCGGTGCGACCCGACCTTCGAATCAACTGGTTTCGGATGTCGTCGTCCGCGTTTTGAAACACGAAGGGCACCAAGAACCACAAGGAGCCACGAGATCTCCTGCGACTCATCGCAAAGTTCAGAAAAGGCTTGCGCCTGACTCAGAGGTGAGCCCGGGTCGAATGTTGCATTGCCCTGTGAAATCCTTCGTGGCTCCCTCGTGCCCTCTGTGTTTCAAAAATGCGCTGCCCGGTTCGTGCATCTTCGCACCCTCGCGTCCCACTGCGGCCCCCTGCGATGTTGGCTGGCGGGCGCCATGGTTCGATGGCACAATGATCCGATGAGCACACCACGTAAGGCATCGATATTGCTTTCCGGCGGGCTCGATTCGGCGACGGTATTGGCCATCGCGCGGGCCGATGGCTTCGAATGCCACTGTCTGACCGTGGACTATGGTCAGCGCCACCGCGTGGAACTCGACGCGGCCGCGCGGGTCGCCGACGCCCTCGGGGCCGCGTCCCACCGTGTCCTCACCCTCGATCTCCGCGTCATCGGCGGCTCCGCCCTCACCGACGAGATCGAGGTTCCCCACGGTGATGAACCAGGTGTCGGCGGTGTTCCCGTGACCTATGTCCCGGCGCGGAACACCGTGCTGCTGGCGCTGCTCCTCGGCCACGCCGAGGTCGTGGGCGCCGTCGATCTCTTCATCGGCGCCAACGCCGTGGACTATTCGGGATACCCGGACTGCCGACCCGACTTTCTCGATCCGCTTTTGCGGCCCTCGCCAATCTGGCGACCGTCGCCGGAGCCGAGCGCGGGGCGCGCTTCCAGGTCCACGCACCGCTCCTCGAGCTGACCAAGGCCGAGATCATCCTTCGCGGCATCGCGCTCGGCGTCGACTACGGGCTCACCCACTCCTGCTACGACCCCGACCTCGAAGGTTCGCCTGCGGCGACTGCGACTCGTGCACGCTGAGGCGACGAGGATTCGTCGAGGCCGGGGTCCCGGATCCGACGCGGTACTCGTGAGTCGTGAGTCGAAGATCGTCGCTGGCGGCAGAGACCGTACTCTGGGTTCTTCCCGGGTCGAAACGCTGACTTCCGCGCTCGAGTTTGAAACACAAAGATCACGAAGAACCACAAAGGCACTACAACGACGTTTTGACTCATCGCAGGACATCAAGAGAGGGCTCGAAGTCCAGTTCAGGCAGGTCGGGTCAATCGCCGTGCTTTGGAAGCCTTCGTGGCTCTTGGTGTTCTTCGTGTTCAAAGGACGATCCACCGGCAATCACCTTCGCTTGATCGAAGGACGCTGATCCGGGTCACGAGCCAGACATCGACCCGCGACTCACGACCCCGGTCAGCCAAACAACCCGTACGACCAACCGCCCCGCCACCGCGACGATCACCGCCACCACCACCGTCAATCCCGAGATCATGGCCGCACCCCGCCAGCCCATCTGCTTGGCCAGCACCGCGATGGTGGCGATGCAGGGCACATAGAAAACCACGAAGAGCGTGAAGGTCAGGAGCTGCTGGGTCGTCATCACCGTGTTGACCTGGGTGGTCCCGAGCGCCTGAACGAGCATGACCAGGGTCAGCTCCTTGCGGAGGACTCCGAAGACAAGAGTCATCCCCACCGCCACCGGCAGGCCGAGCAGCCAGACGGTGACCGGGGAGAGCAGCACGTTGATGGAGTCGGCAGCATCGGCCCATTCGAGCACACCGAGAACGATGGACGACGCGATGAGCAACGGCCACGCGATGGTGATGAACTCTTTCAACGCGAGCCAGGTCTTGGCGATCGAGGGTCTTGATATCCGGCAGGCTGAGCTCGGGGATCTCGAGCACCAGACCAGGAGACGCCCCCTTCATCCGCTTCGCCATCAACGTGCCGAGAACGACGACCACGAAAATGTTCAGACAGATAGATCAACAACGCCCAGAGCGGACCCATGAAGGCCGCGACCAACCCGAAAATCACCACCGTCCGCGCCGAGCACGGGATGAACGACGTCAGAGCCGCGGTGATCCGCCGATCCTTCTCCGACTCGAGGATCCTGGTCGACATGATGGCCGGCACCGAGCAGCCGTAGCCGAGGATCAGCGGCAGCACCGACTTGCCATGCAAGCCCGATCCGGTGCATGAAACTGTCGAGGATATAGGCGAGCCGAGGAAGATAGCCGGTGTCCTCGAGGATCGCGAGACCGATGAGGAACGGGAATCAGATACGGCAGCACGATGGCCACGCCCCCGCCGAGGCCCATGACCAGACCATCGGCAACGGTGGCGGCGAGGCTGCCCGGCGTGAACTGGTCGGCCACCGATCCCTGCAACCAGTTGAAGGCCACGAGCAGGGGCGCTTCCACGCGCTTGCCGACGCCGAACACGGCCCAGAAGAACCCGGCCAGGATCAAAACCATCAGCGGGCCGCCGGTCCACTGGTTCAGGAGCAGACCGTCGGCGCGTTCGCGCCAGCCGATCATGGGGATCTGGTGGGCGACCACGCGCTTCTCCATCGCGTGGGCCAGCGCGTGGCGGCTCCCCGACACGACCTGGTCGGCGCTCCAACCGTGCGCGCTCTCGAGCTGGCTGCCGATCTCGGCCACCGAGGCCTCCAGATCGGGAGCGGTGCACGTACGTCGCATCGACAGGTGCGGATCGGCCTCGAGGAGCTTGGTCGCCACCAACCTGGCGGGGATCCCGGGGACAGGATCGCGACCGTCGATGAGCGACACCACCCGGCCGATCGCATCCTCGACCTCATTGTCGTAGGTGGGCGATGATGCGGACACGGCAAAAACCGCGTGCCGAAGACTCTCGCGAAACAACTGTTTCAAACCCATGCCCAGGCGGGAGGTGGTTGTCACAACCGGCACGCCGAGCTGTGTCGACAGCTCGTCGTGGTCGATCTCGCTGCCCCGTCGTCGAGCCTCGTCCATCATATTGAGGGCGACGACCATGGGCCGGTTGAGCTCGAGCAGCTGAAAGGTCAGCTCGAGCGAACGCCCGAGACGGCTCGCATCCACGACGTTGATGATGAGGTCGTACTTCTCGTCGAAAGATATCGTTCCGCCGGGCCGGCAACGGTGTCGGACGAGGTCAGCGAGTAGATGCCCGGCAGATCGACGACCTCGACCTCGCGACCGGCGATCAAGACCTTCGTCGCGGTGAACGAGACCGAAGACTTGGGGAAATTGGCCGTCGCCGAGCGGTAGCCGGCAATGGAGTTGAAGATCGAGCTCTTGCCGGAGTTTGGCTGACCGGCGAGGACGAAGCGCATCAGTTCCGGCCTCGACCGCCTCCATCCGCCCGGACAGCTTGTTCGACGACCCCATCGAAGTCGACCTGGATCTTGTTCGCGACCCCGCGGCCGAGCGCGACCCGCGTGCCGTGGATCTCGACCAGGACCGGCCCCCGGAAGGGAGCCCGCTGGACAACGGTCAACCAATCTCCGATGTGGATGCCGAGAGTGTTGAGGTAGGAGCGGACCTTCTGCCCGCCATCGATCATGATCACCCGGGCCTGACGATGGATTCCCACTGTGTCGAGCGTCATCATCGAGAGACGGCTCCCTCCCCATCGGACATGGCATCATAACCCAGATCGCCCCGTTTGTTTCCAAAAGAAACGAATCTCGCATCGGTCAATATTTATCAATGATTTAGGATCTCTCTCCGACAGATGAATGGCTGGTTCAGCGTTGTTGCAGAAACGGGAGCGCAACTGAGAAACAAGATCGTTTGTTTCAATCGCGGCTTCGGAGGCAAGCACCCACATTCCCGGCCTTCTGGAGCGCAGTTTTCCGCGTGCCCTGGTCGGCCTCGGCGTCGGGCACGGGTTGCGGATCACCGATCACTGACACGCGCTAGAATAGCGATCCCGTTGGAGGTGGCCATGACCGAGCGTCTCACCGTCGAGTTGACCGAGCTCCCCGAGCCCGGATGTTTCGAGCCTGGGATCCGCCGCGCCCCCGACCGCGGCTGCACCCTCAACCGTCGCGACACCAAGATCGCCCTGGCCAACGCCCTGCGCTACGTGCCCACGGAGCACCACCCGTCGTCGCGCCCGAGTTCCTCGAGGAACTCCGCACCCGCGGCCGGATCTACGGCTATCGCTACCGGCCGCACCGCCGCCTCAGCGGCCGGCCCATCGAGAGCTACACCGGCAAGATCACCGAGGCGCAGGCCATGCAGGTGATGATCGACAACAACCTCGACTTCGATGTCGCCCTCTACCCCTACGAGCTCGTGACCTACGGCGAATCCGGCCAGGTCTGCCAGAACTGGATGCAGTACCGGCTCATCAAACGCTATCTCGAGATCATGGACGACACCCAGACCCTGGTCGTCAGCTCGGGCCACCCGCTCGGGCTCTTCCCCTCGCGCCCCGAGGCACCCCGCGCCATCATCACCAACGGACTCATGGTCGGGATGTTCGACACCCCGGAGGACTTCCACCGCCTCGCCGCGCTGGGCTGCGTCAACTACGGCCAGATGACCGCCGGCGGCTGGATGTACATCGGCCCCCAGGGCATCGTCCACGGTACCTACATCACCCTGCTCAACGCCGGCCGGCTCTATCTCGGCGTTCCGAACGACGGCAATCTCGCCGGCCACACCTTCGTCACCTCGGGACTCGGCGGGATGTCGGGCGCCCAACCCAAGGCGCTGGAGATCTCCGGCGGCGCCGGGATCGTCGCCGAGGTCGACGCCTCGCGAATCGAAACCCGGCACTCGCAGGGCTGGGTCGGCCGAGGTCACCGACGACCTCGCCACCGCGGTCGGTTGGATGCTCGACGCCGCTGCCGCCGGCGAAGCTCTGTCCATCGCCTACCACGGCAACATCGTCGATCTGCTCGAGTACCTCGACAGCGACGAACATCGCCGTCGATCTCGTCTCCGATCAGACCTCGTGCCACGTCCCCTACGACGGCGGCTACTGCCCGGCCGGGGTCAGCTTCGACACCATGCGTGAACTCCTGGCCACCGACCGCGAAGGTTTCAAGGCCAAGGTGGACGAGAGCCTCGCCCGCCACTACCGGGTGCTCAAACGGCTGACCGAAAAGGGCGCTCGCTTCTGGGACTACGGCAACGCCTTTCTGCGCGCCGTCTACGACGCCGGCGTTCCCGAGATCACCGCCAACGGAATCGACCCATCCGAGGGGTTCATCTGGCCGTCCTATGTCGAAGACATCATGGGTCCCGATGTGCTTCGACTACGGCTACGGCCCGTTCCGCTGGGTCTGCCTCTCGGGCAAGGCCGAGGATCTGCGCGCCACCGACGCGGCGGCCATGGCCTGCATCGACCCGAACCGCCGCGGCCAGGACCGCGACAACTGGCAGTGGATCCACGACGCCGAGACCAACGCCCTGGTCGTCGGCACCCAGGCGCGGATCCTCTACGCCGACGCCGAGGGCCGGACCGAGATCGCCCGCCGATTCAACCAGATGGTTGCGGAAGGCGAGATCGGGCCCGTGATGATGGGCCGCGACCACCACGACACCGGCGGCACCGACTCGCCCTACCGCGAAACCGCCAACATCTACGACGGCTCCTCGACCGTGGCCGACATGTCGCACCAATGCTGGGCCGGCAACGCCGCCCGCGGCATGACCATGGCGGTGCTCTCCAACGGCGGCGGCGTCGGCACCGGTAAGGCGATCAACGGCGGTTTCGGCCTCGTTCTCGACGGTTCCGAGAGGGTCGACCGAAGATCCTCGACATCGCCCTCGAGTGGGACGCCATGGGCGGCGTCGCCCGACGGGCGTGGGCGAGGAACCCCAACGCCATCGACACCGTTGACATCTGGAACGCGGTCAACGCCGACCGCGGCCACGTCACCGTCCCAAGGGTCGCGGACGACGCCCTCCTCGAGGGCCTCCTCGACTGAACCTGGTCTCTTTTTCTTTTTTCGGCATTGGAATCACCACTTTCGCAGCGGCGACCAAGATTCACCAATGATTCCAATGTCGAAAAAAGAAGAGCGGTAATAGCATAAACTTATCCTATGGACACCCTGTTCCAGCATCTGCCGCCGGAACTGGCCGGATTTGCCGTGACGCTGGGGCTCTCGCTCCTCATCGGCTTCGAACGCGAGGAACAGCGGCCCGACGGACTCGGCCGGCTTCTTCGGCGGTATCCGGACCTTCCCCATGATCGGGCTCGCCGGCTTTCTCCTGGTCGAGGTCTTCGACACCGCGATTCCGTTTGCCGTCGGACTCCTGGTGCTCGGGCTCCTGCTCGCGGTCACCCACTGGGCCAGCGTCCAGGTCAACGAACTCGGATCTGACCACCGAGTTCGCCGCCCTGCTCACCTTCGGTCTCGGCGCCGCCGCGTCGCACGAAATGTACTGGCTCGCACTCTGCGTCGGCATCGTCGCCGTCATCCTGCTGCACGAAAAACGCGGCCTCGAGGGTCTCGCCCTGAGGGTTCCTCCGAAAGAGCTCCGCACCCTGTTGCGGTTCCTGGTTCTCACCGCGGTCATTCTCCCGGCCGTGCCCAACCACCTTTCACCGCCTACCAGATCAACCCGCTCAAGATCTGGTTGGTGGTGGTGGCCGTCTCAGGGGTGTCCTACGCGAGCTACCTGCTGCAGCTCAGGCTCGGCGATCGCGCTCTGCTGCTCTCCGGCATCGTCGGCGGCGCGTATTCGTCGACCGTGACGACGGTGGTCCTCGCCCGCCAGTCCAAGGACGGCGTCCACCCGGCCCTCTCCTACGCCGGGGCGATCATCGCCGCCACCGGGATCATGTACATCCGACTCTGGATCCTGGTCACCCTCTTCGCGCCCGCCCTCGGCAGGCAGCTGATGGTCCTCTTCTGGGTCCTCGCAGCAGTCGCCTTGATCGCCGGATTCACCCTGACCAGAGTCAACCGCAACAACCGTGTCAACGACGGCGAGCGCGCGGTCCCTTCCAATCCACTCGAAATTCGTTCGGCCATCACCTTCGCCGGGATCTTTCTGGCGGTCCTGGTGGGCACCCGCCTCGTCGCCGAACGCTTCGGCGGCACCGGGGTCCTGATCCTCGCCGCCATCATGGGTGCGGCCGATGTCGATCCCTTCATCCTCGGTCTGACGCAACAAGTCGGCACCACCCTTCCCCTCGAAACCGCCGCCCTCGCCGTGGTGCTTGCCGCCGCCACCAACAACCTCATGAAGGGGATCTATTCGATCGTCTTCGGATCCACCACCACGGGACGCATCGCATTCATTTCGCTGAGTTCCCTGGGCATCATCAGCCTCGCGGCGTTTCTCCTCTTCTGAGACCCGAGTTCGACTCTCGCGCCACCGAACACAGTCCCGAACAAAATATTTGATCTCGATTAGAATCAGAGGTTTTGCACCCCTCTTTCTGACCGCCTGACCTTTGCCAGTCCCGGTTTCTCGGCTAAGATGGGCGGCGGTTCGGAAGGTCGTCGGCGCAAGGCGAACCGGGTTCAATCCCGGTTGAGTGCGGTCCAACCGACCGAGGAGGATTGTCTTTCAACCATGGTGGTTGGTTCAAACGGCTCCGGAAATCTGATTTTCCTCACGTGGATTCCCGAAGGCGAGCAGCATGGGCTCGGTTCGGCGGTCCGGCACGCCTACACCGAGATCCAACGACACCTCGAAGATCGCAACGCGGTCCCCCTGCAGGAGCGTATATTCTGTGCTTTCGACGCGGCGGACACCGCCATTGCCGCCCGCGCGGACGTTATCGCCGACACGATCGCGGTCCGGATGCCGCCGACCGTGATCGAAGGCCTGCCGGCCTTCGGCGGACCGATCGCCGGCATTCACGTCATCGCCGCCCGACCGACCAATCCCGAGTCGGTCAGGACCATCACCTGGCGGGATGCCGTCTGCGGCCGGTGGATCTCGAGCCAGGACGCCGACTACTTCGCGCTCAGCGATGTCGGGCGACTCGCCGACAGATCGCGGCCAATCTCGGCGGCGACCCAGACCCGCGACACTCTTTTGCTGGCCTCCGAGGTCCTCGGCGCCTCAGGCTGGTCATTCGGTGATATCTGTCGAACGTGGTTCTATCTCGATGACATCCTCTCCTGGTACGACGAGTTCAACCTCGCGAGAAACGAGGTATTCACGCAGCTCGGGTTGCTCAACGGCGCCCGCCCGGGAATCATCCCCGCCAGCACGGGAATTCGGGGACGCAATCCCCGCGGCCATCAATGCACCCTGGATCTTCTTGCAGTCAAGGCTCGATCGGGGCGAGAGCTCTCGGTCACCATGCTCCACAACCCGCTTCAGAACGAGGCGCCCGAGTATGGTTCGGCCTTTTCGCGCGGACTGACCGTGGCCACCGACGGGGGCCAGACACTCCTTGTTTCTGGAACCGCCTCCATCGACGAGGCCGGCGCCACCATCCACCCTGGAGACTTCGACCGTCAAACCGGCCGGACGCTGGACAACATCGAGTCGCTCCTTGCGTCTCGTGGGGCAGCCATCAACGACATCTGCCAGGCGACGGCATTTGTCAAACGGCGTGACGACGGCCGGCGGCTTCTCTCGATCCTGAACGCCCGCGGGCTCGGCGACCTGCCGCTGATCTGCACCGTCGAAGACATCTGCCGCGATGACCTCCTCGTGGAGATCGATGCCTCGGCGGTCATCCCCGCACACGTCACCGGACAATGGCTGAGGCCGAACGATCCGCACCGACCCACGGAGCTCGTGGGCTGGCTCGGCCTGTTCGTTGGATCTGGCTCGCGATCGTGCTTGCCGTTGCCCCGACCGGGGCCGCCGAACTCGTGGTCGTCGAGCAACCGGTCGATGCTTCGGCACTGGGGGGCCTGCACGGCAGATGCGTCTCCGGAAGCCGGCTCGTTCACCTCGGCGACGACGGCGCAGCGAAGGTGCTCACCAGCGGGTTCGACGGCGCCTGCGACCCTTCAGTCTCATTCGACGGCCGCGAGTTGCTCTTTGCGGGACGGAGGTCCGCGACCGGCTACTGGCAGGTTTGGAGGATGGATCTGGCCAACGGGAACGCCACTCAGATCACCAACCACCCCGGAAACGCCTTTGCGCCGATCTGGGTCGGATCGATCTTCCACCTCAATGACGAGAGCCCCACTCGCCGGATCGCCTATCTCGCCACCGGGACCACCGGAAGACGACGGCCAACCCTCCACACCGCGAATCTCGACGGATCGGACGAACTCAGGATCTCATTTGCTCCCGAAGGGGATCTCGCGCCTGATGTGCTTCCCAACGGTCGGATCGTCTATCCAACCCTCGGACGACCGAACGGATTCGGCTCCTCGCTGATGGGCCTCAACATCGACGGAACCGATTTGGCGGTCTTTGCCGATCCGCACGACACCCCGCAGTATCCCCACGCTATCCGCGTTGGAACCGATGGGCTGGTCTATTTTGTGGAAGCCTTCGGTCAGGCCCTCGATGGCGGTGCGCTGGCCTCGGTCTCGCTCCGCCGCCCGCTGCGGTCTCGGAAGGTGCTCGCCACCGACGACGACGGGCTCTTCCTCGATCCAGCTCCCATGTCGGACGGAACCCTCCTCGCGTCGGTGCTCTCAGAGGGCTCCGAAAGCTACAGGCTCGTCCGATTGGACCCTGAGACCGGCCGCATCATCGGGACCGTTCACCGTCGCGATGGCGCCCACGTACTCGATGCCCACGAGATCACCTCCCGCCCCGTGGTCCCGGGGCGGTCGACGGTGGTCGACACGAGCCAGACCACCGGTGTCTTTTTCTGTCTCAGCTCGCACATCACCGACCGCCCGACGCTCGCCCATCTTCGCGACGGCGGCGCGGCCCGCCTGCGGGTCATCGAACACCAGATCGGGCACGACTCCCCGACGCTGGAGCGGACCCTCGGCGAGGCGCCCATCGAGGCCGACGGGTCGTTCCACATCGAGGTCCCGGCCCGCACGCCCGTGCGCTTTCAGCTGCTCGACGCGGCGGGGGCAACCCTCGCCGAACAACGCAGCTGGACCTGGGTGATGCCGCGCGAGTGGCGCGGCTGCATCGGCTGTCACGAAAACCGCGAGATGGTCGCGCCCAACGTCCTCGCCGAGGCCGTTGTCAAACCCGCGGTCCGTCTGGTCGGCGGTGAAACCACGCCGGGAGAAGGAGAGTGATCGTGCGGACCCGCATCGTTTGGCGATTCTCGGTTGCGTTCACTGCCATCGCTCTCGTGGCGGGCATCGTCACCGCCGCGGATCCCCCACCATCGCCTGTCTTTGTCGACATCACCGCGAAGGCGGGTATCAGCTTTGTCCACAGCATCGGCGATGATGAACTTTCAAACATCGTCGAGTCCACCGGCGCCGGCTGCGCCTTCATCGACCACGACAACGACGGCGATCTCGACATCTATCTTGTCAACGGCCGATACCTCAAGGGCCTCTCTTCGGTGAAGGGCCGGGCCGCTGACGGCAAGCTCAAAAACGCCCTGTACCGCAACAACGGCGATGGATCGTTCACCGACATCACCGACGACGCAGGGGTCGGCGACCGTGGATTCGGCATGGCCGTCACCGCGGCCGACATCGACAACGATGGCGATGGCGATCTCTTCATCACCAACTACGATCGAGACACCCTCTACCGAAACGACGGCGACGGCAGCTTCACCGATATCACCGAAACCGCCGGGGTCGGGAGTGAGCTGTGGAGCGTCGGCGCGACTTTCTTTGACTACGACGGCGACGGTTTCGTGGATCTTTTTGTCGGCGGCTATCTTCGGTTTGATCCCGACTACCGTTACTACTACGCCGCCGAGGCCTTTCCCGGGCCCCTCGCCTATCGCGGCCAATTCGACACCCTTTATCGGAATCTCGGCGACGGGAAGTTCGAGGACGTGACCGAGAGTGCGGCGGCTCCTCACCGATCACGGCCGGGCCATGGGAGTGTCGGCCTGCGACATCGATGACGACGGCCAGCAGGACATCTTCGTCGCCAACGACGGGATGGAGAACTATCCTCTACCGCAACAACGGCAAGGACGGCTTCGAGCAACATCGCCCTGCGAACCGGCAGCGCCTTTGGTCAGAACGGCGAAGCGACCTCGGCCATGGGACCCGAGTTCGGCGATTTCGACACGACGGTCGCATCGACCTTCTCGTCCCCGACATGGGTTACGGCTGCCTCTACCGCAACACCGACCGCGGCTATTTCCAGGAGAAGAGCGCCGAGATACGGTCTCGCACGCGTGCTCGGGCAATACACGAGCTGGTCCGGCAACTTCGCCGATTTCGACAACGACGGTTGGCTCGACATCTTTATTTCCAACGGCGATGCCCACCACCTCGAGGCCGAAGAGAACCTCCTTTTCCGCAATGATGGCGGCAAGAGGTTCGCCGACATCTCGGCGCATCTCGGCAAGGACTTCCAGGTCAAGGGAGTCGGCCGCGGATCCGCGGTCGGCGACATCGACAACGACGGCGATCTCGATCTGTTGGTCCTCAACCTCAACGGCGAAGCTCGTCTCTACCGCAACGATGGCGAAAACCGCGGTAACTGGTTGATGATCCGCTGTATCGGCACCATCGGCAACCGCGACGCCATCGGGGCGCGGATCCGGGTCACCGTCGGCGAGATCACCCAGACACGGGATATCCGGTCGACCTCCGGC
This sequence comes from uncultured Acidobacteriota bacterium, assembly GCA_963712805.1. GTDB lineage: Bacteria > Acidobacteriota > Thermoanaerobaculia > Thermoanaerobaculales > Sulfomarinibacteraceae > JAHECW01. The sequence continues at coordinate 80,291 of CAVQJV010000017.1, read as the reverse complement.
TATCTCTCACAGTCCGACCCGAGGCCCATTTCGGTCTCGGCGGGGCGGGCAGGGCGGACCGGGTGGAAATCCGTTGGCCGAACGGGCAGACCCAAGTCCTGACAGACGTCGCGGCCAATCAGATTCTCACGATCACCGAACCCAAGCCCGTCGCGAAGGTCAGAAGACGGAGTAGTCGATGCACCGCGCCATGGCTGCTGCTTCTTCTCGCCGTCGCCTTCATCTCGGGATCGGCCCTCGGTGCGAACGGGTCTATGTCGGCGCCTCGGTCTGCCGCGAATGTCACAACACCGACCAACGACAATCAGTACGCGACGTGGTTTCGCTCGCCCCACGCCCGAGCGTGGGCGGCTCCTCGCCAGCCGGAGTCGCTCGAGATCGCCCGGTCTCTCCGGGTATTCACGAGAACCCGTTCGCCAATCCGGTCTGCCTCGGCTGCCACGCGACCGCCGCCGACACCGAGGAGTGGGAGCGAGACACCGAGCTTTCGACTTCGCCGACGGCGTTCAGTGCGAACTCTGCCATGGTCCCGGCAGCGAGTACAGCTCGCCCGAAGTCATGAGCGGATCCCGAACGCGCCGCGGCCGCCGGTCTGCGGACCCCGACCGCCACCACCTGTCTCATCTGTCACAAAGAGAAAGGGTCGCACACCGCCGTTCTGGGTCCCCGCCCCTACGATCCGGACGAGGCCATGGCCCGCATCGCACACGCGGGTCGAGGCGGTCGGATCGATACGCCGCATCACCCCCGCTCATCCGATACCGACACCCGTTCGTCGGCGTCCGGGTCTGCGCCTCGTGTCACGAGCGGCGACCGCCGGCGACTACCTCTTCAGCGGTTGGCGGATGACCGGGCACGCCGGTGCCTGGGCCGAGCTGAGCGGCCACCGAGTCATAGAAATCGCCGACTGCCGAAGGCGTTGCCGGCCCGCCGGCCCTGGCCGTGGCTGCCTCCGTTGTCACACCACCGGTCACGGCGAGCTCGGGCTCGACGCGGACTTCGACGCGACGCTCGGTGTCCAATGCGAGAGCTGTCACGGGCCCGGCGGCGCCCACGCTTCCTCCCCGACCGGGGCTCGCATCCTCGAAAACCCCGATCGGAGGACCTGTGAGTCGTGCCACACGCCCGGCATCCACTGCTCGTCACCGGTCGTCGACTTCGAGACCGTGCTTGCCCGGATCGACCACAGCCGCCCACCCTGGCCCACGCGGTGGCCGCCGAAATCCCGTACAAGACCCCCTTCAATCTGGTGGTCAGCCCTGACGGAGAGCGGCTCTTCGTCGCCTGCGAGGCGTCCGACAGCCTCATCGGTCATCGATACGAGGCGCCCGAGTCCATCGCCGAGATTCGCGGTCGGTCACCTGCCGCACGGGGTGTGCCTGTCGCCCTACGGAGACGCGGGTCTATGTCAGCAACCGGGGTTCGGACACGGTCTCCGTGATCGACACCTCGACCCTCACCACTGTGGCGGACATTCGTCGTCGGCGACGAACCGCACGGTTTGACCACCGATAAAAGCGGCGACACGCTCTATGTCGCCAATGCCGGGTCCTACGATGTCTCGGTTGTGGACCTCGATGACAACCGCGAGAGCAAGCGGCTCGTCCGCAGCGCCGCGGCGCCTGGGATGTCGCCCGCTCGGTCGACGGCTCCGCTGTTCTCGTCACAAACAATCTGTCCCATTTCGTGCCGTTCCGGAGTCCCTCCCGGTCCGAGGTCACGGTCATCGACACCGAGCGATCGATGGTTCGGCGATCGCGCCGTCATCGATGAAGCGAATCTCGTTCAAGGGCATCGCGACCGCGCCGTCGGGCGAGTACTCGCTGGTGACTCTGATTCGCACCAAATCCCTGGTGCCCATGACCAGGGTGATGCAGGGCTGGGTCATGACCAACGGCCTCGGCATCCTGTGGGCCGACGGCCGGGTCGATCAGCTCCTCCTCGACGAACCCGAAAACTACTTCGCGGATCCCACCGATGTCGTCATCACCCCCGACGGCAGATTCGCCTTCGTCTCCGGAGGCGGCATCGACTACCGTCGCCGTGGTCGACCTCGAAGAGATGCTCTCCATTCTCGACGACGGCGGACCCGAGGCGACCGCGACGTCCTCCTGCCCAACCACATGGGCCTCGCCACCGAATACACCGAACGGATTCGGGTGGGCACCAACCCCCGCGGTCTCGCCGTCTCGCCGGACGGTCGGTTCGTCTATGTCGCTGAGGCCCTCGCCGACACCATCGGCGTGATCGATGTCGAACTCCGGGCGCGGGTCGCCGCCATCGACCTCGGCGGGCCCGAGGAGATCACCCTCGCACGCACCGGCGAGAGGATCTTCCACTCCGCCGGTGTCACCTTCGGCGGCCAGTTCTCGTGTCACTCGTGCCACCCCGACGGCGGCATCGACGGCATTACCTATGACATCGAACCCGACGGCATCGGGATCAACCCGGTGGACAACCGTTCGCTGCGCGGCATCCTCGACACCGCTCCCTTCAAGTGGACCGGCAAGAACCGCACCATCGGCCGTCAGTGCGGTCCGCGGCTGGCGGTCTTCTTCACTCGCATCGACCCTTTCACGCCCCGACCAGGTGGTGGCTCTCGAACGCTATATCCAGACCATTCCCAGAAACCCGAACCGCTATCGCACGGGCGACTCGCTGACCCCGGCACAACGCCGCGGCAAGCTGCTCTTCGAACGGGAGTTTTCAAACTCGGGCCAACTCCTGACGGCTGATCAGAGGTGCATCACCTGCCACTCCGGGCCCTATTTCACCAACCGCGAGATGGTATCGGTCGGCACCGGGTCGGACCTCGACACCCACGATGTGTTCGACGTCCCGCACCTGACCAACATCTACGAGTCGGCGCCCTATCTGCACGACGGTCGGGCCGAAACCCTCGAAGAGATCTGGACCCGGTTCAACCCCGACGACCGGCACGGGGTGACCAACGACATGACCAAGGATCAGCTCAATGATCTTGTTGAATACCTCAAGACTTTATAATTCGCTTCGCGAATTATGGGGCAACCCGAGTCTCGCCATGATCATGGTGATCCTGCCCTTCGTCGCGATTCCGGTTTCCGAACGCCCAGGACAGAGCTCCCGCCAGGACGTTCCCGCGCCGTTTGTCTACACATCGTGGGAGACGTTCTATGCCGGGGAGGGCGGGCTGCCGAATGACCACATCTTCGCCCTCCGGGCGGATGGCGATCGACTCTGGGTCGGCACCGAGAACGGACTCGCCCTCTACCACGACGGCGCGTGGAAGAGCTGGACCGAGAAAGACGGGCTGCCGTGGCGGGTGGTCAGCGCCATCGCCGTCAGCAAAAAGACCGGCGATGTCTGGCTCGGTCTCTTCGGCGGCGGTCTCGCGCGATTTTCGGGCGGCCGCTTCGACCACTTCAACCAGTTCAACAGCGGGCTGGTCAACGATGTCGTCTATGGCGTGGCCGTGCTCGACGACACGGTGTGGGTCGCCACCACCGCCGGGATGAACGCGCTCAACACCGTCACCGGCGAGTGGGAGATCTACACCGAGAAGAACGCCCCAATGGAGGAGATCTGGTGCTACAGCGTGGACGCCGCCGACGGCAAGGTCTACGCCGCGGTCTGGGGCGGCGGCATCCTCGAGTGGGACACGACCACCCGGCGCTGGAACGCCCACCGCGATCCCGATCGCGAGATGGAGATCGATCTCTATCGCGACGACGGTCTGATCCACATCATCACCACCTCGGCCTCCTATGTCGACGGTGTCCTCTGGGCGTCGACCTACTTCGGTCTGAGCCGCTATGACGGCCGCAACTGGCGCGGTTGGATGGACCACGACAGCGGGCTTGACGAGCAACTTCATCAACTACACCGTCGGCCGGAGCGCCACGAGCTCGATCAACGCGACCGACCTCGGGCTCTCGGTGCTGGTGGATTTCGCGAGCGACACCTGGGTCTCCTACCGACGCGACACCGAGGACGCCGCAACCTGGACCGCCCACATCTGGACCGGGGCTGAGGAACTGACCACCGTCGCCACCGATCTCGATCTGCCCAACCACTTCGTCATCGCCACCGAAGTCCAGGGAGACGATGTCTGGATCGGCACCGGACACGGGCTCGCCCGTGGGCGTGGGATCGGCTACTACGATGGGGTTCAACCGCCGGCGGAGGAGAAGGGCGAGGCGAAAGGGAGTGAACCATGAGAATCACCCTCGTTACGATGGCGATCGCCATGGCTCTTCGCGGCCGGACCGGTCACCGGCGAGGATCCGAGCGACTCGAAGGGCGACCAACCTCAGGTCTATGGAGACACCCCCGAGGAACTCGTGCCGTACGGCCGTTTCACCGAGCCCTACAAGACGTTCTTCCTCGAGGCCAACCAGTACCACGGCTATGGCAGAGAGATCCCCGAACCCGAACACGTCGACAGCGTCCAGATCGGCTTTCTCGGCCCCATCAGATCCACCGTCTCGGTCGCCACCGGCGGCGCCTCGCATGAAGAGCCCCTCGGCATCATGATGCTGCAGGGAGCGCGAGCTCGCCATCGAGCAGGCCAACGAACGCGGCGGCTATAACGCCGAAGCAAGGTCCCCTACGAACTCGTCGTCCGCAACGACAACGGCCTCTGGGGATCGAGCGGCAACGAGATCGTCGATCTCGCCTACAACGAAGGGGTCTGGGCCATCCTCGGCACCATCGACGGCGCCAACAGCCACATCGCCATCCGGGTCGCCCTCAAGGCCGAGATCCCGATGATGAATACCGGCGACACCGACCCGACCTTGATCGAGACCAGGATCCCGTGGGTCTGCCGCAACATCACCGACGACCGGCAGATGAGCTACGCCCTGGCCGACTATGTCTACAACACCCTCGGGCTCAAACGGGTCGCCGCGCTGCGCGCCAACAACCGCTACGGCCGCATGAGCATCGATGAATTCCGCGACGCCTCGACCCGTCTCGGCCACCCCTTTCTCACCGAGCTCAACTACCCCCTGGGCGCGACCGATTTCTCGTCCCAGCTCGAGCAGATCAAGGCGTTGAAGCCCGACGCGATCATCACCTGGGGCGACGCCGCAGAGTCGGCCATCATCCTCTCCCAGATGCGCGCGATGGGGATGGACCAGCTCTTCATCGGCTCCGACCGGATGGTGACCGCGGAGTTCATCGACGCCGTCGGCCCCGACCCCGGTCCGGTGGTGGCGGGCTATCCCTACGACCCGACCAGCACGGATCCCGCTCACACCGCCTTTGTCAAGGCCTTCACCGAACGTTTCGGCGGGCCTCCCGATGCCTACGCCGCGCACGCCTACGACGGCATGGAGCAGCTCATCGAGGCCATCGACAAGGGTGGTCTCAACCGCGCCCTGATTCGCGACGAGATGATGTCGGTCAAGACCTGGCACGGCGCCACCGGCACCAAGGTCTACGACGCCGATCTGCTCGAACCGCAGCCCGGCACTGCTCGCCCTGATCGAGGATGGCGGTTGGGTCTTCAAGCACCTCGACGAGGTGCATGGAGACTCGTGAGAGCCGGGAAGAGGAGCCATCTGCTCACCCGCGAGGGACCCTTCGACTCGCTCGTCCCGGCTTCGCCCTTGGCTACGCCGTGGCTGGCGGACTCGCTCGCTCCCAATGACACACACACACTGTCACCCTGAGCGGAGCAGCCTCCGAGGCTGCGGAGTCGAAGGGTCCCCATCGGGTTGGTCGCGGGCTGCTTTCCGCATCGTCGCTCTGAGCTTCGGGGGATTCTTCGACTCGCTACGCTCGCTCAGAATGACAAGCGTTGGCTGCCCCGATCATTCCATGAGCAGGCACCCTCGCGGTGTGGCGGTGCCCAGTGCATTCGGTTTCCGGCACTTCGAGTCGTCCCAGCTATTGCGGCCGCCTTCTCCGCCGGCGAGCATCGACCGATGAGCCCTACAAACGGATGCTCGACGACGAACTCGTCTTCACCGGAACCGAGAGCCTGCCCGAATCCAGATCATCGAGCGGCGACATCGTGATCGGGATCTTCTCACCGGACGACGAGGATCACCCGGTGGGGCGCGCCCTGACCCGGGGCGTGACCCTGGCGGTCGATCAGGTCAACGCCGCGGGCGGCATCGAAGGCCGACCCGATCCGGCTCGTCCGACGCTGGGCCGACGACCCGTGGGGCGCCGGCGCCAACGAGGTGGTCAAACTGGTCTTCGAAGACCAGGCATGGGCGATCATCGGCGGCCCCGACGGCGCCTCGACCCACGTCGCGCAGCAGGTCGCCACCAAGGCCCACATCCCACTCATCGCGCCCGGTTTCATCGGATCCCATCGCTGACCCACACCCGGGTGCCGTGGATCTTCCGTCTGCCGCCCGACGACGCAGTCGCAGGCCGAACTCCTCGTCACAGAGGCCGTCGTTCCAAGAAACCTCAAACGGGTCGGTCTGGTGACCTCCACCGACCACGACGGCCGCACCGTCGCCGCCGAGTTGACCGCCGCCCTCGAACGGGCCGGTCTCCCCCCAGTCTTCCACCTCGAGCTGGCGCCGAACGCGGTTGACCTCGACCGATCTCGCATCGAGGATCGTCGGTTTCAAACCGGACGGCCTCGTCATCCGGGTTCCCCGCACCGATCTCCGTCGCCTGACCGACGCCCTCGGTGCGGCGGGCCTCGAGATCCCGTTCTTCCTGCCGTGGATCCCCGGTCTCGATCTGCGGCAGTTTCCCCTCGCACTATCCCGGCCCGGTGACCTCGGTGGCGCCCTTTGAACCCGTTCGAGCCTGCGGCCCCCACCTCAAGCTCGTCCGCGCATTCATCGAGCGCCACGGCGAGGCGCCGACACCGGTCGCAGTCTACGGGTACGATGCCGCCAACCTCGCGATTGCGGCGTTTGGATCCGGTGTCACCGGACGAGTCGACCTCCGCCTCTCGCTCGCCGGGATCTCTGTCATTCACGGGACGAGCGGGGCCATCCGCTGGAACTCCGGAGGTGGAAATCGAGGTAATCCGGTGCTGACGCCATCCGTCGCGTCGGCCGTCGTCAGCGCTCGACCTGTTCATCGATGTGATCTCTCGCCGCGACGGGTTGTCCCGAGACAACCGGGGCGGGTGTGTCCTTGAGCGTGGTGGTCGCCGGTCGCCCCACGCCGCGATTGAAAACATTGTCGCGACCGACGGCGATGGTCGGAAAAGACTCCTCCACGCCATCGGGTCAAACCGACACGCCAGGCGTGCCGCTTCGCACCATTCCGGCCGACAAAAAACGGGGCACGCCGAAGCGTGCCCCGAGCCTTAATGGAAGTTGTCGTCCTACTCAACCGAGAACCGCATCAGCTCAACGGGAACCGCGGCCGTCACCTCCGCGACCCAACCTCCCTGATCAACCGAACTGTCGCTGGTGAACTCGAAAGTCAGACACCCGGTGGCGTCGGTCGATGTGAAGACATTATTCACCGGCGCTGGCGCGATTGTACCGTCCATGTCGCAGGGGCCGCCCTCGACGCCGCCGCAGTCACTTCCGTCACCAGGGGTTCCGGGGCAAGTCGTGAATCCTTCCTCGCCGCATCCGGAAATCAGCAGCGGTGCAGCCGTCGAGTTTCCGTCGTAGACGTTGAGGAAGTCCCAGCAAAGAGCTGTTGTGGTGGTCTCGACATCGATCTCCAAGAACTCGACCGTGACGAACTCGCCAGGGGTCGATGGGCAGATCACCGACACACCGTCCTCGTTGTTTGAGTACTGCCCGCCGGTGTCGTCACAGTCCGCGCCGCCCGAATCAAAGAAGTTATGGGTCCCGGTCACACTGAAATTGCTCGTGCCGGTAGCAGGGTGGGTGAAATCCTGCGCCAGAGCCGGCACGGATGCCACCAGCAAGAAAAGACCAAACATGACAAGCGTTTTCTTCATCTCTCCTCCTCGTTCAAACAATAGAAATTTCGTGGAAACAAGAAACACCGGAAATCCCGGTCCATCGAGGAACGGGCGGTTCAGGGGCTGGGATTAATCCCCGGCTCGACAAATCGGATCGATCCCCGGGGAAACTCGATCTCATATCGGGAAGCCAGATTGTCGTTCGCGACCACGCCGGTTGGAATGATGCTACGGACGAACTCACGTCGCTCGGAGCGAACTTCGACTCGACGCACAAGCGCCGAACCGAGGGTCGTCTCGTTTCCATCTACGCCGAGCACCCGAAGCACGTAGACGACGCTTCCCGGGAGGGCGGTTCCCATCGACGAATTCGAATGATGACACCCCAGTGGGGGTGGTGACCTCGGTGATGAGGATTGTGCTGCCCATCGCCTGTTCGCGATAGAGACGCAGACGGACGTTTCCCGCAGATCGAATCTGCCAGAGCACGGTGGCGTGATCGGAACTCGACAGAATCGTCGCCGGGTACCACCTGAGATCCTTCTCAGGAGCTGGCTCCCCGGTTCCGGTGAAGGCGAGAGAGGTCCCCGCGATGATTGTGGCTGCGACGAACACCACCGCTACACCCGTAGAATTCAGAATTTTGAGCGTTCGAAAACGCGAAACCCACCCCGCGCGGCCAACGGGCCGCCGTCGAGGCAAAGAGAATTGACTTGAAACTCGCACTTCGATTACCGCACAGATATTACCACGGTTGAAGAAATGATCCTGGTTTCCGATTGACAGAATCTTGGATCGTCAGCGATTGCCCACTCACCCGCCGTTCCACCGCAGGTTGTGGATCGCGGAGAGCATCGCGGTGCTCGAACTGGCACGCCCCGCGGCGGGTAACGGTTCAAGGGTTGCTCCATCTCTCGTATAGAGATCCATGTCCTTGCACCAACCCTCGGTCTCGAGGACGATAGACCCGGGTCCAGCCCTCGGGCGGCGCCTCGGTCGGCGCTTCGAACTCGAGGTGGATCCCCTCCCCGGGGCCGAAGATGGCCAACGCGTCATCCGCCGTCTCACGAGCTCCCGAGCGTTTCCGAACTAGGTGTAGATTCCCGGTTGGACGCGCGTGTCCCACAGCGGTGCCCGCCGATCGAAATCGTAGTGCGGTAACCGCTCCGGCCCGGTCGTTCGCCGCGCAAAACCCGATCCGCTCGACCTCGGCCGACGCGAGCTTGAGATCCCGCCGGATGATCTCCTCGGTGACCTCCGCCGCCACGACGATGACCCGGTCCCAGTAGACCTCCTGATTCGACCTCAGCCGCAGCGCCTTGGTCCCGGCGGGCAGCCTGGGCAGCGGCACCGAGATCTGCCGCGGCATCCCGGCGGGTATCCGAACTGCTCGAGAACCACGATCCACCGGCCATCCGCGCCGCGCGCCTCCAGGGTCGGCGCCCGGTAGTCGGCGCCGGCCTGCCACGCAGCGAAACTGGTGGACGAGTAGGGGTACTCCACCCAACCGTCGGCGACCAGCACGAGTCTCCGGCCGAGCCAGTTGACGGCCTCGTCGAACTCGAGGGTCAGGATGTGTTCGCCCCGGAGTCTCCCGATGAACCTGCGATCGAGCTCGCCGACGGGCGCCGCCACCCGATCGACCGCGGCCATGGCTGCGGTCACATCTTCGCCGCGCTCGTTGGAGGCCTGCACCGGGGCCGCGATGGCTGCGATAGACCACCGGCCGACCGGTGGGCGACGGGCCCGAGAATCTGCATCCTCTCGTCGAGGGTCATGGACCACCCGGTCGGCAGGTCGTAGGCCACCATCCTGACGGCGTCGATGTAGGCCGCTTCCTCCATCGGCTCGCTGAGCTTGAGCAGAACCCTGCCGTCGCGGGGCCGGATCGACCCGGGCGGCAGCAGGAGGTATCTCCCAGGGTCGGGTTCGGCGTACTCGCCGGGCCCGACGGCGTAGCCGATCCCACCGACACCGAGGAAATCGGTCACAAACGCGTATTTTTCGCCATTCCACGCGAAGAGCACCGGACAGCTCGACATCTGGCGCTGGGTCTCGACGATGGTGTGAACCCCGTCGGGCGCCAGCGCCATCTCGGTCTGAAAGACGGCGTCGGACCAGTCGATGGCGACGAAAGTCCACCGCCGGCGCTGCCGCCGAGTCCGATCAGCACCGGTTGCAGGCTCTGCCCGGTCCGGAGTTCGATCGATAGGTATCGATCACCGTCCACCTCGAACCGACCCGCGCCGCGAGCCGGGTCCCGATTCCGGAGGCGTTGGTGCGCATGCTGTTGGCGTCGTCATCGAGACCGGACAACTCGATGGCCACGAAGGCGAACCGTCCCGGACCCGGCGCGCCACGCGAGCGGTCCGATCCTCCGCCGACCAACCGACGATCGATGGCCCACGAGTCGGATCCAGGGCGAAGAAGCCCGGCGGTCGCGAAGGCTCTGCTGTCCGACGCCATCACCCGACCATCCACCGCCGAGAGCACGACCCAGCCCACTGCCCGCCGGACACCAGCAGATCGAGAACGCCATCGCCATCGGCATCGGCAAGATCGAGACGGTCGGGATCCCAACGGCGACCGGTTCGGTCGTCAGCGACTGCGCGGACCACGAGCTGGTTCGCCCCGAGGTCCAACGGTCGACGACACCGCCCTCGCTGATGGTATAGAGCTCGATGGAGCCGTCGGCATCGACATCGCCGGCGACCGCGGCTCGGACATCGGCGGCGACGAACTCCTCCCAACCGGTGGCCGGGAGGTACTCCCACAGCAGTCGATTTTCGAGCACCTGGTGGGGCGGCTCCGGAATTGATGACCACCAGATCGGCATCGAGATCGCCATCGAGATCCGCCACCACCACCGCCCGCGACGGCCCGGCCGCCGCCGGTCAGACCCGCGATCGGCGGCCAGGCGCCGGAAACTCCCGTCGCGATTGTTGTTGAGCAGCTCGTTGTCGCCATCAGCCTGGACCAGAAATAGATCGAGATCGCCGTCGTGATCGGCGTCGAAGAGGGCGCCGTCCACGGTGTCGAGATCGCCGCCGGACACCCCGGCCTCGTCGGTCGCCTCGCACCACTCGCCCGGCGCCGTCTGGAGCCAGAGCTGGTTCGGGCCGCGCCGGCACAGATAGACATCGTCATCGCCGTCATTGTCGATATCGCCCCACAGTGCGGTGTTGACATCTCCGACACCCGTGCCAATGGATGCTCCGGGGCCGACCATGGCCGGTCTCGTGGCCATGAGAACGAGGTTGGCGCCGTCCGCGACCGGCGAACCCGCCCCGGCCACGAAGAAATCCAGACCGCCGTCGCCGTCGAGATCGCAGGCGGTCGTGATTCGGGGCCCCGGCCGAGGCCGGGACATCGGATCGAATCCCCGGAGCAATCGGCGAAGCCGACTCGAAGAAAGCGCCCTCGGGTTTCGGCGAGCCCGCGGTCGGCTCGGACCGACGACCGCGACCTCGGCTCGTCGGCCCATCCTGGTGTACTTGAACTCCATGAGACGTGCGCGAGGGTTTGCCTCGAGTGCCTGAAACGCTCGATGAAGGGTTCGGCCTCGTCGCTGCGATCCGAGCCTTTGGAGCGCCTGGAAACGCGCGGTAGTAGGCGCTGCGCAGATAGGGATCTCCTTCGATCGCGCGATCGAACCAGACCAGCGCCTCCTCGTAGTCGCTCGAGCTGCATCAGGCTCTGTCCGACGTGGTAGGCCGCCCGGAGTCGTCCGGGTCAGCGTCGGCGACGAGAGGAAATCGTCGAAGGCAGCCTGCGAATCACCCGCGTGCAGAGACAGAATGCCCGCGGACGTATCTCGCCCGAAGGTGGATCGCGGCTCACCGGCGAGGACCCCGTCGAGGATCGCTTCGGCCGTCGCCTCGTCACCCTCCTGCTGTCGATTGAGCACAGCGATGGCGAGGTTGACCCGGAATTCCGCGTCATCGTCGTGTTCTCGACCAGGGCGGCGAAGACCTGTCGCGCCGCCTCGAAGTCGTATCGCCCCATCAGCGCGACCCCGCGGTTGTTGGCCTCGATGGTGGCCGCGTCGTAGGAGGGCGCCTCGCGCCCGAACCACAAGCGCCGAGAGCGATCACCATCCGATCCAGCCCAGTGCTCCGCCAGCGACAATTCGCCGAATCGAGATTTCCATCAGCTGCCTCCGACGGTTCCAAGCATACCCACTCAGTCGATGCGTACGCCACCTCGACGACCCCAGTCGACCTCCACCGGACCGACCTCCTGGACGACACCATCCGGCCAAACGACCCGCACCGTCACCGGGCCGCGTGGTCAGCCAAAGCACAACGCGAAGCAACCACCGCACCCGTGGCGTGATCACGGGTCGATGGCGAGTGCCGGTGTTTCCGAGCTTCCCGGCGATGGACTCGTCATGATCCGGTCAGGGTAGCGAAACCCGAGGGTCTCATTCTTCATCCGGTGTCTGCGCCGGGTTGGTCTGAGCCTGGGAAGCGTAGAAGTAGGCCACCGTCCGCCCCCACCTTCGGCCCGCCGGCCGCATCGCTCTCGAGCTCGGCCCGGAGGCCGCGCTGAAACACGATGGCGTCACCGAGCAGCAAGCGGTACATTACGACCCCGGCGCTCGACCGACGAACGATCTGGCGCTCCCGCGAGAGCCGTGATGAACGTCTCCGGTTTGCCGCTCTGGTCCCGAAAATAAAAACCGCCGTTGAAAAGATCCTCGACACCGGTCCCGTGCCATGACGGCAGCTCCTCGCCGTCGATAAATATCTGTTCGTCACGCTCGAGAAAGGCCCAGTTCTTCCCATCCGATGAGCGCAGTTCGGTGACCAGACCAACCAAGGCACCGCGGCCCTCGAGCTCGGCCATCGTCAGCGGCGAACCCGGAACGCCCTTCCCATGGCGGCGAATCTGGACACCGAAATACCCGGCATCGGCCGGCGGTGGCGCACCTGCCGTGCGCAGGGCGTACTCGACCCTGACGCGAGCCGGTCCCTCGACCGGCCGGCGCAGGAGTTCGACCTTGACCCCGTCGAAGAAGGGCATCGGAAAATAGCAATAGAGGTCGTCGTCGGCATCGACACCGACCAGGAGCGATCTCGTCGCTCCGCCCTCGGTTCCCGGCCGGCCGAAGAGATCCAACACCGGAATCAGCAGCGGTTCCCGATCGTCGAAGGTGAATTGCAGACCGAGCCGGGGCCAGTGCTTGCGCGCAACGCGGAGGATCAGCCCATTGATCAGATCCGGCCCGTCCAGGGTCGCGATCACGTGCCCACCACCCGGGGCCAAGACCACGGTTCCGCTGATCGGGGAGGCATTCCACCCGGCCAAGGGTCGTTGCCGGAGCGCTCGAGCAGCGATCGCAGGCCATCCAGTGATTCCTCGCCGGTGAACGAACGCACACCGAGGGTCCTCCACCAGGCGAGCCGTGACCTGGAACCAGATCTTCGCTGTCCCGGCCCCGACCAGGGTCACTTCACAGCCCTTTCGGAACGGGATCGGAACATAGGATACGTTGCCGCCCCCCGACACCGTCAGATCCGCAACCATGGGCGTCAGAAACGGCCCCGTGGCGCCGGCAAAAACCTCACTCAAGGGGAGATCCACACCGGCCGACGACGGCCGTCGATCCGCACGCGAAGCCTGATCGCCCCATCGAGCGGCTCGCTGACCCCCTCCCCCATGACCATCCAGATCCGGGTCACGGCGCCGGCGCCGTCGGCGCTGAAGATGACGCCTTCGCCGTCCTCCCGGACCCGAAGGAATCGGGAATCGCCCGCCGAGTGGCGGTCGAATTCGCAACCCGATGGGCAGTGGCTCGAGCGCATCACCACCCGGTCGCCGTCCGGGACCGAGGCCACCGAGGACAGATCGCGCCACCACTCCCAGGGCAGAATTCTCGATGGTGCCGAGGGGACGTCAACCCGTTGATCTCCACCGGTGGTTTGGGCGCACCCGCTGAGACCGGAAGTCCCGACGATCAGGCACGCCAATGCAACCAGCCCTCGTTTCCCGACCCGCTTCGACTCAGCCACGGTTTCTCCGCCGTCTCTCCGCCTCAGCGGTTTCAATCTCCACGGACTGCCGCAACCTCTCAGCACGATTGGCATCGATGGGGAAGTCCCTCCAATGCGGACAGTACTCATCACGAACGACCCGATTCGACCGCATGTCCAGGATCAGGGGAAGAGCCGACACCCCTCGGGTCGGAGTTCGTACACCCCACAACCCCCCTCGGTGAGGAAAACACACCCGACCGCCCCGGTTCTTCAGCTCCAGATCACCCCTCGAGTTCAATCGAACGAAGTCCGAATATCCGGCCGATTCGAGCACCGACACATCCGCCTCGGTGAGAGTCATCTTCGAATCGATGCAGCAGAAACGGCAATCATGCCGCCGACAGGGGTTGGAGTCCATCTATTTGGGCCCCTTGGTGCAGAACGGCAGATCGTCCACCTGCTCGAACCACAGACACGAACCCGAGCAGTTGTTCTGTGTCATATCCTCCGACCTATCCACGCCGCACCACCGCGGCGCCGAGCAAGAATACCGTCGCCGCGAGGGCCATGGCGCCGACAAAGAGACCCGCCTTGCCGAGAACCACCACCGGCCGCGCATCAAAGACCCGCCAGCCGAGATCCGATGCCCCCCACGTCACCCCGAGATAGAGACCGGCGCAGCACACGGCGAATGCGAGAAACGACAGCGAACTCAGCAGCAACTCCTTGCGCGACATGGCGTGGGCGTCGGTGCGCAGGACGTAGCGGCGGTGGAACGCCCTGCGCGACCGGCGACCGGGTCTGAGCATCACATAGACCCGCAGACCCACATAGAGCCAGGATCAGCGCGACGACGAACCATTTCATAGGGGCATGGTAGCTGTCACCGAGCGGCGCCGCGACAATCCAGACTGTAACATGGCGCCGTCGCACGTCACGTATCCGAAGGCGCGAAGACTCGCAGCAGTCACGAGCCATCGCACTCTCAGAATCGGTCGCCCTGTTCGTGCGGGGTCGCGCAATCGTCGTGTTGACAATCCGGCCCCGTCGACATCGCCCGGGCATCCTATTTGTAGCGCCGACGCCTCGTCCGGCGATGGTCGTGGACCCCAGCAGGCTGGTTCCATCGCCGACGAGACGTCGGCGCTCCAAGGGAATGGTCGCGTTTCACCGATTCAGGTTTCAACCCCGAGCCCTGACCCTCGCACGACCTCAAGACCTCGAGACCTCAAGACCAAGGCTGTCAGCGATCAGCGACGGCTCGGGTTCACGCAACCAGCAGATCTTCCCCGGCCCGGACGAGCTGCGGCGTAGCGGCCATCGGCGGCCATGAGTTCGGTGTGGCTTCCCTGCTCGACGATCCGCCCCTTCTCGAGAACCACGATCCGATCCGCCTGCTCCACCGTCGAAAGACGGTGCGCGATGACGATGACCGTCTTGCGCTCGAAGATCCTCGCCAACGCGTCCTGGATGAGCTGCTCGGTCATGGAGTCGATGGATGCGGTGGCCTCATCGAGGATGAGCAGCGCGGGGTCGTGCGCCATGGCCCGCGCGAAGGCCAGGAGCTGGCCCTCACCCACCGAAAGATCCGCACCCCGCTCACGAAGCTGATGATCCCACCCGACCCGCTCGACGATCTGGTCGGCGTGGACGAGCTCGGCCGCGTCATCGGTATCGGCGGCGGAGATCTCCGGATTCCCCATGTCGACGTTGAACCGAACCGACTCGGAAAAGAGCTGGGCATCCTGACGAACCCCCGCGACCCGCCGCCGAACCTGGGATCCCCTGATGGACGAGAGCTCCTGACCGTCGATGGTGATCGATCCTCGATAACCGGTGTAAGAGGTGTCGAGGATCCGGGTCAGGGTGGTCTTGCCCGAACCGGTGGAGCCGACGACGGCCACGACTTCGCCCGGCGCCACCTCGAGATCGATGCCGACCAGGACATCCGGTGCCTCGGGCCGGTAGCGGAAGTGGACATCCTCCAGCCGAGTCGGCCGTCCGCCTCGACGAGATCCTCGCCGCCTTCGGAAACCGTCTGGTCGACATCGAGCAGCCCGAGGATCTTCTCCAGCGCGGCCGCACCCCGCTGGAGCACTGCGACCCGGCCGAGAGTTCGCGCAACGGTCTGAAGAGCCGATCGAGATACTCGATGAACGCCACCAGTAACCCCGCGCTCACCGGTTCCACCGGCGACAGCGGCAACCCGATCTTCGACGCCAGACCCGCGCCGTACCAGAGCATCACCGCCACGCAGATGGACGCCGCGCCATCCACCAGGGCGTACATGAACGAATCATAGATATTCGAGCGCGTGGTCGCGCGGCGAAAACGGTCGTTGCGGAGATCGAAGAGTCGTGCGCTCTCGGCCTCGTTGCCGAAGAGCTGAACGATCTCGACGCCGTCGACCCGTTCCGCAAGAAAGGCGTTGACCGAGGACAGGGCCTCCCGAACCTCGAGGAAGAGCGCCCGCAGGCGCCGTCGAATAAACTCGAGAACCGCGAGCATCGGCGGCGCCAGAAGGAGAAGGACCACGGTCAAACGAGCGTCCAACCAGAACATCGCCGCCAGGGTGCCGCCGACCATGAGCAGATCAAGGACGATGTTGATGAGTCCGGATGAAAACGCCTCACCGACCGCGTCGACATCGGAGGTCGCACGGGTCAGCAATCCTCCGGCGGGCTGGCGGTCGAGATAGCTCTGCTTGAGCCCGAGCAGCTTGCGGTAGATCCCCGACCGCATCCGGACAATGCTTCGCTGACCACCCCATGCGAGGGCCAGAACATAGCCGCCCTCGAGAACATAACCCGCGACGACCGCCCCGAGATAGGCCGCCGCAATGGTTGCGAGACCCTCGGCGACGCCGGGGACGATATGGTCGTCGATGGCCTTCTTGAGCAGCCACGGCTGGACCAGGCTGAGACCGGCGGCGGCCGGGGTGAGCATGAGCGCCATGGCGAAAGCCCAGGCATCGGGACGCACAAAAGGCCACAGCCGACGGAACATGGATCGATCGTTCACGAGGCCGCCTCGGCGACACCGCCCGCGCGCTGACTCTGGATCAGCCAGGTGTCGCGGTAGATGCCGGGCCGATTCACGAGTTCACGGTGCGGGCCCTGATCGACGAGCCGACCGCGGTCGAGGACGAGCACCGTGTCGCAGTGCCGCAGTGCCGACAGCCGGTGGCTCGAGATGAAAACGGTGGGAGCTTCCTCGCGCCGCGCCAGCGCCGCGACGGTCTCCACCAGCCGAGCCTCGGTGGCGTGGTCGACGGCCGACAACACGTCGTCGAGAATGAGCACATCGCCGCGCCGGTGCAGCGCGCGCGCGAAGGCGACCCGCTGACGTTGCCCGCCCGAGAGCATGATGCCGCGCTCGCCGACCACCGTCTCGATCCCGTCGGGAAGGCTCTCGAGATCGGAATCCAGAGCGGCCTTGGTCACGGCGTCGACCACCATCTCCGGATCGGCGTCGTCGTCCAGACCGACGTTGGTGGCGATGGAGTCGGAAAACAGAAAGGGCCGCTGCGGTGCGACCGCGAACCGCTCACGCCAACGGTCCAGATCGAGCGTCACGAGATCGACCCCGTCGACGAAGACCGTTCCCGCTGGTGGGTTGTAGAACCTGCCACCACCCGCAGCAAGGTGCTCTTGCCGGACCCGGTTCGACCGAAGACCCCGACCACCGAACCGGCCTCGATGGCGGCCGAGAAATCCTCGATGACCAAGCGGTCGGGCTCGTCCGGGTAGGCAAAATCGAGCCCGCGAAACTCGATCGCCGGTCCACGGCCGGCCGGAAGCACCACCCCGGTTTCACCCTCGGGTCGTTCGATGGGTGCATCGATCAACTCGAAGATCCGTTCGAGCGCCGCACGGCCGCGCTGAATCACCGACAACATCCACCCAAGCGAACGCAGCGGCGGCAGAAAGACCGTCAGCAGCGCAGTGAATGCCGCCAACTCACCCACCGTGAGGGCGCCGGAGAAAACCAGCGGACCACCGACGGCGATCACGGCGAACATGGCCACCCCACCCGCCAGGACCAGCAACGGTAACGCGGCGGCCCGAATCACCGCCAGCTTCATCCCGGTGACGAGCCACTTCAGGTTGCGCGCCTCGAACCGCTCGACAAAGACCTCTTCGGCAACAAAGCCCTGGATGGCCGCCATCCCCTGCAGGCTCCCGAGCACGTTGTCGGAGATTTCGCCGAGCTGCTCCTGATTCTGCCGACTGAGCCGGAAGAGCCGCTGAATGGCCCACTGCACCAACGCCATCCCAACCAGAACCGGGAGCAGGGCCAGGATCGTGAGGCGTGGCGACAGACTCCGACATCTTCCAGATCGTGAGCCCGACGGCGAAAGTCACGTTGACGAGCTGCAGCCCACCGTAGCCGACCAGGGTCCGCACCCAGGTGATGTCGTTGGAGGCGCGGCTGACGATGTCCCCCCGTTTGTGGCGGGAATAGAACGACGGCTGAAGTCGGAGCAACCGATCGAAGAGATCCCTGCGCAGCTCGTATTCGAGATGGCGACCGGGGTTGAAGACGAGGATCCGGGACAGGCTGCGGACAATGATGATCGTCAGACCCATGATCGCGATCAACGCGGCATAGCGGCCGATGGGTTGACCCGCTCTGAGACCGTCGATGGCGTGACCGATTTCACCCGGAATACTGACCGTCAACCAGTTGGTGATCCAGAGGAAGACGGCTCCCGCGGCGTAGCTCCACCGGTGGCGCCAGGCGTAGACCTTGAGCAGCCGACCGAGGGGCGAGGAGGTGGTGGTCGTATCCGTCATCACAAAGCTAGAACCCGCAGACATGGTCGCATGTTTCCTCGACGCGTGCCGGGGGCGTGATACGGTGGATTTCCGACCGACTGGAGGGGATTCATGTCCCGGACCACACCCGAAGTTCTCATCAGCGAGGAACAGATTCCACAAAAAGGTCGCCGAACTCGCCGCCCGAATCTCGGCCGACTACGCCGATGTCGACGATCTGATCCTGGTCGGCATTCTCAAAGGGTCGTTCATCTTCCTGGCCGATCTCAGCCGCGCGTTGACGATTCCCGCGCAGCGTCGACTTCATGGCCCTGTCGACCTACGGCGAATCCGAGTCCACCGACAGCGACGGCGCGGTACGGATGATCATGGATCTCCGCCGCAACATCACCGGCAAGCACGTCATCGTGGTCGAGGACATCGTCGACACCGGCTACACCCTGAGCTATCTGCTGCGCAACCTGGCCGCCCGTCAACCCGCCTCGCTGAAGACCTGCGTTCTGGTGGAGAAACCCGAACGTCGCGAGGTCTTCACCCAGATCGACTACCTCGGATTCTCGATCCCCGATGTCTGGGTCGTGGGTTGCGGTCTCGATTGGGCCGAACGCTATCGCACCCTGCCCTACATCGGCGTCGTCCACCCCAACGAGTGAGGGCACAGATGAACTCCGACCGCGTGTTCTTCTCGTTTGGATCGGCTCTGGCGGGTACCGCCGTCGCGGCGGGCGCCTTCGGCGCGCACGCGCTGAAAGAGCGGGTCGAAACCGAGGTGCTCGAGGTCTTCTCAACCGCCGCCACGTACCAGATGTTTCATGCCCTCGCCCTGCTCACCCTCGCCTGGGCGGTGACCCGCTGGCCGGACGCACGGCTCGAACTCGGCGGCTGGCTGCTCATAGTGGGAACCATGATCTTCTCGGGCAGCCTCTACCTGATGACCTTCACCGGGGCCCGATGGCTCGGCGCCATCACACCCATCGGAGGTCTGCTGCTGATCAGCGGCTGGGCGGTGCTCGCCTGGAGGACGGCGGACAGCGGGCTTGAGCGCTCGTTCCAATGGACAAGTTTGAGATTCAGACTCGTCTGTGATCCAGCTCACGGTCGAGGTTTGACGCTTGAGAGCCTATATTGATTATCAGGACGCACCCATGAATCTCCTCCTTCGAAGGGGCCCCTCGATCGGGGCCCAATTTTTTGTTGCCTCATTGCTCTCCGTCGACCGACCTTCGTGCCATGTGCGTGGTAGACGTGCGATGTCCTATGCGTGATCTTGGCGTTCTTTGCGGTCTCGCGGTAAAACTGCGACGTCTCATGCGTCCTTGCGGTTCCATTGCCCGCAGCGCATGGGTTAAGCTCCCGGCAGCGAAAACACATTTCCGGAGACCACCATGTCGAACCAGACCACACCACCATCGGAGACCCCCCTCGGGCGCCGGATCTTCGCCAACCGCACCCTCAACCTCCGATCGATCCAGGCCATCGGATACGACATGGATTACACCCTCGTCCACTATCGCGTCCGGACCTGGGAGGAACGCGCCTACGCGCGTCTCCAGGAGCTGCTCGGCACCGACGGTTGGCCGGTCGGCCATCTCCGGTTCGACCCCGATTTGGTAATCCGCGGCCTCATCGTCGACTCCGAACTCGGCAACCTCGTCAAAGCGAATCGATTCGGCTATGTCATGCGGGCCGCCCACGGCACCCGAATGATGGACTTCGTCGAACAGCGCGACGTGTATCGTCACACCCCGGTCGAGCTTTCCGATCCGCGCTTCATCTTTCTCAACACCCTGTTCTCGCTGTCGGAGACCTGTCTCTACTCACAGCTCGTCGATCTTCTCGACGAAGGTCGGCTCCCGGGGGTCAACGGCTACGAGGACCTCTTTCGCAAGGTCCGAGCCCGGATGGACGAAACCCACGTCGAGGGCACGCTCAAAGCCGAGATCACCGCGGACCCGGCGCGCTTCATCGATCTCGACCCGGACGCCGCCCCCGCCCTGCTGGATCAGAAGCGGGCCGGCAAACGGCTCATGCTCATCTCCAACGCCGAGTGGGAGTACGCCCGCGACATCATGACGTTTGCCTTCGACCCGTTCCTCGGACCGGGCGAAACCTGGCGCGATCTCTTCGAGTTGGTCATCGTCGGCGCCCGAAAACCCGGCATTCTTCAGTCAAAAGCTGCCGATCTTCCGGGTCGTCGACGAGGCCAAGGGCCTCTTGGAGCCGGTCCCGGGAGCGATTCCGAGCCCGGGCATCTATCTCGGCGGCGACGCCGCCAGGATCGAGGAATACCTCGGCCTTTCGGGCTCACAGATCCTCTATGTCGGAGATCACGTCTTCGCCGATGTCCGGATGTCCAAGGCGAGTCTCCGCTGGAGGACGGCGCTGATCCTGCGAGAACTCGAAGAGGAACTCCTCGCCATCGAGGAGATCAGCGATGTCGAGGAGGAGCTCTCACGATTGATGGCCGAAAAAGAGGATCTCGAACAACGCCACTGCTCGGCGCCGGCTCGAACTCCAGCGCCGCTCGCAGCACTACGGCGAGCAGAGCGCCCGTCCGACCGTTGAGATTCAAGCCGACCTCGAAGACCTGTGGACGCGGATGGAGGGGATCGACAAACAGGTGGGACCGCTGGCAAAACAGACCGCCGAGGCCTTCAGCTCACGATGGGGAACCCCGCTGCGCTCGGGATACGACATCAGCCATCTCGCGCGCCAGGTCGAGCGGTCCGCCGACATCTACACGTCGCGGGTGTCGAATTTCCTCTTCGCCACTCCGTTCGCCTATCTCAGGGCGAAACGGGGATCGATGCCGCACGACTAGGGGTTAGGGGTTAGACGTTAGGGGTTCGACGTCGTTCTTCTCACGTCTCACGTCTCGCGTCTTACGTCTGACTCCTCACCTCAAAAAAACGACCCGCGCCGAAGCGCGGGTCGTGGTGTTTCGATGGAGCTCTTCGATCAGAACTCGATGCGGAACCCGACCTCGTAGCGACGCGGCAGCCACCAGGAGGTGGTTTGTCCAACCTCTTGGTTGACGAACGCTTCGGTGTTGAATGTCGCATCGGCTTCGTTGTTGGTGATGTTGTAGACCGTGAGCACCACGGTCAGATCGACCTTGTTGAGGTTCCAGGTCTTGGAACCCTGCATATCGAGCTGCCAAATGGATTTGGTCTCGTACTCACCGCGCTCGGAGATGAAGATATCGGTTGTCGAGAGGAACGCGCCGTCGCCCGTGTAGCAGTAGGCGGAGATCTCATTCAGGTAGGGGTCGTCTTCCATGTTGCCGATGAGGTTCTGACAGGTCGAGAACACCTCCTGGTGGCCGGCCGATGAGTAGAAACCATCAAAGCCCACGGTCCAATTGTGCGGGAAGAGATAGTAGCCGTTGACCTTGACCCGGTGGCGGCGGTCATCAGGGAGATATCCATCGCGGTTGTAGAAGTGAACCGGAAAGTAGTCGGCCAGGGCCGTCGCATAGGACTCAAGAGCGCCGTTGGCGGTGTTGCCCTTGGACTCCGAGTAGGTGTAGCTGCCGAGCAGGTGGAGCCGGTTCCGTCGGGTCTCCGCCTGCAGGATGACGCCTTCGTACTTGCGGTAGAACGTGTCGAAGTTGGTGATCATGTAGTTCGTGCACCCGGCGGCGGTGGTCCAGGTCGCCGGGTCGTCCAGGCTCGGGTATTCGCCGTCGCCCCACGCCCAGGTGTTGTTGGCGCACGTGTCCTCGATGATGTTGTTGGTCTTCTTGTTGACGTAGGTGATCGAGATGGAGGTCTCCCTGCGCGACCTGGGTCTCGAAGGCGAGAATGTACTCATCGGCGTATGGCGTCTCGAGGTGCCCGACACCCGCCTGATCGAGGGTCGTGGCCGGTTCGTAGACGGTCGGCTCTTCCCGGTTGTCGAAGAGCACGTAGTTGATGCCTTCGCCGTTGGTGAAGTAAATCGGATCACCGAAGGAGGCCGGGAACCTCTCGGGATCACAGAGAGTGCCACGGGTGGCGTTGCAGTAGAACTCCAGGGTGTTGTAGTCGTGGTAGATCTCCGTAACACCCGAAGCGAAGCTTGGGATCGAGAGCGCCGTCGGGTCCATGAAACGACCGCCCGAAGCACGCAGCACGTACTTGGAATTGCCCGCGATGTCCCAGGCGATGCCGAAGCGCGGCTGCCAGCTGTTGCATATCGGCGATCTGCTCACCGATGCTGTTGCCGAGCTTGACGTTGTCCCATCGGATACCTGGTTTGACCGTGACATTGGGGTGCGGCCGCCAGGCATCCTGGGCGAAGAAGGTCAGGATGTCGCCGGTGGAGGTGACGGTGTCGCGGGCAGTTTCGAGGGGCTCCTTGAGCGTCATCCACGCGTTGTAGTAACCATCACCGTTGATGTCCTGGAACTGGTATGTGGGGCTCTCGACTTCGAGTTGATCTCTAATGTAGGCGCCGCCGTTGTACCAGAATGCGTTGTCAAACTTCATATCCGAGTACTCGGCGCCGATCTTGATCTCGTGCGAGCCGAGGGCCTCGTCGGCGAAGATGGTCGTATTGACCCGGAACTCGTCGCGGAAACGGTCGTTCAACGAGGTGGCTGGGTAACTATGATAGAAATACGCATAGTCTGCGGGATCGACGTCAGCCTGATCCTCGGTGCGGAGGGTGTGGCCGCTGGTTTCCGTGTCACCGTTCCACGCTCCGGAGTCGATTTGGTTGGAGAAGAGACCGACAGAGGCGTTGAGCAGCACTGACTCCGACAGCACCGAGTTGAGTTCGGCCTGCCAGATAGCGGAGGTCTGGTACTGATTGCCGCGGGCGGAGATATCGGTGAAGACATCCGACCACAGAGTCACGTCGGCCGGCGCGCCGGAGTACTTGAGGACGGCGCGGTTGGCGTCGGAGATCTGCCAGGTAAGCTTGCCGATATAGTTCCAGCCGTCGAACTCGCGGGGGAACCGGACACCCTGGTTCTGACGCGTGTGTCGACCTTCTCCAGCGAAGCGAAGAACCACAGCCGGTCGCGCAGGATCGGTCCGCCGAGGGTACCGGAGATGACTCTGGTAGAGCGAGTCCTGATCGTCGCGGTCGTAGTGGTCGCCGTTCTCGGTCATGTTCTGGTCGCGGTAGCGGATGTCGAGCGAGCCCGAGAACTCGTTGCCGCCGGACTTGGTGACCAGGTTGACGATGCCGCCGGTGGCCTGGCCGAACTCGGCCTCGAAGCCGCCGGTCTGGAAGTTCATCTCCTGGATGGCGTCGAAGTTGAAGTTGGTGCCGAAGGTCCCGGTGGTCGGGTCGGTGGTGTTGAGACCGTCGATCAGGTACGAGTTGTCGCTCGAGGAACCGCCGAAGACGCTGGCGTTGCCGGTGCCCGCGACACCCGCGGCCTGACCGATCATGCTCAGATAGTCGCGGTTGGCCGATCCCACCGCGGCCTTCTGGAGGTACTCCTGGTCGAAGGTGACCGAGGTGTTGACCTGGGCGGTGTCGACCACCGGCACCTCGGCGGTGACCTCGATCTCGCCGCCGAACTGACTCTGCAACCATGTGGAAGACGATCTCCGCGGTCCGATCGAGGGCCACCTGGACCTCGCCGCTGGCAGGCTTGAAACCGACGAGATTCGCTTCAACCGTGTAGGCGCCCACGGGCAGAAGATTGAAGGTAAACCGCCCTTCACCATCCGCGATGGCGATCTGCGGTCCACCGATGAGCCGATCCGACGATATCTGGACCGTCACTCCCGGCATCGCGATTCCGTCCTGATCGAGTACTTCGCCCGTCAGCCGGCTCGTGGTGGCTGCATAGGCCGCACCCGACGACACCAGAGCTACCAGGCACAGCGCCAAGGTCACACGTCGCAACATACTCACCTCCTGAGAAAATAACCGCTCGCTGACGAGCGCCCGTAAACGTTGACCGTTCAAGGCCTTTTGAGCCCGACGACCATCGCCGCATCATCGAGTTTCCCGCCACGAATGTCAACCGCTCGCACCAGGAACACGATGTCGATGACGGCTTGGGTCGACATCGACCTCCATCGATCCCGAGCTCAAATCAGCATTCATTCCTTCTGTGAGTCTAACGGGTTCAGCGTGGGTTTCGAGCCGGGAGTGATTCTCACAAGCAAGTTTTACATCTCTTCATGAACGACACAGGGATCACGAAACTCACAGCCGTCGATTCTAAATCTCGAGCTCGAAACTCGAATCGTTCGACGGCTGACCGAGAATGCGAATGCCTGTCCGATGGTGTGTGTTCATCGGCAGGAATCTCCGGTGGTAAGATCCGCCGGCTCGGATCGGGCTCTCACCCTCGAAGGAACAACCGGCATGACAAAGCTCGCAACGGTCAGCTATCTCAACGCGCGGCCGCTTATCGACGGTCTCGAACGCGAGACCGACATCGAGGTCATACGACGGGTTCCGAGCCGGCTGCTGGAGACCCTCGAGACCGGTCGTGCGAGCATCGCGCTGTGCCCGGTCATCGATTTTCAACGGTCGGCGAAGCCGCTCGAAATCGTCCCCGCCGGGGCCATCGGCTGTGACGGGCCGGCTCTGACCGTCAAGCTCTTCGCCATGCGGCCGATGAGTGAAGTCGATGAAATCGCGGTCGACGGCGAGAGCCACACTTCGGTGGCGCTGGTCGGGATCGTCATGCGGGAACTCCACGGGCGGGCTCCGATTCTCCGGCCCCTGGGAGTTACCGACAACGCGGCGCCCCCGGCGTTGCTCCTCATCGGCGACAAGGTCATCACAGCAACCCCGGACCGCACGGTCTACCCCCACGAACTCGACCTCGGGGCAGCGTGGAAAAAGATCTCCGGAAAGCCCTTTGTCTTCGCCACCTGGATGACCGGAGTCGGCGGCGATCTCGGCGATCTCCCCGAGCGCCTCGATCGGATTCGCACCAACAACCACAAACGTCTTGCCGAGATTGCCACCCAGCACGCCGCCGCCAGCGGTTGGCCCGAAGATCTCGCCTTCGAGTATTTGAGCTGCAACCTCCGCTATGAACTGGGCGCGCCGGAGCTCGCCGGGATCGAAGAGTTCTGGAGGCGGTGCCACGAGCTCGGGATCATCGACGAGCTGCGGCCGATGAGGTTGTATGGAGGTGAGGAAGTGAGGGGTCGAAGTCCGGAGGTGAAGTCTCCGAGCTGATCCCGCCGTGTCATCGAGTCTCACCGCCAGCCGCCAAGGTGCAGACTCGCAATGGCGACTTTTCGCAGACTCGCGCATCTCAACGGTCGCCGAATCGCTCACCGCAATCGAGGCGTTTCTTATTGAGATGGTCCTTGCGTGGACTTCGCGTCCTTTGCGCTCTTTGCTTTGGACTTCGCTTGTGACGCCGGGTGACTGAACCCGTGCTTGGTCGGTCATGGGCCACTCCGTCTCGAGTCAATCCCAGACTCCATCCGGTGTTCCCATCGGCGGGGCGTGCCACCGGAATCGTTCGAGGTCGATCTTTCCGCTCAGGTCGAACTCGACCCCTTCGCTTTCGAGCATCGATCGCTGGAGGCCGATGGGAGTATCGGGCAGCCGATCGGTGGAGCACCCGCCGGAGGCGTTCACCACCCGCTGCCACGGGACGTCGTCGGGGCAGCGGTGGAGCATCCAACCCACCGCAACGGGTGAAATACGGCTCCCCATGCAACCGGAAATCTGACCGTAGGTCATGACCCGGCCCTCCGGAATCGCCCGGACGATGGCCAGAACCTCGTCGCGAACCGAAACCGGTTCGCCTTCAAAGTCGCCGTGGACCCGCCGATTGCCCTTGCCGCTCATCTCGCCGAAGTCTAGCGCAGCCTCTGGAGCCCGATGCTCCCATCGCCTGTGGCCGCGGGAGCCACCCTTAGCATTGTTCGATTCTCGAATCGTTGCGAACATCGACAGCTGGGCACCCGAACAATGCATCGAGCGGCACGACCGTTCAAGAGCCTGTACTCGCCGGCCTACGGGACGGGACGCCCGCAGGCCGGAGAGTCTGCGGCCCCCCACAATTCAAAATTCATAATTCATCATTCATAATTCATAATTGGCTCCGATGTTCGCCAACGTCGCCATCCCAAAAAGTTCTCCTGACGCGCTCACCTACCGCGTGCCCGATGAGCTGCTGCCGTTTGCGGTCCCCGGCGTTCGGGTGCGGGTGCCGATCAGAAAAACCTTCGCCACCGGCGTGATCGTGGGTCTCGTCGCCGCGGTGGACATCCCCGTCGAGTCCATCCGGCCCATCGAAGAGGTCCTCGACGATGCGCCCCTGCTGCCTCAACGACTCATGGATATCGCCGAGTTCATTTCCAGCTACTATCGCTGCCCCCTCGGGACCACGCTCGCCTCGATGATCCCGGCCAGGCTCTTCCGCCCGGATGCCGAGGAGGTCGGGTTGACCCCCACCGGGGCCGCCATCGACCCCGACGTCCTCAGCGAATCCCATCGGTCGATTCTCGCTGTTCTCCGGGAGACCCCGCGTCTCAAGGTCCCGACGTTGCTCGCCCGCGCCGGTCTTGCCGGACGCGGCCCCCTCGATGCCATGGCCGACTCCGGCTGGATCCAACTTCGCCGACGGCGGCGCGATCGTGCGCCGCGGGTCGAGGTCATGGCCGTCAGGCTTGCCGAAGAACCACTCGCCGACCTGTTGGAACAGTGCACCCGCGCTCCCCGCCAACGCGAGGTTCTCGAGTGGCTGTCGTCGGAGAGCCGACCGGCGTTGGCGAGCGAAGTCGCCGCCGCCACCGGGTGTTCGACCGCCACCTTGCGGACCATGGTCGATCGAGGACTCCTCAACCGCTTCAGCCAGCGTTCGCCGCAGCGGCCCCGGTGGTCGTTGCGGGGCGCCGCCACCAGGCACACTCTCACCGATGAACAGGCCGCTGCCGTCGAGGCCGTCAACACGGCGGTGACGAGCGGCGGCTATGCTCCGTTTCTGCTCCACGGCGTCACCGGTTCCGGCAAGACCGAGGTCTACATCCGGTGCCTCGAGACCGTCCTCGCCGCGGGCAGGGGCGGGATCGTCCTCGTCCCCGAGATCGGCCTCACGCCCGCCGCGTCCGGCGCCGTCGAGCAGCGCTTCGGACGCGCCGTCGCGGTGCTGCACTCGGCACAGTCGGATGGGGATCGATGGCGCGAGTGGTCGCGACTCAGAGCCGGGGAGGCCCGCATCGTGGTCGGTCCACGATCGGCGCTCTTCGCTCCCATCGAGAACCTGGGGCTCATCGTCGTAGACGAAGAGCAGGACAGCGCCTACAAACAACAGGAAGCACCCCGGTACCACGCTCGCGATCTCTCCCTCGTTGTCGGCCGGGATGCCGGGGTTCCCGTCCTCCTGTGTTCCGCCACGCCGTCCGCCGAGGCCGCCGGGCTGGTTCAGCGCGGACTCGCCGTCAAGCTCGTGCTCAGCCGGCGGGTGGCCGGCAACCCTCTTCCCGAGGTCGAGTTGGTGGATCTGAGACAGCAGAAACCCGATCCCGGCGAACAGGGACGGACGCTTTTCTCACAACCGTTGAAGAACGCCCTTGCGGAGACCATCGGCCGCGGTGAACAGGCGATTCTGCTGATCCAACGCCGGGGCTGGGCGCCGGTGCTCATGTGCCGCGACTGCGGCCACCGGATCGACTGTCCATCATGCTCGGTGGCCATGGTGGTCCACCGCCGCTCCGGCGACCTTCGCTGCCACTACTGCAGCCACCATCAACGCATCCCATCGACGTGTCCATCCTGCAGCGGTCTCCTGCTCGATCCCGTCGGCGCCGGAACCGAAAAGGTCGCCCATCACCTGGCGCAGCTGCACCCCGACGTGAAATCGGTGATCCTCGATCGCGACACCGTTCGTCGCCGCGACGGCCTCGAGCGGGCGCTCGGGACCTTCGCCGAAGGCAACGCCCAGGTCCTGGTCGGCACTCAGATGGTCGCCAAGGGCCACCATTTCCCCAACGTCACCCTGACCGGCGTGATCTCCGCCGACGCCCTGCTCAACCTGCCCGACTTCCGCTCCGGCGAACGGACCTTTCAGTTGCTGACTCAGGTGGCGGGTCGGGCCGGCCGCGGTGAGAGCCTCGGCCGGGTCATCATCCAGACCTACTATCCCGACCACCCGGCGGTCCGTTTCGCGTGCCACCACGATGTTGACGCTTTTCTCGAAGAGGAACTCGTTTTCCGACGCGCCTTCGCCTATCCGCCGGCAGCCCGCCTCGCGCTCGTCCGGTTCGAGTCTCGAAACCAGAAATCGGCCCGGCAGGCGGCGGAGGAGGCGGCCCACGCTCTCGGCGCGATCTCCGACGGAGTCAGGGTCAGGGGCCCGGCGCCGGCGCCCATCGAACGGATCAGGGAATTCTGGCGGTGGCAGATCCTCTTCAGCGCGCGCAACCGGGACATGCTCCGCGATGTTCTCGAACGGGCTGAGTCCCCGTCGATTCCGAAATCGGTTCGACGGATCATCGATGTCGATCCGCTGAGCACTCTGTGAAGATCCCAACCAATTGCGACGAGGCGCCGTCAAAGCGTTCGAGTGGCAGGGAATTTCCGACATTCGGATAACCCTTCCCTCGGAGGATCGTTGAGTGGATAATGGCACAAGCACCGCGACCCGGCATCTTCGTGGCACAGCGCAGCACAGAACGACGATCGACCGTCAACGCCACGAACTTTTCCCGGGGGACTGCGTAGACTATGGCGAGTGGGACGAGTTGAAGGAGGAACGAGCAGATGAGTACTCGAGCAATCACGGTCATGGCGGCCGCCCTGTGTGTCCTGACCCTCCCCGTTCATGCGGCTGAGATCGATGTACCCGCGCTACCGAGCGACATTCCCGGTCTTCCAGGCAGTCCGGACAACGAGATGGAGCTCGATCTCGCCGACGCCTACGAGCTCGCCCTCAGCCGCAACCTCAACCTCCAGGTCGGTCGTTACACCATCGCCGCCGCCGACTCCAACATCTTCGCCAACACCGGGATCTTCGACCCGAATCTCACCGCCGGCATCTACGGCGACTTCGCCCGCGCCCCCAGCGCCTCGATCCTCGAGGGCGAATTCGTCAACGAGGGTCGCAACACCAGACTCGGCGTCGGGGCCAATCAACTGCTTGCCCACCGGCACCTATCTCGAACTCCAGACCGGAGGCCTTCGTCGCGGCACCAACGCACCGATCTACAACTTCAACCCGAGCTACAACGCCGATCTGACGCTGACCTTGCGCCAACCCCTGCTCGACGGTTTCGGCACCCTCTACAACCGCGCCGGAATCGTCATCGCCGAGATCGGTCGCGAGCGGATCGCGACCGGTTTCGAGTCGACGGTTGTCGCCACGCTCCGCGACGTCGAGAACGCCTACTGGGATCTGGTTGCCACCCGCAGGGCCATCGAGGTGAGCGAGCAGTCCCTCGCCCTCGCCCAACAGCTCTTGTCCGAGACCCAGGAGCGGGTCAAGGTCGGCACCTCGGCGCCCATCGACACCGTCCAGTCCGAGGCCACGGTCGCCACCCGGGTGCAGGCCCTCATCTACGCCCGCAACCAGGCCGCCAATGCCGAGGACTCGCTCAAGGCCGTACTCGGTTTTGACGATCCACGCGAGTGGATGGTCACCATCGCCACAACCGAGGAGTACGGCTACGCCCCCATGGAGCCCAATCTCCACGACGCCATCGAAACCGCGCACCGCTCCAGACCGGAGATTCGTGAGAAGCACCTCGAGATCGACCAGCTCGACTACAACGCCAGGGTCGCCAAAAACGTGACCCTGCCCAGCCTCGATCTCGAGGCCTCCTACGGCTTCGGGGGCCTCGACGGCGACACGACCGTCGAGGATCCGACCACGGGCGAGGACATCAACATCACGGGCAACTTCGGCGGCGCCTATGATCAACTGGCCGATTGGCAGTTCCCGCACTGGACGGTGGGTCTGAACCTCACCGTTCCCATCGGCAACAACGAAGCCAAGGCACGACTCGCGCAGCGGCGGTACGAGGCGCAAAAGGGCGAAGTCCAGCTCGGCGCCCTCGAGCAGGAGATCACCCGCCAGGTTCGCTTCGCGGTCCGGGCGCTCTACGACGGCGCTGCGGCGGTCGATGCGGCCGAGGCATCGATGGTGCTCGCCGGAACGCAACGTCGAGGCCGAGCAGACCAAATTCGACAACGGGCTTTCGACCAACTTCCAGTTGTCGCAGATTCAGGACGATCTGGCCAACGCGCAGCTCGCCCTGATTCGCGCCCACCTCGACTACCGCAAGGCGATGGTGGGCTACCGCGAAGCCACCGGGACGCTCCTCGACCACCTCAACGTCAAGATCGTCGACCCGGGCGCGCCCGAGAAGACGCCGCACGACTTCTGGAAAGACGTCAAGTGGCTCCAGTTCGACGGATTCACCTCCACGAGTAAGGTGGTGACCAGCCCCGCCGAGCCGGTGGAAAACAGCGGGAACTAGCGAGCACGTGCGGGTCTCAGACATCAGTTACGGTCTCGTCAGCCTCCTCGAGAATCCGATCTCTCGGGAGTTCAATCCTCATCGGTGGTCTTTTCGCCGGCGGGACGCCGGCGCCACAAAAGGCCGAGATCCTTGTGGGGCCGCGTCCCGCCGGCGATGGTGGTGGCCGATGCGGGTTGGTTCCATCGTCCACGGATAAGGACACGGCCCCTGCCCCGGACGCTGTCCCTGACCCTGAATACTGCCGCTGACCCGGATACTGCCGCGGGTCCGGTCGCTGTCCTTCATCCCCGGCCTTCTGGGCCACCGGGACGCTTTTGCGTCCCGGTGGCCTGCCCCGTAGCCGGAGCAGAAGACCGCAACGCGCTCCCCGGGAGAGCCCTCCTTGACGTTTTCCAGATGCGCGTTGAAGCCGGTGCGCGCGTCGGTGAAAAACGTCAAGGACGGCACGCCCGGTGGAGGTGAGGTCCGCGTGGCCTGGTTGGCTTCGGTCGCTGTTCCTGCTGCTGCCGCTGTCGTCAGTAGATCTGCTTGCAAAACTCCTCATCGATCGGCCCGAGAGTCGAGTAGCTGATTGAACCTACATCCCACTCCCCGCCCGGTTCCCTCGTGTCGATGGCGATCGTGACTCTGGCGAGTTGTGGGCCGGACCGCCCTACCACATCGACGCAGTACTCAGTTGGCGCCGCTTTAGTAACGATGTCGGTTTGATATCCGGTGGTCGGAGTCGTGGTGTAGACGTAGCCGTCGGGACCGGGCCATTTGAGCCAGTCGATCGTGGCGCCATCAGTGTAGGTGATGGTGGTTCTGATTTCGAATTTCCAATCCGGGTTGTTGGCGATGGATATCAACCGGCCCGAGGATCCGTAGACAAAAGTACCGTCTCCCGATCTATTGTCGACTCGTGACAGGTAGACCAGGAAGAGGGCGGAAGGGAATACCGACACATCGGCGAGTTCGATCGTCTGCTCGGCTGCTCCGAGAATTTCGAAGAGGTCGGCCTGATACCAGCCGAACGGTCCGATTTCCACGGATGCCGAACCATAGGAATCGAGGGTGACCGGGTCTCGAGCGAAGATATGAACCGTCTGCGTGAGGGTTGAGGTGTTGGCGATACCGATGTTTGATCGAGTCCCATCGGGCCCGGGTCGGTTGGCTGCGCCGAGGAGTGTGTAACCGGGTGCGGTGTCGGCTATGGAAAAAGCCGGAATGCCCTGACCGTAGACTCCAGCCGAGCCGCCGCTGTTCGACGTCCGTGACTTGGCGTGAAAGGGATACGGGCACTCGAGACGAATCGACCCGGGCCGGTTCTCACCGAAGAGGCTCGCCACGGCGTCTTCGATTTCGACCGGTCTGTTGGGGGGCAGATCGATCTCGGCCTGGATTGGCGTCGGTGTTCCGAGTTGGTCCGGAAAGAACGACGCCGTAACTGTAATGTCTTCGTCGATCACCTGGCTGTAAAGCCAGAGATTGGTGGTCCACAACGTGCCGTGGAGGCCCGGGTTTGACGCGGCCGCAGGAATCCACCAGGTCTCGAGGGCGGCCAACGAAGAACCAGACAGCAGAACGAGAAACGAACACAGAATAGAACGTAATTGCATTTCACAACCTCCAAGATTTGCGAGGCGCAATTGGTTTTATTAAGAATGGGTTGAACGCACCGTTACACCGCCGACGGAGCACGAAACCGCCCAAGAATCCCGATCCCTGGAAGGCGTGCCAATACATAACTGACACTCCAGACAGAGTATCTTGATATTGCTCGGTGCTAACTGGCAGGACCATCACTAATACGGTCAGTAGCATCCGACAGGATAGTCATCCTCCGCTTCCCAGATGTCGACCGTGCGTGCTTCGCCTGATCCCCCATCACTCTCTTCACAGTTATAGCACACGGTGAGGCGTGCCCATGCATAGCCGCATGTGCCGCCGGAAATAAAGGTGAGAGTGCTCGAAGCTACAGGCGATTGACTCCACCCGCTTGAGGAATAATCTGTGTCTTCTCCACCCGCCGCGCGGTATGTGTATGCTTCAGCTTTTCCTGACCAGCCACCCGAGCAGTTGGTGAGGGAGCCGGCCGCGTATCCGTACGGTGAAAAAAGGCTAAGTTCGCCCCACTTTCCACAGGCATACGCATGGTATGAGTAATCCTCTTCGCCACAGTCCCCAGTTCCCTCTCGGAGATCTGCTGTGTGTAGGCAACCCGGTTCTAGGAATTCGTCTTCTTGCTCCTTTCCGATGAGCTCGTAGAGACCTCTGAGACGAATCTCGAGGCTTTCGGCCTGTGGGCGGTTTTCCTCAGGGATTTCCCCCGATTGATCACGAAGGGCTGTGAGTCTCGCCTCATACCTCGAGATGTTCCAGAGAACTCCCTCCTCGCCTTTCATGTGCAAATGACGAGTTCCGCATGGGTCAGTGGTTTCAAAAACACCCGCAGCGATTTGCGTCCAACGGAGTTCAGAGCTGTCGAGAATAGGTTCCTCGCTCCCGACCACGGTTGGCGCAGCCAAAAGCACCAAAGTTAATATGATAATCTGATTTTTCATACTAACCTCCTTTTTTACATTGACTCTGCCCTATTTGGAACTGCCCATTTCGCCGAATCCCCTTACGATTTCTCAGGGGTTAACCATTCTTAGAACCAGATACGGTACCTGCGACGTTCGATCTGGGGTGTTTTCAGTGGATTCAGTTCTGGTGGTCCTCTGCTCCGGGAAAAGGCGGAAGCGAATAATCCGCGCATGTCCCAATTATCTAACTGGTTTTCGCACTGGCGCGGGCATCTAATCAGCGTGAAACCAGGGCTCGCTGTGAGAATGAGAGTTCCGTCGCCTGTGACTAACTTGTGAGACTGACCAGGGGTCGCGGGTCCGGAATTCAGAATAAGACTGATTAGCATTTCATTGCTATTTTTCGGAGGTTGATTTAGAAGATGGGGTGCAACTGGCAGGTTGTCAAGAGTTGGTAGAACAGCATGGGAGTATTCCAAAGATGACCGATTCACTGGAGGTCACCGCCATCGGGGTTGACCTCATGGCCGTCGGGGCGAGGACAGGTACAGGGACAGGAGCAGAAGACCGCATCGCGCTTCCCGGAGGAGCCCGGTATGACATTGTGCGGGGAGCGCCGCGAAGCCGGGTGGTCGTTCCGGCACAATGTCAAACCCGGCACGCCCGATGGGGCGCCAAATCCGCGTGTTTTGGGACGCTGCCGCGGACACTCCAAAGGGCGCTCAGCAGTTCAGCGCCCCATGGCAAAAAAACGGCGGCCCGAAGGCCGCCGTTTGTTGATTAAGAAAGTCGACTACATCCGGCGCCGGATCAGCACCGCGGCGATGCCGATGAAGGCGAGGACGAGAATCACGATACCGGTGTTGGACATGGTCGGAATCGGCTCGGCCGCAGCACCGGTGCCGCCGCCGCCGCCACCGCCACCGCCGCTACCCTGAGAGGTCCCCTCGACGATGAAGGGCATTCCCTGCAGGAAGTTGTCGGCTCCGCTGGTTCCGGTGTCGGTCAAGGGGCCGTACACGCCGGCGAGTCCCTGGAGGGCGTTTCCGGTGTTGGTCGTTCCGACGATGGTGATCGGGGGTGCCCAAGGGCCACTGAACGATGCGCTTCCATCAAAGGTGGCCTCGACCCAGTATGTGCCGGCCGTAAGGCTCGTAACCACGGTTCCGGTGATCGCCTGGATCGCTCTCGCGGTTGACCCGTGAGAGGTCTCCGAGAGACGAAGATGTTGGAGAAGCCCGTCGGCTGAGCACGTTGGTCGTCAAGTTACCCCAGATCACCGAACCACCCGCTCCCGGCTGTCCATCGTAAATCTGGACATACAGACCTGTGATGGTTCCGGCGGACGGGGCGTTGCTCTGGTAGCCGAAGAACGTCATGTCGGTGATATCCCAGGTCTCGCCGGCAGGGACCGTGAAATCGTCGGCCATGGTGTTGTTGGAAAGGAACTGAATCCCGAACCCAAGGACGTTCATCCCGAGCGAGGTGCTCTGGAGAATGCTCTCGTCGGCGCCGCCTGCACCGGTACCGGGGCTGGTCACCAACGGGCCGTTGTCCCAGAGGACGGCGCGAGGACCGTCCCAAACCGGGGCGCTCGGATCTGGCGAAACATTGACGCCACCCGCACTCGCCGGTTCAAACGCATTGTCCGCAGCCACCGGCAACGCAGCTACCAGCAGAACAATAGATAGGACCTTGAAAACCCTCATGCTCACCAAACCTCCTTTAGTAACGAACCCTTCCGTGCAATCGAAAATAAGAAACAGACGCCAAAAATCGATTCGCTCAAAATTGATCTGTCTTCGCCCCGCTGACTCCGGGTAACACTTCTACCACAATACGTCCCGGATTCTCAAGATTTCTCGATGAACTCCATCAATGTGCTGGGTCGCATCCTGGACCATCAACTCGCGTTACACTTCGGTGCGACCGACCTCCGAGGGACGAGGAGAGCGTCGAGTGCATCAGCGGACGAACCCATGGATTTGAACGTCATTCCCGCCATCGCGGCGAAGCTCCACCCGGCGCTCGTGCATTTCCCCATCGGGCTGCTCCTGGCGGCAGCGTTCTTTGATGCCGGCTGCCTGGTGTTCCGCCGATATCTCTGGCTCGATCGAACCGCAGCGGCCCTGATGACTCTCGGGGGCATCGGTCTCGGCGCCGCCTACCTTGCGGGGGAACGAGCCGCCGAGGCCGCGGCGCCGGTCACCGGAGTCGCCCAGGGAGTTCTTGCGGATCACCAGGACCTGGCCCTGCTCAGTCTGATCGCGTGGGGCTCCGCCATCGCCCTCAGGCTCTTTGTCAGCTGGCTCGGCCGCCACGACCTCGAGGTCCAGCTCGGTGTTTTCCGGCTCGCCTCCCTGATCCTCGTCTTCGGCGCAGCGGCCCTGCTGATTCTCACCGCCTTCCACGGCGGACAGCTCGTCTACGATCACGGCATCGGGGTCAGCTTGAGCTGACCCCGATGCCGTGGTCGAATGATGAATTATGAATGATGAATTATGAATTTCATCGCACCCGGCTCCCACCGCTGATGCAGGTCCGGTGCGGCGTCATTCATAATTCATAATTCATAATTCTCAGCGCTCAAGCGCTGAGGCGACTCTCCCCATCTCCTCGAGCTCACCGTTGCTTGTGGCGAGAAGATCGTCGAACCGCACGACGTTCTTCCACTCTTCGATCTCGGTTTCGTCGTATCGGGCGCTGGCGCGGAGCAGGCGGAGACCGGTCACGGCAACGTCCCGCGCCGCCGAGCCGCCGTGGAGCCGGGCGCATGGCATTAGCAGCTCTCGATCGGGGCCGCTGTCGCGGGCGGCCTTGTGGGCGAGAGCCACCGCGGTCTCGACCTCGGTCGCCAGCCGCGCCAGCTCGAACATGGCCCACTGCTCGCGCGGCAGCTTCTGCCGGTGGCAGGCGAGAAAGGTCGCCGCCAAGGCGTCTGCCGCAAGCGCCGATGCCTCTCCGGTCCCGAGCTCACGGAGCGAGGTCGCCATCTCACGGTAGAACCCGCCCTTGGTCTTGACCGACATACGCCAGCGGTGGGTCCCGATGATGCTCTGCAGGATCTCGGATGTCCCCTCGTAGATGGTCGTGATGCGCACATCGCGCCGGATCTTCTCGACCTCGTACTCGTGGGTGTAACCGTATCCACCGTGGGCCTGGATGGCGGCGTCCGCAGCCTCGTTGCCCGCCTCGGAGGCGAAGTACTTCGCCACCGCACCCTCGACCTGAAGACCGGGTTCGCCGTCGTCCAGGCGCTCGGAGACCCACTCGCAGTAGGCGCGGGCGGCCTCGAGCCGGACCGCGTGGGGCACGATGAGCTTGTGGGTGAATCCCTGCTTCGAATAGAGCGGCTCGCCGAACTGGATCCGTTCGTGGCCGTAGGTGATGGCGCGTTCGAGCGCCTCTTCGCCGGCGCCGAGCCCAAAGGCCGCCACCATCAAACGGGTGAAACCAAAGACCTCGTTGGCCTGTTCGAGTCCGTGGCCCTCGTCGAGTCCGAGGAGCTGGTCGGCGCCGACCTCGACATCCTCGAGCACCAGAGACGTGGTGTTCGAAGCGCGGATGCCGTGTTTGTGCTCGGCCTCGCCGACCTCGAATCCTGGAGTCCCCCGCTCGACCACGAAAGAACGACGGGCCGCCCGGAGTCCGGGCGAGGACGGTGTAGATCCGCGCGACGCCACCGTTGGTGATGAACTGCTTCGCACCGGTGATTCTGTAGCCGGTGACGGTCCCCTCGTCGTCGGTGATCGGCACGGCTTCGGTCTTGAGCCGGGCGACGTTCGAGCCGGCTTCCGGCTCGGTGACGCCATACGCGACGATGAGCCCCTCCTCGGCGATCCGCCCGAGCCAGAGTTCTTTCTGCTCCGCAGTGCCGCCGACGATGATGGGGTCGACCCCGAGGGCGATGGCAAGGAACGCGGTCGCGACGCCGAGATCGGCGCGGGCCATTTCCTCGGACACGCGAAAGAGATCCCGACCACCGCCGCCGAGACCGCCGACCTCCTCGGGCAGGAAGAGCAGGTGGAGACCGAGCTCCGGACCGAGCATCTCGTTGACGAGCTCGATGGGAAACTCGTTCTCCTCGTCGAGGCGGAGACGGGTTTCCTTGTCGAGACGCCGCTCGGTCACCGTCTTGAGGGTCTGCAGCACGAACCCGAGGGTCTCGTCGTCCAATCCAGCGCGTGTGCGGTCCATCGTCACCCTCCCGTTGCGGGGGCGGATTATTCCACACGCCGCGGCGTGATTCACGCCGCGCCGTGGCAGCGGCAGGGGCAGGGGCAGCGTCCGGGACAGCGGCAGGAACAGCGACAGGGACAGGAGTCAGCGGCCCCAACGGGGTGCCGGGCATGGCTTTGTGCCGGAGACAACCTTACCGGCGACGCGTCGCCGTCCCGCACAAGTCCATACCGGGCTCCCTCGGAGAGCGCGACGCGGTCAGCTCTCCCGGCTACGAGGCAGGCCGCCGGCGTGCCATCGGCGTGGTCGCAGCCCTCCCACGCATACCTCCGCGCGACCACGCCGATGGTGCGACGCTGGGCCGCTGGGACGCCGATGCGTCACGGCGGCCCAGAAGGCCGGGGATGAGGGCAGGATCCGGGGCAGCGTCAGGAATCAGCGACAGAGGCAGCGGCAGGGGCAGGGATCAGCGGCAGCGGCAGAAGTCAGGGTCAGCATCAGGAACAGCGCCCGAAGCCAACCAGGACCCGCGGAAATCCGCGCCCCATCGGGGTGCCGGGTTTAACATTGTGCCGGAACGACTACCAGGCTTCGCGGCGCTTCCCGCACAATGTCATACCGGGCTCCCTCGGGGAGCGCGATGCGGTCTGTTGTTCCGGCCACGAGGTAGGCCGCCGGCGCTCGAGCAGCGTGGTCGCAGCCCTTCAATCCACCACCCACGCGACCACGCTGCTCGGGCGACGCTGGTCCGCTGGGACGCCAGAGCGTCACGGCGGGCCAGAAGGCCGGAGTCGAGGACAGCGTCAGGAATCAGGGTCCGGGACAGCGTCAGGAATCAGGGACCGCGACAGCGTCAGGAATCAGCGTCCGGGACATTGATCAGCGACCGATGCGCCCTCTTGGACCCGATGTTCATGGTCACCTCCGGGTCGTTCAGAGATGGACGTTTAGTCGATGTGAAATCCGATTTCAAGGGCATGAACGAATCGCCTCCGAGGCGACCCTTGAAATCGGACTTCACATCGACTGGGGGAGGCGCATGAACGACCCGGAGGTAACCATGAACAACGCGCTCCCGAAGAACAACCTCATCGCCACCGAGAAGGCGATCGTTGCAGCGGCTGCAGCGATCTCCCTCGTGAAGCGAGTCCCCGCTCCGCTCAAGTCGATCGCGGATCAAGTGGTCCGATCAGCTTCATCGGTTCCAGCAAACCTAGCTGAAGGCCACGGCCGGTCCGGGAGAGACCGTATCGCACCACTGGCGCATCGCCTACGGCTCAGCCAAGGAAGTCGACACACACCTTCGGCTCCTTGCCGCACTAATCGCAATCAACGGTTCGCAAGCCGACCAAGCTCTCCAACTCTTCGACGAAGTACGGGCCATGACATGGAGATTGCTCAACCCAAGACCGTGAGGCGGTATCCCGGTAGCCTCCCTGGTGAGTGGAATACCCCGCCCCAACGGGGTGCCGGGCATGGCTTTGTGCCGGAGAAACCTTACGGCGACGCGTCCCGTTCCGCACAAGGTCCATGCCGGGCTCCCTCGGGGAGCGCGATGCGGTCAGCTCTCCCGGCTACGAGGCAGGCCGCCGGCGCGCCATCGGCGTGGTCGCAGCCCTCCCCGCAACCTCCGCGCGACCACGCCGATGGTGCGACGCTGGGCCGCCGGGACGCCAGAGCGTCACGGCGTCCCAGAAGGCCGGAGTCGAGGACAGGGTCCGGGGCAGCGGTCAGGAATCAGCGGACAGAGGCAGCGGCAGGTGATCGAAGCCGACCAGGCCCCGCGGAAATTCGCGTCCATCGGCGTGCCGAGCATGGCTTTGTGCCGGAGAAACCTTACGGCGACGCGTCCCGTTCCGCACAAGGTCCATGCCGGGCTCCCTCGGGGAGCGCGATGCGGTCAGCTCTCCCGGCCACGAGGTAGGCCGCCGGCGCGCCATCGGCGTGGTCGCAGCCCTCCCCGCAACCTCCGCGCGACCACGCCGATGGTGCGACGCTGGGCCGCCGGGACGCCAGAGCGTCACGGCGTCCCAGAAGGCCGGAGTCAAGGACAGGGTCCGGGGCAGCGTCAGGAATCAGGGACAGAGCAGCGGCAGTGATCGAAGCCGACCAGGCCCCGCGGAAATTCGCGTCCATCGGGGTGCCGGGTTTGACATTGTGCCGGAACGACCTCCCGGCTTCGCGGCGCTTCCCGCACAATGTCATGCCGGCCTCCCTCGGGGAGCGCGATGCGGTCTGTTGTTCCGGCCACGAGGGAGGCCGCCGGCGCTCGAGCAGCGTGGTCGCAGCCCTTCAATCCACCACCCACGCGACCACGCTGCTCGGGCGACGCTGGTCAGCTGGGACGCCTTGGCGTCCCAGCTGACCAGAAGGCCGGGGCTGAGGACAGGGTCCGTATCCGCGGGCGATCGAACCAACCCGCATCGCTACACCACCATCGCCGACGGGACGTCGGCGCTACAAGCATCGCAGCGCCCCAGAAGGCCGTGGATGAGGGTGCCGATACCGAACCAGTGCCAATACTGGTAGGCCATCCTGCGGGCGAGACGCCCGCACCACAATTGCGATCGCTGTCCCTGCTCGCTGCCCTCTGCCGCTGTCACCTGCGCTGCCCTGCCGCTGCCCTTGCCGCTGCCGGTGCCCCTGTCCCTGCCGCTACGTAATGACCTCCATCGAAAGATCCACGCTCTTCGCGCTGTGGGTCAGCGCTCCCACGGCCATGAGGTCGACCCCGGTGGCGGCGACCTCGGCGGCGTTGGCGAGGGTGATCCCACCCGAAGCCTCGACGACCGTCCGGCCTCGGACCAACTCGACGGCGTGTTTGAGCTGCGCGGTCGTCATGTTGTCGAGCATGACGACATCGACGCCGACCTCGAGCCCTTCCTCGAGCTGCTCGAGGGTGTCGACCTCGAGCTCGACCATGACGGTGTGACCGATGGTCGCCCGCACCCGCTCGACCGCCGGCCGGACCCCGCCGGCGAGGGCGATGTGATTGTCTTTGATGATCACCGAGTCGTCGAGCCCGAAGCGGTGGTTCGAACCACCGCCGCAGCGCACGGCGTACTTCTCGAGCGCCCGCAGCCCCGGCGTCGTCTTGCGGGTGCAGATGATCCGCGCCTTTGAGCCGCTGACCTCGCGGACAAAGGTCCGGGTCAGGGTCGCGATGCCGCACAGCCGCGCCAGCAGGTTGATCGCCGTCCTCTCGGCGCTGAGCAGCGACCGCGCGCGGCCGTGCACCTCGAGCAGGACATCGCCGGCCTCGGCGTCGTCGCAGTCAGATACCGCGTGCCTGACCTCGGCGCTCGGATCGAGCAACCGAAAGGCCATGGCCGCCACCGGTCCGCCCGAGATCCGGCACGGTTCCCTGGCGATGATCCGGGCGCTGGCCTTGAGGTCGTGTTCGACCACCGCATCCGAGGTCACATCGCCGGCCCGTCCGAGATCCTCGAGCAAGGCGTGGCGCAGCAGGTCCTCAAAGAGCAGTTGGTGGAGTTCCGGCAGAATCGGCTTGGCCATGTGTCAGTCCTTCCATCCATCGGACTCGGACGAGTCCGGGGTTGTGTATTGATTTCGGAGATCCTCGTCGAGCTGCGGCCGCGGTCCGCGCGGTTGCATTCCCTCGAAGAAAAGATCCTGGTTCCAGTGCCGGCTCAGACGCGGAAAATCGCGCCGAAAATGGGCGCCTCGACTCTCGGTCCTTAACGCCGCCGCGGTGGTCACGAGCCGGGCCACGATCAGGAGGTTGGCGATCTCTCCGACCATGCGGCCCATCCCCCGGCTGAGTCGATCGATGTCGAGCTGAGCCCGGCGGAGCCCGGTCATGGAACGGACGAGCCCCACATCCCGCCACATCACCATCCTCAGCTCGGAAACCACCGGATCGGTCGGCCTCGCCCACGGATGGGGGGGAATCTCGAAATCGCTCCGCGACCAGGCCTTGGCAACCTGCTCCGGCGAGGCGTGGTCGCGCGAGGCCTCTGCCACCGAACGCCCCGTCCTGCGGCCGAATACGAGCGCTTCGAGAAGCGAGTTGCTGGCGAGCCGATTGCCGCCGTGGAGTCCGGTCCAGCTGACCTCGCCGCACGCCCACAGCCCGGGCAGCGACGTCCTCCCATCGAGCCCGACGACGACCCCGCCCATGTGATAGTGCGCCGCCGGCGTCACCGGCATCGGACGTTTTCTGGGATCGAGCCCGTGATCGAGACAAAGACCCAGCACCGATGGAAAGCGTTCGGCGAACTCATC
Source organism: uncultured Acidobacteriota bacterium (assembly GCA_963712805.1). Lineage (GTDB taxonomy): Bacteria > Acidobacteriota > Thermoanaerobaculia > Thermoanaerobaculales > Sulfomarinibacteraceae > JAHECW01. The sequence goes on along the minus strand of CAVQJV010000017.1, from coordinate 38,360 downwards.
GGCCAGGGCGGTGGCATCGAGAAAGACCCGACCGCCGACCTGGAGCTCGCTCCAGATTGCCCGCGCCACCACATCGCGCGGTGCGAGCTCGAGCCGCGGGTGAACACCGTCCATGATGCGGCGGCCCCCGGAATCCACCAACAGCGCCCCTTCGCCGCGCAGGGCCTCGGTGAGCAGCGGCGTGGTATCGGCGTTGACATCAAGGGCGGTGGGGTGGAACTGGACAAACTCGAGACCCGCAAGCGAGGCGCCGGCCCGCGCGGCCATGGCGAGACCGTCACCGGTGGACTCGGCCGGATTGGTCGTCGCGGAATAGACCCGCCCGATACCGCCGGTGGCCACGACCACGGCGTTGGCCGCGATCAGAAACGACCGGCCGTCGGCATCGGCGCAGAGCACACCCACCACGCTGCCGCGATCGACCATGAGTTCGAGGGCCAGGGTGTCATCGCGGATCTCGATCCGGTCTTCGGCCTCGACCGCGGCCCTGAGCGCCCGCACGATCTCGGCGCCGGTGGCGTCGCCTTCGGCGTGGACCACCCGCGCGTGGTCGTGCGCTCCCTCTTGACCGAGATCGAGCGCGCCGGTGGCGGAGCGGTCGAACGCGGTCCCCAGGGCGAGCAACTCCTCGATCCGCTCCGGACCCTCGCGGGTCACCGCGCGAACGACCTCCTCCCGACAGAGACCGGCGCCGGCCTCCATGGTGTCGCGCGCGTGAGAAACGGGCGAGTCCGTGAGCCCCACAGCCGCTGCGACGCCGCCTTGAGCCAGCGGACTCGAGCCGCCTTCGGCGAAGGAGGACTTACTGAGAACCAGGACCTCGCGGTGGTTGGCGTGGAGGGCGGCCATCAGACCGGCGACACCGCTCCCGATGACGACGACATCGGCGATTCGGATGCCCTCCGGCGACCCGGTCTTCGCCAGGTTCACCCGCGTTCGCCCCGGCCGACCTCGATCATCCGATCAACGGCACGCAGCGCTCGAGAGGCGATTTCGGGTTCGATGAAGATCTCGAACTGCCGTTTCTTCAACGACTCGAGAACGCGATCGAGGGTGATCTTCTTCATGTGCGGACAGATGGTGCACGACCGGACAAACTCGATCTCGGGATACTCGACCGAGACATTGTCGCTCATGGAGCACTCGGTGATCATGACCACCTTTTCCGGCCGTTTCTCTCCCAGGTACTTGATCATGGCCGAGGTCGAACCCACCATGTCGGCGGCCTCGAGCACCTCGAGGCTGCATTCGGGGTGCGCGATCACCCGGACACCGGGGAACTGGTCGCGGTAAGCCTGAATCTCCTCGGCGGTGAACTTCTCGTGGACTTCGCACCGACCGTTCCACAGGATGACCTCGACATCGGTGTTGGCCCGGACCCACTTCCCGAGGTACTCGTCCGGGAGGAAAATCACCCGATCGACGCCGAGACTCTCCACAACCTCGATGGCGTTGGCCGAGGTGCAGCAGACATCGGTCTCCGCCTTGACCTCCGCCGAGGTGTTGACATAGGTGACCACGGGAACCCCGGGGTACCGGCGTTTGAGCTCACGCACATCCGCCGCGGTGATGGACTCGGCGAGCGAGCAGCCCGCCTCGAGATCGGGGAGCAGAACGCACTTGTCGGGGTTGACGATCTTGGCCGTCTCGGCCATGAAGTGAACCCCGCACATGACGATGATCCCGGCGTCGACCTCGGCGGCGCGCTTGGCCAGGGCGAGCGAGTCGCCGGTGATGTCGGCGACCCCGTGAAAGACCTCGGGCAGCTGATAGTTGTGCGCCAGGATCACCGCCCCCATCTCGGTCTTGAGTCGGTTGATCTCGGCGATCAGGGGTTCGTGGACCGCCCACTCGATCTCGGGGATGAGGTGGCGGATCTTGTCGTAGATCGCTGCGGTGTCACGCATGAAGCCTCCCGCGGTCCGAGCGCCGAAGGCGTCTCGGCCGCTTGTCAGGTCAGTTTACAGGTTACAGGCTGCCGGTTACAGGTTTCGGGCAGGCCGTGACCCCGGCCGCGGCAGTGGCCGCGGCAGTGGCCGCGACAGCGGCAGCGGCAGCAGCAGCGGCAGCAGCAGCGACCGCGTCCGGATCAACGCCACAAGCACGCGCAAGACCAACGCTCACCGGGGCGTGCCGGGTTTGACAATGTGCTCCCTAGATCCATCCGGCGACCCATAGCCTTCCGCACAATGTCATACCGGGCAACCCTCGCGGCACAACGTCCCGGTACATTTCTCCCGGCCGCGAAAGAGGCCGCCGGCGTGCGGGCAGCGCGGTCGCCGTCCTTCCCGTCTCTCTTATCGACCGCGCTGCCCGTGCGACGCTGGGTCGCCAACGGCGACCCAGAAGGCCGGGCTCCGGGAAGCCGCGTCCGGGGCAGTAGCAGGGGCAGCGACCGGGGCAGCGACAGCGGCAGACCCCGAGAAGACCTCCCGAGTACAATCACCCCATGACCAACTCACCCAGCGACAACACCACCGTCATCGACGGCGTCACCCTCCACCTGGCGCGACCGGTTACCGAGATCCCGCCATGGATCGGCCAGCGGGAGGTGCTGCTCCAGCTCCTTGCCGCATGGACCTGTTTCTCCGACAGCGACATCCCGCTCAACCCCCGGCTGCTCGGCAAACCCGGCGTCGGCAAGACGACCCTCGCCTGCGCCGCCGGCGCACGAACTCGGTCTGGAGATCTACATCGTCCAGGCGACCACCGACACCCGCCCCGAGGACCTGCTGGTGACGCCGGTGCTCGCGCCCGACGGCGGTGTCCGCTACATGGCATCGCCACTCGTCACCGCCATGATCCGCGGCGGGGTCTGCATCCTCGATGAGGGCAATCGAATGAGCGAGAAGAGCTGGGCGTCGCTGGCCCCGTTGCTCGACCACCGGCGATCCGTCGACAGCGTCGTGGCGGGGGTGACCATCCCGGCGCCGGCCGAGTTCCGCTTTGTCACAACCATGAACGACGACGCCTCGACCTACGAGCTTCCCGAATACATCCACTCGCGGCTCATGCCGCAGATCCTCATCGACTTCCCCGACGAAGATGAAGAGCGCGCGATCATCCGCGCCCAGGTCGAGGGCGTCGATGACGATGTCCTCGAATACGTCCTCGGGTTTCTTCAGGCCTCTCACCTGGCGGATCTGCGGTACTCGGTCCGCGACGGCCTCAACATCGCCCGCTATGCCATGAAGCGCCTCCATCGCAACGAGGCGGCCGATGCGGCGGAGGCGGTGGACACCGCCCTGACGCTCGCCCTCGGCGACGACGCCGAGTTGTTCCTCATTCATAATTCATAATTCATAATTCATAATTCAATTTAATGGACTTAGACCGAATCGCCCCCGAAGCCGTACCCGGCATCCGCATCCTGCCGGTGCTCCACGACCGGGTCGACTTCGCCTCGTTGGTGGCCCGGGTTCTGTTCGAACTCGATCCGTCGGTGGTGGCCGTCGAGCTGCCGACCACCCTCGCCGAAGCGGTGAAGACCGCGGTGGCACGCCTGCCGCAGATGTCGGCGGTCATCTCCGAAGAGCCCGGGGAGGACGCGGTGGTGTGGGTCGCGGCCGCGGGCGATCCCATGGTCGAAGCGCTTCGCTGGGCCGCCGAGCACGAGCGCACAACGGTCTTCATCGACCCCGACGTGCGCTACCGCGGCCGTCATTTCGACCCCTTTCCCGATCCCCACGTGATCCACGATCTCGGGCCCGAGGCCTATGTCGAGATCGTCCGCCGGATGGCGGCCGGCCAGCCGCGGGATGACGGCGACGAACTTCGCGAGCGCGGTATGGCGCACCACCTGCAACGCGCGGCCGTCGGCGACCGACGGCGAGATCCTCGCCCTCGTCGGCGCCGCCCACGCCACCCGGGTGGCGGCGCACCTGGGCGGGCCCACCGCGCCGCCGCTGGCTCGCCAACACCGGACATCGGTGCTGCTCCGCAACCTCCACCCCGACGATCTCAGCGCGGTGCTGCGCGACCCGCCGTTGGCGCACGCGGTCCACGAGCAGCTTCGGCGGGGCGACCTGCCCTCGGAACCCGAGTTCAACCGTACGGCGTCCCGCAGGCTCGAACTCCGGCGCGATGGACTCAGAATCGTCAGCGGCGAACCGGTCGTCGAGGAGGCGGAACGGGCCGAGGCGGTCGCCGGATGGGCCGCTCACCACGCCCATCGCAGCACGGACGATGGCAACCGGGTGGTCGATCGAGCCGCCCTCGGCATGGTCGTCTGGCGGGTGGCCTCGTTGTCGTGGGAGGAACAGACAAAAAACGCCATCTCACCGTGGCAACGGACCGTGTTCTTCGATTTTGCCCGCCGCCACGCCCGGATCCAGGGGCTGTTGGCTCCCGGTCTCTACGAGTGGGTGGTGGCCGCCCGCGGGGTCGGAGACGACAACCTCGCCTGGGAGACCTTCGCCGCGGCGCGGTGCTATCCCTGGCAACGGGCGGCGACCGAGATCGAAACCGCCCGCGTCGATGGCGAGATGCTCGATCTCGGAACCCGACGCGTTCGGTTCCGACGACGGTTCTTCAAGGTCAAGCGGCGGCTGGTGCCGGTGCGGACGCGACCCACCACCGACGATCCGGCCGAGTGGATCGATGCCTTCGACGCCACGGGAATCTGCTCGTATCCCCCGGAGGATCTGGTGGTGGAGGACTACGGCCGATATCTCAAGCAGAAGGCCGTCGGGATCGTGTCGGCCGAGAACCGCCGATCCGAGCCGTTTTCCACCAGCATGCTCGACGGCCTCGATCTTCGGGAGACACTGCTGCGGTGGCACGAAGGGCGAGTCTGGGTCCAGGAACTCGGCCGGGTTCCGGGCAGCGCCGGTTCGGTGGTGGCCATCTTCGACGAGGACGCGGGGGGCGCCGCCTACCCTTATCTCTTGAGTTGGCTCGGCGAGCACGAGCAGGAATCGGACATGGCCCTCTACGCCACCGATCCGACCCAGCAGATCGTCGGACCGGGCATCATGCGGGCGACCTACGGCGGCTTCATGTTGAGCTACCCGCCGGGCCGTCTCTACGATGTCTGGCGTGATACCGACTACCGGGGGGCACGGTCCAAATCCGACGTCTTGATCATGGCGGCCGTGGACTACAGCCTCGAAAAGCTCGTTGTCCACCTCGCCGCGGCGCCGCCTTCCGGTTCGATGAAGGCCTACGCTTCGAACCAGGGCAAGCGCATCGTCCACATCCCCATGGGAAGCGTCTCGCCCATCACGGTCCACAAGATCCGCGTCGTCCACGTCCTCGCCGGCCACGACAAGCGGGAAATTGCGAAGGGGTATGTATGGTGAGCTGCGCCCGCCCGACGGGCCGGCGCCGCAACTCTTTCGTTGAATCCGCGTATCATTCTCCCAGGGGGATCTTGGTATCGCTGCAACCCGGGAGCATCGTGCGGCATAGATCGAGACGGGCCGCCCGTGCCTGGCCCATCCGGAGGCTCGAATGAAGAGATGGTCGGTGTTGGTCCTGACGGCCGCAACTGCGGTCCTTGTCGCCTGTGGTCCCGCGGGTGGTGATTTCTGGTTCCGTGGCGATCTCGAGGGCGCGCTTCGAGCCGCGGCCGAGAAGAACACCCTTGTCTTCGTCGAGTTCAACACCGACTGGTGTTCATGGTGCCGGCGCTTGGAATCAGAGACCCTTTCCAATCGCGACGTCCGCGCCGAGCTGAGCAAACTCGTGTCGATCCAGCTCAACGCTGAAACCGACGGCGCAGAGGCGGCTCGAGAGTTTGGTGTCGAGTCCTACCCCACCATGATCTTCCTCGAACCATCGGGAGAGGAGGTCGAACGCATCGTCGGCTATCTGCCGCCCGAGAAATTCGTCGAGGAGGTCCGACGTATCCGGACCGGAGACACCCTCTACGCCTGTCTCCAGAAACTCGCTGACGACCCGACCGACATCGACACGATTCGACGCGCTGTTGAAGGGCTCCTCGAACGGTCGGACCCGGAAGGCGCCATCACCCGGATCAAGCACTTCCATGCCGAGTCCGCGCACGACCACGAGGTCTGCGAAAAGCTCATGTTCGAGGCCGGAAGAGACCTCCACTATCGCGTCTATCTCAGGGCCGCCAAGCTCTACCGAGACGGGTGGAAGACATCCATCGATGTCCCGCCGGTTCCAGGGAGCAAACGACTCAGTTCGTTGCTCGACGAGGGGCTCCCCGAGCTCGACCGGAGCGAGCAGGCCCGGCTCATGCGGGAGGCAAGGTTCGAGGACGCCGCAGAGCTCTTGCAACTCGCCAGTGTCGAGAACGCCGAAGGTGACGAGCTCTTCGAGATGGCGGCCTTTGCCTTTCGCGGCGGCCACTATGAACTTGCCGCCGGTTTCTACGAGCGTTGGTTCGCCGACCCCCAAGCACCCCACGACGCCGATCAGCTCAATCGAGCGGCGTGGCAGCTCTATCTCGCCCGAGAATCCGTCGAAACCGCGGTTGCCATGGCCCGCAAGGCCTATGAGCTCGATCCTTCACCCGATATCGCGGACACCCTGGCTCGTCTGCTCTATGTCGGCGGCGAGCACGTCGAGGCTGTCGAACTCGAGCGATCGGCGGCCGCGGCCGCCCAGGGCGGGAAAGCCGAACAGTACCTCGAGGTCGCCGAGAAGATGCAGAAGCTCCTCGAGCTCGACGACAGGCCCGCGTTCGAGGACTACCCCGGCCCCCGCGAGATCGATCTCTGAGCGAGGCCGCGGCAGCGGGTTTTCGGTTCATTTACTCCGCCCGCAACGCCTCGATGGGGTCGAGGTCGGCGGCCCGGCGCGCGGGCGCGACCCCGCTGACGATCCCCACAACCAGGCTCATGACCAACGCGGCGATCACGGCCTCGATGGGCGTGCTCATGGGCAGCCCGGGCACCGCAGCCCGCACCAACGCCATGATCCCGAACCCGCCGATCAAACCGAGAACTCCCCCTGCCATGGACAGCACCACCGCTTCGAGCAGGAAGAGGACCTGCACCATGGAACGCGAAACCCCGATCGCGCGAAGCAGGCCGATCTCTCCGGTACGCTCGTGGACCGAAATCCACATGATGGTGAGAATCCCCATGGCGCCGACAAAGAGTGAGATCCCCGCGATTCCCGAGACCGCCACCGTGACCATGGAGATCACCCTGCCGAAGGTCTCGAGCATCTCGGTCTGGGTCGTGATGGTGAAATCCTCCTCGCCGCGATGGCGCTCCATGAGCAGGCGGCGGATCCCCTCGGTCACCGGGCCGATGGCTTCGCTCGACGCCGCCACGACATCGATCTCGAGGAGTTCGTCGACGTTGAAGATGTCCATGGCGGTGGCGACCGGGATAAAGGCCGTATCATCGAGATCGAGCCCGAGGATCTGGCCCTTGGGCTCCATCACCCCGATGACGAGAAACGAGAACCCGCCGATCCGCACACGTTGACCGAGCGGGGAGCGATCGTCAAAGAGCTCGCGGGCGAGCTTGGAGCCGAGGACTGCGTAGGATCCCCGCCGGTTCGGATCCATCCGGGGCAGGAACGACCCCTGCGCCACCTGGAACCGCCAGGCCGACGCAGCCTCCCAACCGACACCGTAGATGAAAACGCTGCGGCCGCGACCGCCGCCCTCGACCTCGGCCGGTCCGAAGGCGACGGGGACGACTTCCCGGACTTCCGGAATCCTGCCGTAAAGCCTCGGCGTCGTCGATGGTGAGCTTGTTGGTGGTGCCGCCGAGGACGCCCGGCATGCCGAGGGTCTTGACCTTGCCGGGGTTGATCCCGATGAGGGTGGTGCCGAACTGGGTGAACTGGCCGACGATGTAGTCGCGGGTCCCCTCCCCCAGCGAGGTCAGCAGGATCACCGCGGTCACGCCGATCCCGACCCCCAACGCCGAGAGAAACGACCGCAATCGCTGGCCGCCGAGCGCGGTGATGACGAAACGGATGACCTCGAGGAAATCCATCGCTACGGCCTTCGGCCTGAATTCTGAATTATGAATTTTGAATTCTGAATTTTCCATCGCAGAGTCCCCGCTGAGCATTTGCGATGTAATTAATAATTCATAATTCATAATTCATAATTCGCTTTTCATCGTCCCACCAAAGCCTGCACCGGATCGAGTTTCGCGGCTCGTCTCGCCGGCACGACCCCGAAGACGATCCCGACACCGAGCGAGACCGCCAGCGACGCGGCGACGGCCCAGGTCGGCGGCGCCGCCGGAAAGGTGGGATAGATCTGGACAAAGACCCGGATCGACAACCAACCGGCGAAGAGCCCCACCGCGCCACCGAGACTCGAGAGCACCGACGCTTCGGCGATGAAGACCGCCAGGACCTGGCTCGTCGTCGCCCCCAAAGCCTTGAGCAGGCCGATCTCCCGTTTGCGCTCGGCCACCGCCACCAGCATCACATTCATGATGCCGACCCCGGCCACGGTGAGCGAAACCGAAGCGATGGCGACCAGAGCCAGGGTCAGCACGTTGAAGACCGAGTTGAAGGTCGAGACCACCGCGTCCTGGGTGATGACCGTGACATCCTCGGCCCGGTGCCGTTCGGCGAGGAGCTCGATCACGGCCTTCTTCGCCGGAGCGAGATCTCGATTCGGAGCTGACCTCCACCAGAATCCGAAAGAGCGACGATCGGTTGAACATCCGCATCGAGGTCCGCACCGGGATAAAGACGATGTCGTCGAAATCGAAACCGAGCGAACGCCCTCGCGGAGCGAGCACCCCGACCACGCGGTAACGCCACTCCCCGATCCGGACCACCTTGCCGAGCGGTGACACCGCCCCGAAGAGCTCCTGCGCGACCTTGAGTCCGAGCACCACCTCGCTGCCGCCCCGATCGGGGTCACCGGGGGTCAGAAAGCGGCCCGATCCGACCACGAGCCGGCGCACCCGGGCGAGCTCCGCGGTGGTGCCGAAAATGGCCACCGACCGCGATCGGCCTTCGGCGCGCATGACCTCGGTGCCGGTGGCCAGCGGCGCCGCCTCGACCACCAGCGGGATTCTCGTCGCCACGGCGCGGTAGTCCTCGAGGGTGAGATCGTTGGTGGTCCCTCCGAACGGCATCATGCCGGTGGTTTCCACCTTGCCGGGGATGACGATGAGGAGATTCGTCCCCAACGAGCTGAACTCCTGCACCACGTACTGCCGGGCGCCCTCGCCGAGCGCGGTCAGCGCCACCACCGCAGCGATCCCCACCGCCACACCGGCGACCGACAGCACCGTCCGCAGCCGGTGGCCGCGAAGCGCCCCGATGGCGAAGGCGATGAGCTCAGTCAGCGGCATTGGACCTCCTCGAATCCGGCAACGCCATCCGGGTTGATGCTTCGACGGGTCCCCGAGCGGATGCCTGGCACCATTTCGCGGCGAAATTACAGCCAGGCACCGCCGCCCAGCGCGCCATCTTCGCGCCCGACAATGCCGCGATAGCCTGCGAGGCACTCTCATCACGGCATCCTTGCATCATGATCATCCGTCATCAGTTCGCTCCACGATGTCGCCATCATCCATCCGCACCGTGTTCTTCGCCCGGGCCGCGACCTCGGGGTCGTGGGTCACCAGCACCACGGTCTGGCCATCGCGGTTCATGGCATCGAGCAGATCCATGACCTCGAAGGCCGATGCCTTGTCGAGATTGCCCGTCGGTTCGTCGGCGAGTACGAGACCCGGATCCATGACCACGGCGCGGGCGATGGCGACCCGTTGGCGCTGCCCTCCCGAGAGCTGATCGGGCCGGTGGTGGGCTCGATCCTCCAGACCCACCGAAACCAAAGCTGCGGCCGCCCGCGCCCGCCGCTCGGCGCGGGACACTCCGGCGAAGAGCATGGGCAGCTCGACATTGCCCTGAGCCGTGAGCCGGGCGAGCAGGTGAAAGAACTGGAAGACAAAACCGATCTGGTCCTGCCGCAACCTGGTGCGTTCGACATCGGAGAGTTGACCGACATCGCGACCGTCAAAGGCATAGCTGCCCGAGGTTGGCCGGTCGAGACAGCCGAGGATGTTGAGCAGGGTCGACTTACCCGAACCGGAGGGTCCGATCACGGCGAGATAGTCGCCTCGACCAATGGTCAGATCCACCCCGTGCAGCGCGTGGACCTCGGAGTCCCCTACCTGGTAGGTCCGCCAGAGATTCTTGAGCTCGATCATCGCGCCTCCGCGCGCACTCCGGCTTCGATCTCGGTGGAGTCCCGCGCCGCGACGATGGCGTCACCCTCGGCGAGTCCGCTCAGCACCTCGGTGAACTGCCAGTTGCTGAGCCCGGCCTCGATCCGACCCTCCTCGAGAACGCCGTTGACCAGCACCAGAACCTTGCCATCCTCCGCCACCGCCGACGACGGCACCCGCAGGACATCCGGTCCGCTGATCGAGAATCACCTCGACATCGGCCGAGGTGCCCGGCAGCACGCCGAGGACCGCGCGCCTGCTCGTCGAAGGTGACCTCGATCTCGACCGTCCGGTTCTGCTCGAGCAGGTCGAGCACATAGGGTGCGACTCGTTTGACCCGGCCGAAGAAGCGGCACGTCGGGCCGCGAATCGACGGTCATCCGGACCGCCTGTCCGACCTTGACCCGCTCGGCATCGACCTCGTCGATGGGGGCGCTGACATAGATCGACGCCGGATCGAGGAGATCGATGATCGGCGGAATCGGCACACCCGGCGGTGACGGCGTGATCCACTCGCCGACCTCGGTGGAAACCTCCGCCACGGTTCCGCTGAACGGCGCGCGCAACTCGGTGAACTCGAGTTGAACCTGGACCACGGCAACCCGCGACCTTGCCTGTTCCACCGCGGCGGCCCCGGCGGCGCAGGCCGCTCGACTCCGATCGCGCTCGGAACTCAGGGCGTCCAGGCTCTGGTCCGAGGCGATGCCGCTGCCGTGCAGCGAGGTGGTCCGCTCGAACTCGGTCTGGGCGAGATCGGCCGCAAAACAGGCCTCGTTGGCCTGGGCTTCGACGGCGACGACGCTCTTTCTCGCCAGATCCAGCTCCGCCCGCTGGACGCGATCGTCAAGCTTGAGCAACAACTCGCCGGCGGAGACCAACGACCCTTCCAGATGCGGCGTCGCCACCACCAGCCCCCCCATCTGGGGCGAGAGCTTGGCGCGTCGGGAGACCTTGACCGTCCCCGCCCGGGTGTTGGTCACGGTCTCCTCGACCACACCGCGTTCCACCTTTACGATCCGGACCCTGACCACCTCAGGCTGGAAGACCGTGAGCTTGAGCGCGACAAACACGATTGCCAGAAGGACGACAACGATGAGCCAGCGTTTGATGTTCATTTCAATAGAATTCTACGCGGTCGGCGTGGTTGATGTTCAACAAATCAAGATCCAGGACCGTGCTAGAGTTGCGCGTCCGTCGCAGATTGCAATGGAGGATTCATGGACGAAGGCAAGACCACCTGGCGTTTTCCCCGCGCCTTCTGGACCGGCAACGCCGCTGAACTCTGCGAACGGGCGGCCTACTACGGCACCTTCATCGCGCTTCGAACCTATCTCATCCGGGTCGTCGGGATGGACGACATCCAGTCGGGGGTCATCGCGGGTCTCTTCGGCGCGCTCATCTATCTCTTCCCATTCTTCACCGGGGCGCTGGCCGACCGCATGGGGTTCCGCAACGGCCTCATGCTGGCCTTCGGTCTGCTCACGGTGGGTTACGCGACCCTGGGTGTGTTCAACACCCTCGGGCCGGTGCTCGTCGGGCTCTTTGTCATCGTCGTCGGCGGCGCCTTCGTCAAACCGATCATCACCGGGACGGTCTCCAAATCCTCCGACGCCACCAACCGTGCCCGCGCCTTTTCCATCTTTTACATGGTGGTCAACATCGGCAGCTTCACCGGCAAGACCATCGTCGCCCCGATGCGGATCCAGATGGGCGTCGACACCGTCCCCTACTTCTCGTCGGCCGCATCGTTGGTGGCTCTGATCCTGGTCTTTTTCACCTTCAGACCGCCGGCCGATGGTGAAGACCAGCCGCGCAACATCCGCGAGGTCCTCCAGGGAATGTGGATGGCCATGTCCAATCTGCGGTTCTTCGCCCTCATCCTCATCACCGCCGGGTTCTGGGCGATCCAGGGTCAGCTCTACGCCGCCATGCCCGACTATGTGCTTCGGATGGCCGGCGAGACCTACAAGCCCGAGTGGTACGCCAACGTCAACCCACTCGTGGTCGTCCTCTTTGTGGTGGCCATCACCCAGATGGTCCGCAACTGGAAACCACAGAACTCGATGTTGGTCGCCATGGCCATGATTCCGATGTCGTCCCTGGCAATGGCCTCTTCGGCTTTCTTCCACGGCAATTTCGAGATCTTCGGGATGTCCATCCACCCCATCACCCTGATGATGGTCGTCGGCATCGCCATCCAGGGTCTGGCCGAGTGCTTCCTCAGCCCCAAGTATCTCGAGTTCGCCTCGAAACAGGCGCCGAAGGGCAAAGAGGGCGTCTTCCTCGGTTTCGCCCACATGAACACCTTCTTCGCCTGGCTCTTCGGCTTCATCCTCTCCGGCTTCCTGCTCTCAAAGTACTGTCCGGAACCGACGACCCTGTCCCAGGCCGTCCAGGATCAACACACCCTCGCTCTCGCCGGCCAGGCCCCCATGCCCGAGGTCTACGCCCATGCCCACTATCTCTGGTACGCCTACTCCTTGGTCGGTCTGATTTCGCTTGGTCGCGCTTCTGGTCTTCATCGGTGTCACCAACCACATGGACGCCAAGAAGGCGGCGGCAGCGGTCTGAGATCGATCCGACTCGAGCTGGAACACAAGGTGCCTTCCGTGCGTATGTATCCTTCAGAAGCGCATGGAAAGGAGCCCTCAGTGGCAACATCGAATCCCCTGCACCGGTCCAGATCCAACCGCATGATCGCCGGCGTCTGCGCCGGTTTCGCCAACTGGCTCGGCTGGAGCCCGACATCCTTCCGCATCCTCTTCGTCGTCGTCTCCGTCCTCTCGGCGGCGTTTCCCGGAATCCTCGTCTATCTCATCCTCTGGCTCGTCATGCCGCAGGAATCGTAGTACCGACTTCGATGCCCCACTCATTTCCGATTCGTGCCCGTTTTCGGCCGAAGGCGTCGACCGACGTCAATGCGCATCACCGAAAACGGGCACGAATCGGAATTTCACCGCGAACTTTTTTTCTCACCCACCGTTGTCACTCCTAGGAACGGCCGTTAACTTTCGAGCACCACGGTCGTCTACCAATCAGATCGACACGGAGGTATGACATGGACCGCAAGATCACAGCCCTCGCAGCCGCCTTCATCCTGATCGCCGGATTCGCCCTCGCCGCCGAGGAGACCCGCTGGGTCAACGTCAACGTGAGCGAACACAGCGAAGGAACCAACGTCGAGGTCCACCTGCCCCTCAACCTCGTGCTGTCGGTGCTCAAGAGCGTCGACGTCGACAACTTCCACCGCGGCAACGTCGACCTCCACATCGACGACGCCGAATTCGACTGGGCCGAGATCTTCGCCGCCGTCAAGGACGCACCCGACGGCCAGTTCGTCACCGTGGACTCACACGATGCCAAGGTCAGCGTCAGCAAGCAGGGCGGGACTCTGCTCATTAATGTCGACGAGATGGATGGCGACAACGCCAAGGTCAAGGTGACGGTGCCCGTCGAGTTCATGGACGCACTCTCCATCAACGACGAAAGCGAGATCGATATCGCCGCGCTGCTCGAGAGCTTTGACCGGCTTCCCAACGGCGACCTGGTGACCGTGGAATCCGACGAAGCCAACGTCCGCGTGTGGATCGAATAAGAGAGATCGAGGCGGGAGGTCATTATGCGCATGCGTGAAAGAGGCGTTTCCACCATCGGCGGCATCCTGCTCGCGGGGCTGGCCGGCATGATCACCGCCGTCGCCATCACCGACTGGATGGTGGTCGATGTCCGGATCGCGGACCCCGATCCCATGCACATCAAGGTGCCGTTCCCGCTCTTCATCGCCGATGTCGCCAGCTCGTTCATTCCTGACGACGCCCTCGAGGCCGAGGAGTTTCCACCCGAGATTGCGGCCAACAAGGAACTCATCATGGCCGCCGTGACCAGCCTTCTCGATGCGCCGGACTCGGCGCTGGTCAAGGTCTCGGCGCCCGACGCCCTGGTCGAGATCAGCAAGATCGGTGACAACATCACCGTGGCGGTGGACGCTGATGACGCAACCGTCCGCTGCACCATCCCCCTCGACGGAGTGCTCTACGCTCTCGAGAAGTGGGACTGGAAGACCTTCGATCCCGATCTGATCTTCGACACCCTCGGCAAGGCCGACAACGGACCGCTCGTGACCGTCGAAGTCGACGACGGCACGAGAGTGGCCGTCAATCTCTGGTAACCAATCCAAGGTCACACGACCAGAACCTCCTTCGGCGGGCCCTCCCAGAGCCCGCCCCTTTTTTGTTTCTGCTGTTCGTCGCGCCCCCGACATGGTTCTCTGGTCGCGACTGGCCGAGGGAGCCACCCGTAGCATTGTTCGGAATCATCGACACACGGATACTTCATCGGCCACGGCCGAACAATGCAACAAGTGGCACCCCGTTCGAGGCCAATACCACGTTCCCTCGACGGCACGCGAGCTGGGTGCCTGGCTCTCTTTTTGCCGCGAAAAAGTGCCTGGCACCCCTCCCATCGCGCCCCACGGGATTCGATTGAGCTATCTTGATCGGATGGAGATCGACTACCGCGAGATCGACCGTGAAGAGACCCCCCTCGGAGAGTTGCTGCTCCGGCGCTACCGCGCGACCACCGGCGAGGAGGGCTACGAGATCCTCATCGACGGCGGCTTCCTCATGGCGAGCCACGGCAGCCACGCCGAGCGCGCCATGGCCGGCCTCGCCCACGCACGGCACGATCCCGGAACCGGCGGACCGATTGTCCTCATCGGTGGCCTCGGCGCCGGCCACACCCTGCGCGCGGCGCTCGATCTTCCACGAGTCGAGCGGGTCGTCGTCGCCGAGATCGGCGCCAAAGTCGTCGAGTGGAATCGACGGTACTTCGCCGAGGCCAACGGCCACGCAGTCGACGACCCCCGGGTGGAGATCCGGATCGCGGATCTCGCCGATGTCATCGTCGCCAACCCCGAGACCTTCGACCTCATGCTCCTCGATGTCGACAACGGCCCCGGCTGGCTCGCCGCGCCCGAGAATGCCCGGCTCTACACCGTCGACGGTGTAGAGGCCTGTCGCAGAGCCCTCCGGCCCGCCGGCGTCCTCGCCGTCTGGAGCCCGCAGCCCAACCCCGAGTTCGAAGCCACCCTGCGAGACGTCTTCCCCACGGTCGAGGTCGAAACCACCAGCGCCCCCGACGAACCCCCCAGCACCATCTACCTCGCACGAGTGAGATGAAACCGCGAGGACGCAAGGTTCGCAAGGCATCGCAGACGTCGCTCGACCGCCGTTTTGTAGCGCCCACGTCTCGTGGGCGATGGAAGCAACCCGCAACGGTATTCCGCCATCGCCGACGGGACGTCGGCGCTACAAATCCATGGCTCTCGAATCGAGAGAAGAACGCTTTGCGGCACCTCAGCGAACGTCGCGGCTTCGCGGTCTAATTATTCGCCGGCGGTTCGTAGGGCTCTGGTGGATCCCAGCCGCCGAGGTCGGCGACGCGGGCGGCGAGGCCATGAGCGGTCACATCCTCTGGTGGGATGGGATCGCCGATCTTGACCGTCACCTTTGACCAGAAGCGCCGGAAGGGATTGGTCATGGCGCGCCCGCCCCGGCGGCTGAAGAAGCTACCCCAGAGCCCGATGACCGCCATGGGCACCACCGGCACCGGTGTCCGTTCGATGATCCGCTCGATCCCCGGTCGGAAGGGCTGGAGTTCGCCGTCACTGGTGATTCCGCCCTCGGGAAAGATAAAAACGAGCCTGCCGTCCTCGAGCTCGTCCGCGATACGGTCATAGGCGCGCCGCCTGAGCTCCGGGTCGTCCCGCTTCGTGGCGATGGGAATCACCTTGGCGCCGCGGAAGAGAAAGCGCACGAGCGGCAGATCGAAGTACTCGTGGGTGATGACAAAGCGCACCGGCCGCGCCGAAACCGAGGCGATGATGAGCCAATCGACAAAACTCACGTGGTTGGCCACGAGTACCCCCGCCCCTTCGGCCGGGATCCTCTCCTCACCGATGATCCGGAGGCGATAGACGATGTTGGCGACGCACCAGGCGACAAACCGGAGCAGAAACTCGGGGATGACGGTGTAGATATAGACCGCCACCAGCGCGTTGAGCACACCGAGCATGAAAAAGAGCCACGGGATCGTCCGGCCGGCTGCGAGGAGTGCCACCAACACCACCGACGAAAGGACCATCAACGCCGAGTTGATGATGTTGTTGCCGGCGATGACTCGGGAGCGCAGATCGGCCCGGCTCCGTTGCTGGATCAAGGTCATGAGGGGCACGGTGTAGAACCCGGCCGCAACGGCGATCATGAACAGATCGACGAGCACCCGGAGGGCGCCGGGGTGGCGAAGGTACTCGGCGAATCCCATGAGATGACCGTCGACGGGTCCGAGAAACCGACCGCCGGCAATGGCGAGATCAATCGCGAAGACGCTCATGCCGATGGAACCCAGAGGCACGAGTCCGAGCTCGAGCCGGCGCCGTGAGAAGGTCTCGCAAAGCATCGAACCGATGCCGATGCCGACGCAGAAGACCGAGAGGAAAAGGGTCACCACCGTCTCGCTGCCGAACATGACGTCCTTGGAGAAGTTGGGCAGCAGCGACAAAAACGAGGCGCCGAGGAACCAGAACCAAGAAATCGCCAGGACCGAGAGAAACACCGTCTTGACGCTCCTCGTGACCCGGAGGATGTCGATGGTCGGCGTCACCGGGTTGAGTCTGACCTTGAGACCGGGGTCGGCCGGCGGCGTCTTCTGGACAAACCGGCTGGTGACGTATCCGGCCACGGCGACAAGGACCACCATCAAACCGAGCCGCGAGACCCAGACATCGCCGCCGGCGATGACGAGCCCGCCGGTGATGGTGCCGAGAAGGATCGCGAGAAAGGTCGCCCCGGCCACCAGCGCGTTGCCGCCCACCAGATCGCGCTCGCCGAGCAATTCGGGAAGGATGCTGTATTTGGCCGGACCGAAGAAGGTCGACTGCATCCCCATGAGAAAGAGCACGATGAGCAGCAGCGGCAGGCTGTCGATGGCGAAGCCGACCCCCGCAAGGACCATGACCCCGATCTCCCAGATCTTGACCAACCGGATGAGCCGCCACTTGGCGAACCGATCGGAGAGCTGGCCGGCGGTCGCCGAAAAGAGGAAAAACGGCAGGATGAAGATCCCCGCGCAGGCGACCACGATCTGCTGCGAAGAGATCCCCATCAAACTCATGGATCGATAGGCGACGAGAATCACCAGTGCGTTCTTGAACAGGTTGTCGTTGAACGCCCCGAGAAACTGGGTCCAGAACAGCGGCCAGAACCGCCGCTCACCGAGGAGTTTGAGTTGACTCATACAGCATCCAGTCTACCGTCAATCTCCCTGTCATTCTGAACACCGCGGCGAATCCTGGCGTCGCTCGGGATGACATAGTGTGAATCATCGGGCGCGGAACGGCCTACGAGGATACGCTTTACGTTCGCGCTCTCATGAACGGCCGATTCCAACCGCCAAGAGCGCGAAGCCATCTCGCTAAGGCTCGCTAAGTATAATCAAATAAAACCTTAGCGGTCTTTGCGTCGATCATTGCGACCTTCGCGGTTGACTCACCCTTCACGATACGAATGCGGACGATTCTCGGCCCTACCTACGGCTTCGGGTAGCCCTCCATAACGGCGATGGACCTGGCGAGGACCTCTTCCGGCAACGGGTAGTTCTCGAGGTCGCCGGCGAAGTACATCTCGTAGCCCTTGAGATCGAGCAGACCGTGGCCCGAGAGGCAGAAGAGAATGACCTTCTCCTCTCCCGCCTCGCGCGCCTTCTCGGCTTCGTCGATGACCGCAGCCACCGCGTGAGACGTCTCCGGCGCGATGATGAGCCCCTCGGTGCGGGCGAACTTCACGGCCGCCTCGTAGCACTGCTTCTGGCCATAGGCTCGCGGATCGGCCAGCCCCTGATCGACCGCGGCGCTGACCAGCGGCGCCATCCCGTGATAGCGCAGGCCACCGGCGTGGATGGTCGGCGGGACGAACTTGTGGCCGAGGGAGTACATGGCGAGCATCGGCGTCATCTCGGCGATGTCGCCGTGGTCGTAGGCGTACGGCCCGCGGGTGAGAGTCGGGCAGGCTTCGGGCTCGACCGGGATGATGTCGATCTCGGCGCCGTTGATCTTGTCGGCGATGAAGGGGAAGGCGATGCCTGCGAAATTGCTGCCGCCTCCGGCGCAGCCGATGACCACATCGGGGATCTTCTCACCGGCCTTCGCGAGCTGCTTTTTGGCCTCGAGGCCGATGACGGTCTGGTGCAGCAGCACGTGATTGAGCACGCTGCCGAGCGAGTAGCGGGTCTTGCCGCCGGGATCGGTCACCGCCGCCTCGATGGCCTCGCTGATGGCGATCCCGAGGCTGCCCGGAGAGTCCGGCGTCTCGGCGAGGATGGCGCGACCGGTCTCGGTCTCCACGCTCGGTGAGGCGACGCAGCTCCCGCCCCAGGTCTCCATCATGACCTTGCGGAACGGTTTCTGCTCGTAGCTCACCTTGACCATGAAGACCCGGCACTCGAGACCGACGAGGGCGCACGAGTAGGCCAACGCGCAGCCCCACTGGCCGGCGCCGGTTTCGGTGCACAACCGCTCGATCCCGAACTCCTTGTTGTACCAGGCCTGAGCGACGGCGGTGTTGGGCTTGTGGCTGCCGGCGGGTGAGACGCTCTCGTCCTTGTAATAGATCCGCGCCGGCGTCTTGAGCGCCTTTTCCAGCGCGTAGGCTCGGCGCAGGGGCGCCGGCCGCCACCGAGCGAGGAGCTGGAGGATGCCGTCCGGGATGTCGATCCAGCGATCCTGACTGACTTCCTGCTCGATGAGATTCATGGGGAAGACCGGCGCCAAGGCGTCCGGGCCCACCGGTTGTCCGTCGGGGCCGAGGGGTGGCGGTGGCGGTTTTGGCAGGTCGGCCGCGAGGTTGTACCACTGGCGGGGCATTTCTTCAGCACTGAGCAGGATCTTCGGGTCGCGCATTGTCGGGGCTCCTCCAAAAAATCGGGACGACATCGGTGGCGGGATCGTCCTCATCAGGTCCTATTACTGTACCCGATCCCGTACCGGTACCCGTGCCCAATGATGCTCGGGGTCGACGAGCTGAACCGGTGACGCACCAATATGAAACACGAGGATCACATCACAGTTTCACCGCAAAGATCGCCAAGGGCGCTAAGAACATCGCAAAGGCCATCGCAATAATGAGCCATCGCACCATCGCGACGAGGAACCGCAGATAACACAGACAACACGAATTCTATCTGCTATATCACAGCATTTCATCGAGGGTTGAACCCACGAGACCCGTTGCGATGGCTTCAAAATGAGTCCTTTGCGATGGACTTTGCGATCATTGCGCCCTTTGCGTTTCAAACAGGTCGCCGAATCCACCACCGCCAACTCACGAAGTCCAACGTCGCTGCGGAATGGAAATCCCACTGTCCAATGAGGTTCAATGTGGCCGCGTTGATGGCCCTTCGTGAACTTTCTGTTTCAACCTCGCGTGCGGCGGTTCAATCCGCCGCCGCAAGCCGCTCCTCGAGCTTCTCGACGACGTCGCGCCAGTTGTCGTCCTGCGGCAGGGCGAAACGGACCCAGCCGGGGGTCCCGTAGTCCTCGCCCGGCCAGAGCCCGACTCCGTGCTCTTCGGCAAGTCGTTCGCACCACGCCGCGGAATCCGGCTTCGCTGCGGCGAGTCGATCGCGGATATCGACCCACAGATAAAAGCCCCCTGCCGGCATCGCGGCGTCGAACCCGGCTCTCCGCACGGCCTCGACCATGGCCTCCAGCCGCCCTCGAACCGCGCGGCGGTTGTCTTCGAAATAGTCGGGCGAAACCTCGGGCAGCGCGAGCATGGCTTGCTGCGGCGGGGTCGCGGGAGGGTTGAGCATGCGCGGACTGAACCGAGGTCACCCTCGTGACCAGCTCTTCATCGGCGACGATCCAACCCACGCGCCAGCCGGGAAGGGCCAGGCTCTTGGATGCAGAGCCGACCCGGACCAGGATCGACTCGGCGTTCACGGCGGCGGCGTCGGCGACATCGTCGCCGAAACAGAAGGCCGCGTAGGCCTCATCCAGGATCAGGCGGATTCCCCGGTTGCCGCAGGTGTCGACGAGCTCCGCCAGCTCTCCGTCGTCGATGGTCGTCCCTGACGGATTTGACGGTGAGGACAGAATGACCGCCCGGGTCCTCGGCCCGGCGAGTGCCAGGACCTGCTCGCTCAAGCCCGCGAATCCGCCGCCCCGCTCGGCAACGCCCATGGGCACCCCGCCGAATCGTCGCACCATCGCCGGGTAGGCGGGATAGCACGGCAGCGGGTGGATCACCTCATCGTCGGGCTCGATCAGGGCGGCCAGGAGGACGAGCAGCCCGCCCTTGGCGCCATGGGTCACCATCACCCGCCGCGGATCCGCGCGATCCGGGTCGATCCAATCCGCCAAGACCGCCCGGAGTTCCGAAAGACCACCCGGCGGCCCGTACCCGGAGGCGGAATCGCCCGAGATCCGGCCGAACGCCCTCCTGATCTCGGCCGGCGGGTCAAAGCACGGTTCCCCCACCAGAAGGTTGACCGGCTCACCCGGCCATCGGCCAAGCGCCGCGACCACGCCATCGAGTGCTCGTTTCATTCGTCATACCTCCGGGCCCCGTCCAGGCTCTCCCGGCAGGTGGTCATGAGTTCAGAGAAACGGTCATCGCCCGGCTGCGCCACGGCGTCCATCCACTCATCGAGCGCCCGCCGCAACCACCGCCCGGTCTCGGGGGTGAGCTCGTTGAGGGCCTGGATCTCGTAGTAGAGCGACGGATTCTCGCTCGCGACCTCACGGGTGGTGGCGATCTGGCGGCCGAAGGTCACACCGGCCACTTCCGCGAGATCGGCGGAACCGACACCCGAGTGGACCAGGGCGCGCGCGAAAACCAGATTGGCGAGATGGGTCAGACCGAGAACGAGGCCCATGCGCCGGTCGTGCTCGGCCGTGCCCATCTCCACCAGCCGGGCGCTGGTGTCGGCAAAGAGGCCTTCAACGATTTCGAGGTCCGATCGTGGAGCATCGGCACACACAACGACCGTGCGGTCCTCGAGCATCCGCACATCGGGCCCGAACATGGGGTGGAAGGAGACCACCCGGGTTCCGGCCGAGCGCAGGCGGTCGATGACCGGGCCGAGGTGGGTCTTGAGGCTGCACATCTCGGCGACCACCCCACGCGGATGCAGGGTCCCGAGTTCGTCCAGGATTCCGGAACAAACGGTCATGGGCACCGCCACCATGATGAGGTCGGCGTCGATCGCATCCGCGAGTGATCCCATCTCGTCAAACGGTGTCTCTCCGGAGGCCGGATCCACGACCCGAACCCGGTGGCCCTGACCGGCCAGGAAGCGGGCGATCCAGCGGCCCATCCCGCCCTTGCCGCCGACGACGACGGTGTCGAGCGCGTCACCCGAATAGGCCGCATCCCGCAGGGTCGCCTGCTCCTCCACCGCCTTTTCGATGAGAAAACGCGCGAGGTCGCGACCGAGACCCGCGTCGAGACCGAGCAGCGAGCTCGCGTCTTCGAAGCGGCGGTAGACCTGGGCCTCGACACCGAAATTTCTCAGCGGCACCGCGAGCGATCGCTTGAGATCGCCGACCTGGCGGGCGAGCTCGAGGCGCTCGCAGACGAGGTGGAGAATGCGGCGGTCGAGCGCCTCGATGTCGCGGCGGTGTTGCTCGAGGAGCGCGGGGAGATCGGCCGGTTGAGTTTTCGGAGCGTGCATTCATCCTCCGTCGGGACCGCGACGGTGGCGGGCAGCAAAAGGCCCGCCGTCGCCGGCGGGCCTCAGAATCTGGGTTCAGTGAGACCTTCGCCGGCTCCGGTTCAACCCGGGTATAAGCGTAATAAGCAAACAAAAATACGTCGACGGTCATCACCCACCCATCGTATCAGAGGTTCTGTGACGGTGGGTCAACGTTCGACGAAGAGCAACCGTAGAGGCGCAACTCACCAATCTTCTACGGTGAGTAAATCGCGAAGATCGCCAAGAAAGCCCACCGCAAAGCACACAAAGACATCACAACTTCGAGTTCGCGCCTGGGTTGAGTGAAGGGGGTTCGCGCCGGAGAGGTATTCCGCCCTCGAGAGGTAAATCGAAGGGTTTTGGCCGGTTGACGCAGCCATGGCTATTGCGACGGTGGGTCACTCAAGGTAGGCGGAGACCCACCTCAGACCAGAAATCGGCGTAAGCCCAAGTGTTTCCCGTTTGTCCCGCCTTGCGGTGATCTACCGACCTTCACGAGGGTGCCGCCAGTTCAAAAATGAGATGCCCTTGGCGCCCTCTGTGGCGACCTTTGCGAACTTCGCGGTTCACTCGCCGTTCACCAGCCGAGGTTGACTCAATCGGAAACCGAGCCGAAAAAATCGAGTGCGAGGTTGACGACCGCTTCGGGATCTTCCACCACCACCGCGTGGCCGGCGCCCTTGATGATCCTGAACTCGGCGCCGGGGATGGTTTCGGCGAGACCGCGGCAGCGGTCGAGCGGGATGAACCCATCGAGTTCGGCGGCGACGACGAGGGTCGGGCATCCGATCGCAGCGAGCTCCGAGCGCAGGCTGAACGACTCGGCGGAATCAAGGAGGCCGATCAGCCCCTCGAACCAGTCAGTCGGCAGGGCCTCGATCTGCTTCCGGCGGAGGACCCGCTCTTCACGGTGCGCCTCGACATAGGCCGGCGAATAGACAACGGGCTCCAAAATATCGGACAGAACTCCCCGATCCGGACCCGCGAGCGATCGGACCGTCGCATCCCGCCAGCGCGCGACCTCGGTTGCCATGACATCGGTGAACCCGTCGGCCGAGGCGATGGAGAGCAGTGATCGCACCCGCCCGGGATGGCGCGCCGCGAGCAGAGCACCAACCGCCCCGCCGAATGAGGTCGCCAGGACATGGACCGAGTCCAGGCCGAGGTGGTCGAGCACTTCGACCACATCAGCGACATGCCCGGCGACGTCGGCGGGGGGCGCCCCGGGACTCAGCAACTGGCCGCGAAGATCACAGCGAATGACGGTGAAATTCTCGGCCAACGGCGCCGCCACCGGCTGCCAGCTCGCCGCCGACATGGCGATGCCGTTGAGCAGCAGCAGCGGCTCGCCGGAGCCGTCGGTTGTGTGGTAGATCATCGCGGGCGGAGCGATCCGGATGCGAGCGACGGGTGCCTGGCTCCACCTTTGTTCGCCGCGAACAAAGGTGCGTGCCTGGCATCCCCTCCCATCGCGTTGAGGCGCTTCATCCTTCCACTCCCGCCAGCGGCTCGAAGTCCAGGCTCTTCGCTTCGAAGAAGCGCTCGAGGCTGCCGAAGAAGAGCTCCGGGCTCTCGAGATAGACCACGTGGCCGGCGCCCGGGATCTCGAGCCAACGCGAATTCGGGACGATGTCGAGGATCTTCCGCTGCTGCCACAACGGGATGGCGCGATCCTGCGACCCGGCGATGAGCACGGTCGGGGTCTCGATGGCGTTGTAGCCGGCCATGTTCTCCTCGAGAGCCCCGAAGAACGGGTCCTGGGCCTCGGTGAGCCGGATCAAACAGTGGCGGAGGTCGATGTAGCGGTCGTAGAAACGCTGCCGCATGGCCTCGAAACTCTCGGGCGGGATGGCGGCCGCGAAGGCCTCACCGAAGATCTTCTCGTACATGTACTGGGTGTAGATCTCGAAGACCTCTTCGGAGGACCGGTAGAACCTGAGCGAGATCTCCTGGTAGAGCTCGAAGAGTTTCTCCTTCGACAGGAGGATCCCCGACAGGGTCAGGGTGTGGAGCCGCTCCTGATAGAGACGCGCGAAGTCGAGCCCGATGAAACCGCCGTAGGAGATCCCCATGAGGTGCAGCTTCTCGACCCCGATCTCATCCATGATCAGCGTCAGGTACCGGGCGAACTCGGGGATGAGGTAGGGAACATCGTCGGTGGACGACTCGCCTTGACCGAGGTAATCGTAGAGGATCACATCGTAGTTGGCCGTCAGCCGCGGCAGAAAGCCGTACCACGCCTTGGTGTGCATGGCGAGGCCGTTGAGCAGACAGCAGCACTCGCGGTCACCGGTGCCGTGGTACTCCCACCAGATGCGGAAGCCTCTACTTCAAGGTGACCCGGACCGCAGTGGCGTGATTTCTTCCTTCATCGCCTAACCTCCTTCAGCATCTGCCGAATCAGGGTCTCTCAATTTTGAATTTTGAATTCTTAATTACCCATCGCAACCGTCCCGCGGCGCCTTGCGAAACGGCTGCGACGAAATTCAAAACTAATAATTCATAATTGAGAATTCGCGTCACTGTGCGGTGCGCAGCACCGTACAAACCGACGCGCAGATCGGTCCGCCGATGTTGAAGGTGGCTGCGATCTTGGGATCCGGCACCTGAAGCTCGGCCGGCACCTTGCCCTGGAGCTGCCATGCGGCCCAACCGATCATGGCGATGCCGGTGGCGCCAACCGGGTGGCCCTTGGCGATGAGCCCACCCGAGGTGTTGATCCCGCACTCGCCCTTGGCTTCGGCCTTGCCCTCGCGCCAGTACTCGGCGCCCTTGCCGTAGTCGGCCTTGCCGATGACCTCGGTGCCGATGGCGCCCATCACCGTGAAACAGTCGTGCAGCTCCGCCACATTGACGTCATCGGGACTCTCACCTGCCATCTCATACGCCTTGCCCATGGCTCGGTAGGCGCCGTAGGGGATCAGGATGTCCCGCCCGGCCTTGAGCAGCGGATCGGTGGCCTGCCCGTAGCCCGCGATCTCGACGCAGTCGGCCTTGGCGATCCCGAGCCTCGCGAGGCCCTCCTCGGTCGCCAACAGCAGTCCGGCATAGCCGTCGGTGATCTGCGAGCAGTCGTAGGTCTTGAGCGGGAGTCCATCGACGATGTAGCGGTTGCGACCTTCGGGGGTCGCCGCCTCATCCACCGAGACGTCGATCTTCTGCATCTGGGCGTAGGGGTTGTACGTCGCGTTGGCGTACTCTCGCGACGAGATCTCGGCGAAGTCGCGCTCGGTCGCGCCGTGGGCCTTCATATAGGTTTCCATGACCTCGGCGAAGAGGTGTGGGAAGACATAGGTCTTGCCCTCACGCTCGTCGGGGTGCGAGTAGTAGCCGAGGACCTTGCCGACCAGGGCGCCGTCCATCTTGCCGTCGTCGTTGCGCATCTTCTCGTAACCGACCGCGATCCCGACTTCGCCGAGCCCGAGCTGGAGCTTCTGGATCACCGACACGACCGCCTGGCCGCCCGATGCGCAGGCGTTCTCCACCGATTCGATGGGTTTGCCGCCGAGCCCCGGCGCCATGGCGACGAGACCGGAAAGCAGTCCCTGTTCGTTGAGCGAGATGTTGCAGGCCGCGCCGATGGATGCGACATCGACGGCCGCGGGCTCGGCGCCGATCTCGGCATAGGTTTCGTTGATCGCGGCAAGGACGATCTCGGGAACGGTCATGGCCATGAGCTTGCCGAATTTCGATTGGTGGTACGCGGCGATATAGATCGGTTTCATAGATGAATCGTCCTCCGTTATTCGACGGGTCGGGTTATTCAATTCTCGGCCGTTCGCGCGGCGCGCCCGGCCGAGAATTGAAGTTGGATCTTACTTTTCTCGCGCATTCCATTCATCGACGAGTTCGCCTTTGACGACCTTTCCATAGGCCGTTCGCGGGAGCTCGGTCTTTACTATGAACTCTTTGGGCACTTTGTAACGGGCGAGCCGGACCTGGAGAAAGCTCTCGAGTGCCGCGGCGTTCACTTCTTTTCCCTCGACGGGCACGACAAAGGCGATTCCGACTTCGCCCCAGGTCTCGTGGGGCGCGCCGATGACTGCGGCATCGCTCAGCGAGGGGTGTTGCAGAAGCTGGGTTTCGATCTCGGCAGGATAGACGTTGACCCCGCCCGAGATGAACATGTCCTTGGCCCGGCCGGCAATGTAATAGAAACCGTCCTCGTCACACCTCGCCATGTCTCCGGTGTGGAACCAGCCCCGGCGATCGATGGCGGCGGCCGTCGCCTCGGGGTTGTTCCAGTAGCCGTTCGACACGTGAGGTCCGCGGAAGCAGAGCTCACCGACCTCCCCGGGCGCCGTTTCCTGTCCCCCTTCATCGATGACCTTGGCCGACGGAGAACATGAGCGGTTTGCCGATCGAGCCCGCCTTTTCCCACGCCTCCTCGTTGGACATTGAGAAGCAGTTGACCCCGACCTCGGTGAGGCCGTATCCCTGGCGCATGACGACGCCCCGCTCGCGGTAGACCTCGATGAGATGGCGCGGGAGCGGCGCTCCTCCCGAGATGAACCACCGCACGTGATCGAGAACGGCGTCTTTGAATTCGGGCGCATCGGCGAGCATCGTCCAGATGGTCGGCACCCCGAGAACCACGGTGCAGCGCTCCTTCTCGATCATCCGCCACACCTCGCCGGCGTTGAACCCGGCGTGGAGTACAACCGTGCCGCCGGCCAGAATGATCGGGGCCAGAAACGCGCCGAGGCCGCCGGCATGGTAGAGGGGAGTGAAGATCGAGCTGACGTCGGTCTCACCGAGCTGCCAGCAGACGACGGTGTTGTAGGCGTTCCAGACCACCTGGCGATGGGGGGTGACCACCCCCTTCGGCCGCCCGGTGGTCCCCGAGGTGTAGAGCAGGCAATAGGGATCCTCGGGGCGACACCGCCGGCGCACCGAGCTTCCCGACCCGCGGGTGAGAACCAGATCCGCGTAGTCCTGGTCGAGGGGATCATCGGGTTCGTCGAAGGCGATCCAATGATCGATCTCGACGCCGGTGCGGAGACGATGCACCGTGGCCCGGTTTTCTTCGTCGTACATGAGCGCGGTGAGTCCCGCGTCGCGAACGATGAAACCGAGTTCGTGCGCGGTGAGACGGGTGTTGAGCGGAACCAACACCACCCCGCTCTTGGCCGCCGCAAAGACCGCGTCGAGGAACTCGACGCGGTTGCCGGAGAGGATCCCCACCCGGGTCCCCGGCCGCAGGCCGAGACCGTAGAGCCACATCCGCGCGCAGCGCACCGCCCGTCCATCGAGTTCGGAGTAGCTGAAGCGACGTCCGGTCGCCACCTCCACCACCGCCGTTCTCTGCCGGCGACAGCCGCGCCCGTTCGCCGAGAATGTCCGCACAGATCATGCCCATCCCCCTGTCACCCTGAGCACCGCCACGCCGCGGGGCGGCGCCTGCCCATGGAACGACACCGGTCTGGTGACTCTCAAAGTTGCGCGCGAGACGCGCGCACCACAATGAGCCCGCGTTCTTTCTTCATTCTGAGCTTGGCCATTGTGGTGCGGGCGTCCCGCCCGCAAGGAGTCGATGAGGGTTGTCATTGGGAGCGAAGCGGCCGTTTGTTGTGAATTCGGTTGGCAGGCAAGATGCCTACCCCACAAAGAACCCGCGCGATTGTGGAGCAGGCTTCCAGCCTGCTGGACCCCACCGCTGTCGGGGCGCTCGTCGTCACGACGATTCCTCATCGCGTCTTGTGGTGCGGGCGTCTCACCCGCATGAGGGCCCTCCTCCGGAACCGCCAGCGGCGGCGGCTCGGCAAGGGCGGTTGTCAGCGCATCGAGGAATCGAAGCGGGCACTCGCGCTGCGGGACGTGTCCGCAGCCGTTGATCGGGTGAAGTCGCGCCCGCGGCAATCCATCCACCATCCGTTGGGCGTAGTCGACGGTCAGCAATTGGTCGGCCGCGCCCCAAACCAGCTCCACCGGCACCGTGACCTCGTCGAGTCTTCCGTCAAGAAGATAGAAGCCCATCTCGGAGGCGGTTTCAGCAAACCGCGCGGCGGGCCCATTGCCGGTCCGCCGCACGATGTCGTCGAGGACATAACCCGGGATCGGCGGGCTCGCCGGTCCCATCAGGCCTTTCATGGTTTCGCGCGCCTCTTCGCGGGTGGTTGGAAAGATGTTGATCTGCGGGTCGGGTTCGAAGAGCGGACCGCCGTTGACCGCCACCAGCCGCGCCACCCTCGTGGGATGCTCCCGGGCGTAGAGAAAGCCGAGCCAGGCGCCCATGGAATTGCCGACGATCACCACCGGTTCATCGGCGCAATAGACATCCATCACCCGGTTGAGGCCGTCGAGCAGCTGCTCCATGTGGATCGGTCCCGATCGCGGGTCGCTCCTGGCGTGACCCGGGAGGTCGGGGACCACGAGCCGGTGCTCGGTCACCAACCCACCGACGACGCGGGCCCATGCGCCGGCCTGGTCACCGGCGCCGTGGAGGAGAACCATGGTCGGGCCCGAACCGCCTTGCCAGACCGTCATGCTGCCGGACTCGGTGGCGAGATCCTGCTTCTCCAAACCGTTGATCTTGAGCGCCGAACGGCTCATCCAGGCATCGATGGTGAGCGGTCTCTTCCACACCATCCATGCGCCGACGATCACGGCGATCGCGGCGAGCAGCAAGACGGCGATGATCACCTTGAAGATGTACCTGCCCATGAACTCCCCCTCACCGCATTGCCACAAGATCATGCGCGACGCGCCCCCTACTATGCAAGTCGAGCACGGATCGCACTCGCGGGCGCCGCGCCCGCGCCACGACGGCCGCCAGCCTGGCAACGCCAACAGGCGACACGGCCGTACCGGAGGCCGCAGCCTCCATCAAACCACGGAAGCGGGCGGCCGTTGTCACGGCATTCGGAACGCCGCTCCCGCCTGGTTATACCCTACCCCGGAGCCCACCATCGCCACCAGATCGCCGGATGAGATGAGTTTCTTCTCGATGGCGTCGTCGAGAGCAATGGGGACACAGGCCGAACCCGTGTAGCCCCACTTCTCCATCACCGTGTGGGTCTTGGACATCGGCAGCCCGAGATCGGCGAGCACGAGTTCGATGGACGGCTTGCGGACCTGGGTGAAGATCGTGAAATCGATATCCGAGACTTCGAAACCGCCATTGGCCGCCAGCGACCGCACGACCTTGGGCCAACCCTCGTGGTTGACCTCGGGCGGGTAGCGCTCGAGCATCTTGACCGCGGTCCGACCCTCACGGGCGGAATCCTCGGTTGCGGGCTCGAACGTCGCCCCCGAATAGATCCCCCAGTGGCGGTGATAGGCGCCATCGGCGCGCATGGCGGAGGACACGAACCCCGGCTCACCGGCCGGCTCGAGGACCGCGGCGCCGGCGCCGTCGCCATAAAAGAAGATCATCGGATCGTTGGGATCCGCGAGCTTGTGCATGTTGTAGACCCCGACCACGAGCACCGTCTTCAGCGCAGGGTTGGACGCAATCATCCCTGCTGCGATGGCGGCCCCGGTCGGGAACGACGCACAGGCGCAGCCGACGTCAAAGGTCCCCGCGTTGCGCGCACCGAGCTTGTGCTGCAGAACAACCGAGGTCGCGGGCGTGACGTAATCCGGCGAGTCGGTGCCGAGGATGACGAGATCGACCTCCTTCGGGTGGCGGCCGGCGCGCTCGAGGGCCTGCCGCGCCGCGGGCAGCGCGATGTCGGACGTACACCAATCCTCGGGCGCCCAGAATCGCGTCCCGATGGCCGATGACTCTTCCATTTTGTCGACGAAATCGGGGATGTGCGCGAACCGCTCGCGCAGATCGTCGTTGGAAACTTCGATTTCCGGGATGTATCTTCCGGTTGATTTGATTGTTGCAAACCGATTCATTCGTCCTCCACACTCAGCGCGTGGAATTTTCGGAATTCTCAATTCTTAATTCTCAATTCTTAATTATTCCATCACAATATCTTACGAAGAGAATACCAGGCGTAATTCATCATCAATACCTCAAAAATTTGATGAGCTAATGAATGTATGGACCGTTCTCCCTCCGGAATTCATAATTCAGAATTCAAAATTCATAATTAGTTACGTGCCGATCACCAGTCCACCATCCACGGAAATCGTCGTCCCGGTGACCCAGTTCGCGGCGTCCGAAGCGAGCCAGACATAGGCATTGGCGATGTCCCGGACATCTCCGATCCGGCCCATGGGGGTGTGCGCGACCATGCCCTCGAAGCACCTTCTCCGGCATCGCCTTGATGATCTCGGTGGCGACGAAGCCCGGCGCCACGGCGTTGACCCGGATGCCGAACTTTCCGAGCTCGCGGGCCCAGGTCTTGGTCATCCCGATGACGCCGGCCTTGGTGGCGACATAGTTGGTCTGGCCGAAATTGCCGTTGAGGCACGCCACAGACGAAGCGTTGAGAACCGCGCCGCCGCCGCCCGCGATGAGATGAGGCACCACCGCGCGGGTGCAGTTGAAGACTCCCTTGAGGTTGACCCCGATGACGGCATCCCAGGCCGAGTCGGTCATGGTTGACTGGACTTCACCGTTCTTGTACTTGACCAACTGGGCGTCGCGAACGATCCCGGCGTTGTTGACCAGCGCATGGACCCCGCCCCACTTCTCGACAACCGCGGCGACCGCCGCTTCGACCGCCTCGACATCGGTGACGTTCACCGCCTGGAAGATGGCCTCGCCACCGAGAGACTCGAGCTTGGCAACGAGCTCATCGGCGCCGTCGGCGCTGACATCCCATGCCGCGACCTTGCAGCCCTCTTCGGCGAACCGTTCGGCGGTGCCGCGGCCGATCCCGGCTGCCGCGCCGGTGACGATGACAACTTTCCCGTTCAATCCTGTTTCGATCATGCTTTCTCCCTGAAATGAAAGGGGTGCGCCGATGACCGGCGCACCCCGGAGGTTCTTACCAGAACCGATACTCGATCGTGCCGACCACCGTCAGCGGCGCTCCGTACGAGCCCTGGATCGCACCCAGGACCGGGAGGTTGTAGCCGCTCGTCAGGTACTCCTCGTCGGTGAGGTTCTTGCCGGTGATGCCGATGCGCCAGTGGGCGTTGCGCGACAGCCAGGCGACCCAGGCGTCGAGCAGCCCGTAGGAGTCCTGCACCAAGGGCTCGAGCGGTGTCGCGCCGCTCGGATCCCTCGGGTCGGGACCACCCTCGTTGGTCAGCATCGACTCGTCGCGGTAGGAGTAGCCGACGCTCGCGGTGAGCAGCCCGCCGAAGAGCGGGAAGTCGAAGTTGGCCCGGATCGATCCCGTGAACTCGGGCGCGTTCGTGATCACCTGGGTGTCGACAAAGCCGTCGCCGTCCTCGTCGAGAATGTCCGGGTCGGTGTCGAGGTACGCGAGGAATCCCGACAGCCCGAAGAAGGACCGCGACGACCAGTTGTACTCGAGCTCGAAACCCTTGATCGTGGCGTCGCCGGCGTTGAGGAAGTTGCCGAAGAAGGCGTCGTCGACGCCGTCGCCGTCCGAGTCGTAGGAGGTGAAGGTCGAGACCTGGATGTCGGTGTAGTCGCCGTAGAACGCGGCGGCATTGAGCACCAGGCTGCGATTGAAGAGCACCGTCTTGACGCCGATCTCGCCGACGGTCATGACCTCGTCGTCGAACGGCAGAGCCGTCTCGGGGAAGAGCGTCGACTGGGCGCGGACGTTGTAGCCGCCGCTCTTGAAGCCCTGGTTGGCCTTGACGTAACCCATGACATCGGGGTCGAACTGGTACTCGAGCCCGATCTTGGGCGCCCACGAGGTGAAGGTCGTCTCGTCGTCGAAGTCCGCCGCGACGAAGTAGTAGTCGGTGAACGTGGTGTCCGTGTTGTAGACGTTGAAGGCCACGCCGTGCTTTTCCTCACGTGTCGGTCGCAGGCCGAGGTTGAGGGTCAGCTTGTCGGTCAGGTGGACGTTGGCGTCGGCGTACACCGCGTAGGCAGTGGTGTCGACATAGCCCTCGGTGGTGTTCGGGAAGTTCGTGAAGAAGATCGCTTCGACCTTGCCGCCCGCGGTGCCGTCGAAGAAGTAGAGACCGAAGACGCCGTCCCAGACGTCGCTGCCGGTGTAGAGCAGCTGGAACTCCTGGGTTGTCTGATCGTCGTAGTAGGTCGCCTCGGAGTCCGCGAGGGCCAGCGGGGTCGTGTCAAAGTCGATCCAGTTGCGGGTGTCGGTCTCACGATAGGCAGTGATCGACTTGAACTGGAGCGCCTCGCTGATTCCCCAGGTCACTGCCAGAGAGTACCCGGTCGCCTTGACTTCGTTGACCGGATCGATGCCGCTCTCGGTGTCGAAGAGATCCGGATAGGGCGGGCACGCCACGCCGGTGAACAAGAGACAGTACGGGTTCGCCTCGAGGCGTGTCAATCCGATGGGCTCCGCGTCGTCTTCGGTGTGGTCGTAGTTGAGCTGCACCGAGACCTTTTCGGACGGCAGCCACTCGAGGCCGGCGCGGTATGCGGTGGTGTTCTTGTCCGAGACGTCGCGGTTCTGATAGAGGTTCTCGCCGTAGCCGTCGCGCAGGAGCTTGGCCGCCGCGATCTTGCCGCGCAGCTTGCCCTTGACGATGGGGCCGCTGAGGTTGAAGCGGTACTCCTGCGTGTTGAAGCTGCCGAGACCGAGGCTGAAGCGGCCTTCGGGCGTGTCCGACATCGGCTTCGGCACGTACTTGATGGCACCGCCGATGGTGTTCTTGCCGTACAACGTGCCCTGCGGCCCGCGCAGCACCTCGATCCGCTCGACATCGTAGACGTCGAGCAGGGCGCCCTGGGCGCGGGCGATATACACATCGTCAATGTAGAGTCCGACACCGGGGTCGACGCCCCACAGCGGGTCCGACTGGCCGACGCCGCGGATGAACGCTGTCAGCGTCGTCGATTGGTTGCGACCCTGATAGATGGACACGTTCGGCACGTACTGCTGCAGCACCGAGATGTCGGAGGCGGCGATGTCCTCGAGCTCGTCGGAGGTCACCACCGAGACCGCGATCGGGATCTCCTGCAGCTTCTCGGCCCGGCGGGTCGATGTCACGACGATCTCGCCGGCGAACTCCCGCTTGAGCGCCTCGTCGACGAGCTCGGCTTCGGTGGACTCGGCTGCGGGCTCGTCTTCACCTTCCTGCGCCATCACCGGCGCCGCGAAAACCAGCGCCGCAGCGATGATCGCCACCACCAGTATCTGCTTCTTCCATTGATCGGACATGTTTCTTCCCCCTTTAATCACTCGGTGATTCTGGACATGGCGCCGCCCCCCCCACGGGGAAGCACGCCATGGCGGACAATCCTGATGAACTCGTCAACCGCCTGGGAGGTGTCCATACCGAAATGCATGGGCACCCCGAAGCACTTCTCGACGGTGAAAAAATAGAAGAGCCAGCGGGTGGCGACCATCACGCCAACCAGCGGATCGACCTCGCCGAGGAGGCCGTCGCGTTTGCGTTGCGCGAAGGACTCGCTGTAGGTCTTCTGGAAGCGCTCGGCCATGGACTCGTAGAACGCGCGGATGTGTGGCCGCCGGAAACTCGATGACATCGATGAAGATGAGCATGATGTGCGGCCTGTAGTCCTCCACCGACTCCTCGATGGCGGTCGGCGAGCATCCTCGAGATCGTCGGGGAACTCGCGCCGCGTCGAAGACCCGCTGGAGATCGTTGTTCGGATCGAGCAGGTGCTCCCAGTACTCGTCGATGAGGCGCTGAAAGATGGCTTCCTTGGAGCCGAAGTGGTGGTAGAGATTGCCCACCGAGAGCCCGCTCGCTTCCGAAATCGACCGCATCGAGGTGGCGCCGTAGCCCTGGGTTGAAAAGAGCTCCAACGCGGTTTCCAACGCCTTCGCGGTGGCGACCTCGGACTTTGCGGCTTGGGCTCCTCTTGGCAAGCTCGGTGGTCCTTTCAGCAAAAACCGAACGATCGTTTTGTTACTCATCAATATGAGCAGGCACAGAGTTCTTGTCAAGGGGCCATTTGGTCGCAATCGTGCGCCCACGTCCGCGGGGGCGGCGATGACTTCCTCAACTCCACCGACGCCGACTTGGAAGTCGGCGCTACAAATCCACTCGAAACCGCGCGCTGCTGAAACCCCAGTCGGCTGCATTCCTCACCAAACCAGCGGCAACCGGGTTTCGCTCGACGTAATCGACGAATCGCGCGAAGTGCTTTTCGTTTCTCACCACATGATCGAAAGACTCCTTCTGCCACACCGATCCCCGGCGGTTCAACCGCTGGTTGATCCGACGTCCCGAGTACCCCTTCCACGACTGCAGGATCTTGGGCAGCTCGTGGCCGTCGAACGGCGTCACGACGACGTGGACATGGTTCGGCATCACGCACCACGCGCTCAGCGCATACCTCTCGCCCTGAAAATGAACAAGGGTCGCCTCGACCATCGCGGCGATCACTGGTTCGCCCAAGAGGCATGAACCGGCGGTCGGCGCGGGATCGGTCTCGGCGGCGATGACCACAGGGTTGTCCGGGTCGAGGATGCGCTTTCTTTCCAACGCCCGTCTGGCCGCAACGTCCGCAAGACAAAACGTCACGAAATAGCTGCAGCCGGGTTTGCGGAGATGTGGAAGGACACCCCGAAACGACGCGTCGGAGTACGGGACCGTCCGGGGATCGACGATGCGATCCGGATGCATCGGTCTGGTTGGCTTCGGACGCGACATGTGACTCGATTGTAGCGCCCACTTCCAAGTGGGCGTCACACGCCTCGACCACACCACCGACGCCGACTCGGAAGTCGGCGCTACAAGGCGCTCCACACCACAATCGCCCGTTGTAGCGCCCACTTCCAAGTGGGCGTCACACGCCTCGACCACACCACCGACGCCGACTTGGAAGTCGGCGCTACAAGACCCCGATCTGTAGCGCCCACTTCCAAGTGGGCGTCACACGCCTCGACCACACCACCGACGCCGACTCGGAAGTCGGGCGCTACAAGGCGCTCCACACCACGATCGCCCGTTGTAGCGCCCACTTCCAAGTGGGCGTCACGCGCCTCGACCACACCCCGACGCCGACTTGGAAGTCGGCGCTACAAGACCCCGATTTGTAGCGCCCACTTCCAAGTGGGCGTCGCACGCCTCGACCACACCACCGACGCCGACTCGGAAGTCGGCGCTACAAGGCGCTCCACACCACAATCGCCCGTTGTAGCGCCCACTTCCAAGTGGGCGTCACACGCCTCGACCACACCACCGACGCCGACTCGGAAGTCGGCGCTACAAGGCGCTCCACACCACAATCGCCCGTTGTAGCGCCCACTTCCAAGTGGGCGTCGCACGCCTCGACCACACCACCGACGCCGACTTGGAAGTCGGCGCTACAAGGCGCTCCACACCACAATCGCCCGTTGTAGCGCCCACTTCCAAGTGGGCGTCGCACGCCTCGACCACACCACCGACGCCGACTTGGAAGTCGGCGCTACAAGGCGCTCCACACCACAATCGCCCGTTGTAGCGCCCACTTCCAAGTGGGCGTCGCACGCCTCGACCACACCACCGACGCCGACTTGGAAGTCGGCGCTACAAAACGCATTCCATCGGGTACGAGCACGGATGCACGGGATCAGGATCGGTCGGCGTTTCCGAACAAACCGATCCTGCGACGTGCTACCGACCGCGTTTCGGTCCCCGGCGCCGGCGAGCGGTCGGCTTTGCGCGAGGCCGCTTGCTCTTTTCCGACTGCACCGCCCGTCGATCGGGTTTGATCCCAACCGGGATTGCCTCGATTTGAAAGCTGTCGAGGTCGACCCTGACGAGCTTGACCTTGACCCGATCGCCGAGCCGCCAGACCTTCTTGGTTCGTTCGCCGACCAGACGGTGACGCTTGTCGTCATACTCGTAGAAGTCGTCGACCAACTCCTTGATGTGGACCAGTGCGTCGGCAAACACCTCTTCGAGCTCGACAAAGAAACCGAAGGCGACCACCCCCGAGACGCGGCTGTGGAACACCTCCCCCACCCGGTCGCGGAGAAAGAGCGCGGTCTTCCACTGAACCGCGGTGCGCTCGGCCTTTTCGGCCTCCTGCTCCTTCGCCGAGCACTGGGGCCCGAGGCTGCGGAGCGCGGTTTCCAACGTGTCCCGTTCCTCGCCCTCGACGGCGCGGCCGTCACGAAACAGCGCCAGCAACATGCGGTGCGCCACCAGATCCGGGTAGCGGCGGATCGGCGAGGTGAAGTGGAGGTAGGCGTTGGTCGCCAGAGCGTAGTGGCCACGCGGGTCCGGCGTGTAGACCGCCCGCGCCATCGAACGCAGCACCAGCATCGACACGAGGTGTTCCTCGGGCCGGCCGGCGACCTTCTCGAGGAGCGCCTGCAGCGCCGACGGCTTGAGATCGCCGGCGTCTCCCTCGAGCCGGAAACCGAGCTCGCCGACGACCTCGGCCAGGGTCTCGATCTTGGTCGGATCGGGCTCGTCGTGGACCCGGTGCAGACACGGCTGGTCGGCGTCGAGCAGCAGCCGGGCGACCGCCATGTTCGCCGCCACCATGAGTTCTTCGACGAGGCGGTGGGCGCGGTTGCGCGCGCTGGGTTCGATGGACACCACCCGACCCTCGGGATCGAGCAGGATCTGCGGCTCGGCCATGTCGAAATCGAGGCTGCCTCGCCCATGCCGGGCCCGGCTGAGACGGGTCGCCGCCTCGGCGAGCAGCTCGAGCGAATCGGCGAAGCCCGCAGTGGCCTCGGGCCAATCCGCCCGCGGGCTCTCCAACCACCCGAAGACCTCTTCGTAGGTGCACCGACGGCGCGAGTGGATCACCGAGCGGTTGGCCTCGACCTTCTTGAGGTGGCCGTTGGGACCGACCCGGAAGCGCACGCTGAATGCCAGCCGGTCGACGCCCTCTCTCAGGGAACAGAGATCGTTCGAGAGCCGCTCCGGCAGCATGGGGACGCACAGACCCGGCAGGTAGACGCTCGTCGATCGACGGCGGGCCTCGGTGTCGATGAGCGACCCGCGACCGACGTAACGGCCGACATCGGCGATGTGGACCTCGATCTCGATGGCACCGCCGTCGACGGCCCGGGCGCTCACCGCGTCGTCGAAGTCGCGCGCAGTCACCGGGTCGATGGTGATCGCGGGGCTTCCGCGCAGATCCCAGCGGCCGGCAAGATCGCGCTCGGTGATCACATCGGGCAGCGCGTTCGCCTCGGCCTCGACCTCGGCGGTGAAGTCCTCGACGATGCCGAAGAGCCGCAGCACCGCCCGATCGACGGCGCCGGCATCCTCGGGCCGGCCGAGCCGCTCGAGCAGCACGCCGCGCGCGTGCTGCCCCCGACCTTCTACGTGGTCGATGCTCACCGCCACCAGTTCGCCTTCCCGGGGTTCGCCCTGGACCTTCGAGGAGCTGACTTCGACGATAAATTTTTGCCCGCGCCCGAGCGGACGGACGTGCGGCCGGTCGCCGCCGGTGACCCACACCCCCACCACCTCGGTGGTCCGGCGCTCGACGATACGGATGACGACACCCTCGCGGAGCCCGAGCGATCGGGCGCGTTTCTGCGGCGTCTCGAACCGGATCGAGCACCTTGTCGCCGTTCAGCGCGCCGCGCCGGCCGCTCGGCGCGATCCACACCGGCGGGCCGTCGTCGCCATCGACATCGACGACGAAGCCGCCCCCGGTCATGCCCCGGTAGCGGCCGGGATGGAGATCGGAGTCCTCAGCCGGAAAATACCGCTTGCCGCGCCCGAGGACGATCTCGCCCCGACTCTCGAGCTCGGCGAGCACGCCGCGCAGCGCCCGCCGTGCGTCGGATCGCCCTTCACCGCGCTCGTCGTTGACCTCGGCCACCAGCATGCTCAGGCTCATGCCCTTGCGGCCGCGGCGACGAATGGAATCGAGAATCTTCTTGGGGTCGAGATCTTCCTCGGTGTCTTGGTCAGTCATCGTCGCCTATTGAAACACACTTCCGCTGCGACGTCGGCCCGGACCCGGAAAAACGCGCTCCCTGCGCTCACTCACCAACGAACTTGTTGTACAACCAGGCGAATACCCAGCCGCCCACAAAACCGTCAACAAAACCCCAGACCCCGCCGATGATTCCGCCGAGCGGGGTCACGCTGTAGCCGAAGTAGAAATGGTCGAGCTGCTGCATGAGGGTTCCCTCGAAACCGAAGAGCAGCAGCCACCACGTGGAGAACAGGATGGCCAGTCCCCAGAGCACACCGCAGGTCAGCGCGAAGGCCTTCGCATTCAATCGCATGACGCACCTCCTTTTTGGTTTTTCGTCAGAATCTTCACCCGCAAGCCTACCACCGATGCCCACCCACGCCGAGACGAGGTGCGTGACCATCGAGCACGGGGACGGCGACGGCGCCCGGTCGCGTCCCGCGCGAGGCGATCCCCGCACCTGCAACGATTCGCAGGGCGAATCGCTTGACACCTCCTCCTCCCGGACCTACTATCACCATTCGATCCGCTCAGGTGCGAAAGTGGCGGAACTGGTAGACGCGCTAGATTCAGGTTCTAGTGGGCTTACGCTCATGGGGGTTCGAGTCCCCCCTTTCGCACCAATA
>CAVQJV010000016.1:0-21369 GCA_963712805.1 uncultured Acidobacteriota bacterium | reverse complement strand
GGACAACTGTCATCAGAGAAGCCACCGCCCCTTGTAGCGCCGGCGTCCCGCCGGCGATGGAACGAAACCGCAGCGGTGAACCACCAACGCCGACGAGACGCCGGCGCTACAAAAAGCCCATGGTCCGTTTGGCTCTCTTCCCAAACCTCTTCGAAACCCGACCCTCTGACTCGCGTAGCATTCTCCAACGGAGGTCCGGCCATGCGTCTTGTTGCTCTCGTTCTGCTCAGTGTGTTCCTGCTCATCGGCTGCTCATGCGAAGACGACTTCGAGACCGCGAAGACCACGGCTCCTCTCACCGGCCCCTACCTCGGGCAGCAACCTCCTGGCACCGAACCGACGATCTTTCTCGCGACCGCATTGGCCGAGCGCGACACCGCGTGGTCGCCCGACGGAAAACAACTGTTCTACACGATTTACGAGCGCCAGCGCGGCACCATCCTGAGTCGGAGCGAAGACCCTGAAGGCTGGTCAGCGCCCGAATTCGCCAGATTCTCTGGGGTGTACTCCGATCTCGAACCCTTCATCACCCATGACGGCGCCTGGCTCTACTTCATCTCCAAACGACCCGGACCTGGCGAAACAGATAGCGGCGAGTGGGATCTCTGGCGAGTGCCGAAAACCGAATCCGGATGGGGGGAACCCGAGATCCTGCCGGCGCCGGTCAACGACGAGCACAAGGAGTTCTACCCGTCGCTCACCACCAACGGGGATCTCTACTTCACCTCGGATCGTCCCGGCGGTCTCGGCGGCGAGGACATCTGGTGGGCGCAGTGGACCGGCGACGGATGGGCTGTACCGGAAAACCTCGGTCCCGCGGTCAACTCCCCCGGCCCCGAGTTCAACTCGCTCATCGCCCCGGACGGTTCGTGGCTCATCTTCGGCTCGGTTCGAGAGGGTGACGTGGGCGGCGGCGACATGTACATCGCTTTCCGTGGGTCCGATGGGGAGTTTCTCCCCGCAGTCAACATGGGTGAACCCATCAACTCCGCCGCCCTCGACTACTGCCCGGCGCTCTCCCCCGATGGCGCCATCCTCTTCTTCACCTCGAGCCGGGTTGCCGACGGCTCCCCCGATCCCGTCAGCTACTCTGAACTCGAAGCGCTCATGGCAGGACCCGGCAACGGCCGTGACAACATCTGGTGGGTTTCCGTGGAGGTCATCGAGGGGCTTCGGATGCAGGTACACGAGACAAGCTGAGTTTCATGGTAGTGAAGGCGTCTCTGAGGAACGCGTCTTGGTGTGGATTCCCCCGCCCACTCTTGGTACAATCGCATCAAATCAGGCATCAATAATGATGTCGATCAAGGAGGCGATGACGATGCCCAGAACGCGCACAACCGTGTCGTTGCCCGACGATCTTCTCCGTGGTGTCGATGCCGTGGTCCAGAGTGGCCGGGCGGGAACTCGAAACGAATTCCTCGCCACGGCGATTCGCCGCGAGCTCGATCGTATTCGTCGAGACTCCGTGGATCGTGAATTCGATTCCATGGCCGATGATCCGCTCTACCAGCAGGAGGCTCGGGAAATCTCGGATGAGTACCAACTTGCGGATTGGCAGGCCCTGCGGGTCGCTGAGGATGACTCATGAACCGCGGTGATGTCTTTCTGGCAAGCCTGGACCCAACCCTGGGTTCAGAGCAGTCCGGTTTGCGTCCGGTGGTCATTGTGAGTCGCGATGCCATCAATCGGTCGAGCCCGGTAGTGATCGTAGTGCCGGTGACGTCGTGGACGGATGGGCGGAGAATCTACCCGAGTCAGGTGTTGATCACGGCGCCCGAAGGCGGACTGAGGTGCGATTCCATTGCCCTCGGCGAGCAACTCCGGGCCATCACGCGCGACCGGCTTGTCGATCGCTGGGGTGCGCTCGCGAGGGAAACATCAGGAAGGCTCGATCGCGCCCTTCTGATCGCCCTCGATCTTCCGGGTCAATTCGGCTGAGAGCAGGGGGACATCCACATGCTAGACTGCACCGAGTCAATCTCGAGAAAGGTCAAGCAACATGGGCGGCATCGAAGCTTTCCATCTCGGTGAGTGGCGGGTGGAGCCCGCCGCGAATGCCCTCACGAGGGCTGGAGAGGAGACCCATCTCGAACCCAAGGCGATGGCGGTGCTGGTCTGTCTCGTCGAGCACGCGGGTCGAGTCGTGACGCGGCGGGCGCTTTTCGATCGGGTGTGGGCCGCCGATTTCATCGCCGACTCGACCCTCACCCACACCGTTGCCGATATCCGAAGGGCCCTCGGTGACGATCCTCGCTCACCCCGATTCATCGAAACCATCCCCAAGAACGGCTATCGGCTTGTCGTTGATCCATCCGAGATCGCGACTCGTGTGGACCCATCGTCGATGGCCCAACGACCCTTGGCCGTCGTTGCCGGCGATAGGGTTCTCATGGCCAAACAGGCATCGCCTGTGCCGTGCGAGCACGTTCTCCATCTTGGAGATCGTGAGGTTTCTCTGGTCCGGGACACTGTCATTTTCGGTCGTGACGGCGGCGCCGATATCCAGATCCTCAACCCCGAGGCCTCTCGACGCCACGCCCGCCTCGATATCGGGCGGGACGGGGTTTTCCTCGAAGATCTCGGGAGCAAGAACGGAACCCAGGTCAACTCTCGGGGGTTTACCGGGCGGTGTGAGCTGGCCACCGGCGATGTCATCGAGGTGGGGAAGATCACCATGACCTACCGTTGCCTCTCCGACGCCTTGACGAAGACCCAGGACCCGGACTGATCGCCACCTCCGCCCGAAATTTTGAGGCTCCACCAAGGGTCATCCCCGTTAATGGAGAGCCCGGTGGCCGGAGCCGGGCAGCGATGGTCACTCGCTCCGGGAGGCGCAGTCGAAGGGCACCAAGGGTACCCGTGTGTAGTTTGCGATCGAAGGAGGCATGGTGGCCACCGGTGGGTCCTCGAACGGGGTCTGACCCCAGGCGTAGAGTTCGGTCGGACCGAACACGACTTCGAAGTGATCGCAGTCCAGCATGGTCATCTCACCTCGAATTCCGGCGACATCGGGGACACCTTCTCCCGGATCGGTGAGCTGGCTGGGACCCGCAAAGGTGATCTGCGCCAGACTGAAGGTCCGGCGACCGGTCTTGTTGAGCACGCCACGCCACGCGGTGGAGACCTCCCAGGGAGGCGTGTTTTCGACGCCCTCGGCCACGATTGAATAGCAGCCGCCGCCCATGTGTTCGATGGTCACCACGAACTCGAGCCCATAGGTTTCGTTTGTTCCGAACCATGTGCCGGTTGGTCCGCACCACTTCCGGCCGGGTTCGGCCGCAGGGTCCTGGGCCGAGACACCACCCGCCCACATCATTGCCATCACCGCCGCCACCACAACAATCTTCACTGCCGTTTTCATCGTCCGAATCTCCTTTCCACGGGTTTTCTTCAATGTGGTACCCGGGGAACGAAGAGTCATGAAGGAAACGTGGTGTTTTTGTGCGGAAAGCCTGCGGATGTGGTCCGCCACGCCCGATCAGCCCGGCTGAATCACAGCTGTCCGTCGTCTCCCCAGGACTCGAGCCGTGCGAGATAGTCGTCATCGTCGTAACGGGCGAGGTCAAAGGCCGGCGCGTAACCGGGCAAAGTGCCGCCGGCGATGTGGGCGGCGCAGACCTCGGCGGTGCCCATGGAGGCCATCAGACCAAACCCCGAAAGAGCGCCGTGGACGTAGGCGCCCTCGACCTCGAGGGGGCACGCCAACGGTCGGTTCTCACGCGTCTTGGTGTAGTAGCCGCCATCGACAAATGGTCTCGGCAGGCGGTCGCCGTAGGGTTCGAGTCCGGGCAGGACCGTCGTCAGGCCGCGGAGGCAGAGCTCGGTGTACTCGTCCGGGATTTCGAGGGGAAAGGTCTCGGGAACGGCCTCCGCGTGGTAGGGCCACAGCAGAAGCACGTGATTCCGTCCTTCTGGCCGCATGTGGGCCCCGGCGGGAAGAGTTTTCAGCAACCAGGCGGTTTCCTCGCTCGCGGCGAGGGCCTGCCGCTCATCA
The DNA here is from genome assembly GCA_963712805.1 of uncultured Acidobacteriota bacterium. Lineage (GTDB taxonomy): Bacteria > Acidobacteriota > Thermoanaerobaculia > Thermoanaerobaculales > Sulfomarinibacteraceae > JAHECW01. The sequence continues at coordinate 17,372 of CAVQJV010000016.1, read as the reverse complement.
GCCGACCAGGCGAGGCGCTGTGGGTCGTCCCAGATCAGAAAGGGAAGATCGCGCGGCACGGCGCCGAGGTGGTCGGAGAAACTGGTCTTGAGGTGCAATTCCGAGTGCACCGGGAGCTCGACGTCGATCAGGCGCCCAACCGAACCCAGCATCGGTCCCGCCGCGTTGACGAATCGACCGGTCGAGATCATCAGATTTCCGCTGCGACCGCTGAGCTTGACACCGGTGACCCGGCCGCCGGTGGTCTCGACCGACTCCACCCGGCCTTCGATGAGTTCGACCCCGGCGGCCCGTGCGCGCTCGAGAAGCTCCATCCCGAGTTGCTGGCCCGACAGCCAGCCGCACCGTCGGGTGTGGAGGGCAGCGTAGACATCCCGGCCCAAATAGGGAAACGCTTGCTGCAGCAACATATCCTCGAGGATGAGATCGGCGCCCTCGGGCTGGTCTTGCCAACCATCCGCGGTGTGCGGCCGATATTCGGGATCGCTCATCCGGCCGGTGTGGATCCGCAGCTCACCCGCGCCCTCGGCCGCCGCCTTGAGCCCGTGCTCGCGGTAATCTTCGGCGCGGACGGGATCGGCGGTGCACCACAGATAGCCGCGCCGGTTCATCAGGAAGCGATTGTTGGACTCCCGCGCGAGGTCTTCGAGCAGATCGATGGAGCGGTTCATGAGCCGGATCATGGCGTCATCAGGGCCTGGCCACCAGTTGCGGTAGGCCTCCGAGGATTTGTCCGAGGTCAGGGTCAACGGCGGCCGCTCATCGATGAGGACGACCCGCCGCATTCCGTACACCCGCGCCAGCTGGTGGGCAAGCGAGATCCCGGCGATGCCGGCGCCACAGATCACGACCTCGGCGGTCTGGCTCATCGATGCAGCATGGCGGTGACCGAGGAGCGTGTCAATCCGACGCGCGGTGGGTTGGTTTCCGGATCCCGGGGACCATCATGGCGCCAGTCGCCGCCCGCTTCTCGGAGCAACCTGCGTGCTCCCCACCGCCGGGCGCATCCGCATCCAACGCACGCGCTCCGGCGCTCCGCCGCTGGTGAGAAAGCTGAGGTCGAGATCGTAGGTTCCGTCGCCTTCGAGATCGACGAGGAAGACGTCGAGGGCCGCGTGATCGAGGATCCAGACCTCGCTCCACGCCGAGTTCGGATCCCAGAGGTGGAGCAGGAGGCGGCCGCCGTCTTCGATCCAGACCTCGCCGCTCACCGGGTAGAGATTAGGCCTGCTGGCGACCCGAAGACTGAGATCGTAGGTGCCTTCGAAGATCTCTAGACGATCGGGATCCAACGGGTACACCGGCGCCGCCGCGTGGTCAGGTTCGAGAACCGCGTTCGCGATGCAGTAGGCGGCGCCGGAAAGCGACTGGAATGTGTTGGCGAGCACCGCGACCGCAAACCGGCGTTCCGGGTGCCACAGCAGGAAGGTCCCCCAGCCCCAGATGTTGCCGCCGTGCTGGCGGATGGTCAGGTCGTAGAAGGGCTCGACAAAGACACCGTAGCCGTAGCCGTTGCCGGGGATGGCGTCCATATCGCGCTGGATCGCAAGCATCGCCGCGGCCGACTCGGCCGACACCACATCGCCTCCGCCGTCGGAGAGCAGCAGCGCCCAACGCGCGAGGTCACCCGCGGTGGAGAAGGCGTAGCCGGCGGGGGCATAGACGCCGTTGTCGTATTGATCGGGTGCGTAGACCGTCTCGTCGCCGTCGCCATCCGGCTGGTGCCCGTAGGCGAAGTTGCCGCCGGCGGCGACGGCGTCGGAGTCGAAGGTGGTGCGACTCATCCCGGCCGGGGCGAAGACCCGGGTTTCCATGTACGACCGATAGTCCATCCCGCTCGCGCGCTCCACGACCAGGCCGGCGAGGTTGAAGTTCGGGTTGGAGTAGTTCCAGAAAGCGCCGGGGGGAGCGTGCAGCGCGATTTCGTCGAGCGAGGCCGCCCAGTCGGAAAGCGCGTTCGGACCGGTTGCGCCGTTGGGGTTGAAGATGAGATCCGGGATCCCGGTGGCGTGGGTCAGCAAGTGCTCCACGGTCATGGCTTCGGCCGGCCAGTGACCGAGAAACTCGGCCTCGGGAACGTGGCGGGTCACCCGGTCGTCGAGGAAAACCGTACCGGCCTCGACCTGTTGCATCACCGCCGCAGCGGTGAGCATCTTGGTCACCGACCCGATGCGGAACTGGGTCTGAGCGTTTACCGCCGCGCCGCCGCCGCGACGTTTGACGCCATACCCTTGCTCGTACACAACCTCACCATCGATGATCACCGCCACCGATGCGCCCGGCGTGTCTGCAAGCGCCATGGCGTCGGTGACACACTGATCGACCGTAACTTCGAGGTTGGTGGACTTGATCGGAGGCGGTCTCCGGTCGGGCGGCAGCCAAAGCGGGGGTCCGGGGACGAACGTGGCGATCCGGTGTCCGGTCTCGACCGAAGACGCGTTTGGAACCTCCGCGCCATTCGCCGTCGCAGCCGCAACCACCATGAACCCGACCTGCAAACCTGTCGTCAGCACCTTCATCTGGTCTTTCCCCTCGAGAGGTACTACGCACCAGCTTGAATCATGTTCCCGACTCGAGAACCCTTCTCGATCCGAACCAAGACCCGATTGCGGGCTATGATAGACCGAAGCTGCCGGAGTGGCGGAACGGTAGACACCGGGGATGGTGATCGTGCGGAGTCTCCCGGCCGGAACAACCTCGAACCGGGGAGATCATGCGGCACGGCACCGGTGAGATCGGCGTGAGCCGGATATAATCGGCGTGATGAATCGGCAACAAATGATCCGGATGGTCACGGAGGAGTTGGCATCGTCGGATGATCGGCTGGTTGCCGCCTATCTCTTCGGCAGCGTCGCGCGAGCGACCGACCATCCGGATAGCGATGTCGATGTCGGTATTCTCCTGCGAACCGTGACCTCCGATGGGCTCGACGGCCTGCGCTTTGCTCTCGAAGGCCAAATCGATCGCGTTCTGGGGCGACCCTGCCAGATCGTGGTCCTCAACAACGCGCCACCGGACCTTGTTCATCGCGTGCTTCGCGACGGGCATCTGCTCGTGGATCGTGATCCCGCGGCGAGGATTGAGTTCGAGGTCCGGGCTCGAAACGAGTACTTCGATCTGCTGCCGATTCTCCTGCGCTACCGGGGACGTGAGGCGGTGCCGCCATGACTGACCCGGAACTCCTGGCCAAGAAGATTGCTTTTATCGAAACCTGCGTCGCCGAGCTCCGGCGCATGGCTCGACCTGAAGCAATGGAAGACGACATCCGGGAAGAGCGCTTCATCGAACACACCCTTCAGCTCGCGATCCAGGCTGCCCAGGATGTGTCTTCCCACATTGTCTCCGACGAGCGACTCGGTGAACCGAGAACAAACCGGGAGCTTTTCGATCTGCTGGTGAGCGGCGGGTGGTTGACCGCGTCCGAGGCGGCGCCTCTCGGCAACATGGTGGGATTTAGAAATATCCTTGTTCATGGCTACGGCGATGTCGATCTCGCGGTGGTTCGGGACGTGCTCGACAACCACCTCGACGACCTGCTCGGATTTGCCTCCATCGTCAGAGCTCGACTGCCGGCGCCGAAGGGCTAGCCTCTCCTCTTCGAGGTTTCGCCGGATTCTCGAAATCGTGACTCTCTGGAGCCGTTCGAGGTAGATGGATCATGAGTGGTCTGGACTGAATCGCGAGCTATCATGGGTTCACGCTGCCGGAGTGGCGGAATGGTAGACGCCGGGGACTTAAAATCCCCCGACCGTATGGTCATGCGGGTTCGATCCCCGCCTCCGGCACCAATAGAATCTAGCACTTACGTTGACTCACCCGAGAAAATGAGCCACTCAAGAGACACCATCGGTGCACTCATAGGGCACTCAGATCTGACACACGTGTAAGATGAACTCACAGGTACCTCGCCATGTCGGAACTGATCGGCCAGACACTCGGGCACTACCGCATCGTCGAGAAGATCGGCGAGGGCGGGATGGGGGAGGTGTACCGCGCTCATGATGGGTGCCAGGCCCAACGATTTAACGATTCTTATTGGCCATTCGACGCTATCCTTCACCGGCGAGGGTCTGATCGAGACGCTCGTAGGCATCGCGAAAGGCCTCAGACTCCACCCGCATCTCGGCGCCACGGCTCGCCCAGCGACTCACCGCCTCCGGCCATCGGCCCACGAGCTCCGCCATCGGTTTCGCGTTCATCCCCCATCGTTCGATCCCGAGTGCCGCGATGAGGTATCTCGTCCGACTGATCTGCCGGCCCTTCCCCCTACCAGCGATCTCTTCGAGCGACACGTTCAACACCTCGCAGCAGCGCTTGATGAACTCATCCGGTTCCATTGGCTCGCGTTCGAATCCCGTGCTCCGACCGAGCTCGTCCACCCAGGCAGACGGTGGGACCGGCTCGACCGGACGATCCACCTCCCTCCCCCACCACGGCAGCCCCCCCGGCCTCTCGCCCCGCCACTCCTCCTCCCGCGCACCCTTGATGGCGCGAACGTATGCCCGCCGAGCCGCGCGAACGGTGTCCCCGAACAATGCCAGCACGCCGTCGACATCTGTCAGTGGGTCTCTCGCCCTGCCGAGCAGCTCCCGGTGACCGCAGAACACGTGGTCCGTCGGATCGTCCACCAGCCCTGCCACCACCGGGTTCAAGTGAACGTAGGCGATAAGACGATCGAAGTACTCGGGACTCTCCACGAGCCTGGCCTTGTAACGGCTCTGCCAACGGGGTCCACTCGAGGGTGGCGGCGGTTGTAGCCCTGGCCGAATCGGGCCTGCACATAACCCATCGTGCGTGACAGCGGGATCGGACCCAGTCCGAACGGCCATGTGGTAATGGTTGGACATCAGCGTCCAGGCGTAGATCCTCAGCCCGTCGCGATCCCTCGCCTTGCGCAGGATTTCGATGAACTCAATCGCCTCCTCAGGTTCAGAGAACAGCTCCGCCCCACGCGCAAACGGTTGTACACATGGTAGATCCCACCCTCGACAAAGACCCTTGGTCGTCTCGGCATCCCGCCTCCACGACCATCAATCTACAAGAATCGTTAAATCGTTGGGCCTGGCACTTATCATGGCGCGGTTCGCCACGATTGGAATCGGCGCAGGAAAGACGATCGACCTGGAGAAGCTGTCGCCGGACATGCAGAAGGCTCTTGCGGACGGCATGGCTGATGCCTGGAAGGAGCTCGACAATTTCCAGAAGACGTCCATCGATACCGGCAAGGTGACCAGCGGTGATTTGTTCGGCTCGCGAGAGTATCTGAAGAACAACTACCTCTATCGGTTCGCCGCGGCGGTGCTGGGCATTTACGGCAACTCGAAACAGGAGGCGATGTATCCCGCGTACAGGGTGGATGCCGATGGGCTTGCCTTGGACGCTTCGAAAAATCGTTATACTCTGCGTTTTTCACCGGGTCAGTTTCCTCCGGTCAATGCCTTTTGGTCACTGACGATGTACGATCTGCCGGCGAGTCTCCTCGTGGAAAACTCGTTGAATCGTTACCTCATCAATTCGCCGATGTTGCCTGAACTTAAACTTGATGCCGACGGTGGGCTGACACTCTATCTTCAGCACGATTCACCGGGTGCGGATAAGGAATCGAATTGGCTCCCGGCACCGGACGGACCTTTCTGGTCAGCGATGCGCCTCTATTGGCCGAAGGACGCCGCTCTGAATGGCCAATGGAACGCTCCGCCTCTGCAGCGAGTTCAATGAATCGTTGAGGGGACAGATTCAGTCCTGTTTCTGTCCCCTCTGCCACCGTTCGTGGATTCTCGCCCTGGCATACTCATGGGACACTCATGGGACAGTTGCGCCCAACAATCGCCAACAGTCTCCATCAAGGTAGCAGTGCCCAGGGCCCCTGTTTTTGGTTGGTTCGCTTTTTGTAGAATGGTTAGTTCTATTGGCGTATGTTATTGAAATTGGGCCTTTTATAGGACTTAAGATCCATCGACCGTATGGTCATGCGGGTTGACTGCGTCGTGCCGACACAGCCCGTCACGCCCACCTGCGGACGGTCGTAGGCCGCTCATCGCTCGTCCCGGATCGCGAGGGCGAATTGTCGGGCGGCCTCGGCCGTGACCGCAGCCGACGACGTGGTCGACCCCGCCTCCGGTGCGTTCTGCCAACTCTCCCAAAGGCTAGAGGTCAAGAGAGGTTATGATGGCCGCATGGCTGAACGTCGATTCCAGCAAACCGGGGGTCCAGTCGGTCGATCATCGCATCGAGACGCTGAGGTCCGCGTATTTGACTCTTTCGAAGAGGAAAACGCGGCCGAACATCGAAGGCTGGCCGGGATGAATCCTCAGGACCGGCTGCGGGAGTTCGCGGTGTTGCAGGCGCGGCGGTGGGGAGATTCCTGGGGCCAGGCGCCGATCCAGAGGAAAGTCACCTGGGAACGGGTTTCCTGGTAGGTTCCCCATGCAATTCTCAGCCGACATGAAGAGGCTTCTCGAGCTGTTCGGCAGCTACGGGGTGCGATACACGCTGGTCGGTGGTCATGCGGTCAACTACTACGGCTATGTGAGGACGACCCAGGACATGGATCTGCTGGTGTTGCCGACGTCCGAGAATGCGGAGCGGGTCATGGATGCCCTTTCCGCTTTCGGTTTTGGCGGGGCAGGGATTCCCCAGGAGCTCTTCGAACGGGAAAAAGGCGCCGTTCATCTCGGTGTCGAACCGAATCGCATCGACATTCTCACGAGCCTCAAAGGTGTCGAAAACACCACGATCTTCGAGGGAGCCCAGTCCGTGGATATCGACGGTGTCAACGTCAAGATCATTTCCCTGGGGGATCTTCTTCAGGTGAAGCGAAGCTCGGATCGTCCACGAGACCTCGCGGATGCCGACGAACTCGCCAAGATCAACGGTTAACCACCGGAATCCATCGAGTCGATCGTTTGTAAAGACGCCGCGCAGCTTGTCTGGCGACCACGGTTGTCGGCCGCTGCCGATGGCGCGGTCGACCCCCGCCTCCGGCAACAGACAATGCGGGAAACTCCCCAACTTCCTCGGGGCGCCGCTGCGAGACCGGGCAACCTCTGGTGCCGGATTTGTGACATGATCTTCAGATGAAAAACACACCACAACCCGAGCCTTCCTGGCGGCATTGGCACGATGACGAACCGATCCGCCTCGGCGTGTCGTCATGCCTTCTCGGACAGAAGGTCCGTTTTGACGGCGGCCACAAGCGCGATCGATTTCTCATCGACGTGCTCGGCGAGTGGTTCGAATGGGTCCCGGTCTGTCCCGAGATCGACATCGGTCTCGGTATCCCGCGTCCGTCGATTCGCCTCGTGCACGATCAACCTTTGCCGCGTCTCATCCAGCCCGTCACCGGGGAGGATCTCACCGAGCGCATGGAGGCCTACTCCGAGGCCAAGCTCGATGAGTTGAAGGCGCGCGACCTCGACGGATACATCCTCAAGCGCGCCTCACCGAGCTGCGGTATGGAACGGGTCAAGGTCTTCGGCAAGGGCGGATCCCCGACCAAGAGCGGCGTTGGTGTCTTTGCCAGGGTTCTGATGGAGCGTTGGCCGAACCTGCCGGTGGAGGAAGAGGGTCGGCTCAACGACCCCGTTCTCCGCGAGCGCTTCATCGAACACGTCTTCTGCCGACACCGTTGGAGCAGCATGGTGCGTCGAGGTCTCACGAGAAGGGGTCTTGTCGAGTTCCACACAGCACACAAGCTGATCCTGAGCGCCCACAACGAAGCAGGGTATCGCAGGCTTGGCCGGATCGTCGCCGGTGCGGGCACCGTACCGGATATCGAGCTCTTCAGCTCGTACGAGACCGAATTTCACGACACGCTCAATCACAAGGCCACGGCCAAACGCCACAGCAACGTGCTCTACCACGTGCTCGGGTATCTCAAAGAGGTGCTCGACTCGTTCGAGAAGAAGGAGGCGGTGCAGCTCATCGAGGACTACCGGCTGGGCATGGTGCCCCTGGTCGTGCCGGTCACGCTGCTGCGTCACCATGTCCTTAAACACCAGATCGAGTACATGATGGGTCAGCTCTATCTCGAACCGAACCCACGTGAGCTCATGCTCCGCAACCGGGTGTAGCGCGGACCACGATCAGATGGGAGCGACCGTCTCGCCACCCTCGGAGGTGTTCTCGTTCTTCGCATTCACTAAAATAAAAGGGGGGGCCGAAGCCCCCCTGAGAGTTCATGTTTCAGTTCAGATCGTTACTGCGGCAGAACGGTGGTCGGATCCGAAGTGCTGTTGTCGAGAACCGAACCGTAGGCGGCGAAGGCGGCGCCGTCGGTCTCGGTCCAGACATCGATGTAGCCGCCCGCGACCGGTGCTTCGGCTGTGAAGACGCGGTTGAGCTGGACATTGCCCCAGGCCGGGAGATCCGCCATGGACTCGTCGGCCATCATCCCGTCGGCGGTGTAGCGGCGCCACTTGATGGTCATGGGCGAGCCGGTGCCGTTGAGAATACCGATGTTCGAGCGGTAGTCACTGTTCTCGGTGAAGAAGAGGATCCGCTTCATCTCGCCGGCGGGGATGAGGTCGGCGCTCGCGATCCCCGGGATAGCCTGGCCGAAAGTACCGGCATCACTCTGGTTGAAAGTGCGGGAGAAGAACCTGAGATCCTTGCGATCGGAGATAAAGGCGAGGGCGCCGAGTGCGGTGTCGCCGTCCTTGACGTTGAAGACGGCGCCGAGGACATCTTCCCAGCGCTCGGTGCGACCGGACGCCACGTTGACCTTGGCGCTCGCCGAGGGGCTCGAGTTATCGGTGTCGCGCGGCAGCCAGAGCACCTGGTAGGTGGCCGTCGCGATGCCGCCGTTGTTGACATCGACGTCGGTCACGAAGAACGAGTCACCGACGCCTTCGGCACGCGCGGCGGCCGGAATGAAGTAGAAGTTCTCGAGCACACCGATGTCGGCTGCCAGACCGGTGGCGACGGCGGTCGCGACGCTGCCGTCCTGCACCACGACCCGCAACCCGAGAACAACGGTGTTCGTCCCGGCGAGTCGGGCCTCGAGGTCATAGGAGCCGGCGGGAACCGGAAGGTAGGCGCCGCTCTCCTGGAACGCGATGTTTTCGAAGAGAACCGCACCGCCATCGGCGAGAGCGATGTCAACCGCGGGCGCATCGGGCGACGCATGCAGAAAACGCACCCATCCATTGCCCGCATCGGGAGTCGAACCGTCGGCCGTCAGGATCACCGGAGTGATCTCGGCAAGAACATCGGTCGCCGCAACGACGTAGTCGATGCCGGCCATGAGATCGAGATCGGCCTCGATCACGACGGGCTCCATGAGCCCGGCGGGAACGACCTGGACGTTGTAGGTTCCGGCTGGGACCTCGACGAACATTCGTGCTTTCCTCAAACTCGATGTCCGAAAAGACCTTGCTGCCATTGACCCAGACATCGACAGCCGGGGCGTCGGGAGAGGCGTGCAGCACACGCACCCGAGCGCTACCCGAATTGCCTTCGGGCGCATCGGAGAGCGCCACTGCATTCAACGGCGCAGCCGCATCGACCGGAGCGGAAAAGACCATGGTTGCGAGACCGGCGAGACACATTCCAACAAAGCGTTTCATTTCGTTTCCTCCTGTCGGTGGCTCGATCCGAGCCTCCCGTTTGATTCGATCGGATAACTCCGATGGTTGCGACACTATTCCAAGTTTTCTCTAGATTATTTGTCGTTTTCGAAGGTAATTACAAACAATTCGTGTCTCGATACGCTTAGTTTGTCTAGTTAATTTCTAGTTAGAATGACAATCAGCATCACGTTGCCGACGTGGGATCCCCGAAACATAGTTGGTGCGTCGGCCATAGTTCAGGAGCGACCGTTCGATCTTCTTCCTGCCGCGATAGAGCCGGGACATGATGGTGCCGATGGGCACGGCGAGGGCGTCGGCGACCTCCTGGTAGCTCAGGCCCTGGAGATCCACCATGAGCACGGCCATCCGGTAGTGGTGTGGCAGCGCCATGAGGGCCTCTCGGATTTCGTGGTCGAGTTCCTGACCGAGATACTCGATCTCGGGATCGTGAATCGTCGGTACGCCGGCCTCGAAATCGTCGCCCGGAGTCGCGAAGTTCATCGAAGTCGAGCATCTGGGGCCGATTCCGAGTGCGCCGGTAGCCGTTGATGAAGCTGTTTTTGAGGATTCGAAACAGCCACGCTTTGAGGTTGGTGCCCTCGGTGAACTGGTGGTAGTGGCGGTAGGCCTTGAGATAGGTTTCCTGCAGCAGGTCCTCACTCTCCTCAACCGAGCGGGTCATGCGAAGGGCGGTCTTGAAGAGCTGGTCGCGATAGGGCAGTTGAGCGGAGCCGAAATCCCATGCGGTGGTGGTGAGTGTGTCGTTCATGCGTCCTCCCTGGGCATTAATCTAGGTTCTTTCTAACCCCTTGTCAAGTGTTTTTTGATTTTTTCTAGAAAATTTATAGATTCCACGACTTTTCCGGATCACGCAGGTCTGACTGAATCACCCGTCTGGTGTGGTGGGAGTGGGATTACCTGTGTGCTGATTGTCGTACCCGCTCCGGCCCGGCGGTGCGTCCTCAATGGGCAAGCTCGTGCCGCTCCGAGTTCGGAGCTCAGCCGGCGGCCACCGGTTGTGGCGCGATTCTCGGCGGGTCAGATCGTCTGAAGTGCGCTCTCGAGATCGTCGAGCGAAGAGAGGACGTCGACGCGATCGGGGAGGTCCTTGAGGTGAGCGGCTCCCGCGCCTCCGATCCAAAGGCGGGTGTCGGTGCGCAGCCCCATACGGAGCGTGGCGACGTCCGCGGTGGTTTGGGGATTCGCGCCGAAGATGCTGACCGAGAGCCCGACGGCAGCCGCGTCGAGAACATCCGCAGCCTGGATGATCTCCCCGACGGGGAGGTGTGGACCAAGGACCCGCACTTTCCGACCCGCCGCGGCCACCGCCAAGGCGACGATCTGCAGACCGAGGCCGTGGAGTTCGTCGGGCAGGGTGGCGAGCACGACCGGGCGACCCGAACCCGACGCTTCGAGGGGCGTTCGCAGTGCACGAAGGTGGTCCTCGAGCACCTCGGAAAAGAAGTGCTCGTGGCGAATCTCGAGTTCGCCTCGCGCCCAGGATTCTCCAACCTCCCGGAGGAGAGGCTCCACTCTCTCTCGAAGGAATGGTCCGACGCCGAGCAACGAGGAGTCGCGGGTGAGTGCGGCCGCGAGTGCGTCACGGTCGAATCGCCGACTTGTCGCGAGTGTGGTTTCGATGATCTCGGGTGTGATGCCCGAGGGCACGCCTGTATCGAGGGCGCCGCAGGAGCGCAGAAGCGCCTCGAGATCGGTCTTTTCCAGTGGAACGACATCTCCCGCCCGATAACCGGCGTTGAGCGCCGTGTCGATCAACAATAGCCGCTGCACCTGTTCGACCGGGTATCTGCGATGCCCGGACTCGAGACGGATGGGGGAGGGGAAACCGAATTTTCGTTCCCATGCTCGTAGCGTGTGCTCTCCAATGCCGGTCCTACGGGTGACCGCGCCCATGGGCCACAACTGGGGATCCTCGTCCGCGCCTGTTTTCGAATCTCGCCTGCTCGGTTTTTTCACGTCGTTCCTCCCCATTCTTACGACCCCTGCGCTCGATCCTGCACCGTCTGCGACCGAGGCGAGATCACGCGGCCCGCGGTTCGCGATGGCACGCTTGGCGGTACGCCCGAGCGACCGCGGAGGCGGTCCATTTGGCCCCGATCGACCCGGCATCCAACCGGATGCCTTCGGATGCGCCCTCGATCTCCTCGCGCCTCGGCGGGTCGCCTTCGAGCGAGATGACAACCAGCGATTCGCAACCCATGAAACGAGCGGCCGCTGCAGCGTCGCTGATTCGCAACGCGCCGCGCCCCGATCCCACACAGGTGACAAAGACACCGAGATCCTCTTCGAGGCGCTCGACGAGTGCGGAGGCCTCAGAATCCCACAGACCGCCATCAGCATCCGGCCAGATGAGAATCAACGCGGGATTGTCGGATCCGACCTCGAATGTCGTTCTGGGCTTCATTCCAAACCTCCTGGACGTCGTTTTCGTCTACTGTGTCGGCAAGGTAGGCTCGGTTGCAGCATGACAAAGATCCGAACCGAAATTACCAATGCGCCTGGTAAACGTCTAGAAAAAATCGAAATATTCCTTGAAAAAATTTGGTTCACCGGACCGTGAACACCGCTGTCCCTGCCCTGCGGATCCAGAAGTCCAATGAGCGTCCGGTTGAGCCATCGGCTTCCTACGTTTTGTACTGGATGATCTCCGCGCGTCGGAGCCGATTCAATTTCGGACTCCAGCGGGCGGCCGATTGGGCGAGAGAGCTCGGCCGGCCGCTGCTGATCCTCGAAGCGGTTCGGGTCGGCTATCCATGGGCCAGCGAGCGGCTGCACGGTTTCCTGCTCGACGGGATGGCTGACAACGCAGCCGCTTTTCTGCCCCGCGGCGTGACGTACCTGCCCTACGTCGAGCCCGAACCCGGCGCCGGTAGTGGCCTGCTGGAGAGCTCTCGCGTCCGACGCGGCGGTGGTCGTCACCGATCACTACCCGGCCTTTTTTCTACCGCGGATGGTCGCCTCGGCGGCGCGACGGGTGCCGGTGCTGATGGAGTCGGTCGACTCCAACGGTCTGATCCCGCTCGCAGCGACCGGTCAGGCCTTCGCGACCGCCTACGCTTTTCGCAGGTGGATCCAGAAAAACCTCGCCGACCACCTCGACGGGTTTCCCCTCGAGGACCCGCTTGCCGAATCCCTCCCGGCTGCGCCGGAAGTTTGCGGTTCGATTCTCGACCGGTGGCCGATGGTTCCTCGACTTCGACCGACCGAAGCCGAGACGCTGCTTGCCCGGCTCCCCATCGATCACGCCGTCGGAGTCACCGCGACTCGCGGCGGCGCGGTCGCCGGCCGGCGGGTCATGCGTCGCTTCCTTGACGAGGCTCTGGCTGAGTACAGCGACAAACGGAATCGACCCGACGACGGCCGGAGCAGCGGCTTGTCCCCCTATCTGCACTTCGGTCATATCTCGGCGCACGAGATCTTTCTCGAGGTCATGCGGCGTGAACGCTGGTCCCCCGAGGATGTCGCGCCGCCGCCCAACGGCCGCCGCGCCGGCTGGTGGGGCATCGGCGAATCCGCCGAGGCGTTTCTCGACCAACTCGTCACCTGGCGCGAGCTCGGTTACCAGTTCTGTCACCACCGGCCGGACCACGAACGGTGGACTTCGCTGCCCGATTGGGCGCAGGCAACCCTGACCATCCACGAGACCGACACCCGCGATCACCTTTACGACCTCGACGAATTCGCCGCTGCGGCAACCCACGACCCACTGTGGAACGCAGCCCAGACTCAGCTCCTTAAAGAAGGAATCATCCACAACTATCTGCGGATGCTCTGGGGCAAGAAGATCCTCGAGTGGACCGAGCACCCGCGGCAGGCGCTCCGAATCATGCTCGAACTCAACAACCGCTATGCCCTCGATGGCCGCGATCCCAATTCGGTGAGCGGGATCTTCTGGGTCCTCGGCCGCCACGACCGGCCGTGGGGCCCCGAAAGGCCGGTTTTCGGCAAGGTCAGATACATGACGAGCGCCAACACCGCGCGCAAGGTCCCGGTGCGAGAGTATATTGCCCGGTACACCCCCGGCGGAGGTTGAAGATGAAGGTCCTGGTCACCGGCGCAACAGGCTATATCGGCGGGCGACTCGTTCCCCGTCTACTCGATCACGGCCACGACGTTCGTGTCATGGTCCGCGACCCGGCTCGCATCGCCGGCCGGGAGTGGTCCGATCGCGTCGAGATCGTCCGGGGCGATATCGAGGACCCGGCGACCCTGGGCCCCGTTCTCGCCGGAATCGACGCCGCCTACTACCTGATTCACCTCATGGACAGCGGGCGGGGCTTCGTCCACAGAGACCGCGAGGCGGCACACAGCTTTGTCGCCGCCGCGGGCCATCTTCGCCGGGTGATCTATCTCGGCGGGCTGCTCCCCGAAGGCGATCAGGTGTCGGACCATCTCGCCAGCCGCGCCGAGGTCGGACGGATCCTCCGCGAAGGACTCCCCACCGCTGAGTTCCGCGCCGGGCCGGTGATCGGTTCGGGCTCGGCATCGTTTGAGATGGTTCGCTATCTCACCGAGCGGCTCCCCGCCATGGTGGCGCCGAAGTGGATCCTCAACGACGTGCAACCCATCGCTGTCCGCGACATCCTCGAGTACCTGCTGCTCGCCCTTGAGCGCGAGACGACCGGTGTCTTCAACGTCGGTACCGAACCCATGAGCTTCAAAGCCATGATGCAGGTCTTCGCCGAGGTCCGCGGACTCAAGCGTGTCATCGTGCCGGTGCCGGTGTTGGCGCCGAAACTCGCCGCGCTGTGGGTCGGTCTCGTGACCCCGATTCCGAACCGGTTGGCGGTCCCGCTCATCGAAGGGGTGGTGCATCCGGTGGTGGCGGACGGTTCGCGTGCGCGGGCGGAGTTCCCCGAGGTTTCGCCGCTGCCCTATCGCGAGGCGGTCGAGCGCGCGCTCCGCAACACCGAGGCCAACGCGGTTTCGACCCGCTGGAGCAGCGCTCTCGGCGACGCGCCGGCCTTTGAACTCAGCCAGAGCCAGGGGCTCATCCGCGAGACCCGCAGCCGTCTCACCTCCGCCGATCAGGAGTCGACCTACCGCGCGTTCTCGTCTCTCGGCGGCGACCGCGGTTGGCTCTTCTGGAATTGGGCGTGGAGCCTGCGCGGGTCGTTCGACCGGCTCGTCGGCGGCCCCGGGCTCCGACGCGGCCGCCGCCATCCCAGCGAACTCGAACAGGGCGACGCCCTCGATTTCTGGCGGGTCGAACAGGTCGACCCGCCAAGCCTCCTCCGCCTCCGTGCCGAGATGAAGGTGCCGGGACGGGCCTGGCTGCAGTTCGAGGCGATTCCGGAAGGCAGCGGCACCCGGGTGGTCCAGACCGCCCTCTTCGAACCCATCGGGCTCGGCGGCCAGCTCTACTGGAACCTGCTCTACCCCATCCACCGGATCATGTTTTCGGGGATGGTCTCCAAGGTGGTCGCGCTCGCGGAGCAGGGGACCGGCGAATGAAGACATTCAAATTCTCGAGCGAGCAGTGGCTCCCCCGACCCCTCGCCGACGTGTTTCCCTTTTTCGCGGATGCGAGGAATCTCGAGGAGTTGACGCCGAGTTGGCTCAGCTTCGATGTTCTCACCCCGGACCCGATCCCCATGGCCGTCGGCACGACCATCGACTATCGGCTCGCCTGGCGTGGCATTCCGCTGCGGTGGCGGTCCGAGATCGCCGCCTGGGAGCCTCCCCACCGGTTTGTCGACCGTCAGCTCCGCGGGCCATACCGTCTGTGGCACCACGAACACCGGTTTGTCGACGAAAATGGCGGCACCAGGGTCATCGACCACGTCGACTACGCGGTCTGGGGCGGCGCCTTTGCGGTCCGGTTCGGAGTTCGCCGCGACATTGAACGGATCTTCGCCCATCGCAGCCAGCGGCTCATCGAAATCTTCGGCGGTTAGCCACGTCCAACACGGCAGCAAATTGCGCTGCCTCGCATCCAACCACATCGAGTCCACCAGGTGACCGCTATCGCCATCAGAGTCGCCGGCGGGTCCCCTTTTTCGCGTCGATACTTCGGCTTCGGTACGAAGGTCCGCAGACTCGCCCGACTATCCATGGGTTTCGCCGCGGTGACGAGGCGCCGATGCCTGTTCTCGTCGAGCGTACTTTCAGTACGTAGCACCCCGGCGAGAAAGCCGTCGTCATCCGCAGCCGACAGCTCATGAATTGTCCGGGCTAGACGGGGACTCTGAAATCAGAACCTGACAACACCCGACACGACTGCGGAGTTGAACCAGGCGAAGTTGTAGACCTCATCGACATCGGCGCCGCCCTCGACGGTACGGTAGCCGGCGGTGACGGACCAGCGATCGTTGATGTCGTAGCCGATCTTCAGGGCAAGGTCGATGGCGCGTCCGGGTCCGCCTGCGAGGCCGTCGAGATCCGCGATGAAGTGCCACTTTTCGGCGAAGCGCCAGTCGGCGGCGAAGTGGACCAGGGGCACGAAGCCGAAGTCGTCGTCCTTGCTCGTGGTGTCGCCTTGGCGGAGCTCGATCTTGGCGTCGCGGATCTTGGCGGTGAACCCGACCCAAAGCTGCCAGCGGTCGCCGTTTTTGAACTTGTAGCGGTAGGTAAGACGCCAGGAGTTGAACTGATAGGTCGCCTCGGTGGGAACCCCGGCTTCGTATCCCTCACCGGCAAAGAGCACCTCTTCGTCGAAGATCCCGGTCTCGGTGTAGGACAGCGGTGCGAGCAGGAGCCTGAGACCGTGTTTTTGGTTGATGTCCCAGGTGAAGTAGACGCGGCCGGCCGGCCACGGACCGGATCCCACCAGATCCTCGAGCGAGAATCTCGTTCCGAGATCGCTGTTCGGGATCTGGACATCGTTGGAGCTCTGCCAGACAGGGCCGGCTTCGAGTTCGAGGCTGAAGCGTGAATCGTCGGCGGCCATCAAGGGCGCTGCGGTGAGCGCAAGGCAGGTGAGAAGCAGGGTTGTTGTGAGTCTTTTCATGGTTGTTTCTCCGATTGACGCACTGTGGGAAGGACATCAGCGCTGGCGAGACTAACGCGGCGTCGGGTGACAGTCATTCCAATCTGGAATCACATCGATTGGAGAACTCGTTTGACGGCGGTGCCATCCGCCGTCGTGCCAAGCTGTTCATGATCGGCGCCATGGCCTGCATCTTGTTTCTGAACTCCGAGAAATCGATGTTCTCCCGAATGTAGGCGGCGATTTCCTCGTCCGTCGCCAGCTGCGGCAGGTATGAACTCGATGGTCCGCAAGAAGCCCGATCGGCTTCCCCCTTCAGTTCGAGGGTCTCCCGTTCGGATTTGCCCAGCCTTCTCAGGACCCCGACACCTCGTCGTCGGTCAATTCCCTTGTTTTCCTGACGATCAACTCGCCAGACCACGCGAGAAGAGCGCCTCCCTTTGTTCGACGTTTTTCGCTTTGATCGCATCGATCAGATCTTTCTTATTCTTTCCCTGTACGTGTAATTCTCCGACCCTCCCTCGCTGAGACATTTCCCGCGCGGCGATCCCCGCCATCGATACGAGCCGTACATGTCAGCTGGTCGAGGGTCGTTTTCCCCGAATCCATGTCAATCTCTGACGGTTGATACCAGCAGATACTCCGACCGATAATACAGACCGTCGAACGGGCGTGTGTCGACGCGCGAAGACATTGCCCGTGATCCTGAAACCTGGCAACCCTCGCCGAACCGAATCGAGAACTCTCATGCGTCGATCGAGTTGTGTGTCCGTAGTGTTCTCGCCCTGCTCAGCCTGTCTGCCGTGGCCGGCGCCGGAACCGAAGACGAGGTTATCGAACTGATCTACGCCCAG
>CAVQJV010000015.1:0-71627 GCA_963712805.1 uncultured Acidobacteriota bacterium | reverse complement strand
AATCCCGATCGTGTGCACCTATCTTGAGATCAGCATTTCAATGCAAACCTCGTTTCAGCGAACGACCAACCCGAAGGGAAAGCCAATGGTCAAATCGACGGTCGCCATCTCCATTGCGTTCATGATCGCGTTACCCGTCGTCGCGCAGAATCTGCTCGTCAATCCCGGTCTTGACACAGCCGATCAACTCACCGGTTGGACCTGCACTTCATTCGACGGTTTCGCATCATGGAGCACCGGAGAGCCGAGTCGGGATCGCCCGATTCCGGATCGATGCAGCACGACGTCGACGGCGCGGCAGACAACGCCAAGGTCTGGTGCGCTCAATGCGTCCCGGTCACCGAGTTGACGGGCTATGTCGCTTCTGCGTGGCACTACTGGCCGGACGATCCCGATGTCATGCAGGTCGGGAGTACCCGCCTGTCGGTCTACTACTACAGCGACGTCGGATGCAGCTTGTTTGTCGAGGTCGGCGCGAACAGCACGGGCAACCATCCCTTGTTGGATACCTGGTATCACCTCGAGACCGACGAGTCGATCGCACCGACGGGAGCCATGACGGCCTTGGTTTATTTCATTACCTGGCAGAACTTCCGGCGAACCCGTACGAGCCCGACTCGACGACCTCGATTTCTCCACCACCACCCTCTTTCGGGATGGTTTCGAGAGCGGTGGAACCGGCGAGTGGTCCTCAGCAGTGCCCTGACCTGAAGGAACGATTGAAGATCACCACTTCCAGAGATCCGCTCCGGTGTGACGTCCCCAGCACGCGGTACACTACCGTCGGCTGACGGCCCCGGAGGTTTCAATGTACCGTTGGATCGTAGGCATCACACTCGCAGCAGCGTCGACCGCAGTGGTATCGGCCCAGACCCTGTACATCCCGGCATCCGCCAACGCCGAGGGCGTCAACGACACCCGCTGGCGAACCGATCTCCAGGTCAAGGCGCCGAATCCCAGGCGGCGGCGTTCACGATCGAGCTCCTCGAGAGCGGCAAGGACAACAGCACGCCCCTCGCCATCGAAGGCACCGTCGACGCGGGCGAGAGCCTCCGTTTTGGCAACCTCCTCGAGACCGAGTTCGGCTACACCGGCACCGCGGCGCTGCGGCTCACCGCTACCGAGGGTCGCATCCTCGCGACGAGTCGAACCTACAACGACGATCCCGGCGGGACCTACGGCCAGACCGTGCCGGCCGTGGCCGCGGAAGACGGCTTCGGCTACGGCAGCGAGGCGACCCTGATTCTGCTCTCCCGATCGCCGGATCCCGCCGCCGGATTCCGCACCAACATCGGCTTTGTCAACCTCGTCGGCACCCAAACCAGGATGGAGGTCGATCTTTTCGCCGCCGACGGAACCGGTACTCGGCACGGTGACCCGAACGCTCAAACCCTACGAACACCGGCAGGTCAACGACGCCTTTCACGCCGTCGGCGCCGACGACGTCCCCGACGGCTATGCCGTCGTCCGCACCACGACCGAGGGCGGTGGTTTCATCGCCTACGCCTCGGTGGTGGACAACGGATCCGGCGACGCGGTCTTTCTCCTCGGCGAAACCGAAATCGCGGTGCTGCCGGTGCAAGATCGTCTCGTCGTCTTCGAGTCGTTCCTGCGCCCCGGTTGACCCGTCTGCACGAGCGCCGGTACGGCGCTCAGGCAGCTCAAGGCGGACTACCGGGACGACAACGTCCTGTTCATCGATCAAGACGTGGACGCAACCCTCGGCGGCCGCCGCGATCGCTGGTTCGACGCCTACAACACCCCGGGGACCGTCTATCTGCCACTGGTCATGGTCGACAGCGGCAACCAGATCGACAGCGGCGAAACCAACTTCACCAGCGTCTACGGCGACATGGTCGATCTCGCTCTGGATCGACCTGCGGCGGCTCGAATGACCGTTCAAAGCGAATTGGTCGGCAACCTGCTACGGTTCGAGGTCACGCTCAGCAACGCCAGCGGCGAGACCCTTTCGGCGGCCAACGGTGCGACGCTGACCGCTCTGCTTTACGAGGAGCCCGTCAGTTCGGCCGCCATCCCGCTGGTGGTCGCCGCCGGCACCTCGGCCATTACGACCCTCGCCGACGGCGCGACCGGGACCACCGTCTTCGAGGTCGCGGCCGGGACGCTCGATCCCGCCCGGACCCGCTGGGTCGTCATCGCCGACTACCTGCCCGCCGGCTCCTCCAGCGCCTACGACACTCTCCAGGCGGTCGTGGGACCGTAGGCTCGCCCGCGTTCTCGGCTCGGATTCCCACGTTCCCGGAGGGCGATGGGAGCGGTGCCAGGAACCTTTTCGCGGCGAAAAGAGAGCCAGGCACCGGGTCCGCTCGACCTCCAGGCGTAGCGTCGCTTCAAGTTCCTCGTCCCGCAATCCCGAATCGGTGCGAGTTCGACGAGCACCACCACAGTACGCGAAGCGAATTCCCCGCATGCCCGGACTGGCGGGAGCGAAGCGACCGCCACCACGATTCGTACGACGACTCGTCCGCGTGTCCGGCTTGGCGCGTCCGACGCGCCGCTCGTCGTGCCTACGAATCGACTTGCAGAGTCAACCCGGTTCGGTGAGAATCAGAGTGCATGCGCAGTGTTCTTGTTGCTCCAATTCTGAACAAACCTCAACTCAGACCCCGGGGGGGCCTCGCCCGATGAAGCACGAAACCGCGGTTCCCATCGGTACCGGCGGCATGGGCGAGGTCTTCAAGGCATGGGACCCGATCTCCAGCGCCAGTCGCGCTCAAATACCTGCGCCACGACGATCCGGTGCTCGTCGAGCGACTGTTGCGCGAGGCACGCGCCCAGGCGCGCGTCGACCACGCGCTCGATGTGCAAGGTGTACGAGGTCGGGGAAGAAGACGGCCGGTCGTACATCGCCATGGAATATGTCGATGGCGAACCCCTCGACGTCGCGGCGAACGAGGCTCACGCTTGAGCAGAAGATCCTGCTGATCAAGAAGGTGACCGAAGCGGTGCAGGCCGCTCACTCGGCGGGCCTCGTTCACCGCGATCTGAAACCCGCCAATATTCTGGTCACCGATCACGACGGCGAGGCACACCCATACGTTCTCGACTTCGGTATCGCCCGGATTGAAGAACTTGCCGGTCTGACCATCACCGGTCAGGTCATGGGAACGCCGGGCTATCTCTCCCCCGAACAGGCGCGCGGCGACATCGCCGCCATCGATCGCCGCACCGATGTCTTCTCGCTCGGCGTCATCCTCTACGAACTCCTCGGCGGCGCGAAACCTTTTGACGGCGATAGCAACATCTCCATCCTCGTCAACCTCCTCGAAGAGGATCCGGTACCGCTGCGGAAACGCTCCGCCGCCGTGCCCCGGGACATCGAGACCGTGGTCATGGCATGTCTCGAAAAGGAGCCCGAGCGACGCTATCCGTCGGCTCGCGCTCTCGCCGACGATCTCGGTCGGTGGCTGGCTGGAGAGCCGGTGGCCGCCCATCGCCTTGGAATGATCGACCGAATCGCTCGGACCGTTCGGCGGAACCGTGCCGTCGCCGTGACCGCGGCCGTGTTTCTGCTCATCGGCATCGCGGGAGCCGTCAAGTACGCGGTGGACCTGAGTCGGCAGCGACAGCGCGCCGAACGCGCCCGCGACGGTGCCGAGACCCTCGTCCGCTTCATGCTCCGCGATCTCTTCACCGCCCTTCAACCAATCGGCCGGCTCGACCTGCTCGACGCGGTCTCCCGCGAGGCGGCCGCCCACTACCAGCGTTTCGGCGACGCGGAGTTGGGATCGAAAGAACGAGTGGGCCGGGCCATCGTGCTGAACAACCTCGCCGAGGTCCAGGACGCCCAGGGGCATCTCGTCGAGGGTCTCGACGGACACCGGCGCGCCGCCGCCATTCTCCGCGAAGAGGCAGCGGTACCGGGAGCGCCGTCCGGAGTGGCGCGCCGAACTCGCCGGGACGCTCTCAGCCGTCGCCGAAAGCCTGCAGGAGACCGGCGACCTGGGAGGGGCGCTCGGCGAGCTGAACGCGGGCCTTCGGGTTGCCCGGGGGCTGGTGGACGATCATCCCGACGAACCCCGTTGGCAAGCGGTGGTGGTCGAGTTGCTCATCAACGTCGGGTGGGTTCTGCGGGAGGACGGCGACTCCGAGAGCGCCCTCGCTCACCTCGACGAAGCACTCGAGCTCGCGAACGCGGCGTCCGAGGTCGAACCCGAGAACACAGAGTGGCGATTCCGACGGGCCGAAGTCGAGTCCTACATCGCCCGGGTACTGGAGGAGGACGACCGGTTTGATCGGGCGGCTCTCCATCTCGACAACGCTCGACGCCTGCTGACCGACCTCGCCGACAGCGAGCCCGGTAACACCCGCTGGCAGTTCGAGCTCGTCCTCACCGACGGACGGCTCGGTTGGCTGGCCGAGGACCGCGGGGACCCGGAAGGCGCCCTCGCCGACTACCGGCGTGGGCTCGATCGCGGTCTGCGGCTGGTCGAGCACGACCCCGCCAACGCGCGCTGGGAACGCGAGGTCTCGGTCCTCCACTCGAGCATCGGAGCGATCCTGCTCGCCCGAGAGCAGGCGTCGTTGGCCCGCGAGAGCTTCGCCGCCGGCCTCGAGATCTCGGAACGACTCGTCTCCCGCAGCCCGGCGTCGCCATCGGCGGTCAACGACCTCGCGTGGGACTGGCTCCAACTCGGAGCCGCCGAGGACGCCCTCGGTCACGATGTCGAGGCCCGACGGGCCTCGGAACGAGCCGTCGAGCTCATGGCGCCGGTGGTCGCCGAGGTTCGCGAACTCTGGTACCTGGACACCTGGGCGATCGCGCTGCTCCGCCTCGGCCGGGTGGAAGAGGCGCGATCGGCCGTTGCCGAGCTTCTCGCCCAGGGCTGGGACGAACCCGATTTTCTCGATCTCGTGCGTCTTCACGATCTGCTGCCGACCGACGATTCTCAACTCCCGCAGTGCTCATGACGGCTTCGGTTGCAGAATCAATGTCCTTGGTTGAGAATCAGCAGACATGAACTGCTCCCTTGTTGAACGCGCTGTTGCGGCCTCCACGAGCATGAGCTTGGTCCCGAGACCGAACCGACGAAAAGGCGGGAGAGCCGCGACCTTGAGGATGTGCAGATCGAGGTATTGCCAGGCGGTGAAAAGATAGCCCACGAGTCGTCCACCGGGATCGACCAGCACCCGGTGGAAACGCGCCGGCGCGAAGAGTTCCGAGGCGATGTACGATTCCGGCCAGGCGTCGTCGAAGCACTCGATCTCGGCCGCCGCAAGCGCCCTGATGTCGCCCGGCTGAATCGCACGCAGACTGACCCGCGGGGCATCGCTCATGGTTGCTTCGCCCTGTGGATCGGCGGGCCCTCGACATAGAGTGGTTCCAACGCCTGCGGCTCGGCGCCCATGGCGGCCAGCGCGAGGAGGGCTTCAGCGGCGCTTCGCGCCGGCGTCACCCGCTCGACCTCACCGAGATCGAGGGAATCCGAGGCGACCCATGGCCCGCGGTCGCCGAGGTCCGATATCGGGAGGATCTCGATCTCGGTGAGCGGTTCCGGCCGGCCCTCTCCTTCGATCCTGTACGACTGCGCATAGACCTCGCCCCGTCGACCTGGCTGCGCCGACCACACCGCAGCCGTCGCTCGACACCGCGCCGCCTGGACGAGGAGCGAATCGAAGGCGATAATCTCGGCTCCGGTGGCGGCCGCCAGCCCCTGGGCCGTCGCGACCCCCGCACGGATCCCGGTGAAGGAACCGGGTCCCCGGCTGATGACCACGCGTTCGATGGCAGAGGGTTCGAGGCCGGCGTCCTCGACGAGCAGGTCAGCCGCTGCCAACACCAGGGTCGACCGGGGCGAGATCCCGGCCAACCGAACCAGCGATGCAATGGTGTGAGAGGGACCGGCGAGAGCGACCTCGAGTTGAGGCCCACAAACCACAATGGAGAGCGTCACAGACATGTTTGAACCTCACCGACCCGCGGCGATTCCCTGCGGGCGGGACGCCCGCACCACAACATCGCACGGACCGTTGTGGCGCGGGCGTCCCGCCCGCGAGATCCCATAGCCTTCGATGCGTCGGGGCACGCGCACCTTCGCTCGCGCCTCAATCCGCGGTCCTCAACTCATCACTCATAATTCATCATTTCGGGAGCGTTCTACTCTTCAGGTTTCAGAATGAGTCTCGCCTCGGTCCCGGCTTCCACGGCTGCCTCACCGAACGGCAGCGTGAAGACGCCGCCTTCGCGCCAGGGTCGAATCTGGTCGGCGTAGTGCGACGACCAGGGCCGGCCCGACTGACCGAGGGGCATCACTGCCATCGTCTCATCCCAGTTTCCGACATCGATCACGAGACGGAGCGCAGGCATGGCCACCACGTCGAAGGGATGCCGGTGATCCCAGTAGTTGGCTTCGACGGTGACGTTGTCGCCCCCGGCGGGAAACGGTCCACGATCCCATGATCGCGCGAGGAGGCCGCCGGCGACTGGAATCTCGGACAGCGGGTGCCTGAAGACGATCTGATGCACATCTCCCCATCGACTGTCGATGTGCATTCCGTCAACGATATCGAGGGTCTGCCTCATCACATCGGCCCGGGTTTCGACGGCTTCGGTGGTGTCGTTGTCCCACCACTCATCGCTCATCCCACCGGCGATGAGGCGCACGAGGTGCTCGGTTTCGAAACCGGCGGGCCGGCCGAGATCATTGGCTTCCACCGCGGACCCGAGTTCCAGAAGAAAACGGGAGAAGATGTGCGGGGCCGAGTCGCCTTCGCCCATCCGGCCGTCCCAGGCAAGGAGCGACTACCGCGCTCGGTCCGCCATGCTCGGTGAGATCGGGTCGGATCAATTTGAGGATCGCGATGGCCCGTTCCGAGACCACATCCCGTTGCAACGCCATGGTTGAAGCGATGTCCCAGTCGTCACGCCCCTCGAGCACCCGCCGAATCCTGCGAGCCCGCCACGGTGACGCAAAGTCACCGGAAAGCCGATCCGCCATGGGGAAGTCGCCCTCGGCATAGAAATCCTGGTTTGCGGTGGCCAGGACGCCGCTTTCGGGATCAAGGCTTCTGGGGTTGCGCCCGATGGGCAGGAATCCGCGCCACCCCCACCTGGAGTCGGCCCCCGGAGCGGGTAGGCGACCGGCGCCGCGCCCGCGATCCGGAACCAGACCGACCACCTGGTGAAGAATGTGGCCGCCGGTGTCGGCCGCGACGAGGCTGAGCGAAGGTCCGATCACCCCATCCCAGGCGAGGGCGGCCTCTTGCGCCGAAACCGCCCGATTGAGGTCGAGCATCGCACGGACGATTCCATCACCTGAACGACCGGTCCAGGAGAGCGCGAGAGCCTGAGTGCCCGAGTCGCGGACGAGCGGGCCATGTTCCGACATTCTGACCTTGAGGACGACCGGATCTTCCTCCCAACGAATGTTGATCTCCTCGGTGATCGTCCTCAACCGGCGCCAAACCCCATCGATGAGTTCGTTCTCACCTTCCTCGTCGAGGGTCAGAACAAAGAGGTCCTGATCGTCCAACATTGCCGATGTGAAGCTCCACGCGACGTGCTCGTTGTGGCCGATGAGCACTCCGGGAGTGCCTGGGAGCGAGGCTCCAGCCGCATGGATCCCCGGTCCGCTCAGGTGGATCAGGGAAAAAGACCCCGGAAGATGGACGCCGAAATGAGGATCAGTGGCGATGAGGGCGCGACCGCTCGAGGTCTTCTCGGGCGCCAGGGCCCAGCTATTGGAACCCAATCCCGACAACGGTGGACGGATGGGTTCGTCCTCCTCACGGGGTTCGACCCTGAGCTCGCCCGGAGGCATCCACGCCCGGGCTTCACTCGGTGACCAACCCCACAATTCGACGGCGCGATCTCCTCCGAGACGTGTCAATTGCTCCGCCCGCTCGAACTCATCACCCATGGACCGACTCAGATCGAGCTGCAGCAGCAGTGTCACCGCGAGCGAGTCTTCCGGGGTCCACGGCTCCGGATCGACCCCAATGAGCCAGATCTCGGGCGAAATCCACCGACCGAATTTTTCCATGGCCGCATTCACACCGGCGGAGTACGCCTCGAGGACCGCCTTCGACTCGGCGTTGAGCAACGCGGCCTGGCGGCGTGCCGAGGCGCCGAGTCCCCACGTCCTCATTTTCCGGTCGCTCGTCAGGGCGCGAGCCCCCATCAGCTCGGAAAGCCGACCGGCCGCCACTCTGCGCGCCAGCTCCATCTGAAAGAAGCGATCCCGCGCGTGGACATACCCTTGAGCAAACCAGAGGGCTTCTTCGTCGTCGGTTCGAATATGCGGAATCCCGCGTCCATCGAGACGAATCTCAACCTCGGCCGGGCAGCCGGACGGCCGCTCGACCACGAGACCCCGTTCCGGAAGGCGACTTCTCGCAATTCCGAATCGAACCGATCCCAGAATCAGCACACCCACGAGAGCGACGGCCGCTCCCGCTGACAGGGTCAGAAACCAACCTCGACGTATCACACAGCCTCCGTGCGGGTATTCTACATCTCTGGCCCGATGGTTGCCCTCATCACGGACATCGAGAGAAGAGGGCTTGCCAAGTTATACTGACGGCCGAGGAACGACCGTGCAATCAACAAACCACCACGAACTGGGAGTAGACATGGACGCGGCCGCCTGATGGCGAGCTCCATCACGCCGAAGACCCGCCTCGCTCGACTCTCCTCCGTCCTCGAGGGCGCCAAGACCATGCTCATCGTGGTTCAGAACAACCCCGATCCCGATGCACTCGCCGCGGCTGCGGCGCTGCGGGAAATCGCCAACCAGATTCACGGAATCGCCTGCTCGGTGACCCATTCCGGAGCCGTCGGACGCGCCGAGAACAAGGCGCTTCTCGATTACCTCAGACTCAACACCCGCGATTTCGAGTCCATTGATCTCGATCGTTTCGACCGCATCGGGATGGTCGATGCCCAGCCCGGGGCGGGCAACGTCAAGTTCGACCACGCGGTCCGGCTGGATGTGGTCATCGACCACCATCCCATCAGGCGTGAGACCCGGTCGGCTCGATTCACCGATGTCCGCAGCCGCTATGGCGCCACGTGCTCCATGCTCTACGAGTACCTCACCGCGGCCAGGATCGAGATTTCCACCCGTCTCGCGACGGCCATGATCTACGGTATTCGCTCGGACACCCAGGACCTCGGGCGGGAGAGCACCAAGTGCGATGTCGAAGCCTATCTCGCACTCTACCCCCTGGCCAATCCGCGAGTCCTCGGCCGGGTGCTTTCCGCACCGCTTTCGCGCAGTTATTTTTCCAAGCTCCGGGAGGCGCTCGACAACGCGAAGGTCTACGGCAACCGCATCGTTTCCGATCTCGGAGACCTCGATTCGCCCGAAATGGTGGCGGAGGCGGCGGATCTGCTGCTCCGCGCCGAGGACGTCTGCTGGACCATGTGTATCGGCGTCATCGATGGTTGGTTTCACCTCAGCCTGCGGACCAGCGAGCGGGACGGTAACGCGGGCCGGATCGCGCGCAATCTCGGCGGCCGTCGTGGTTTTGGCGGTGGCCACGGGACCCTCGCAGCAGCCCAGATCCCGATTCCCAACGGCAGGTCGAAACGGGATATCAGGAACATGATCAATGGGCTGACCAAGAGGTTCCTCAAGGCGACGGGAGGAATCGGGGAAAAGGGCTCACCGCTCTGTCGTTGATCCGGAGTCGACAGTTGACGGTCGACTTCGCTACAGCGGCTTCTCGTACATCCGATAGATCTTGTAGAGTTCACCACCCATGAGGCGAACGGCACCCTTGGTTCGTTCGTTGTCCTCGAGAATCCACGAATACTCGCACCACTCGTAGCCGGCCTTCAACGCGATCTCGATGCCGTTGGCGAAGAGCAGGCTTTCGATTCCCCGGTTGCGGAAGCCCTCCCTCATCCCGAGCAGGATGAGGCGGATCCCCGCCAGCGACTCGGCTTTGGTGAAAAGCAGGTGGCGGAGGAGTTTAATGGGATGCCGCCACAACGAGCCGCCGATGTCTCTGAGCACCGGATTCCAGTCGGGAACCGTGAGAATGAACCCCACCGGTTCATCGTCGATGGACGCGATGCGCACCAGATCCGGGTGGACGAGGCCTTTCAGTTCCTTGGCCAGCGCATCGAACTCGGCGTTGCTGACCGGAACGAATCCCCAATTCTTCTCCCAGGCGGCGTTGTACAGTTCCTTGATCAGAGCCACCTCGCGATCGAACCGCTTGAGATCGACACTTCGCGTGGTGAGTCCGGGATTTCTCCTCTCGGCTCTTGCACCGAGCTTTTTCAGTCGTTCGAGGCTGGCATCATGAACCGGGGAGATATAGGCGTAGAGATCTTTGGCCTTGTCGTAGCCGGCGCCCTCGATGAGTTCGGCGTACCACGGCGGGTTGTAGGTCATCATCAGGACGGGCGGGCGATCGAAACCCTCTACCAGCAGTCCGCACTCGTAGTTCGTGGAGGGGTTTGCCGGACCACGCACCGCGTCGACGCCTCGTTCCCTCGCCCACTCGTCGGCGGCCGCGAGCAGCGCACTCGCCACGTCGGGTCGATTGACCGTCTCGAAAAAACCGAAGAACGCGACGTTTTCGTTGTGGGCACGATTATGGCGATGATTGAGAATCGCCGCGATCCGCCCGACGACCTTCCGACCGTCGCGAGCGAGGAAGAGCTCGCGTTCGGCGTCGTGACCGCCATCGTAGAAGGGATGCTCACCCTGGTCCAGGAGCTTGCGCACATCCGCCTTGATGGGCGGAACCCAGTTGGGGTCGTTCTTGTAGAGGGTAAATGGAAGATCGATGAACGCCGCGAGATCGCCGCGGCCGGACACCCGGTCGGCCCTCAAGGAATGACTCCCAGTTCGCGCCCCACCTTGGCGATCGCTTCCAGCGCACGATCGAGTTGATCCCTCGTGTGAGTGGCCATATAGGACGTCCGGATCATGGCTCGCCCCGGAGGCACCGCCGGGGAGACCACCGGGTTGACGAAGACCCCTTCTTCCTGGAGTCGCTTGGTCATGACAAACGAGGTCACATCCTCGCCGACGACGAGCGGGATCACCGGCGACGCGGATTCACCCGTATTGAAACCCAGGGTGTTGAACTCGCGCTTCATGTAGTCGGTAATCTCCCACAGCTGATGGCGCCGTTCGGGCTCGCGGATCATGACCTCGAGGGCCTTGATCACGGAGGCCACCGATGCCGGTGGCGGCGCCGCGGAAAACATCAACGGTCTCGCCTTGTGCTTGATCCAATCGATGACATCGCTGTCGCCGGCGACGAATCCGCCGACCCCGGCCAGAGACTTCGAAAACGTCCCCATCACGATGTCGACCTCATGATCGAGACCGAAGTGCTCGCCGGTCCCCCGACCGTTGGCGCCCATCACTCCGATGCCGTGCGCGTCATCGACCATGAGCCGCGTATTGAACCGCTTTTTCAACTCGACGATCCTGGGAAGATTGGCGACGTCGCCTTCCATGGAGAAGATCCCGTCGATCACGATCATCGCACCGGTGTCGTCGTCGAGGCTGCGAAGCCGCTCCTCGAGAGCATCCATGTCGTTGTGGGGGTACTTGAGTACGCGTCCGAGGGACATGCGCGCTCCATCGAGGATGCAGGCATGGTCGAGGCTGTCGAGGATGACCGCATCCCGGCGCCCGATGAGCGCCGAGATGACGCCGAGGTTGACGGTGAACCCGGTCGAAAAACACACCGCGGCATCGCGCTGCATGAACGCCGCCAATTTATCCTCGAGTTCGACGTGAATGTCGAGGGTCCCGTTGAGGAACCGAGATCCGGCGGTGCCGGTGCCGTACTTTCTCAGCGCCTGGGCGGCGGCTTCCTTGATCTCGGGGTGATTCGTCAGTCCCAGGTAGTTGTTGGACCCCAACATGATCACCCGATGCCCGCCCATGGTGACCACCGGGTCCTGACCCGACTCGATCATGCGGAAGTAGAGGTAGAGCCCCATCCCCCGCACCTCTTTGGCGTCCTTGAAATCGTAGGCCTTTTGAAAAACGTCCATTCTTCTCCGTCGGTGCGCCGCCGCCACCTTCCTCATCGACTCATCACGATCGCCAGCTTAGCGCAACCAACCCTTGAATCGATACCATTGCCAGGCGGCGTCGGCTCCTTCAGCGAACGATGTCCCGGTTCCAAGCCCCAAGGCGTTGAGCGAGCTCGTGGTCACTGCCGTCCAGTGGCTGGCGAGCAGTTCTTTGGTTTTGTCCAGGGTCAGGGGCAGACGGCGCCAGCCCAACTGCTGGAGGAGGCTGCCGGCGGCGCCGGCGGCCGTGATCACGGCCGAAGGAACCCGGACGATTCGCACCCGACAACCACCCGCTTCGGCCAACTGATTGAATATCTCTTCGAGGGGCTGCGGCTCGGGTTCGCCGAGATGGTAGATTTCGCCGCGGGCGCCGGTGGCGGCCGCGGCCACAATGGCTCGAATGACATCCGCCACATAGACCATCGTCAACCAACGCTCGCCGGCCGGAATGGCTGCCAATCCCCTCGACGCCATCTTGAAGAACTCGAAGATATCGGTGTCGCGTGGGCCGTAGACCGCCGGTGGCCGAAGGATGCACCACCAGGTCGACCCAGCCATCGCCGCGATCTCGGTCTCGCCACCGAGCTTCGATCGGCCATAAGCTGAAATCGGGGCGGGGGGGTCCTCGGGCGCCCGGCCCTCGGGCTTCGGCGACGGGCCGGCGGCGGCGAGGGAGGACACATGCACCAGACGGGTTGTCGGCGCGACTTCGTTGATCGCCGCCACGAGGTTTGCCGTTCCCCGGCGGTTGCCCTCGACGAAATCCACCTCGCGCCCGGCACGAACGACCCCGGCGAGATGAACGACCGTACCCGCACCGTCAACCAGGCGCCGAAGCGAGCCGGGATCCGCCAGCGATCCTTCAACCCAATCCGCGTCGACCCCGGAGATCCAACGTGGATTCCCGACATCGCGCACGAGAACCCGGGGTCGCAGACCCGCACTGCACAAGGTGTCGACGAGATGGGAGCCGACAAATCCCGTGCCGCCGGTGACGGCGATGGGTTGCGGGATGGCATCCAACCAAACCGAGACGTTATCGGGCCGAACGAGGGGATTCGCCGGGGAGTAGTCGGTGGTCATGACGGCTCACCCGGCACGCGATGGGAGGGGAGCCAGGCACGCAACACTGTTCGCGGCAAACAATGTTGGATGCCAGGCACCCTGCCGACTCCACCCGGTTGACTCACTCCAGTCCCACGTACTCGGCCCAGGAGGTACTCGTCTCCCACACTCGAACCCGTTCGAGTTGGAGCCCTTCGGGGATCTTGTAGGTCGCACCCGATGGGGTTCGAACCGTGCCATCCGCATCGATGCGTTTCGAGATTTCCTGATAGAGCCAACGGACGAGAACCTCGGTCGTCGGGTCCTGTGCGTCAAAGAGGAGGACCCTTTCACCGATGGCGTTGAGGCTCTCGAGCTGCGGATCCTCGGAGTTGAGGGCCATGGCGTGGTCGAGCCGCTCGACGAGGTCGACGACGAGCATCTTCAACGCCTTGTAATCGCAAACCATGTCGTTGTCATCGAGCAGCCGCCCGCGGGCCACGACCTCGATTCTGAGGCTGTGGCCGTGCGGGAACCGACACTTCTCCGGATGCTTGCTCAGGCGGTGGCCGTACTCGACCTCGAAGGTCTTGGCGATTCTGAAAAAACTCATGTTGCTTACCTGTGTTGGAACTCTCACACCCCGCGACCCGAGCCGAAGAGGTCGAGGTGCAGTCGCGGAGTGTAGCGAAAGCCATGCTCCAAACACAAGGCGGCAACCTGGGGCGCCTTTTTCGCCACCTCGTCGGCGGTCCGCCCTTCGGCCATGAGCAGCACCCGGCTCGGCTCGATCCCCCCGGCGGCATCGAGCACGAGAAAGACCTCTCGCAGATCGTCGGCGTCGGTGATGACGAACTTGAGCTGGTGCTCCGGAAACCGGCCGATGAGGCGGCGCAGCGGCCCGTGATCGGTCCGCAGCCGGCGGTGTCGATCCCGCAACGCGCCCTGGGGATCCGAGTTGGCGGTCTTGGGTGAGAGCGAGAGGAGATCGCAGTCGAAGTCCGGATCGACGGTTCCTGCCGTCTCGACCGTAATGTGCAGTCCCGCGGTTCGTAGTTTGCTCGTGAGGAGGGCGATCTCGCGCTGGAGCAAGGGTTCGCCTCCAGTGACCACCACGTGCGAAACCCCCGACGCCCGGGCCTCGGCAACGAGATCCTCCACCGCACGCCGCTCACCCTCGGGCAGCCACGAGGTGTAGGGCGTGTCGCACCACCGGCAGCGCATGTTGCAGCCCGAGGTCCGAATGAAGAAGGACGGCACCCCGGCGAGGACTCCCTCGCCCTGGAGGGAGCTGAAGGTCTCGGCGATGTACATGGGGAGATGATACTGGATGCCGGATGCAGGGTGCAGGATGCAGGGTGCAGGATGCAGGATGCAGGAAATGATCGTCGCACAATTCCATCGCAGGGTTGCATCGCAAAGGGCGCCAAGATCATCCATCGCAAAGAGGCGCAAAGCCAGCGCAATTGAGAGTGGGCGATGCGTGACGTGAAAGGTGTCTGACTATCGCGGCGGCGTTCCTCTTACCGGTTCGCCTCTGAAGGCAAGCTGGAAGCTTGCCGCTACAAATCATCACAGATCGGGGGTCAGCTGAAGGAGACGCCAGGCATCCGGTTCGGATCTCTCGGCAGGCAGGATGACTGCCCCACAACCATCTCGCCTCTCGTGTTCGATTGTGGGGGCGGGCTTCCAGCCTGTCCTTCAGGGCCATTGTCGTCAGCTGGCGGCCCGGGAGATCACGCACCATCCGGTCGGATGGAATGCGATGGGTCAATCAACCCCTTCGCGGGCCCTTGGCGACCGTTGCGTCTTTGCGGTTCCATTACCCGTGTCGGCTCGGATCGCGGCACCCGTTAAGATGTCGTCGTGAAGAAAATCCACCCCCTGCTCGAACGCGCGCACGAGGCGCCCGAGTCTCCGGGCGTCTACCAGTGGGCCGACGGAAACGGCAAGGTTCTCTATGTCGGCAAGGCGCGCAACCTTCGGCGAAGAGTTCTCTCGTACTTCGGAAGGTCCGATCTGCCCGAGCGAACCCACGCCATGCTCGAACGCGCCCGCAAGCTCGATTACACCGTCACCGCCAGCGAGGTCGAGGCGTTCATTCTCGAGAACACCCTCATCAAGAGGCTCCGGCCGCGGTTCAACGTGCTTCTGCGGGACGACAAAACCTACCCGTACATCAAGCTCACGACCGCAGAGGAGTGGCCGCGGGTGCTCTTCACCCGCCGGGTTCGAAATGACGGTCACACGTACTTCGGCCCCTTCATGGGCCAGCGGATGGCCCGCCGGCTCATGGATCTCGCCCGAACCCACTTCCAGGTCCGAACCTGCCACATCGAAATCGACGGAAAACTCCCGCGACCCTGTCTCTACTACCACATGAAGGCCTGTCTCGGCCCCTGCGTCGATGGACTGACCGGCGCCGAGGCTTACGCGGCAGCGGTCGAGGAACTCAAGCTCTTCCTCGGCGGCCGCCACCGCGAACTCCTGCCCCGTCTCGAGACGAGCATGTGGGCGGCCTCCGAGGGCGAGAACTTCGAACTCGCCTCGAGGTATCGTGATCTCATCGCGGTCGTCCGCCGTCTCGGTGAACCACAGGATGTGGAGCAACCCGGCCGGGGCGACGCCGATGTCTTTGCCGCCTTCACCGACGGTGAACACGCGACCGTCTGCGTCCTCCCCTACCGCAATGGCAAGCTGGTGGACAAGCGCGAGTTCCACTTCGAAGGTGTCGGCGATGTCGGAATGGCCGAGCTCCTGACCAGCTTCACCGCCCAGTACTACGAGGCCAACCCCGCCATCCCACGCACCGTCGAGACCTCGGTCGACCTCGATGAGGACGATCGCGAACTCCTCCGGTCATGGCTCGCCCATCGCCGGGAAGGCGCTGTCGACGTGGCCGCACCAAAACGCGGTCCCCGCGCCCGTCGCGTCTCATTGGCGCGGGACAACGCGCGGGCGGCTTTCGAGCTGCGATTCCGCGCTCCGCGCTCCCAGGCTCAACATCTGGCCCGTCGCCTCGGCGAGGCCCTCGGTCTCGACAATCCGGTGCAGCACCTGGAGTGCTTTGACATCTCCCACACCGGCGGCAAGGACACCACCGCGTCGTGCGTGGTCTGGCGCCAGGGCCGGATGGACAAACGCGCCTATCGCAGCTTCCACATTCGATCCGTCGACGGTGTCGACGATTTCGCCTCCATGTCAGAGGCCGTCACCCGACGCTACCGGCGGCTGCGGGACGAAGGCGCAGAGATGCCCGATCTCGTCCTCATCGACGGCGGCGTCGGCCAGCTCAATGCGGCCATGGCGGCGGTCGATTCCCTCGGCCTCGAGCTCGCCATGGCCGGTTTGGCCAAACGTGAGGAGGAGATCTGGCTGCCCGGCGCCTCCGAACCTCTCCGCCTCGACCCCTCGGACCCGGCCCACCTCGTCCTCCGTCAAGCGAGGGACGAGGCCCACCGATTCGCCGTCAGCCGGCACCGCAAGCGCCGCAGTAAACGGACCCTCGCCACCGAG
The DNA here is from genome assembly GCA_963712805.1 of uncultured Acidobacteriota bacterium. Classification (GTDB taxonomy): domain Bacteria; phylum Acidobacteriota; class Thermoanaerobaculia; order Thermoanaerobaculales; family Sulfomarinibacteraceae; genus JAHECW01. The sequence continues at coordinate 55,054 of CAVQJV010000015.1, read as the reverse complement.
CTCCTCAACGTCCCCGGTGTCGGTCCCGGTCGCGCCAAGACGCTGCTGCAGAAATTCGGGTCGGTCCGCGGGGTCCAGCAGGCCACCGCCGAGGAGCTGCAGCGCGCCGTCGGTCCGCGGCTCGGTCTTCACCTCTGGCAGCACCTCCACGCGGGGGAGAATACGGAGTAGGATCGGTTGAGCGCGTGGGGCGGCGGTGCCTGGCTCTCATTTCGTCCGGCGAAATGGTGCCTGGCATCCGCACGGGTAGAACGATGGAAGAACCGGGCTCGGCATCGCGCCCCGGGAAACTCGATCCGGAAACGCGCCACCGAACCCGATTCTCTCGTCGGAAGTGGCCGAGGGAGCCACCTTTAGCATTGTTCGGGTTCAGGTTCGCCACGAGATTCATGGTTTCACGACCCGAACAATGCAAAAGATGGCACCCCGTTCGAGGCCGGGTCCGCATGTTCGGATCTTCTCGCGCCGCCGATGCAGTGCCGGCCCGCGTGTCCGGTTTGGCGCGTCAGACGCGCCACCGCAATTCGTTCGACGAATTGCCTCTAGTCCTCGGGAACGAGTCCGAGCCGCACGAGCGCCCGCCGGGCGGCTCGTTGCTGGGCGCCCCGCTTGGAGCGGCCCTCGCCCCGGGCAATCACATCCCCATCCCAGGTGACGGTGTAGACCCACTTCCGCATGTGGTCGGTCCCACCCTTGCGGATGAGGCTGTACTCCGGCAGGGGCAGGCCACCGGCTTGCGCCGCCTCCTGGAGGGCGGACTTCGGGTTGGCCAGCATCAGGGTTCGTTCGTCGAGGTCGTCCACCTCCTCGCCCAGCTGGCGGGAGATGAAGGCCTTCGCTTCATCCCAACCGCCGTCGATGACGATGGCGCCGATCACGGCCTCGAAGACATCTTCTAGAAGATTGGTGGATTCACGGCCGCCGCCCCGTTCGAGGCTCTGGCCGACCTCGACCCAGCCGTCGAGACCGAGCAGAGCGGCGCGCTCCGCCAACCGCTCCGAGCGAACCAGATGGGTCCGTTTGCGGGTCAGATCACCCTGATCGTCATTGGGAAAGCGATTGAAGAGCATGCGAGCCACGGCGTGGCCGAGAACGGCGTCGCCGAGAAACTCGAGGCGCTGATAGGAGCCCGCGAAGTCGGAGGCTACGGATGATCCGTGGCGCAGCGCCCGTTGGAGAATCTCCGGATCCTGGAATCGGTATCCAAGACGATCTTCGAGTTCGGCGAGGGGATGTTCTTCGATCTTCACGCCGACATGCTACTCCGTCCGGGCCATCATTTGCCGAACCCGGGCGAAGCGGACGTGGATCTGCTCACCGTGGGTGCCCGGCCAGTACACCCGGGCGCAGTCGCCGCACTGACGAAACCGCTCGGCCGATTCCAGAACATAGGCAGGAACGACGACCGCAACGTCGTCAGCGGTCACCTCCTCGAGCAACCCGTTGCAATCGCTGCAGCGGGAGTTCTCCAGATCTTCCGGCGGCGGGAGCGAGTGCCGGTTGAGGACCTCGGCGAGCTGCGCTTCGAGAATCCCCGCATCCACCATCTGTGTTTTCGGTCCGACCGCCGCGAGCTCACGGTCCCGGGTCAACAACCAGCGATCCTCCTGCCGCGCGATGCTGGCGAGCTCGGCATCCTCGGGTTCGGTCCCGAGGTAGAGACAGTCATAGCCGCAGAAACGAAGCCAACGGGCCAGAGACCCGAGCATGGCGTCGCAGAGAAAGCGGGGGCTGACGGGGTCTCCCATGGCACCGTGAGGATAGCGCAGCCGGCTGCCCCTACCGGGACAGCGTCAGGAATCAGGGGCAGGGACAGCGTAAGGTCTCAGGGACAGGGACAGGATTCAGCGGCAGTCAGCAGCGCGCAGCGATCAGCGACCGATGCGCCCTCCTGGACCCGATGTTCATGGTCACCTCCGGGTCGTTCAGGGATGGACGTGTAGTCGATGGGATCTCCGGGGTCAAGGGGTGAAATGCATCGCCCTCGGAGGGCGACCCCTTGACCCCGGAGATCCCATCGACTGGGGGAAGTGCATGAACGACCCGGAGGTGACCATGAACAACGCGCTCCCGAAGAACAACCTCATCGCCACCGAGAAGGCGATCGTTGCAGCGGCCGCGGCAATCTTGCTCGTGAAGCGAGTCCCCGCCCCGCTCAAGTCGATCGCGGATCAAGTGGTCCGCTCAGCTTCCTCGGTGCCGGCAAACCTCTCAGAAGGCCACGGACGATCCGGCAGAGATCGTATCCACCACTGGCGCATCGCGTACGCTTCAGCGAAAGAAGTCGACACCCACCTTCGGCTTCTTTCCGCGGTCGATGCCATTCATCGCGAACATGCCGACGACGCTCTCCATCGCTTCGACGAAGTCCGCGCCATGACCTGGCGGTTGCTCAACCCAAGATGTTGATTCCCCAACCCGGTGCTGCCCCCAGCGAGCGGAAAAAACCGCCCCAACGGGGTGCCGGGTTTGACATTGTGCCGGATCGACCATCCGGCTTCGCGGCGCTCCCCGCACAATGTCATACCGGGCTCCCTCGGGGAGCGCCTCGATGTCATTTCTCCCGGCGACGAGGCAGGCCGCCGGCGCGCCATCGGCGTGGTCGCAGCCCTCCCAGCAACCTCCGCGCGACCACGCCGATGGTGCGACGCTGGGCCGCTGGGACGCCAGAGCGTCACAGCGGCCCAGAAGGCCGGGGATGCGGGCACGCGCGCGGGCACGGGAAAGGGAGCGGAATCGGGCACGGACGCGGACGCGGACGCAGGAGGGGGTGCAGGGACCGCGAAGGAGGAGTAGAATGACCACCCCAATCCGAGGTCCGGCTTCAACCGGACCGCCCGACCACTCTCGGGAGAAAGAGGATCCACATGCCGACCATCGAAACGACCCCAGAACTCGTCCAAAAGGTCTACGACACGACCCGCAAACGGATCGAGATCATCCGCCGCCGTTTCAACCAACCGCTCACCCTCACCGAGAAGGTCCTGTTCGGCCACCTCGCCGACCCGGAGAACGAGACTCTCGAGCGCGGCGGAGCCTATATCCAACTCCAACCTGACCGGGTCGCCATGCAGGACGCCACCGCCCAGATGGCGCTGCTCCAGTTCATGCTTTCGGGCCGCGACACCACGGCGGTGCCCTCAACGGTCCACTGCGACCACCTCATCCTCGCCCGTTCCGGCGCCGACACCGACATCGAGGCCGCCATTGATCTCAACCGCGAGGTCTACGACTTCCTCCAGTCGACATCCGCCCGCTACGGCCTCGGCTTCTGGAAGCCGGGCGCAGGCATCATCCACCAGGTTGTACTCGAAAACTACGCATTCCCCGGCGGGATGATGCTCGGGACCGATTCGCACACCCCCAACGCGGGCGGTCTCGGGATGGTGGCGTGCGGCGTCGGCGGCGCCGACGCGGTGGATGTCATGGCCGGTTTCAACTGGGAGGTTCTCCAGCCCCAGGTGGTCGGCGTCAAGCTCTCGGGTTCGCTCCACGGCTGGGCGGCGCCCAAGGACGTCATCCTCAAACTCCTCGACATCCTCACCGTCAAGGGCGGGACCAACCGGATCATCGAGTACTTCGGGCCCGGCGCCGAATCGATCTCGTGCACCGGCAAAGCGACAATCACCAACATGGGCGCCGAGCTCGGCGCGACGACCTCGATCTTCCCCTACGACAAACGCATGAAGACCTATCTCGACGCCACCCAACGGGCTCGGATCGCGACCCTCGCCGAGGCCAACCGCGATCTCCTCACCGCCGACGCCGAGGTCCTGGCCGATCCGGAAAAGTACTACGATCTCGTCATCGAGATCGATCTCGACACCCTCGAGCCGCACATCGTCGGGCCCCACACTCCGGATCTGGCGCGGCCGGTGTCGCAGATGGCCGCCGATGTCGCCGCCAAAGGCTATTCCGACGAGCTCACATCCGGACTCATCGGCTCGTGCACCAACTCGTCGTACGAAGACATCACCCGCGCCGCCGATGTCGCCCAGCAGGCCCTCGATCACGGCGCCTCCATCAAATGCCCACTCTGGGTCACCCCGGGTTCGGAGCAGGTCGAGGCGACCATCGAGCGCGACGGCCAGATGGGGATCCTCGAAAAGCTCGGCGCCACCGTCCTCGCCAACGCATGCGGCCCGTGCATCGGCCAATGGAAGCGCGACGACATCGCCGACGGGACCACCAACTCCATCATCTCGTCGTTCAACCGCAATTTTGCAAAGAGAAACGACGGCAACCCCAATACCGCCTCCTTCATCTCGAGCCCGGAGATCGTCATTGCCTACGCCCTCGCCGGCAAGCTGAGCTTCAACCCGATGACCGACGAAATCGAAAACAACGGTTCATCCTTCAAGCTCGAAGCTCCCAAACCCGCCCCCGAGGTCCCCGCGAACGGCTTTGTCTTCAAGGCGGACGGATACCTTGCGCCGCCCGATAAGCGCTCGGGCCTCGATGTCAAGGTCAGCCCCGACTCGAAGCGGCTGCAATTGCTGAGCCCCTTCGCCGCGTGGGACGGCACCGACTACGAAGAGCTCCCGGTCCTGCTCAAGGCCGATGGCAAGTGCACGACGGACCACATCTCCCAGGCCGGTCCGTGGCTCCGCTTCCGCGGTCACCTCGACAACATCTCTGACAATCTCTTCCTCGGCGCCATCAACGCCTTCGCCGACGAACCCGGACACGGCGTCGATATCGAGACCGGTGAAACCGTGTCGTTGCCAAAGCTCGCGCGGTCGTACAAAGAACGTGGCATCCGTTGGGTGGCCGTCGGTGACGAGAACTGGGGCGAGGGCTCGTCACGCGAACACGCCGCCATGGAACCCCGCCATCTCAACGGGTTGGCCATCATCGTCCGCTCGTTCGCCAGAATCCACGAGACCAACCTCAAAAAGCAGGGCGTGCTTCCCCTGACCTTTGCCGACCCCGCCGACTACGAAAAGATCCTCGTCGACGACAGGATCTCCATCGTCGGTCTCGCCGATCTCACTCCCGGCTCACCGGTGACCGCGGTCATCCACCACAACGACGGCAGGACCGAAGAGATCACCCTCAACCACAGCCTCAACGCCGAGCAGGTGGAGTGGTTCAAGGCAGGATCGGCACTCAACGTACTCCGAACAAAAAACTAGTTCCAAAACCCCAACGAAAATACGCCCCGGGGAGACCCGGGGCATTTTCTGAATTGTTAGTTATTAGTTTTGAGTTCTTAATTACATCGACACCATCACAGGTGCTCCACGGGGGGTCTGCGATGCGATTGCGAATCACATCGCACCATCGCAGGTTCTCCGATGGGCGTTGCGATGTCATTCAAAATCTAAGAACTAAGAACACTCACAATTCAGCTCGGCCTTCAGGCCGGCGATTGACGGCTGTCCGTTGTTCTGCGAACATCGCACCATGGCTGCCGAAAACGAGAACTGCGATCTTCCACTACCGGATCTGGAGTTTCTCCGGGTCTTCATGCCGTACGAATTGCGGCTCGCCCAACGACGCGCAATGATGGGCAACAAAGACCCGCGAAACGTCCTGACGAGCACCTTCGTCGGTCTCTATCTGGTCCGCCTTCAATCGGTGAGCGGCGACTGGTTTCCCTCTTCGATCGAAGGCGGCAATCAGATCGGCATCCACGTCACCAAACTTCTTCGCGAAGCAATGCGGGATTCTGACATCCCGTTCAAGCTCGCCGACAACGAGCATCTCGTCGTCCTGCGCGACATCGACCCGCAGCACGCCTATGTCGTGGCCCAGCGATTTCTCACCCTTGCCGGGCGTTCGGATCTTCTCCGCGCCGCCGGCCTCGGAACTCGAGTCGGCTATGTCATCTATCCCCTCTCGACCCAGCCGAACTTCCCTGTCGATCAGTGGGAGACGTTGATCGATCTCGCCCGGGCCATGAGTGACAAAGGCGACCGCAAGGGACCGGCATCCGGCTACGGCGTTCTCCGTGGCCCGCAAATGCACACCGCCAACATTCCCGAGACCGATCTGGTTCCCCTCGCCTTCCAGGACACGAACTCGCTGGTCAAGGCGGGGCTTCTGCAGCTGCAACGGATTCACCTGCTGCCGGGAATCTGAGGGGCTCGTCAGAGCCTCGACGAGCGTGATTCAGAACCCGGTTACAATCCTTCCATGCCCTTCGATCTCGGTCACTGGCTTCCCGAATTCCCGATCCGGGAGAGCTGTCTCTACCTCAACCACGCGGCGGTGTGCCCGCTGCCGTTTCCCGTCGCCGAGGCCATGCGGCGCCAGGTCACCGACCAGCAACTGACCGGCTATGCAAACTCGAAGGAGTGGCACAACTCTGAGCTTGCCTGTCGCCATCTCGGCGGCCAGATGCTGGGCTGCGGCTCCGATGACATTTCCATCATCCGATCGACCTCGGAAGGCCTTTCCCTCATCGCGGAGGGTTTGGAGTGGAAGAAAGGCGACGAGGTTCTGGTCGGTGAGGAGGAGTTCGCCGCCAACGTCGCTCCGTGGTTGAACCTGAGGCGAAGAGGCGTCCGTGTCGTTCGCTTCCAGCAACCCGACGGCCGGATCGATCCCGCCGATGTCGAAGCGGCAATCACCGACCGCACCCGGCTGCTCAGCGTTTCGTGGGTGGCCTTTCACAGCGGCTGGATCGCTCCGCTCGACGCCCTCGCGACGCTGTGTCGCGAACGGGACGTTCTCATGGTGGTCGATGCCATCCAGGGGCTCGGCGTCATGACCATGAACATGCGGGCCCTCGGCATCGATGCTGTGGTTGCCGACGGCCACAAATGGCTGCTCGGGCCCGAAGGCGCCGGGCTCATGGCAACGTCCTCGACCCTGCGGCAGCAACTCAGACCCGTCGTCAGCGGGTGGCGGAACATCCAACGAGAGCCCGGGAGCTTTTTTCTCCACGATCTCGAGTTTCTCGAGAGCGGACGACGTTTCGAGCCGGGTGCGACCAACACCGTCGGCACCGCCGGGCTCGCCGCCGCCCTCGATCTGTTGAACAACGTCGGTCACGAGCAGATCCAGGCGAGAGTCGAGGTGCTCGCCCGGCTGCTGACCCGAATTCTCTTGGCCCACGGGTGGGATGTCTTCTCACCGGGTTCGGGCCAGGCCATCGCCGGCATCGTCGCCGCTCGCCCCGCCAGCGTGGCGCCCCAGGAGGCCGCAGAGAGACTCGCTCAGCGCAAAGTCGTGTGCTCGGTCCGTCAGGGCTCGGTAAGGCTGTCGCCGCACTTCTACACCACCAAGGGCGAGCTCGAGGCCTTTGACAGGATCCTCGAGAAAGTCGGTTTGTGAGCGGAGTTGGCCCTTGAACGATCCACTCGTTCAATTCTGAGGTCTGATTCACGGCGGAGATCGGGGCTCTGCAAGATACTCCGGCTCGGACGCTTCACCAATGAGGTTCGACCTCGAGAATCAGCCCTCAGAATTGAAAAAGACGGTTCTATTTGGAGAGCACTTCGAGCACATGTGCGATCAGCCTGATCCGCCGTTCCAGGGACACCAGGCTCACGAACTCCTCCCGCGTGTGCATCCCACCACCCACCGGTCCGAGCCCGTCGAGAACCGGCACCACAGCGGGATCGGGGAGGAAATTCGGGAAGGAAACCCCACCCCTGTCGCTCTCGAGATCAAGGCGCCAACCATCGGCGGCGGCGACTTCGACGAGTCCTGCGGCGAGATCGGCGCCCGCGGCGGAGGGAGGAGACGGCAGAATCCCTTCGACGATCTCGAAGTGCATCGCCACACCCCAATTCTCGCCGCACTCTTCGGCCAGGACCCGCATGCTGTCGAGAATTCGATCCCGATCGGCAAGCGTCAGATAGCGTGTCTCCCCTTCGACGATGCACCGATCCGGCCACCACGTTGAGCCGCTGGGAGGTGCCGACAAAGCGGTGTTCCTCGCCGAGATCCTGGACGAACTCGCAGTCGCCGCCGATGATCCGGCCGGCGTTGACGATGGGTCCGCCGTCGGTCGCGGACAGGGACTGTACCTATGCCGCCCACTGGGCCGCCGCCGCCAGAGCCGATCTCCCTTCGGCGAACGCCAGGCCCGAGTGCGCCGCACGGCCGCGGGCCTCGAGACGCCACACCGACAGACCGCGGCGACCGGTGACCATGGTCTCGCCGTCGGTCGCGGGCAACCCGGGTTCGAGCACCAGAACCGCCCTCGCCCCTTCGCCCCAGCGACGCACCGCGGCTTCGGAAATCGGGCCGCCGATCTCCTCATCGGGGACGGCCACCACAACGAGATCTCCCGGCGGCTCGATACCCGTCGCCGGCGCATGAGACCGAGGGCGCCCACGAGGGCGGCAAAGCCGCCCTTCATGTCGAGGGCGCCGGTGCCCTGAAGCCGATCGTCGAACGCGGAGCGGGGGCACGGCCGGCAAGGACCGTGTCGAGATGGCCGACAACCAGCACGTGTCCACTACGCCACCTCGGGCCGTCGGGCTTCAAAAAGCGGCTGAGGCGCTCCATCCGCGCTTGCCGCGTCCCCGATTTCGACCGCGAAACCGAAGGTTTCGAGTTCCCTGCCCAGCCGCCGCCCGCAGCACCGGATACCGGCGGCGTCACCGGTTTCCGAGGAGATGGCGCAGAGCTCCTCGAGCAACTCGGTCGATGAATCGAGATTCGTCGCCGAATCAACAGCTGAAATCGCCGGATCGCGGCTCACCGGCGGCCACCGGCCCTGGTTCCGACAACCACAGCCCTGCTATGGACGTCAAAAACCTCTCCCGGGAGCAAAACGTGGGTCGTCAGCGAGTGGACCCCGAGGTCGGTACGGCCATCCGGGCCATCGCGGCGGTGGATTTGGCCGTCATGGGCGTCGTAGACGACGACCCAACCCTCGCCGAGAACCTGGAAGGTCCCATTGGGCCGGACCCAAACCGCCGTTGCCTCGTCGACGCCTACGCCGAGCAGTTCGGGGTGTTCGAGGACCACCGAAATGAGCCGGTTGTGGCGGCCGCGGGCAACAAAGTGCTGATCGACGATGACGCCGGGGAAGAGCCCGAGTCCGTCCCAGAGTTCGACGTTGTCGGCGGAGATGACGGTGAAATCGCCGTCGCCGGTGATCATGAGCGGGCTCTGGCAGGCGGTGCCGGCGGAGGTGCCGCCGATCACGGCGCCGCTTTGGTGGGCCTCGAGCACGGCGTCGCCGACCAGGGTGCCCAGCAGCGCCTCCGTGATGCGGCGCTGGTCGCCGCCGGAGAAATAGATCCCACCCGCAGATCGGACCCGATCGGCGATGGTGGCATTCCCGGCGTCGTTGCGCGTCCTGACATCGGCGATGAAGACACTGCTGCAACCGTAGTCGCTGATGAAGAGATCGCGGTAGTACTCACCGGTGTCGGGCTCGCCGGAGGCTGTCGGGAAGACCACGATCGCCGCGTTCGGACCACCTGCGAGTTCGATGAACTTCTCCATCACCTCGCGCGGCTTGGATCCACCACCGTTGAGAACGAGGTGGCCTGCGGCCGGCTCGCCGGCCATGAGAATCGCCGCCGCCAGGCAGAGCGCGAGCAGCACGAGAGCGATGTTCTTTCGCATGACAACTCCAGCAGGAAACGGGGCGGCCCGAAGGCCGCCCCGATGGGTGGCGCTACCAGGAGAACTTGGCGCCGAGCCGGATCTCCCGCGGGGTCTGGATCGCCAGCGGGGTTTGGTACGTCGAACTCTCGACCCACTCGCCGGCGGCGGGGTCGGTGTAATCGTAGTAGTAGTCGCCCCAGCGCTCGGAGGAGCTCGTCACCGTATCCGAGTCGAGTACGTTGAAGGCGTCGATGAAGAACGACAACGCCTTGGACCCACCGAGGTTGACCTGTTTCTCGAGCCGCAAATCGAGGGTGCTGCGGTCGGGATACTGCTCAGAGCCGCGCGGAGTCATAAAGACCGTGGTGCGGTCGTTATAGTAGAGGCCGCGCATCCGGACATAGGGCGTCCAATATTCGCCGCTTCGCCACTGGTAGAAGCCCGACAGGACCATGGTCCACGGCAGATCCACCGACGCATTGACCTTGAAGACCCACTCGGAGTTGTAGGGCAACTTGCCGTCGGCATTGATGAAACCGTTGGCATCGTCAAACCCGGTGCCGTAGCCGGCGAGGCTGTAGTCGGCCGTGCCCTTGGAGTCGGACCAGACCAGTGAACCGTCGAGGGACCAGCCGTTGGAGTAGCGCTTGTTCGCCCGCAGGGCCACCGACTTGTAGTCACGGGTGGCGAAGTCGATATTGGTGATGAGGTACTCCTGCGGCGCCAGAAGATCGAAGAATGGCAAGGTGCCGCCGGCGGTCGGGCTGTCCACGGGACTTCCGGTGGTGGTCTGGGCGTCGTAGTCGTCCACGTTGGACACCACCATGGTGTTGATGTTCTTGTAGTCGCGCTGGATGTAGTCGATTCCCAGGATCATGTCCGACATAACCTGGTATTCGACGGTGGCGATGAACTGATCCACCGCGGGGTGCTTGATCCCCGGATCCATCTGGGCACGGGCTTCGACGGCACCGCCCGCGGGAATGTCGAACTCATTGGTATCGAAGTTGTAGTCGTAGTACTCGGCATCGGAGAGTGCGTCTCCGGATGCCTCGCGGTCGAACATAGTGACCGTCAGACCCTCGTAGTAGGTTCCGTAGTGGGTCTTGAACACGAGCTTTCCGCTGCCGAGGATGTCCCACACGAGCCCGATCCGGGGTGACCACATGTCCTGGTCGTAGACATTGGAACCTCCCGCTGTGGGTTCGGAGATGGGGTCTTTGAAGTTGCCGACGTATTTGGAGTAACGCACCCCGATGTTGATGGCCAGATTGCCGACCTGCCACGAGTCCTGAGCAAAGAAGTGCAGGCCTTCCATTTCGGCTTTGAGATTCCACTCACTGCCGAAGGTGGAGGAATAGACGCCGCAGAACGGATCGTCGAAATAGGCGTCGATGGAATCGCAGTAGTACGAATCGTCGTAGTAGGAGAATCCGCCGTTGCGGTGGGTCACGTAGTCGCTGCTGGAGCTCTCGTAGTTGACCCCGAACTTGAAGCTGTGCGAATCCCTTTTGGTGATCAAACCGTCTGCGAAAAGGCTCCAAGCGGCGTCAACGGCCACCCGGCTGACATCCTTAGCCGAGGTCTGTTCGAGGTTCTGCCAGTCGAACCCGGTGTCCGCATCGTATCGGTTCGGGATGTCTCCGTTGTAGGCCAGGCGGTCATCGCTGCCGCTGTAGCCGGTGAGCTTGACCTCGAGGAAATTGTGGCTGTTGATGAGCGAGTCCCAGCTCAGAGAGTAGACATAGTTGGGTGATTCCTGCCGCTGAGCGCCGCTTGCCAGGGTCAGATCACCGACCCCACGGTAGTCGTGCACCACATCGTCCCAGTCGACGAAGCCGCGCAGATGATTGCCGTCGTTAATCTGCCAGGTCAGCTTGCCGAGCACGCGGCTCTCGGTTCGATCGCTGTTCTCCTGATCATCGGATGGTGCACCCGCGCTGTAGAACGGCTCCACAACCCGCTGGCGCATGTTGCCCGATACGAAGTACCACAAACTGTCACGGACAATCGGACCGCCAAAGCTCGCGCTACCGTCGAGATCCGATTTGACCGAATTGGCCCCTTCGGTTCCCTCTGGGGTGTTTTCCGAGTTGAGGCCGCCACCGGAGTAGTAGATCCGGGCGTCGCCGTGGAACTCGTTGCCGCCCGATTTCGTGACCAAATTGACCATGGCACCGGTGAAACCGCCGTATTCGGCGTCGGCGCCGAGACCCGCGACCTGCATCTCCTCGACCCAATCCATGCTCGGAAGCACCCACTGGGACCCGAGTTCGGGGTCGGAAACATCGACGCCGTCTACGTTGTAGGCGTTTTGATAGGTTGACGGCGCACCGTATGCCTGATCGTTCTGGATACCCGGGGCGTAGTTCATCATCGCCGTTGGATCGCGGCCCAGCGGTTGCCGCTCGATGAAGTTCTCGCCGAGATTGAAGCCGACGTTGTTGTCCACCGTCGAGACCTGGATCGCGTCGGCGACGACGACGATTTCCTCACTGATAGTGACATCCCCGAGTTGGAGGTCGATGGACAACGACTGGCCCAAGCTGACCTTGACGTTTTCCTGCCGCACCGGCTGGAAGCCGGGCATGCTCGCTTCGAGGACATAGTTGCCCACGGGAAGTGACGGAAAACGGTAGACGCCGGCGCCGCTGGTCACGGCTGCCTGCTGCCCCGACACCAGGGCATCCGACAGCGCCCGGACCGTGACCCCCGGCATCACATCACCATTGGGATCGGTGACGGTGCCCCGGATGGTGCCGGTCGTTGTGCCCTGTGCCGATACGGACACGGCGCTGATGGTCAAGACGACCAGTGCGAGAACCGCTGCAAGTCTCAACGACGATCTCATGGTTCCTCCTCCGGAAATGAAATGTTCGTTTCTAAATATTCGCAATATGAAATTTTTACCATCACTTTGCTAAGATAGGTCTGGCTCGAACTCCTGTCAAGTTGCATTTCAGCCTTTTTCAACGGTGCGCTAAAGTGTTCTCGAGCCCTGAGACGGAGAGAACCAGACCATGCCGAACGCCAAGACCGCCAACGACGTCCGCGACCGCATCCTCGGCCACGTCGACGACCTGCCCCCTCAGCAACGCACCATCGCCGACTACCTGCTCGAGCACCTCGACACGGTTCCCTTTCTGTCGGTCCCCGAACTCGCCCGCCGTTGCGGAGTCTCCGAGGCCACCATCGTCCGCTTCGGTCAACGCATCGGCTTTACGGGTTTTGCCGAGCTCAAGATGGCCCTCGTCGAGCTGCTCCAAAGTCGACTCGGGGTCGATGAGGATCGCGACGCCAGCGATCTCGGCGAGGACCTGCTCGAATCGGTGGCCGCCCACGAGGGACGCAACATCCGCCTCACCGTCGAGAACATCGACCGTGAGGTCTTCGCCGCCATCGCCGATCTCGTCTTCTCGGCCGACCACGTCTACACCTTCGGGATGGGGATTTCCGCCTACCTCGCCGAGCTCGCCGCTTACACTCTCGTCCAGGTCGGCGTCGCCGCCCACCCCATGTCCACCGGTTTTTCTTCACCGCGGGAGCAGCTCGTCTCGCTCAAGAGCACCGACCTGGTGCTGGTGATTTCTCTCCCTCCCTATTCTCGTCAGAGTCTCGAGCTGGTGACTGCCGCAGCCGACGCGGGCGCCGCCACCGTGGTCCTCAGCGACCGGCTCAGCGCGCCCCCCGCCCTGCGGGCCGGTCTCTCTGTCGCCGTCAGAAGCGACAACCTGACCTTCACCAACGCCGTCGCCGCCATGACGGTGGTCATCAACGCCCTCGCCACCGCCGTCGCGACCCGCCACCCTGACGAGGCCATCGATGCCTTCGCCAAGATCAGCCGGGTGCTGACCGACAACCCCGATGTCATCTCGGGAAAGGGTGATTTTGATGTTCGCCCGAATCCTGTCACCCTGAGCGAACGAGTCCGACGAGTGAGTCGAAGGGTTCCCCGAAGAAACGAGTACCGCTCACGGATAGGCGATTTTCCGAACTTCGGCGGGATTCTTCGCCTCGCCCGCTGCTGCAACTAACGGAATGAGAGCATTCAGAATTGAGAATTCAAAGTCCCCCACGTTTTCGCGTTGCTCACCGGAGTGGTCTTTGTCTGCTGTGTTCTGACCTGGATCGTTCCCTCGGGTGAGTTCGAGCGCGAGACCCGTCTCGTCGGCGGTTCGCAACGAGAGATGGTCGTCGCCGGGACCTATTCCACCGTTCCCAAACACCGCACGATCAGCGGCCTTGTCTTCACCCACTCGGTGGAGGGCGAGGCAAGTCCCGTTGGTCTCGATGAGTTCCTGAGCTCGATTCCGCGCGGGATGATCGCCGCATCCGACATCATCTTCTTCATCTTCATCATCGGTGGGGTTTTCGGCATCCTCCAGAAGACCGGGACCATCCCCGCCGTCCTCCACGCTGTACTCGACAAGCTCCGGAATCGCTGGCAGCTCCTGACCGTCGTTCTGATGCTGCTCATGGGCATCGGCGGCTCGACCCTGGGAATGGGCGAAGAGTTCATTCCTCTGGTGCCGATCTTCCTCATCGTCGCGCGGGAGATCCGGTGCGACCGGATCTACGGAACGGCGCTCGTCTATGTCGCGGGAGCGGTCGGGTTTGCCGCCGCCACGACCAACCCATTCACCGTCAACATCGCCCAGGCCATCGCCGGTCTGCCGCTCAACAGCGCCGTCGGGTTCCGGTTGGTCTTCTTTGCCGCCTGCATGGTCATCACCCTCGTTTACATGCTGCGTTATGGCGCCAAGATCAGGCGGGATCCGAGTGCCTCCTATATCGCCGATATCGATTTCGAGGTCGACGCGGAAGTCGCACCTCCGCGTCTCACCAAGGCCCACGTTGCCATCGTGGTGGCCTGCATCGCGATCTTCGTTTTTATTCTCTGGGCCGTCCAGGCCAGGGGCTGGTGGCTGCCCGAGATGGCGGGCGGGTTCATCCTCATGGGGCTGGTCGCCATCGTCATCTCCCGGATGCCCCTCGCGGAAGCCAGCAGGGCCACAGTCACAGGGATGGAAGAAATGACGGTGGCTGCGCTGGTTGTGGGTTTTGCCCGGGCGGTCACCGTGGTCATGAACGAAGGACTCATCCTCGACACCCTCATCCAATCAGCTTCGGTCGTCCTGCTCAATGTGCCGAGTCTGGTTGCGGCGGAGGGAATGCTCGTCTTCCAGGCCACCCTCAACTTCTTCATCCCGTCGGGGTCGGGTCAGGCGGCGGTCACCATGCCGCTGATGGCGCCGCTCGCTGATGTCCTCGGTCTCACCCGCCAGACCGCGGTCTTCGCCTTCACCTGCGGCGACGGTTTCTCGAACATGGTCATCCCGACATCCGGAATCCTCATGGCCTCGCTCGGTCTCGCCGGCGTCCCCTACGAGCGCTGGTTGCGCTTCATGGTCCCGCTATTGGCCCAGCTTATCGGCGTTGCCGCGATCTTCATGGCCATAGCAGTGATCGTGGGGCTTGAATGATCCACTCCTTCAATTCTCGGCCACTGCTGTCGGACAGCCGTGGCCGAGAATTGAATAATCATATCGGTAAGAAACACGTCCGTTCGAGGGCCAGATTCGCAGGCCCTCCGCAAGACACGGGAGGGGGGCATGCGGCGGGGTGCCGGGCACGCCATTGTGCAGGATCGACCATCCGGCGCCGCAACGCGCTGCGCACAATGGCGCTGCCGGGCTCCCTCGGAGAGCGCCTCGAGGTCAGTTCTCCCGGCCACGATGGAGGCCGCCGCTCGCTCGATCAGCGTGGTCGACGCCCTCCCCGCTACCACCGAACGACCACGCTGATTGGGCGACGCTGGGTCGCCATGGGCGGCCCGGAAGGCCGGACCTGAAGGAGACAGGGTTTTCGACAGGAGACATGCTACGCTCAACCCATGGAACACTCTTGTTTCCAGGGTTTGCGCACCCGATGAGCCGGCCGATCACCTTCGTCCTCAACGCCTCCACCGTCACCTTCGACGTACCGACTGGTCGGCCCCTCCTTGATGTGATTCGCGGCGACGCCGATCTCAAGGGCACCAAGCACGCCTGCCGCGAAGGGGACTGCGGTTCGTGCGTGGTGCTCGTCGGCGAACCGACCGGTGGGACTGTCCGCTACCGCGCCATGACCTCCTGTCTGATGCCGGTCGCCGCCGCCTCCGGTTGCCACGTCATCACCATCGAGGGTCTCGATCCTGGTGGAATCGGACCGTTGCAGCAGCCTTTCGTCAACGAGGGCGCATCGCAGTGCGGATTCTGCACCCCGGGTTTTCTCGTCTCGCTCGTCGGTCATCTCCTGAACTGCTCGACATGGGAAGTGGCGCCGGCCTTCAACTCCCTCGCCGGCAACATCTGTCGCTGCACCGGCTACGGCTCCATCCAACGTGCGACGGCTGCGATCCTCGCGGTGCTCCGCGATCGGATCGAAATCGATGAACCGCGCTTCGCGGCGCTGGTTCGCGAGGGGTTTCTCCCCTCTGCACTCCGTGAGGCACGCGCTCTGACCCTCGACCTCGAGCCGCTGGATCAACCTGACGGCGACGACCGGCCGGTGGCCGGCGGCACCGATCTCTATGTCCAGCGACCCGACGATTTCGCTCGCCTCAATATTTCCCTGGTTCGAACACCAAGGCGAGGCATCCGCTCCGAGGGTGACGAGATCGTCCTCGCCGGCAGCGCCACCGCCGAAGACATGAAACAGAGCCCCGAACTCGCAGCGGAACTGGGCGACATGATCCGACCCATGGATCTCATGGGCTCGCTGCCGATCCGGGAACGGGCGACCATCGCCGGTAATATCGTCAATGCATCCCCCATCGGCGACATGACCGCCATGCTCATGGCCCTCGACGCCGAGCTCGAACTGGTCGGCGACGAAGCCTCACGCAGACTCCCATTGCGCGCCTTCTACCTCGGCTACAAGACCCTCGACCTCAGACCCGGTGAACTCGTCGAGTCGATCCGGATTCGCCGTCGACCCGGCCTCGTGTTCAACTTCGAAAAGGTATCCAAACGGACGTTTCTCGATATCGCCAGCGTCAACTCGGCGGCGGCTTTGAGGATCGAGAACGGGTCGATCGCAGAGGCCGGTCTCTCGGCCGGCGGGGTCGCACCGGTTCCCTTGGCTCTCGTCAAGACCGAATCGCTGCTCCTCGGCCGCAAACCGGATGCCGAAACAGCGTGGGCCGCGGCCCGGTGCGCCGCCGACGAAGCCACCCCCATCGATGACGTCCGGGGCTCCGCCGACTACAAGCGTCTGCTGTTGAGACAACTCGTGCTCGCCCACTTCCAGGTGCTCTTCGGGCTCTCCGACGAGCTCGTGGAGGTGCCGGCATGAGCTACCCGGATCTCGAAGCCCACATCCGCGGCACCTCGCGCTATATCGACGACATGCCGGACCCGACGGGGCTGCTCCACGCGGCGGCGGTCACGTCGCCGGCACCCCACGCACGATTGATTTCCATCGACACGACCGCGGCCCTCGCTCTACCCGGTGTCGTAGCCGTCCTCACCGCGGCCGACATCCCGGGACTCAACCAGATCGGCGGGATCATCCAGGACGAGGAGCTCTTCGCCGAGACAGCGGTCCACTTTATCGGCCAGCCGGTGGCCGTGGTCGTGGCCGAGACCCCGCATCAGGCCCGCGCCGGCGCCCGCGCCGTTGCCCTCGAACTCGAAGAACTGCCCGCCGATCTTCGACGCCCGCGAGGCCGCCGCGGCCGGTGAGCTCATCACCGCGTCGCGCACCCTCGATGCGGGCGATGTCGATGCCGCCTGGGCCGACTGCGATGTCATCGTCGAGGGCTCCGCCGAGACCGCGGGTCAGGAGCACCTCTATCTCGAGACCCAGGCCGCCCTCGCCTTCCCAGAGGAGGGGGGCCGGATCAAATTGTGGTCCTCGACCCAGGCGCCTACCGCTGTCCAGCGGATCACCGCACGGGTGCTCGGTCTGCCGATGAACCTCGTCGAGGTCGAGGTCACCCGGCTCGGCGGCGCCTTCGGCGGCAAGGAGGATCAGGCAACCCCCTGGGCGGTCATGGCGGCGCTTGCCGCGCAGCGCACGGGCCGGCCCGTCCGCCTCACCCTCAACCGGCACGAGGACATGGTCTGCACCGGAAAACGCCACCCCTACTCGTCCGACTTCAAGCTGGGCTTGAAGAGCGACGGCGCCATCGTCGCCTACGAGGTCCACCTCTGGCAGAACGCAGGCGCCGCCGCCGATCTGTCGCCGGCCATTCTCGAGCGCTCGCTCTTCCACGCCACCGGGGCCTACTTCGTGCCCAACGCGCGAATCCACGCCGCGAGCTGCCGGACGAATCTCATCCCATTCACCGCCTTCCGCGGTTTCGGCGCCCCCCAGGCCATGTTCGTCATCGAGGCGGCCATCGACCGGGCTGCCGAGGTCATGGGCCTCTCCCGTTCGGAGATTCAGGCCAGGAATCTCCTCTCCGAGGACGATCGTCTTCCCCTACGGGATGCGGGTTCAGCGGAGCCAGGCTCGCCGGAGCTTCACCGAGGCGGCTGAGCGCTTCGACCTCAGTCGGCTCGAGAAGCGAAATTGCGGCTCACAACGCCGCATCCCGGCTGACCAAGCGCGGCGTCGCCGCCATGCCCGTCTGCTTCGGAATCTCCTTCACCAACGCCATCCTCAACCAGGCCGGGGCGCTGGTCCACGTCTACACCGACGGCAGCGTCAGCGTCTCCACCGGCGCCATCGAGATGGGCCAGGGGGTCAACGCCAAGATCCTGGCGGTGGCGTCTGCGACCCTCGGGCTTCCCGGGGGCAGGATCCGGATCGAAAGCACGACGACAAGGACTGTGGCCAACACCTCCCCTACCGCCGCCTCATCGGGCGCCGACATGAACGGCCGCGCCACCGAGCTCGCCTGCCGCGCCATCTCGGACCGGTTGCTGTCAGTGGCGGCGGAGCGTCTCGATACCCCGTGCGACCAACTCTCGATCTCCGCCGGCGTGGTTTTGGCGAACGGCGAACCCACCGAGCTTGAATGGAACGATCTCGTCTGGACCGCCTACACCAGGAGGGTCAACCTCTCGGCCCACGCCCACTACGCCACCCCCGGTCTCTGGTACGACAAGGAGACCGAGCAAGGCGAGCCCTTCGCCTACCACGTCTTCGGCACCGCGATCATCGAGGTCACCGTCGACTGCCTGCGCGGCATCTACACCGTCGACCGCGTCGGCATGGTCCACGACGGCGGCCGCAGCCTCGCCGAGAAGGTCGACATGGGTCAGCTCGAGGGCGGGCTCGTCCAGGGTCTCGGCTGGATGACCATGGAGGAGCTCGTCTTCCACGAGGGCCGCAACGTCTCCGACACCCTCTCGACCTACAAGATCCCGGACATCCTGAGCACGCCGATCCTCGAAGGTCACTTCCTCGACGACGCCGACAACCCGAAGGCGGTGATGCACTCCAAGGCCATCGGCGAACCGCCCTTCATGTACGGCATCGGGGTCTACTTCGCGCTACTCGACGCGCTGCGGGCCTTCAGACCCGATCGCACGGGAGTCTACGACGCGCCGCTGACCCCGGAGAAGGCGCTGATGTTCCTACACGGGGATCGGTAACTACCCCCGCGGAGCTCCTGCCCCCGTTGTGGATCGAGCTCCTACGGACAACCCGAAGCGCTGAAGGTGCCGTTCCGCATACACGCGGTGCAGGTCACCGTTCCTGAAACCGGTCCTCCATGCAGGATCACGCCTTCGAGGGTGACGGCTCCGCTGTTCAATCGACGCACCGAGTCAAGCGAACCGATGCTCGGCCGTGCATGACGGATACGTCAGAGGTGTTGGAATCGATCCCCGCGAGGACCCCATCAGCGGTGACATTGGTCATCGTGATCGGCGCCGAGTTGTCGATGTAGATGGCAGTCACTCCCGAGGCCAGAACATCGACCAGCATCCCCGTGACCTGGTTCAGACGGACTCCCCAACTCTCTCCGGCAACCTCAGTCTGTTCTATCAGTAGATCCGGGGCATTGGAGCACTCCAGCCCGTAAGAGTAGACCGATCCACCCGAGCTTTCCAACCGGCTCATTTTCACGGTAACGGAATCACCCTCATTGTAGAACGCAACCGCCTGATTCCCGCCGGTGGCTTCGACGGTGACGTTGTCGAAGGTCGCATTGTCCGTCCAGTTGAGCACACCCATGTTGCCAGAAACACCATCCTCTGCACTGATCTCGACGTCGTTGAGCCGCAAATCGCTGGTGCCCGGGTTGGTCACGAGACCACGGTTCACATTCGACGCGCCCGTCGCTTCGAGTCGTACACTCTCGACGGTGACGTCATCTGCCGAAACTCCCAAAACAGATGCAGTCGCGCCACCATCCGAACACGTATTCGCGATGGTGAGAGTCCGGACGCCGGCACGTGGCCAAACGATACTGAAAACCACCGGGCTGGTCTGACAGACCGCACCGGTGATCTTGGTCAGACCGCGGCCCGCTCCCTGCACGGTCATCCACCACCCGATCTCGATCCCCGTGTCACCCACGTCATACACTCCCGGCTCGAGTTTCAGGAGCACTGCGTTTTCCTGCGAATACGGCGTCGGGATGGCGGCGATGGCGTTCCGCAACGCAGTGCCGTTCTGCGTCGTCGTTCCCACCGGACTGACCACGTACGTTCGGGCATACGGCGTGTCGTCGTCGGAGCTGCAGTTCCAGGCGCTTCCGTTCCAGCGAGCGATCTCTTCGGCGCTGCAGCTGAGATCGGCAAGGCTGTCGTCATCGCCGTCGGCGAGATCGCCGGGGATGCCGATAAAGTTCGACCACGTCAGGTAGAAGATGCCGTTCGGCTATCGAGGAAATCCGAGTCGTCGGCCCAGTCGCGACAATCGGCCGTGGCCGCGTGGCCGGCGATCGTCGCCACTTCGGCAGTGGCCGCATGCTGCGCGAAGGGCGCGGCCGTGAGCTCCTGCCGGGGCGAGAGCACGGTGTAGGCACCGGTGGAACTCTGTCGCGCACGCCGACTTCGAGCCACAGGGCGGTGCCGTCGAAGACGCTGCCGAAGTCGAGCTGAGCAGTGACGCGTCCGTCGGTTACTGTCAGGTCCTCGATGAGAACCACGGACCCGACCTGCGAACCGCCGGCCTCGGCATCGTAGAGGAAAAACCGGAAGTCGAAGACTCCAGAGGCCGGCGCTCCCCCGTCAGAGAGAACACCCTGGTAGGTGAACTCGGTCCCCAGCGGTGCGGCCACTACCGTGATCGACACCAACAATACAAAAACGGTCATTCGAGTTTTCATGTCTCCCCCTACTCGTCCCGCCGGCGATTGCGCTCCACCCACCGGTGCCGCCACTTTCGAAGCCGTTGCAGAAGACGGGCTGAAAATCGACTGCGTCCGCCCAGAGACCACCCGCAAGAGCGGTCCCACACTGCGAGATCAGACCCGCGTCCGGCTGACCGATGGTCGCGGTGAGAGAAAGGCCCCCACCGCTCGATTCACCACCGCCGGAGTCCACGGACCACGCCGCCATGCCGTCGGCCCGCCCGTCTTTCAACGCCGCGGTCGAGCCAACGTCCCTTTTCTAGAATCGTTTTTCTGACGCGGAGACGAGGGATGTCATGACAAACACCGCCAATATCCAACCGGCCGTGCATGCTCGAGTGGACGATTTCATGATCGATACCCCTCTCAAATCTGAGACGATGTCTCGTAGAATTGACGATTTCTATTAATCAATCCTAGCAGGGAATCGCACACCGGAGCATGCGGACCCGGGATGTCCACCACCGCACCAGGATCCGAAGAAAATCACGCCCCTCGGGGTGCCGGGTCTGACAATGTGCTTCACCGACCCTTCGGCGACACAGCACCTTCCGCACATTGTCTGACCGGGCTCCCCCGGGAACCGCGATCCGGGACGGCTCTCCCGGCTCGGATGGAGGCCGTCGGCGCCCGAGCAGCGTGGTCACAAACCTCCCGGCCAGCTTGCATGACCACGATGCTCGGTCGACGTTGGGCCGCCGAAGGCGGACCAGAAGGCCGGCACCGAGAGAATCTGCGCCCGGGGCAGGGGCAGCGCCAGCGGCAGCGATCAGCGGCAGACATCAGCGACCGATGCGCTCTCCCGAACCCGATGTTCACGGTTACCTCCGGGTCGTTCTGGAAGAGACACGTAGTCGATGGGATCTCCGGGGTCAAGGGGTGAAATGTATCGCCGTCGGACGGCGACCCCTTGACCCCGAAGATCCAATCGACTGTGGGAAGTGCATGAACGACCCGGAGGTAACCATGAACAACGCGCTCCCGAAATCGAACCTCATCGCCACCGAGAAGGCCATCGAAGCAGCGGCCGAGGCGATCAATCTCGTCAAGCGAGTCCCTGCTCCACTCAAGTCAATCGCGGATCAAGTGATCCGATCGGCGTCTTCGGTGCCGGCAAACCTCGCCGAGGGGCACGGGCGATTCGGAAGAGATCGGCTCCATCATTGGCGGATTGCCTATGCTTCCGCGAAGGAGGTCGACGCTCACCTCCGAATTCTCTCCCTTTCCGGAGCCGTGCCAAGCGGAAAGGCAACTACTGTCTCGCTCCTCTTCGATGAGATTCGCGCCATGACCTGGCGGCTTCTCTACCCGAATCCCTGATTCTCGACAGAACGCGGAAAGCGCGCCACGACGGGGTGCCGGGCACGCTATCGTGCCGGAACGACCCTCCAGCGGCGCGGCGCCTCCCGCACAATGGCGCTGCCGGGCTCCCTCGGGAAGCGCGCCTCTGCCTGGCTCTTCCGGCGAAGAGGGAGGCCGCCGGCGTGCCATCGGCGTGGTCGCAGCCCTCCCCGTTTCCCCCGCGCGACCACGCCGATGGTGCGACGCTGGGCCGCCGAAGGCGGACCAGAAGGCCGGAGATGTGGATCCGTGACCGCAACCGACGCCTTACAATAGCCCTATGAAAGCTCAGCCCTATCCGAGTGCCGATCTCTGGGTCTTTGCTCTTGACGCTCTTGCCTCCGACAAGCGGCCGGTCCTGGTGATGGTCGTTGACCACTCGGGCTCGGTCCCGGTGTCACCGGAACCTTCGTGGTCGTCACCCAAGACGGTCAGTCGGGGACCATCGGCGGCGGCGCCGCCGAGCACACGATGGTCGATCGGGCGCGTTCCCACCGCGGCGATGCTCAGCTCGTCGACTTCGTCCACACCGAAAAGGGCGATGGGACCCTTTGCAGCGGTGTGCAGGTCTTTTCCGTCCTGCCGCTGTCGCGGCGCGACGGAAAAGAGATTGAGAAGATCATCGCAACGCTGCAGGATCACGAGACCGGAACGATGACGCTCGGATCGGCGGGACTTGAGTTCGATCAAGGCTTCGCCCAGGCCCAAGCATTCGAGCGTCGCGGAGAAAACTGGGCGTTTACGTGCCCCATCGGTCTGCTCGACACCCTGACCATCGTCGGCGGCGGCCACGTCGCCCTCGCCCTGTCGCGGGTGATGGCCACCCTCCCCTTCCGCATCGTCGTGCTCGACAATCGCACCGAGCTCCAGACCATGGACGACAATCCGTTCGCCCACCGCAAGCTGGTGGTCGACTACGACCGCATCGGCGATCACGTCCCCGAGGGCGACCGGTCGTGGGTCGTCGTCATGACCTATGGCCACCAACACGACCGGCAGGTCGTCGAGAATCTCCTGGGCCACCGGGTCCGCTATCTCGGGCTCATGGGAAGCGAGACAAAGGTCCGCAAGCTCTTTACCGCGATGGAGGCAGCCGGCTGCGACCGGCACGCGCTGGCACGAGTCCGGGCGCCGATCGGCGTCGCCATCTCGAGTCACACCCCCGAGGAGATCGCCGTATCGGTAACGGCCGAGATCATTGGCATCAAGAACGGAGCGATCAAGTGATTTTACCCGAAGATCCCCGCTCCGGGGTCGTGTGGTCCGGTCAACACTCGTCTCATCGCCGGCGGGGACGCCGGCGCTACAATTCGGAATCGCGGTCTTGTAGCGCCCGCGGCCGGGTCATCTCCGGGAGGACCAGCTGATGCCGACGTTGGTCTTCGTACTCAACGGCCACGAAATCAGCACCGAGTACGACGAGGGCCAGCATTTACTCGACGTCCTGCGTGAGAACCTCGGCATCACCACGGTCAAGGATGGGTGCTCGCCCCAGGGGGTCTGTGGTTGCTGCACCATCCTCCTCGATGACAAACCGGCCCTGGCGTGCCTCCTCGATCCGGTCCAGGTCGCGGACCGCGAGGTCACGACCCTCGAAGGGCTGCCCGAGCACCAACGGCAGCTCCTCTCCGAGAGCTTTGTCCGGGCGGGCGCGGTCCAGTGCGGGTTCTGCACACCCGGTATTGCCATCCGCGCAGCCCACCTCGTCAACCGCGGTCTCACCGATGATCGCGAACGCGTGCAGAAGGCCCTGGCCGGCCACCTCTGCCGCTGCACCGGATATCACCGCATCGTCGATGCCATCCAGCTTGCCGGATCGGGAGAAACCCTGCCGGCCGTGGCCCCGCAAAATGGCATCGGCGGCGCCAGCCCCCGCTACCTGGGCCACGATCAGGTCCTCGGGACAAAGACCTTTGTCGCCGACATGGCGGTCGACGGGATGCTCCACGGCTGCCTGGTGCTGTCGGATCACCCGCGGGCCCGGGTCCTCGGCATCGACACCCGCGCCGCCGAGGCCGCCCCGGGGGTGGTGCAGGTGTTCACAGCCGACGACATCCCGGGGGTGCGGCGGCATGGGTTGATCATCAACGACTGGCCGGTGATGGTGGCACCCGGCGAAACGACCCGCTATATCGGCGATGTCCTCGCCGTGGTCGTGGCTGACACCCGGCACCACGCCCGGCGCGCCGCCGAGCGGGTCGAGGTCCAGTCCGAGGTGCTCGAACCGGTCACCAGCCCGGAGCGGGCGCTGGAGAAGGGTGCGCCGGTACTCCACCACGCCGGCAATCTCCTCGAGGTCTGCGCCTTCCGGAGCGGGGATGTCGAACGGGCGCTTGCGGAATCCGCCCACACGGTGGAGGCCGAGTTCCGGACCCAGCGGATCGAGCACGCATTCCTCGAACCCGAGGCCGCGCTCGCGATTCCCACCGACGACGGCCGGCTCACCGTCTACTCCCAGGGCCAGGGCGTCCACGACGACCAGCGTCAGATCGCCGCCATCCTTGCCATCCGGCCCGCCCGGGTGCAAGTCGAGCTGGTGACCAACGGCGGCGCCTTCGGCGGCAAGGAGGATCTCTCGGTCCAGGGCCACACCGCGCTCGCCGCCTGGCTCCTCCAGAGGCCCGTCAAGATCGTCCTGACCCGCGAGCAGAGTCTTCGGATCCACCCCAAACGCCACCCCATCACCATGCGCTACCGCGCCGGTTGCGACGCCGACGGACGTCTCACCGCCGTCGAGGCGTGGATGATCGGCGACACCGGCGCCTACGCCTCGGTCGGCGCAAGGTTCTCGAACGCGCCGCCGGCCACTCCTGCGGTCCGTACCGCGTGCCCAATGTCGCCGTCGAGGCGCGCACGGTCTACACCAACAACCCGCCGTGCGGCGCCATGCGCGGCTTCGGCGCCAACCAGGCCGCCTTCGCCATGGAGGGCGTCCTCGACCGGCTCGCCGAGAAGGTCGGGCTCGACGGCTACGACATCCGCGAGCGCAATGTCCTCGACCCGGGCGACCGCTTTGCAACAGGTCAGCTGATGAACGAGAGTTGCGGCATCCGACGCACCCTCGAAGCCGTCCGGGAAGCCTACAAGACGGCGCCGAAGGCGGGCATCGCCTGCGGCATCAAGAACACCGGGATCGGCAATGGGCTCGAAGACACGGGCCGGGTGCTCATCGAGATCGGCGGTACCGGTCGGCTCGAGATCCTCACCGGCTTCACCGAGATGGGCCAGGGGCTTCACACCATTCTCCGGCCAGGTCGTCGCACGAGGAGACCGGGCTCGATGTCGAGTTGATGCGGGTCCGCACCGTCAGCGACCCACGGGTGGAGTGCGGGATGACCACGGCCTCGCGGGCCACCGCGTTGTGCACCGCGGCGGGCCGCAAAGCGGCGGTCAAGCTGGCGGCAGCGCTCGAACGATCATCGATCGACAAGCTCGCCGGGCAGTCGTTCCACGGCGAGTACATCGTCGACTTCACCACCCCACCCGGCGCCGATGTCGACGAGCCCGTCACCCACATGGCCTTCGGCTACGCCACCCAGGTGGTCGTCATGGGTGACGACGGGCTCATCGAGAAGGTGGTGGCGGCGCACGACGTCGGCCGCGTCATCAATCCCCAGCTCTGCGCCGGACAGGTCGAGGGCGGCGTCCACATGGGGCTCGGCTATGCCCTGTCGGAAGACTTTCCG
The DNA here is from genome assembly GCA_963712805.1 of uncultured Acidobacteriota bacterium. Classification (GTDB taxonomy): domain Bacteria; phylum Acidobacteriota; class Thermoanaerobaculia; order Thermoanaerobaculales; family Sulfomarinibacteraceae; genus JAHECW01. Next base: position 29,221 of record CAVQJV010000015.1, on the reverse strand, counting down.
TGCACCGACGGCGTCCCCGACTCGCTGCTGCTGCGCGACCTCGGGATCCTCAAGGCCGCAGACACGCCACCGATCGAGGTCATCCTCGTCGAGGTACCCGACGGTGTCGGCGGCTACGGCTCCAAGGGCGTCGGCGAGATCGGCCTCGTCCCCACCGCCGGAGCCGTCGCCGAGGCGCTCTACAAACACGACGGCATCCGGAGGAATACCCTGCCCATGTCCGACGCCCCCGCCGCCAAAGCGTCGGTGCCGAAGTCGAGACGTAGGCCCTGACCCGAGCGTTCGTTTTCACCTCAGAAAAACAGAGGCACAGAAGGCACGGCGAAGGTGACGGTCCTCGTGATCCTCACCCCTCCGAGGGCCCGGCAGGTTCGGCCAAACACCGCAAAGGCCGCAAAGTGCGGACGCAAAGATCACCAAGCATCGCATCGTCACAACCACGAAGGCACGAAGACACAAGGAATCACAATGAACCTTGAGGCCGGTCGGCCACAAGCCGACCGGCCTCAAGAACTCTTGGTGGGTCCTTCGTGACTTCGGGTCTTGGTGGTTTCTGCGATGGTCTTTGCGCCCTTTGCGCTGGATGACCTTGGCGATCTCTGCGGTGCTTGGCCAAACCTGCCGGGCCCCCGGGGCGATCCGGGCCACGACAGTGATCAAGTATGTGCGGCCTCTGTGGCTCTGTGGCTTTGTGGTTCAACGCCGGATCTGAAGCCCGGGCGGCTATACTCCGTTGGTGATTTCGATCAGTGGGCTCTGCAAGCGCTATCCGGGTTCGGAGGTGGATGTTCTCAAGGGCATCGACCTCGAGATCGATGCCGGTGACTTCGTCTCGCTGGTCGGCCGCTCGGGGTGCGGCAAGTCGACCCTGCTCAACATCGTCGGCGGACTCGACAGTGGATTTGAGGGCAGCGTCACCATAGAAGGCCGCGATCTCTCATCCCTCGGCGACCGCGATCTCGCCCACTATCGCCAGCGTTCGGTCGGTTTTGTCTTTCAGGCCTATCACCTGCTCGACCACCTCAGTTGCGCCGAGAACGTCGCTCTGGCGGCGCGGTTCGGAGACGGCGGCGAGGCCGGCGCGAGGGGCGAACGCGCCCGGGCGACGGAGGTCCTCGATCTCGTCGGGCTGCCCGGTTCCCCCGCCCTGCGGCCCACCCGGCTCTCCGGCGGCGAGCGCCAGCGGGTGGCCATCGCCCGTGCGCTTTTCAACCGGCCGCGGTTGCTTCTGCTCGACGAGCCGACCGGCAACCTCGACACCGCCACCGGCGGCGAGATCCTCGACCTCCTGTCGACCCTCCACCACGAGATGGCGCTGACCATCCTCGCCGCCACCCACGATGGCGCCATCGAGGCCGCCGGACGGCGCCTGCTGCGGATGTCGGGTGGTGTGCTGGTGGAAACCACCGAGGCGGGCAGATGACCGGCCGGGGCCTCGGCCGATCGGTCCGCGATGATCTGACCCGTCATTGGCGTCACATCGTTGCGGGCGCCCTCGGCATCGCCATGAGCGTCGCGGCGCTGGTGTTCTTTCTCGCACTCGGGCTCGGAGTTCGCGAGGTCCTCCTCGGCGAGGTCTTCCCCCTCGAGCGAATCGAAGTCCACCGCAAGAGCACGGATTTCAACCTGCTGGCGATCAAGATCGAGCTCGGCAAGGACACTATCGATGATGCGATGGTCGAGAAACTCAAGGCCATCGACGGTGTCGCGCGCGGTCTATCCGAAAATGCGGTTGCTGGCGCCGGCCCTCGCGAGCGGCGGCGAGAGCCTGATCGGGACCGGGATGCAGACCGAGCTCGTCGCCGACGGCATCGATCCCGCGCTGGTGGCCGACGATGTCGGCGGGGCCTTCCACGATCCTCGTGGTCGACCCGTCGATCATCGGGCTCGCCTGCGGTGAGAACAGCGCCTGCCCCGGTGGCGCGATCTGCGTCGGCGCCTCGGTCTTCGGTCCCGGCGAGTGCCGCGAGGAGATCCCGGTCATCGTCTCCGAACACATGGTCGAGCTCTACAACGGCGCCTTCCGGCGCGCCTACCGTCTGCCCAAGGTCAACCCCGAGGCCCTCATCGGTCTCGGTCTCGACGTTTCCTTCGGCGCGTCGAGTCTTCGCCCGTCGGGGCGGCGGGTGACGCGAGATCGGGTGACCCTCGTCGGTTTTTCCGACGCGGCGATTCCGCTCGGCATCACCATGCCCCTCGGATTCGTCCAACGGCTCAACCGCGAACTCGGCCCCGACGGCGCCGCCGACGGCTACCACTCGGCGGTGGTCGAGATCGCCTCGAAGGACGCCGCCGCCGATGTCATCGAGGCCGTCGAACGACTCGGCCTCGTGGTCCGCGATGGCGGCGCCCGCCGTGCGGCCTTCTTCATGACCGTGCTGCTTACCACCGTGAGTCTGGTGGGGATCGTCATCCTCGCCATCTCGGCGCTCCACGTGATGCACGTCTTCGCCCTGCTGGTGATGATCCGACGGCGCGAAATCGGTGTCATGCGGGCGGTGGGTGCGAGCCGAGGTGAAATTCGCCTGCTGCTCATGACCGAGGCCTCCGTGGTCGGTTTCGCGGCCGGTGCGTGCGGTCTCGTGGTTGCCGCAGTCCTTGCCTGGGCAGCCGATCGCGCCCTGATTTCGGGGCTGCCCGACTTTCCATTCAAGCCCGAGAGCTTCTTTGCATTCGACCCGTGGCTCCTCGCCGCCGCCCTCGGCCTCGCCGTCGCCTCCTGCGTCCTCGGATCCATCGCCCCGACCCTGAGGGCCACCGGCCCCGATCCCGCCGAGGTCCTCAGCTCCACCTGAGCGCAGGCTCAGGCCAGGACTGAGTCACCCGCGGGACAAACGTTGACAATAAATACGAGACGCTCCTGCGACGAGGAACAATGGAACCGCCAAGACGCGGAGCACGCCAAGGGTTCGCAAAGCACCGCAGTCTTGACCCGGGCCCACTCAGTACCGGAGAGTGACTCCGTTCCTCAACGTCTGTGATGGGTCAAGGAGATTTCTTGGCGGGGTCTTTGCGTACTTCGCGACTTCGCGGTTCCATTGTGCGAACCGGCAACCTAAACCGCTGACTCAAAGGCGGGATCCGACACCACCCGGTCGAGATCGACGGTGCGCATCCGCGGCTCTGCGCTGAGTGTTGTTGGACCGGCCACCCGCAGCTCGATTCGACTCGGGTCGCGGATCAGCCGTCGGTCATGGCACCTTGGGCGCCCTGGGTCGCCATGATGTTGCCGAGGACGCCTCCGAGCGAGATCGTCGAACTCATCGGTCGTCTCCATTTCATCGATCTGATCGATAAAGCCCTCGACGATCCCGATGCCGAAGAGCACCTGCACCCTGATCTGGGCCGCTTCGTCGCTACCGAGCATCTCGATCTTCGTCCGGGCATCCGTGACCGCCGCCGGCCACTGGTCAGCGAGCTCAGTGGGGATCCAGCGACCCTCAATGCGGACCATCGGCATCTCGATGGGTTCCTCATCCGGGACCGTGAGCAGAACCACCGCCCGGTCTCCCTCTTCACTGAGGAGTTCGACCTCGGTCTGCTCCCACGCGGTCACCGTGTCGGAAAAACTCGCCATCTCCTCGCTCTCGGATGGCATCTGCGGCCGCATAATCCATGAGCGCGCTCCCCGTCGTGGCCAGAAGGACCTTGCCATCGAGTTCCCTGAGGGTGGAGAGATCGACCAGATCGCTGGCCAGAAGAGTGTCGAGCATGTGGATCGAAGCCTCCCAGAAGGCATCGACGGTCGCGGCGTCAACCGGCGATTGCTCGAGGTAGCGGCTCGAGAGGATGAGGTCCTTCTTGCGCTGAAGAACCACGGCGCCCTTGCGCGCGACCGCGACCGCACGATCGAAGACGGCGGGATCGACGGTATCGGCCAGTTCGCGGCTCAAATCGGAGACATCCTCCTTGTAGGACGCCGGAAGCGCGTTCCACACCACCTCGGGGTGGTGCTGAACGAGACCGTCGAGAACGACTCTCACGGTGCCGTCAGGGGTATCGGGGATGGCCAGTTCGTCGACGGGCCCGCCGCCGCACCCGATGGTGATGAGCAACGAGAGCACGAGGAAGCGCGGCGCGGTGCGAAACAGGATGGTCATGAACAGCTCCTTCTGGCCATCAAACGAACGAGGGGCGGGATTATGACATGGTGATCGCCGCACGATCGTGATACAAAACGCCCATGAACCAGGAATCCACCTACAGTTTTGTCTATGACCGGGCCGAGGCCGCCCGGGTCTTCCAGGAAATCGGCACCCAGGGACTCGTGCTCGCCATTCTCGCCCGCCTCGAACCCGAGCCGGACTGGGAGGGATGTCTCGTCTACAAGGGCGCGGCCCCCGACGACAACGCGCGGATGGTCTGCATCGGGATGAGCGGTCCATCGGCGATCAAGGTGCAGGAGAGAATCGTCGAGACATTCGAAGCCACCGGCATCCCCGTGCCCACCATTTACGAAGGAGGCCCCGAGCCCCAACTCGAGCTCGCCAAAGTCACCAACGGCAAGTGGGCCACCCCATAGAAAGATCTTAAACCCTCAGAGATAAAGAGCGCGAGACCGACGTCAGGGCTTTCGCGAAGCTCATCTGTCCGTAGACCCCTGGAGGATCGGCCAAGCCCCGCGAAGTCCGCGAGGCCCGGACGCAAAGATCGCCAAGGACCACATCTCCACAACCACGAAGGCACGAAAACACAAAGAAATCACGATGACCCTCGAGGCCGGTCGACCACACGCCTGCCTGCCTCAAGGACTCTTGGTGGGTCCTTCGTGACTTCGGGTCTTTGTGGTTTCTGAGATGGTCTTTGCGCCTCTTGCGATGGATCTGCTTGGCGATCTTTGCGGAGCTTGGCCAAACCTACCGGGCCCACGGGGAGATGAGGGGCACCACGATGATCAATTGCCCTCTGTGACTCCGGGGCTCTGTGGCCGGCCTGCCCGGGCGCTGGGTTACACTTCCGCGTCTATGAAAGTACTTGCCCTCGATTTTGACGGTGTGGTCTGCGACAGCCTGCGCGAGGTCTTTGCGACGGCCCTCGCGACGTATGAAACCATGGAGTCCGACTCCCCGCTCCTCGCCCGACTTCGTTCGCGCCGCGGCGCGGGTCGCTGGCACTCGCTCGAGCTCATCAACGACCCGGTGATGGTGTCCTTCGAGTCCATGATGCCCCTGGGCAACCGCGCCGAGGACTTCGGGGTCTCGCTCAAGGCCCTGGACAACTTCCTCGAGCTCACCGATCAGGGCGCCTACGACACCTTCTACCGCACCATCGATCCCGACTGGATGGCGGCATTTCACCGGGGATTCTACGAGCAACGCGACACCGCCCGGGCCTTCGACACCCACGGGTGGCTCGAGTTGCACGCGCCCTATCCCGCGTTCCTCGAACTGCTCCGACGGCGCTCGTCGGAGGCGAAGATCGCGCTGGCCACCGCCAAGGACCGTCGCTCGGCCGAGCTGCTGCTCGCGCACCTCGGGGTCGGCGATCTCTTCGCGCCCGATCTCATCCTCGACAAGGAGACCGGGGTTTCCAAGACGGCCCACCTCACGGCGCTCCGCGACCGTCTCGATGAGCCCTTCGATGAGATCACCTTTGTCGATGACAAGCTCAACCACCTCGAGACGGTGGCGCCCCTCGGCGTCCGGCCGGTCTTGGCGGGTTGGGGCTTCAACACCCCGAGGGAGCACGCGCTCGCCAAAGAAAGAGGTATCGCGGTTGCGAATTTCGACGATGTCGAGCGGGTTCTCTACGGCGGAGGAACCGATGCCGAAGAGTAAGACGATTCGCCTTTTCAGCTGGAATGTCAACGGCCTGCGATCCTGCGGCAACAAGGGCTTTCACCGAGTGGCTCGCCGCCGAGCAGCCCGATGTCCTCGGGCTCCAGGAGACCCGCGCGCTCCCTGAACAGCTCGACACCGAGCTTCGCGAGCCCGACGGCTATCGGACATGGATCCACCCGGCCGAGAAGAAGGGCTACTCCGGGGTCGGGCTCTACTCGAGGATCGCGCCCGAATCCGTGACCCTGGGAGGACTCGACGAAGAACGCTTCGACTCCGAGGGCCGGCTCATCATCGCCGACTACGGCTCGTTTCTCTTCTACACCGGCTACTTCCCCAACGGCGGCAACGACCTCAGCCGGGTGCCCTACAAGCTCGACTTCTCCGAAGCGGTCCTCCAGCACGCCGAGGCCCAGCGCAAAGCCGGCAAATCCATCGTCATCTGCGGCGACGTCAACACCGCCCACCAGGAGATCGACCTGGCCAATCCCAAGTCGAACAAGAAGAACACCGGTTTCCTCCCCGAGGAGCGCGAGTGGGTCAGCCGCTTCATCGATCACGGCTATGTCGACATCTTCCGGCATCGCAACCCGGAGACCACCGGCGCCTACTCATGGTGGTCGAACCGCAAGGGCGTCCGCGAACGCAACGTCGGCTGGCGCATCGACTACTTCTTTATCTCCGAAGATCTTCTCGACCGAGTCGTCGACGCCGGGATCCACGCCGATGTCCTGGGATCGGACCACTGCCCGATCTCGCTGACGCTCGATCGGGAATGATGAATTCTGAATGATGAATGATGAATTCCATCGCACCCGCTCCACCGCCGCGAGGTCGGAGCACTTCCGCCGCCTCGAGCGGATGTATCTCACCGCGGCGACCATCAACGACTATTTCAAGCCAACCATCGCCATCGGCGACGGAGAAGCCGAGATCCGCATCGAGGTCGACCCGAAGTTCTTCCACGCCGCCGGAGCGGTCCACGGCATCGGTCTACTTCAAGGCCCTGGACGACGCCGCCTTTTTTGCCGCCAACTCGGTGGTCGAGGACGTCTTCGTCCTCACGACGAACTTCAACATCCAGCTGCTCCGCACGGTAACTGAAGGAACGTTGATCGCCACGGGCAGCCCTCGTCAGCGAAACCAGGAGCCTGCTCATCGCCGATGCCGAGCTCAGAGACGACCGAGACCGCCTCGTCGGACGCGGAACCGGGAGCTTCATGAAAAGCCGGATCAGGCTCGAGGACATTCCGGGATACGCCGACTCGTAAATTCTGAATTCTCAATTCTTAATTTTGAATTCCATCGCACCCGGCTAGCATCGCAACGACAGAACCCTGCAATGTAATTGAGAATTAAAAATTGAGAATTAAGAATTTTCCGCCCCAGACTGTGATGTCCACCCATGCCTGAACTACCCGAAGTGGAGACTGTCCGCCGCGCCATCGAGATCGGTCTCGAGGGGCTGAGCGTGACTGCCGTCCGCGGTCGATCGGTGATGATGCGCCGCCCCCTCGATGTCGGTTTCGTCGCGTCCAGGGTCGGTGGCAGGGCTTTTACCTCAGCCCGTCGCAGGGGCAAGTTCCTCCTCGTCGATTTCGACAGTGCGGGCACTCTCATGATCCACCTCGGGATGTCGGGTCGACTGATGCTGTGCGACGTCGTCGAACCGGTGCTCGACCACACCCACCTGACGCTGTCACTCTCGGACGGTGCCGAGCTGCGCTTTGTCGATCCCCGGCGATTCGGTTTCGCTCACTGGCTCGAACCCGGAGAGGAGACCCTCGACCCGTCCCTCGCCGCCCTCGGGATCGAGCCCCTCGACCCTGCCATGGAGGTTCTCATTCCTACCCTGTTCCGCAGCCGCAGGTCGCCGGTCAAATCGCTCCTGCTCGATCAGCATCTCATCGCGGGCGTCGGCAACATCTACGCCGCCGAAGCCCTCTGGCGCGCCGGCATCCGGCCCACCCGCAAGGGCTGCCAGACCTCGATTCCGCGTCTGCGGCGCCTCGCCGTCGAGACCCGACACGTGATCGAGGAAGCTGTCGCCCAGGGAGGAACCACCATCCGCGACTACGCCACGCCATCGGGCGACTTCGGATATTTCGCCGTCAGGCTCAACGTCTACGGCAAGGGAGGCCAGCCGTGCCCGCGGTGCTCAACCAAACTCAAGGACACCCGCATCGCCGGCCGCACCACCGTGTGGTGCCCCCACTGCCAGCGGTGAAATGAACCGCGAGGGCACCAGCACACATCGCGGTTTCACCGCAAGAACGCCAAGAACATCGCAATGCCATCGCAACTGAGAGCAGGCGACGCAGACCTTGATGGTCCTTGACTTCGTGGTGATGGCCGCTCGACCGCATCGAGACTGAAGGGCACGCTGGAAGCCTGCCCCCACAACACACGACAGCATTTTAGCGGCGAGCATCCTGCTTGCCGACCCGACCTGTCCGGTCAGGAGGTCGTTTCCGCGTCAGCCTGAACTCATTCCGGCCCGTTTTGCCGGGTCTCCCATGCGATGGTCTTCGTGAAATCCTTCGCGTCTTCGCGTCTTCGCGTTTGCGACGTGGGGCGTTCTTGCCCCCCAGGATTCAGAACTACGCTCGGCGCGCCCGGTCCGTCTTCGCCTTCACCAGATTCGCCGGGGGCTCGAGCCCGCCCTCGTCGACATACTCCTTGGTCCACTTCTTGACGATCCCGGTCAGCAGAAGGATGGAGATGAGGTTCGGAATGGTCATCAGACCGAGCGCCAGATCGCCAAAGGCCCAGACAAGCTCGAGGGAGTAGACCGCCCCGAGGAAATGCGCGACGCAGAAAAAGATCCGGTAGGGCATCACCCATTTCGGGCCCGCGAGATAGAGGATCGACCGGTCGCCGTAGTACGACCAGCTGATGGCGGTGGACAGCCCGAAGAGAAAGACCGCCAACGTGATCAGCAGATAGCCGTAGCCTCCCGCGAGCTTGCCGAGGCCGCGCTGGAAGGCCCAGGCGGTCAGCGGCGACCCGTTCTGCATGGCGGCGCCCCGCATGACCAGGCTCCCGTCTACGGGTTGGCCGTCGAGGTCGAGGACCCTCGCCAGCTCGAGCTTGCCCTGGGAACCTTCGTCGAGCTCGAGGAACCCGTTGAAAGGCTGCATTCTGGTCAAGAGCACCGCGTTCTCGCTGAGCAGGAACTCCGGATCGTCCACAACCGAGTGGTTTCGAATCAGATCGAAACCATCGAGTTGGCCGTCGGCCACGCGAAGACGGCCGGTGGCCAGATCCGAGTCCTTGAGTTCACCGTTGACCTCGACCGCGGCCCCATCGAAGACGGCGACGAGAGCCGCCTGTTCGTTGACCACCAACTGCTGTTCCTGTTTGTCGTGCCAAACACCGGAGGTGATGATCACGAGCCCCGTCATGGTGCAGATGATCAGGGTGTCGATGAACGGGCCGAGCATGGCGACAACGCCTTCGCGGATCGGCTCATCGGTCTTTGCAGCGGCGTGGGCGATCGGGGCCGAACCCTGACCCGACTCATTGGAGAAGAGTCCTCGTTTGATCCCCCACGTGAGCATGAAGATGAAGCTGCCGCCGGCAAAGCCCCCGATCTGGGCCGCCGGTTCGAATGCCGACCTGAAGATGAGCAGCAGGGTCGAGGGAACCTCGGCGATGTTGAGCGCGAGGACCAGCATGGCGGACCCGACATAGAGCACGGCCATAAACGGCACGAGCTTTGAGGTCACCCTGCCGATGCGGCGGATTCCGCCGAGAATGACCATGGCCACCAGCGAGGCCATCACGGCGCCGGTGATCCAGGTCGGAACACCGAGATCCTGTCGGAACTGGTCCGCCACGGTGAACGACTGCACCGCATTGCCCGAACCGAAAGAAGAGATCACCGCAAAGAGGGCAAAGGCCACTGCAAGCGGTTTCCACGCTTTGCCGAGTCCTCTTTCGATGGAGTACATGGGCCCGCCGGCCGCCGATCCGTCGGCCAGGATGGTCCGGAACTTCATGGCCAAAGTGCACTCGGTGTACTTGAGCGCCATCCCGAAGACCGCCGTCACCCACATCCAGAAGAGCGCGCCGGGGCCACCGTAGTGGATGGCCGTCGCCACCCCGGCGATGTTGCCGATCCCCACCGTCGCCGACAGCGCCGTCGACAGAGCCTGGAAGTGTGAGAGATCACCCTCGTGCTCCGGATCGTCGTACTCGCCCCGGAGAACTCGAACCCCGTGCCGGAAGTACCGAATCTGAATCCACCCGAGGCGGAAGGTCGTCACGAGTCCGGTACCGACGAGAAGAACGACGATGAGCGGGAGCTGCTCGGGCCAGCCCCAGACAAAATTCGACAGGGTCACGATCAATGTGCTGGCGGCTTCATACAGGTGATCCATGGTCCTCCTCGGGGGTCTCGATGACTGTTCGAGTCGGACAATGCTAACGGTGCGCGCCGGTCGGGGCAAGCGAGATCCGTTCTCGGTGTGTCATAATCCGCCGCCGGAGGATCATCACCATGCGCAAAGCTCGGCATACCCTGAGTTCTTGACATCGATCCCTGCTCGCATGGCCCTCGGCTGCGCGCTGGTTCCGCCACGACCCCACGCGCCGACGATCATCAGACCCGCTCGCTGCCCCGCACGGTTCCATGCCCACGGACGATGTCCACGCCAACGTTCCATGGGCTCCCGCCACGCCGGGAGGCGAGATGCATCAGGGCGGCGGGATCAACGCCGAGATCTTCCTCGATCCGGAGATTGCCGACGACTGGCGCGCCATCCGGGTACGCGTGGTCGAACTGGAGACCATGAACGAGAGCTTCTTCGAGATCCCCATCGGCGAAGAAGCCCCCCTCGGCGACACCGGTCTCAGCCTTCGGACGGTGGCGTTCATCCCGGACTTTGTCATGAGCGAGGGCGGCATCACCTCACGATCCGCCCAACAGCAGAATCCCGCGGCCCGGGTCGTGATCATCGAGCAGGGCAAGGACGACTACGAGGGCTGGCTCTTCGGTGCCATGCCCGAGATCCACGCCTACCCGCACGAGCTCTATGGCGTGATGCTGTCGGAGGGCGTGCCGGCGGAGTGAGGGGTGAGACGTTAGCGCGTCTCACCTTCTCGCGTCCTACAACAGCTTCTTCACGTTTTTGAGCAGCGTCGTCTTCCTGACCCGCTGGATGAACCGTTTGCTCGACATCAGATCGGCGGCGTGGGCGTACTTTCCGAGCCCCTTCTTGTAGAGATAGGGCATCGCGGCGCCGATGAATTGGCCGAAATCCTCATCGTAGGGATAGTGCCACGGCGCCGCGTCGTCATCACCGGGGTCGGTAAAGACATACTTGATGTTGACGAGCTCGTGCAGACCGAAGGGTCCATGGGCACGGCCGATCCCGCTCTCGCCGAGGCCGCCCCAGCTTCCCGTAACCTCGCCGGCGGCAACGATGCCGTGCTCGTTGATCCCGACCGCGCCCGCCTGCAGGTCGCGTTGCAGCCGAGCGGCGGTTTCCGGTGAGGTGGTGAAGCCCGATGCCGTCAAACCGAACCGCGAGTCGTTGGCCTTCGCGACGGCTTCGTCGAGATCGCGTACCCGGCAGATCGGCATGGTCGGTCCGAAGGTCTCCTCGTGCATCATCACCATGTCGTCCGTGACATCGATCAGCACGGTCGGCGGGTAGTAGTAACCCGGGCCATCTGGCATCTCGCCACCGGTCAGCACCCGAGCACCTTTCGCCAACGCGTCAGCGACGTGCTCCACAACGATGTCGCGCTGCCCCCGGGTCGTCAGGGGGCCGAGATCGACATCCCGACGAGATGGGTCGCCGATCTTGAGTTCCTTGGTGAGCTGGACGATCCGCCGCACCAGACGATCGTGGATCTCGTCCACCGCGATAGACCCGCTCCACCGAGGCGCACGATTGGCCGGTGTTCATGAACGCCGCCCAGACCAACGATCTCGCGGTGCGCTCGAGCGGTGCGTCCGCCGCCACCACCGCCGCATCGTTGCCGCCCAGTTCGAGCTGAGCCGGGATGATCCGTTCGGCGCAGCGCCTCGCGACGTGGCGGCCGACATCGACCGAACCGGTGAAGAGCACCTTGGCGATGTCGGGGTGGTCGACGAGGGCGTCGGTGGCCGAACCCGGCAGGGCAACGCCGTTGAGGACGCCGTCGGGCATACCCGCGCGCCGCGCCTGGTCCACCAGAGCGAGACCGGTGAGAACCGTTGCCGAGGCCGGTTTGAAGACCATGGTATTGCCGGCGACGAGACCGGGCACGATCTCCCACATCGGAATGGCCACCGGGTAGTTCCACGGCGTGATGGCGGCGATCACACCGAGGGGGTCGAACCGGTAACCGGCAGTCTTCCAGTGAGCGAAGAGCAGGAGCTCCGGCGCCACCGGCTGGAAGGCCAGGTGCTTGTGCGCGTTGGCGACCCAGTAGTCGAGGGTGGCGCACGCCGGCACCACATCGACGAGGAGCGCCTCGGAGATCGGCTTGCCGTTCTCGGCCGACATGAGGGCCGCGAGTTCCTCGCCCTCGTCGATGAAGATCTCCAACCACCGCCGAAGGATCTTCTGGCGTTCCTCCACGGGGGTGGCCGCCCAGCCCGGGAAAGCGTCCTTGGCCGTCTGCACCGCGAGCGCGACGCCGTCCGCTTCGATGGCGGACACGGTGCCGATTTCTTGTTCGGTCGCTGGGTTGATCGAGGTGATGGTCCGCGGGCCTTCGACCTCACGATTGCCGATGATCGAATGTTTTTGCAGTTCCATGGGGAGATTGTATCGGATCGAACAACTGCAACCCTCGCGTGACCGCGGACACAAACACCGAGCTCATTGGGTTGCATTGCGTCTCTCAAGACCTAGACTTAGATTGATACCAAGGAAAAGCCGACAACCATGGAACGAAAGTGGGGTCCATCATGCGTCAAGTCGCCATCTCTTTGATCATCGTTCTTGTTGCCATCGTGCTCCCGGCCACCGCCGAAGAGGAACTGTGGATCCCCGCCGCCGCGTCGAATCCCGGACTTCACGGCACCATGTGGACCACCGACCTCTGGCTCCTCAGCCGGGTGACGGACGAATCCATCGAGGTCCGGGCCGCGTTCTTCCCCAATCGTGCGGGAACCTCCGCCCCCGAGGAGGTCGTCATCACCCTCGAACCGAGCAGCCAGATCGAGATTCAAGACGCGGTGATGACGCTCTTCGACAAACATCGACCGGGAGCGATCCGCCTGCAGTCGGAATACCCCTTCTCCGCCCAGTCCCGTACCGCCAACCACTCGGGCTCGAACGGCAGCTTCGGCCAAGGAATCCCGGCGTTTGAACCGACCGCCGCGGCCGAGGCGTTCAGCTTTCTCGGTGCGGCGAACCGCCCTGGGAATGACGGCGTCCGGACCAACATCGGGCTCGTGAATCTCGGCGCCGAGGAGGAGACGGTCTCCATCTTCGCGCGCGACGCGGAAACCCGGACCGATCTCGGGATGCACCAGGTCACCATCGGACCCAACGGATGGTTCCAGGCCGACGTCTTCGAACTGCTCGACGTCGATCAGCAGGTGGTCGGGTTGGCCGATGTTGCGGTCCTCGGGGCCGGCGCCTCGCTGCTGGGCTACATCTCCCGAGTCGACAACCGATCGGGCGACGGGACCTTTATCGCCCCAACGATCGGTGACTTCGTCCCCATCGAGCCCGGAACCTGGGAGCTCAAGTCGGTTCTGATCTTCGAAGACTCATTTATGCACTGGTTCGAGTACGACCTCCCCGACGGAACCGTGGTGAGGGTCGACGACCCTGACTCCGGCTTCGACACGGGAACCCTCTACTTCACCGGTCCGAGGACATTCTGCGCCCGGGCGTCGGGCGAGGCGGGTCCCGGACCCAACTGGGGGGTCATGGAGATCAAGATCGATCGACGTCGGATCGGGGGCACCTGGTACCGAGGACGACACCAGTACTCCACCGAACCAACCGGTTCCATGGAACAGGAGTACTGCGTCGAGCTGGACTGATCGGGATATTGTTTGAATCGTCTGATTCAGCCGACAACGGACCGGAGGTCGTCAGCCCGCTCACCGCACAGCACCGGGTCCGGGGTTGACAGCGCGAGGTCGATGGCTCCGGATATGTCCCGCCGCCCGATCTCGATGGTTCGACCGAGGGTGGCCCAGTCCATGCTCCAACGTCCGGCGGGCAGTTCGAACCCCGGGGTCACAATCACGAGCCGTTCTCGCCTTGGGCGCCGGGCCAGCGTTTGACCGAGCTCGGTGATCCCGTTCGGCGAACAGGCCGCGATCCAGAGTTCATCGAATCGACCTTCGGGTACGATCTCCAGCGGTGTCCGGTTGACGAGACCACCATCCATATAGCGCTCGCCGTCGATCTCCACCGCGGTGCTCAGACCGTTGATCCACGGGACAAATGCCGTGGCTCGGATCATTCGGCCGAAGTGGTCGTCGTCTCGGGCCCGACGGTTGCCGAAGACCTCCATCTCAAAGCGCGGCAACGGGAAGCCGGGTCCGACGATCCGCGCGGCCGCCATCCTGACCTCGACGGGCGAGGTTCGCGCCTCCTCGAGATCCATGGTCTTCAGGGTGATGGTTCCTATGAGGTGATCCACCGTACGCCGGCGACCGAAGCTTAGCGCCGGGTGGAGCGCAATCCGGTAGGGATCCGCCTGTCGCCACGAGTCGATGTAGGCCGATTCATCGCCAGCGGCGAACCACGCCGCGGCGATGCCGCCCGCCGAAACGCCCGCGATGAGCTCGAAATCGATCCCTGCTTCCTTCAGAGGCCCCATCAGACCGGCATACCACGCGCCCCGATTGGCGCCCGTAGCCATGAAGAGCGCGCGCCGCGGCATCACGCCTTGCGGTGAACGTGAACCGCGGCAGCCTGCGCCGACGGCATGAGGATCATCTCGCGGACGTTGGCATGGGGCGGGCGCGTGGCGCAGAAGAACACCGCATCGGCCACATCGGATCCGTGCAGGGGCTCGAGTCCGTCGTAGACCGAGTCGGCGCGCTTCTGATCGCCGTGGAACCGAACCACCGAGAACTCGGTATCGACGAGACCCGGGTCCACCGAACTGACCCGAACTCCGGTGCCCAGCACATCGATGTTGAGTGCCCTTCCAATCGCGGTCACCGCGTGTTTCGAGGCGCAGTAGACGTTGCCGCCGGGGTACGTTTCGTGACCGGCGATCGAACCGATGTTGATGACGTGGCCGCAGCCCCGGGCCACCATCCCGCGGAGCACCGCCCGGGTCACCCAGAGCAGGCCCTTGACGTTGGTGTCGATCATCTCTTCCCAGTCGTTGATGTCGCCCTCCCAGACCGTTGAGAGACCCCGGGCGAGACCGGCGTTGTTGACCAGGATATCGATGGAAGACCACGCAGGGTCGAGTCCTTCGACCCAGGCGTTGACCGCCAACCGATCTCGGACATCGAGGGCTGCGGTCAGCACCTCGCAGCCATGATCCTCGCGCAGGCGGGCCGCTGAATCGTCGAGCCTGTCGAGCCGCCGCGCCGCGAGAATCAACCGGCAACCGGCCCCTGCAAACACAACTGCGCACGCCGCACCAATTCCGCTCGAAGCGCCCGTGACCAAGACTGTCTTCCCTCTGAGATCAATCGACATTTCATCCTCCCAGCGGTCCGGAACATTGTACCGGCGCTCCAAACGCCGTGGTCGTCTTCGTTTCCGTGTCCGTGCCCGTGCCCGTGCCCGGACGCTGCCGCGGTCGCTACCCTCGGCCCCGGCCTTCCGGGCCGCTGTGGCGCTCTCGCGTCCCAGCGACCCAGCGTCGCACCATCGGCGTGGTCGCGCGTAGGCAGATTGAGAGGGCTGCGACCACGCCGATGGCACGCCGGCGGCCTGCCTCGTAGCCGGGAGAACTGATCTCGAGGCGCTCTCCGAGGGAGCCCGGTATGACATTGTGCGGGGAGCGCCGCGGGGCCGGGTGGTCGTTCCGGCACAATGTCAAACCCGGCACCCCGATGGGGCGGGGTTTTCCGCGGGTCCTGGTCGGCTTCTGTCGCTGTCCCGGGCGCTGTCCCGGGCGCTGCCGCTGACGCCGCCCCTGCCGCTGCCGCATGCCCGGCGCCAAGCCGCTCGAAACGAAGGGCCCGGCGTGAGCCGGGCCCGAGCGTTTCGCCACAATTCGAAGAGCGAATTGTTACTCGTCGATCTCGACCCGCTTCTGGATCTTGATGACCCGCACTTCGGGTTCTTCGACCTTGTTCATCACGCACCCGGTGGCCGGGCAGATATAGACATCCTCGAGGGCGTCGTCCTTCTTGACCATCAACACCGAACCCGTCTCGTCGCACCGGTACTTCACCATGTCTCCGTGCATTCCGTGGAGACCCATGATCGCCGGGTGCTGGACATCTCCGTCCTTCGAGATAAAGACCGCGCCGTGGTCTCCACCATGGAGGTTCATGATTTCGTCGATCTCGATGTTGTGCTCGCCATCGAGCAGGACATCGTCTCCATCGACGTGGATGGTGTATGTCTTGGCTTCACCCTCCTCACCCTCGAGACCATCGACCTTCATCACGATCATTTTCTTCTCACCGAATTCGCAGTCGCCGGTGATTTCGATGTTCTCACCCTCGTCGGTGACCCAGACGTTGGTGCTGCGACCCTCACCGTGAGCGCCGAATGATCCGAATGCGTGCCCATCGCTGATAATCGTGAGGTCGTCGCCGACCCGCTTGACCACGAGTTCGTGGTCTCCAACGTCAAAGGTGCGCGACTCGCCATCGGCGAGGTCTTCGAGGCGGACGACCTCGGTCACTCCGTTGACATCGACGCTGATCAGGTCAGCGCTCTCCTTTTCCACCCTGACTTCGATTCTCTCCTCCGCCGAGGCGATGAAGGCGCCAGCCACCAACACCAGTACCGCTGCGACCACCCAATGCACCCATGTCTGCTTGCTCATGCTCTTGACCTCCGTCGTGTTTGCTCGTGCGCCCGACCGGCGGCGCCGTATCGTTGCGCTTCACCCTCCATAGAGCAACACCCGTGCCAGCCTTTGCGAGGCAGATCCCGACACCCGTCTCCTGATATGAGTACATGGAATCCGGATATGGGGACGCCATCACTCATTCGGCGCCACATCGGCCAGATCATGTTTCTCCAAGCGATAGAGAAACGCTTTGTAGCTCAGACCCAGGAGCCGCGCCGCCGCCGCCCGGTTCCCGGAGGCGCGCTCCAAAGCCTGCCGAAGCAGGCTCTCCTCCATCGAATCCCACGCCAATCCCTCCGCTGGGAGCCGGACCGGTCCGCCCGCCGGGCCGGTTGTCCCGCGGACGGCCTCTGGCAGATCGCTCACGCTGAGGCGACCGTCTTCGGCCAACAGCACCAGCCGCTCCACCGCATTGGCAAGCTCGCGCACGTTGCCGGGCCAGCTGTGGTCCATCAACAGACGGACAACGGCCGGCGGCAGCGCTTCGACCTCACGTCCGTGGCGCGCAGCCGCGGTTTCCAGAAACGACCGCGCCAGCAGCGGAACATCATCCCGCCGTTCCCGGAGAGGGGGCAACTCGATGGGGACGACGTTGAGGCGGTAGAACAGATCCTCTCGGAACTCACCATCCCTCACGAGCTGCGGGAGATCCTGGTTCGAGGCCGCCACCACGCGAACATCAACCTCTTTCTCGCCCGAGCCGCCGAGCCGGGTGATCCGCCTCTCCTGAAGAACGCGGAGCAGCGTCGCCTGCAGCCCCACGGGCATGGATGCGATTTCATCGAGGAAGAGCGTGCCCCCATCGGCCTCTTCGAACTTGCCCTCGCGTCTGCGGTGGGCCCCGGTGAACGCACCCTTTTCGTGGCCGAAAAGCTCGGACTCGATGAGGCTTTCGGGGATCGCCGCACAGTTGACCGCCACGAAGGCGGCCTCGCCCCGCCGGCTCGTCCGGTGGAGGGTCCGCGCCACGAGTTCCTTGCCGGTGCCGGACTCGCCGATGATGAGCACCGTGGCGTCGGTCGCCGCCACCTTCTCGATGGTGCGGTAGAGGCGTTTCATTGCTGAAGTGCCGCCGATCAGATTGCCGAAACGGTCCTCCTCGGAGACCGCCTCACGCAACCGCCGGTTCTCGCTCTCGAGTCGGCGGGTCTTGAGCACCCGGTGGACCGCGAGCAGGAGGGCCTCGCGTTCGAAGGGTTTGCCGAGGTAGTCGTCGGCGCCGAGACGGACGGCCTCGACCGCGTGAGCGATGGAGCCGTAAGCCGTCATCACGATAAAGCCGCAACCCAGGCCCCGGCGACGGACTTCAGCCAGCAACTCTCCGCCGTCGCGGCCGGGCATCCGCCAATCGCAGAGCACGAGATCGGGCACCTCTTCGGCGATGGAATCGAGGGCCTCGTCGACATTGCCCGCCGATCGAAGC
Source organism: uncultured Acidobacteriota bacterium (assembly GCA_963712805.1). Lineage (GTDB taxonomy): Bacteria > Acidobacteriota > Thermoanaerobaculia > Thermoanaerobaculales > Sulfomarinibacteraceae > JAHECW01. The sequence goes on along the minus strand of CAVQJV010000015.1, from coordinate 11,068 downwards.
ACATTGCCCGCGCGTTCGAGGATCTCGACGATGAGCCGGCGTTGGGCCGGCTCGTCCTCGACGACCAGGATCGACACCGCGGGATCAGACGCCATGGGTCTTCTCTTCCGGGATTGAAATCGGCAGCTTCACCACCGCGATGGTACCGCCATCCGGGTGATCTTCGACCTCGAGGACTCCTCCGTGCATCCCGACCACAAGCTGACGGGCGAGGAAGAGCCCCATCCCGGACCCACCCACCTTGGTCGTCACGTGGGGCTCGAAGAGGCGTTGCCGGACGTCGTCGGGCAGCCCCGGGCCGCGATCGCGAATGGTCACCACCCCGAGGTCGTTCTCCCGACGAACCTCGACGATGACCGGCGCCCCGTCCGGTGTGACATCGGAGGCATTCTCGAGCAGATTCGCCAACGCCGCGCGCACCGCCGTGGCCACGACGGTGACCGGCACATCTTCGTCGGCGTGGTGGAGTTCCACCGGTCGCCCCTGTTGCACCGCTTCCAAGACCACCGCACGGGTGAGATCACCGAAGTCCTCCGGGGTGGGCTCGGCGGCATCTTCGGCGCCGAGGGCGAGAAATGACCGCAACCACTGATCGATTCGTCGAATCTGCGATCGCGCGGTCAGCACGAGATCGTCCCGTGCTTCTGAACCCGCAGCCAGTTCCTCAACCGCCAAACCGAGAGTATTGAGAGGATTCCGTACGGTGTGCGCGAGTCCGCGCGAGAGATCGCCGAGCTGGGCAAGGTGTTCACGCTCCCGCCACCGATCGCGCTCGGTCTCGAGTTCGGCAAGCCGTGCCGACATGGTGTTGAACGAGCGCTGGAGCTCGCCGACCTCTCCCGCGGCGGTGATCGGCACCTGGAATCCGAACTCGCCCCGGCCCACCGCCTCGGCGCCGTCGGCAAGACCTCTGAGCGGCCGGGTGACCCGGTTGGCCAGCACCCCCGCGCCGACCAGACCGAAGACGAGCAGCAGCCCCCCGACCGCGGCGCCGCGCTGCATGGTCGAGCGAAAGGTCTGGACCGCCGGTTCGACTGGAATCGGGATCCGCTGGAGCTGGCCGCCATCGTCCTTGATGACGAGAAAACGTCCCGAACTCTCATCATCCGCGACGACCTGGAGCACGAACCGCCGTTCCTCGCGATCATTTGGGGACTCGTCGACGATCTCGACTTCATGATCGGTTTCCATCTCGATCCGACTGGATTGCACCCGAACGGTGTTTCCATCGACGACCGCGGCACCATCGGGAGAGGTTCGGATCACCTGCTTGGTGATCTTCTCGGTCAGCTCGGCGTCGCAACCCTCCGGGATCACCGCGACGTGGACATCGTGACGGATCAAGCGTTCGACCCGGACTCCATCGACCTCCTCGATCTCCCGGCCGTCGACCCAGACCATTCCGTGGGCCTCCTGGTTGCCCTCCCGGATGAAGGTGTTGGGCCCGAACTGGAGGATGTCCTTGCCGACCGAGGCAGCGACCGCCCCGAGTTCGGCCTCCATGGCCCGAAGCTGACGCAGATGGAGCCACCACTGGGTGGCCATGAGGGCCAGAACCAGCAGCGCCGTGCCGAGAAAGAGTCGTGTCTGGATGCGCATGCGACCTCCGTACGACGTCAAAGGTAGCAAGTCGCGTGCCAAACAAATTCTGGGTGGCCACCCGGCCAAAGCCGAATGGCCACCCAGAATTTGTCAAGATGAGAGCATTCATCGCAAAAAACTCGGAATTTCCTGCCGAACAATGTCAAGGGGGGCACTCTCGGGCAACCACGATCACAGCATCTCGTCGGGGTCACGTATCCGGGTCAGGATCCTTCAGCTTCCTCCCCGGCCCGGAGGCCTCGGCGCGGTATGCCTGGTTTCCCAACGCGCGACGAACTGCTGCCAGCTCATCTTCGACGAGGCATTCCACACCTCACGGAAGAAAGGGCTCGACAGGCTCGCGGCCTGCATCTCGCCCGGCGTATCGGGTCGAGCGCCCGCATTCTGACGTCCGCTGCCGGTCATTCGTCGGTGGTATCTTTCTGCGGCTCATACCTGCTCCAAATCCGTCCCCCGCAGTAGGTTCACCGGTCTATATACGGAGCGAGATTGCACCGACGTCACGTTCGAGGTGGTAACATCCCGTGGAGGGCGTGCTCGGAGCCGGTCGGTGACTGGCTGCGGTCGTCCCGCTGCGAACATGATCGACATTCTTCACGACGATTTGGGCAACGACGGTCCGCGGATCTGGGCGATCGGCGGAGGTAAGGGCGGTGTCGGCAAATCGATCCTCGCCGCCAACCTCGGCGTGGTGCTCGCCAAGCGCCGTCAACGAGTCGTCGTCGTCGATGCCGATCTCGGCGGCGCCAACCTCCACACCCTCTTCGGTATGCCCGATCCCGAGCTCACCCTCTCCGACTACATCGACCGGAGGGTTGCCAACCTCGACGACATCGTCCTGAGCACCTCGATCCCGGGTCTCCACCTGGTCAGCGGCGCCCATGCCCTGCTCGAGATGGCCAATCCGAAACACGGACCAAGAGCAGAATCCTCCGCCACATCCAGGAACTCGATGCCGATTATCGTCATCCTCGATCTCGGAGCCGGCACCGGCAATCAACGTGCTCGATTTCTTCCTCGTCTCGCACCGCGGCATTCTGGTGGTTGTTCCGGAGCCCACTTCGGTGGAGAACGCCTACCACTTCATCAAGGCCGCGTTCGCCCGCAAGCTCAAACAGACCGAACCGCGCAAGAAAATCGCGGCGGCGCTCGAGCAGATGGCCGCCGACCACAAAGGCAAGAGGTCGAAGTCCGCGCGCGATCTCGTCGCCGATGTCATGGTCATCGACCCCGAGGCCGGCGCGGCGGTTCTCGCCGCTGCCGCGACCTTCGCCGCCGCCATCGTCGTCAACCGCGCCTCGAGCGCGAGCCACGAACGGCTCGCGGCCGAGATGAGCATGGCCTGCCGCGAGTACTACGGAATCGGTGTGGACGCGATGGGCACGCTGCCGACGGATCCCATGGTTGCCCGCTCGGTGATCGATCGCGAACCTGTGGCGGCGGCCATCCCGACAGTCCGTTCGCGAAAGCCGTGCGGCGCCTCGCCTCGAGTCTGAAGGGAGACTGACCTGGATTGAGGCGAATCCGCGCGAGGATTGGGAGGTGCTCGGGGTCGAGCCCGGAGCCGATCTCGAAAAGGTCCACCGCGCCTACCACACGCGTCGCAGCCTCTTCTCGCAGGGTTCGCTGGCGACCTACTCGCTTCTCGGCGAACGCGAACGCGACGAGTTTCCTGGGGCGGATCGACGAGGCCTTCATGAGGATCTCGAACGCTGCGGCGGATCTCACGGCACACGCCCTCCAGGGCACGACGATGAACTCGAGATCGACACCTCTCTCGCCGGTCTGCGGACGCCCACCGACCTGGTCGGGGACCCGGGCGCCTTCCTCCGGCACCACCGGCTGGTTTCGGGGCTCACCCTCGATCAGGTCTCGGTCGAGACCAAGGTCCGCCCCAATCTCCTCGACTCCATCGAGAAGGAGGAGTGGAGCAAGCTGCCCGCGGCGGTCTTCGTTCGCGGTTTTGTTCTCCAGGTCGCACGCCTCCTGCGGATGGACGAGCCGGAGCACCTGGCCGCAGCCTATGTCGAGAAGATGAGGATCGAGCGGGGGGAAGACTAGCAATTCGTCGAACACCTGGCATGCGCGCTTCGGCGAGATTGATTCCACGAACCGTGTACCCGTGCGGTGCCAGGCACCTTTTTGTCGGACAAAAAGAGAGCCAGGCACGCGCCGCCGAGCGCGCCTACTCGACTCCTCGGAGGAACGCCATCCTCGACGACAGACTCCTTGAGCAACCCCCTTGAGATACAGCAGATACGCCGCCTGGTACGCGGCGGTGGTGTCGTCGAGCAGCTCCGGCAGATCTTCGTCGATCCGATGGAGGTTCTCAGCCCAGAGATCGCAACCGTAGGTCGAGTGGCTCCCGTCCGGACGAAGCACCGCGACCCGTTCCTGCTCGAGCAGGCCGAGCTTCTGGTAGTTGCCGATGAACGCCCGACCCTCCTTCGGCTTCAGCAGCGAGGATATCGCGGCCGAAGAACAGGCTGTCGTACGACATCCCGAGCAGCGCCAGGACCGTCGGGCGGCACATCGATCTGACTGCATTGGGTCAGAACCGTTCCCGGCTCGATCAACGACGGCGCATAGAGGATGAGGGGAACCCGATAACGGTTGACCTCGAGTTCGTCCTTGCCGGCCGAAGACGCGGTGTGGTCGGCGACGATGATGAACAGCGTGTTGTCGAACCACGGTTTGGTTCGCGCCTCTCGGAAGAACTCACCGATGGCGAAATCGGTGTACTTGACCGCGCCTTCTCGGCCGGTCCCCGATGGGATGTCGATTCGGCCGTCGGGATAGGTATAGGGCCGGTGGTTCGAGGTCGTCATGACAAAGAAGTGAAACGGTGATCCCGGTGGCGTGGATCCTGTCGGCCTCGCGAATCGGTCCAACGATAGAGATCCTCGTCGCACGCCCCCCACGCGGTGGCGTGGGTGACGTCATCCGGTTCGCACCGAGTTCCGATCGACGACCCGGTACCCATTGGACGAAAAAAACGCCTGCATGTTGTCGAAGTAGCTGTAGCCGCCGTAGAGGAAGACCGTCTCGTAACCGTGGTCGCGAAATACCGATCCGAGGCTGAACAGCCCGGAGTTGCCGGGGCGATGGATGATCGACCGACCGGGCGTCGGCGGGATCGACAGAGTCAGCGCCTCCATCCCCCTGGTGGTCCGCGTGCCGGTCGCGAAACACCGGGCGAAGAGCAGTCCTTCCTTGGCGACGGCATCGATATTCGGGGTGAGCCCGCGCGGATCGGTGAAGGCGCCGAGAAAGTGGATGCTCAGGCTCTCGACGGTCGATCTGAACGACGTTGAACGGCCGCTCGGGGCCGGGGTTCTCGATCCGGTGAACGAAATCCCAGGGATCGCCGGAGCGGAAATCCCGGTCACCGACTTCCGCTGAGCCGCCGGGCGCGGAGTAGCGCCTGCCGCTCGTCCATGATCCGGTAGAACGCGCCGTAGTCGAGCTCCATCGATCGAAACGCGGCGAAGAACGAAAACACGCCGTTCTTGGCCATCTCGCGATTGTTGTTGTTGTCGAACTCCGGGATATCCGTCTGGCTGATGAGCGCCACCGCCGCGAGCGGCGCCAAAACGAGGATCGGCGCCACGACCAGACGGCGGGTGAGAGGGGTCTTCGAATCAAGCCACACATCGATCCAGCCCGTCCGCCGCAAGCAGCCACCAGGCCCCGGTCGCCACGATGGCCAGACCCACGAGAATCGCCGGCATGGGGTAGGACTGCCAGATGTTTCCGACAACTTCATTGGTGTAGACGAGATAATCGACCGCGACAAAATTGAACCGGACGCTGAGTTCGTGCCAGAAAACCCACTCGGCCGCCACGGTGAAGGCCGCCAGGAAGAGTCCGATCCAGGCGGACACCATGACCAGGATCCGGTGCGGCCGCGACTCGAAAAACCGCTGGGGAACAACCGTCAACCACAGCGTCAGCGGAATCGCACACAGCAGCGCTGTCAACAGATCGAAGCCGAGCCCGAGCAGGAAGGCGTAACCGAGGCTGAGATCCCAACCGAGGATCTCCTTAGCCTTCGACGTCAACGCGATTCGAGCCACCAGGGCGAACGAAAGAAAGCTGAGAGCAAAGATCGCCACCCCGCCAAACCGGTTGGAAAAGAGGCGCCGCCATTCTGCCGGTCCTCGAACCCGCGACGACCAGGCCGACTGATCAGACTTGGTATTGCTCACTCATTGCGAGCCTAGCACGCGCACCGGCCTCCTCGATCGGTCAGTCGGCGTACGTGATTTGGACTTGACGACCGAGCAGGCCCTCGACGGGCAGATCGCCGATGGCCATGGCCTCGCCGCGCGCCATGGCGTCGGAGAGACTGAAGCCTTGCTCTCGCACGAGGTACGCTGCCCACATATAGCTTGCCCGCCAAGCGACTGTGCAGTGGATGAGGACCGGACCCTGGTGACGCTCGAGAACATCGGCGAGACGATCGACTGCCTGGGGTGTGTACGGGTGGTCGTCTCCTCCGAGCGGAATGTGGACATACTCCATACCAAGGCCATCGACAACAGCGGCCTCGTCAAAGGGGACCTTTTCGCGATCGTTCATTTCGGCGGTGGATCGGAGGTTGACCACCACGGTGACCCCCATCTCCCGAAAACGGTCGAACGCAGATTCATCGGGTTGGCCGCCGATCAGAACTCTCCCGTCACGCCACAAACCACGGATTTCGCCATTGAACCCCTTGAGCTCGCGAGGGAGGCCATCACGCTCGAGTCCGATATCGACGATGGGCTCAGTCGCGGTGTTCTGTCCTGAAACTGAACCAAAAAAGAAAAACACGGCCATCACCAGCGCGGCGGCGATCCTGAAGGACAAGGCAACCTCCTACGAACTCTGTATTGATCACTTTACAATACGGAAACCGAGGGAGTTGCGTTTGTCTTTCCGCCTCGCCGCGTTCGCCCATCCAATGAGCTGGTGAGGACTTCGGGCGAGCTAGCGCGCCTCGACCACCTGTATTGAAGCGGCGGCAACAGCGACCCGTTCGCGGACCACATCACAGGGTTGCCCGGAAATCGCGGCGAGATCCTGCAACTTCTTTCGCCACGGTGGATTGACCGGTTTTCCTTGAGCCCTGCTGACGGCGAGGTCTTCGGCAAGTGCAGCTTCCATCTCCCGTCGCTGGCGCTCGGCGACACCCCTGGCCTCGTCTTTGAGTTCCTGAACAAGCTCACCGGCCGGGCGTTCCATCATGGCGGCCAACCGCTCGACTCGGAAATGCCAGCGTTGCAACTCCAGAGGTCGGCGGGCCAAGGGTGGGGTGTTCTCGACAGCGGACCAATCCATGACCAGCACGTACCACAACGGCCTCGCGTTCATCGGCTACTCCCCCTCTCGCATCCGGCCACTTTCAAACGTCGGCAGTTGTCCGTTCTTTTTCTGGAATTCATCGAGATACTCTTCGAGAGCGTGGGTGACAATCGCCCAGAGGGGCACATCCTTGATGGTCGCCACCACTTTCAGTCTCCGCACCAGCCCCCGGGGCACATAGGTGGAGAAATGATCGGGACGCGCTCGGCCGGCGGGCAGCGACCCCGCGTCGGCGCTCTTCGCTCCCCCGCTCACGAAAGTTCTCCTGTCATTGCTTCCATTGTACTACAAACATACATGTATGTATGTATTTTGATTCGATCGAGGATCGAATCAAAATTTCGGGAACGAGATTGCGAGTGCTCTCGGTATTTTTTGCCGCCGCCGCGCGGTCGCCGCCGATCATCGGCAACCACAGATTCCGGCGCCAGGGCATCAGTCGGAAGGCCTGGGGAGTTGAGGGCCTACCGCCGCTGTCGCTGCCGCTGCCCCTGCCGCCGCCGCTGTCGCTGTTGCTGCCCCGGCCCCTGCCCCTGCCGCTGATCCCTCTCCCTACTCTCCCGCCGGCCCTTCCCACCTTTGGAAGAGATCGTCCTCGAGTTCGATGTCGAGCAGATCGAGGATCCTGTTGACGGTCTGGTCGACAATCTCCTCCACGGTCTCGGGCCGGTGGTAGAAGGCGGGAGCGGGCGGCATCACCACCGCACCCATCTCGGCCACCCGGACGAGGAGGCGGAGGTGCCCGAGGTGGAGCGGTGTCTCGCGGGGGACCAGAACCAACCGCCGCCGGTCCTTCAGCGTCACCTCCGCCGCGCGGATGAGCAGATTGTCGGCGTAGGAGTTCGCGATTCCGGAAAGGGTCTTCATCGAACACGGCACGACAACCATCGCCGATGTCTTGAAGGAGCCGGAGGCAACCGCGGCCGCAATGTCCCCTACCCGGTAGACCCGATCGGCCAACGCCTCCACCTCGTCAACCGAACGATCGGTTTCCAACACGATGGTTCGCTTGCCGGCATTGGAGATCACGAGGTGAACCTCGATGTCGTCGACCGCTTTCAGGACCTCGAGGAGTCGAATGCCGTAGATGACGCCACTTGCACCGCTGATACCGACAACAACACGTTTCATTTGACGAGGATCCTCCAGAGAAAAGGAGTTTGGATCTTAGCAGACGACGGTGGACTGAAGGCGCGGTGACTCGGCCCTGAGTTGGATGCCGGGCCTCGGCGAATTGGTAACGTATCTGTCACTTTCCGCCACGTCGATTCCCTTTTCCGCATGGTCTTGTAATAATCGCCGACAGTAACGTGTTCACACTCATCGAAGGCACCGCGCGCAATGGTTGTTCGCGGTGGTCATCGCGGAGAGCTTTTCGACACAAGAGATCGACCACAACGGATGTCAATCGACACCAACCTATGAAAGGGGCTCGAATATGAAGAAACCACTCGGATTACTCATCGTTCTCGGACTCGCGGCCACACCGGCCTTGGCCCAGAAGGTCACCATCGACTACGCCCACGATTTCGACTTCAGCGGACCGGAAACCTTCCAATACATCAACACCGAAGAATCCAACGCCCAGAACCCGATGATGGCAGACCGCATTGAGTCCATGATCAAGACAAAGTTGAAGGCGGGCGGCGCCACCGAAGTCACCGAGAACCCCGACCTCTTTGTCACCTACCACATCACCACCGAGCAAGAGACCTCGTACATGACCACCAGCTTCGGTTACGGCGGCTACGGTCCCGGTTGGGGAGGTTACGGCCGCTACGGCTACGGCTATGGCGGAATGGGCGGAATGGGTTCTTCCACCACGACCGCGACAAACTACACCGTGGGAACCCTCATCATCGATGCCTACGACGGCAAGGACAAGAAGATGATCTGGCGCGCCACCGGCGAAGTCACCGTCAAGGAAAAGCCCGAAAAGCAGATCCAGCAGGTGGAAAAGATCCTCGACAAGATCGGCAAAAAGTGGGCCAAAATCCTCGCCGGCCAGGGCAAGTAGGCGATCGTCACCCACGAACCTCCACACCCGGCTTCGGCCGGGTGTTTTTTTCTGGTCAGGTTGTCGATGGCTCTGCGTCTCAGCGCCTTTACGCCTCTGGGTTGATTTGAGATGGCCGCGACGACGCTGAATCCCCAGCCCGGAAAACGCCGAGGACTTGACCCCGGTCAAGGTGAGACTGATGCGATCATTGCATGGTTCTCTCGTGGTACTCATATACCATCGAAGTTCGGAAGCAACCGACGACTCTGGAGGATCCGGAATGCGATTCATCGGCCTTGTATTGGGACTGTGTCTCTTGGTTTCAACTGGTGCGTTCGCCGCCGAGGACGCCGAAAAAACCGACACCAACCTTCTCGACGCCATCACCAAGGGCACCTTCAAGCTCAACCTGCGGTACCGCTTTGAAGACGTCGATCAGGACGGGTTCGATGTGCGCGGCAAGGCGTCCACCCTCAGGACCATGGCCGGCTACAACACCGGGACGTGGAGGGGCCTCGAAGTCTACCTCGAGTTCGAGGACGTCCACGATCTCGGCCTGTCAAACGACCACAACAACGCCGGCGCCGGTTCCCTGTGGAACGGCGTCTCCGACCGGCCTGTGGTCGCCGACCCGGCGCTCACCGAATTCAACCAGGTCTACCTGGGCTGGAGCCCGATTGAGACCCTCCCCTTCCGCTTCGGTCTCCAGGAAGTCGTCCTCGACAACTCCCGTTTCATCGGTAACGTCGGCTGGCGCCAGAACCACCAGAGCTTCGAGGCGGCCCGGGTCGAGTTCAACGGCGTCGAGAATCTCAAACTCGGCTACTCCTACATCGGTCGCCAGCACACCATTACCGGCGCATCACTGCCGATGAGCACGAGCCACTTCGGCATCGGCTACACCATCAAGGACATCGGCACCCTCAAAGGCTACGCCCTCCTGCTCGACTACGAGGACCAAAGCCAGCAGGGCAAGAACTCGACCACCTTCGGCGCCTTCTTCGACGGTGGTGTCAAGCTGTCCGACAGCCTCAAGCTCGGTTACCGCCTCGAGTACGCGAATCAGAACGACACCAACAATCCGAACCGGATCAACGCCGACTACATCAGGGCCGACCTCAGCCTCGCGTTCTCCAAACTGGTTTTCGGCGCCGGTTACGAACTCCTCGGCGGATCGGCCGAGGACGGTCAGTTCAACACCCCGCTCGCCACTCTGCACGGTTTCAACGGCTGGGCGGACAAGTTCCTCACCACCCCGACCGACGGTCTCCAGGATCTCTTTTTCTCGGTGACGGCGGTGCTCGGCAAGGTCAAGCTCGAAGGCGTCTACCACGACTTCTCGGCCGACACCGGCGGCGGCTCGTGGGGCAACGAACTCGACGCAGCGGTGGTCTACACCGCGCCGTGGAAACAGCAGTTCGCCGTCAAGTTCGCCAAGTACGACGCCAACGACTTCGCCACCGACACGACGAAGCTCTGGCTCTGGACGAACTGGGGGTTCTGATCAAATTGTTCGGCCGCTCTTCCACCGACCTCCGGTCGGCGGAATTTCGACCGAAAATTTGAGTTGAGGATTAGTTTCGGACGGTTTGGCGGACTGCGAAAGCTCCCCTACTTGGAGGATCCTCGTAGCAGGCGCCGTCGAAATCGCCCCATGTCCATGCGGTCGTCTCACCGCTCCCCGCCGCGGCACTCGACGGCCCGATTCGATAACCCGGTTCAAGCTGTGGATCCACCCCGTAGATCCCGTTCGTCTCGACGACCGGCAAGCTCGGCTGAGACTGCGCCGGGTTGTCCCAGGCGTACCAGAGGTTGCTCGCAAAGGTAAAGGTCTCGGGAGCGGTGTTCGGTCCGATGTTGAGGTAGGTCGAGAGGGCGCTACGGTCAAAGACCACTACATTGTTGACGAAGACTCCGTCTCGGCACGCCTCGAAAGTGAAGGGCGGCGACGTCGTGGTCTCCTGAAGGATGCGCAGGATCCAATTGTCAGGATCGACGATGGTGTTGTTGGCGACAACACACCCGACGCAGCCGACATAGGCCACGGCGGCATCCGAGCCCTCGAAAACATTGGCGACCACGACGAGATCCCGCGCTTCGGCGTTCGGCTGAGTCGTCGAC
>CAVQJV010000014.1:0-140279 GCA_963712805.1 uncultured Acidobacteriota bacterium | reverse complement strand
CGTGGAAGAACGACCCGTGGGCGGCGATGGAGTAGTCCCAACGCCATTGTCCATGGCGGATGTCCATCAGGATGGGTGCCATCTCCTCTTCCGTCGCGCCGAGTTCCCAGGCCTTGGCCGCCTCGAGATGGGCCTTGGCGAGTACGCTCATGGCGGTCCGATGCAGCTCTTCCTTGCGCTCCAGCTTGCGTTCGACGGTGGAGGTGAACTCGTCCTCGGTACCGCTGTGGCAGTTCAGGCAGGTGTTGGCGATGTCTTCCAGGGGGCTCTGGACCCTGTGGTTCGAGTACTTGACGCCGCCTTCCCGGACGTACGGCATGTGGCAGTCCGCACAGGCCAGGCCGTTCTTGCCGTGCACGCCGGTGATGAAGGTCTCGTACCCGGGGTGCTGCGCTTTCAGCATCGGGGTCCTGCTCAGCGCGTGGGTCCAGTCGACGAAGTCTCTGTCGTCGTAGTACTTCTCGATGTCCTCGGCGGAGGTCCCCTCGCTCCACGGGTAGGTCACGACCTTGGCGACCTGCTCCTCACCGTTGCCGTCGGTCCATTTGGTGGACTGGAAGTAGTACTCGGCGTGGCACTGGGCGCAGACCAGGGTCCGCATGTCCTGGTGGGTGGCCTCGGCGAAGGGTCTGCTGCCCTCGGCGTCCAGGCCCCGCTTCAGCCAGTCGCGGGTCACGGTCAGGGCCATGGTCTCGTTGTCGTGACAATCGGCGCATCCGACCGGGTTGACGATCTCACCGCCGTGGCGCGCCCACGTACCGGTGAAGAAGTCGTTTTCACCCATCTTGTCGATGAGGCGGGGCACATCGGGCGACTTGCATGCCCAGCATGCGGTGGGCATCGGCCCGGTCTTCATATCCACCGGCGCACCGGTTCGCAGCGTGTTGATGTTGTCTTCGAGGATGTAGAAATGCCCGCGCGGAGCGTTGTAGTCCTTGGAGAATCCGTAGCCGGCCCACATGATCACCAGGGCTGGATTCTCTTCGAGGACGTCCCTGATCTCAGAGCTCTCCTTGGTCTGCATGTAGGAACCGTACTGGCGCGGGTAGTACTTGCCCCATTCGTAGGCCCGGGGTTCGAGCTTCGCGATCTCGGGTGTCGTGTTGATCTCGTTCTGGACGGCTTTCGCCTCCTTGATCGAGAACACGAGCATGAGCATCGGAACAATCGCCACGACGGAAAGGACGGTGATGATCGTTGACTTCTTCATGAGAGGCTCCTCCTGGATATCTCCACATCCATCAGTTGTGGACGAAGTTCTGTTGTGTCGCCGACAGGTTCCTGGTCACGCCGTGGGGCAGGCCGCGGTGGCATTCCCAGCACATCCGCCCGCCGCGGACGTGACTGCTCGTCCTGCTGTATCGGTCTGCGTTCTCGACCATCTGCGAGACGAGATTTTCATGGCAGCGGATGCAGTTTTCCTGGATTCGAGAGGCCGCGTGATCGCTGATCCGCAGGTTCGCCCCGTAAGAACCGAAGGTCATGGCTTTCGAATGGTTGAAACCGTCACGCGCCTTGGCGAGCATCTTTGCGGTGAACGAGTCGTGCGGCAAATGGCAGTCGACGCAAGTCGCATCCGCCCGATGAGAGCTGTGCCGCCATGTCGCATAGTGGGTGTTCATCGTGTGGCAGTTGATGCAGACCTCCGGCTCGCTCGACAGGTAGGAGAGCATCTGCGACTCCGCCACCAGGTAGCCGAAGACAACGACGGCCGCCACGACGGAACAGGTGGCCACGATCTTCATTCGTTCTCCCCTCTGCCGCAAAGGTCGAATCGAGTGACGGACTTCGCGTAAAACCGGCTCTCGGTTCGCCTTTTCGACCTCATACCGCCTCCCTGAGAGGCGTTCGTGGATCAGTCTGGACGTGATGATATATCAGCCGAACCCCCACGTTCCGCAACGTTGTCGCGATTATGCACCGAGACGGAAGCTGACGAATTGACCCACGTCAATTCTCCTCACGGGAAGATGAGATTCGAGCGGCGGCAGCAGCGGGAGCGGGATTCAGCGTCAGCAGCCGATGAGGAACCGCGGAAACCGCGCCCCTCGGGGTGCCGGGTCCGTATTTGTGCCGGGTCGACCTCCCGGCGGAGCGGACCGCTCCGCACAAATGCCGACCGGACTCCCCGGGGAGGGCGATGCGGTCGCCTCTCCCGGCTCAGAGGCAGGCCGCCGGCGCGCCATCGGCGTGGTCGCAGCCCTCCCCGCTTTCCCACGCGCGACCACGCCGATGGTGCGACGCTGGGTCGCCGGGACGCCAATGCGTCACGGCGGCCCAGAAGGCCGGGGCCGACGGCAAGTTCCGCAACCACGGCAGCGACCGGGACAGGGGCCGTACTCGAATCCGTTTCCGGGGGCGATGAAACCAACCCGCATCGGCACACCACCATCGCCGGCGGGACGCCGGCGCTACAAGCATCGCAGTGCTCCGGGTAGCACCCTCGTCTCGTGGGCGATAGAACCTACCCTCATCGGGAATGCCCAGGGAGGCCCGATGCGGTCTGCTGTGCCGGGACCGAGGGCAGCGTCACCGCCGCTGTGGCTGATTGCTGTCGCGGTCGCTGCCGCTGTTCTCTGCCGCTGCCGCTGTCCCGGAAACGGCCCCGGTTCCGACCCCGGCGTCAAGCCGCGTCAGCGGCCCGACCTGGCCTTGACGCGCACAGATTGGCGGCTGGCCGCATGAACGGGCTTTCCCGCGCATGAGCTGGTTTCCGCCCATCGTGAGCAAGCCTTCAGGACCTCAACCCGTCAACCCCTCAGTCTTCACCGCCCCGTTTCTTCGGCAGCTCCGGCGCTTCCTTCCGCTCATCGAGCAGGTGGCGGATCGCGAGGTAAGGATGGCGCCAAATCATCCGCGGCCCGGCAAACCGCATGACATCTCGCATCCGCTCGCGCTCCTCGGCGCGATAACAATGAATCGGACACCTGGTGCACGCCGGTTTTTCGCCGCCGTAGGGGCAGCGGTCGAGTTTTCGATCGGCGTAATCCGCGAGCTCACGACACTCCCCGCAGAGGTCGGGTCCACCGTGGTGCCGATTGCAGTACATGGCCACCATGGCGCGTACGGTGAGGCGCTCCCGTTGCAGGCGCGGCGGATCTTCCTTCGAGCTCATAGATATCGAAACAACCGATCCTCCAACTGCATTGCCCATCGACCGACTTGCCTCCGACGCCCGTATCAACTAGCGTATGCCCCATGAATGTACGAGATTTCATCACCCACCACTACCGCCACTTCAACGCCGCCGCGCTCGTCGATGCCGCTGCCGCCTACGAGGACCACCTCGCCTCCGGCGGCAAGATGTTCTTCACCATGGCCGGCGCCATGTCCACCGCCGAGCTCGGTCTGTCGTTCGCCGAGATGATCCGGCGGGGCAAGGTGCACGCCATCTGCTGCACCGGCGCCAACCTCGAGGAGGACGTCTTCAACCTGGTCGCCCACGACCACTATGTTCGGGTTCCCCACTACCGCGATCTCACACCCGATGACGAGCAGGCACTGCTCGATCGGCAGCTCAACCGCGTCACCGACACCTGCATCCCCGAGGAAGAGGCGATGCGGGCCATCGAGCACGTCCTGCTCGAGCTCTGGCGCCGCGCCGACGGCAGATCCGAACGCTTCTTCCCGCACGAGTTCTTCTTCCAGGCGATCAGGGAAGGCCGCCTCGAAAGCGCCTACCAGATCGACCCCGCCGCCTCCTGGATGGTGGCGGCGGCCGAACGCGAGGTGCCGGTGTTCGTCCCCGGGTGGGAGGATTCGACCCTCGGGAACATCTTCGCGGCACGGGTGATCGACGGGCGCGTGAAAAGCGCATCGACCATGCGGTCCGGCATCGAGTACATGGTCGAGCTCGCGTCGTGGTATACCGGCGTCAGCAAAGACGGACGCGGCCCCGGCTTCTTCCAGATCGGCGGCGGGATCGCCGGCGATTTCCCCATCTGCGTCGTTCCCATGCTCAACCAGGACCTCAAGCGGGACGTTCCCGTCTGGAGCTACTTCTGTCAGATCAGCGACTCGACCACCAGCTACGGCTCCTACAGCGGTGCAGTTCCCAACGAGAAGATCACCTGGGGCAAGCTCGCCGCCGACACGCCGAAGTTCATCATCGAGTCCGACGCCTCCATCGTCGCGCCGCTCATCTTCGCCTACCTGCTCGGTTGGTAGCCCGCGAAAATCTGACTGAGGAACCGATAGACGAGCTTGGCCGCGAGGAACTCGCTGGCCCACTGACCGGGAGTCGGCAGCAGCTCGACGACATCGAAACCCACCACCCGGCGCGACGAAGCGACCCGGCCGAGCAGATCCGTGACCTGGTACCAGCCGAGCCCGCCGGGTTCCGGCGTTCCGGTCGCCGGAACGATCGACGGATCGAGACCGTCGAGATCGATGGTGACGTAGACCTGGTCCGTCAGTTGATCGAGAACCCGGTCCATCCAGCCTTGCTGCGCCTCCGGCCCGTTGATCTGGTGACCCCAGACCACCCGCTCGGTGACGAGACCGGGCACCTCCGAGATGTCGACGGCGCGGATGCCGACCTGAACGATGGGACACCACTCTCGCGCACGCGCCATGACGCAGGCGTGGTTGAACGACGATCCGGCATAGCTCTCCCGGGTGTCGGCATGGGCGTCGATCTGCAAGACGGTGAGGTTTCGGCGCTCACGGGCGACCGCGCGGATGGCGCCGATGGACACCGAGTGTTCACCACCGAGAACCACCGGCAGTACTCTCCGTCCGAGGACCTCGGTCACCCGATGGTCGACGAGGTCGGCGAGGATCTCGGGGCCTTCGTCGGTCGTGACGGGGTCAAGGGTGGCGATCCCCAGCCTGCAGGTCTCCCGGCGCGTGGCGAGGTCGTACCACTCGATATGGTGCGACGCTTCGAGAATGGCCCTCGGACCCGAGTCGGCGCCCTTTTTCCAGGTGCTCGTCAGGTCGTATGGAACCGGAATCACAGCGGCGACGGCGTGATCGAGATCTGCCAGTTCGTCGGGGAGCTCACAGAATCGAGGGAAGTCCTGCACCGGAATCACTCCAGATAGGTGTAGCCGTTGAGTCCGGCGTCGTAGGCATCGATCAAGGCACGACCCTCGGATACGGTGAGCTGACCTGCGCGCATGGACCGCTCGCAATCACGCCGGATCGCTTTGAGCAGGGCGCGCGGTTCGTACTGGAGGTATTCGAGCACCTCGCTGACCGTGTCACCTTCGACGATCTCCCCGATCTCCCAGCCGCCGTCCTCAGCGAGAACGATGTGCACGAGGTTGGTGTCGCCGAAGAGGTTGTGCAAATCACCGAGAGTCTCCTGGTACGCGCCGGTGAGGAAGATCCCGAGGTAGTAGGGTTCGCCGTTGCGGATGGCGTGGAGAGGCATCGTCGGCGCCACGTCCTCGAGATCCACGAACCGATCGATTTTCCCGTCTGAATCGCAGGTGATGTCAACCAGCGTCGCCCGCCTGTCGGGTTCCTCGTCGAGACGGTGGATCGGCATGATCGGAAAGACCTGGTCGATGGCCCAGCTGTCCGGCAGCGACTGGAACACCGAGAGGTTGCAGAAATAGGTGTCGCTCAGACTGTGCTCGAGTTCCTGCAGCTCTTCGGGCATGGGATCGAGATCGCGGGAGAGCCGGTTGATCTCGAGGCAGGTGCTCCAGAAGAGCCGGTCGACGAGCGCCCGCATCTCGATGTCGAGCAGGCCCACCCTGAACAGGGTCAGCGCCTCCTCGCGCGCCTGAACCGCGTCGTGGTACGACTCCAGGAGACGGTGGTCGCGCACCGACGAAAGTGCATCCAAGACCTCTTCAACGGCTCTCGGCGGGTCAGGGACTCTTGCGAGTCGTTCCCGCGCCTCCTCGACCGACATCGCCCACTGATCGACCGTGTTGGCGCCGACGACGTCGCAGACCAACACGCAGTGCTGGCTCACCAGCGCTCTTCCCGCTTCGGTGACGATGGTCGGGTGGTCCACCCCCGCTTCATCGCAACCGCTCATGACACGGTAGACCACCGTGTCCGCGTACTCCTGCAACCCGTAGTTGGTCGAGAACTCGCTGTTTGTCTGGCTGCCGTCGTAGTCGACCCCGAGGCCGCCGCCGACATCGATGTACTGCATACCGGCGCCGAGACGGCAGAGTTCGACGTAGACCCGGGTCAACTCGGCGAGGCCGGCATTGACGACCTGGATATCGCTGATCTGGCTCCCCATATGGCAGTGGAGCAAGACCAGACAGTCGAGCATCCCGGCCTCTTCGAGCTTCTTGACCACCTTCAAAACGCCGGGGATGCTGAGCCCGAACTTTGCCTTTTCACCCGTCGAATGCCGCCATCGGCCGCTGCCGTGGCTGTCGAGTTTGAGCCGGATGCCGATCAAGGGTCGAGCGCCCGATTCCTGAAACACCCGAACCAACGTGTCGAGTTCGTCCAGGTTTTCAATCACCGCGACGATGCGCCTTCCGAGCTTGGTGGCGAGCATCACGTGCCGCAGATAGCGTTCCTCTTTGAAACCGTTGCAGACGATGAGCCGGTCAGGACTCTCGGCGGTCATCCCCATGACCGCGAGCAACTCGGGTTTGGACCCCACCTCGAGCCCGAAGTTGAGTTCTCGGCCGATGGCTTCGACCCGTTCGACGAGGAATCTCTGTTGGTTGACCTTGACCGGGTAGACCCCCGAGTAACCACCCGTGTAGTTGTTGCTCTCGATGGCATCGCCGAAGGCGTCGACCATCTCCTCGATCCGACGTCGGAGGAGATCCGGGAACCCGATGGTGACCGGACTTCGGATGCCCCGCTCTTCGAGACCCCGGACGATTTCGTAGAGATCGATCTGATGGCCGCTCCGGTTGTCCGGCTGCACCATCAGGTGCCCTGACGCTCCGGCCACGAAGTAGCCCTCGCTCCAGGCATCGAGACGGTACAGATCGACGGTGTCCTGGATGGTCCAGGGTTTCTCCCGGGCCGACGTCGGCGGAGAATCGGGGTGATCGGGGTTTGTCATCCGAGCATCATATCCGGATCGCGGGGGACCTGACCACCCGAGCCCGGATCTCGCGAGTCTCGATCGGAATCACCGGCGCTGCCGGGTCTCGTCCAAAGCGGATCGTGGCCTCGAAAAGCCTGTAATTCGACTCAAAGTGCTGGGCTCGGCCCGCGATTCTGCTATCCTCGGCCCATCAGAACGGTCTGCGGACCAATCATTGATTAAGGGGGAAGGAAAACATGGGAAACGCATCAGCAGGGCGTCTGTTCCGCCTCATCATGCTCGTCCTCGTGATGGTCGCCATCGGCATGCCGGCCCAGGCTCAGGAAGAAGCCGAGGAACCGGTCGATGAAAACGAAATGGCCGTGATGGTCGGCGAAATCACCGTCACCGCCCAACGGCGAGAAGAGAATATTCAGGATGTCCCGGTCTCGATGACGGCGATCCAGGGTGAGGACCTCGAAGCGCTCTCCGCCGGCGCACCCGATGTCCGCGTGCTCTCGGGTCGCGTCCCGAGCCTCGTGATGGAGTCGTCCTTCGGTCGCGCGTTCCCACGCTTTTATATCCGCGGCCTCGGCAACCCCGACTTCGACCTCAACGCATCGCAGCCCGTGTCCATGATGGTCGACGAGGTTGTTCTCGAGAATCCCGTCGTCAAGGGCATGCCGCTGTTTGACCTGGACCGTGTCGAGGTTCTGCGCGGGCCCCAGGGCACCCTCTTCGGCCGCAACACTCCAGCTGGTGTGGTCAAGTTCGAGAGCCGCCGCCCGACCCTCGGTGACGCGGGCGGCAACTTCCGCGCCTCCTTCGGCACCTACAACACCCTCGATATCAGCGGCGGCGTCAATGTTCCCATGGGTAACAAGGTCGCGATGCGATTCTCCGCTCTCTATCAGACTCGGAATGACTGGGTCGACAACGAGTACGAGGCCGGACCGGTCGACGAACTCGGCGGCTACACCACCGGCGCCGGTCGATTCCAGCTCCTGTGGGGTCCGACGGACAACATCGACGTCCTGGTCAATCTCCACGCCTGGGATGTCGACGGCACCGCACGGATCTTCCGCGCCAACATCCTCAAACCCGGCGGCGGCGGCCTCATCGACGGTTTCCACCAGGACAAGGTTTCCATCGACGGCAACAACTCGCAGGACATCTCGTCGTACGGTGGATCGCTCCGATTTGACTGGGACTTCGGCGCTGCCACGCTGACCTCCATCACCGGCTTCGAGAAGATCGACAACATGCTCAGCCGCGGCGACATCGACGGCGGCTACGGCGCCGCATTTCTCGGCGAGGGCAACTACGGTCCCGGGTTCATCCCCTTCCCCTCCGAGTCGGCGGACGGCATCCCCAATCTCGATCAGTTCACCCAGGAGTTCCGCCTCGCCAGCAACGGCAACAAGACCGTCGACTGGTTGGTGGGCGCCTTCTACTTCAACGAGGACTTCCAGGCCGACACCTTCAGCTTCGACTCCCTCGCGCCCGGTAACCCCCGCGACGGCTATGCATTCCAGACTCAGGAAGCCAAGTCCTACGCGCTCTTCGGTTCTCTCGACTTCCACCTCGGTGAGAAGTGGGACCTCACTGCGGGGCTGCGCTACACCAAGGACGAGAAGGACTTTTCGGCCGAGCGGCCCGATCCGACCTTCCAGCTGCCGACCTTTGCACCCATCACCAAACAGACCGATGCCGACAACGTGAGCTGGGACCTCAGCGCCACCTACAAGGCCAACTCCAACGTCAACATCTACGGCCGCGTCGCCACCGGCTTCCGCGCCCCGTCCATCCAGGGCCGGATCCTCTTCTGCGCCGACTTCGAGGGCGGTCTCAACCCGGATACCAACTGCGTCACCGTCGCCGACAGTGAGACGATCCTCTCCTTCGAACTCGGCGCCAAGACCATCCTCGCTGAGAACAAGCTGCGTCTCAACGTCGCTGCCTACGCCTTCGAGGTCACCGACCAGCAGATCACCGCCATCGGCGGTGAGTTCAACACCGCCATCCTGCTCAACGCCGCCAAGACCGAGGGCTACGGTCTCGAGACCGACATCGAGTGGACCCCGTCAGCGCACTGGTTCATGACCTTCGGCGCGAGTTACAACCCGACCAAGATCAAGGATCCGAACCTCACCGTCGCGCCCTGCGGCGGCGGCTGCACCGTTCTCGACCCCATCGACGAAAACGGTCTCGCCAACATCGACGGCAACTCGCTGCCGCACGCACCCGAAGTCATCTTCAACGGCATCATCAACCTCCGCTCGGACGCGGTGAACAAGGGCTTCTTCGCCACCCTCGACTGGGCCTACTACTCCAAGAAACAGTTCTTCCTCTACGAGTCGGCCGAGTTCCAGGATGACTCCTTCGAGGTCGGTCTTCGTATCGGATACGGCTGGAACCACTCCAAGTACGAGGTCGCACTCTTCAGCCGCAATCTCCTCGATGCGGAGATCGTTCGCGGCGGCATCGACTTCAACAACCTGACCGGCTTCACCAACGATCCGCGGATCATCGGGGTCGAGTTCGTCGGCCGGTTCTGATAATCACCCGTCACGATTCCGGCGCCCACTCTTCGGAGTGGGCGCCTTTGTTATTCCCTTTCTTTTTTCTTGGCCTGCCTTCTCCTTCTGCCCGATCGCCGTACTGGAGTGGCGTGGGAAGAGGGAGAAGGCAGGCCAAGAAGAGAGAACTACAATCACGGCCATGAGCACCACTTCCTTTGAAATCGACATGCAGCTCGACGGCTGGCGGCTCTTCTGGGCCCACCTCGAAATCAGCGACGTGGATACCACAATCCTCGCCGACTCGGCGCGGGCGAGGTTGCCGACGCCGCCCGCGGGCGATTCTCCGACACCGCCGCGATCAGCGGCGACCCGGTGGTGGCCGCCCTGCGCACGCTCTTCCGCGCCGCCGGCTGCGACCCGACCCGCTACCGCCCGGCGTCGGAGGCACTGCTCCGCCGTCTCGTCAAGGGCGGCGAGCTGCCCGAGATTTCCCCGCTCGTCGATCTCAACAACTGTCTCTCGGCCGAGCTCGCCGTGCCCTGCTGCGTCATGGTCGAGGATTCGTTCGGTGCGCCCCTCGTCTGGCGATCGGGTGGTCGAGGGCGAGAGCTATGAGTCGCCTCCGAGGGCCGTTCAACCTCGACGACAAGCCCGTGCTCTTCGACCCCGAAGGCCCCCTCGACACCCCCATCACCGGCAACGTCAGGGTCAAGGTCGAGGCCGACACCACGAAGGCCTGGCTCGTCGCCTACATGCCCGCATCCGAGCTCGACAACGAAACCGCCGGCACCACCCTCGACCGCCTCGCCGATGGCACGGGGATCACGGTCGAGTGGAGTTGAACCGCGAGGACGCAGACGCGAATACTCGGACGTCGACCGTCGCATCGCACCGTCGCGGCGGTCCAGACATCGAGTCGCGATGCGAAATGGGGTCGCGAAGACGTCGACTCGCATCGCACACGGGTTCCGCGGTCGAACGACATTCGACCCGGGCTCCGTGATCCTCTGGTTGCGCACTGGATCCGCTGTCAATCGCAAAAGCTGCGATGTCGAATCTGAGCATGGTCGCGCATACTCGAGATGCTTCGTGACTTCGCGTCTTTGCGCCTTCGCGTTTGCGACGGGTCGTGGATGTACTGCGATCTCCTTGCGTCCTTGCGGTAATCACGGCCGATAGAGCTGAATCCGCGACTCCGGTACGCGTTGCGACAGCCGGGCCATGCTCTCCCCCACCCTGGCCTTGATCTCCTCGAGATCCAGGGTGAGCAACCGGCGGTCGCGCATGATCACCCTGCCATCGCAGATCACCGTCTGCACATCCGAGGCGCGGGTCGAGTAGACCAGGTTGGCCGCGGGATCGTGCGGCGGCTGGTTGTGCGCGCCGCCGAGATCGATGAGGATGACATCGGCGAGGAACCCCGGCGCCAGATGGCCGAGATCATCGGCCATCCCGTAGACCCTCGCACTGTCGCGGGTCGCGATGGTCAGCGCCGCGCCCACCGGCATCACCCTGGGATCGCCGGCCTCGTGCTTGGCCACCATGGCCATCAACCGCAACGACTCGAGGATGTCGAGGGTGTTGTTCGAGACCGGTCCATCGCTTGCGAGGCCGACCGGGATGCCGGCCGCGCGCATCTCGAGCACCGGCGCCGCACCCATGCCGAGCTTGAGATAGGTCTTGGGTGCGTGTGCCACACCACACGGCCGCGAAGCCATGAGCTCGATGTCGGCTGTGGTGACACCGCAGCAGTGGGCGAGGATCGCCTTTTGGTCGAGAATCCCCATGTCGGCGAGGACCTGGATGGGCGTGCGTCCGTGGGCGGCGAGACTGGCCTCGGTCTGGTCGACGGTCTCGGCGGCGTGGATGTGAATACCGAGACCGAGCCTTTCGGCTTCGGCGGCGACCGCGGCAAGAAAGTCGTTGTCACATGTGTACGGGGCATGGGGGGCGAGCCAGGTGGTGATCCTGCCGCTCGCGGCACCGTTGTACTCCTCGGCGAACGAGGTGGTTTGCTCGACCCCCTCGTCGCCCTGGCTGCCGAAGACCGCCCAGCCGAGCGCGGCTCGCGTCCCCGCCAGCTCGATCGCCGCCGCCGCCTGATCCATGTGGAAATAGTGATCCGCCACCGAGGTCACCCCCGCCGCAATCATCTCGGCGAGACCGAGCTGCATCCCCCAGAAGACATCCTCGGCGGTGAGGTTCGCCTCGAGCGGCCACATGTACTCGTTGAACCAGGTCTCGATGTCCACATCCTCGGCGAGCCCACGAAAGATCCCCATCGGAACATGGGCGTGGGTGTTGATGAGCCCCGGAACAGCCAGGAGGCCGTTGGCCTCGATCACCTCGGCGCCCGGCCCGACCCCGAGGTTCCGGAGGGTTCCACCGCGGTGATCCGGTTGTTCTCGATGCGGATATCGTGGTGGCGGAGGATCCGACACCCGTCGGCCTCGCACTGGAGCACATCCGCGCCCTGGATCAACAGTTTGTTCATGCTGCGGATTCTAACCCGAGCAGATCACCGGGTATCCGCTGGACCGGCTACGCCGACGGTGCTTCGACCGACTCCGCCGAAAGTTCCTCGGAGGTTGCCTCACGCATGGAGGCCACCGAGACCTCGAAATGGAGGTTCTTACCCGCCAGCGGGTGATTCCCGTCGAGGGTCACCTTGTCGCCGACGACATCGGCGATGAGGAGATGCTGCTCTCGTCCGTCCGGGAGTCGAGCCGCCACCACAGTCCCGATTTCGGGCTCGAACCCGAGCTGCTCCTTGGTGACTTCGACGATCTTGTCGACTTCGCGTCTGCCATATCCCTCGTCGGGGGGAAAGGTCATGGAGAGGTCGGCGCCGATCTCGAGGCCTTCGAGTGCCTTTTCGAGACCGGGAATCAGATTTCCATGCCCGTGGAGATACTCCAACGGACCGCGCTCTTCGGTGCTGTCAACCACGGTGCCGTCATCAAGGGTCAGTCGGTAGTCGATACCCACCACGACGTTCTTTTCGATCCGCTCGGTTGCCATCGACGCCTCCCTCTACAGTTCTGGCTCGCGAATGTCGGCGGAGGCCTTGAGCTCGGTCACGAGTCCCGAGAGCACCGCACCGGTCCGCTGTTGGCGCAGAAGATCCTCCACCGCCGGCCGGGCCTCGTCGAGGGGCACGGTCGATCCGATCACGATCTCCTCAACCTTGATCACGTGGTATCCGAGGTGGCTCTCGACCACCTCGGAGATCTCGCCGACTTCAAGAACCCACACCGCCTCGTCAAACGCTTCGACCATCTGGCCTCGAGCGGTGAAACCGAGATCGCCACCTTTGAATGCGTTCGGTCCCTCGGAAAGCTCCATGGCGAGGGCGGCGAAGTCCTCCCCGGCCACGGCCCTCGCGTGGGCGGCGACCGCTTTCTCCCGGGCGGCCTGTTTCTGAGCCGGACTGTCCCCGGACTTGACCAAGAAGAGGATGTGCCGGGCGTGGATCTTGTCCTGGTTCTTGAAACGCGCGAGATGCTCGTTGTAGTACGCCGACACATCTTCCGGAGTCAGCGGTGTCGTGGCGGCGACCTCGTTCTCGACCAAGGTCTGCACGAGATCGGCCTGCCGGACCGTGCTCAGCAGCTGCGAATAGGTGATTCCCGATTTGACGAGTTCGGCCTCGAGCTTGGCGTGTCCGCCCGCTCCCTCCGCCATCTTCGCCATCTTCGCGTCGATTCGCGCGGTGTTCGGCTCGATGCCCCGCCGTACCGCCTCCTGGGCGAGGAGCCTGCTGTCGATGGCACGTTGGAGAACGGACCTGATGACAACCTCACCCTTTGGGTCGAGGCCCCGAGTCGCCATTTCGGCCTCAATCTGGGGCAGCAGCAGGCCAGCTCCCAGGCGTAGATATCACTGCCATTGACGATGACGGCGACTTCATCGGAGGTGTTCCGAGCCATCGATGTCACCGCGGCGGCGAACAAGAGCGTGGTCATCAGGAGGCACGAAAGTTTTGTTTGCATGGGGACTCCTCGTCGGTCAATCGGGAACCGTGGGCAGCTGTGTCGATGCGAAACCGGAACCTGGCGTTCCCGGCGCATTACGGTAGCACAACGAACCGACTGCTTCAGCGGACCTCACCCGAGCGAGCGCCACACGGTCCGCGCCCGAGCGACCTCCTCACCGTCGTCCCGTCGAAGAACGCTGTGTCGGATCTCGAACGTTCGGCGCTGCCTCTCAGGTCTGACTCATCGAAACGATCGTCTGACCGTGGTGGCACTCGGAGAGAAAGCCGATGTCCAACTCGGCGAGATCGTGGCCGCCCACACCTTCTCGGAAACCGCCTCGATCACCCACTCGACATAGCTGGTGTTGTTGACGTGGTCCGCGAGATCGAGATCGCTGCGGCGAACCGTGAATTCAACCTCGGTGTCGGCGGGATCCGGCGTCTCGAGGGCGCCGGGTTGCATGGGTGCCGATTCCAGATCGTGACGGTCGAGCGCGTCGAGCACCGTCGGGGGCAAACGGATCGCCCTTCGTCGCTCGAAATCGAGGACGAACCACAAGGTCGACGCCGTGGCGATGACGCTTCCCGACGGATCATGAACCTCGAAACGTCGCTCGGTGAAGAGACGATTGGCGGCCTGCGGGCCAGGTCTCGACCACCACCTCCTCATCGGCTCCCGGCCAGCGTCGGACCGAGACTGCAACCGCGACAGCACCCATGCGACGCCGTCATCGATGAGAGTCTCGACCGCCACACCGAACTTCGCCGCGTGGACCGCGGCCGCCTCCTGCAGCAACCGGCAAAGGATGGGCGGGCGCAATCGGCCCAGCTGATCGGCCTCGTATGAACGGACCCGGAATGACTGGCGGTGTCGAGCCTCCACAAATGCCCCGGACGGATGCTACCACGCACCCGGGAGGAGGCTCATTTCATGCCATGCTCGCCTCCGTCACGGGCTCGAAGCGCTGAATCGGGCAGAAAAGACCGACACTCAGTTGATGTCGACCGCCTCGAGGGATCCGATGAGTTCACCGTCCGGTGAGTAGATCTCCTCCTTGATGAGGATGCCGAGTTCCTTGGAAAGCGTCTGGCGGGTCCACCCGCCGGTGTCGGGTCCCGAAACCATGGTCGTCTTCGAACGCACCACGTTAAATGTCCCGGCCGGTGTCGTTTCGGTGCCATTGACACTCTCGACAATTCCCTCCCAGGAATCGGACGGCTCCAGAATCGTGCCGCCGGGATCGCTCACGATCGTTTCCGTCACGGAGGGCGTCAACCAGGTCTCGCCCTCGCACCAGCGTTGAAATGGGCCGATATAGAGCCGCGGAGAGTAGCTGGTATCGACCGTCGAATCCGGAAATGGGAGTGGCCCCGTATCACCCGTCGTCACCACGTGATTCGAGATGATCTCACCGTGTCCCTCCGGGTTCGAGAGGATGTTGTGGAGCTCTTCGGTCTCGACCTCGATGGTCACCGAGATCCCCTGGTACTGGAACGTCACGACGGACGTGTCATGGCTGCTGGCGGGACCGAGCGAGTGGATGGTCCGAACCATCTCGCCGACATAGGCCAGACCCTCGAACTCGCCGGTGATCTCGTAGGTGACCTCGACACCCGGGGATGGAAAGGAGATGTTGACGCAGGGGCCACCGCCCCCGCCACCACCTCCGCCACCACCGCCTCCGCCTCCGCCACCACCTCCGCCGGTTCCGAAGAGCATGGCGGCAGCGTTCTCATAGGTGGGGTCGTCGGACATCCGATCGATGACCGACAAACCGACCGAATACGGCCCGCCGTTGTCGGCTGTGACCCTGAGGGTGTAAGGACCCGGGTTGTCGGCAACCCCGAAAAAATCGAGCACGTTGTTGATCTGATTGAACTCGCCCCGTCGGAGGGTGGTCGATGATGTCCCGGCCACCGACCCGTCGCCTTCGAGGAGTTCGAGATCGAGTACGGTCGTCGCCGCGCCGACGTTGAAGAAGAGCGCGTTGGATCTGAAATCGTCACCGAGAACGCCGGAGAGGGTGGCCGTCTCATCGGCAAACAACAGCGTCTCCACCGGATCGGCCGGGATTGCCTGCCCATAGGTGCCGGTCGAACTCTGGTTGTAGGTCCGCGCCAGGGCGAGCAGAGGCACCGAGGCCGCGATACGGAGTCCACCATTGGCGCTCTGCATCCCAAAAGTCGACGACATCACATCGTCAAGCGCGAGCAGTTGACCGGACCCGACAAAAATCGACCTCGCTTCGGGGTTGGTCACCGCGGTGTTCTTCGGATGGTAGCTCAGGGTCACGTACGCGCCGCTCGCACCGACGCCGAGGATGCGGACATCCGTGCGCCAGAGACTCGAGCCGACCCCAGATGCGCGGGCCACCCCCGAAAGAAGGAGATCCGCCGAGGCACTCTCCGGCGCCCGTTGAGCAAGGACTGCGACGGGATCACCGGTCCGGTTGTCCACTACCGATGCATAGACCACCATCGACGTCGTCACGGTCACCGTGGCGTACGCGGCCGGAGTCGCCGGTGCGCCGACCGCGGCAAAAATGTCATTGACCTGCTGCTGGCCGTATGCAACGACGTTGTAGCTCTTGACACCAATCAGCGTGCCACTCGAGTCGTAAAGCGTCACGAAGACCACCCCCGGGGTCAAGGAGGTGGCCGCCCAACCGAGGTTTGTTCGAAAATCGGCCGATTTGGCCAGATAGACCAGATATCCGGTGTCACCCGCCGCAAGGGCCTGATCCACCGGCACTCCCGGAATGAACTGACCGTAGGTGCCATCGGGCACCAGATTGTAGGTGCGTGAGGTCACGACGAGGTCATCGCTCGGCGCTTCGATGAGCAGCGCCGCCGTGCCGGAAAAGGAAAACCTGGAGGCCAGGATGTTGTTGATTTGGACCTGGCCGTCCGAGGGCAAAGCGACGTCAACGAACCGATCGAGGGCACTGTTGTCCATTCCGCTCGCCAGCATGTAAACCCGCACCGAAACCGGGCGGTCCTCCGTGTTGACGAGGCGAAGGTCGGTCCTCCAGTTCGTCCCGGCACTACCGGCGACGTTTGCCGAGGCAGGCACCATCCACCGATCGGCACTGACCGGTGAAACGCCAAAGAGAGCGGTACAAAGACAGATCAGGGTCACGATGATCGATGGGCGCAGACGACCGTTGGCTCGGAACATGGTTCTCTCCTTCTGGGTTCTCCGTAGATCATACCTCAGAAAGATGAACACTCGGACGCAATCTCACAATCATGGAATCGACGTCTTCTTCTAGCCGTGAACCACCTTGCCGAACTCGCGCATCCAGACGAGCTCCTCGTCGGACAGCGGGCCCCGCCGCACCGCCTCGAGATTGGCTTCGAGCATTTCACGCGTCTTGGGACCGGTGAGAACCACCGAGACCTTCGGCTCGGCCAAGCAAAAACGGTAGCAGTCGCCGGCGGTCGGCACCTCACCGTCCCACCCATGCGGGCGTTTCAGGAGCTTGCGCCACCTGGTTGCGGTGTAGGCGATCACCGAGTGCCGGCTTGGATCGACGTGCGGGAAAATATCATCCTCGGCGCCCGGGTGAGCTGCGTTGTAGCGCACCATCAGGGCATCGAGGGGCGAGTCGGCCGCGAGGTTTCCCGCCCTGCGACGATTGTGGATCGACACACCGATGGCGCGGACCTTTCCCTCTTCACGGAGACGAACCATCTCCCCCGCCGTTTCGTCCGACCACCGGGACAGAACGCCCAACCAGTGCATCTGGAGGACATCGAGGTCATCGGTGCCGAGCACCTTCAACGCCCGTTCGACAAATCTCCTGAGGCCACCGCCGCGCACCGCGATCGTCGGCCCGGTCGCGACCACGAATCGATCGCGGTCTCGCGCCAGGGCCCGCCGAACCGGGGCGGTGGCGCGACCCATCCGAGGGGTCCAGAAGACGTAGTTGATTTCGGTCTCTGACAACGCCCAATCGATCCCCCGCTCATCGATTCCATAGTTTCCGGCCAGCCCGAGGCGGAACACGTTTTTGTTCACGACCGGCAGCGTTCGAAACAGATCTCCGTCAGTCATGGATGACCTTCCTGGTGCCAAGCAGCGCAACTCGATGCGCCCCGACTCTCCTGACGGAATGATACAATGCCATGATATGAAACGAGTTGGCTTGCGGGAGACTTGCGCGTATATACCCGATGCGGACCGGCCGGCGGACACGCTACCCGAATGATCGAGGAATTTGATTCCGCAACACCAACAGGGCCGAGAATCTGGGCCATCGGCGGTGGCAAGGGCGGGGTCGGCAAGTCGGTGGTCACCACCAACCTCGCCGTCGCCGTCGCCCGGACCGGCGCTCGAGTCGCGTTGGTCGATGCCGATCTCGGAGGCGCCAATCTGCACACCATGGTCGGTGTTCCCTCGCCAAAGCGGAATCTGTCGGACTTCATTGCAAAGCGGGTCTCCAGTCTCTCCGAGATCCTGACCCCGACCCCCATCGAAAACCTCTGGCTGATCAGCGGCGCCAAGGCGCTGCTCGAAACCGCCAATCCGAATTACGGCCAGAAAGGCAAGATCCTCAACCACATCGCCAGGCTCGACGTCGATCATGTCTTTCTCGACCTCGGCGCCGGCACCGCGTTCAACGTCCTCGATTTCTTTCTCGTCGCCCGAAAAGGGGTGCTCGTGGTGGTTCCCGAATCGACATCGGTTGAAAACGCCTACTTCTTTATCAAGGCGGCCTACTTCCGCAAGCTCAAACGAGCCCAACCCCGCGCTCAGGTCAAGGCCGCCATCGACGAGGTGATGAAATCCGAAGCGCGGAGATCGATCCGGACCCCCCGTGATCTGATGGCCCAGGTCATGGTGGTCGACCCCGAAGCCGGTGCGGCGCTGATGGAGGAAGCCTCGACCTTCAGCCCAACGGTCATCGTCAACCGGATCGAGCGTTCGGAACAGGCCCGGCTCGGTGCCGAGATGGGATCGGCGTGCCGCGACTACTTCGGAATCCAACTCCGATGTCTCGGCACCCTGCCCTACGACAACCTGGTTCGACGCTCGGTGGACGAGCGCCGCCCCGTCATGGACCTTTTTCCGCAGAGTTCGTTCGCGGGCGCGATCCGCTCCACCGCGGCAGCTTTCATCGAGGCTCCGGCGGAGAAGGTCGGATGAGTCACGCCCGGTACGAGGACTGGCTCCTGCTCGATCTCGCGCCCGGTGCCGAGTTGCCCGCGGTCAACCAGGCTCTCCACTACCGCCGGGCGCTGTACCAGCCCGGGGCCCTGGCGACCTACAACCTGCTCGACGAGGACGAACGGGTCCGAATGCTGGATCGGATCGACGAAGCCTATCGCCGCATCACCGGCAACGAGCCTCCTCCCAACCGCGGTCAGCAGCCTTCCCGCACCGTGAGAGAGACCAACAACGAACCCCCGACCGGATCGGCGCCCGATCCCAGGACCGAGCCGGGAGCGTTTCTGAGCCACCACCGCCGCGCCAAGGGGCTCAACCTCGAACAGCTCGCCGCCGAAACCAAGATTCGCGCCATCCTCCTCCAACAGATCGAGAGCGAGGCCGTCGACGATCTCCCGGCGGCGGTCTTTGTCCGCGGCCACGTCCTCCAGTACGCCCGCGCCCTCGGGTTGCCCGATCCCAACGAGATTGCCGCATGGTACCTCGCCAAAGTCAGGTTGGACTGAACGAATTATGAATTATGAATTATGAATTATGAATTGCCATCGCACCCGACCCGGCAACGCGAAGGTAGTTCCTTTGCGATGTCATTCATAATTCATAATTCATAATTCAGCCTGGCTCGCTCGCGAACCGAGCGAGCCAGCGTTGGATCATCTCGTCCTTGTATGTTTCGACGACATCGGGATAGCTCGAAGCGGGAAGATCAGCGGTGCAGGACCTGCACACGATGCGGGTGTTGCCTCAACCCCCTCGAAGGTCGGCCGCGCCTCCACAAAGAGGGCAGCGAAGATGGGGTTGGGATCGTTCGGCCGTCGAATCCGGGCTGCATGACTCCATGAGACCTCTCCCGAAAACATGGTAGATCACAATCCTCCACCAGGGAAGAGGCTCGTCACTCGATGATCGGTTGCAGCTCGACCGTCAGATGTTCGATGCCGATGTCGCGGGGGATCATGGCCTGCACGTCCTCGATCGAAACACCCGGGTTTAGCGGTCTTCACTGAGATGATGGCCGCACGATAACCCGGCCCGATGGACCAGATGTGAAGGTCGACGACCCGCATCCGGCCATCCGACTCCACCGCCCCTCTAACCCGATCAACCACATCCCGGGACGCCTGCCGATCGAGGAGGATCGACGAGGTTTCCCTCACCAGCCCCCACGCCCACACCGCGACGAGGACTCCCCCGACGATGCCCATGGCCGGATCCATCCAGACCGCTCCGAAGTGTTTGGCCGCAAACAGCGCGGCGATGGCCAGCACTGACGTCAACGCATCGGCGACAACATGGAGGTGGGCGGCGCGGAGGTTATGGTCGTGCCCCTCTCCATGATCCCCGTGGTGGTGATGACGGTGGCCGGTCTCGTGATCGTCCGCGGAGGATAACGACGCTGGCCCCGTTGACGACGAGGCCGAGGACCGCGACCAGGATCGCCTGGTTGAAGGCGATGGGGACCGGTTCGATGAAACGGTGGATGCTCTCGCCGGCCATGAGAAGGGCGAAGATGGCGAGGACCACCGCACTGGCGAATCCGGCCAGGGCGTTGACCTTGCCGGTGCCGAAACTGAAACGTTCATCGTGCGCCCGCCGGCGGGCATAGACATAGGCCACCACAGCGAGACCGAGAGCCGCCGCGTGCGACGCCATGTGGAGCCCGTCGGCAAGCAGAGCCATCGAGCCGAAGACCAGACCGGCGACGATTTCGATCACCATGGTCGCAGCGGTCAGAACCACGACAATCTTGGTTCGTGTCTCCCCTCCCCGCTGTTCGTGCTGGCCGAAATGGTGTTCGTGGAGCATCAGTGGCCGCGCACCGGATCAACAACCGAGAGCAAGGACGATGATAACCCGCGAGGCTGTCGAGTACTGATGCAATTGAATCTCATGATCCTGTTTTACGGGTCGGACGGGGTTTTGTAAAGCTCGTCGAACACCAAACCGGGGCGACGGTGACGTGGATCGCCATGCCAAATCCGTCCCCGCCCGATACTGGGAACCGAGGAGTTGCCATGAGAAGAGCCGGAATCGCATTGCTCGTCATCTTGGCGGCCGCCGGAGCCACCGCAGCCGGTCTCGGAGATCGGGTTTCGGCGACCCCGTTCTCGCTGCCGCAGAATCTCGAGGGAAACACCGCCAGTTGGTTGACATGGGGAAGCGGCCCCATCGGCCCTCGGCTCTACCTCGCCCCGAAAAACGACGGTACGCTGCTCCTTGGCTGGACCGATTCGTCGAGCGCCGGCAGGATCAGTCGACTCACCGGATCATCAATCACCGCTGTCGACAGTTTTCCGGGTCTCAAGCTCAAAGGCCTCGTTGCCCACGACGACGGCAGCTACGCGGTGCTGCACTGGAACTCCCCCGCCGAGAACATGCAACTCGCCGAGTACGATGCCGCTGGGGCGCAACGGTGGGCCACCACCGTCGACACCGCCAACACCGAGTTCGACGACTGGTTGGGGGACTCGCGGCTGACCCACGGTAACGGGACCTACGTTGCCTACTACACGGTGTACGGGACGGGATCCTGGATGGCGGGTCACCACGGTGATCAGATGCGCTACGTCAACGGTTCCGGCACGATCATCGGCGGCTGGGAGTGGGGCTGCTCCCATTCCATGGCCGAACTCATCTCTTGGGATGACGCTCTTGGGTTTGTCGCACTCTGCTCATCGGACGCGTACCCCTCCAAGGGTCTCGTGAGGGACAATTCGCAGAACCTCGTGGCGTCGGACGGCAACGCGGCCGGATTGGTGTCGCTCCAACTCGGCCAGATGGCAGCCGGGGACGGCGAGTGGAAGGCCGTCTTCAACGCCATGGACAAACCCTGCTGCGATGGCTTCGGGATCGGATTCGTGCGTTTCGGAGGCGCCGGCGGGACCAACTTGACATGGCTGACCAACACCAGCGGAACCTACGAACGTGATCCGGTCATGGCCCGGCTTCCCGACGAACCGGGAGGCGGCGAACGCTATCTCGTGGGCTGGCGGATGTCCAACACCGGAGAGTTCTACCTGGCGGTGGTCTCGGGCACCGGATCGATCATCGAAGGTCCCGATCCGGTGAGCGGTCACGGGATCGCGTGGGGCAACCGCGACGATTCATTTCAGAGCCGTCCCGATGGGTCGGTGAGCTGGGTCTACGGCAAGCGCGAACTCGTCGACGGTGACGCTCTTCACCTATCGGGAGGACGCGGTCTTTGCCGACGGCTTCGAATCGGGCGGATACTCGAGATGGTCAGATTCTTCGCCCTGAGTACGGTCTACAATCGCTACGAGGTGATCCCACAAAGATCGCGGCAACGACGACCACGAGCCGATCGTCGTCTACCACGGCGACGAGTTGGCGCTGCTACGGGTTCGGCCACGGCCACCCATTCGGGCTCGACCGACTGGGGATCTTCTGGTCCGGGATGGTCAACGGGATCGCCCTCGTCGACCGATCGACGTGGCGGCCCCGGTGGTCGCGACCCGCGACGAGATCGAGAGCTTTCACTCGGCCGGCGTACGTCGATCGGGTCGTCGCACAATCCGCCGACGGGGTGGGGTTCCTCGACTACGGCGACACGCCGGCGTTTCCAGGTGTGTACGAAGCCGCGGCATGGGTCGTCGGAACCACCCTCGACGCCGTCGACCGGCTGATGCAGCGGCCGAGCCCGCCGGGCATTCGTTCCCATCGCCGGGCTCCACCACGCCCGCCGCGACGCCGCCGGAGGTTTCTGCGTCTTCAACGACTGCGGGGTCGCCATCGAGATGCTGCTCGCGCAGGTTCGGCGATCAAACGGATCGCCTATGTCGACATCGACGCCCACCACGGTGACGGCGTCTTCTACGCCTTCGAGGAAGACCCCGAGAGTCATCATCGGCGACATCCACGAGGACGGTCGATTCCTCTATCCGGGCACCGGTGCGGCGCACGAGACCGGTATCGGTGCGGCCGAAGGGACCAAACTCAACATCCCCCTGACTCCGGGCGCCGGTGACGACGCCTTCTTCGAAGCGTGGGACCGGTCGAGGCGCACATCGATGCCGCGAAACCCGAGTTCGTGATCCTCCAGTGCGGCGCCGACGGACTCGCCGGCGATCCCCTCACCCACCTCGGCTACACCGCGGCGGCCCACCGGCGGCGGTCTCGCGGCTGTGTCGCCTCGCCGACCGCCACTGCGACGGCAGGATCCTCGCCCTCGGCGGCGGCGGCTATGATCCGAAGGGCATCGCCGACGCGTGGTGCGCGGTGGTGGAGGCGATGCTCGACGTATGCTGGATGCTGGATGCTGGATGCTGGATAGGATCCATCGCATCGGAGCGGCATCCCACGGATCACACAGATGGACACAGGTTCCACCACAGTCCATCGCAGAGTTGCATCGCAAAGATCGCGAAGATCGTCCATCGCAAAGACGCGCAACGACATCGCAATTGAGAGTGGGTTGAACCTGGTTTGAGGGCTTTCTGACTTCGTGGACGCGTGCTCTCGACCGGATCGGATGTCAAGGGCAGGCGGGACGCCCGCCCCCACAATTCACCACATCTGCCAGTGGACTGGCCTAACAAAAAAGCCGCCGGCCCTGGGGCCGGCGGCTTTGGATCTGGTTCGTAGTTTCGGCTAGAACCGATATCTGACCGTCGCCCGCAGGTTCATCCCGGGCTCGGGCCGGTTGTTGTAGGGCTCGTTGTAGAGCTCATCGAGGATGTTCTCGAGCGAGACGAGGACCCCGAGTCCGAATTTGAAATCATAGCCGCCTCGGATGTCGAAGACCGTGAAGGCCTCGGTCCCGGTCTCGAAGCGCGGATCGTCGGCGGGCAGCCTGCTCTGGCTGCCGACATAACGGAGCATCGGCCTCGGCCCACCAGGCGGAAGCGTTGGTACCGAATGCCCGCGGTGACCTTCCAGGGCGGGATCGACGACAGCGGCTCGCCGGTGGTCTTGTTGTCGCCCTCGAGATAGGCGAAGGTGCCGAAGACCGTCCACCACCTGGCGAAGATCCACTCCAGATCGAGCTCGACACCCTGGATCTTGGCCTTC
This sequence comes from uncultured Acidobacteriota bacterium, assembly GCA_963712805.1. Taxonomy (GTDB): domain Bacteria; phylum Acidobacteriota; class Thermoanaerobaculia; order Thermoanaerobaculales; family Sulfomarinibacteraceae; genus JAHECW01. The sequence continues at coordinate 116,622 of CAVQJV010000014.1, read as the reverse complement.
TCGATGTTCTGGAACTCGCGAGCAATCGAGATCGGCGGGGCAGATTTCGGGATCATTGAGCCTGGGATCGTCGGGATCGAGAAAGTCGAATCCGATGAAGTCCGTCAGATCGTTGTAGAAGAAGTTGAGCCCACCCGAGGCGCGATCGTAGCGGACCTTGAACCCGACCTCGTAGTTCCACGATGTCTCGGGGCTCAGATCCGGATTCTGGAGGATCCAGGTGTCGCCGGTACTGGCGGCGCCGGTGAACGACCGCTCCTGGATGTTGGGTGTGCGGAATCCGCGAGCGATGAGACCCGTCAGGTTGACATGATCGGTCAGGCTGTAAATCACACCGAGGTTGCCCGAAAGAGCCGAGTCGGTGGCGTCGAGGGGCTCGCCGATGTACCGGTCGTCGGTCTTGTCGCTGTCGAATCTGAAAGTGTCGCCGCGCAGGCCGATGTTGAAGGTCAGCTTCTCGGTCGCGGTGATGCGGTCCCCGATGTAGAGGCCGAGTCCGCGCTGCGTGCTGTCGGGCACCGAGACGCGTCGCTGGGCGGGATCCAGAAAATCAGGGTATTCGACAACGCCGTGTCGTGCAGCGTCGTCCTGGTAGAAATCGATTCCGTAGGTCAGGTGGTTGATGCCGAAGGTCGAGATCCCCTGGGCATTGAAACCGAGGGTGGCGATCTCCGACCGGGTGTACTGAGTCCGATGTGAAAACCCGGGAACGCGAAGTTGCGGATGCTCTCCTTGTCGACGTTCTGGTACCAGGCGCTCATGGTGAGGTCTTCGAGGAAAGCCCATCTGGCCTGATTCCCACCTGCCCGCGAGTTTGTCGCGGTCGAACTTGGGGAAGCTGATGTCGATCCCGGAGGTCGCGGGATCGAATCCCGGAAAACCGATGTCCTCGGTCCGCACCACCTCGGCGTTGACCTTGAACACGCCCTGGTCGCCGGTCAGAATGCTGAAGCTGCCGTCGAAGTGTCTTCTGCTTCATGCCGCTGTTGGGCACGGTGTCGTCCTCGAGCGTATAGGCGGCGTATCGGTCGTCCTCGTGCGCCCCGTTGGCGGCCTTGTAGTTGTTCACGTCCTGAATCGACGCCGCCGATCTCGAAGCCCATCCTTTACCGGCGCCTCGCACCCGAACCTGACCGTGCTGCGAGTCCGACGAGGTGCCGTACTCGTAGGAGACATTGCCGTTCACCTTGAACTCCTGCCCGCCGAGATTCGGCTGCCGGGTGATGATGTTGACGACACCGCCGATGGCGTCGGAGCCGTACTGCACCGAGGCCGGTCCGCGAAGCACCTCGATCCGCTCGACCTCGGCGAGATTGACCAGCGCCGGCTGGATGCCGGCGAAGGTGGTCGACTCACGGGCGTTGTTGAGCCGTTGGCCGTCGACCAGGATGAGCACCCGGTTCGAGGAGAGCCCGCGAATGACGGGGATTCCGCGGAACGGCCCCTCGCCCTGGATCTCGACGCCGGGGATCATCTTGAAGAGATCGGCCATCTTCTCGGGCTGGAGCATCTCGATATCTTCACTCGTGATGACTGTGATCGGCGCCGCAACGTCGCTCGAAGCCAGCTCCTGGCGGCCGGCGGTGACCACGATCTGGTCGGTGAAGACCCGACCCTCTTTCTCCGAAACCGTCTTCTCTTGTTCTTCCGCCGCGGGGTCGGCTTCCTGAGCGCCCGCCGAATACGCGGTCAACATCGTCAACCCGAAAACCAGCACCAATACAAGGGTTCGATTCACGGTTCAATCCTCCAAAAAAAATCCACTGCGATTGGATCGCAGCTTTCCTCGAGTCGGTATCCTACATCCGACAAGTCCCTGCTTCGTATAGTTTTACGCTGCCATGACAGTTTTCCCCGGTTGAGCCGAAGAATCGCACGAAACTACGGTCAAAAAGCACCTCTCCATGTCGCCTTGTCCTTGCTAACCTCGGGAAATGGACCTTGAAGACCCGCTCGTGTTTTCACTCTTCCTCGAGATCTACGGCACCCTCCCACGGGCGGGGCCGGGGAGCACCGAGGACACCCTGCGGGCCCTCGCCCTGGTATCGAGTGACCCGGGGCCTCGAACCGTGCTTGACCTCGGGTGCGGTCCGGGCGCACAGACTTTGGTGCTCGCCGAGGCGCTTCCCGACGCGTCCATCATCGCCATGGATCTGACCCCAAAGATGGTGATCGAAGCCGGCCGCCGAATCGCCGAGGCCGGTTTCGGCGAGCGCGTGCAGGTGAAACGGGGAGATATGTTCGGGCCGATCGCGCCGCCCGCGACTCAGGATCTCATCTGGTGCGAGGGCGCGATTTACTTCGCCGGCGTCGAACGAGCGCTCAGAACCTGGCGGCCCCTCCTTTCCCCGAACGGCGTCATCGCGTTCACCGAACCGATTTGGCTCCACCCCTCCCCTCCCGAAAATCTCGTTGCATGGTGGCGCGACGAGTACCCGGCGATCACCGATGAGAGCGGAGTCCGAGACGCCGTTTCAGCGGCCGGTTTTGACACCGTCGGGAGCTTTCCCCTGCCGGCGGCAGCGTGGTGGGACGAGTACTACGGGCCCATGGAAAACCGTGTTGCCGAGTTTCGCGCTCGACACGGGGGCGACGCCGTTGCCAGTGAGATCGCCGAGGAGGCGGAAAAGGAAATCGACACATTCCGTCGGTTCTCCGACTACTACAGCTATGGGTTCTTTGTCGTCCAACCGTCCTGAACATTTCGGAAACCCCCTCGAGGAGGCCTTCATGCAACATCGACTTTCAATCATCGTTCTCGTAGGATCCATGACGGCCGGAATTGCATTCGGTGCCGAAACAACACCGCAAGACCGTGCAGTCGATGCGGTTCTCACCGCCTTCCACACAGCCGCCGCCGACGCGGATGGGAGCACCTATTTCAGTCTCTTGGCGGACGACGCAATCTACATCGGCACCGATGCCTCGGAACGTTGGACCGTCGATGAATTCAGAGCCTTTGCCGAACCCTATTTCTCAGAGGGCCGGGGCTGGACCTATACCGCGACCGAGCGCAACATCGTCATCGACCGCGGACAGACGGTTGCTTGGTTCGACGAGATGCTGGTCAACGAAACCTACGGCGTATGCCGCGGCACCGGGGTGCTGGTCAACGAAGACGGCGGCTGGCGGATCGCCCAGTACCACTTGACGTTTCCCATCCCCAACGACCTCGCCCGCGAGTTCACGGCGCGCATCAAGGAACACGAATGAGCCTCGAACCCGATCAAACCATGTCGGTTAGCTGATACCATTCTGCTGTGATCTTGTCCGACGAAGCTGTCGAGCGAATCGCCACGCAACGCGAGGGCAACCTCGAAGAGGTGCCCTTTGCCGTACTGCTGTACGCTCTCGCTCGGACCGAACGCAGCGTCAAACTGTCGATATCACGCAAGCCCCTGGTCAAGGAAATCGTGATCGAGAGCGGCGTGCCCGTCGAGTGCAGATCGAACCTCGCCCACGAAACTCTGAGTCGTTTCATGCAGAGCGGCGGGCTGCTCGATGAGGAGACGGCCAACGAGTGTTTTGCCGAATCCTGCTCGCGCGGGGTGCTCTTCGGCGACGTCCTCATCGAAAAGGGCCTCATCACCGCCGAAGAGCTGCGCAGGGTGTTGCAAAAGAACCTGGCAAAAAAACTCCTGGACGGCTTTTCCTGGCTCCAGGGCAACTACCGGTTGTCCAGCGTACCTGTCCGGGTCGACTCCGCGCTCAAGGTCAATGTTCCACAGCTCATCATCTTCGGCGTGACCCGCTTCGCCACCCAGGAACAGGTGGACTCATCCATCGGTGATCTCATCGGAACGTCCCTGGTCATCCACCCGAAGCCGTTCTTCGCCCTCGATGAAATCAGGATGAGCCCGCGCCAGATCCTGGTTTCCGAGGCCCTCGCGAAGCACCCCACCCGGATCGACGAACTCGCAGCGACGACCGAGGTTCCCTACGAGGAGCTCACCCGGATTCTCTACGCTTTCAGCCTCATCGGCGTGATCATGACCGTTGACGAGATACCCCGAACAGAACGGCTCGCCCGCCCCGTCCCACCGTCCCGTCCCGCCACCACACCCAACCCCGAATTTCAAACAACAACGGCACCCACAACCGAAGGAACACCGGCGCCCCCCAGCAAGCCCGACGGAGAACGCCGGGACGAACTCATGGAGATGGTGCTCAACTACCGGCGCAGAGATCCGTTCGATCTGTTGGGCCTCGATCCCGACGGTTTCGGCCGGGAGGCCCACGAGCGTTTTCTCGAATTCGCGGAGAGGTTCGCCCCGTGGACCTATCCCGACGATCTCACCGAAGATGCCCGGAGGGTCTTTCTCGCCGGCGCCCGCGCCTATGGCGATCTCACCAATCCCGATCGCAGGCAGGCCCTGCTCGAAAAACGGCACAGCCCCGACCAGAAACGACCCGGGGCCGCCGCCGACTCTTTCCGCATCGAAACCGATCTCCTCGATCCCGAGGTCCAGTTCCGCAAGGGCCGGGCCCTCATGGCCGAGGGCAACTACCGAGAAGCTCTCGAGCAACTCGGCTATGCATCGGACCTCGACCCGCAGAACGGGAAATACCGGGCGGAACTCGCCCACTGCCGCTATCTCTTCAACCCGCAGGCCGCCGGCCCCATCGCCATTTCGGAGCTCGCGAAGGCGCTGCGAATCGACCCGAGCAGCCGGTTTGGCGCACTTCTACCAGGGTGAGATCCTCAAAGCCATGGATCTCATCGACGAGGCCAGAGAAGCGTATCGCCGCGCCATCAAACCCATGGCGCCGGACCGGCGTCCCATCGACGCGCTGCGAGCCCTTCCCGCGAGAGAAGTAGACCGCCGACCGGGCCGAGGACGTGTCCGGTCTTGTCCGCCCCGGAGATTGAGGATATGGTGGCGCCGAGAACTTGAGCGGCGGGTCCCTCAGGGCAGGGCCAAATCGCGACATCGAGAAATCCGCAGATCGCACGCGCCTGGAAGCTGTCCGGTCACTGGAAAGGAACCCGTCGAACCTTGAGAAAGTCCCTCTTCCCATCGTTTCACAAGCTCTCGGTGAAAGAGAGGGTGCGGACCGTTCGCGACCAGGGCCTGCTCTCGTCGCAGGACTCCAAGGCCCTCCTCAACGGCGAAACGATGCTCGACGTCAACGACGCCGACAACATGATCGAGAATGTCATCGGGGTCATGGGTCTGCCGGTCGGTCTCGGCGTCAATTTTCTCATCAACGGAAAAGACTATGTCGTCCCGCTGGCCGTGGAAGAGCCTTCCATCGTCGCCGCCCTCAGTTTCGCGGCCAAAACGGCCCGCTCCTCGGGGGGGTTCTCGACCTCGAGCGACGACCCCATCCTCATGGGTCAGATCCAACTCGTCGATGTGCCGAATTCTTCCAAGGCGAGGCAGATCCTCGAACGACGCAAGGACGATGTCCTCAACCTCGCCAACAGCCTCCATCCACGGATGGTGGCGCGCGGCGGCGGCGCCGTCGATCTCGAGGTCGTCCTCCACCCGGCGACCACCGACACGGTGGAGATGCTCATCGTCCACCTGCTCGTCGACACCCGGGACGCCATGGGCGCCAATCTCGTGAACACGATGTGTGAGGGAGTGGCGTCGTTCGTCGAGAGCCTCACCGGGGGCAAGGTCTTTCTCCGGATCCTGTCAAACCTGGCAGACCGGTCCCTGGTCCGGGCGACCGTCGAGATCCCGGTGGAGGAACTCGCCGGCAACGGATTCGACGGCGAGCAGGTCCGCGACGGAATCATCATTGCGAGCCAGTTCGCCGCCGTCGACTCCTACCGGGCAGCGACCCACAACAAGGGCATCATGAACGGCATCGATGCGGTGGCCCTGGCCACCGGCAACGACTGGCGGGCCGTCGAAGCCGGCGCCCACGCCTTCGCCGCACGCGGCACCCACTACACCTCGCTCTCGCGCTGGACGCGGACCACCGAAGGCGCGCTGGTCGGTCAGCTCGAACTGCCGTTGCGGGTCGGCATCGTCGGCGGACCACTCCAGTCCAACCCATCAGTCGCCATGAACCTGCGCCTGGCGCAAGTCGGGTCTTCCCGAGAACTCGCCGAGGTCATGGCGGCGGTGGGTCTCGCGCAGAATCTCTCCGCTCTGCGCGCCCTCGTCACCGAGGGCATCCAGCGCGGACACATGACGCTCCACGCGCGGAGCGTGGCGACCGCGGCCGGCGCCACTCCCGAGATCTTCGACTCGGTTGTCGAGCGCCTCGTCGAGTCGGGCGAGATCAAGATCTGGAAGGCCGAGGAGATCATCGACCAGGTCAAGCTCACGGCGGGCCAGCCCTGGACCACGATGAGCGCGAACAGCTCTCCGCCGGCCACGGCAAGATCATTCTCTTTGGCGAACACGCCGTCGTCTACGGTAGCCGCGCCATCGCCGCGCCGGTGCCGTTGGCGGTCCGGGCGCGAGTGGTGGACGAAGACGAGGGCGTCTGGTTGGTCGTCCCGCGGTGGGGCGTCGAACAGCGGCTGCGAAAGGACCCGTCCAAACAGCGCTCTTTCGAGATCCCGGCGGCGCTCGTGCTGCGCGAGCTCGGTCTGACCGACCGATCCATGCGGATCGAGGTCTTCTCCGAGATGCCCCGGGCCATGGGTCTCGGTGGATCGGCGGCGGTGGCGGTGGCCATCATCCGCGCCATCGACCGGCATTTCGAGCTGGGCCTCTCGGATGACGAGGTCAACAAGCTCGCCTACCAGTGCGAGTGTGTGGCCCACGGAACACCGTCGGGTATCGACAACACCGTCGCGACCTTCGGCCAGCCGCTGGTCTACCGCAAGGGCGATCCTCCCGAAATCCACTCGCTGCGTTTTCCCGAACCTGTCACCATTGTCATCGGCCTGACCGGAGTCGAGAGCCTGACCGCCAAGATGGTGGCCCGGGTCCGCGATGGTCGTCGCCGCAACCGCGATGTCTACGACACCATGTTCAAGGGGATCGACGCGGTCACGGGACAGGCGCTCGACGCCATCAAACGCTTCGATCTCGAGCGCCTCGGAGAACTCATGAATGTGTGTCAGGGTCTGCTCAACGGCATCCAGGTTTCGAGCTGGGAGCTCGAAGAGCTGATCCAGATCGCCCGCGAGAACGGCGCGCTGGGCGCCAAACTCACCGGCGGCGGCGGCGGCGGTTCCATGATCGCCCTCTGCCCCGACAACGCCACCAGAGTCATGGACGCCATCCGCGACGCCGGCTACCAGTCTATGGAGGTCCGGATCGGCTGACCGGCACCGCAACCGATGACCCCGCGGAATCGGCTGCCTCGACCATCTGGGTTCCACGCCGGTGTCGATCAAGACGCCGGCGCGGTGTATCCTCGACCGATGCAAGAGCATCTCAACGACCCACCGAAGCCGCTCGAACGGGCCACCGCCCTCTCGGTCGCGCCATACACTGATCCCTCGTTTCTCGAGATCGAGGCGCGGGCGGTCTTTGCTCTGAGTTGGCAGCTCGTCGGTAACACGAACGAACTGTCGGCAGCCGGTGACCACATCATCGGCGAAATCGCCGGGCGACCCATCGTCGTCGTCCGAGACGAGGACAACGCGCTCCGAGCCTTCTACAACATCTGCCGCCACCGGGCCGGGCCGCTGGCGTCCTGCAACGGTCGGGACGCGAAAAACCTGCGCTGCAGGTACCACGGCTGGACCTACGCCCTCGACGGACGGCTGCGCGCCGCTCCCGAGATGGCCGAAGCCGAAGATTTCGATCCGGCCGGGATCCGCCTGACGCCAGTGAGGGCCCGAGAGTGGCACGGCCTCGTCTTTGTCTCGCTTTCAGAAAACACCCCGGACTTCGCCGAAGTCTACGGCGGTATCGCGGAGCGGGTCCAACCCGTCGACCTCGGATCCATGGTCTTCCACGAGCGCATCTCCTACGAGATCGCCTGCAACTGGAAGATCTATGTCGACAATTTCCTCGAAGGCTACCACCTGCCCCACGTCCACCCGGGTCTGTCCAAGGTCCTCGACTACCGCGCCTACTCAACCGAGCTCTTCGACTGGTACTCGCTCCAGCACTCACCGATCGTCAACGCCGGCGACATCTACGGCGACGGCGACGCCTGGTACTTCTTCGTCTACCCCAACACCATGCTCAACATCATGCCGGGACGGATGCAGACAAACCGGATCATCCCCATCGCCATCGACCGGTGCAGGGTCGATTTCGACTACTACTACGGCGCCGACGGCGCGTCGCGGAACCGGCGCGACCTCGAGTTCAGCGACGAAATCCAACAGGAGGACATCACCATCTGCGAAGCGGTCCAGAAGGGTCTCGCATCGGGTGCCTACACCCCCGGCCGGTTGTCACCCAGGCGTGAGTCCGGGGTCTGGCATTTTCAGAACCTGTTGCGAGAGGCATACCAACAGAGCTGACGCCAACTTTTGAACGCCAAAGACGTATCTTGAAGGCATGATGATTCGAGCTGCGAGATCACGTGTTGTCATTCTCGTTGTCGGAGTCGTCCTGGTCGGCACGGTGGTCGCAGATGCCGGCGAAATGGACCAAATCTGTTCGAGAGTGGTGGTTCGCGCGTCATTTGCCGACCCGGCCATGGTCTCGGAGCTCATGCGGTGGACCGATCCCTGGGAGATCAACCGGACCGAGAGCTATGTCGTGGTTGATGTCGACGAAGAGGAACTCGCGCGCCTCGAGTCCGCCGGATTCGATGTGGTGGTTGACCACGAGCTCACCGAGACGATGTGCGCACCGCGCCGCCCGCTTCTCGGTCAGAAGGCGGGCATCGTGGGCCTGCCGTGCTATCGAACCGTCGATGAGACCTTCGCCGATGTCGAGAGCCTTGTCTCGCAATATCCGGATCTCGCCGAGTGGATCGATATCGGCGACTCCTGGGAGATGCACTCGGGCTGGGAACCCGGCTTCGACGGCGACGATCTCATGGTCCTCAAGCTCGGCAACCGGCAGACGCCGGGCGTCGGCACACCGGCCGATCCCGACTCCAAGCCGATCCTCTTTGTGCAGGGGAGCATCCACGCCCGGGAATGCCCCGGACCGGAACTCCTCACACGATTCGCCGAAGAACTCCTCGCCGGCTATGACACCGACGCCGATGCGACCTGGCTTCTCGACGAGCACGAGATCCACCTGCTGTTCTTTCTCAACCCCGACGGACGCCGTCGCGCCGAGCTCGGCGCATACTGGCGCAAGAACGCCAACAACAACCACTGCACCGGAACCGACGACCGCGGCGTCGATCTCAACCGCAACTTCGAGTTTCAGTGGAACTGCTGCGGCCAGTCGAGCAACCAGGAGTGCGATCAGACCTACCACGGGACCGGAGGCGCATCGGAGCCCGAAACCCGGGCGGTCCAGGACTACCTGAGATCGATCTTTCCCGACCAATGGACACCCGAACCCCGACGCGACAGCACCGGCGTCTACATCGACATCCACAGCTACGGGCGGGAGATCTACTGGCCGTGGTTGCACACCATTTCGGGACCTCCAAACCGATCGGCGCTGGTGACCCTTGGAAGAAAACTCGCCTTCTTCAACGACTATGAACCGGTCTCAGTGGTCGGTTCCCTCGATGGCGGCGCCATCGATTTCGCCTATGGCGACCTCGGCGTTGCGAGCTACCTCTTCGAACTCGGCACGGCCTTCTTTCAGGACTGCAATCGGTTCGAAACCCGAATCCTGCCCGACAATCTCAAGGCTCTACGTTACGCGGCCAAAGTCGCTCGCACCCCATACGTGACCCCATCGGGGCCCGATATGACCGGTCTCGAGCTTTCCGACGGCAACCGGGTGTATGGCGGGCAGATGCTCAATATCGAGGGCCGGGCCAGCGACGGGAGATACCAGACCAACAACGGGAACGAACCGATTCAGGACGTTGCCGCGGTCCGGGTCTTTGTCGACAACCCACCGTGGCACCCGGATCCGGGCCGATCGTGGCTGATGCTGCCGACCGACGGCGCCTACGACTCGAGCTATGAGGCGGTGAACCTTGCCCTTGACACGTCCGGTTTGGACCCGGGTCGGCACACCATTTTCGTCCGGGCAAAGGACGCCGACGGAAACTGGGGTCCCGTGAGCGCCGAGTTCTTCTGGGTCACCGGTGCGGACGGTGGAACCCGGCGGCCCGGAGGGCGGGTGTTTCCGTAGCCCGCACCATGCCTACCGCCTGGACCGTGATCACCGGGTCGATGTCGTTTCCCTGTGCGGCCTGATTTGCTCGTAAGTCGTGAGTCGTAAGTCGTCGGCGCGTCTCGCGAGAAGCGCGTTGGTTCTTCGGGCTTCGTTCGCTGCAGACTCAACGATTCCGGCCAGAAACCCTGATTAACCTCCGGAAACCAAGGAACGACTTCCGACTTCCGACTTCCGACTTCCGACTCACGGCTCCTACTGTCTCTTCACCCAATTCGCCAACAGTCCAAGCCACTGATCGGTACCGTCCTCTGCGCGTCCGGGGCCGAAACCGTGGCCGCCTGTCGCGAAGTAATGAGCATCGACCTCTCCACCGGCCGCGATCATGGTCTGGGCCCACAGCAGGGATTCCGAGAGGGGAACCACGTCGTCGTCAGCGGAGTGGATCATCAGCACCGGCGGTGTCGATGCGTCGATTCGACCGATCAGATCCCAGCTCTTGAGTTCGTCTTCGGTCATCGCGTGATGAAAGAAGGTCTTCTCGAGCCATTTGCGGTTTTCTGGGCTCAGGGTGACCGCAGGATAGACCAGCGCAGAAAAGTCCGGGGTTCCTTTCGGATCCTCGGATGGCCAGACGCTGACCGTCGCCGCCAGGTGCCCACCGGCCGAAAATCCGACTACACCAACCTTCGAAGTATCGACCCCATATGAATAGGCCAACGATCGCATCATTGCCACGGCCCGTTGGGTATCGGTCATGGGGAGGAGCCAAGGCGTGTCGGAGATCTCCTTCTGCGGCAGGCGATACTTGAGGACGGCCGCCGTGATGCCCTCGGCTGCGAGAAAAGACGCGATCTTCCGACCCTCTTCGACAAAGGACTCGACCTCATAACCGCCACCCGGGATGATCACCACGGCCCGACCTGTGTTTTCCCCCTCAGCCGGGAATATCGTCATGGTCGGCCGGGTGATGTTCTTGACGCACGGAACGCCCCAATTTTCGACCACCGTTTCTTCGATGGACCCGGCTTTCGAGTAGGGTGGAGGACCCTCCCATAGATCGACGACATCGCCGGCAATAACGTTGGGACAGCACATCGCAGTCATGAGGATCAGGACAGCCTTCATCACGCCTCCTCGGGTCGTCACTTCATTGCGGCTTGGATCCGTTGCCCCTCGGTAACCGCACGCTGCGCCTCTGATTTCCGACCGGTCCTGTTGAGGATGTCGGCCAGGACGTAGAAACCGAGCGGACCCGCCTCCTCATCGACATCGAGGTCGATCCCACGCCGGACGAGGGCTTCCGCCCGGACCAGACTTCCTCCGCTGTCCATCAGCAGCTTGGCCAAATAGACGTGCCCTTGGACGAAATCGGGGTTGGATTCGATGGCGGCTTCCCACAGCTCGCGTTGCCGATCCGGCTGTCCGAGGTGGCCGACGAGCCGGCCGAGGTTGAACTGCGCATGGTAGTACTTCGGCGCCAGTTCGATGGCCTTCTCGTAGTTGGACACCGCCTCCTGAAGATTTCCCTGGTCCTCGTAGAGCACCCCGAGGTTGAAATAGGGCGCAGCAAAGAGCTCGTTGCCGGAGATGGCGTCGCCAAAGAGCACCATGGCTTCGTCGACACGCCCCTGCTTCGCGCGCACCTCGCCCAGCTTGTTGGCGATCAATCCCGGGGCATCGCTGGTGGCCGCCGCCTGCTGCAGGGTCTCGGCCGCGGCATCGAGGTTGCCGCGGTTGAACTCGATGTCGGCGATGGCGATGGAAGCCCCGGTGTCCGCGCCGGCGACTTCGAGAATCCTGCGGTAGCCGACGAGCGCCTCCTCGGTGCGTCCCAACGCGCGGTACGACGACGCCATCCCCTGGAGCGCGTTCCGGTGTTCGGGCTCGATTTCGAGCGCGCGCCGGAAGTGCCCCAGTGCTTCGTCATACTCGTGATCCGTCGCCGCGAGCTGACCGAGCATCTGGTGGGCGTCGATGACCCCGTGGTCCTGCTCGATCACCTCCTCCAACGCTCGCCGCGCGGCGGGGGGATCGGTCCGAATCTGGGTCTGCGCCCGCATCACGGTCCGGTGGACGCCGATCCGATCTTTGGGGTCGGCGCGCGGGCGGTCCTCTTCTTCGTCGAGACTCACCCCTCCCTGGCCGGCGGCGTAGCCCAGCGCCTGGAGTTGAGCCAGGGTCTGGGGATCGAGGTCAGGCGACGAAGCGTCCGATCCCGTACCGATATCGATGGTCGATCTCAGCCCGGCGAGCCGGGTTTCCAGATCGCTCACCAGCGCCGGCTGCCCGGAGGCGAGATCCCGCCCCTCGCGTGGGTCGGTCACGAAATCGAAGACCTCCGGCCGCGGCGCGCTGATGAGCTTGTATCGGTCGGTCCTCACCGAACGCAGGGGCGCCCAGCCATAGTGCAGGAGTGGATAAAGCGACTCGGAGTAGACCTCGCGGTCGATCGGGGATCCCTCGCCCCTGACAATGGCCATGAGGCTCTGCCCGTGAACCGGTTGCGGCGGATCGATCCCCACGGCATCGAGAACCGTGGGGTAGAGATCCACGTGGCTGACGGCGGTCGACACGACCCGGCCGCCGGCAACGCCGCCGGGCGGTCGGATGATCAACGGGACGTGGATCGTCGAGTCGTAGATGAAGAATCCGTGCGCCAACTCGCCGTGATCGCCGAGCCCCTCGCCGTGATCACCGGTGAGGATGACCAGCGCATCGTCGAGCAGGCCGCGCCCCTCGAGGAACCGGCGGAAACCACCGAGGAGCGCATCGGTGTAGGCCACCTCGCCGTCGTAAGGTCGCCCGGGATGTTGCGACAGATAGGGTTCGGGCGGGGTGTAGGGATCGTGTGGGTCGTAGAGGTGGAGCCAGACAAAAAACGGGGCTTCGTCATCGCGCTCCTCGAACCAGGTCTCGGCGGCGGCGATGGTCTCGGCACCGGACCGCTGCACCGAACTGAGGTTGGGCGTCTCCTCAAAGGTGCTGAGATCGAAATCGTCGAAGTAGTGGTCAAAACCCTGCGCGATTCCCCACCGCGAGTCGAGGACAAAGGAGCTGATGAATCCGGCGGTCGACCAGCCGTGCGCCGACAGGGCTTCGGCAAGGGTCGTCAGTTCCTCCCCCACCGTATAGCCGACGTTTTCCCGAACACCGTGTCCCGGCGGGTAGAGTCCGGTGAGGATGGACGTGTGGGCCGGCAGGGTGAAAGGAACCGTGCTCGCGGCGTTGGAAAAGCGCAAGCCTTCCTCGGCAAAACCGTCCAGCGTCGGTGTCTCGACGTCGCTCGATCCATAGCTCGAGAGCCGATCCGCACGCAAGGTGTCGATGGTGATCAGGATGACGTTGAGTTTTTCGATCTCGCGGGTTTCGGTTGCGACGGGTTTCGGAACCGGTGTCGGCGCCGATTCCGGGGCCTTCCCGCCACCGCATCCGACGGACGCGAGGACAAGCGACCCGATCACGAAAAGCGGCCCCCCGATGCGCCCTTTCTTTCGGGTTAAAGATAGCTGTCGGTCCATCGCGGACGAGACGCCCGCGCTCAAATCCGCCGAACGGTTCTGGATACTCGTCACTCACCGCCTCCTGGATCCGCATTGTAGCGGGGAGGCATCACTCCGCGATCCCCAGGCGCCGCTCCTGGAGCCTGTCGAAGAGGCGGCACTGTTCGTCACGAACACCCGCGGCACTCTCGATCACATCACCGAAAACGAGGTGCTCCCTCGTCCGAGCCTCGTAGACCGGCCAGACCGGAGCGTCACCGCCATTGGGGTCGCCGGTCGCCGCGAATCGCACCCAGTAGTCCGCCATGGCGTCGGCGAGGCGTTCATCGACATCGTTGCGCGAGATCCAGGTCTCCATGGCGAGGCTGTCGAAAGTGTAGGGCACTTCAGCGCCGTGGAAGGCGCCCAGCGCCTCACCTCCCGGTGCGGGTACCACCCGAGTGAAAACGTAGAAGAACGCCCTGCTCCCCGCGCGCTCCATGCGATCGGCGATGAATCTGGCCGGACAGGCGAAGTAAAGATCGGTCTGAAAATCATCTGCCGCCACGGACGCCTCGGCATCGGTGGCGGCGGGGTAGATCTCCATGGCGCGATCGGCGAGATCACCGAAACTCGAGCCCAATGCCTTCCGGAGCCCCTCCACCGTGACATCCGGCCAATAGCGGCGCATGGTCGCCCACTCATCGGCGTTGAAACCGGCGATCAGGGGCACGCCGGCCTGTTCGCCTGTATCGAAGACCCGACCCGGAGCACCAGTGAGGACCCATCCGTCCACGTTGGGTGAGGACACCCGTCCGATGTCGGACTCGCTCGTGATCCGAAGAAGCTCCTCGGCCTCGACCATCCGCATCGTCCCGATGACATCGTCGGCATCGCTCGCACCGATGGCGGCCGCGAGTTCCTCGCCGACGGCTTCCGCATCGGCGAGGTTTCGGTCCACGCTGACGGCATAGCCGCCGCTTTGGATGATCGCGCGGTGGAAGAGACCCCGAGCCAGGGGTGACGCCATCAAATAGGCGACATCGGTGGCGCCCGCGGACTCACCGAAAATCGTCACCCTCTCAGGATCGCCCCCGAACGCTGCGGCATTTCGTTGCACCCACTCGAGCAGGGCGATCTGATCCAGAAGAGCATAGTTGCCCGAGGAGTTGTTCTCGGACTCGGCGGAGAGCACCGGGTGAGCAAGAAAACCGAAGACCCCGAGGCGGTAGTTGAAATTGATCACGACCGCCCCGCGCCGCGCGAGATTCTCCCCGTCGTACGGCGGTTCCGCCCCGGACCCCGCGACGTTGCTGCCGCCGTGGATCCACACCATCACGGGCTCGAGCTCGTCACCGCCGAGATTGGCGGTCCACAGGTTGAGGTAGAGACAGTCCTCGTTCATGGGTTCGAAATCGGGCACCAAGGCGGGATCGGTGCCGAGGGTCTCCGCGATGTCACGGTAGAACTCGGTATTGCCCGGGTGTTGGATACACGCCGATCCGAATTCGGTGGCCCGCTGGACACCCACCCTCGGGGTCAACGGAGCCGGAGGTCGCCACCGCCCCTCACCCACCGGAGGAGCGGCGTAAGGGACGCCCCTGAAGACCGAAACCACCCCATCGCCATTCAGCTGCGCACCCTGTAGCCTTTCGCCATCGGCGGTCGTGACCGACGGATCGAATTCCCGCGGAGACCCGCACGTCGCGATGATGAGGCAACAAACCACGAGGGCAACCGAGAGGACGACGATCGGTCGCATCACTACTCACCCGTCCACTCGGGCGGCCGCTTTTCGATAAATGCCTTCGCCCCTTCCTGGGCGTCGCTGCTCGCGAGCATCTTCATGAAGGCCGGCCAGCTCCTCGAACGAAGTGCGGCGTAGCTCTCCTCGAAGTTGAGCTTCTCGGTCAGGTGAACCGCTTCTTTGATGGCGGCCAGCGAAAGCGGTGCCGCAAGACACAGATCCTCGGCGAGTGCGCGTGCCTCGTCCATCAACCGATCGGCTGGAACCACCTTGTTGATGATCCCACGCAAGGCGAGATCTTCCGCGCTGAAGCGGTGCCCGCTCATGAGGATTTCGAACGCCTTCTGTCTCGGCAGCAGCTTGGGCAGCATGAAGGTCGCGACATCGGGCGCCATCCCGATCCGCACCTCGGGGAGCATGAATTCAGCGTGGTCGGCGGCGATAACCATGTCCGCCCGTAGGAGCATTTCGAACCCGGCCCCGACGGCGAGACCGTTGACCGCGCAGATCACCGGCTTGAGCAGGCTCGTCATCTCCGGGAAACCGCCAAAACCACCTTCGCCGAAGTCTTCGAGATAGTCCTCACCATCGGCGACGGCGTTGAGATCCCAGCCGGCGCAGTAGAATTTCTCGCCGGCACCGGTGAGAATCGCGACCCTCAGTTCGGGGTCGTCACGAAAATCGGCGAAGACCCTGCCCATCTCGCGGCTCAACGGCGCATCGAGAGTGTTGGCTTTGGGTCGATCGAGGACGATCTCGAGAATCCGGCCGTTGCGGGTGATCTTCAGAAAGTCATTCATTCGAGTTCTCCTTGACGGCCCCACCCATGCGATGGGGGCGGATGCTATTTCCTGACACTGATCAGGGCATCGGCAGCGAGCACACCGCGGCCCTCGGCGAGCACTATTAACGGATTGACATCGAGCTCGACGATGAGGTCCGGGTCACGTTCCACTAGGGCAGCGATGGCCACCACCGCATCGGCCGCGGCTCTCAGATCGGCTTTCGCCGATCCCCGATACCCATTCAGCAAAGGCGCCGACCTGAGCCCCTCGAGCGCCCGCACCACACCGTCCTTGTCCAAGGGAAGAAGAAGCGAAGCGCTGTCCTTCATGAGCTCGACCAGGATGCCACCGCCGCCGACCAGCAGGTAGGGACCGAACTGGGCATCCCGCGCGACACCGACGATGAGTTCCGCGACGACACCCTCGATCATGGACTCGACGAGGAACTCATCCGTCAACCCGGCCATCTGCGCCACCGCGGCAGCCACCTCCACGGAGTTCGCAAGACCGAGCTTGACGCCGCCGACATCGGTCTTGTGCGCAACTCCCAACGCTTTGACGACGACCGGATAACCCATTTCCTCGGCGGCCGCCACCGCCTCGTCGGCGCTCCGGACGGTCTTCGAGTCGGGGATGGGCACCCCGCAGTTCGCGAGGATATTCTTCGACTCGGCCTCATCGAGGATCCTGACCTCGCCCGTTTCGCTCTCCCTCGAGACCGGGAGCAACGGGGGCGCCGGCGGGTTCTTCCAGGCGCGACCCACCTCAACCGCCGCCTGGACCGCAGCGGTGCCGGCGTCGATCCCGGCAAGCGGAACGATCCCCTCGGCCATGAGCCGAGCGGCCACCGGCTCAGAGATGGTGTCGGAGAAGGTCGAGAGCACCCCTCCTTTGGCTCCGGTTTCGCGGATGGCGCGGACAAAGCCCTCTTCTGCGCCGAGCCACGTCGACTGGTCACAGAGATCCGCCCTGGGATAGTCGAGCAGGCACAACGAGAGATCAAACCCCTCCGCGACAAACGGAGTGAATGTCGCCGCGAGACCGTCGGCGTTGGCCCAATCGAACATCTGGAAATCCAGCGGGTTGGCCGCCACCATCCGCTCGTGCACCGCTGCGCGGAGCCGATCGGTCGATGCATCGGAGAGCGGCGGCAGGCTCAAATCGGTTCCGATCATCGCATCCGCGAGAAGAGTGAGATCGCCGCCCGAGGTGCTCATGGCGCCGATCCGGCCGCCCGGGAGGGGCCCCGTCACGTGGAGTACCTTGAGAGCCTCGACGAGCGCCTCCAGCGACTCGACCCGGGCCACCCCGAGACGCTCGAAAAGGGCGCTCACGAGAGCATCGGAACCCGCCAACGAAGCCGTGTGCGACAGCACCATCTTCTGTGCGGTCTCCGATCGGCCCGTCTTGATGGCGACCACGGGTTTGCCGAGGTCGCGGGCAAGATTCACCGCATCCGCGAAGGCCCGAGGGTCGGTCATCCCCTCGATATAGAGACCCAACGCCGTGACCCTCTCCTCGGCCGCAAAGCCCCGGATGGCGTCGTGGAGATCGAACTTGAGCTTGTTCCCCAGGGACATGAGATAGGCGATGGGCAGGCCACGGCGCTGCATGCTGAGATTGAACGCGACATTCGAAGACATGGTGATGATGGCGACGCCCCGGTCAACCCGACGGCCGCCCTGTTGATCGGGCCAGAGAATCGCCCCGTCAAGATAATTGATCAGACCATAGCAATTGGGTCCGATGATGGGCATCTCTCCCGAAGCCTCGAGAAGTTCCCTCTCGAGTTCGGATCCCTCGTCCCCGGCTTCGGTGAACCCCGTGGCGTAGCAGATGGCGCCACCCGCACCACGAGCGGCGAGATCACGAACGACCTCGATGGTGAGATTCCGGTTGACCCCGACATAGGCAGCGTCGGGGCTCCCTGGCAGCTCGGCGACCGATCGGTAGACCTTCCGTCCTCCCATTTCGGCTTTCTTCGGGTGGACCGGCCAGATCTCGCCGGTAAAGCCGAGGCGGCCGCACTGACGGACAAGCTCCTCGGCGACGCCGCCACCGAAGACTGCGATGGACTCCGGCTGCAACAGACGGTTGAATGACATCCGGTTCCTCCCGATATGGATGCGGATCAGTCCACGAGTCCGGCAAGCCTACCGGTGATGATCTCCTCGGCCTCACCGGCGATCCGGGACACGAGTTCGGCAACGGTGGGCACGTCATAGACCAGACCTGTGGAAAGCCCGGCCCAGAAGATCCCCAGCTCGAGATCACCGGTCTCGAGAACCGCGGCTCCCCTGTCCCCCGCCACGAGATCGGCCACATCAACGAACTCTACGCCCGGCCGGCTCTCGATCTCGGCGACGTTTTCGGCCACCGAGTTCTTGTAGACCCTCGCCGTGTTTCGGAAGCTCCGGAAGATGAGTTGAGTGTCCAGTTCCGTCGCCTCCACCAGCTTTTGTTTGAGATTCTCGTGGATGGGCGCTTCCTCAGTCGCCATGAACCGGGTCCCCATGCTCACCGCATCGGCTCCCAATGCGAGCGCCGCGACCAAACCGCGTGCGTCGGAGAACCCCCCGCAGGCGACCACGGGAACATCCAGTTGATCCACCGCTCTGGGTAGAAGCACCAGCGACCCGATCCCGTCCTCCCCGGGGTGACCGGCCGCTTCGAAACCGTCGATGATCACCGCGGCGCAGCCCAGCGACTGGGCCTTCAGCGCGTGTTTTACCGCCGTGCATTTGTGGAGCACCCTGACCCCGGCCTCATGGAAGAGCGGCATGAACCTCTCCGGGCTATAGCCGGCGGTCTCGACCACTTTGATCCCCGAGTCCACGATGGCCTTGACATACTCGGTATAGGGTGGCGGCGTGCGGCTCGGGAGAATCGTCAGATTCACCCCGAAGGGCCGATCGGTCATGGACCGGGTCCGCGCGATCTCACGAACCAGCTCGCGGGGCGTGGGTTGAGTCAGTGCGCTCAGGAATCCCATGGCCCCGGCGTTGGCGACGGCGGCAGTGAGCTCGGCCGTGGAAACCCGCTGCATTCCGCCCTGCATGATAGGGTGCTCGATCCCGAGCATTTCAGTCAGTCGTGTTTTCAACATCTCGGTTCCATTACTCCAATACCGACAACGCTCTAGCGAAGAAGCTCGGCCGCCGCGATCACCCGCTGGATCTCGTTGACACCCTCGTAGATCTCGGCGAGCTTCATATCACGGAAGATCCGTTCGACGTTGTACTCCGTGGTGTAGCCGAAGGCACCGTGGATCTGCATCGCCGAGCTCGCCGCCCGATGCGCCGCCTGCGACACGAACAACCGGGTCTTCGCGGAATCGAACATGATGTTCTTGCCCATTGACTTGGAATAGGCCGTCGCATATGTCAGATATCTCGCGGCGTCCACCTCTGCAGACATTTCTCCGATCATCCACTGAATCGTCTGGAATTTCGCGATGGGTTTTCCTTGCTGTTCGCGATGTTTTGCATAGCTGATCGATTCGTCCAACGCAGCCTGCGTCATGCCGACACACTGAGCTGATATTCCGAGTTTTCCAACCGAGATCTCGGTCGTCAGAATCTTGAACCCCTGACCTCTCCCAGCTTCTCCACCAACTGTATTTTCATATGGAACTCTGAGGTTTTCTAAAACGATATCTGCAACTTCGAGTCCGTGCATTCCCATCTTCATTACATGTTTCTGCGGTGTGTATCCAGGAGTATCTTTTGGCACGATAATACACGTGATTTTATCTTCCATTTCCACATCCTTGCAGAAAAGGACAATCGTGCCCGGCAAGGGGGAGTTGGTGATGAAGATCTTCTCCCCATTGATAACCCACTCATCACCTTCACGCTTGGCGGTGGTTCTGATCGCCCGCGCATCGGACCCGGTATCGGGCTCGGTGAACGCAAAACTCCCGATGGCATCACCGGTGAGCAATCCGGGAAGAAACATCTTCTTTTGCTCTTCGGTTCCAAAGTCATTGATGGTTCCCGCACACAGGCTATTGACTGAAATGTGACCACCAATTGAACAATATACTCTCGAAAGTTCCTCGAGAACCATCACATACTCGAGATAGGTGCACCCAACACCACCATACTCTTCTGGATACTGAATACCGTAAAAACCAAGTTCTTTCATTCTTGGAATGAGTTCCAAAGAAGTACGCTTTTCAGATTCCATCTTTGCGATTTGAGGAGAGATTTCATTTTCCGCAAAATTCCGAGCCGTTTCCTTGATCATCTGCTGTTGTTCAGAGTAGCTAAATTCCATTCGTTCCTCGCCCTTTACCTATTCGATTGTTCGGGAAAATCTTCCTTCAGCCATCGGAGAAGCGACCACACGGACAGGGTAATCACAAAGATCAACGGAACCGCGACGATCAACGCCGCCGTCTGGAGGGGCTCCAAACCTCCGAGGTACATCAATGCCACAGCCGTGGCGCCCAGAGCCAGCGCCCAGAACAGACGATTCCATCGTTTCGGCTCGGACTCACCCGCAACCAGGTTCCTCGAAGCCACCGAGGCGATGGTGTAGGCCGAAGCCTGGAGGGTGGTAGCTGAGTAGATGAAGCACATGGCGACAAACAGAATCAGAATGAAGGTTCCCATGGGCAGCGCCTTGACCACCGCGACGATGGCCGCCTGGGGCGAGACCTCGTTCATGATCTCGATCACCGGGACCACCCCGTTCAACTGGTCATAAAGCGCGGTGTTGCCGAAGGTGGCGAAGAAGAGCCAGCAACCCAGGCTGCCCCAGACGAGGTTGGCCGCGACCACATCGCGAATGGTCCTTCCCCGAGATATCCGGGCCACAAACAGCCCCATGAAGGGCGCGTAGGCAATCCACCAGGCCCAGTAGAAAACCGTCCAGGTCTGCGGGAATCCCGAACCGCCCACCGGGTCGGTGTACAGGCTCATCCGCACGAAGTTGGTCGCCAGCAGACCGAGACTGTTGGTGAAGATATCGAGGATGAAGATCGTGGGTCCGAAGATCAGCACGAACGCGAGCAGAAAGAATCCGAGATAGACGTTCGCGTCGGCAAGTCGTTTGATCCCCTTCTCCATCCCGAGATAGACCGTTGTTCCGAAAATGGCGGTCCACACGACAATCACGAACGCATCGAGGGCGAAACTCCGATCGATCCCCGTCAGAATGCTGATGGACTCCGAGAGAATCGGCGTGCCGAGCCCAAGAGAGGTCCCAGTGCCGCCGATCAGACCGAAAATGAAGAGCACATCGATCAGTTTGCCGAGCCAACCGTCCGCGCGGTCGCCAATCACGCCCCGGCACGCCTGCGAAATCCGAAGAAACGGGATCTTCCGGTTGTGGAAGGCGTAGGCGATGGGAAGAGCGGGGATGCAGTAGAGCGCCCAGGCCAACGGTCCCCAGTGGAAGAGACCGTACATGGCGCCCCACTCGGCCGCCTCGGCGGTCCCGGCTTCGATCCCGAAGGGCGGCGCCTGGTAGTAGTAGACCCACTCGATGGTCGCCCAATAGAGCAGCGAAGTGCCGATCCCGGCGCAAAAGAGCATCCCGATCCAGCTGAGTCGGCCGAACTCGGGTCGCGCATCGGGACCGCCGAATCGCACCGAGCCGTATCGACCAAAGGCAAACCAGAGCAGGA
The DNA here is from genome assembly GCA_963712805.1 of uncultured Acidobacteriota bacterium. Classification (GTDB taxonomy): domain Bacteria; phylum Acidobacteriota; class Thermoanaerobaculia; order Thermoanaerobaculales; family Sulfomarinibacteraceae; genus JAHECW01. The sequence goes on along the minus strand of CAVQJV010000014.1, from coordinate 94,852 downwards.
CGCAGAAGACGCCGAAGGTGAACCAGAGAAAGAGAAATCCCAGCTGGTGTTTGATGAAATCGAGCACACTGCCGAGGATTTCCGCGCTCGCCTCCGGGTAGAGGATGAGGGGCACGATGGCCGAGAGCACGACCACGAGGGCCGGCCAGAAGACCGCTTTGTCGATGGGCGCCGATCTCATTTCGGGCATCTAGGGTTTCTCCCCGGCCGGCTCGGGACCGTCGTCCCCTCCGAAAACGCCGCTGAGCACCTGTCGCAGGCGCGGCAGCACATCGAGTTCACTCTCGTCGTCGTTGGAGTAGCCCACAAAAACCGCCACCAGATCCCGCTCAGGGTTGACCAGCAGACCCTGCCCGGCCCACCCGCCCTTGAAAATATCGCTATTGGTGAAGACCAGATCCCACTGGTAGACATTGTGTTTGACGATTTTCCCGGTGACCTCATCCGGTGGCCCCCCCGGGCGTTGGCCAGCAGTTCGGGCCGACCACCGTTGATGAGCATCTCGATGTGTTCATCGGAGATGATCTTCCTATCGCTCACGACACCGTAACTCGGGGTGAACAGAAGCCCGAATCGAGCGAGATCCCGCGGCCGACCGAGAAACCCGCCGGCAAACATCGGCACACCGAACCGCGGCGCCAGGATGGCCGCATCGCCCTCAGCGCCGATACGGGTCCAGAACTCACGCGAGAATGCGTCCTGGAATGGCATCCCGGTCAGCTTCTCGACCAGCCAACCCAGGATATAGGTATTGATCGAACCGTACTCGAACGAGGTCCCCTGTTCGGCATATTTCCCTACCCTCAGAGCCGCGATGTAGGCGTACGGATTGTCACCTGCATCTTCGCCCCAATGAGCTTCGCCTGTGGTCTCCATGAGCCCGTAATAGCAGGATGACCGGTCGTAGTACTCCTCCGGGCAATCGACCCCCGTGGCCATGTCGAGGATGTTCCTGACCGTGATTCCTTCATACGACGAACCGACCAGCTCCGGAAGATAAGTCTCGATGGGGTTATCGATTTCGACCAACCCTCGGTCCTCGAGGATGCTCAACACCGAAGAGACCAGCACTTTGGTCACCGACCAGTAGATGGGTCGCTCGTAGGACTCCATCCGCGGGTAGTCCTCGAAAACGATCTTGCCTTCGTGGAGGATCGACCATCCCCATGCAGGTCGAGAGGTCCGATCGGAGGAAGTCGGCGAAGGCCATGGTCCCGCCCGGGATGTCAATCTCGAAATCGGCGATCTCGGCCACGGGTTCTCGTGCGAGTTCGCGCACGGGTCCCGCCCGCCAGACGTTGACCGTCGGGAAGAGGCGGTTGAGATTCTTGTTGTTCCACGCCATGGCCTCGCCGTTGACGTTCCACCACGATGTATCCGTCGGCTGGTCAGCGATGCGGCGTCGAACTTCGTCAACGGTCGAGGCGGACCCGAAAGTGTTGCGGGCTGCCGTCTTGTCGGCGAAAAACTCCCAGATCACCTTGCTCGCGAACTCGGTCTCGCCGTCGCGCGGCCAGTCGTGACCGCCGTCCCACGCACAGTCGACCAACTCGACCCCGGTGGCGCATCCGGTGCGCTGGACGCACTTGAAGCCTCTGACGCCGTCCAGCGATGTCGGATACGAGCTGGATGAGGTGCTGCACCCCTGCGACTCAGCCGACGCCCAGAGATCCATGACCTCGGTGGTCGGCGTGTAGAAAAACCCATCGCTGGCCGGTGTGCCGTCGAAAGGAACGGTGTCGTCGGCGGTGGCGTAGATGTTCATCATCGACACCGCCGTTTCGGGACCGGGAGCGCAACTGAATCCCTTGGCGAGGGTTCCGCCACCGGGGCGATGGCGGCGAAACGACCCGGCAGATCGCAGCCCAATCGGTGCACGAACATCCCACCGTTGCTGATCCCGGTTGCGAAAACCCGGTCACGATCGACGCAAAGCGTGGATTCCAGCCTATCGAGGAGAGCCTCGATGAATCCCACGTCGTCGTGGCACGAGCACCAGTCGCACTGGCTGGGCTCACCGCACTCGGGCGGCGTCGGATAGTCGAATGCGTCGTCGCGACAGATGGGTCCCGCCGGACCGGGAGACCCGTTGCAAGCGAGGTCGTTCCACGAGGTGACCTGAAAGCCCCGGCTTCGAAACCGGTGCCCTGGGGGAACACCGCAACATACCCATTTTCATCGCTCGAGGCTCGGAAGGAGGTGTACTCCATTTCGGCCTTTTCGGCTGTGCCGGTGTAACCGTGGATGACCAGGACCAGCGGCGCTGGATCCGCTGGGTCATAGCCTGTGGGTAAGTGGAGGCGATATTCGCGGGTCAATTCCCCCACCTCGATGGTCGCGGCAAGAGTCTCACCAGCGGCGACCGGCGGAGCAGCGCCGCATCCGGCGCTGGGGCTGGCGGCTGCAGCCTCACCAGCGAAACCTATCATCGCAGCCAGGCACAGACCGAGGACCAGGATCCCTTTGGAGCGCCCTCGTCTCCTGGGCGATTCCGCGCTGATCGAAGCTATCGGCGCCGACGGGCTTTTCAGGGCGTAGCCGAACGGCGAAGCCTGAACATCGACGCTACGACCATCGCAACCTCCTCGGGGGTGGTCCCTCATCGTTTCACCCTCGCAAACTCGGTCGGTTCGTCTCCGGGTCTCAGACCACGCAGACGGAACGAGTACTCCAGTGGCTCGGGCCACACGGTGTATTCGTCATGGGTCCGGGCGCCCCAGCTGTCGTCCCCACCAACGCCTGTCTGTTGCATGTCGATGGACAGAGTGATGTTCTCGCGCCGCTCCATCTGCCAACTGTACTTTGCATCCTCGAGATCGGCGGTGGTGTAGTGGTGGGCGCTGAAGGCGACAAGGGGTTCGCCGATAACCAGGAGCCCCACGCCTTCGTCATTTGTCAGGCTCATCCACCGCACATCGGTCTTGTTGCCGTTCTCCTGAGGTTCCGAGTAGTCGACGAACTGCTCCTCGACACTACCGCTCCAGACCCCCACGCGAGCGCCGTCCTTGCGGTCCCAGTAACTCTCGTGCGGCCCACGCCCGTACCAGGTCACCGTCTCGAATCCGCCCGGCACGTCCATCTGCATCCCGAAGCGCGGGAGTTCCGGCAGCTCGCCGTCGCCTGGGGTAAAACTCACATCGACGCCGATTTCACCGTTGCCGAAGACGGTATAGACGATCTCGTTGGTCGACTCCACGTCGGGGAATCGACCGGAAAAGCGAACCTCGATCTCCGCCGGCCCCACGCGATCGGCGACGGCGGAAGTCACCACCCAATTCGAACTCGCCGCCTTCCACGACGCACAGCGCTCGGGCATGTTGTTTCCGCGGTCGTTGTCGGTGGGAGCGCGCCAGAAGTTGGGTCTCGGGCCCACCGCTACGAGGTCGGTCCCCCCTACGGTCATGGCCGCGATGATCCCGTCTCCCAGGTCGAAGCGAACGGCGAACCCGTCGCCGGAAACGATAGCTTCGCCCGAGCTCTCCTCCACCGAGAGTGCGGCCATCTCCGACGGATTCAGCTTTGGAGCCGCACCACCCATCTCGAGCTTGAACTTCTCCCACGCAACCTCGTGACCCCTCTCGGCCCACGCTGTGTCCTGCGGCAGGCGGAAACTCAACTCGAGCCAGTACTCGACCCCGGCCATCGGTTGGAGACGGGGCACAGGAAGGGTGAAGTCCCGGCTCGCGCCGGGTGCGATGTTCAACTTCGGCAGGCGGCCCGAGGCCATCACCTCATCATCGGCCCTGATTTCCCAGAAACCCTCGAATCGATCGAGGTTGATGAAACCGTAGCCGTTGGCGATGCTGATCTTCCCTCGAGCAGGATCCACCGGAACGACATCGATATACTGATACACCTTCTTGACCTCGAGCAGCCCCGGGTGCGGCACGCGGTCGGCCGAGACCAGGCCGTTCATCAGGAAGTTGTCGTCGTGGTAAACGCCCTCAGGCTCGAATGCCCCTCCATAGGCGAAGTAGAACTCGCCGGGCTTGCCGGGCACCGGCTGACGCAGACCTTGATCCACCCAGTCCCAGATGAAACCGCCCTGAAGGCGTTCTCGGGCGTAGATCTCCTTCCAGTAATCGGCGACATTGCCGTTGGAGTTGCCCATGGCGTGGGAGTACTCGCAGAGAATGAGCGGCCGATCGTCGTGGTTTTCGGCGTACTCGACGATCTCGGGGATTCGCGCGTACATGGGACAGAAGATGTCGGTGTTGGGTCCGAGCTCGGCGCGCTCGTAGTGAACCGGCCGCGACGGGTCGCGCTCGCGAATCCAATTCGCCGTTTCAGTGAAGTTCACACCATCACCGGCCTCGTTACCCAACGACCAGATGATGATGCTCGGGTGGTTTTTGTCCCGCTCGACCATGCTGACGGTCCGGTCCATGTGGGCCGGGCCCCACTCCGGCTTGTTGCCCAGAGTCTTGTCGGGGTCGTAGCCGATGCCGTGAGACTCGATATTGGCCTCATCGATGACATAGAGGCCGTAGTAGTCGGTGAGGTCGTACCACTCGGTGACATCCGGATAGTGCGAGGTCCGCACCGCATTGATATTGTGCTGTTTCATGAGCAGGATGTCGCGCACCATTCCCTCGGTGGACATGACGTGGGCGGTGTCGGGATCGTGCTCGTGGCGGTTGGTCCCTTTGAGCAAGACGGCGACCCCGTTGACCAGGAGTTGTCCGTCGGTAATCGAGACCTCACGGAAACCGACATTGGTGGAGACCGACTGGATCACCGCGCCGTCGGGATCGGTCAGGCTGAGAACCAATCGAAAGAGATTCGGTTCTTCGGCCGACCACTTGGGCGGGTCTGAAATCTCGCGATCGAGCCTGATGGCGGTCTCGGTTCCGGCTGATGCTTCACCGGACACCGCCAGATCATCCACCACCACCCCACCATCGGCGTCAAAGAGGGTGGCCGTCACTGCGTACGGCCGATCTACGGCGCCGAGGTTGGCGATCCGGACATCGATCCCGAGCGATGCGTCACGGTAGCTCTCATCGAGATCGGTGTGGACCTCGAAATCGCGAATCTGGAGCCGATCGAGGGAGTACAGAAAGACATCCCGAAAGAGCCCGCTGATCCGCCAGAAGTCTTGACATTCCAAATACGAGCCATCGCTGTAGCGGTAAACCTCGGCGGCCACCAGGTTCCCGCCGGGCTGCAGATACTCGGTGATGTCGAACTCGGCCGGTGTGCGGCTGCCCTGGCTGTAGCCCACTTCTTGGCCGTTAACCCAAAGATAGAAGGCCGAGCTCACCCCCGCGAAATGGAGGATGACCTGCCGGCCGTCCCAGTCATCGGGAACGGTGAAGCTCCGCCGGTAGGAGCCCACCGGGTTGAAGTCGTGCGGCACCCGTGGCGGATCGGGCTCGCCCCAGGAGTAGCGGACGTTGGTGTAGATGGGATATCCGTAACCGTGGAGCTGCCAGTTCGCCGGCACCGGGATCTCGTCCCACGAGGCGACATCGAAGTCCGGCCGGTAGAAATCCACCGGGCGCACGTCCGGATTTTCCGACCAGTGGAAATCCCAGGTTCCGTTGAGCGATCGATACCAGGGCGAGCCGGCCGGGTCCCGGGCCAGCGCGCTCGAGACATCCGCAAACGGGATGGCGGTGGCTTTGGCCGCCTCCTTGTTGCGCCCGATCATCTGCGGGTTCTCCCAATCGGGATAAAGTGGAGCTCGAGGCGCCTGCCCACATCCGCCCGATAAAAGGCACGCAAACAACACAACCGTCAACGCTCTGGGAATGGTCACGCAGCCCCCTGTCTCGCCTTGCACCTTCACCGGCCGACCTCAATCGTCGGAAGTCGGCCGGTGATCGATCGCCATTCAAATAGCACGAGCCGATGGCAACCGGCTCGCACTCTCATTCACTCGCTCACCAGGTAAATCTGAAACGGAGCTGAGCTCTCCGCGGCAGTACCCATCCACCAGGCAACGGCTCCTCGCCGACAGGGTAGTTGAGATCCCTCCACCACTCGACCGCACCGTCGTTGAGGAGGTTGAGAATCTGGATGTCGATGTTCAGGCTCGTCCCCCTGCCGGTGTTGAAGTGTTTGCCGACACCGAGGTCCCACAGATACTGGGTGGGCAAGCGTTGGCTGTCGGAGCCCGGCGACGTGATGATCGTCGTCGTTCCCCGGTTCGGCAGACGGACCTGCTGCTGCCGGTCGTAGATGCGTCCGCTTTGGATATTGACCACCGAGCTGATCTTGAAGCCCAGCGGCAGCATCCAGTTGCCGACCAGCCGGAGCACGTGCCGCCGGTCGCCGGCCAGGGTCTTGTTGGCGTTGACGAATGCGTTCGGGTCGGCCTCGGCGCGATTGGCGTAGAGAGCCTCACCCTGCCCGGCCCAGTCGCCGCCGGTGAGAAACCGCGGATTCAACCCCTCGGACTTCGAGTAGCTGTAGGAGGCCATGAGGTCCCAGTTGTCGCTGAAGCGCTTCTTGTAGACCAGGAAGATGCCCATGTATTCCTGCTCATACTTTTGGTCGCCACCATAGGCGCCTGGCCCGGTGCTGTTGCCCTTGAAGCGCGTCGGATCGACGGAGTAGTCCCGCAGGGTGTATGTATTCCCGGTCTCGGGATCGGTCCAGTCGAAGTCCTCATACTCACCATCGTCGCCGATGTACCAGCCGATCAGGTTCGTGGTCTGCTTGTAGACCCCCTGCACGCTGATCGCGCTCGTCGCGGTCAGCTGGTGGTCGTAGCCCAGGGTGTACTCCCAGGTGTGGGAGTTGTCCGTACCGGGAACCAGGAACGCGCCCGCACGGGAACCCCAGTCGGCGATAACCTCCCACTCACCATCCCAGTTGAGCCAGTAAGTCCTCCACGGGGGCGCGTCAGGAGGCGGGGAATACCAGTCCCCCGAGGTCATCCCGGAGGTGAACCTGCCGATGGAACCGCGGATGACCGATTTCCCGGTCTTGGTCGGCTGCCAGGCGAAACCGAAACGCGGATCGAAATTGTCCCACTCGACCACATCCATGCCCGGGATGATCTCTCCGGTGGGGTTCGAGTCGTGGTCGAGGCGCGGGTAGTCCTCGATCCAGCCTCTGTTGTTGTCATAACGGACACCGATGTCGAGGGTCAATCGCGAGCTGACAGTCCAGCTGTCGGTAGCAAACGCGCTGATGGTCTCCGACTGGCCGCCGTAGTAGTAAGGCAGCCCGGTGTACCAATACTGGTAGACATAGGGATAGCCCGGGTAGTACTCGTATTCATACTGATAGTAATAGTGCGGGTTGTAAGTTTTGGTCGTCGCGCCGTCCCTGGAGTACTGGACCCCGAACTTGAACTCGTGATCGCCCTTGATGAAGTTCTCCGCGTGCTGTGTCAGGATCACCTCCGCATCATCGGAGGACTGCTCCCATTTCCACTGCCACCACACATCCCCGTACCAGAGCCACGGGTACACCGTCATATCGACAAAGGTGGGCTCACCGGTGGGGTATTGCGACCGGTATTCGTTTGTATTTCGCAGCAACCCGGCGCGGGCCTCGATGACCGTGTTGGTGCCGAGGACCCCACTGTAGTCGACGCCCACCATTTTGTTATGGCTCGAGTTCTCGCTCCACTGGGACGGCTCACTGTAGATATCCCCCGCGCTCGGCCCGAGGAATTTGTAGCTGCTGGCGATCACGTTGAGGCGGTGGTTCTGCGCGATCTGAGCGGTGAGCTTGGCGTCGAAGTTGTCCCAGGTCGTTTCCTTCTGGTTGTCGAGGGTCGAATCCTCGAAGGGATAGAAGGCCTGGAACCGCCCGAACTCGGCGCCCACGAAGAACCACAGCGTGTCCTTGACGATCGGGCCGCCCAAGGTCATCTGTAGCACGTTGTGGTGGTCGAGGGTGTAGGTTTGTGCCCCCTCCGGTGCGTCCTCCCGGCGGCCGTTCTCCCCAACCCAACTGCTCGGCCAGTAGTCGAGATTGGCCGAACCGTGGAACTCGTTGGTCCCCGATTTGGTGACAACGTTGAAGGCGGACCCCAACATCCCGCCGTACTCGGCGGTGGCGCCGGTGCCGAGAACCTGGATCTCGGCGATCATTTCGTCGTTCATGGACCACTGGAGCTGGCCGCTGTCGGGAGCGGTCCGATTGAGTCCATCGATGTTCCACTGACTCGATTTGATATCGGAGCCGAAGGCGACGATCTCGCTCGTCCCCTCACTCATCTGGTTCACGCCTGGCGTCACCGCAATCACGTCGTAGAAGTTGCCCCGGGTCGGCAGATCGATGATCTGCTGACTGTCAAATCGCGAGTTGAAAGTCGGGCTCGCCGTGTCGACGATGGGCACCTCGGCCTTGACCACGATTTCATCACTGAATTCCGGCGTCATCGTGATATCGACCGACGAGACCGCACCGATGGCGACCCGGACCTCGGCGGCGGACTGGGTCTGGAAACCTGGAAGGCTGGCGCTCACCTCGTAGGAACCGATGGGCAGGACAGCGAACTGGAACCCGCCCGCTTCGCTCGTCACCGCGGTCCGTTGAGCGTTGCCGAGGACCTCGCCGGTGACCACGATGGTGACACCCGGCAGAGGTTTGCCATCGGTGTCGATGGTCCTGCCCCGGATGCTCCCCGTCACCTGCGCAAACGCCGTGTTGCTCAGCGCCAATACGAACACGACACACAGAATTGTCACTACCCGTCCACGATTCATGGTTGTACCCCCTCCGGTCCGAGCCGCAGTGCTTTCCAGAAGCACGGGCCGATCAACTTCCGAAGATCAAAAAACCGCCGCGGCATTTCTCCCGCGGCGGACCTCATCTGAACGACGGTTGCGTCGAAAATCAAATCCATCTCACTGAGCAGGACTCACCAAGTCGATGGCCAATCCGGCATTGCGGAGATCTCCGACAATCCGCGAATCGGCCCGTTGATCGGTAATCAGGAGATCAGCGCCCGACACATCGGTCACAAATGCCGACGCGACCCTGCCGATCTTTTGGAAATCGGCCAGAAAAACCGTCGACTGCGCGGCCTTCACCATGGCCTGTTTGATCTCGGCCTCCGGAATGTTTGTGTTGGTAAATCCATGGATCGGATCGACCCCGTTGCAACCGAGAAAAGCGATATCGGCCCTGAGCTGGCTCAGGAGGAGCGTTCCCATGGGCGCCACGAGGGAATGCTGCAACGGTCTCAGGGTGCCACCGGTGACGATGACCGAGACCCCGGGATACGATTCAAGGAGAAGCGCGATATTGAGCCCATTCGTAATCACGACCACGCCGACGAGATCGGGAGACAGCGCTTTGGCGAGTTCGGTCGTGGTGCTCCCAACATCGATGATGACGGTGTGGCCACTCCTGATCATGGCTGCGGCTCGGGCGCCAATGGCCACTTTCTCCGCATGGTTGGTCGAACTGGTCTCCTCGAGAGAGAGCTCCACGCCCCCGGTTCGAGCGGCAACGGCGCCCCCACGAATCCGCGTCAGCGCCTGCTGTTTCTCGAGGTGTTTGAGATCCTCACGGATGGTCACCTCTGATACACCCAACCGTTGCTTGAGCTCGGCGATGCTCACATGTCCGGCTATCTCGACTGAACGCCTGATCGCGTCCCGCCTCAGGGTTGCCTTGAGAGCGACGGGCTGTTGGGTGACCTGCATCGGCATAATCTTCAAAAACCAAGATAAAGCAAAATTTTTGAAAGCGCAAGCACCGTTATGCAAACAATCAGCAATCATGCTTCCGGCTCAAGAAATCACCCACCCAAATTCCCGGTATCATCACATTCAACGACATTGAGAGTATCTAAGATGATTATTAATAGCAGTTTCGATCAAAACCAAAAATTTTCAATTGAAAGACCCACATACCGCGGCTGCTGGTGTAGAGTATTGGAAATGGACGATGGAGAAATGGAAAGATTTAAAAGGTTTCCAAAGGCAGCCAACACCACCACCTAGGGAGATGGTCTTCGATGAGTCATGACCGAAGTTCGCTCGGACCAAGACACGCGGAATGAAGAGACGACCATTCGGAACCCTGCCCGATGGCCGAACAGTCGGGCTCTTTGTCCTCGAGAACTCCAACGGGTGTTCCGTCTCTGTTACGGACTTCGGCGCCACCGTGACCTCGCTCGTGGCTCCCGACAACAGGGGAAGACCGTCGGACATCGTTCTCGGATTCGACACGCTCGACAGCTATCTGGCCGGCCACCCATACTTCGGATCGACCATCGGCCGGTTCGGGAATCGGATCGCGAACGGCCGCTTCACTCTCGACGGGCAGGACTACAACCTCGCGCGAAACAACGGCCCCAATCATCTGCATGGCGGCTCGACCGGATTCGGCATGCTTTTGTGGCGGGTCACGTCGGACACTTCTTCAGACACGCAGCAACTGCGACTCTCCCACACCAGCCCCGATGGCGAAGAGGGGTACCCCGGACGGGTGGAGGCTTCGGTGACCTTCACGCTCACTGAGAGGGACGAACTCCGGATTGACTACCGCGCCACGACCGACCGGCCGACCATCGCCAATCTCACGAACCACAGTTACTTCAACCTTGCGGGTTCAGGAAGTGAAAGCATCCTCGGACACGAGATCATGATCAACGCCGATCGCTTCACGCCGGTCGACGCCGATCTCATCCCCACGGGTGAGATCCGTGCGGTCGACGGCACAGCTATGGACTTCAGGCGGATGACGCCCATCGGATCGAGGATCAACGACGATGACGAACAGATCCGCCTCAGCAACGGCTACGACCACAACTGGGTCTTGAATCGTTCGGGCGAGGAACCGACCCTGGCCGCCGAAGTCTACGAACCGACATCAGGCCGGGTGTTGGAGGTCCTGACCACCGAGCCCGGAGTCCAGTTCTACACCGGCAATTTCCTCGATGGTACGTTTTTTGGAAGGACCGGCAAACCGTATGGGCGCCGCAGCGGGTTCTGTCTCGAAACCCAGCACTTTCCGGACTCCCCCAACCAACCCGATTTCCCATCCACGATATTGCGGCCCGACGAGACCTACCGATCCACCACCATTTACCGATTCGGGGTGGAACCGTGATCCGTACACGACTTACAACACTAACTCACAACCCTGATAACGATGACAAACGGACGGGGTGAAAAACCATGGGCGTAGGCATTGTCGACATCGGAGTGTTTGTGGTTTTTGTCGTCGCCGTCATCGGCGTCGGTCTCTGGAAGAGCCGCAGCGAGGAGATCGACGACGACCACGGTGCGCGGGACTATTTCCTCGCCGGTCGCGGGCTGACCTGGTGGCTGGTGGGGTTCTCGCTCATCGCCGCCAACATCTCCACCGAGCAGTTCGTGGGGATGAGCGGCAAGGCCGCGGACTGGCTCGGCATGGCCATCGCCAGTTACGAGTGGATGGCGGCCATCACCCTTGTGGTCGTTGCGTTCCTCTTCGTCCCTACTTTCTTGAAAAGCGGGATCTTCACCATCCCCGAGTTCCTCGAGTACCGCTACAACCCTTTTGCCCGAACCGTGATGGCGATCTCCACCCTGGTCATCCTGGTCGGCGTACCCACCGCGTCGGTGATCTACTCCGGCGCCAAGGTCATCACCGTCAACTTCCAGGGTCAGTCGCTCTTCGGCCTCGATCTCGGGAGCATCACCGTGGGCTGCTGGATCATCGGCACCCTGGCGGCGATCTATGTCTTCGCCGGCGGTCTGAAGGCCTGCGCGTGGGCCGATCTCATCCAGGGGACCGCCCTCATTGCCGGCGGCGCCATCATCGCGTATCTGGCCATGAAACTCCTTGGCAACGCCGACCCGGCAGCTCTCGCGGCCACCGCAACGACCTCGGTCGATCCCGCCCAGCTGGCCGATGCCGGGGCCATCGAACGTCTGCAACTGCTCAACGCCGGTGACTGGCAGACGGGGAAACTCCACATGGTCCGGCCCGCCAGCGATCCCGAGATACCTTGGACGGCGTTGGTCGTCGGTCTCTGGATTCCCAACTTCTTCTACTGGGGTCTCAACCAGTACATCACCCAGAGGACCCTGGGTTCCAAGTCCCTCGCCGAGGGTCAGCGGGGCGTGGTCTTCGCGGCGTTTCTCAAGCTCCTGATTCCCTTTGTCGTGGTGATCCCTGGCATCCTCGCCTACAACCTGTTCACCGCGGATCTGGAATCGGCGGCCGTGGTCAAGAACGCCAAGGCCATCGCCACCTACTCGCCGGAACTCTATGAGGGGCTTTCCGACCAGGCCAAACCCGACCCCACCGAACCCCTCTTCGTCAACGACATCAAGGCGATCAACCGACGACTCGAAGCGGATCGAAAGAGTCACCCGGACGGCATCGTCTTCTTCCGCTTCAGCGAGACTTTCACCGCAAACCACACCGTCGACGCGATTCGCATCACCGACTACAACGCCGAGCAGTTGGGCGTCGTCTTGGACGTTCCCGCTGACCCGACGGCGATAATGGACCTCAATCGCGGTCTCCTCGACCAAGCGCGCTCCGGCTCCGCGAAGGTCCACGAACTCGTTCTCCGCGACTACGACGCCGCCTTCCCGGTACTCATCAAAAACCTACTGCCGGCGGGCACCGGTCTCAAAGGATTCGTCCTGGCGGCCATATTCGGCGCCGTGGTGAGTTCGTTGGCCTCGATGCTGAACTCGTCATCGACCATCTTCGCCATGGACATCTTCCGCAAGATCAAGAAGAACGCGAGCCAGGTCCAGCTCGTCACCGTCGGCCGGATCAGCGTGGTCGCCTTCGTCTTCATCGCCATGCTCATTGCGCCGAGACTGGACAACCCGAAATTCGGCGGCATCTTCACCTTCATCCAGGAGTTTCAGGGTTTCATCAGCCCCGGCATTCTGTCGATCTTCCTCTTCGGCGTCCTCGTCAGCCGCGCGCCGAGGGCCTGCGGCACCGTCGGTCTGATCCTCAACCCGATTCTCTACGGCTCGCTCAAGGTCTTCGCACCTGAAATCGCCTTCCTCAATCGCATGGCCATCTGCTTTTTCATCATTCTCGCGGTTCTCGCGCTCATGACCCTCCTCAAGCCCCTGCCCCAACCCGTCACCCTCCCCGTCAACGAGGGGATGGACATGCGGACCGATATTCGGACCAAGATCTTCGGGGGGGTTGTGATTGCATTGACCCTAACCCTGTACGCCATTTTCTGGTAGGTGGAGGAAGCAGCCGAGATGGCCACGAACGATGTTGACCGACACGCCCTCACCGAGATCGGACGACTGGCTCGGGAGTCGGGGTTGGATGTCACGGGTGGAATCGTCCGCCGGTCATCGTCTCGATTCTGTCTCGGGGTTGAGCACGGCGACTACAACGGCACCGAACTCTTCGGGGTCGGCACGGATCGTTTTATCTGGCTGGCTATCAAGGCCAACAATTCCGGCAGGGTCCGACTCTTCAGCGGTAATTTTCCCGATGACGGTGTCATTGATTTCCAACCGGGCGAGACGCCGGAACCCCGGAGCCCGGAGATTGCGGACACGTGGGGACGCTTCCCATTCGGGGTCGATCACGTCCTCAAACGCGAGGGGTTTTCCCTTTCCAATGGCGCCGACGTCGTCATCCACGGCAACATCCCAGGCGGGGGCATGTCACGGTCGGCTTCGCTTTCGTTGAATCTCATCCTCTCTCTTACCGAACTCAATGACATCGTCATCGACCATGATCCGATGCGTGTCGCCCTCATGGCGCAGGCGGTGGAGAACGACTACATCGGTTCCCCGTGCGGTCTGCTCGATCAGGTGATGATCCTCTTCGCCCGCGAAGGCATGGGGACCCACTTCAAACCCGCTGACCGATCGGTGAGCCACGTCCCTCTGGGCGCCGACGCCCCTGATTTTCGACTCGTCAGCCTCGATACCGGGACCGTCCGTCCGGGTCTGGAAAAATCGACCTATGCGATCCGCCGCGCCGAATGCGATGAGTTCGTTTCCATGCTCAAAGCCTCATTTGGGATCTCGGCTCTGGCGGAGATCCGATCCCGCGGTCTCTACCGGCAGATCCTCGATCGCTATGGACAGAGCTACCCACATTTGTGCGATCGTCTGAGCTATGTCTTCGATGCTCAGAACAGGTTCTCCGCGTTGCTCGAAGCGTGGCGGATCGGAGATATCGCGACCGTCGGAAGCGTATTCCGAGCCGACGGGATCGGCCTCCGCGACCAGTACCGGATCTCGGGTCCTGAGCTCGAAACCATGTGTGATCTCGCGCGAAGCGTACCGGGTGTCCTCGGAGAACGGATGCTCGGCGGTGGCGACAAGGGCGCCGCCGGCGCCATCGTTCGAGCCCAGAGCGTCGATGCTCTCCGATCCGCGGTCGAAAGCGGATACCCCAGGAGCCACCCTGCCTGGGCAGAAGGATTCGCCGTCCGCGTCTGCAGCATGGTGGACGGGATGACGACTCTCGAGGCGACGTTTGGATCGGAGCCGTGATGACGAGCTCGGATCTTTGGCGGGGCCCGCAAGGAAAACCAGGGGGACTCGCACTCGTGGTCCTCGCGGCGGGCGCCGGAAGCCGCTACGGCGGTCTCAAACAACTCGAATCGGTGGGCCCGGCCGGCGAAACCCTGCTCGAGTACTCGATCTTCGACGCCCTGCGTGTCGGCTTCGATCACATCGTGCTCGTCATTCAAAGAGAGACCGAGATCGCGTTCAGGGAGTCCCTCGGATCGCGGTTGGCGAATCGGGTGGGTGTGTCCTATGTCTACCAGGAGATCACGGATCTTCCCGACGGCGTGTCACCGCCTGATGACCGGAGCAAGCCGTGGGGAACCGGCCACGCCGTTCTCGCCGTGGAAGCCGCCATCGCTGGACCATTCGCGGTGATCAACGCCGATGACTTCTATGGCCGCGATGCGTTCCGAGTGCTGGCCGACTTCATGAAGGCCTCCCATCCCGGATCAGTACCGACCTTCGCCCTGGCGGGTTTCGAGGTTGGACCGACCCTCTCCGATGCCGGGCCGGTCTCCCGCGGGCTCTGTCGCGCCGGCGACGCGGGGTGGCTCGAGCGGATCGTCGAAATCCTGAAGCTGACGAAGAAGGGCGAAGGCGGCATCTTCAGCGATGCATCCGGCACCGATCACGAAGTGCCTCCGGACGCACTCGTCTCGATGAACATGTGGGGGTTCACCCCCTCGATCTTCCCCGAACTGCGAACGCGGTTCCGGAGCTTCCTCCGTGAAGACCAAACCGCGACCGACCGCCGGCGGGAGTTCCTGATTCCCGATGTCGTCCAGGGGATGATCGCCGAGAATCGGGCACGTGTGCGGGTCCTCCGCCACAACGGACAGTGGTGCGGCATCACCTTCCCTGAGGACCGATCGCAGGCGAGGGAGTTCATCGCCGATCTGATCGAGAATTCTGAATACCCCTATCGACTGTGGGTCTGAGACCTGAGCGGGCCATCGCTTCCTGATAGACTTTCCCTGAACAGATGACCACCGACTCTCAACGATTCCGCGAACGACTGCATGAGATCATCTTCGGCGCCGACACGCCGGCCGGTAAAGCCTTCGATGTCACGTTGTTGATTCTTATCATCGCCAGCGTGCTCGCAGTGGTCCTCGAGAGCGTCTCCTGAATCCGGGACGACTACGGCCCCTGGCTCCACACCTTCGAGTGGGTGATCACGATCTGTTTCACCATCGAGTATCTGGTTCGGCTCTACTGCGTCGACAAACCGCGGCGGTATGCGCGCAGCTTCTACGGCATCGTCGATCTGCTCGCCATCCTCCCGACCTACCTCAGCGTGCTCTTTCCCGGCGCCCAGTCGCTGCTCGTGATTCGGGGACTGCGGCTGCTGCGGGTCTTCCGCGTCCTCAAGCTCGTTCACTTCGTCGGCGAAGCGAGCGAGCTCATGACCGCACTGCGAGCCAGCGCCCGGAAGATCATCGTCTTCCTCGGCGCCGTCCTGACCATCGTGATCATCGTCGGCTCGGCCATGTATCTCATCGAGGGAGCGGAGCACGGCTTCGAGAACATCCCGGTCTCCATCTACTGGGCCATCGTCACCATGACCACCGTCGGCTACGGCGACATGGCCCCGGAGACCCCGCTCGGCAAGGCGTTGGCCTCGGTCATCATGATCCTCGGCTACGGCATCATCGCCGTGCCCACCGGGATCGTCTCGGTGGAACTCGCCGGGGTCGCGCGCAGAAAGACCGTCACCGGACGCGCCTGTCCCGGGCTGCGGCGCCCACGGCCACGACGCCGACGCCAGGCACTGCAAGTTCTGCGGCGCGGAGCTGTAGAGAGAATCCTGCGGGGACAGCATCCGGGGCAGCTAACAGTATCCGAATCAGAAACCGAGGCCGCACCAGGACACGAGGAAAAGGGCGTGCGGCGGGCGTGCCGGGTCCGCAGTTGTGCTGGAACGGCCCACCGGCTCTGCAGCGCGCCTCGCACAACTGCCGACCGGGCGACCTCGGGAAGCGCCTTCCGGGACAGCTCCCCCGGCTCGGGAGGAGGCCGCCGGCGCGCCATCGGCGGGGTCGCAGCCCTCCCCGTTTCCCCACCAGCGACCGCGCCGATGGTGCGACGCTGGGTCGCCGTAGGCGGCCCAGAAGGCAGGGGACGAAGAATCCGGGACCGGGTGCAGCGGCAGCCACGAAGCAACTCACCCTCCCTACAGCGGAACTGAGATCAGGTGTCAGCATTGTGTCGGAGGACACGATACTCTGGAGTCACCCAAGAATATTCCCAACCAGGGAGCTTGCCATGCCGCAGATTCTCAAGCGTCGACGCATCCTCGTGATGATCGGAATCGTGTCGGTTGTTCAGATCGGAGCAGCGCTTGACGGTCGACCTGTCTCGGCCCAGACCGCGGACGGTTGGGAGATCGAGTTCACGGGCGGGTTTGGAGATCCCGCCACCGCCATGATCTGGAGCCTGGCCGAGTTCGACGGAGTTCTCTACGCGGGCACCCACAGCCCCGGAGGGTGCAGGGTCCTGGCGCGGGGCGTCTACCCTTCTCGGAGCGCCTGGGGCACCCTCGTTTCGGACGGGTGGGGCGATGCCTACAACCTCGCCGCCACCACCATGGAGGGTTTCACCTACACCCTCGTCAACCCGATCACAGCCCTCTACGTGGGAACCATCAACCACACCGACGGCGGTGAGATCTGGCAGTACAACCAGGGCGTCTGGCACCCGTTCAACGCCGCCGGTTTTGGAGACAGCAGCAACTACATGATCACCGACATGGAAGCATTCGCCGACAAGCTCTTCGCCGGCACCGCCAACTCCACCACCGGCGCCGAGATCTGGAATTTCTCTGGAATCACGTGGTACCCGGCCATGACGGGCGGTTTCGGAAACTCGGCGAACAGCCGAATCTCATCGCTGGTGACGTTCAACGAAAAACTCTACGCCTCGACGTTGGAACCGGGCGGCGGCGAAATCTGGGAGAGCCCTGACGGTTTCAACTGGTCGCGAGCGGTTCCCGATGGTCTCCTCGACGATAGCGGCAGCATCGGTGTGAACACCCTCGCCTCGGCCGGGGGGGTCCTCTACGCATTGGTTGACGGAATGGACGGACTTCGCGTCTGGCGAATCGCCCCCGGCACACCGATCCCCGTCAGCACGAGCGGATTCGGCGACAGTCTCAATGACACCAACGGGACGATGGTTTCCTTTGCCGACGAGCTCTACGTCGGCACCCAAAACATGGTGACCGGGGCCCAGATATGGAGGCTCCGGGGTGGGGAATGGACACAGGAGAACACAAACGGTTTCATCGACTCTTACAACTCCATCGCGTCTGCGATGGTGGTGTTTGACGGCCGGCTTGTGGTGGGAACGCTCAATACCGCCCAAGGCGCAGAGCTGTGGCGGCTTCCCGTGATCCTCGCCGACGGCTTCGAGAGCGGAGGCTTTCATGGCTGGGACCTGACCATACCCTGAAACGGACCACGACAGGCCATCACCTGGCGTCTTCTCCACCCGAAATCGTAACCCCTGCAGAACGCGCCACCGGCGAGGTTCTGTGATCGCGGTTGCCCGTGGTTGCCCCCCTTGACATTGTTCGGCTTCGAAGATGAACCGACGGCAACGCCTGACGTATCCGAACAATAATCAAGGACGGCACGCCCGTTCGAAGCCAGTTTCACGGACCCTCCAAGGTACGCGGGACAGGGGCGTACGGCGGGCGTGCCTGGTCCGCAGTTGTGCTGGAACGGCCCACCGGCTCCGCGGCGCGCCTCGCACAACTGCCGACCTGGCAACCTCGGGAAGCGCCTTCCGGGACGGCTCCCCCGGCTCAGAAGCAGGCCGCCGCTCGCGCAATCAGCGTGGTCGATGCCCTCCTCGCCACCACCGAACGACCAGGCTGATTACGCGACGCTGGGCCGCCGAAGGCGGCCCAGAAGGCCGGGGCCAAAAGAACCGGGCTCAGCGTCCGGGACAGGGCCCGGAACAGCAACCTACTCCCTTCCGCTGGTGAGATCGAAGATGATCTCCTCTTCATCGACTATGAGGCCGGCGAGGTCGACCCGAAAATCAAACCAACTGCGGAAGATGTCTCGGAGCTTGGGAAACCAGAGATGGGCCGTGATCGTGAGTGTCATCATTCCTCCTGGATAGCGGGCGTCACGCCGCCGACGCGGCGTTGTTGAAAGAACCGGAATCCTCCTCGGCCAGAGCGTCCCGGCGAGTGAGGTACTTCGCCGCAGCTGCCACCACACCGCGATCGCGCAGGATCCGCCGATGGCCGAGACCCTCGGTCAGAAGGGTTCCTGCCGACGACAGCCTCCGGGCCAGGGCCTCCCCTTCCGACACCGGAAGCTCGAGATCATCGTGGTCGTGAATCACAAGCGTTTCGGTCTCGAACGTCGAGGCGAGATTCAACGGTTCGATCTCGTCCCAGCAGAAACCGATGCTCCGTTCGAGCCGGCCGCGCATTTCCTCGACCACTGGTGGGCTGAAACCGGTCATTCGGCTGTATTGCCCGGTCATGGTTCGGGTGCTCGCCATGGGCGAGACGGCGACAAACCGGTTCGGTTGAAAGCCGAATCGGGAGGCGGCCAAAAAAACCGCCGTCGTTCCCAGCGAGTGGGCGATGACGCCACTGAGAGGCCCAACGGCATCCGCCACGGACATGAGGCTCTCCGTCAGCCTGAAGATGTTGGTCCTGCGCCCCGGCGACTCGCCATGAGCCGGTCCATCGTAGGCAACGACCCGGTAACCCGCGTCCACCAACGGCCCAACGAACGCACCCAGCTGAAGACCGCGACCCGCCCAACCGTGGACAAGCATCACTGTCTTTGGTCCATCACCCCAGACCCACGCCGCGAGATCGCCGTACGGCGACGGGATCGAAATCCTGGTGGCGCCCTCGGCCCAAACCTCCTCGCGCCGGGGCCGCTCGTGCTGGACCACCGTCACGAAGAGCTGCTCAGCAGCCACGGCGGCAAGTCCCGGAGCCACCGTGCTCAGGCCGCTCATGAGTTTCTGAATAATTTCGGCACGACCGATCGTGCTTTTCTGGGGGTGAACCATGGACAGACTCATTGCCAACTCCTTACCTGCCTATCGGGAGGATTCGATCAGCCGCTCGAAGGCCGTCCGGGCCCGCTGCCGGGACTCGGGATCGTTGAGCAACCGGAAAGAGAGATGAAACGACAAGAAGATACCGTAGAGTTCGAAGGCGAACTGCTCGGTGTCGAGATCTGCGCGGAAGTGGTTCTCATCGACGGCGATCCGGGCCGAGGTGGCCACGGTGCCCACCCAGTCGCGCTGCGCCGCGACCACCGCATCGCGCACCTGCCCGGGGCGGTCGTCGTACTCCCACGACGCGGTGACGAAGGGACAGCCGCCGGGGTTGACCCTCCCCTCCTCCCAGATCAGCCAGCGCTCGAACATCGCCCGGATCCTGGGCTCGCCCCGCGGCTCGCGGAACGCCGGCGTGATCACGTTGTCGAGAAAGCTCCGGCCGGCGGCGCAGAGCACCTGGAGCTGGAGATCCTCCTTGGAGTCGAAGTGGGCGAAGAGCCCGCTCTTGGACATCTCCGCCGTCTTGGCCAGCCCGCCGATGCTCAGCCCCTCGAACCCGACCTCGCTGACGATCGCCATCGCGTGTTGGAGAATCCGGTCCCTGGTTTCTTCACCCTTTGCCATGAACACAAAATAGTACGACCGTTCGTTTTTGTCAACCCCTAATTACGGCAATAAAAAAAAGAATGGTGCCAGGCACTCTATTAAGCTCTAAGTCCCGGCTTTTCCAAACCGGGTCGCGTCAGTCGCCCGACTCATCCTTCACACCCACCCGGCGCCGACCCATGCGGATGACGAACCAG
This sequence comes from uncultured Acidobacteriota bacterium, assembly GCA_963712805.1. GTDB lineage: Bacteria > Acidobacteriota > Thermoanaerobaculia > Thermoanaerobaculales > Sulfomarinibacteraceae > JAHECW01. The sequence goes on along the minus strand of CAVQJV010000014.1, from coordinate 74,595 downwards.
CTTCCAATGACGCCGGCTGCGACGATGGTCGTGGCCAGGACCTGCCGCGATTCCGAACCCATCATGACCATCGTTGCGCTGGCGGCGATGGCGAGCCACATCACGATCGAGGGTCCAGACCACCACCTTGCGCGGCATCTGGGCACCCTGATCGAGATAGACGAGGAAGGGCCGAAAGAGCGGGATCCGGATCAGCCGCTCCTCGAGCCAGGGGCAGCTGCGGGTAAAGCACCACGAGGCGCCGAGCAGGAAGATCGTGGTCGGCAATCCCGGGAGAAACACCCCCACCGCTCCGATGCCCACCAGGGTCACTCCACCGGCCACCAACAGCCACCGGTGAAATCGGCTGCGGGCGGGGCGCGGTTGGGTAGAGGCAATCGGTTCCATCATCTCTTGGGGTTCAACGTCTCGGAACCCGGATCATTCCCCGCTCGCGGTCCACAGCAGAAGCTGGATTCCGACGATGATCCCAAGCCAGCGGTGGATCTTCCGGTAGGTCCTTACCTGCATGGGGCCTCACAGCACTCCGGACGTCGGCGTCATGTCCGAAGATACGAGGCCCCGTTGACATCGATGATGGCGCCGGTGGAGAACTCCGATCCCTCGGCCGCGAGGAAGAACACCGCCGCGGCGACCTCCTCGGGTTTGGCCACCCGGTTGAAGGGGCTCTGGGCCTTGATCTCCGCCGCCATGGGGGTGTCGAGGTAGCGGGCCGCCATGTCGGTGTCGACAAAACCCGGCGCCACCACGCCGACTGTGATGCCGTGCGGTGCGAGCCGCTTGGCGAGCGATCTGGCTCATGGAGTTGAGCCCGGCCTTGCTGGCGCCGTAGGCGGGGCCGTCCGGCTCGCCGCGGAACGAACCCCGAGACGACACGTTGACGATCTTGCCGCCGCCGTGCTCGATCATGTGCCGTGCGGCGCAGTAGCTGACATTCGCCGGACCGATGAGATTCGCCCGCAGAACCCGGCTCCAGGCGTCCTGCCATTCGTCATAGTCGACCTCTTCGAGAAAGTGGTCGACCCAGATGCCGGCGTTGTTGACGACGATGTCGAGTCCGCCGAGCGCCTCGACGGCCGCCGCCACCAGGTCCTCGACCGCCTTCGGGTCGGTGACATCCGCCTGCAGCATGACGTGACCGTCGCCGGGAAGCTCCGCGAGGGTCGCTTCGGCCGCAGCCCGCATTGCTGCGGTAGTTGATCGCCACCCGCGCACCCCGCTCGGCGAAACCCATGGCGCAGGCCCGGCCGATGCCTCGCGACCCGCCGGTGATGAGAACGTTCTTTCCGGTGAATTCCATGTCCAAAATCCTCCATGCCCGAGATCCCACTCGGATTCTACACGGCATGGCCATCCAATATTTCACGACTCCCTTCGCCAAGCTCAGAGGAGAAATGGCCACCGGGCGCGTTTCGTATTAAAACGCCCGCCCTCGGTGATACCTAGGGACGAGGGATACGAAACCCCAGGCCTCAACCGAGAATAAAAACCCGTGAGCCACAGTTCTCGATGAAGAGTGTGCGCGCACAATTCTGGACCTGAAGGGCATGAAATGGAAAACACCAGCCCACAGCAGATCGAAGGGTCGGGGATCGACCCTTGGAGTGGAAGTAACCACGGTCTGAATCACGAACTCTCCTGGCACGAGAGCCTGCTCTCGGGTGACTCGCGGACCTTAGCCCTGACCATCCCCCAACTCCCGAGCGGTCTGCGGGAGGCGGGCACCAACGCCTCCCTTTTGTGTCGAATCGACGGCACCATCGAGGACGATCCTGTCCTTGATCCCGAAACCAAGGACGGTTTCAAAATTTTCCTTCCTCCAGGCAGTCACGACCGGCCGCGGCGCCGATGAATTCGCGGCCGACCTCGCGCCCCTGCCGGCTGCCGCATGACGTCTTCGACCTTCACGGATACGAATTGACCCGGCCAGCGCCGAACCACCACGGGAACGGCCGGGCGTTCGCAGCCGCGATGCAGGACCTCGATTGCATCGCCCACGGCCATCTGTGCGAGGCTCCGACCTATACGCTGGCCATCCCGAGCAAAGAAACCGGAATTCGTCGTTTTCTGATCTGGGCCGTTCTCCTCGCGGTTTCCACGCTTGGAAAGATCTCGAACGATCCGTTGTTCACCTTAGGGACGCAGGTCAAGGTCTCTCGGCCACGCGTCGCCGCCATCATTGCCGGCTCGAGCACGCTCATCCGCAGCAATGACGGACTGACAAAACTGTTCCACAGCGCCGCTCGGGCGCTCCCATTGACGACCGAAAACGCGACACCCGGCCAGATCCGAAAGGAATCGATCAACCCTTGACCAGCTCCGCATTCTCATCGTTTCACAAGCTGTCGGTCCAGGAACGCCTCCGGGAGGTCCGCGACCGGGGTCTGCTCTCCTCGCAGGATTGCCGGGCTCTGGTCAACGGCGAGACCCTCCTCGACATCAACAACGCCGACAACATGATCGAAAACGTCATCGGCGTCATGGGCATCCCCGTCGGTCTCGGGCTCAACTTCCTCATCAACGGCAAGGACCACGTCGTGCCCCTGGCGGTGGAAGAACCATCCATCGTGGCAGCCCTGAGCTTCGCCGCCAAGACCGCCCGGCTCTCGGGGGGCTTCACCGCATCGAGCTCCGACCCGATCCTCATCGGTCAGATCCAACTGGTGGATGTTCCCCACCCGGTCAAGGCCCGGCAGATCCTCGAGAGCCGCAAGGACGAGGTCATCAATCTCGCCAACGGCCTCCACCCGAGGATGGTCGCGCGGGGCGGCGGGGCGGTAGATCTCGAGGTGATCCTCCATCCCGCCACCCCCGACACCTCCGAAATGCTGGTGGTCCATCTGCTCGTCGACACCCGAGACGCCATGGGCGCCAACCTCGTGAACACCATGTGCGAAGGGGTCGCCTCGTTTATCGAGAGCCTCACCGGCGGACGTGTCTTTCTCCGTATCCTTTCGAATCTCGCCGATCGTTCGCTGGTCCGCGCTTCGGTGAGATTTCCGGTTGAGAATCTCAAGACAAAAGGCCACGATGGCGAGCAGGTCCGCGACGGCATCATCATCGCGAGCCAGTTCGCTGCGATCGACCCCTACCGAGCGGCGACGCACAACAAGGGCATCATGAACGGCATCGATGCGGTGGCTCTGGCAACCGGCAACGACTGGCGCGCGGTCGAAGCCGGCGCCCATGCTTTCGCCGCTCGAGGAACCCGCTACACCTCGCTCTCGCGCTGGACCAAGGGCGACGACGGCGCCCTGGTCGGCGAGATCGAACTCCCCTTGCGGGTCGGCATCGTCGGTGGTCCGCTCCAATCCAATCCCTCGGTCACCATGAACCTTCGGCTCGTCCGGGTCGAATCCTCGCGTGAACTCGCAGAGCTGATGGCCGCCGTCGGGCTGGCACAGAATTTCTCGGCGCTGCGGGCCCTCGTCACTGACGGGATCCAACGCGGTCACATGACCCTCCACGCTCGGAGCGTCGCCACCGCCGCCGGCGCAACACCCGAGATCTTCGACTCGGTGGTTGAAAGACTCGTCGAATCGGGTGAGATCAAGATCTGGAAAGCCAGGGAACTCGTCACCGAGGTCAGAAACCAGATGGGTCACGGGATCGCCCGCGATGAGCGCGAAGAGATGTCCGCCGGCAACGGCAAGATCATCCTCTTCGGCGAGCACGCCGTGGTCTACGGCAGCCGCGCCATCGCCGCCCCGATCCCGCTGGCGGTCCGGGCGAGGGTCGTCGACGAAGACAACGGCGTCTGGCTGGTGATCCCGCGATGGGGCGTCGAACAGCGCCTTCGCCTGAATCCGGAGAAACAGATGTCGTTCGAGGTCCCGGCTGCGTTGATTCTGCGCAAGCTCGGCCTCACCGACCGGTCTATGCGGATCGAGGTGTATTCCGAGATCCCACGCGCCATGGGTCTCGGCGGCTCCGCTGCGGTGGCGGTGGCCATCATCCGCGCCATCGACCGCCACTTCGACCTCAAACTCACTGACGATCAGGTCAACGCCCTCGCTTTCGAATGCGAGTGCGTTGCTCACGGCACGCCGTCGGGGGTCGACAACACCGTCGCCACGTTCGGCAAACCGCTGGTCTATCGCAAGGGCGACCCGCCGGTCATCCGGCCGCTCGAACTCATCAAGCCCATTACCTTCGTGGTGGGAATGACCGGAGTCGAGGGGCTCACCGCAAAGATGGTGGCTCGAGTGCGTAGCGGCCGCGACCGAAACCCGGACGTCTATGACACCGTCTTCCGCGGGATCGACGCCGTGACCCTCCAGGCCCTCGAGGCGCTCAAGCAGCACGACCTCGAGCGACTCGGCGAGCTCATGAATATTTGTCAGGGGCTGCTCAACGGGCTCCAGGTTTCGAGCTGGGAGCTCGAAGAGCTCATCCAGGTCGCACGCGAGAACGGCGCGCTCGGCGCCAAGCTCACCGGCGGTGGTGGCGGCGGATCCATGATCGCCCTCTGCCCGGACAACGCGGCCGCGGTCATCGAAGCGATCCAGGGCGCCGGCTATCAGGCCATGGAGGTCCGCATTGGCTGAGGTTGCCACCCACCCCACCAACGAGGTGGTTTCAAGCGACGAAGAGCCGCTCATCCTGGTGGACGAGGCGGACCGGGAAATCGGCTTTCTCAGCAAGGGCGGGTGCCACGATGGCGATGGGGTTCTCCACCGGGCGTTTTCGCTTTTCATCTTCAACTCGGATGGCGAGCTTCTGCTGCAACAGCGTAGCGCCGAGAAACGCCTCTGGCCAAGGTTCTGGTCGAACTCGTGCTGCAGTCACCCCAGGCGCGGCGAGACCATGGCCGTGGCGACCCGCCGGCGGCTCGATCAGGAGCTCGGAATGGCCGCCGACTTCGAGCACGTCTTCACCTTTCAGTATCACGCTCGATACCTCGATCTCGGTTCCGAGAGCGAGGTCTGCCACGTTTTTGTCGGGCTCTGCGACGATCCGCCCCGACCCAACTCGACCGAGATCGCCGCGGTCCGATGGATCACACCGGACGAGCTCGACCGCGAATTCCTCGAGAGGCCCGAGGTGCTCACCCCCTGGTTCGCCCAGGAATGGCCGCGGGTCCGCGATGTCTTCCGCCAGGTACTGCTTTGAGCTGAGAAACTTCAAGAGCATCCCGCTCACTCAAAAGCTCAACATCGGCGGATATCTCATCGAGCAACTCCTTCTGGGCCGCTGTGACGCCAATGCGTCCCAGCGACCCGGCGTCGCCCCATCGGCGTGTTCGCTCGTGGGTTGATTGGGGGGCTACGATCACGTCGATGGCGTCCGATCCCACTCGAGGCGCCGGTGATCAGCACGTTCTTGCCTGAGAAATTGATTCAACGGTTCATCGCTCCCCCTCAGACCTCGAGCGGGACGAAATCGAATTTCTCGACATCGACCAAACCGAGATCGGTGAGCTTGAGCGACGGGATCACCTCGAGGGCGACGAACGACAGAGCCATCACCGGATCAGGGTGGGTGCAGCCGCAGGCTTGGACCGCTCCGTTGAGTGCATCGAGGCACTCGCGGACCTCTGCCAACGGCCGATCGGAGACGAGGCCGGCCCGAGGCAGCGGGAGAACCTCGAGGATCTCCTCACCCCTGGCGACCGCCAGCCCGCCACCGATCCGAACCAGTTCACGGACGGCCGCCCGCATGGACTCGTCGTCGCCCCCAACGACGATCAGATTGTGGTGATCGTGGGCGATGGTGCAGGCCAACGCCCCATCCATGGGTCCGAGCCCTTCGAGAAACCCCAATCCCACGTTACCGGTCCCCCGGTGGCGTTCGATCACCGCGAGCTTGGAGATTCCACGCGAGGGATCGGCACACAGCTCGCCGTGACGGACGGGCATCCATTCGATGAGCGTCTTGGTCACGACCTGACCGTCCACCAATCCGATGACGCGGACCTGTCGCCCGTGATCGGCGACACGAAGATCGAGGTTTTCCACATCCACCCGAAGGGGTCGGACAACGGACCACGACCTGGTATCAGGTCGAACCCACGAGTCCAGAGGTTTTCCGTTCCGCGCAGCCTCGTCGCCCGCGACAAAGACGCGCTCAGCTCTGAAGTTCGTGAGATCGGGGGCAACAACCAGATCGGCCCGTCGCCCCGGCGCAATGGCGCCGCGATCGCCGAGGCCGTACGCCTCGGCGATGTTGAGGGTGGCCATTTGGATCGCCGTGATCGGGTCGAGGCCGTGGCCGATCGCCAGCCGCAGCAGATAATCCATGTGGCCGTCGTCCAGGAGATCGTGCGGGTGCCGGTCATCGGTGCAGAACCCGCAGCGTCGGCTGTTGCCGGTGGTGATGACCGGCAGGAGATCAACCAGGTTCCGGGCGCCGGTTCCCTCGCGCAGCCAGAGCCGCATCCCGAGCCGGAGCTTTCCCCGCGCCTCGGCGGGCGAGATGGTCTCGTGATCGGTGCCGATCCCGGCAGCGGAATACGCCTGGAGCCAGTCGCCCGTCAACCCGGGTCCGTGGCCGTCGATGGGCCGGCCGGCAAAAGCGTCGATCTTCGCGTGGACGCCTGGATCTCCGAGGACCGCGCCCGGGACGTTCATCACCTCGCCGAGACCAATGACCCGTGGATGCCTCGCGAGTTCAGCGAGATCACCGGCATCGAGTTTTGCGCCAGCGGTCGCCAGGTGGGTCGCCGGCACACAGGATGGCGCCATGAAAAACACCGTCAACGGCAGACCTTCCGACGCATCCAGCATCCACCGCACGCCATCCATCCCGGCGACGTTGGCGACCTCGTGCGGATCGGCAACGACCGTCGTTGTCCCTCGCGGAACCACCGCGCGGGCGAACTCCTCGGGTGTCACCATGGAACTTTCGAGGTGAACGTGGGCATCCATGAGCCCGGGCAGGAGGTAGCGGCCCTCCACATCGATGGTTTCATGTGCCTCTCGGGGTGGTCCCACCGAGGCGATGACCCCGTCGACCACCGCGACATCGGCTTTGATTAATTCCGATGTGAAGACATTGACCACCCGGCCCCCGGTGAAAACCAGATCCGCCGGGCCGTCGCCCCGAGCTACCGCCAACACTCGTTTTCTCAAGATCAGAACTCCCACCCGACACTCGATTTCGATCCACGCTCGAGCTCGTAGCACCAGTGCCCGTCCGGATGCTGGGCCGCGAGCAGGGCCTTTCGCGCTCGAGCAACGGCATCCGCCAGAGGCTGGGCTCCGATCCCGCTGAGATCTGGTTCTCGCACCGCAGTCGCCATCGACGCTCGTCCTCCTCGTCCCGGCCGTAGTCCGGCCGATCGGACCGGGTCATCCGGCTGGTGGTCGCTATTCTAAAGTGTATCCAACGATCGCACATCCATAAGAACCAGTGAGAAAGGAGGGGTCGTCGCCGAGCCGTCCATGCAGTTGTTTTCGACTTCGACCCGGTTTTTACCCTTGCTCTTGGCACGATAGACTGGTTGTGGACACTCTCGTGACCCGCGCCCGGGAAGACGGCCGTTCGGTCAAAAAGAATGGCGGGATTGCCAAGGCGCCCGAACGGGTATCACGAGAAGGTGGAGGACCGGAATGACCGAGCCAACAAGAGGCGAGCGCAGACTCTTCACGCGGAGGCGTTTTCTCGTGGCCGGAGGCAGCCTAGTCGTCACCGGAGGCGTCGGTTTCGGCGGTTATGTCATCTACGGACACAGCCAGAGGTTCTGGCGCAGCGCCCTGGATGTCATACCCGACCACCGGGTCGACCTGCCGACCGTGATTCCCCGAATGGTGGTTGCCCGCGGGGGCGATCCGGCCGTCAATGTCCGCGCCGCCATCGAGCGCCTCGGCGGGATGCAGGGCCTTCTCACCCCCGATGACACCGTCCTCATCAAACCGAACATCGGCTGGCAGCGACCGCCCGAGCACGCCGCCAACACCCACCCCGATGTCGTCGCCGAGATCGTCCGTCTCTGCCGCGAGGCCGGACCCAAACGCGTCATCGTCACCGACTGTCCGATCCGCAAATCGCGGGCCGCCTTTGAGTGGAGCGGGATCGGCGAAGCCTCGGCCGCGGCCGGCGCCGAGGTCATCATCCCCGAGGACAGCAGCTACCGCACCGTGAAGATCTCGGAGCGGCTCGGCGCATGGGACATCCTCGAGCCTTTCGTCACCGCAACAAAAATCATCAACGTCCCGGTGGCCAAGAGCCACAACCTCATGGGATCTGCCGCCGGGATGAAAAACTGGATCGGCATCACCACCAAACTCAGATACCTGTTCCACAACGACATCGATGCGTCCATCGCCGAGCTCGCCCTGCTCATGAGACCGACGCTGACCGTGATCGACGCGACCGCGTGTTCTCATGCACGGCGGACCTGCCGGCGGTTCGATGGCGGCCGTCAACCCATACGGCGCCGTGGCTGTCGGACTTCGATCCGGTTGCCCTCGACGCCTGGGCGACCTCGATCTTTCCATCCTCGATGGGCTCGCTACCGGAATACCTCCGGATCGCCGAGCGGATGGGGCTCGGCTCGGTTGATTTTCGGTCGGTGCAGGCGCCCGAGATCATCACCGGCAATGGCTGATCGCAACCCACTTGCCCATCTTCGGGCCTCGGATATCCGGGGCATTGCCCAGTTGGCGGCGCAGGCCACCGAGGGCGTGACCGAGATCGCGGAAGGGGTTCACCAGTCGGTGTGGAGCACCATGGGTGTTCGAGGCGGCGCGGAGAAGGGCCGGACCCGAGGCATCACCGGGTTCGTCTACCGATCGGTTCGCGGCGTCACGAAACTCGTAGGCAACGGCTTGGACGCGGTCCTGGCCGGACTCGAACCCGTATTGGACTCGAAGGAACCCGAAACACCCCATCGCGATGCGGTCTTCGCGGCACTCAACGGCGTGATGGGTGACCACCTGGTCGCCCGCGACAACCCGTTTGCGATCCCCATGACCCTCCGCTACAGGGGCGAAGCACTGGATCCGCAATCCCGGCTGCAGATACCCGGCGCCACCGGCAAAGTGTTGTTGCTGATCCACGGTCTGTGCATGACCGACCACCAATGGCGCACCATGAGTGAAGATCAGGTCGTTGATCATGGGCAAGCCCTGGCGTCCGCCTTCGGATACACCCCGATCCACCTGCGATACAACACCGGGCTTCACGTTTCGACCAACGGGCGCGAGCTGTCGATTCAGCTCGAGCATCTGATCAATGCCTGGCCGAAACCCATCGCCGAGCTCGCGGTCGTCGCTCACAGCATGGGCGGCCTCTTGATTCGCAGTGCATTCCACCTCGCGAGAGAAGACGCCTTGCGGTGGCCGGATCATCTGAAGACCATCGTGTTTCTGGGCACACCCCACCACGGCGCCCCTTTGGAAAAAGCCGGAAATTGGGTCGATGCGATCCTGACGGCCACTCCCTACACCGCGCCCTTCGCCAAGCTCGGCCAGTTGCGAAGCGCCGGGATCACCGATCTGCGTTTCGGTCATGTCCTGGACGAAGACTGGCAGGGTCAGAATCGCTTTCTTCGCCAACCCGACCCACGCCGGGCCGTACCCTTGCCCGAAGGTGTGGCCTGCTACACCGTGGCAGCAACAACAGCGGCCAAACGCGGAACGCTGGCCGATCACCTCATCGGCGATGGTTTGGTGCCGCTGCCGAGCGCCCTCGGTCGGCATGACGATTCACAACGATGCCTGGCGTTCGGCGAGGATTCACAGCGGATCGAGTACCAGACAAACCACCTGGGACTGCTTAGCAACCCCGACGTGACCCGGCAAATGTTGGAGTGGTTGGGACCGGGCGAAAAGGATGGTCATGGTGATAGTTGAAACCCCTCGACTCAAACTCCGGGAACTGACCGTCGATGACGCCGAATTCATCCTCGGCCTGGTGAACGAACCGTCGTTTCTGGCCAACATCGGAGACAAGGGAGTCAGGACTCTCGACGACGCCAGGAACTTCATCCTCGACGGCCCGTGGCGACGCAACCAGAAACCCGGTTACGGCCAGTTCATGGTCGAGCTCAAACCGACCGGAATCCCCATCGGCGTCTGCGGTCTGCTCTATCGAGAGCGACTCGATCTCACCGATGTCGGGTGCGCCTTCCTGCCCGCGTACTGGAGGCGGGGTATTGCCCATGAAGCTGCCGCTGCCGTGATGGACTACGGCCGCACGACCCTCGGGGTGGGGAAGATCGTCGGGCTGACCTCGAAGGAGAACCTCGCCTCGATCGGCCTGCTCGAAAAGTTCGGGATGACCTTCCAAGGCATCGTCAAGATGTCCGATGACGATCCCGGGACCGCGCTCTATTCCTGAACCTTTTGTAACAACCCTCCACCCCGATGGTTGGTGGTCTTTGTGGCGGCGAGACGCCAGCACGACAAAGGGCTGAGATCCATTGTAGGGCCGGCGTCTCGCCGGCCTGATGGTGACGAGGGTCGGAAAACCTCAGTGTCTGGTAGTTGATTTCTGCACGACGCTCTCCTGAGTGCCGGTTTCCATCGCAATGGGACACGGATGATCACGGATGACCGCAGATTGCACGGATCTTATCGAAAGAAAAATCCGTGCAAATCCGTGTGCATCCGTGTCCCATTCCTCCGCGATGGCGTGTGTGATACAAACCACGGATGGAACACCACCTGCTCATCGACATCGTCGGCTGGATCGGCGCCATTACGCTTCTGCTTGCCTACGCAGCGGTCTCACGCGGAACGACCCAGGGAACATCATTCAGGTACCAGCTGGCAAACGCCCTCGGCAGCGTGTGTCTCCTGATCAACGCCGCGTATTACCGCGCCTTCCCGTCTTCGTTCGTCAACTTCGTCTGGATCGGCATCGCCATCGCTACCATCGCCAATAATCGCAAGACCCCGGCTCCGGAGTGAAAACGTGGATCTCGAATCCCTCAAGAGATTCCTCCTCGAGATGGACGGCGCCACCGAGGAGATCCCATTCGGACCTGAGGCTTTGGTCTACAAGGTTCTGGGGAAGATGTTCGCCTTGATCGCGTGGGATGCGTCGCCCATGAGAATCTCCCTCAAATGCGACCCGGAACGCGCCATCGAACTCAGAACCGTCTTCGACGGCGTCCGGGGCGCCTACCATTTCAACAAACGCCACTGGAACATGGTCGATCTCGATGGGTCGGTGCCGATACCGGAGGTCCTCGCCATGATCGAGGACTCCTACGCCCTCGTTGTCAGAGGCCTGCCGAAAGCCAAACGTGACCAGCTTCGAGGCGGTCCGTCCGCCAAAACGTGATTCCCGTCATTCAGAGTGAGCGACACGAGTCGAAGAACCTCCCAACGCACGGCGGGATGATGACGGGAACGTGACCTTCCAACCTTCAGATAAGATGCCTTCGGGTCATCGCCGCCCGCGTCTTGAAACACAAAGGTCACCAAGAACCACAAAGAGACCACCAAGTCATTCCTGACTCATCGCAGGGTTGTCTGACCCTTCAAGATCGGATGGGGCCGGGGTCAATATTGCGATGCTTCGTGGGACCTTCGTGGCCCCTTGTGTTCTTTGTGTTTCAAACGCGTGTGCCACGGGTCTGCAGGAATATGAACCCTCTATCATTCACGGACGAAACCGGCTGAGTACCCAAGAAACTGACCGGATTCGACAAAGATCGACCGGAAGTGGTCTGTCTGCTATAATGCTCTGCGTCCCGGGTGCGCTGCCCATTCTGATCCTCACCAGCTGCCCTCTCATTGACCCCAAGCGCCCGCGGCCGAACTCCACTGGAAACACACCATGCACGACATTCTCTTTGACGAGGTCCCTGCGGGCCTCGGTCCCGTCCTAGCCGAGCGCGGATTCACCGAGCTCACCCCGATTCAGAGCGCCGTCCTCAGCCCCGACGCCATCGGCAGGGATCTCCGGATCTCGTCCCAGACCGGCTCCGGAAAAACCGTGGCGCTGGGACTCGTCGTCGCCGAACAGGTCGCAGAAGCCGTGAACCTCGTCAACCGCGGTCCGGTGCGCGCTCGGCCCTCGGTTGTCCTGGTCGCACCCACCAGAGAGCTTGCCGTCCAGCTCACCGAAGAGCTGTCGTGGCTGTTCAAACCCCTCGGTGCCACAGTGGTGTCGCTGACCGGTGGCACCTCGATCGGGATCGACTACCGCGAACTCAAACGCGATCCCCAGGTCCTCGTCGGCACCCCGGGCCGGGTCCGCGACCACCTCGAGCGGGGCAGTCTGCTCCTCGACCGGGTGCGCGTCGTTGCTCTCGATGAAGCCGACGAAATGCTCGCCATGGGTTTTGAAGAGGAAGTCACTGCCATCCTCGACGCAACCCCTGAAGACCGCCGCACCCACCTCGTCTCGGCCACTTTCCCCGCAAGGGTGAGATCGGTCGCCGCTCGCCACCAGCAGGATTCGCTGATGATCGCGGGCACCACGCCCGGTGAGTCGAACTCCGATATCGACTACCGCACCATGGTCGTGGCCGCAAACCAACGGCTCTCGGCGCTGGTCAACGTGCTCCTCGTGGAGCCCGAGGCCAAGACGCTGATCTTCGTCCGCACCCGGCTCGACACCACAGGGCTGGCCGACGCCCTTGCCGATCTCGGTTTTGCCGCACGGCCGCTCTCGGGCGATCTCAACCAGCGTGAGCGGACCTCGACGCTCAACGCCTTCCGGCGCGGCCAGACACCGATCCTCGTCGCCACCGATGTCGCGGCGCGCGGTCTCGATGTCCAGGACATCGCCCAGGTGATCCACGTCGATCTTCCCGAAAACGCCGAGATGCTGACCCACCGCAGCGGCCGCACCGGCCGCGCCGGACGCAAGGGTCGCAGCCTCATCTTCGTGCCGCCGCGCGCCGCCCGCAGGGTCGACTTCATGCTGCGCGACGCCGGCGTCCACGCCACCCGGACCGAGATTCCCAACCGCGACGACATCTATGGTTCCGCCGACCGCCGGCTCATCGAGAGATTCTCCGAGATCGACACCACCGAGCGCACCGACGTCGTCCGCCTCCAGAAGGTGGCGGCCGAACTGCTCGATGACCGCGACCCCGTGACCGTGGTCGCTACCCTCCTCGCCGAGGCCGACCACGGCGGGCCCTGCGTGCCGCGTGACATCGTGGCGGTCCCCGTCCAGGACAGCCGGGATATCCCGCCCCGCAAGTTCGCGGAAACAGCAGCGCACATCGAGCAACAACTGGGCTCGGTTCCAGGTGAGCTGGGGCTCGCAGCACGGCGCCGAGCCGGGTCGGCTTCTGGCCATCGCCTGCCGCCGCGGCGACATCACGAGCCGCGACATCGGCGCCATCACCATCGGCGACCGATCCTCCATGATCGAGGTCAACCCGAAGATCGCCAGGGCCTTCAGCCGTTCCGCGGCGCGCCCGATCCACGCGACCCGAGGATCAAGTTCCGCGAGTGGCAGGATTCCAAGCCCCAGGGACGCCGGCAGTAATCAGGGGCCATCGCGAGCCTGTCGCCCCGGTACGCCTGTCATCTGAGTGAGCGCATCGAGTCGAGCCGTACCTACTGGCTCCAGAACGACAGGGCGTCCCCCGACGATTGGTGGGACGAGTGGCAAACGTGACCTTTCATCATCTGGTCGAATATTCGGGCTGTCCGCACCCTCGTTTTGAAACACAAAGGTCACCAAGACCCACAAAGAAGCCACCAAGTCTTTCCTGACTCATCGCAGGGTTTCGCGGCCCTTCAAGATCGGAGGGGGCCCGGGTCAATACTGCGATGCTTCGTGGAACCTTCGTGGCTCCTTGTGCCCTTTGTGTTTCAAATGCACGCGCCGCCGGGCTTCCAATGGACAGTATTCCACCCTATGTCAACAGTGGTTCTCACTGGGGAGCAATCTGCGATTGCTCACCAGCGAGCGCTGACCGATGAAGACGGTGTGGCGGTGGCCCTTGGCAACGTTTCTCGCGAATACCGTCTCGGCATGCGCCTTGAACCCGGCTGAGCTCATTGCTTTGACGAAGCGCGGGTCGTCCTCGACACACCACACCCCGAGAACGCCCTTCGGCCGGAGACTGCGGCGAATGGCGGCCAGGCCTGCCGCGGTGTAGAGCTTCTCGTTTTGTTCCAGCGCGCACCCGCCGGGGCCGTTGTCGACATCGTTGAGTATGACGTCGAACCCGTTCGGGCTGTCCGCGATGACGTCCCAGATGTCGCGCTCGACGATGGTCACCCTCGGGTCGTCCATGGGTCTGCCGGCGAGATGGCCGATGTGGTCTCGGTTCCACCCTACGACCGCCGGCAGGAGTTCGGAAACCACGACTTCGGACGGCCTCGGCGTCGAATCGAGAGCCGCCCGGGTGGTGTAGCCCATCCCGAGACCGCCGACGAGCACCCGCGGCCGGCATTTGCGGTCGACCAACTTCATCGCCATCCACGCCAGCTCTTCTTCGGAGTCGTGGGCGCGGCTCGTCATCAACTCGATGCCGCCGATACGCAGGGTGAACACACCGTCGCGCTCGTAGAGAAAGAGCTCGTCTCCACCGGGAGTCGGCGTCATGTCGATGAGTCGTTCAGGTTTCATTGATGGATCCTAACCGAGTGGAGCCAGGTATCGCAACATGACCTTGCCACCACAAGATCACATTGTGTTACCTGGCTCCGAGGCGAAGCGGCACGAAAACGGCGGCGCCGGCATCGGGCGCCGCCGAGGACAGCCTCTTTCTCTACGGTCGGTGAATCCCGCCTCTGCGGTTCCCGGACCGCCGAACGATCCCCTCGTCGCAGCCCCCGGACCGGCCAGTCGTGCATTGTTGACGAAGTCGAGAACTTCCAGCCAGAACCCGAGGATCTCGTCGTCCGCGCCCGCGGCAAGATCCGCTTCGACGGCCGCAATGAGTTCGGCGACGGTCATCGCCGGGTCCATATCCGGCGGTGGCTCCTCATCGCCCGGACAGAGGTCGCCCAGCACCGTGTCGAGCGGCAGGCGCTCACTCACGACGTTGAACCACGAAGCAAGCAGATGCCGGGCAACCCGATCGGCCGTGGTCTCCGCCAGGTTCGGCCGGCACAGCAAGATCTCGGCATCCGCCAGCGTGACCAGCGGCCAGAGTTCCGGGAACACCGCGGATTGATCGAAGATCTCGAGGAGCCAGGCGTCGAGCTCCGCGGTGGTGAACTTGGCGTTCGGCCGACCCTCGCGAGCGAACCGCAGCTGGTTGCACCAGAATCCCGGCCCGCCGATCTCGTCTCCATCATCTGCGTCGACCATGACGGATGCGCTCGCGCATGCCGGATCGGGAAGTTCGAACGAGGTGACGCACGCGGTGTTTTCGATCGCAAGGCCCACCGCATCCGGCTGATCGAAGACCACCGACAGCGTCGCCGTGGTCTGAGCACCGGGCGCGAGCGCGCCGAGGCTCCACTCGATGAAGTCCTGCGTCTGGGTGGTCGGCGGCGGCTCGATCATCGTCACCGTGAACGCCGGAACCGGCTGTCCCAGGGGATCCAAAACCGTTGGGAGATTCTCGGTCAAAACCACCTCGGTGAGCTCGCAGGTTCCACGGTTTTCGACAACGATGGTGTAGTCCATGGCGTCGCCGAGGGCGACGCCGGTCGCTCCGGCCGTCTTGGCGATGGAGATCTCGTAGCAGGGACTCGTGCCTGGTTCGTCGATGACCAAACTGACATCGTGCCCGGACGGGTTGAAGACGTCATAGCACTTGAGGTTGGGGCCCGCCTGTTTGTAGCCCACCGCCTTGGCGTCGAAATGAACCCGCAGACCTTCGGACCCGTCGATGACCACCCCTGCCGAGATGATTCCATCCTGGGCGAGGTCACCGATGGCGATCTCGGCGTAGTAGGCCGGATATTCGCCGTGGGGCGGAGCAGGCTTGCCTCCACAGGTGAGGATTGGAGTTCCGTAGATCCACATGGCCGGATCGAGGTCGACCGTGAGACCGGAGAAAGAGATGGTTCCCGAAACCAGAAGACCGGGATCGTTCACCGAAACGAGAAGAAACACCTCATACGCGGTGTTGTCGCCATTCCCCGAGCCCCGATTCTCGATGTTGAGCGTGAATGCGGGCTCGGTCACGATGTGACCGCCGGCCTGGGGGTTTTCCGAGTCCGGGTAGAGCCAGATCTTGGCCGTCGCGCCTGCGGGGCTTGGCGCCGCGGCAGCGACAACGAACACGATCGCGACCGCCAGCACGAACGGACCAGTACCGAGAATTCGACTCCGAAGCGCTTTCATTTCAGACATTTGTGCCCTCCCTGATCTGAAGCTTCGCGATCTGTGTTCTGTTTTCGTACGAAACTCTATCACGTACGGATGACCTTGACTCAGAATCCGGACAGCCGCCGTGACCCGCGTCACCCGCCACGAGGGGGCCCCGCATATCCCGCCCGTCCAGACTGGCTGCAGAAGGTTGAACACACCCTTGAAAACCCGGTGAGACTCTGCAGCTACGCCTTGTCCTCGAGCTCGGCCCAGCGGCGATAGAGCTCCGCCACCCTGTCGCGGGCCTTCTCGTGGGTCATAAAGGCCTGGTGCGCGGCCTCGGCGTCGGAAGCCACCTGGGGATCGGCCAGACGCTCCGCGGCCGCCTCGAGCTCGGTCTCGGCCTCGAGGATGGTCTCCTCCATGGCCTCGTACTCGCGTTTCTCCAGATAGCTGAGACCTGCACGTTTGGGACGCTCGCTCCGGCGCTCGCTCTTTGCACGCCGCGGCGCCTTGGTCTCGGGTTTGCGGTGGGCAAGCCACTGGTCGACGTCGGCAAAGGGCGTCGCGGCGCCTTCGCCGTCGAGACCGAGCAGGACGGTGCTCACCCGTTCGAGCAGATAGCGGTCGTGCGAGACCAGCACGAGCGCGCCCGGAAAATCGAGGAGGCTCTCCTCGAGCACCTCGAGGGTCGGGATGTCGAGGTCGTTGGTGGGCTCGTCGAGGAGGAGCAGATCCGCCGGTTGCACCATGAGCCGCGCGATGTGAACCCGCGCCTGCTCACCACCGGAGAGTTCACTCACGGGCTGATCGAGCTGGTCGTCGCGGAACTGAAACCGTCGCGCCCAGGTCACGACGTGGACCTCCCGCTCCCGGTAGATCACCGTGTCGCCGTCGGGCGCGAACGCCCGTCTCAGCGCGAGGCTCTGGTCGAGCTGCGCACGGGCCTGATCGAAATGGACCACCTGCAGGTTGTCGGCGCGGCGGATGACGCCTTCGTCGGGTTCGAGTTCGCCGGTCATGAGCTTGAGCAGCGTGCTCTTGCCGCTGCCGTTGGCGCCGACCACACCGAGGCGCTGGCCCGGTTGCAGGACCAGATCGAGGTTCCTGAGCAGCGTCTTGCCACCCATCGTCTTGTCGACACCCGAAGCCACCAGCAACCGTTTGGTCCGGCGTCCCGAGGCGGTCATGTCGATGCCGACCGACGAGGTTGCCAGTTCGGCTCGAACCTGGGCGAGATCGGCCTTCAAGCGCTCGGCCTGGTCGATCCGCGCCTGGGCCTTGGTGGTCCGCGCCTTGGGACCGCGGCTGAGCCACTCGATCTCCCGCCGAACCCGGTTGGCAAGGCTGTCCCGGTACTGAGCTCGACCCTCGAGATACTCGGCTCGCTTTTCCAAAAAAGTCGTGTAGCTCCCGGCGCAGCTGAACGAACCACCAGGGTAGTGAGGCGCCACCTCGTAGACCCGGTTGGCCACCCGGTCGAGAAAGGCGCGATCGTGGCTGATGACGATGTAGGCGAGCAACCGGCTCGAGAGCAGCATCTTCTCGAGCCAGAGGATGCCATCGAGATCGAGGTGGTTGGTGGGCTCATCGAGGAGCAGTACCTCGGGATCGGCAGCCAGGGCGGCGGCGATGGCGAGTCGTTTCCGCCACCCGCCCGACAACTCCCCCACCCGCTGCTCGGGAGTGTGGAAACCGAGCTGATCGAGGGCGATGGCGACCCGGACCTGACGCGCCGTCTCGTCCTCACCCTCGTGAGGTTGCAGGGCCGCACCATGCGCCGCCACCTCCATCACCATCGACGACGAATCGAAATCGTCCTCCTGCGCAACCGTGGCGACGCGAAGCTGACGGCGGCGGTGAACCTCGCCGAGATCGGGCTCGAGATCGCCCGAGAGGATGCGGAACAAGGTGGTCTTTCCCGCGCCGTTGGGTCCAATGACCCCGATCCGGTCGCCCTCGGTGATCGTCAAGCTCAACCCGTCGAACAGGGTCCGGGGCCCGAATGAGTGACTGAGCTCGCGCGCGGTGATGAGTGACGCCATACCGCCGAGAGTATACGCAGCCTCAGCCCATGATTTCCCGGACGGCCTCGAGAAAGACGGTGTTGTCCTCACTCGTGGCCACCGAAATCCGCATGAAGGTCGGCATACCCCACTTGGCGCCCGGCTGAACAAAGATCCCCTTCTTCTGCAGGCTGCGGACCATCGGATTGGTGGCCGCGCCAAAATCGGCCATGAAGAACGGCGCCCGATGAGGGAGAGGCTTCACACCGAGTTCTTTCAGCCCGGAGCGGAGTTGCTCGAGGCCTTTGTCGATGAGCGCGACATAGCGTTGGACGTGCTCCTGATCGGCCAGCGCCGCGGGGCCGGCGACGAGCGCCGCGGTGTTGATGCCGAAGTCTCCCCACCACACCGTTCGCACCCGGTCGAGCACCGAGGCAGGCCCGATGGCATAGCCCAGACGAAGTCCGGCAAGACCGTAGGCCTTTGAGAAGGTCCGCAGAACCAGGATCGGCGCACCTTCGATGGCGAGATCGATCGAACTGCCTCCCTTGGGGAGAAAATCGTGGTAGGCCTCGTCGACGATGAGAACCGCCGAGTTCGGCAGCGCCTGAGTCAGCGAGACGATCTCTTGTCGCGGAATCGGCCCACCGGTCGGGTTGTTGGGGTTCGCCACGTACACTATCCGGGTGTCCGGACGGATGGCCTTGACCATGGCCTCGGTGTCGACGACGCCCGCCTGAGCCAATGGGACGCGGATGGCCTGCCGCCCCATGGTTTCCGCGACCCCAGCAGACCAGCCGTAGCTCGGCGTCGGCAGGACGATGCTGCCGCCATCTCGGAGGAATGCCCACGGTGTGAACTGGAGAAACTCGGTGGACCCGCAGCCCACCAGCACGTTTCCCTCCGGGATCGAATGGAACCGGGCAATGGCTTCGGTGAGAGGATCAATGTAGTTGTACCGGTTGGACCCCTGCAACCCGTTCTCGAGGAGCGCGCCGAGCACTTTTGTCGACGGACCGAGCGGGTTCTCGTTGAAGTTCATCCGGATTGAACCATCCGGGAAGCCTCCCGGGGGAAACCCGGGGATGGGCTCTTCGCCGGCTGGACTCGCCACCGCCGCGGCCAAGGCGGGAGTCGCGATCCCCGCCGCGGCCGCGGCCGCGGCAATGGTCCTGAGGAAGGCTCTCCGGGTGGGCATGAGACCATCCGGGTAGCAGCTCGACGAGCGATCATTCAACACCTGCATGGATGCTCCCAACCAACCGCCCCCGGAGCGACTGGTACACGAAAGACAATTTCAGTCATCACTCTTGAAGAAGTTCTCGGGATCCGGGCAATCGTGTGGCGAATCAGTCCCTCATCAAGGACAGCGCCCTGCGAACCAGGCTGACGTGATCCTGAACCCACTTTTCCACCTCCACGATTTCCTCGCTCGTGAACTCCATGTCCTCGGCGATCGTCGCGATCAGGCTCTGCTCACCGAGATCGAAGTTCGTATCGGTGTAGGCGAGGCCGAAGAGTTCGAGAAGGGCCGCCACCCGCGATCTCCGGTCCTTGAACAACCTCGAAAGCTCTCGGATGCTCCGGGTGTCCTGAGTGGATTTGGAAACGCCCATTTCGGCTTTGAGAGCAGCCAGCGCCGCCGCTTCGCGACCGACCACGATTCCATCGGCCTCGATCATCTTCTCCGCCAACAGAATGAACGCGCGTTTCTCATCGATGTCGAGCATGTTCAAGAACATTGATGGCCCCTTTCACTCAACCCAGATTATCAGCGACGGATGCGTTTTATCGGGTTATCCGATCATCTCCCGCAGCCGTTTGATGTGTTCCGGACGGGTTCCACAGCAGCCGCCGACGATGGTGGCGCCGGCCTCCAACCACCGCCGAACTTCGGCCGCATAGGCGTCCGGGTCGAGATGGGTCGCCGCCCCACGCTGCGCCGCTTCCGCATTGACATCGACGCCGCCGGCGCCTTCCTCGGCTGCGACGTGTTCGGCGTTGGCATAGCCGCCGATGGGGCCCTCGGTGAGATTTCTGAGCGTCGGCAAGGCTGCCGTCACGAAATTGGCGCCGCAGCAGTTCACGAGGTGGGCCGCGGGCTCGAGATCAGCCAGCGCCTTCACTGCATCGGCGAGGCTCTCACCGCTCGGCAGGGTGTTCAATCGGGTCCCCTGAAGCGTCCAGCTCATCCAGTATTCGAGCCCGGTCTCAGCGGCGGCCTCACACGCCCAGGCCGCCTCGTGAGAGCTGGCCAAGGTCTCGCAAAGAACGAGATCCACCCGGTCCTTGAGCACCGAACCGATCCTGCGGTAGTTCTCGATGACCCTTTCCCGCTCATCGACGAGATCGGCTCGGTAACTCGTATCCAGCGGCGGGAAAGACCCCGCAAGTCGCGGTCGACGACCCACCCGGGCAACCGCTTTCTCGGCAAGATCCACGGCCAGGGCGGTGAGCTCCTCGACCCGGTCGCCCATCCCTTCGCGAGCCAGGATCGGTGGCGTCACCGAGTAGTTGTTGATGGTCAGGACATCGGCGCCGGCCTCGATATAGGCGGCGTGGACATCGACCACCGCCTCCGGGTCCTCCAGGAGCGCCAACGCCGACCAGATCGATTTCGTGTGGTCGGGCACCTTGACCCCGCGCAATTTGAGCTCGAAGCCGATCCCCCCATCGAGAAGCGTGATCATCCGAGGTTCCTTTCAGTTGCTACCGGGCAACGATACCAGTCCCGCTTCGATAGCCTACCGCAGCCGTTCGAGGTGTTCCTCATCCCTTTCTCCACCGTTTCAACAAGTCCGGGCACAGGGACCGTCATATCTGAAATGGCCGGCAATGGGATAGTCGAACAGCATGTCCTCGACCTCGGGGCCCCGACCTGTCCCAAAGTGATTCAATCAACCATGAAAAAATGCGCATTTTCTGGCATCATCCTTGCTTACTTGTCGATCAGATGCACTTCCAGACCTTGCTTCCAGCCCAGAAAACAGGGGCACACAACGGGGCGGCAGTCGCCTCGGGCACTTCGTTCGACACGGCGAGGGCCCTGAGGTGGTTCGTCCTCGACCCCTGGATGGTGTCGGTCGTCGGGTTGGCGTCGGTGTTTCTGGCGGTCCCCGGTCTTCAGTGGCTGACTTCGAACGCCCGCTCGCTCGTCACAGACTACTTCTCCACGATGGCGCTGCTCTTCGTCGCGATCGGCGCCGTACTGTCCGGCGTCAGCAAACTCGAGTCGGAGCGTGAGCGGTACTTCTGGCGGCTGCTCGGTCTCTCGCTGTCGGCGTGGCTGGCCGGTGAGATGTTGTCATATCTCTATCTCGACAACGTCGACGCCAGCGCGGGCACCGGCGTGGATTCGCTCTATCTCATCCTGTATCTCGGACTCGTCCTGGCGCTCGATCTCCAACCCGAGTCGACGGACGGAAGGCTGAGGATTCGTCCTCTGCGATTCCTGGCCAGCGCCGGGAGAATCCTCTTCGTCGGCGGGCTCTTCATCTACTTCGTTCTCCTGCCCCGCACTCTGGGAGTCACCGAGTACCTGACCTGGGTTCCGTCTTTCAGTTTCTACGTCATCCTCGACCTCTACATCGTCGGTCGGTTGGTCTATGCCACGTTTCACGCCCAGACCCCACGTTGGCGCTGGATCTATGGTTTTCTGACCATTGCCTGGGCATTCGTACTGGTAGCCGATTCCATCGACTTTGCATGGATCACGAGTTATCTCCCGGGAAGCCTCCCCGAAGTCGCCGATATCTGCTGGTTCATGCCGATGATTCTCATCGTCGTGGCAAGCCGCATCCGGCATTCCACAGGCGACTCAATCGAGCACGCCGAGGTCGTCGATGACGATGACCGCCTCCGGGGCGTTCCACTGCTCGTCTACTCGTTGGGGTTTGCGCTCGTCCATCTGTTTCTCAGCTCGGTCCAACACGACCACGGCTTACTGCAGAACGCCCGAGTCGGACTGGTCATGATGTGCCTCGTCGTTTTCGGGATCCTGAATCTCGTCCAGAATTCCGTCATCGAGCGCCAGAGTCGGGAGCAGAGTTTCCGCCGCAAGGAAGCCGAGGAACACATCCGTTCGCTCTCGATGGAAGACCCGTTGACCCGGCTGCTCAATCGGCGGGCATTCGACATGGAGTTCGCCCGAGCGGTTGCCAGAGCCAGTCGCAGCGGGCTCGTTCTCGGCCTCATGTTCATCGATCTGGACGACTTCAAGAAGGTCAACGACACCTATGGTCACACCGCCGGCGACAGCGTCCTCCGGGAGGCCGCCGCGCGGATCACGGCTTTCACGCGCGAGGTCGACACGCTCGCCCGCTATGGCGGTGACGAATTCATCGTGGTGCTCGAAGGCCTTGAAGGTCCGGCCGATGCCGCGGTCGTGGCAGACAGGATTCTCGACGGTTTCAAGATGGGCTTCCAGTTCGAAACCGGACGCATCAAGTTGTCGGCGAGTATCGGCATCGCCATCTACCCCGGAGACGGACGTACACCGTCAGAACTCTTCGAGGCCGCGGATCGCGCGATGTACAGCGTCAAGGAGTCGGGGGGCTCGGGATTCCAACTCGCCTGAAACCCGCTGCACCGGGACACGTCCATCGCTGTCAGCGCTGGCTCTCCCCGCCCGCAGCCTTGGCCCGCAGATAGTCTTCTTGGGTCTTCCAGGGTGGAATGTGGTGCGGCGCCAGCCCGTAGGATGTCTCGGCGAGCGGCGCCGGGTCATCCGGGATGTGGGCCGCCATCTCGGCCTTGACGGCGGCATGGTTCGGATACGCCGCCAGATTCACCCACTCCTCGGGATCGCTGTCGTGATCGTAGAGCTCCTCGCTGTCATCGATATAGCGGATATAACGCCATCTTTCGCTGCGGACGGAGTACTCGAATCGGTCATAGGTCGTGATCGCCGGAAAGTCCCATACGGTTTGGGGATCTTCGAGCAGGGCCACCAGAGAGCGCCCGTCGAGACCTTTCTTCTCGGGCAGTCCGGTGAGCTCGATCAGAGTCGGGTAGAGATCCACCAGTGACGTCACCCTTCGACATCGTCCACCCTCGACGGATCCACCGGCGAGCCCGGGCACCCCCTTGGGCGCGCGGATCATGAGCACCGTCCTCGCGACGTTGTCCCAGAGGGCGAACTTCCTCCAGTGTTCTTTCTCACCCAGCTGCCAACCGTGGTCCGACCAGAGCACCACGATCGTGTTTTCGGCATGGCGGCTCTCGTCCAACGCGCGCAGCAGGCGATCGACCATCGCATCGGCGTAGGCGATCGAGGCGAGGTAGCCCTGCACCGCGGCCTGCCACTGGCCGGCCTCGACCACGTGGCGATGGTAGTTCCCACCCCGTGAGGCGATTTCGCGAGCCCGATCGCCGAGATCGTCGAGGTCTCCTTCCAGCACTTTCGGCAGCTGCACCGTCTCGAGGGGGAAGAGATCGAAGTACTTCTTCGGCACGTACCAGGGCAGATGCGGCCGGTAGATCCCGCACGCGAGGAAGAACGGGCGATCTCGGTCCTCCTCGATCTGATCGATGACCCACGAAACCGAGCTGAAGTCGCCGGTCTCCTCATCGCGGAGATCGATGGGCGACCAGTCGAAATCGCCGTACATGTCATCGAACGGTGGCATGCTCACCGTGCCGTACTGATTCGGGTAGAAGTAGTCCGGCATGTGTTTGTCTTTTGATGGAAAGTAGTCGTCCCAGGACTCGGGATCCGGCTGGTCGTTGTGGAAGATCTTGCCGGCGCCGCCAACCCAGTAGCCGTTGTCCCGGAAGTACCGGGGAAGGGTCACCGCATCCGGCAGCGCCTCCCGCCAATACTGGTAGTTGGAGTACAAACCCGACGAGTAGGTGTGAAGACCGGTCAACAGCGCCGTTCGAGATGGATTGCAGGCCGGCGAGGCGCAGTAGTTCCGCTCGAAGACCACGGCCTGCGAGGCCAACCGGTCGAGGGCCGGTGTCACCGCCTGGGGGTGGCCGCCCAGCGGCCCGATCCAGTCATTGAGATCGTCCACCGCGATGAACAGAATATTCGGCCGGCCGGCGCCCGCTGGATCCTCGCTCGGCTGGACCGAACACCCACCAAGGATCACTGCCGCAATCACCACTCCAGGGGCCCACGGAATCGATCCCGGTCTTCGGTTGATCATTGTTCCTCCGCGTCGGATTTCCTGCCCAGCCACCATAACCCGTCCGAAGAATACGGCGGACCGTGCCGACCAGCTGGTGAGAAGTACGGGTTAGGAACCCGCTCTGAATTCTTCTTTTCTCAGGCCGTGTTTTGTCATCAACTTGTTGAGTTGACGGGGCGTGATTCCCGCCGCTGCGGCGGTGAGAGAGATGCGCCCGCCATGCGCCTCGAGCTGCCGTTTCAAGTACTCCCGTTCCGCGGCCGACGCCGCCCGGGTTCTCACCTCCGCCAGCGACTCCGACGTATCGAGGCTGATCCGGGAATTCGGCCTCCCCGACGCAAACAGCTCCTCCGGAAAGCTCGATGCGGTGAGGTTGCGGGAAGTTTCAAGAATGAAGGCCCGCTCCAGGAGGTTCTCGAGCTCGCGGATGTTGCCGGGCCAACGGTAGGCGAGGAGCGCGTCGAGGACGGCCGGCTCGATACCGTCGATTTCCTTGTGATAGAACGGACGAAGTCTCCCGACAAACAGATCGACAAGGACCGGAATATCGTCACGCCGATCTCGCAACGGGGGGACCTCGATCGGAAAGACATTGAGGCGGTAGAAAAGATCCTTCCTGAAACTCCCACCGGCGGTCATGCCCTCCAGGTCGATGTTCGTGGCTGCCAGAATTCGAACATCGACCTCGACTTCCCGTTCGCCTCCAAGCCGCTGAATCGTTCGCTCCTGAAGCACGTTGAGCAGCTTGACCTGCATCGCACGGGTGATCGTTGCAATCTCGTCGAGAAACAGCGTGCCACCGGTCGCGATCTCGAACTTACCCAACCTCCGGCGATCGGCGCCCGTGAAGGCGCCCCTTTCGTGCCCGAAGAGTTCGCTCTCGAGGAGGGTGTCCGGGATCGCTCCGCAGTGGATACTGACGAACTGGCATTGGGCTCGGGTGCTGTTTTGGTGGATGGTCTTCGCCAGGAAACTCTTGCCGGTCCCCGTTTCGCCGGTGAGCAGGACCGTCGACCGGGTCGGGGCCACCTGTCGGATCTTGCGGAGTACGGCTTTCATCGAATCGGCCCGGCTCGTGATGGCGCCGAAGGTCTCGGTCTCGAGCGATTGGTGGCGACGGTAGCGCAGCTCCGAGCTGATGCGTTCACGGCGCTCAATCGTCTCGCGCACCAGCTGCACTTCTTCCCGGACGATGGGATAGGTCAGATACTCGTTGGCGCCATCCCGCACATAGCTGATCGCCTCTCGGATTTCCTTTTGGTGCGACATGATCACGACCCGCGCACCAGGCACGACTCGTCGGAAGGAGTTCAGGGTCTCGGCGGGCTGATTCCCTTCCGCGATCGGTCGCAGCAGGGCGACATCGACAAACGCGAATTCCACCGGCTCAACACTGCCGATGGTGTCGTGCACATCCAGAGAATCAACGATGCAGACCTCGTCATCCGGGTACGACGCCTGGATGATCTGTGCCGCATCAGGTTCCGCTGTCACCACCAAAATTCGGGACATCTGTGGTTCGCTCCTGTGTCCAGGAGTTTAACCGGTTCCTCTGCTCGGAACCTCTCGGTCTCCGACCCGGCTACACTTCAGGAAGAAAAAAGATCTTTCGGACACCGGTCCTGACAATCACATCGGTATGAAAGGGGGGTGTCATGTGGTACGACACCTGGCTCGAGACAATCTTTGGGGGTCTCAACGCGGTCCGAGATCACCTACCGGCAATCGGGGCTGCCGCGCTTCTCGTGTTCACCGGTTGGGTGCTTGCCCTTCTCAGCCGCCGATGGAGCCGAAAGGTGTCGAAACGCCTTCTCGACCGACTCGGCGCAACCAGTGCCTCCATCAATCACGCGGTGGAGAGCAGCGGGGCGCGGGTGGACATTCCGGGGGTCGTCGGAGGATTCGTCTTCTGGCTGGTCCTCCTCGTTTTCATGGCCGCTGCGGTGGAAACCCTCGGTCTGCCGGTGATGACGGATCTGCTCGGGAAGCTCGTGGCCTACGCCCCCAACCTCCTGGCCGCGATTCTCATCAGTCTCGCCGGCGTCATCGCCGCAAGGGCCGCGCGGTCGGCCGCGCTGCGCGCGGCGGAAGCGGGCGGCATCGCCCAGGCGCGGGGAATCGCGACCATCGCCGAGGTCGTGGTGATCGTGCTCGTGGTTGTGATCGCCCTCGAGCAGCTGGGAGTCAACGGCCGCGTGCTCGAACTGACCGTTGCGATCACGGTCGGATCAGCTCTTGCGGCGGTCGCCCTGGCCTTCGGCCTCGGCGCGCGAGCTTCGGTCGCCAACCTCATCGCTTCCCACTACGTGGCGCGGATGGTGACGGTCGGTCAGGACCTCATCATCGATGACATCCGGGGAACCGTAATCGAGCTGACACCGACGACTGTTATCCTGAAAACCGACGTCGGGCGGGTGGTTGTACCCGCGCAACGGTTCCACAATACCGGTTCGGTCACTCTCATCGAGAGCGCCTGAAATGGAAGCCGTGCATACCCTGGCGGTCAGATACGCCTCGAGATTTCCAGCCGACACGGCGCGCCGGCTCGAGGCCATCCCGATTTCCGAGTTGGGGTCGTTCCTCGCAGAGCTCGAACCGACGAACGCCGTCACTGTGATTGAAGGAATGCTCCCGTCCACGGTCGCGTCGGCATTCGAGATCATGGCCCCCGACGAATTGACGGCGATCCTCGAGCTGCTGCCGGTTTCGCGATGCGTTCTCATCTTGCGCTCGCTTGAAAAGGAGAAGCGGACCGGCCGTGATCGACCTCCTTCCGACCGCGACCGTTCCAGCGGTGGAGAGACTTCTGCGGTCATCGCCGGGCACGGCCGGGATCCTGGCCGAGCCCGCACAGGCCCTCCTTTCGCCCGACATGAGCGTCGCGGAAGCCCGAGATATCGCCGGTGGAGTGGACGGGTTTTACGTCTATGTCGTGGACGACGATCATCGACTGGTCGGTGTGATCCACCGCAAGGACCTCGCTTCCAGTAATCCTCGAACGCAGGTCAGAAGCCTGATGACAGTCCGGGTCGTCCAGTTGCCCGCGGCCGCACCGCTCTCGGCGGTCCGTGATCATCCCGCATGGAACGACTTCCACGAGCTCCCGGTCGTCGACGATTCCGGGGTCCTCGTGGGTGTCGTCCGCCACCGAAGCGTTCGCCACTCGGAACCGACACCCAGGGTGGCGTCGGATTCTCCCCAGTCAGGCTTTGCCACGTTCCTGGAGCTTGGAGAGCTGTACTGGGTTGGGCTGACCTCGGTGGTCACAGCCATGGCGGATCGTTCCGCCCCTGAACGACACTCGGAGGTCCAATATGACCGCTGAGGCGGCCACCGTGTTCGATTTGCTTGCCGAGGATTTCCTTCGGCGCTATCCCAAGCATGCAGCCGCGGATGTCGAGTTGCTCCCTCGTGATCAATTCCATGAACTCTTCAGCGCCCAGACCGACGAATCCGCCGCCGCGCTTCTCGGCGCCATGCGGCCCGAGGTGTCCGCGGAGTTCATTGCCACCGCCGATGGCCCGCGCCGTGCACGGTGGTTGAGCGCGTTGGAAACCTCACGAGCGGCGGTCATTCTGAACCGCCTCGACGACGACGTCCGTGGCGAAATCCTGGCTGGACTCAACCCATCCGTTGCACGAGAGATCGAGGAAATCCTGAGCTATCCCCCCGAAACAGCCGGCGCCATCATGGATACCCGGGTCAGCCATTTCAGAGTGGATGCGTCGGCCGAAATGGCAACCAATCAGTTGCGGGGCCTGGGTGACACGCGAATCAGCAGCCTCCACCTCGTGGACGACGACGGACACTACCTCGGCTCGGTCAGAATCCAGGATCTCGCCCTGGCGGACCCGGATCAGAAGCTGCGGGAGCTGATCACGACCACGCCGGTTGCGGTGCAGGCCATCGCGTCCACAACCGAGGTCGTGGATCTTCTGGAGCAGCACCGCCTGCCCACCCTCCCGGTCGTCGACTTCGAAGGCCATCTCATCGGTGTCATCCGCCAGAACGCGCTGCTGTCCGCGGTTGAAGCCGAGGCCTCCGCCGATATCCAGACGATGGTCGGTGTGAGCCGGGACGAACGATCCCTGTCGCCGGTGGGATTCGCCGTGAGAAAACGCCTGCCGTGGTTGCAGATCAACCTTCTCACCGCCTTTCTCGCTTCGTTCGTCGTCGGCCTCTTCGAGGACACCATCGCCCGGTTCACCGCCCTCGCGATCCTTTTGCCCGTGGTCGCCGGCCAATCGGGCAACACCGGGGCGCAGGCCTTGGCTGTCACCATGCGCGGCCTCGCGCTGCGCGAGGTCAGCTTTCGTAGTGACGCCACTCGAGTTGCAGCCAAGGAGGTCTGTGTTGCAGCGATCAACGGCGTCGCCGTCGCCCTGGTGACGGCGGCCGCGGTTCTCCTCTGGAGCAGGTCGCCCGGGCTGGCAGCCGTGATCGGGGTTTCAATGGTGATTTCGATGACCATCGCCGGTCTCGCAGGTGCCGCCATTCCCATGATTCTGACCAGGCTCGGCCAGGACCCGGCTCAGGCATCGTCGATTGTCCTGACCACCGTGACCGATGTCGTCGGGTTCCTCAGCTTTCTCGGTCTTGCAACGCTGTTCATCAGGTTGTTGTGACCGCGTGCGATGGCGGACCCGGTTTTCGGCAACAACTAACCCGCTCGTTGTAGCCGCCGACTTCGCGCTCGCCAAGGTGCGAGCCACACCGATCGATGAAACGGCCGCCCGGGGCGGCGGCCCGGCCCGGACGACTACTCCAACGGCTCGACCACGGTCACATTCGCCGCCAGGTCTTCCAGCACCCGCTCGTGGAGGGTGTTTTCTGATCCGCCGGCGTTTCGCGCGATGTCCTTGAGCTCACGCTTTGTCATCTTACCGACGTGACACACCGGTTCACCGGGGCTGACCGCGGGCAGTGTGGTCATGCCGAGGACAACGCCGTCGAACGGAGAGATGAGAACGTTTTGTTCCCGGCCCAACAGGCTGGTGTTGGCCGCAAGCGACTGGTCTTTCTCAACAATCTCGCCCGGCGCGACGTGGAACTGGAGAAAGCCGCCACGCTCTGCACGCACCCATTTGGTCGTCTTGACCGTGATCTGGTGTTTCGGGATCTCTGGGGTTCCATCGAGCATCTTCAGCTTGATGAGCACATTCTTGACGCCTTGCACGGCGCACTCGACGATGGTCGGTTCGACCTTCCACACCTCCCCACCTTCGAGCACGATGGTCGGGCAGCCGGCGTCGCAAGCTGTGGGGCGTAGTCCCTTTTTCGGTCCCTTGCCGTCCAAAATGAGTTCGGATCCGAACGCCCTCGCGATCCGCCGAACCTCGGGGTTGGACATGTCGGCGCGCACAGTCGGCACGTTGGTTCGTCGAACGGCTGCGGTATGGAGGTCGATTCCGTAGTCGGAACGCTTGACGATTTCGTGGAAGATGGAGTGAGCCAGCCGACTCGCAAGGCTGCCGGATACCGAGCCCGGAAAACACCGGTTGAGATCCCGGCGGTCGGGAAGATACCTCGAGTGTCGATCAAAGCCGGGCACGTTCAAGACCGGGACAAGAATGACCGAGCCGGCGCGGAGCCGAAATGACTCATCCTGCACGAGGGCGCGCACGGCCCCCGTCCCATTGATCTCGTCGCCATGCAGCGCCGCGGTAACGAACACAACCGGCCCGTCTTTCAGACCCCGCCGCACATGCAGCGGGATCTTGATCGACATCCCGCTGGAGCTCTCGCTGACGTTCAACTCGAGATCGCGGCTCTCTCCCGGCGCAACCGTCGTTCCGTCCCAAACATCGATCGTCATACGGGGTTTGGTTGAGGCATTCATCGCGGTCCCTTTCCGTGCATCAATCATCTTCACGCAAAACCCGGCCGGGGACCTGGTCGTCGCCCTCGGCGCCGCTGGGGCCGGCCGCGTCGATCACCGGCGAGAAGGCGTTCTTACTCAGAGCTTCGGTCCGCGGTCTGCGTTGCCTGCGGACCTTATCCGGGACCATCGCCCGCATGGAATCGAGTTTGCCAAAACAGAGCAATCGGTCGCCCGGCTCCAGGACCCTGGTCGAGCGTGGATTCGGGATCACTCTGGCCTCCCGGTACAGAGTCAGGACGTTGATATCCTGATCTCTCAGCCCCGATTCTCTGATCTCCTTGCCGACATACTCGGATCCCTCCGGGATGAAAATCTCGGCGACGCCGAACCCGCGGCTGACGGTCAGACGCTGGCGAATATCGATCTCGGGGAAGTCGACCTGGGCGGCGATATAGTCGATGATGGCACCGGCGATGTCGAGTTGGGTGCAGGTCTCGATCCCCTCGAGTCCTGGCGACGAATTGACTTCCAGAATCTGTGGGCCGTCGTTGCCTTCGAGCATATCGACACCCGCAACCCGCAGCCCCAGAATCTGGGCGGCCCGGATCGCCGTCGCGGTGTACTCCTCGTCGAGTTCCAGAGGTTCGGTCTGGCCCCCACGATGGACGTTGCTGCGAAACTCCTGTCCCTGGGCGACTCGCCGCATGGCCGCGACGACCTGGTCACCGACGACAAATGCCCGGATGTCACGGCCCTTGCTTTCCGCCACGAATCTCTGAACCAGCACGTTCTGTTTGGTGCTCTGGAGGGTCTCGATGATGGCTTCGGCGATCTTTTCCGAGTCGGCGAGGATCACCCCGACTCCCTGGGTTCCCTCCAAGAGCTTGATGATGACCGGGGCGCCGCCGACGCGCTCGATCGCCGGCAGCACGTCTTTCTTGTCTCGAACAAAGGTAGTCGGCGGCATGCCGATTTTGTGGCGGCTCAGGATCTGCAGGCTTCGCAGCTTGTCCCGAGAATTGGAAATCCCCGCAGACGAGTTGGCGCAGAACACATCCATCTGCTCGAACTGACGGACAACGGCGGTCCCGAAGAAGGTGATCGAGGCGCCGATACGCGGCAGAACAGCGTCGTAGTGGCTCAGGTTTTTCGATCGGTATGCGAGGCTCGGCATGCCCTCTTCGATGTCGATGGCGAATCTGAGGGTATTGAGGACCTTGACCTTGTGCCCCCGATCCTCGGCCGCCTCGCGCAAACGCCGGCTGCTGTAGCAGTGGCGATTGCACGACAGGATGGCGAGTTTCATCTATTCCTCCTCACGGGAATGCTCCCGGGTAATGCGTGTGAGCTGTTTCGAGACCTTTTTTGCGGATTTTCGGGTCTTCTTCTTTTTGCGCTTTGCGTTTGGTTTTCCGCCGTAAAACGACCGTCCGGCGTCGACCAGATACCGCCCACGGATCGCCTCGCGTCCGAGCAGCATGCGAAAACCCATCGCGTCCCGATCGGCCAGGGTCAGCTCGATGGGCCAGCTTTGACCGAGGATCCGGATCTCGGTGAGGATCACCGGCCGCAGGGTCTTCTGGCCGCTCGAACTCCTGACGTTTCGGTACTCCAGCACTTCCGCTTCGGCCCTGACCCCGAAATCCCGCTTGCGCTGGATCGGGTGAACCCGAAACCGCACGAAGAGCTTATCACCCTTGCTGAACTCCTCGATCTCCGACGCATGCAGCGACGACGATCGGGCGCCGGTGTCGATCTTCGGTTTGATATAGGCGATACCGAGCTCCGGCAGGGCGACCCACTCTCGCCAACCAATGACCGGTTTCCCGGTCGGGGATTTCCGTCGCTGTTTGGAATTCTCCATCGCTACCTGCCGATCTCGCCACTTGGATGAGATGAACCGGGAAGGGCTCAGTCGCGCTCCCGGCGTACGACGATCGGCGCAAAATCTGCCAGAACCACCGATCGCCCTCGGCAAACGCAAAATTTCGGTTCCACATCGTCGCGGAGATCCTCTTGCCTGTCATCAGATCCATCCCCGTTTCCTGAAAAACCCGAGCAGCCCCCCGGCGACCAGGAACATGAGCAGCAACGCAACCGGATAACCCCAGGCCCACCCGAGTTCGGGCATGTTCAGCGGCCCGGCGCTCCTGTCGAAATTCATCCCGTACAAACCGGCGATGAACGACAGGGGGATGAAGATGGTCGCGATGATCGTGAGCACCTTCATGACCTCGTTCAGGCGGGTGGTGGCGCCGGAAAAGTAGAGGTCCATCAGCCCGTCGAGCACCTCTCGATAGGTCTCGACGATGTCGGCCAAGCGCACGAGGTGATCGGCGACATCACGCAGAAACACCCCGGTTCCGGGTCGAATCAGTGGGTTGTCGGTGTGGAAGTACCGGTTGAGCATCTCCCGCAATGGCCATACCGACCTGCGGATCGTGGCGAGATCATGACGAAGATCGTGGAGAACCGGAACGATATTCACATTCGACTCACTGAGAAGGATTTCCTCCACTTCCTCGATTCGTTCTCCCAGATCGTCGACTACCGGAAAATGATGATCGACCACCGCATCGACGAGGGCATAGAGGAGATAGTCGGCTCCGCTCGTCCTTATCCGGCCCTTGCCGCCGCGAAGTCGTGCCCTGACCGGCTCCCAAAGGCTGCCGGGTCTCTCCCTGATCGTGACGATCACACCATCCAGGAGAATCATACTCACCTGTTCCGCACTGATCGCCTCGTCCCGGGATCGTCTCTCGAGGTGGTACACAACCACGAAGAGACAGTCGTCAAACTCCTCGACTTTTGATCTCTGACCGACATTGACGATGTCTTCCAGCGCGAGTTTGTGAACACCAAGACGATCCCCCAGGGCGGAGATCAGCCTGAGGTCGTGCCCTTCGATGTCGAGCCACGTCTGGTATCCCGGCGCCACCAGGTCGACCGAGGAGAGATCGGTGATCTCGACTTCGTCGATCTCGTCCGCCGAGTACCGGGTCAGCACGGCACGCGAATGGGTTTCGACGTTTTCGGGAATCGTGATCGTTCCCGGTGCAGTGCCCGGTGGATGGTACCTGTGAGGTAAACGCACAATGACCTCCCTGGTCTCGTGGAACGCATTTCCAAGTCTACAGGGCGCGTTCCCCCGTTGCCCCTGCGCCGCATCTTCACTCCCGGGCCTCCACAACCTCGCGCGGCGGAGTTCTGCACCACCGCCGACAGCTCGTCTATGGGAGGCGTTGTCCGTCAATATCGAAACCGAGCCCCGGTCTGCCGGTGGGATGGAGGTAGCCGTCCTTGAGGTGAACCGCGAGAGCCGCGGGATCGTTGATCAGCCCGATGTGGCCATCGAGATCGGCAAAAACCACGTTGGGACGCGCCAGAGCGAAGTGCAGCCCGGCCGCGATGGACAGCGCCGATTCATCCATGCAACCGACCATGACTTCGAAACCGGCGGCCCGGGAGACCGCGTTGATGCGCTGCGCCTCCGCGATCCCTCCGACTTTCATGAGCTTGATGTTGATCATATCGACGAGATCGTTCTTGGCGAGTCGGAAGGCGTCCCGGAGGTTCATGAGGCTTTCGTCCGCCATGATCGGGATCGGAACCTGACGGCTGATCTGGGCCATCAGTTCCGGCTCGCGCCGGGGCGTCGGCTGCTCGATGAGTTGGAGTCGTGCCCTTTTCGCGCGTTTCACGAGATCGAGGGTTTGCTCCACCGTATAACCCTGATTGGCGTCGAACCGCAGTTCGATCTTCGAACCGAATTCTTCCCGGATCTTCAAGAGGCGCTCAACGTCGGATTCGAGATCGGCGCCTCCCTTGATCTTGAGGCATCTGAATCCCTGCCTGATCCAGGCATCGGCCATTTCCACGGTCGCCTGTACCGGAAGGATCCCAATCGTGATGCTGGTTTTGATCCGCTCCCTGTATCCGCCGAGCAGTTTCCACAAAGGGAGATCGGCGCGTTTTCCAAGGATGTCGAAAAGTGCCATATCAACGGCCGCCCGCGCCGACGGATGCGCCGCCAGCGGTTCGCGGAGACGCTCCATGATCAACTCCAGGCGAAGTGGATCGGTCCCGGACACGACCGGTTCGACGACATCCCGAATCGCCCGCAGAACCGAATCGGCGTCCTCGCCGGTCACCGCCTCATCCGGCGCAGCACATCCGAAGCCCACGGGCCCGGTGTCCGTGTTGATGCACAGGAAGACATTGGTGGTCTCGGTCACCGTCTCATAGGCGATTGCGTATGGGTTGGTGAGCTTGAATCGCTCCGGCCATGCCTCGACGCTGACAATCTTCATCAATACCTCCGCTCGTAGATCTCGTCGAGCGTCATCCCTTTGAGCTCCTCAACCAGCTCCACCAGGTTGGCGATCATCACCTTCCAGATCCGCTCACCTTTTTCCGCCGATGCCCGGCTCGGATCTCCAAGCACACCGGTCGGCGAGATTCTCGCAGTCCTCGCATACCATTCAACGCTCCGTTTGGTCGTGAAGTCGAGGTAGCGGCTCGAGAAACTCGGCACGAAGGCCCGAGCGGCCTTCATATCGACCAGGTCGGGCCGGGTCGCGAGGCTGGTCGAGGTCTCGATCTCTCCGGCATGGACGTCGTTGGCGGTCTCGCAGATCTGGTCGAGGTCGACATCGCTCGATTCGCCGGTGTCGACGCAGGTGAAGATGTTCGCGTCGCGATTGATCATCTGCGCCGCGAACTGCAAAGTCGCCGAGTTTCCTCCGTGGCCGTTGACGATGACCAGTTTGTTGATTCCGTTGCGAGCGCAGCTGATGCCGATGTCGTAGACCAACTTTGACAGCGCCTCGTTGCTGACGCTGATGGTCCCCGGGAAATCGTCGTGGTGGTATGACACACCGTAGGAAATCAGGGGCAGCACGAGCGGCTTCGGGCTGCTGCACCCCTCGGCGACCCTTCGCGCGAGGTAATCGGCGTCGAAAGCATCGGTATCGAGGGTGAGGTGGGGCCCATGCTGTTCAACGGCTCCAACCGGAAGCAGCGCCACATCGACCTCCTTGAGCCGCTGCTTCGCCTGCGGCCAGCTGAGCTCGCCGAGGAGATGATCGCGCCGGGCCTCGGTCCACTCCATCGCATCCTCGATCACCGGCTCGAACCGGTATGGAGTGAAGAGTTCGGGATCATCGAGGGGGTGGGTGGGGATCCACGCTTTTCCGTTGCGCCGCAATGCGCCATCCGCGTGTTGGAGCAAGATCTGGAAAAGCCCGCGGCGAAGATCCACCGGGATTCCATTCATGGGAGATCGCTCGCGGTCGATGCGCACGCTGAGCACCTCCGGGTAGGCCCTGGCCCTTCCCTTGAGTTCTCCGTCCCCGGGAAGGAGGCCCAGTTCCGTGAGCATGTACCTCAGCTGACGCTCGCCGGCCGCCTCTTGATTGACACCCGACGACGCGAGAGCACGAAGGCAGGCATCCACCTGCTCGCCGTTGTATCCGCACCGCGAAGGGTCGGCGCCGATGGCTTTGAGCATGCCCACCACCCGCCGGCATTTTTCGCAGCGACCGCAGGGTCTGACCTCAGTGCCCTCGGTGTGCGCCGCATGACACGAAAGCTGAAGGCTCTGCAGCTCCGGGTACCGTTCGAAGAGGGTCTTCTCGACGAGCAGCTCGGAGAGGTACCTCAGAATCGAGAACTGAGAGAGTCCCCACGCCTTCTTTTCGAAGTAACGGGTCATCCGCTCATCGAAGAACCGGCTCTGATCATAGAGCCCGTCGTAGTGCGGGATGCCCTCGTGAAAAGCGCGCCGCGTCGTGTCGAACTCGTCTCCGATCAACACTCGGCCGATGTTCCGCTTGCGCAACAGCGGAAGAACGCCGAAGAGGAAGACCGCCACCGTCCACAGGCGAATCGGATACTCATCGCTGCGTACCGAGTCGAAATCCGGTCGAATGAACTGCAGATGGCGCAACATCCATGTAAAGACCCGATCACAGTTGGTCCACACCCGGGCGGTGTGCTCGACCTCACGGGAAAAATGCCGGTATGCGTTGAGCGCCGTGAACCAGTGGCGGCCGG
This sequence comes from uncultured Acidobacteriota bacterium, assembly GCA_963712805.1. Lineage (GTDB taxonomy): Bacteria > Acidobacteriota > Thermoanaerobaculia > Thermoanaerobaculales > Sulfomarinibacteraceae > JAHECW01. Next base: position 38,458 of record CAVQJV010000014.1, on the reverse strand, counting down.
ATTCGTTGACGAAGATGGGATGGGTCTCCGCCCCGAGCTCCGAGAGCAGCCCGAAGCTGAGCAGGCTCTCCTTGCCGCCGGATGACAGAATCGCGTGGCCCGCCCGACTGGTCTCCCAACCGGTGAATCCTTTGCACTCGTCATCGGGAAAGACCAACCGAGCCTGAAGATAGCTGTCGCGTTTCTCCGCCGGGATCCCCGCCGCCTCGGGAAGAAGAAACGGGTTCGGCTCGAGGAACTTTTTGACGAAGATCTCGCGAGCCGTATTGGCCGCCATCTCGTTCAGCAGCCGCCGGTCGTGGCGGTCAAACGGGCCGTGAAACACGATTTCGGAACACACCAGTCCGTAGTTGAGGGCGAGCTGGGCGGCGATCATCGAGGCCAGGTTCAGGCTCGATGGGTCATCCGGATCGAAGACCGCTTCTTCGTACCGGTAGATGAGTTCAGTGCTCGATTCGCCGGCGCCCGTGACAACCCGATAGGGAGCCACCAGACGCCGCGGCTCCACCGTGACCGGTCCGACTTCGAGTCGATCGATGACCTTGAGGGATTCGAGAGTCTGCTTCATGACAAACCCAAAACCCGATCAGCTGGATGCGCCGGTGGGCCGCGGCAGGTGACGACTGATCGCCTTGGCCAGCTCTCCGGCCCCTTGAGTCAGCACGTCGAAGACGGGCAACCCGGTTTCGCGCGCGATCTTTTCGCATGTCGAGTCGATCTCGCTCGACTCGAGACCCTCGTGATTGATCGTGATGGCGACCACCGGTCGGCCGGAAACCAGCTCGACCGCGCGAATCTGGTGATCCAGAGGATGAAGAACGTTCCCCGGGAACCCGTCATATTCCTTGCGGGCCGGGGCGTGTTGCAGCACCACGACATCCGGTCTTCCGGCCGCAAGGAGCTCGTAGCCGCCGGGATACGCCGGATTCATCAGACTCCCCTGCCCCTCGAGCACGATCACGTCGGGAGAACCCTCGGTCCACGCACTCCACACGGCGTGCTCGATCTCACCGGCCACGAAATCGTTCACGAGCGAGTCGAGGATGATCCCGAATTTCGCCCCCTGCAACCACGCGGTCTGCCCGGTGCCGATGAGTTCCGACTTCAGCCCGAGCGCGCCGAGGGCGTCGGTGAGCAGCCAGGCCGTCGTGCGCTTGCCGACCGCGGAGTCCGTTCCCAAAACGGCGACCTTGAAACTGCCGACCTCGGTGATCTTACCGCTGAAGAAGTGCAGTTCGCTCGTCGGCCGCGGTTTGCGTACATCGCGAAGCGTGACCCCGTAGTCCCCGGCCACCGCCGCGATCTCCACATCATCAATCAGGTAGTCGTGAAGCCCGCAATCGACGTTGAGGCCCAGGCGGATTCCTCGTCGGATGTCCGATCGCGCCACCGGATCCAACCGGCCACCGTCAGGCGCCAGTCCCACCACCAGATGGGTTGGTTTGAGGTCGGCTGCCAGGGCGTTTCGATGGGCCGACATCACGTCCTTCTCGATGGGAATTCCCACCACCCGGCCATCGAGCACCTCACCCGCGTCCTTCTCGGCCTGAAGTGAATCGACAACCGCCAGAATCCGGTAACGGTGGCTCCGACGAACCAGCCCATGGGCGGTCTTTCCGTTGGTGGTTCCGTAGGCGCCTTCACAATAGATGATGGCGTTGCCTTCGGGAAATGAATGGGCCATGGCTGTTCCTCCAGTGTTTCTTCGGGTCATTCTCGAACGAGGTCAGAGCGATCGGACACTATCTCCTCCCGGTGACCACGACCACGAACCGATCGCTGGGGAGTTCCTGGGCGCGGTGGCCATCGAGCAGCGAGATCAGACCCGCGGTCGACGCCGGCAGCACGTTGAGCCCCTCGCTCGAGGCGATCATTCTCGCGAAACGCGTCATGGCTCGGTCGGTGGCGTATCCCGCCCAGCCGTTGGTGGCACGGATGGCGCCCAGTGCGCCATCGCCGTCGATTGAGTGCCAGTTGATCAGGGGTTCGTTGACGGCGGTCTCTCGGATTTTGTCCGGGTTGAGATCTCGACAGTCGTCGTACCCTTTGAGAAACGACTCCACGATCGGGTTCTTGCGATACGACGAACCCGCGATGAGACGCGGAATTCGCGAGGTCTTCCCGCGGCGATAAAGACTCTGAAAACCCTTGGCGATACCGGCAAGGGTGGTTCCATTTGACACCGGAACCGCCACCGCCGCCGGGGCGTCTCGCAGATCATCGTAGATTTCATTCGCGATCTCACCGTAGGCGCGCAGTTGGATCGGGATGTTGGCGCCCCCGGGGTTGGCGTCATAGAGGTCTTCGGACAAGGCGCGTTCTCTCGATGCCTCGACCGCCGCCTCATAGTCTCCACGCGCGGTGACGATTTCCGCCCCGAAGCGTCGCATTTCGTCGACCCGACGCGAGTGGTAGGTCTCCGGTATGAAGATCACGCACCGCAGGCCCGCGAAGGAGGCCGCCATTGACAGAGCCGCGCCATAGTTTCCGCAGGTGGCGCCGGTCACCGCGTCGAAACCGCGTCGCAGAGCGTCCATCGCCTGGGCGAAGGCGATTCGATCCTTCTGCGTCCCGGTTGGGTTGCCGCCGTCAAACTTGAGATACAACTGACGCAATCCGGTCTCCCGTTCGATGTTGCGAGCGCGGGTCAGCTGGGTGTCGCCGATCTCGGAGTCGATGATGTTCTCGAAGGCCTCGAGGCGATCGTCGAGATCGGCGTCCGTATCGCTCGCGATCCGCCTTTCCGCCTCGAGCTCCCGCGGCAGAAGGATCGGCTGAGCCGCCGCTCCGTCCAGGATCGGCGAAATCTGATCCACCCCGTCGAACGCGCCATCACCGTCGATCTCAGCCATCTCAACCTCCCAAGGGATCGGGGAAGCCACGATCAGGTTTGTCGGCGTGGTTGGCGAACGACATCTCCTGTTCATCGCCATCCTGATCCGAGGCACCGACAACGGTGAACGAGACAACCGTGATGGTCTTCCCGTCTTTCTGATCCGCTTTCACCAGGATGCGGGCTTCGACCTCCTCGCGGAGATGCGACAAAAGCACCTCGCCAGCCAAAACGGGGGCAACATTGTACTCGCCCTCGTCCGGTGTGAGAATCGCGACCAGCCGCGGTTCACCCGTCGCACTCCATACGGTCGGCAGTACGATTCCCCGCACGACCTCGAACTCCGACTGTTCATTCGGTTTCATCGGTCAATTCCTCCGCGATGGCGGCTCCGACTTCCTCTTCCTGCATCGATGATCGACGCACCCTCCTCCATGGCAAGACGCATGCCAATGGAAACGTTCAAATCCTCCGTTGGGATCGGAATACTCGGTTCCGATTCTCTTCTCGACCGGAACCCCGAGTTCCTGGTTTACCGCGAAACGCCGGTCATTTCCCGCCGGTCCACGGGCGAAACGGCGGATGACATTGTGTCCTGGATTGAGCGGGTCGCCAGATTCGGGGCCAGTATCACCTTTCCCTTTCATCCTTGGCACGGTGGTTGCTAATATTCCTATGGTACGGCGCCCTCGAGCAAATGGGCGTTCGACCCCCGTCATGGTGATAGAGGAATCGAAAGCACATTGATCGCGGACGATCCGCATGGAGTCATCGTCCGCAAACGACCCGAATTCGTACCAATCGCGACCCGAGGCTCCCACGGGTCAGAACTGCAAGGCGGTCGATCATGGAAACTCACGACAGTCAGGGGGACGGGTTCTTCAGGCGGCTGGCCGAGCGCGAGCCGGGTGTCGGCCCGCTCCATTCCCGGGTCGCCCGCTGGATTCGGCGGCGTTTCGCCGTCGGTTTCCTTGTAGTCCTGCCTCTCGTCATCACCATTTTCTTCGCTCGGTTTATTTTCGGACTTCTCGACCGCTGGTTTCTACCGATCTCGGAGCGCATCTTCGGGGTCGAGGTTCCGGGCATCGGGTTCATCCTATTCATGATTGCGCTTTTCGCTCTCGGGATCCTCGCCACCAACATCCTGGGGGGGCGCCTGCTCGATTTCTTCGAGCGACAAGTGGCCGGCATTCCACTGCTGAGCCCGGTCTACCAGGGCGCCCGTCAGATCACCGAAGCCATCCAGATCCGCGGCACCACGGATTTCCGCAAGGTCGTTCTACTGGATTTTCCGCGTGAAGGACTCCGGTCGGTTGGATTCGTCACCCGCGAGTTCGCCGGCCCCACCGCGTTCTGCGACGAACCGTCCTCGCTGGTTTTCGTGCCCACCACCCCCAACCCGACAACCGGCTTTCTCGTCGCGCTGCCGAACCGCGAGATCCAGGTCCTCGACATCACGGTCGAGCAGGGCGTCAAACTCTTGATATCGGGTGGACTTCTGACCCCGGTTCAGTTGCGGCAGGGCCGACCCGAACAATCACACGCCGGCGATCAGGTCCGCGAATGAGCGTTCTTTACTTTCCCAGGTCTCGCCGAAGCGTTTCCCACTTTGGTGCCGCTGGGATCGCAAGTTGAATTCCTATCCCCCGCCGACGACAACAACCCCTAAAACGAACCCAAAGAGGCCCTCTTTTTGTTTCGTTTGTGCGCAATCAACCCAACGATAACGTACGCGGTCTCGACCACGCCGCCGATGACGAGCCACATGGCGATCTTCGAACCGCCAAAGCCGTAGGAGTGGAGCCCGGCGGCGAGAACGTAGTTGACACCGAGGTAGGTCATCAGAATCGTGCCGAACGCCATGACGCTCGCCGCCGCGACACCGACCGCACCGAGCCAGCGGTCAATGCGTCCGTGGAGGATGGCCATATACGCCAGGAATGCGATGAGCGACCAGACCTCCTTCGGATCCCAGCCCCAATACCTGCCCCATGATGATGCGGCCCAAATCGAGCCGGTCAGGATCCCGACGATGAGCAGGATCGATCCGAGCTGGACATACCAGTAATGCACCTCGTCAAGGAGGGCTGCGTTTTCCCGCAGGCCGGGGCTGAAGATCTCCACCCCGAGACGCATGTGCGCGACAAAGGCGGCGAGCGCCAGGAGGGCGTAGGAGACCATGATGATCGGCACGTGAATGGCCAGCCAAGGTGTTCCAGCGAGCACCGGGGGCATCGGGTGAATAAAGGCATCCATTGGCAGGACGTCGGTGAGCAGAATGACAAGGGCCGACATGGCGGCGGCGTTGAAGACCGCCAGCCGGTTCTTGACCAGAAAGACCGCCAAGACGGCAAACAGGCCCACACCCCAGGCGAGAAAGAGCATGGACTCGTACATGTTCGACGCCGGGATTCGGCCAGCGGCCTGCCAGCGCAGCGCGATCCCCCAGGTCATGACGATAAACCCGGCGACGAGTCCAACGGAGGTCGCCACCCCCATCCACCAGTCGGATCGGCGCCACCAGAAAAAGGCGAGAACCGCGGCCGGGACGAGCAGGATCCACGACAGCCTCGTCGGTCGCAGCTCGTTGTACAGGACCTCGCGCTTCATCACCTCAGCCGACGGGTAGGACTCGGGCGGCGACGACGCCAGTCGCCGCGCGGCGGCAACCAGGTCGGCGGCGCTCGTGAAGGGCGCTGGAACCACCCACTTCCCAACGGGATCCTCAACCGATGGCTCCGAGAGGATGGCCTGTCGGGTCAGAAATCCGTGCAGAACGTACAGCCGTCCCTCGAGCTCGAGGGCGTCCCCCTGGATCGGACTCAGAGGGAGATCGCGACCTGATCGGGAGCGTGCGTCATCGACGACAGTGATGAAGCCGGCATTCCCGACGAGACCGTTGAACGAGGCGAATCGGTTTCCCTCCATCCCGATCTCGGCTGCAAGCTCCCGCGATCCGATTTCGATGATGGGCGCCTGGGCAGCCACGGCCGACTCGAAGGTCCACCCCAGAACCGTGTCGACCGGATCCTGACGCACCCACTTCCGCAGGCCCGTCACCTTCCAGACGCTCTCTCGAGCCAGGGTGTCGAGCGGCATCACCCGACCATCGTGCAGCACCGGGACCGCCCGGAGCTCATTCCGGTCCACCGGGGCCTGGGCTGCGGCGATTCCGGCGGTGCTCCCCAGCACCGCCACGATCATGGCGATGATGCCACCGGCGCGGGGGGGCCCGAAAGCCGGGAACGGACGATCCGGAGCCTTCCGCCGCTGGGCTATTCTCGTGAACAAGCACGATCAGCATTCCGGCCACCAGGAGGGTGTAACCGATGAAAACGATCGCCTGACCGGGATCCCGCGAGACCGAAAGCACCGACATCTCGCGCCCTTGTTCGATCCGATAACTCGATTGGAAAAAGGTGAACCCGCCCCACGCGAGCTCCCGATTCATCTCGATGACCCGCTGCTCCTGCTCTCCGGTGGCCGGATCGACCACCGTCACCCGGCTTCGAAACATGGCAGGCCGCCGGGTGCCCGGATAATGATCGATCTCAAACGCGTCCAGACGGATGGTGAAACCGAGCGGCACAGGATCGGACGTCTTTCCATCACCCTGGACATAGATCAAATCCGAGGACTGGCCCTCCCACAGCCCGAGGCTGCCGTCGATCTTGGCGATCTCGGTGGTCAGGGCCCCGGCGAAAATCACCAGAATCGACAGATGGGTGACGAGAAATCCGATTCGCATCCTTCCCCAGGGCAAGCGGTCGGCAACAGAGGCGATCAGGTTGACGGCAACGACCGCAAGCAGTGCGAAGAACGCTCGCGATCCATAGACATTCGCCGCCGCCTCGCGGCCGTGCAGCGACTCGATGACGGTGCCCACCGCAAGCACCACGAGCGTTACCAGCAGCAGGCCGACCGCGAGCTTGAGCGATCCGAGAATGTGAATGAGTTTTTTCAAGAGTGCGGCTCCTTCGGCACAGGGCTAAAATTTTGAATAGGGCTTGGGTCGTGCCGGATCGTTACTGTACACACCCCGCGGCGATCCGGCTCTCGATGGGATCACTGCAAGAATTGCGCAAGCCCGCACATGATACCCGAGAGAGAGGGTTGTGTATTTATGGGCGCCAGATGGGATGAGTAGGCCGCTGTTGGAGAGTGCGGGGCAGAGGTTCAACTTCGGCCACTGATCATCAACAGCGGGCAGGTCGAGCGCTGAGCAATCTCGAGCACCAGTTCACCGAAGATTTTGTGCCGGCGGTCGAGGCGTTGGAGACCGAGGATCACGAGATCGCTGCCGGAGGCCCTCCCGACCACCTCGGCGACCACATCGTCGCGCAGGGTGATCACCGGGTTGCTCGCCCTCGGCGCCTCGTCGCTCGCGAGCTTCAGCAGCTGGGCCTTCGCGTGTCGCGCGACAATCGGGTCGGTGGTTGTCGGCATGACCCGAAGGTAGGTGATTTCACGCGCACCGGCACGGCACAGGTGGCCGATCAGGCGGGCTCGGATCGAACTCTGATCGCGCCGGCCGCCCACCGGAACCAGGACCCTCCGCACTTCGGTGAGATTCCAATTGGAGGGCGCTCGGAGAATCACGACATCGCCCGCGACCCGGCCCATCAGCTCCTCGAGTGGTCCGGTCATCAGCGACGTGCCGAGGGCGCCGACGCCGACCAGCAGGCTGTCGCAATGGTAACGCTCGGCGACGCCGGCGATCTCGTCCCAGGGATCGTCGCTGACGGTGATCAGCGCCTCCGGTCTGAGATCGGCTTCGATCGCGGTCGACAACGCGCCGCCCAGGATCGACTGGGCATCCACGAGCTGGGGCGGCAGACCGGGACCGGTCCACTTCCTCGGGCGGCCGGACCACCGACAGCAACAGGACCCGCGCCACCGCGTGCGGCGCGATGGCGTCGGCCATGGTCACCAGGCTTGCGGCGCTCGCCGGATTCGCGATCGGCACGAGCACGAGCGGGCTGCGGCCTCGAAAACGGACGATCTGGGGATCTCCGGCCTCGGCGGAGGCGTCCACAACCCGGGCCCTCGGCGCGAGCTGGGTCATGTACAGAATCGCCCCGAGCGCGAGCCAGATCGCCGCCAACGCGCCGGCCGACGGCACCGCCACCGACTGGAACATTGCCAGAGCCAGACAGGAGAACCCGCCGACGATCGGGACCAGGGGAAAGGCCGGAGTCCTGAAGGGGCTGGTGTCACCGGCCCGGGTTCGGACGAGGTAGGCCATCCCGTGAGCCAGAGCGAAACTGGCGAGAAAAATCAGGCTCGACATGGCGCCCGCGGCGGCGACGTCTGGCACCGCTACCAGCACGAAGGTGACGGCTGCCGCGGTGAGAGTAATCGCCGGTATCGGTGTCCCGCTGCCCGCAGCGAGCCGGTCGAAGCGGCGGGGCAACGTCCGATCCGAGGCCATGGTCCGGGCGAAGCGCGATGCTGCCATCAGATTGGCCTGCAGGGCCGAGAGCATCGACAGCACACCGGCGACGATGACCAGCCAGTACCCGGCCGGGCCGAGGAAACTCCGCGTCGCGACGGCGATCAGGATCTCGGGGTTGTCCTCGGCGACGGCGGCGATCGGCCGGCCGGGAGTGCCAACGGCGACGATGAGGAACAGCAACGGCAGGTAGATGACCAGCGCCGCGCTGAGCGAAAGCAGCATGGCGCGAGGGATGTTGCGCTCGGGATTCTTGACCTCGCCGCCGACCGCGGCAATCAGGTCAAACCCCTGGAGCGCGATAAAGGTATATCCCATCGCCTGCACCAGCCCCTGCCCTCCCCGGTGCAGAAACGGCCGGAATCTCGCACTCAGCTCCTCGACACCGGGCGGGTGGACGGCCAGCACCCAGAATCCGCCCACAATCACGACCAGAAAAACCAGCACCTTGCCATAGGTGACCCAGCGGCCGCCGCCGGCGGCCGATCGCATGAGACCGACGCTGTAGAACGCAACCGCCGCCAACGCGTAGAACAGCAGGGCAAAGCGGCCGCCGAGCCATCCAGGGGGCGTGCCGCCTGCGGTGAGGATCACCTGCTCGAGGACCGGCCGCAGAAAGACCGCGAAACCGAGAGCGTACAGCACCGCCGCCACGACCGAGGCGAACCAGACGACCCAGCCGACGGCGAACGCCGCCTCGACCGTCAGCACCTTGCGGGCGTAGGCGTAGGTCCCGCCCGACTGCGGAAACCGGGAGGCGAGTTCTGCGAAGGAAAGCGCGGTGAGAAAGGCGATGCCGCCGTTGAGGGCAAAGGCGACGATGGCGCCGGGACCGGTTGTCGCAAAGGCAACGCCGGCGAGGGCCAGCACACCGCCGCCGACGATGGCGCCGACACCGACGCCGACGGCGTCGAGGAGCCCCATGGTCCGCCGGATGGAACCGCCTGATTCGGTCATGGGTCATTGTGACACCACTCGTCCTCGCCCACGACCCTCAATCCCGACAGAATCAGCGGATTTCTCCGGCAACCTCGCAACCACAAAGACGGCGAGGGCTGCGGGCACTGACGGAGGATCGCCTGGCCTCGGCGAGAAGCAGCGATTGGTGGCTGTTGGCTGATCGCAGCACAGGTGCCAACCAGGGAGGTCCGACAGCGCGCTTCTCGGACACGAGCTTCATCGAGTCATGCGTCTGTTCGAATCAGGGCGACGTCACCGTCCAGTCCGCAGTATCGCCCCACTCGAACCCATCCTCGAAGATCCCCCAGAGACTCCTCTTGAGCCGAGTTGAGAATCGCCCGATTTTCGTCGTTTCCGGCGTCGTACGTGCTCACCAGGCCGATGAGCTCGATTCGGGTTTCGTCGTATTCGGCGGGGAGGACGAAACTGTACTGGTGGGTGAACACGTCGCCGTCTCCGACCGAGGGCGGGATGATCCCCGCGGTTCCCCAGGTCCCGCCGAGCATGGCGCGCAGGGTCCGGTCATGCACGAAACCGATGATCGGATCCCCCGCCCCGTAGTACGGGTGTGTCGGATCGGTGTTGTAGTAGTTTGCCTGGTTGTAACCCGGACCCGATCCGGTGACGCCGTCCTCGACGACCCAGACGTTGAGCCGGACGTCGCCGGGGACATCTCCGAAGAACTCGGCTCGAACCGTCGCGTAGATCTCCCTCGTCGACGGCTCGTACGAGATATCAACCAGCGAAACCGAGACCGGGACGACGTGGTGCAGACGTTCGCCGGCCCGGTCGTTCCACAGGGTGCGACTCAAATCGACCGATGGCAGATCGGGGAACCGGTAGATATCGATCAGGCCGGTCGGGTATCCGCTGATGTAGGTCAAACTCAGTTCTTCCCCTTCTGCGAAGCTCATCTCGTCAGCGTTGTGGACCGAGACTCCGATGAGGTTTCCATACAAGTCGAGAGCCTGCTCCAACCTGACATACCCGTCCGGGCAGAATTGGCACCAGGCGCCGGTGTGATTCGTCAGGATCACCTTCTTGGGCGGAACCACCGAAACGGTGATGACTTCGGATGTTCGCGAGGTTGTTGGCGGGGTTGCCGTCGGGCGACCCGTTGACATCCACGATCCACATCTCGATCTGGTAGGCGCCCACCGTCGGCAGCAGGGCCGGAACCGGGTGGGAGAAGGTGGTGCTGTTGCCTGCCGGCAGGCTGAGATCGGCAATCAAGCCATCCTCGATCGGGCCGCCGTTGATCCGGTACGCCGTGGCGATCGAGGTGATGGTGGTCAACCCCCGGTTGCTGAGAACGCCTTCCAGATCGACGAACCCCGTGGGCAGATAGCCGGAGGTCAGCACCTCGTCCATCGCTCCATCGATCGCCGGAGTGGTCGAGACGATCACATCATCCACCGCGAATCCATCCGCCCAGAAACCGTTGTCGTCGTGGTGGAACCCGATCTCGACGATGGTGCTCGTCGTGAAGGTGGAGAGATCGACGACGATCTCGGTCCAATCCGTTGCCGGTGGAACTGTCGCCGCGACGACCCACGGGCCGCCGTTGATTCGAACCTCCACCGTGCCGACCGATCCGTAGGTGGCGGGCTGGACATAGGAGAAGTGCAACCCGACACCGGTGCCCGCCCAGGCAAGAAGGTCGATCGGCGGCGAGATCAGGTAGTCCAGATCGGCGAGGTTCGCGGTTGCCGAGTTGTCATCGTGCGCATCGTCGTTCGAAACCGCGTAGCGGCCGTGCGCCGGGATCGGGAAGAACTGAGAGCCGAGGTCGGTGCCGAACTCCCACCCGACCGACGGCGTGTTCTGGCTGGTCGACCACCCCGATGGGGGCGAACCCGCTTCGAAGTCTTGGGTCAACAGCACAATCTGAGCCTGCGCATTCGAACCGAGCACCAACACAACGATGAAGATCAATCCGTGCAACAACCTTCGCATTCCGGCCTCCCTGGGTGATTTGCCTCGTCACTTCTCTCCACCTCAGTCTCTTCTATCCATGAAAACCCTGGGAATCCTCACCGCGGGATCAGGGAGATTTCAGGGTCGCACCGGTCGGCGGGGGGTTGAGGAACCGACCAAGGTCCGGACGCCCGGGACCTCGGCTCAGAGTGCATCGACGTTTCGTCGAACGGCGGCGTACGGTCCGCATCGGGCTCCGAGCCGCGGTCCCGGTCAAATCCGCAACCAGAGGGCGGCGATGCCGAGGGTGAGGAGCGTGACCGGAATGCCGACCCTCGCGTGCTCCCTCCAGCCGATGACCACGCCGAGCCGCGCCGCCTGGTCGACGACGATCAGGTTGGCGATGCTGCCCACGAGGAGCAGATTCCCCGCGAGCGTCGAGGCGAGGGCGAGGACCGTCCCGGCTTCCGGGCCGGACGCGACGGGCAGCAGGAGCATCACCGCCGGCACGTTGGACACCACGTTGGAAAGCACGACGGTGATCGGCATCAGCCACTCGGGAGAGCCCAGGTCGATCCCCAGGCGCGCGAGGTCGCCGAGAAGCGCCGCCACCAGACCGGAGCTCTCGAGAGCGTACTGCACCACGAAAAGGCCGACGAAGAGCACCAGCAGGTGCCAGTCGACGAACCCGAGCACGTCTCGCGATCTCATCCGCCGACTCGCCAGGAGCAGACCCGCGGCGGCGAGCGCCGCCGCCTCGCGCGGCACCGGCGCAAAGAGAAAGATGGCGACCAGGCCCAGGACCACCAGAATTCCCTTGGCGCTCTGCCAGCGGTCGAACCGAGGGGTCTCGGCCTCGAGATTCCTCGGATCACAGGTCCAGCGCCGCGGTAGGCCGCGGCCACCACGGCCCAGACGACGACGCAGCCGAGCACGGACGGCACCAGGGCATCGCCGAGGTAGTCGACGAAACGACAGCCCGAGCTTTCTGCCCGATGAGCATGTTCTGCGGGTTGCCGATCAGGGTGGCGGCCGAGCCGACATTGGCGGCGCAGGCGAGCCCGAGCAGGTGCGGTACGGGATCGAGACCGCGGCGCAGACAGCCGGCGACGAGCAGCGGCGTCATGGCGAGGCAGACGATGTCGTTGGCGAGGACCGCGGACAGGATTCCCGCGGTCGCGACGACCAGCCCCAAGAGGACCGCGGGCGTCGCCTCGACCGTCGCCAGACGCCGGGTGACCTCGCTGTAGAAACCGCCGAGCCGGAGCTGAGCGGACACGACCATGAGCCCGAAAAGAAGCGCCATGGTCGGGATGTCCACCGCGCGCGCGGCCTCGTCGGCAGTGACCGAACCCGTGACGACCAGCGCGATGGCTCCGAGCAGAGCGATCCCCGTCCGGTCGAGGGCGAGACGCGGCAGACGGCCGAGGATCATCCCGAAGTAGACGACGGCGAAAACGGCGACCACCACCCAGTTCACGACACCGAGTGTGCTCCGTGCAGCAGCCGAAGGCAAGGAGGGCTCGCACGACCTCGGTACGCATGCCCAAGACGGTTCGATCGTTTCGCCCTGCAGCCACCGGTGACCGGGGTCACGGCTCCAGGCGGCGCTCGTCGCCGCGTCCGGGCACCCGCTCGCCGAACATGACCCGGGTCACACCAGGGAGAAGAGATCTGACGTATCTCATCTGGCAAAGGAGGGTTGAGAAATGCACATTTGCACAAAGATACTAATGTTAGCCTGCGCCTCTCTGCTGGCCGTCTCGACGTCCGTGGCGGGCAGTCCGACCGAGATGGACGAGGCGCACCTCAGCTTCATGCGGTCGGAGGAAAAGTTGGCCCGGGACGTCGTACCTGACGATCGCCTCGATGTACGCCGGTCCTTCGATTTTCTTCGATATCGCGACACGATCGGAACAAACCCACACCGACACCATGCGGAAGATGCTCGTCAAATTTCGACATTTCGGATCCGGAACCGAGCACGGCGCCCGGTGTCGTGCCCCCCTGACGATCAGCTCGGTGTCTTCGAGAACCCCTACTTCGCCGACTACTTCACCGAGAAGTACGACCTGCTGGTCGGCCTGGCCGGGATCGGATCTGGAAGAGGCTCTGTACGTCGGCGCGACCATCGAAGAGCTCGACATGCTCGACATCGATTACTGCAACTCGGAGGCGTTCGACCAGTACTATCCGGGGCTGCCGGAGTATCCGGACTGTGGCGGGCTGGCCGTAACCACGTCAAGTCGTTGCAGAACACCCTGGGCAGTCTGATGGCCGGCTCCGAAAACCACCTGTGCGCGTTCGTCAGCCAGCTCGGGCCGATGATCGACGGGTGCTACGAGTCACAGGTGCTCAGACAGCAGCAGGTCCGCGACATCATCGAGGCCGAGTGCTCCGAGTTCATCGGGTTCGTCTGCGGGCCGGAGACGCCGTAAGACCAGAACAACGACGTTCAGGGACGACGAACTAATGAAATGGTGCCGGCACCGACCGGCGTTCTTCAACATCGACAGCTCCGACCGACCCAGGTTCGGTGGCGGGAGCATCGGAGCGGCATCGGAACCGAGATCGCCGCCCTGCGGCGGCGATAGAGATGGTCGGGACGTCAGATTCTGAAAGCGCTGACAGCAGACCGGATGCCCCGCGTCAGATCCAAGGGTACCTTGCGATCGGGACGCCCGCTACGCAGCGACTTGCCGCGGCCATGGAGCTGCAGCTTCGTCGAGGACCCCCTGGCCTCGGCGAGAAGCAGCGATCGGTGGCTGTTGGCTGGCCGCAGGGCGGGCAGTCAACAGCCACTCGCTGGTTCCGTCGAGGGGCGTGATCGCGGAGCGGCCGCAAGCCGCGGAGCGATCACGTCAACCCCACTCAAGAGAAGGGGGTCCGAAACGAAAACGCAGCCACCGCCGCCGGCTGGAGGCCGGCGCGGGCGTCCGACGATGTCGACGGGAACGCGGGCGTTCACGGCGGCATCGGCGGACGGCCGGGAGCCCGAGTGAAGCGAGGGCGGGCGGTGGCGGGCACATCGGGAACGGGATCGGGAACGAAGAACGCCGCCCTACGGCGGCGATAAAGATGGTCGGGACGCGGAGATTTGAACTCCGGACCCCCTGGCCTCGGCGAGAAGCAGCGATCGGTGGCTGTTGGCTGGCCGCAGGGCGGGCAGTCAACAGCCACTCGCTGGTTCCGTCGAGGGGCGTGATCGCGGAGCGGCCGCAAGCCGCGGAGCGATCACGTCAACCCCACCAAGAGAAGGGGGTCCGAAACGAAAACGCAGCCACCGCCGCCGGCTGGAAGCCGGCGCGGGCGTCCGGCGATGGCGACGGGAACGCTGGCGTTCACGGCGGCATCGGCGGACGGCCGGGAGCCCGAGCGAAGCGAGGGCGGGCGGTGGCGGGCACATCGGGAACGGGATCGGGAACGGAAACGCCGCCCTACGGCGGCGATAAAGATGGTCGGGACGCGGAGATTTGAACTCCGGACCCCCTGAACCCCATTCAGGTGCGCTACCAGGCTGCGCTACGTCCCGACACCATACAAATTATGAATGATGAATTATGAATGATGAATTTCGGACGGTTCTCCCTGACCGGGTCGAATCGTCGAGAATCACGAGTTCAGAATTCAATCGCTATTTTCTCAGTTCCGCAACGATTTCGGCGAGTTCCTTGCGGACCCCCCGAAGCGTCGCAAGGAGAGGTTGTACGTCGGCTGGGGGGGCTTTGTCAACCTCGGGCTTGGTCTGTTTTGCCGCGACCGGCTCGGTCTTCTGCTTCGGTTCCGGTGGCGTGGTCTTGGGCTGGGTCTTCTTCGGCGCCGGCTTCCTTCGCGACGGCGGCTTTGCGATCGGCTCTGTCTCGAGTTCGATTTCACCCGATTCGACGAGTCCATCCACCGCTCTGCGGGCACTGGCAATGGTGAGGCCTTCGTCAAAGAGGAGTCGGCGGATCTCGAGGATGAGCGTCATCTGCGCTCGGGTATAGAGCCGCTGGCCGGTCTCCGTGGTGGTGGTTTCGAGCTGTTCGAACTCGGTTCCCCAGAAACGGAGCATGTAGGGCTGGACATTGGCCAGCTTGCACACCTCGTTGAGTTTGAAGAACTCCTGGTCGTCCGGCAGTTCGATTTTCACGGCCTCAGTCATCCTCGTCTTCCGCCGGGGTCAGAGTCAACCGCAACTGGAGGGTCACCTTGCGGTTGCCGACCCACTGGCCCGGTACCGGCACCTCGATATCGAGCGCTCGAACCTCGCCGATCTCGGCGATGGCTCCCGAACCCTTGAGCTGGAGGTGGAGTTGGTTTTCCTTCGCGGTGACGCTGATGGCGTTTCTCGCCGGAACGACGGACGCCTTCCGCGGAAGCAACTCCGGCACGATCGTTGCCTCGTCGTCTTCGGCAAACGGATCTCCGGAGCCGAGCATGAAGGCCTGGCTCTTGCCGAGAGTTTCCACGGCCGCCGGCGGCGGCATCACCGGATCTTCAGCGACTTCCTCTCGAACAGCCGGTTGAGCTTCAACGGTCTCTTCGACCGGAGTGACCTCGACGACGATGTCTTCGAAGTAAGGTTCGACCACCGGGGGTTCGACAAGCTCCGCCACCTTGGTGGTTTTGTCGTCCTCGTTTTCCCAGTCGTCTTCTTCGTCGGCGGAGACCTCCGGTTCGTCGACCGCGAACTCAACCGGAGTGACCTCGTCGATCGCCTCGGCACCTTCCGCAAAGACCGGTTCCTCGGCTGCAGGAGGCTCGACCGGCTGAACTTCGAAGGGTGCTTCGGGGACACCGATGGCCTCTTCCGGTTCATCGAGTTTTGACACCGAAATCGACGCGAGCGCCTCGCGATCCTCCGACGCACCCAAGGCCTGTCGAACCTCGGCGAGGACCGCCTCTTCTTCAGCGGTCGCCACGTCGGATTCGTCGGCGGGCTCGTCTCGTGACGTCGGCGGGGCGAATGGGCCGGGAGCCTCGATGCGATCCTCGTACCGATCTTTCGCGCGAGCGCCCCACGACATCTCGGCCGGGTCGATGGACGCGGGTGCGGGCTCTCGGTCGCCGGCCGCCGACCCCTGGGTCTCGAAGACTTCCATCACATCGTCGACAAAAGCCTTGACGGTGGGAACCTCCGTCTCGAACAGATCGTCCAGGCTCTCTTCTGAGGGCACGGGCTCCGGGTGATGGTCGAGAAAATCGGCATCCGCGCCGAAATCGTCCCTGAGATCGGGTTCCGGCTCGATCACCGCCGACACCACGTCAGCGTCGGTGCCGTCCTCATCTCGCGGATCGGTGAAAAGACCAGCGAATTCGCCGGACTTCTCGACGCGCAGTTCGCCCGCTTCGGCGTCCCCGGCCGGCGCGAAGGCCGCAGCTTCAGCACCGAAATCCGGGCTGTCAGGCTCGGTCTCGGCGGCAGCGGCTTCCTCCTCATCGGGTTCGTAGACCGCGGTGGCGATGCCGTCCTCGGATCCAAACGGATCGAAGTCCGAGCCCGAATCGAAATCAGGGGTCTCGTCACTCGCGGGTTCGGCCGTCGCGGGAGCGGCGATGGGTGCGGCCGCAAGGTCAGGGGTGCTGATTCCTCCCAGATCGACTTGCGGTGGGCTCTCCACCTCGGAAACGAAGTCCGACGCCATTGGATCACGCGCTCCCACCTTCGGCTCGGCGGCAGGGGTCTGGAACGCCGCGGGAACCGTCGCCTGCATGGGTTTGAGTGCCTGCGGGCCCGATGCGGCTGCGACCGGTTCGTACTTCTCGCGCAGGTTGCGCATGACGAGCTTGACGATGCCTTCGAGACTTTCCTGAACCCCGATTCCTTCGGTGGCGATGGCCTCGAAGATCGGGCACGAAAAGACATTGAGGCTTTCGTTGAGATCCTCGGTGCTCAACAGATCACGAAGATCGCGTTTGTTGAACTGGAGTATGTGGGGGAACTCTTTGATATCGATCCCCTGCAGCATCAGGTTCTCCTGAAGGTTCTCGAACGACTCGGCGTTCGATGCCTTCATGGTGCGCTGCGAGTCGGCGACAAAGACGACTCCATCGGCCCCGCGGAGAACCAACTGTCTGGTCGAGTTGTAGTGAACCTGACCCGGAACGGTGTAGAGCTGCAGCGTGACATCCATCCCTCGGATGGATCCGATGTCGATGGGAAGCAGATCGAAGAAGATGGTCCGGTCGCCCTCAGTGGCGAGAGAAATCATCTTCCCGCGCTGACCACCTTCGAAGTGGTCGTGGATCCACTGCAGGTTTGTCGTCTTTCCACACAAGCCCGGACCGTAGTACACGATCTTGGCGTTGAGCTTGCGTAGCGCATAGTTGAAGAAGACCATTTGCGCCCCTAACTCTTTCGTCCTCTAATCATAACCCGAAAAGGCACGCCCTCCAAGGAGAACGCCTCGCGGAGGACGTTCTCCATATAGCGGGTCCACGAGAAGTGAGGAGTCTTGTCCAGATTGGTGAACAAGACGAATTGCGGCGGCCTGGTATGAACCTGGGTACAGTAGTAGACCTTGGGTTCCTTCCTGCCCAGCGTCGGCGGCGGATTGCGGTTGAAGGCGTCCTTGACCACTCGATTGAGATTCGATGTGGAGATCTTGGCCCCGTGCGCCCGGTGAACCTGCCTCATGACCGGGAACAACCGATGCACTCCCTTGCCGGTGAGCGCCGAGAGAAAAACCTGCGGGGTCTGCCGCAGGAACTTGAGTTGCTGGTCCATCTGATCGATCAGGTCCGCACGGGCTTCCTCGCGGTTGGTCACGAGGTCCCACTTGTTGACGACGAGAACCACCCCCCGGCCGGCCTCCCAGGCGTACCCGGCGACATGACCGTCCTGCCGGGTGATGCCCTCCACGGCATCGACCAACAGGAGGCAGATCTGGGCGCGTTCGAGGTAACGGCGCGCCACCACGACCGAGAGGACCTCAGGTCCCTTGTCGGTCCGCCCCTTGCGCCGGATTCCGGCGGTATCGACAAAACGGAAACGTGCGCCATCGACCTCGAAGATAACGTCCACCGCGTCCCGGGTGGTACCGGGGACTTCGCTCACCAGCACCCTCGAGTCGCCGACGAGCCGATTGACGAGGGACGATTTGCCGACGTTGGGGCGGCCGATCACCGCAACGTGGATCTCATCACCATCGAAATCCGACACGTTGTCGTCATCCGGATCGGCCTCCGGAAGGATGACATCGAGCGCATCCCAGAGCTCCACGAGCCCGATGCCGTGCTCGGCCGAGATCGCGATCGGCTCACCGAGCCCGAGGCGGAAGAACTCCTGAGCCTGGAGATCGACTCCTTTGCGGTCGGACTTGTTGACCACCGGCACCACCGGAACGCCGAGGAACCGGAGGTAGCCGGCGATCTCCCGATCCTCGGGAATCAGCCCGGACTCGCCATCGAGAAGGAGCAACACCACGTTGGAGCTGGAAATGGCAACCTCGGCCTGGCTCCGGATCATGGGAACGAACTGGTCTTCGTCTTTGAGCATGAGGCCGCCGGTGTCGACCACGGTCACGTGGCCGCCGCCGGGTCTCTCGGCCTCGCCGACGATCCGGTCGCGGGTCACCCCGGGCAGATCGTGGACCAGGGCCCGCCGGGACCGCGTCAGGCGGTTGAAGAGGGTCGACTTGCCGACGTTGGGTCGACCGACGATCACCACTACGGGTTGGGGATTCACGCCTCGTCTCCCCCTTCGTCGGGATTCGTGCCGGTCTCACGATCGAGAATGTGCCGTCCGATCACCTGCCAGTCGCCGTCGATTCGGCGCAACTGGATCAACGTGGACTGCACCGATCCGTCCGTGCGGCCCTTCTCTTCGCCGTTGAGAGCGTCAAAGCGGATGATGTCCCAAACTTCGACCAACGCGACGGAGGCGTTGACATCGCGGAAGACGTCCAGACCCGTGATCTCGATCCCGACCAGGGTCGCTTCGACGCGATCGCCGCTGTTGGCGAGCTGTTGCAGCAGATTGCGGACGTTTCGAATCTCGACCGGGCTGGCGTGGCCCTCGAGGTGACTCAGATCGAGGCTCGAATACGACCGGGCGAGCGCACCGAGATAGCCTTGGACGGCATCCTCAATGGCGCCTCGTTCTTCCTGGGTGGGCTCGTCCGTGCCGCAGCCGAGCCCGGCAACGACGAGGATGGCGGCGGCGATCGCCGTCATCCTTTTTCTGCGCACGTGTTTCATGGAAACCTCCACTCAGTAAGACTTCAGGCGAGGGATGAGTTCCGACGCAAAGATCCGCGGCGAGCATAGCAGTTCAGACGGGAGGATTGAGTGACCTGGATAAGAGGCCCGAGGCGGCTTCCGTGCGCCCGGGACAAGAAAAGCGGGCGGGGATGGCCCCGCCCGCTTCAAAGTTCCGTTGTGACGACGTTCAGTCGTTCTGCGGGTTGTGCGACTCGTTGACGCAGCGAGCCTGGAGCTCTTCCTCGGTGGCGTTGCTGAAGTCCTCGCCTGCGGTGCAGAGGAGGGGGTTGACCGAGACGGTCTTCACCCAATTTATTTTCTATATTTTCTGTGTTTTCGATGAGTTCACTCCGCAACCGTTCTAGAATCAGAGGATTCCGACGGCCTTCGCCGATCGGGAGGGGGAGGCTTCATGGGTCAACACACCACCGTCACCTGTCCGCACTGCGATTCTTCACTCGTCATCGATGTCGAGGCGGGCGTCGTCGTCAAACACACTCCCCCGGTTCGGACGCACGAAAAAGTCGATTTCGACACCCGGCTCAAGCAGATGGAGATGGAGAAGGCGAGATCGGCCGACCGCATGGCCGAAGCCATGCGTCAGGAAAAATCCAAGGATCGCCTGATGGAGGACAAGTTCCGTTCGCTGATGGAGAAGGCGAAGCACGACGACGACGGGAGCAGGCCGCTGAGGGACATTGATCTGGACTAGATCAATTATGAATTATGAATTATGAATTATGAATTACATCGCACAGCTCCGTACGAGCGCTGCGATGAATTCATAATTCATAACTCATAATTCATCATCAAAAACGCCCCCGGTCTCCCGGGGGCGTTGTTCATTCTGAGGCTTGGATCTCGGATCAGGATCCCGATTCCTCTTCGACAACTTCGACAACCTCGACGGTCTCGGCTCCCGGAATCGGTTTGCCCGCCCGTTTGAGCTCATCGTCGATGACGGCGATAAAGGTGTCGAGGGGCTGGGCTCCGGTGAGGATCCGGCCGTTGATCACAAAACCGGGGGTGCCGCGAATTCCGAAGGTCCCGGCTTCTTTTGCATCGGCATCCACCTGATCTTTGTGAACCCGTGAACCGAGGCACTGCGTGAAGACCGCGACATCGAGCGGAATCACCTCGGCCTGCGCCACAAGAGTGTCGTGGCTGATGTTGTTCTTGTTGGCGAAGAGCCAGTCATGGAGTTCCCAGAACTTGCCCTGATCGCCGGCGCACAGCGCCGCTTCGGCGGCCAGGCCCGCCTGCTGATGCATGGGAAGCGGGAGGTTCTTGAACACATGGACCACTGAATCCCCATAGCGCTCGCGAATCGCATTCATGGTCGGTTGGGCGCGTTCGCAATAGGGGCACTGGTAATCGGTGTACTCAACGAGTACCACCGGAGCATCGGCCGGACCCCGCATGGGATTGTGCGCTTCGACGACCGGAGTAACCCGTGGCGGATCGAGCAAGATCTCGACACCGGCGGCGTCGAAGAGCCTTGCCCTGAGATTCGCCTCCCTGCTGCGGCCAGCCTGCTGATTGAGAAACATCACCACCTGCTGACGGGCCTGAGCCTCGTCGGGCGGGAGCTGGGATCGATACTGGTTGAGGACCTGCTGGATCTGCGCGTCGGTCGGGTCGGCGATCTTCGCCGCCTATTTCGCGGTCGAGATAATCCTCGGGGGTGATCCCTTCGGCTGCGGCGGCGTCTTCCACGAGTCGGTGGAGAGATCATGAGCCGAAGCTGCTGGTCCTTGACCTGGAAAACCTGCTGATAAAGACCGATCAGCTGTCCACCGGCCTCTTCTTCGACCTCTTCCACGGTGATGACGGTGTCGCCGAATCGGGCCGCGACGGCACTCTCGGATGAACTTGGCTCTTGCGACGGTGTTGAGCGCAGGCCACCAGAGCGACCAACATCACGGCTCCCAACGAGCGCTCCACGAATGATGCTTTGCACTATATTCTCCTTTGATCGTCCGCGCCTGATCGAATGCACCGACGCGATTTGGTGGCCACACTATGTCCGCAATGCCGTCAATCGTCAACCGATCGAGCTCGGTTCTGACGCAATCTTGACAGACCGGTCCCGATCACTTGGTCTCTCCTGACCGGACCCGGTAGACTATCGGCCCCGAAACGACACAGGAGGATTCCATGCCCGTCACTCTCGATTCCGCCGACAGCCAACAGCTGCTGGATCGCTTCCTTCGCTACGTCAAGGTCGACACCCGGTCCGACGAGGCTTCCGACACGAGCCCGACCACCGAAAAACAGAAGGACCTGTCGCGGATGCTCGCCGAGGAGCTCAAGGCCCTCGGTTGCTCCGACGCCGCCATGAACGAGTGGGGCTACGTCTTCGCCACCGTGCCGAGCAACCTCCCCGACGGCCACCCGGCCGACGGCAAGGTGCCGACCATCGGCCTCATCGCCCACGTCGACACCTACTTCGGCACCTCGGGCAAGGATGTCAAACCGCAGATCATCGAGAACTACGACGGTGGCGACATCGTCATCAGCGCCGGACCAGGTGCTCAAGGTCGCCGACAACCCCAACCTGGCCAAGGTCGTCGGCCACACGCTCATCCACACCGACGGCACCACCCTGCTCGGCGCCGACGACAAGGCCGGCGTCGCCGAGATCATGACCGCGGTGGCCTGGATGAAGGACAACCCCGAGTTCCTCCACGGCCCGGTCCGCATCGCCTTCACCACCGACGAGGAGGTCGGCCGCGGCACCGAGCACTTCGACGTCGAGGCCTTCGGCGCCGACTACGCCTACACCCTCGACGGCTCGGACCTCGGCGAGATCGAGGACGAGACCTTCTGCGCCGACACCGCCATCGTCCTCATCGAGGGCCACGACGTCCACCCCGGCTACGCCAAGGACAAGCTGGTCAACGCCCTCAGGGTCGCCGCCGCCATCATCGAGGGCATCGACACCCGCTGGCTGCCCGAGACCACCGAGAGCCGCGAGCCCTACCTCCACCCCTACATCGCCTCCGGGGACGTCACCAAGGTCGAGCTCAAGGTTCTGGTCCGGGCGTTTTCCGTCGAAGAGCTCGAGGAGCGTGAGAACCACCTCCGCGAGGTCGTCGCCGAGGTCAACGAGCGTTTCCCGAAGGCCAAGATCACCGATCAAGATCGACGAGTCCTACCGCAACATGGCGTACAAGATCCGCGAGGACTCCAAGGTCCTCGACTACGCCCTCGAGGCGGTGGAGCGGATCGGCGTCACCCCCATCCGGCAGGCGATCCGCGGCGGCACCGACGGCGCCCGGCTGTCCTTCATGGGTCTGCTCACCCCCAACGTCTGGGCCGGCGGCCAGAGCTTCCACTCGGTCCACGAGTGGGTCTCGCTGGAGTGGATGACCAAAGCCGTCGAGGCGACGCTGGAGATCCTCACGGTGTGGGTGGAAAAATCTGAATAATTCTCAACTCTTAATTTTCATTATTGATTTCCATCGCACAGCCTCGAGGCGGTTGCAGAGCCGCTCGTCACTCTGTCCACCCCGAGCGCCTCTCACGGGATACGGACGCCCTGCCTGCATCGGCAAGCTGCGAGTCGAAGAACCCCGGGAAGGGAGCGCGCTCCTCGCCATTCGAGGTTGTCAGAATCAGAGCGATCACACGAGCTGGCTTCCCCACCGAACATTGGCGGTCGGGAGATGAATGCGGAACTAACCCGATGAGGACCTTCGATGTCAGCGGCACCGCTCGACTCAGGTCAGGACCCGGCGTCGCTTGGCGAGCGCCGTGAGGCGTCCTGCATCTTCTGTGCGGTGGCGAGATCGCCCTTTTTCGCGGCGATTTCGATGCCTCGCACGTAGTGGCCGCGGGCTCGGTCGGCGTCGTCGAGCCCTTCGAGCGCGACGCCGAGGGCCAGGATCGCCGCCGAGTGCGAGGAGTCGCTCTCGATCGCCCTCTCGAGATGGGAAACGGCCTCGGTGAAAAGGCCGCGTTCCACGGCGAGTTCGCCCATCCCGAAATGGGCGAGAGCGTCGTTCGGGTCGATCTCGAGGACCCGAAGGAACATCTCCTCGCGGCGCCGCTGATCCGCGTCGCGCGCCTCGAGTTCCTTCTTCGCAGACTCGACCGGGTCGGCCGCGGCCTCGCCGCCGAACGACACCCGGGTCGCGAGGGCGAGATGACGCTCCGCCGCCTCGATATCGCCGAGGTGATTGAAAAACAACGACAGATTCGAGTGCGCCATCACCGAGGACGGATCGATCTCGAGCAATCGGTGCATCTGATCGATGGCTTCGTGGTGGCGGCCGAGACGACCGAGGATGACGCCCCTGGATTCAAAGGCGTCGGCCCAAGTCGGGCAGATGACCGTCGCTCGCTCGAGCAACTCGAGGGCGCGCTCGGTTCGGTCCTCGGCAAAGGCCCTGGACGCCGCCACCGTGAGTCGATCCGCCATCTCCTCGCGACTCGGCGGCCGCAAGAGCGGCATGGAATGGACCTCCGCGACCGTCGATTGACCGTCGGCGAAGGTGCAAACGAGTTCGCGCCCGATGACTCTCAATTCCCGGTGGAGGGAGACCTCGAGCCAGGCACGGTCTTCCCAGCGAGCCATCGACAGGACCTGTCCCGCCCGCTCCCGATCCCCGACCGCGAACCACTCCCCCACCACCCCGGCCACCGGGGCGCCGGACTCGGCGAGTTCGAGGAGCACCGGCGCCCGAACCGCTCCCCGGTGGGTCGCGACCTTGGCCACGGTTTCCTGACCGAGATAGCAACCCTTGGTGAACGAGACCGCGCTGTCGAGGAGGGATGTCTCGTTGATGAGCTGGTCGGGCCGGACTTCTCGCCCCCAGGTCGGCGGTCCACCGACGACCCTCAGGTTGTCGAGTTCCTCCGATGGCAGCTCCGGGAAGGGAATCTTCCGGTCGCCCCAGGTGACGAATCCTCGCCCACCCCAGCCCGCGACCGGAAACCGCTCGTCGTCGACGAGATCATCGGCCATGGCCACCGCAGCGGGTCCGAGCGCGAGCCGCATGGGACCGACCTCGCGCACCCGGATCGTCACGTCGTCGGCGATGACGTGAGATTCAAGTCGGTCAACGCAGAGCGTCGCCACCGCGTCGGGGACCAACAGATCGATGCTCTGGATGTTCCTTCGCAGGAAGAAGAAGGCCTGCACCCTTCCGGTGCGATCGAGCAAGGCCGACAGCTGGGACTCGCCAACGGCGAGATCCTTCAGATCCGAGGTCACCTGGCTCGAGAGAAACCGTTCGCGGTGGCTTCCGGTGACTTCGATGAGTGACCAGCCCGGGAAATCGGCGACGCGCCGTCGAGACCGATCACCTCAGACGCTGAAGCTCTCACCGCAGCCGCAGGTGTTGGTGGCGTTCGGGTTTTTGAAGACAAAGCCCTTGCCCTTGAGGCCGTCCTCGAAATCGAGGGTGACATCCTTGAGGTAGATGGCGGACTTGGGATCGAGCAGAACCGCGAAATCCGTCGAAATCGAGGATCTTGTCGTTGGTGCGGGTCTCGGAGAACTCCATTTCGTAGGAGAGCCCCGAGCACCCACCACCGACCACGCCGAGGCGCAGACCCATACCCGAGCCCGGCTTCTCGCGTTCGAAGATCGAACGAATTTCCTCGACCGCCCGCTCGGTGACGATCACCAGTTCGGAAGCGCTCATTCGGTTGCTCCTTTGACGAGGGCAACGAGTTCACCGGTCTGGTGCATCTCCACCATGATGTCGTTGCCGCCGATGAACTCACCTCTGACCCAAAGCTGGGGGAAAGTGGGCCAACTCGCATACTGCTTGGCTGCGGCGCGGATCGACTCATCGGAGAGGATATCGAAGGTCGCGTACGGAATCCCGATCGTCTCCAGTATCGCGACGGTATTGGCCGAGAACCCGCATTGCGGCTGCTCCGGTACGCCCTTCATGAAGAGAAAGACAGTCGCCGAGGAAATGAGTTTCTCGACCCGTTCGAGGGCCGGCGCCGACCGATCGGCCTCGTCGACCGGCGCACCAAGAAACCGGGGCTCCGGCGAGCCTCCGGTGATTCGGAAAGGGTTGGAATCGTTCATGAAAATCGGTCCTCCAGGTTTTGCCGAGTACGACAGGCACTCGGAAAAACCTGAGATTCAATCGCGATATTTCCAATCTCGGCAAAACCGGGATTGATAGGATCGCAGCACATGAACGACTGGAACCAGGACTACGCCTCGACTCCGGACCTTTTCGGATCCGAACCGGCGCCGATCCTCGTCCGTCACCTCGAGCTTCTCAATCGCAGTTACCCGGTGTTGGATGTGGGGTGCGGCCAAGGGCGCAACACTCTATTCCTCGCTCGGCACGGGCTCACCGTTCGCGCCCTCGATCCTTCCATCGAGGCCGTGAGACAGACCCGAGCTTCGGCCGAGGCCGAGGGTCTGGAGATCCAGAGCCAGTGCGGTGTTCTCGCTGAAGTCGTCCGTCCGGATGAGGGGTTCGGTGCGGTTTTGGCCTTTGGTCTGATCCCGATTCTGACCCGGACGCAGATCGTTGAGATGTTCGCCTTGTTTGAATCGCTGATCGCGCCCGGAGGCCACATCATCATCACCGCCTTCACCACATCGGACCCGAAGTTCGGGATCCACGCACGTAAATGGAACAAAATCGGCAAGGGCTCCTTCGAGAGTCCGCACGGGGAGATCCGCACCTACCTCGAGCCTGGCGAACTCGTCCGTTTCTTCCCCGACTGGCAGCTCATCGACCGCTGGGAAGGCCTCGGTCCCGAGCACCGCCACGGCGATGGTCCCCCCGAGCGGCACGGGCTCGCGGAGGCGGTTCTTCGACGCTGAACGGGAGCCCGCGTGTTAAGCTCCAGATCAATCCGCGGGGGGGTCTTACATGTCCGCACGAACGGTACTGGACTTCTATCGTCACGATGTCGAATCGCCGCGTGGCGAGCACTACTCACATTGGACCCCGGCGGGCCGCCGGGTGCTGACCACGCACCAGTTCTTCGACCGGACAGCGTCGTTCGCCGGCGCCCTGGCCAAGCTCGGCGTTGCGGCCGGAGACAGGGTCATGTTGCTCTCGGACAACCGTCCCGAGTGGCACATGATCGACCTCGCCACGCTCTCACTCGGCGCCGTCGACGTGCCCATCTACGGCACCCTGACACCCGAGCAGATCGCGTACCAGCTCAAAGACTCCGGAGCCAAAATCGTCGTCGCGGAGAACCCGGAGCAGATGGCCAAGTTCGTCGCCATCAAGAAGAAATGCCGCGACCTCAAGCATCTGATTCAAATCGAAGGCCCGTGCGACAAGGGCGTCCACCCATTCGACGATCTTGTCGACGCCTCGCTCGAAGGCGACTTGGAGGCCGCGTTCTGGGACCGAGCCGCCGCCGTCCAACCCGGCGATCTCATGACCATCATCTACACCTCCGGCACCACCGGCGAACCCAAAGGGGTCATGCTCACCCACGACAATCTGGTCCCCAACGTCCTGTGCACCGCCCACCGCATTCCGGTCACCCGCGAAGACCTGGCCCTGGAGTTCCTTCCCCTTTGCCACGTTCTCGAACGAATGATCGGCTACTGCTATATGTGGAAGGAGACCTCCAAGGCCTACTGCTCGGTCTACCACGTCGGCGATCTGCTGAGCGAGATCAAGCCCACCCTCATCACCGGCGTGCCCAGGTTCTACGAGAAGGTCATGCAAAAGGTGATGGACAAAGTGGCGATGGCGCCGGCGGTGAAACGTTCGCTCTTCAACTGGGCCCTTGATCTCGGTCGCGAGGAAGCTCGCTGCCGGTTGAACGGTGAAAAACCGACGGGCTACCTCGCTGCGCGCCACAAACTCGCCGACAAACTGGTCCTCTCCAAGGTCCGGGAAGGTCTCGGCGGCAGGCTTCGGTACTGCGTCTCCGGCGGCGCCGAGCTGCCGCTCTTCGTCAACGAGTTCTTCCACTCCCTCGGTGTATTCATGGTCGAAGGCTATGGCCTCACCGAGACCTCGCCCGTGGTGGCGGCCAATGGAGCCAACCCCGGCGAGAGCCGCCTCGGCACCGTGGGCAAACCCCTCGACAACATCGAGATCAGACTCGCTCAGGATGGCGAACTTCTCGTCAAGGGCCCCAGCGTCATGTCGGGCTACTGGAACAAGCCGGCGCAAACCAAAGAAGTCTTCACCGAGGACGGGTTCTTCACCACCGGAGACATCGCCGAGATCGACGATGACGGATTCCTTCTCATCGTCGATCGCAAAAAAGACCTCATCGTCACCGCCGGCGGCAAGAACGTCGCGCCGCAGCCCATCGAGAGCCAGCTCAAGAAATCGCCCTTTGTCGAAACGGCGGTCCTCATCGGCGACCGCCGTCCCTACATCGTGGCGCTGTTTTCCCCCAGCTTTGACGACCTCGAGCGTTGGGCGAAGAAAGAGGGAGTCTCCTTCACCGACCATCAAGATCTCGTGGGGCGCCCCGAAGTTTCGGCCCTCTTCGACGAGGTCGTCATCAGCGCCAACGCTTCGCTGGCACGCTACGAGCAGATCAAAAAACACCGCGTACTGCCGATTTCGCTCTCCATCGAAGGCGGTCAGCTGACCCCGACCCTGAAGGTCAAGCGGCGGGTCGTCGAGCAGCAGTTCTCCGACGTCATCGCAGAGCTGTACGGCGAGTAGCCGTTGGACGTCCTCAAACGCCTGCAGGAACTCGAGCTGGTGGTCGTCACCGGCAAGGGCGGCGTCGGCAAGAGCGTGGTCACGGCGGCCCTCGGGCGATTGCTGGCCGCTCGCGGTCGCAAGGTCCTGCTTTTCGAAGTCGACCCACGGGAGAATCTCCACCAGCTGCTCGACACCCAGCCATCGGGCGGCGAGATCATCAACGCGTCACCGCGGCTCTATCTCCAGCACATCGAGCCGCGAGAGCTCATCGACGATCTCGTGCGTGAGAAACTCAAGGTCGGGCTTCTGGTCAACCGGGTGCTCTCAAGCCCCGTCCACCGGCACTTCACCGAGGGCGCCCCGGGCCTCAAGGAGAGCGCTGTCTTCGGCCGCGCCCTACGGATGGTCGAGGGCCACGGCCCGCCGGCGCTCCGCCGCCCCGATGTCGTGATCCTCGACGCCCCCGCCACCGGCCACGGAGTCTCGTGGTTGGCGGCCCCCCAACTCGTCGCCGATGTGGTTCGCAGCGGACCCATCGGCCACATGGCCGAGCTCATCTCCGCCTTCCTCGGCGATCGTTCCCGTTTTGGCGTCGTCGTGGTCACCACCGCCGAGGAGATGCCCGTCGAGGAGTCCCTGGAACTCATCACTTCGCTCGACCAACGCCTCGGGCGCGAGCCCGAGGTCGTCATCGCCAACGCGCTCTACCCGGCCATCGACGAGGATGCTGGGGAGGACGACCCGGCGACCGCGTTGTGGCGCGACCGTCGGGCCATCAACGTCACCCAACTCGAGCGTCTCAACGCCTCCTGGGCCGGCCCACTCGCCGAGGTCCCTCTCATGGCCATCGATCCGGGGCCGGCGCTGATCGGCGCCATCGCCCGCCGGATCGAGACCCAGCTGAGGGCGTCGTGAGCGGGCCGCTGACCATCGTGGTCGGTTCGGGCGGGGTCGGAAAAACCACCCTCGCCGCGGCCATGGCCGTCGATGAGGCCGTCAACGGCAACGACACCCTGGTGATGACCTTTGACCCGTCCCTGCGTCTCAAGGACGCCCTCGGCGTCGACGCCGATCCCGAGACCAACGATATCCAGGTTCCGTTCGAGGCCGGCGGCGAACTCTGGGCGAGCCTGCTCGACGCCCGCCGCACCTTCGACACCCTCATCGACCGCTATGCTCCCGACGACGTCGCCCGGCAACGGATTCTCACCAACCGGTTCTATGACCACCTTTCAGGCAGCCTTGCCGGCGTCCTCGAATACATGGCTTCGGAGCGGCTCTTCGAGGTCGCCAACTACGGCCGATACGACCGGGTCATCCTCGACACCCCACCGACCAGGCAGGCCCTCGACTTCCTCGGGGCCCCCGAGCGGATCGTCGCCTTTCTCGAGTCGGGAGCGCTGCGGATCGCCCTCAAACCCTGGTTTGACGCCAACGGCAACTTCAAGGCCATGGCCAAGCTCGGCGTTCTCGGTCGAAACGTCGAGGCCTTCTTCGATCGTATGGTCGGAATGGAGCTGCTGCGCGACATGGCGGAGTTCTTCCAGGCCTTTGCACCGCTCTATGACGGTTTTGTCGAACGCGCCCTCGATGTCCAGAAGATGCTGCGCTCGGACGAAACCAGCTTTACCCTGGTGAGCGGGCCCGGAGAACAGCGGGTGGCCGACACTCTCTTCTTCGCCCGCAAGCTCGCCGAAACCGGCTACCGACTCGGGCCCATCGTCGTCAACCGGGTCCACCCGAAGGTCGACGACGCTCCCGAGGTCGTCAATCTCAACGACGGCCGCGGCCTCCTCGCCTGGCTCGGAATCCGCGACCACCAAGGCGTCGCGCAACTGCGCGAACTCCTCGGCGACTCCCACCCGCTCGTGGTGGTGCCGCTGCGTCCAGATGAGCCCACCAATCTCGCCGCCCTCGCCGAACTCGGCGCGCTGCTGCGGAGCAGCTGAATTCTGAATTATTAATTATGAATTCTGAATGGCCATCGCAGATGCTCCTAGAAGCGGTGCGATGGTGCGATGCAATTCATAATTCATAATTCCTAATTCATCATTCCTCACCTGCCGAGCCACTCGGCGAGATCGGCGAGGCGCTCCGGGTCGAGGACCTTCACGGTCGTGGTTCCGGTCTCGATGATGCCGTCATCCTCGAGTTGCTTGAAGGTCCTCGAAAGCACTTCGGGACCGGTGCCGCACTCGGCGGCGACGAGGTGTTTGGGCTGGCCGAGCTCGATGATCTCGCCCGGCTCGAGCTCTCTCCGTCCGGCCCGGTTCATGAGGAAAAGGGCGAGGCGCTCCTCGACTCGACGCTGGGTCAGCATCTCGAGCTTGCCCGCGAGGGTCCGCGTCCACGCCGAGACGGATCCGATCATGGCCATCCCGATCTCGGGGTGGTTGCGCAGCAGGTTGACGAGCTGGAGCCGCGGCAGGCACCAGATGGTGCTCGGTTCCACGGCTTCGGCGGTGGCGGGATACCCACCCGATCCGAAGAGGGCGGCTTCTGCGAACGACGCTCCCGCGGGCACCAGGTGAAGCAGCAGCTCCTTGCCCCGCGGCGAGTAACGCACCAGCTTCATCCGACCGCTGACCACCGCGCACAGGCTCTCGGCCGGATCTCCCTCGTGGAACAGGATCTCGCCCTTGGCCAGAGTGTGGCTGTGGCCCGCCGAAATCACCCGCTCCCGATCCTCATCGGAGAGAAGGTGGAGGAGAGGAAGGTATTGAAGGGTTTCAGGGCGATCGGGCATGGAGGGAGTATACGTGTGCGGAGTTTTTAGTTTTGAGTTTTGAGTTTCCATCGCAGGCGATTTCTCACCTCATGCAATGCTTCTGGTGCCGACTCTCGCTCGGATCCCCGTTCGCGGCATTGATGACGGTCAATCTTGGATTGACGGTTCGACCACCAGAGCATCAATCACGACTGCGAGCGGATCGATGCCCTCCACATCGAGATCGACCACGACCACATCGCCGGCGTCGAGGGCTTCGACCAACGCCGGAACCAGCGTCCGCCGCACGACCACGACGAGGCCGGCCGGAACGGTGTCATGGAGGAGAGCCCGCTCCACCGCCGGCCAGTGACCACCGCCGCGGAGTTCAACCGGGCCCAATTCATCAACGACGAGGACCGAGCCCGAGGGGATCTTCTGGAGAGCTCGCCTGCCGAGGTCGAACCCCTCGTCGAAGAACTCGAACGAGGTCCCGAAGGCGCCACCGCCCGAAGCCACCCGTCGAGCGAGATCGAGCACCTCTCCGGTCGCGGCGTCCTGAACGCGAAAACCCACCTTCTTACCGTCTTCGATGATGGCCGGTTGCAGGAAACCCGCGACCGGAATGCCGCGACGGCCGAGTTCGTCGACCACCGAGCTCACCAGCAGGGACTTGCCGCTGCCGGTCCGGCCGGTGATCACCACGGTTCGCGTTCGCGGCGCCGAGGGGTGCGATGGTCCGACTCAGGGCGGTGTGGCCGCGGAGCGCGGCCGCGGCCGCCGCCTGATCCGCCACCCTGCTCGTGTGCGCCAGAAGAACCTCCGCCAGGGCCGGGAGCCGCCGCACGGCCGCCCATCTCCCCGCGCTTCTAACCCGGTGAGCGTCCCAGACGGTCGCTGCCGTCTCGCTGAGGTGCGGCAGGGCGTTGAGGGCGAGCCCGAAGACCAGACCGAGGCGTTCCATCCCGAACCGGGAGGTCATCCGCATGATGGTCTCGGCATCAACGCTCCGTGTCACCACCGCCGCCGCGGTGCCGAGCACCACCAGGCGGAGCAGCACCGTGCCGCCGATCATCAGACCGCGGTCGAGCCCCGAAGCCCACGCCACGGCCGCCGTCGCCGCCGCCGCGGCGAAGACCGCTCCGAGGACCAGGCCGATCCGGAGCACCCGCCGGAACGAATCCCGATCGGCGATCCAAGCAACCGCGCAGGCAACCACGGCCGCCACCGCAACGACCTCGATTCGAGACGCGAACGACGCCCCGACCGCGGTCGCGAGAACGACAAAAAGCAGAGGATTCACCGGCCACCCCCGAGGCGGCGGGCGACCCGGCCTGCGAGACGCCAGGCAAAAGCCCCTCCAAACGCACCGATTGACGCGGCGAGACCGACAAAGCCCGCCAACACCCATTTCGCCTCCACCCCACCAAGCTCACCGACCGCGCGGAGCACCGCCGTGGCCGCTTCGGATCCACCGACGATCCAGGCCGTCACCACCCGCTGGATCGGGTTGGTGCCCAGCGCGATGATCCCGCCCAGGGCGGCGGCCCACGGACCTCTGGCAACCAGAAAGCCGAACTCGACCGCGAGGGTCTGGGTGGCGATTCCGACCAACGGACCCGGGTAGAGACCGCCGAGGGTGAAGACCTTGAGGAAGATCGCCGTCAAACCGGCAACGAGGACCACCCCGACTCGCGGCTGGAGCCGCCGCAGGCAGACCAGACAGACGAGTCCGATGAGACCCATGATCTCGCCCCGAAACGGCACCCGACCGAGGTGAATGGCGGTCCCCACCGTCGCTTCGAGGGCACCCCAGAGAGCGCCGTAGAGCGCGGCGTGGGTCCACGGTCGGAGGTCTTTCATCCACCGACCTCCTCGAGCCGCCGATCGCGAATGACGAATCGACGGTGCGCCGCTGCGGCGAGCTCTTCCCTGTGTGAGATGATGAGGTAGGCGCGGCCTTTGGCCGACCGGCGTCGAATGAGCTCGAAAAGGTCCAGCACATCATCGTGGTCGAGACCCTGGGCCGGCTCGTCGACGATCATGACCTCGGGTCTGAGCATATCGAGGGCGGCATGTACCAACCGCTGCTGCTCGCCGCGGGACAGGGTCCACGGGGCTCGCGCCGCCAGATGTTCCAGGCGGTGACGGCGCAGCACTCGCGCCCGCTCCCCCTGGCTGGTCATGGCGTCGGAGACCTCGCCGATGACCGTCGAGGCAAAGAGCTGGAGATCGGCCTCGGGAAGCATCAGAGCGACCCGGCCGTTTCGTCGGATCTCTCCCCCGCCGGTCGCCGCCAACCCGGCCAAGACCCGTGCGAGGGTGGATTTCCCACTCCCGTTGGGCCCCGACAAAAAGACGATCTCTCCCTCGTGGAGATCGAGGTCGATGTTCTCCACCAGGGTGCGACCGCCCCGCGATACCGAAAATCCACGACCGCTCAGAGCCACCTCTGAACCCGGTTGGTGGCCTGGGCCCGGAACCTCTGGCACGGCAGGTGCCTCGGTTGGGCCGAGGCGGCCACCGCCGACCTCGAACCACGACGTGACGGCTGAATCGAGACGCCACCCTGCCTGCTCGGAGATGATGATGGCGGCTCCGCGGCTCCTGGCCTGGCGCAGAAGCCCGACCAACGCCGCTTCACCGGCGCCATCGAGGTGGGCGGTGGGCTCGTCGAGAAGGATCGGCCTCGGACAACCGGCGAGCGCAACGGCCAGCGCGACCCGTTGGCGTTCTCCCGATGAGAGCTCGGTCACCCTGCGATCCAAAAAGCGGCCGAGGCCGAAGCCAGCAACCACCGCGTCGACAAAGTCCCCTCCCCGGTAGAGTCGCCGCGCCGCCTCGATCTCCTGGCCCACGGTCGCCAGGAAGAGCTGCGCATCCGGACGGTCGAGGCAGGTGGCGATGAGATGGGCCCGCTGGCCGGGATCGAGGTCCTGGATCGCCTCGGTTGCAATGGTGATTTCCCCGGAGAGAGAGGCCGGGGTCAGCCACGGAACCAGTCCCGCAACGGCGTGGAGCAAGCTGGTCTTGCCGGCGCCCGAGCGGCCCGTCAGACCTGCCGCCTCGCCGGGCCCGACGCTGAGGTCTACCTCACCCAACACGGGGACCGCGGCCCGCGGATAGCGGACCGAGAGTCCTGCAATCGCCAAACCGGAGCCGCGGTGATCTCGGATGGGGTCCAACACACCCGCGACTGAGCCACGGCGACCCGGTCCGTGTCAAGTCAATGGGGCCACGCTCGCACGCTGCCCGGCCCGATGCGCAGGGGAGAACACAGCTCGCGGTTGCCGAAGTATCCGCTCCCAGGCATGATGGGTACGGCCGACTGCATCCCCCTTCGAAGGAGACACTCATGAAATGTCCTCGTTGCCCCACCGAACTTGAAACTCGATCCATCGAGGGCGTCGAAATCGACGAGTGCCGCGATTGCCAGGGAATCTGGCTCGATTCCGAGAAGCTCCGCCGGCTCAAGGACGGGGCCGACCCCGACCTGCAGTGGATGGACTTTGAGCTCTGGGACCACGGGGATCAATTCCAGATCAGCGAAAAACCCATCGCCTGCCCCGCCTGCTCCGTGCCGCTGGTCGCCATCGAGTACGGCGACACCGGAGTCGCCATCGACTGCTGCAACGGCTGCCGCGGCGTCTGGCTCGACGCCGGCGAGTTCGGCAGGATCATCGCTCACCTCTCCGAAGACCTCCTGGCCACCGAATCATCGGAGTACCTCCGGGCCAGCCTCGAGGAGGCCAAGGAACTCATCACCGGACCCGAGAGCTTCGTCTCCGAGTGGAAGGACTTCGTGACCGTGCTGAGAATGCTCCAGTACCGGCTGCTCGGCGAGAACCCAAGACTCGGCCGAGCACTGGCGGAGTTCCAGGCCAAGAGCCAGTTCTGAGGGAATGAGGTCTTGAGGTCTCGAGGGCTTGGGCCGATCGATCCGGCCGGAGGAGACTCAGTGAAACTGACCTACCACCACATCGGGATACCAACCGCCGCTCCTCGCGAGGGCGAGATCTACCTCGAACGGTTCAAAATGCACGTCGTCGGTTTCGACACCAACCCATTCGGCATCGAGTGGATCCGGTTCGAGCCGGGCAGCCCGATTCCCGACCTCGTGCAGACCGTACCCCACGTCGCCTTCACGGTCGATGATCTTCAAGCAGCCCTCGAAGGCCACGAGATCCTCATCGAACCCAACAGCCCATCCGACGGGGTCACCGTCGCCTTCATCGTCGACAACGGAGCGCCGGTTGAGTTTCTGCAGTACGACGCTACCGAGGTCAGTGATCGGTAATCGCCCAGCGCCCATCGTTGATCACGGAACTCTTCCCCTACGAAGCGCGGCGGGTTGACCGTGTCCCCCGAGAGACGCAGGCGCCGCAAAGGGCGCTGCGACGCTTGTAGCGCCGGCGTCTCGCCGGCGATGGTCGTCTACCGCAACGGGTTGGTTCCATCGCTCAAGACCCCAAGACCTCAGTCCCTTGTTGACCTTGATCAATGACCGAGTACTCTCTTTGTCAGAGAATTGTCACGAAAGATGGAGGGGCCAACGGCCCGGGGGAGGTTCTCGATGCGTCGATGTGGTGGATGGTTGGTGTGTATCGGTATTCTCATCATTGTCGGAGCGGCGTCTGGAGCGGCAGCGGTGCAATCCGCTTGCGAAGACTGCCACGCCAAGGTCACCCCCTGGCTCGTCAAGGACTTCAACCGCGGCGTCATGGCCAAGACCATGGGGTGCGCCGACTGCCACGGCGAAGGCCACACCGGGATGGATGACGCGGACAACGCCGAGCTGCCGACCATCGCGACCTGCCAGGCCTGCCATGAGGATCAGGCGGGCCAGTACCTCGCCGGCAAACACGCCAAGGGTTTGCTCGCGGTCCAGGCGCTGCCGTTCTCGCACGGCCAGCCCGACGCCTTCATGGATGGCCAGAAGGGCTGCGGCGGCTGCCACACCCTCGGCATCGCCACTCAGGACGACCGAAAGAGCAAAGCTCGCGAGTATTACAAGTACGGCATGGACTGCCAGAATTGCCACACCCGGCACTCGTTCTCGGTGGCCGAGGCGCGCGAACCCGAAGCCTGCCAGACCTGCCACCAGGGCTTCGACCACCCACAGTGGGAGATGTGGTCGACGTCGAAGCACGGTGTCGCCTATCTCCTCGATCGTGAAGCCCACCGCGGGCCCACCTGCCAGGACTGCCACATGCCCGAGGGCGACCACCGGGTCCGCACCCCGTGGGGCTTCCTCGGTGTCCGCCTCCCCGAACAAGACGAAGAGTGGATGGGATATCGGGTTTCGGTGCTCAAGGGCCTCGGAGTCCTCGACGCCGAGGGCCAACCCACAGCGCTCCTCGAGGTCGTCAAGGCCGGTGATATCGCCCGTCTCGACGCTGAGACCTTCGCCGCCGAGCGCAAACGGATCACCGACACCTGCGGCAAGTGCCACTCGAAGGGCTTCTGGCAGGCCAACATCGACAACGCCGACAAGATGCTCAAGGAAGCCGACAAGCTCTTCGCCGAGGCCATCGAGATCGTCGCCGGACTGCGGCGCGACGGCTTCATCGAGGTATCTGAAGGCGAAGGCGTCTACCCACAACTGCTCGCTTTCTACGAGGTCGAGACCGAGGCCGAACAGATCCTCTACGACATGTTCATGGACCACCGGATGAAGACGTTCCAAGGCGCCTTCCACATCAACCCGGACTACACGACCTGGTACGGCTACGCCAAGATGAAGCAGGATCTCGCCAAGATCCGCGAGATCGCCAAGAAAGTGCGGGCCGAGAAGGCCTCCTGAAGTCAGGGGCCTCCGGCATCGGTCGGAGGCCCTTTTTCAAATGATGAATGATGAATGATCGATGATGAATTTCATCTCAGGATTTCCCGGGTCGGTTGTGATGTCATTCATCATCATCATTCATCATTCATCATTTTTTCCGTCGCCGCAGCTCCACGGGGTCCTTCGCGCTTGCGCTCGAGCCAGTTCTGGTAGAAATCGACGCTGAACATGAGCAGCAGGATGAAAATGACGATCCACTGCGGGATGTACGGGAAGCCGCTGTCGTTGACGGTCAGGTCGGCGACATGACCTCCCTCGAGGAAGAGCACGAAGCCGATCAGCAGCAGCACGAACAGGCCGAGGATCTCGAAGTCCGGGTTGCGGTGATGAAGTCGGAGATGGAGCCGGCGAAGACCAGCATGAGCGCCACCGAGATCACCACCGAGCCCACCATCACCAGGAAGACGTCGGTCATCCCCACCACGGTGAGGATCGAGTCGACGGAGAAGAGCAGGTTGAGGCCGACGATCAGGGACCACCACCTGGCGAAAGCGCTCCGCCTCCTCGACCTCGTGCTCCACGCCCTTGGCCTTGAGGCGCAGCTCCTTGACCCCCTTCCAGATCAGGAACAGCCCGCCGGCGACGAGCACCACCGCCTTGCCGCTGACACCGTGGAAGTGATCCCGCAGACCCAGCTGTCGAAGTCAGAAGACCCCGCGTCGCGTACGCAGGATCCGGCTCACCACCGCCAGCAGGATGATGCGGAACGCCATCGCGAGGATGAGCTCCCAGGCACCGCTTGCGCTGTCGAGGGGCAGCTTGTTGGCGATGATCGTGATGATGATCAGGTTGTCGGCGCCGAGGGCGATCTGAATCAGGGTCACCGAGAACAGAGCGAGCCAGAATCCGGGGTCGAGCAGAACTTCCATTTCATAACTCCCAAGAACAAGACCGTTTCCATCCGTGTCCCATTTTGCGATGCCTTGCGACCCTTGCAGTTCTGCGGCTTTCATTTCACA
Organism: uncultured Acidobacteriota bacterium; assembly: GCA_963712805.1. Taxonomy (GTDB): domain Bacteria; phylum Acidobacteriota; class Thermoanaerobaculia; order Thermoanaerobaculales; family Sulfomarinibacteraceae; genus JAHECW01. Next base: position 986 of record CAVQJV010000014.1, on the reverse strand, counting down.
AGAAAACCTTCTCTTGAGAACTGTGCGATGGGTCAACCATGCGATGCTCATTGCGATGGTCTTGGCGTTCTTTGCGGTCTTTGCGGTGAAACTGCGATGAATTCTTGCGGTGGTTCAGTCCTCGAGATTGCTCCGGTAGGTCGCGAGCGCTTCCACGAAAGGTGCGCGGCGGGCTGCGTCAGCCTCGTCGATCAGTTCAAGGGCCCTCAACTCCACCTCCACCGCCCGCGCGCTGTCGCCGGTGCGGTGATAGGCGAGCGCGAGGGTGTCCATGACATCCGGGTCCTGCCACTCGCCGAGCTCGACGGCCTCGAGGGCGAAGACCAATGCCGCTCCGGGGTCCTGCAGATCGGCCGGCTCGCACGTCAGCGCCTCCCACGCAAAGGCGTTCTTCGGGCCGGGATCCTCAGATGCCTCGGCAACCACCCGCAGCGCCTCCAATTGTTCCGCAACCACAGCTCGGGCGTCGTCCTCCCTGTCGTGGGTCATGTAGTGCCCGGCAAGCGCGGTGCGCGCGGCGACGGTCAACGGGTCGGCGTCACCGTGGTCGCGGAGAGACGCCTCGAGACCCTCGAGGAGCAGTTGTTCGGCCTCACCCGGCCGACCCATGCCGTCAACGTGATCCGCCAGGTCGAAAAGAACCCTGAGAGTCTCGGAGTGTGCCGGGCCGAGAACCCTCCGACGGGTCTCCATCGCCTCACGGATATAGGACTCCGCCTCGATCGGGCGATCACGAAGCTGCAGGAGCGTCCCCATGTTGTAGAGCCACACAAGGAGGTCGGGGTGGTCGTTGCCCATGGCGATCCGGCCCCGATCGATGGCCTCTTTGAGCAGCACCTCGCACTCGTCGATCCTCCCCTGCCTGTAGTACCAGAACGCCATGGTGTTCATGGAGAGCAGGGTGTCGAAGCGGTCATACCCAGGACCCTGCGACGGGTTTCGAGCGATTGCTTCAGGTAGCGCTCGCCCTCGTCGATTCGGCCCCT
>CAVQJV010000013.1:0-39957 GCA_963712805.1 uncultured Acidobacteriota bacterium | reverse complement strand
TAGAGGCAGCACCCAGATGTCGTAGTTGGTGGTCTCGCCGCCGCGGTAGAAGAAGAGGAGTTCGCCATCGGGTGAGACCGAGCTCGGGTACATCTCGGTCGTCGATTCGAAGACGACCTCGCCCTCGCCGGCGCCGCCGATCTCCTTCCTCACGATGGTGTAGGCCCCGCCCCTCTCGGAGGAGAAGTACAGCGTCCTGCCGTCCGGGGACGGGTCAGCCCGTACTCGTATCCCGGCTCGAAGGTGAATCTCGAGAAGAGGTCGCGGCGGAGATCCACCACCCAGACATCGCCGGTTCCGCGCCCGCTTCTTCGAGCGACACGACCGCGAGCTCGCCGCCGGGGATGAGGTGGACCTCGTCGTAGCTCGCCGGTTCGCCGACCGCCCCGAGCTCGTTGCCCTCGCGATCGCGCCACACGATTCGGAAGCTCCCGTCGCTGCCGTCGCCTGCCTGGAAAGCGAGAACACCGTTCTGCGACACGGAGAAGACCCCGACGACCGCGCCCGAGGGCAGCAGAGCAACCGTCTCGGCGATGGGGAACGGGTCGCCGGTGAACTCGAGCTCGTCGGTGTCGAACGCGCGCGCCATGAGGGTCTGATCGCGGACGAAGAAGCAGGTGCCCAGACGCGACCTCCACCGCCGTCGGCGCCCGGAAGAGCAGGCGGTCGACCGTTCCGTCGAGCGCACCCACCATGACCGCGTGTCCTTCGCCCGAGCCCGAGGCCGACCGCGCCATGTAGAGAAAGCGTTTCCCATCCGGCAGGAAACGCGGGTGCCGGTGGGAGTTGTCCTTGCGCTCGGCATCGAAGACCGTGATGGCGACGGGCTCGCCACCCGCCTCGGCGACCTGGTGCAACGGCGAGTTGTAGCTCGGGGCGAAGACGATCACGCCGTCGCGGTTCCACGCTCCACCCTTGCCGTCGGATGCACTGCAAAGGGCGAGGGGCGGTCCGCCGACGGCCTCGATGACGCGGAGCTTCCCGTTGGAGAAGAACCCGATCCGCCGCGAGTCCGGCGACCAGAACGGGTACTGCGCGTTCTCGGTACCCGGCAACACCCTCGCTTCGGCCTCGTCGAGCGCCCGAACCCAGAGCCGGATGATGCCGTCGGCGGTCCGACCTGAGTAGACCATCATGGATCCGTCCGGCGCCACCGCCACCGGTCCCGGGTTGTCGGGCGAGAGATGAAAGCGCCCATCTTCCGGCGGCGGCGTCTCGAAGCGGATGACCTGGGGCTCGGGCTCGTTTCGACCGACCCAGAGCCCACCGAGGGCCAGGGCCGCAACGGTTGCGACGGCTGCGGCCAGCCACGGAAGTCGACTTCGCCAGGGGCTCGACGCGAACGAATCGGGGGACCCATCCGCAGCGGCTACATCTTCGTCCGGGTTGGCCAGCGCGATCCGCGCCTCGCCGATGTCGCGGAGCCGGGTCTTGGAGTCCTTGTCGAGACAGCGCCCGACGAGCTTCTTCAGAAACGACGGGGTCTCGGGAGGCAGCGCATCGAGGGAGGGCGCCTCCTTGAGCACCGACGCAAGGACATCGGAGACCGTGTCGCCCTCGAAGAGCTTGCGACCGGTCAGCATCTCCCACACGACGACTCCGAACGCCCAGATATCGGAACGGCGATCGACCGACTGACCGCGGGCCTGCTCGGGCGACATATATGCGGCGGTACCAAGGATCAACCCGGCAGCCGTGTTGTGCTGAGTCATGGTCGGCGACAGCGACAGGCTCGCGTCGGTCGAATTCGCCTCCCAGGCCTTGGCGAGACCGAAGTCGAGGACTTTGACCGTCCCGTCAGCCCTGAGCTTGATGTTCGCCGGTTCGAGATCGCGGTGGACGATGCCCTGCTCGTGCGCCGCCTCGAGGGCCTGAGCGATCTGGAGCGCGATGGGGACGGCCTCGGCCGAGGAACCGGTCCGCGCGAGATCCGTTCGGAGAGATCCTCGCCCTCGACGAGCTCCATGACGAGGAAGGTCACAGGTCTTGAGGTCTTGGGATCTTGAGGTCCTGGTCCCGCGTCCGCATCCGCATCCGTGCCCGTGTCCGTTTCCGTTTCGGATGCGATGGACTCCAGCCCATACAGGTGCGCGATATTCTGGTGATTCAGACTCGCCAGCACCCTCGCCTCGCGCTCGAATCGAGCCATGCGATCCGCGTCGTCCTTGCGCCACATCCGGGTGCAGCACCTTGAGCGCGACCTCACGGTCGAGCTTTTTCTCCTCGGCGCGCCAGACCTCACCCATGCCGCCAGCGCCGAGCGCCGCCGTGATCCGGTAGTGCGCGAGCGTGGTTCCGATCATCGCCGTGCCTCCATCGCGGTCGGCCAAGTCCACCAGGAGGTGGAACAGCGAGTCGGCGCGCTGGGTCGACGACGGGACGACGAGGAGCCGTTTGGCATCGCTCGAGATCGAGAAATAGGCGCCACCCGAATCGACGGATTGAATCGATGAGCAAGCACTCCCCGCCTTTTCTCGACCTGAAAAGTCTCGCCCTCCATCGTCGAACTCCGGCCGCGGTCAGCTCGCCGTTCATCCTCGAGTAGATGATTTCGCGGCCGTCCGCGCGCCACACCGGATAGGTGCCGCTTTCCGAGGAGTATCCGCCACCGGTCCGCCGGGCCCCGGGGAAGGGCGTGACAGAAACCTCGAACTCACCCCATTCATTGCTGTGATAGGCCACCCACCGGCCGTCGGGTGAGAAGACCGTGGCCGCCTCCTGGAATTCGGTGTGGCGAAAAGGCCGCGACTGGGCCGGTTGATCGAGATCGATCACCGAAATATCATGCCCGGTGCCGGAACCCGGGAAGAGAAAAAGGAGTGCGCGACGCCGGGGGAGATGCTCGACGGCCACATGTTCTGCTCGCCGCTGTAGACCAGCTCGACGTTGCCGGCCCCACCCAGGTCTTTGCGATAGATGCCGCTGGCGCCTCCCCGGTCGGAGAAGAAAAACAAACTGCGGCTGTCCGGGGACCAGACCGGCCAGATGTCCATGCCGGGGTCGAAGGTGAAACGGCTTCGCAGACCGCGATCGAGATCGAAGATCCACAGATCTTCGGTACCGAGGGCCATGTCGACGATTCGAGAGACAGCCAGGCGATCGTCGGGTGAGATCGAGGCCGTCCGATACGAGGTGGGATCCCCGAGCCCCCCCTCGACCTTTCCGGATCGGTCGCGCCACTCGAGCTCGATCTCCAGCTCGGCCCTGCCGCTGGAATAGCTGAGCACCCCCGTTCCCGAAACCGAGAATGCGGCCAGCGACGCACCCGGGATGAGGAGCACGCCCTCGGCCACCGGCACCGCGTCACCGGTGAACTCGAGCTTGTCCGGATCGAACGGCCGAGCCATCAACGCCTGCTCGCGAACAAAAAGGAGATGGTCGGTACTGAACTCTGCCTGGGTGCCCGACGCCATGATCTCGGTTTGGGTCCCGTCACCGATGTCGACGACCCTGATCGCGCCGTCCGCTGGAGTGACACCACGGGCGAGGTACATGACGTGGCGTCCGCCCGGCAGGAACCGGGGGTGCCGGTGCGAATTGTGGCGATCGACATCGAGCTCGGTGAGTTTCGTCGGCTCGCCGCCGGCGGACGAAACGGTCTGAAGCGAACTGCCGGCTTCCGGAGCAAAGACGATCACTCCATCTTCATTCCAGGTTCCACCCTTTCCGTTGGGCGCGGAACACAGGGTGATCGGAGGCCCGCCTCGGGAGTCGACCTTCTTGAGAGTCCCGTCGGCTCGATTGAAGTAGCCGATCCAACGCGAATCGGGAGACCAGAATGGGTAGGCTGCGTTCTTCGTGTCCGAAAGTGCCTGCGCTTGCGGGGCTTCGAGACGGCGGAGGTAGAGCAGGACGTCGCCATCCTCATCGCGCGCCGAATAAGCGATGGCTCGGCCGTCCGGCGACACCGCCGCCGGCCCCGGGCTCGACGGGTCGAGAAAGAAATCAGTCTCGGGAGGAGGCGCGATCGTGGCGGCGATCACCTGCGGCTTCTGCCCCAGCACCCACCACGCTCCCATCGCGAGCGCCATCGCGAGGACGGCGGCAACCGCCCACGGCAACAGCCTGCGCCAGCGAGGCCGGGGCGGAGCAACCACAAGGCCTTCTGCACCAGCAGTCGACGACGGTTGCGGATCCTCGAATGGGTCTTCGAGCACGATGCGGGCATCGCCGATGGCCTGGAGCCGCTGCCGCGGCTTGCGCTGCAGACAGCGGGAAACGAGTTCACGCAATTTCAGTGGGGTGTTGTCCGGGAGCTCGTCGAGCTCGACCTCGTCCTTGAGCACCGACGCCAAAACATGGGAGACAGTTTCGCCCTCGAAGAGCTTGTGGCCGGTGAGCATCTCCCAGAGCACGACGCCGAAGGCCCAGATGTCGGCGCGTCGGTCCGCCCGGGTCCCCGCCGCCTGCTCGGGCGACATGTAGGCCGCCGTCCCGAGGATGAGCCCGGCCGCGGTGGCGTGCTGGGTCATGGTCGGCGAGAGCGAGAGGCTCGAGTCAGCGGCCTGGGTCTCCCACGCCTTGGCGAGCCCGAAATCGAGGACCTTGACCGTTCCATCAGATCTCAGCTTGATGTTGGCCGGTTTGAGATCGCGGTGGACGATGCCCTGCTCGTGGGCCGCCTCGAGCGCCTCGGCGATCTGCCGCGCGATGGAGACGGCCTCGTCGATGGGAATCGGACCGCGAGAGATCCGCTCGGAGAGATCCTCGCCGGCCACGAGCTCCATCACCAGAAATGTGACCTCTTCCCGAGAAATCGAGTTTCGCGGGTCTTCGAGACCCGCGAAACTCGATTTCCGGGAGTTGCGGACTCAAGACCAAACAGCGTGGCAATATTCGGGTGATTCAGGCTGGCCAGCACCTTGGCTTCGCGTTCGAAGCGCGCCATCCGCTCGGCGTCCCCGGCGAACTCGCCGGGGAGCATTTTGAGCGCGACCTCGCGGCCGAGCTTTTCGTCCTCGGCACGCCATACCTCGCCCATGCCGCCGGCGCCGAGCTCACCGGTAATCGTGTAGTGCGCGAGCTTCGTCCCGATCATCTGCCGCCTCCCTCGAGCTCCGCATCCCAGTTGAGCACCACCTTCAGCGGCTCACGCTTCTGGCGTCGTCAACCCTCGAATCACAAGCAGCTCCTCGGCGTTCGCACCCACGTCGTACGGCCGACGAAACGTCGTCGCAAGATGCCACGAGTGCAGCCCGCGCACCCGACCGACGTCAAAGGTCTCGCCGGCGCCGGTGACCTCGGCGACAGAGAGCTCGCCGGCGACCGAAGCGAAGAAGAGCTCGCGCCCGTCCCGACTCCACTCGCGGGAAGGTCCCACCGTTCGACGAGACCTGCCACCGCCGCGCCGGTTCCGGAAAGGTCGTGACGTAGACCTCGTCATTCCCGGATTCGTCGGACGTGAAGGCCATCCATCGGCCGTCGGGCGACACCGTTCCAAATCTCTCGTCGAACCTTGAACCACCAGCTCGATCGTCTGCCCGTCCGCGGGACGAACGGCGCACAGATCCCTGTTGTTGTCGGCCCCGGTTCGTTCGTAGACCAGCCACTCGCCGTCCGGCGACCAGGCCTGCGGATAGAGTTGCTTGCCGGTCGATCTCCAGCAGCAGCTCGGCATCCTCCGACCCGCCGACCTCCTTGATCCATATCCCGTCGGACCCGTTTCGGCGGAGGCGAACGCGATCCTGCGGTCGTCGGGCGACCAGGCCGGATACCAGTCGTTGGTGGGTTCGAAGGTGAACCGGGTCCTCAGCTTTCGCTCGAGATCGCAGACAAAGATGTCCGCGGTCCCGACGGCCGATTCGAGCTCGGTGACGGCCGCGAACCGGCCATCCGGCGAGACCATGATGTCAAAGAGCAGATCGCCCGTCTCCGAACTTCGAAAGCACCTCCCCGCCTGGTCCACCCAGACGATCTCGCTCCGGATCTCGACTGGCCCGTGTTGTAGATCAGCAGCCCGGTGTCGGAGACCGAGAACGCGCCGAGCCGGGCGCCACCGATGTACAGCACGTCCTCGGCGACGGGCGGCATCCCCGACGAGCGCGGTCGCTTCCTGATCGAACGGCTGTGCCATGAGAGTGCCTTCCCGCATGAAGAGGAGATGATCACCCGAGATCGCCGTGTTCGACGCCGCGGCAAGAGCTCCCGTCGGGCCCCGACCCCCGATCGACCCCACCATGACCCGATCTCCCTCGGTCCGCCCGACGAACGCGCAGATAGAGAAACCGCCCGTCGGTAGCCACGTCGGAAAGCCGGTGGCTCGTGACGTCCTGGAGTATCTCGGTGACCGGCACCGAACCGCCGCCCCCCGCCGACACGAGGTGGATCGGGGAGTCGTGCGTCGGGGCGAAGAGGATCCGTCCGCTGTCGCTCCACGTGCCCCCTTGCCGTTGCCGGCAGTGCAGATCGTGACCGGTGGTCCGCCCGATGGAATCGATCTTCCGCAACTTTCCATCGAACGAGAAGAAGGCGATCCGCCGACTATCCGGCGCCCAGAACGGGTAGGCGGCGCCATCGGTCCCCGTCAGCGGGCGGGCCGCGGAGTCCTCGATCCGGCGAATCCACAACAGGCGTGCTCCCGCCGCATCGACGGCTGCGAACACGATCTTGGAACCGTCCGGCGAGATCTGCGCCGCACCGGGCGCGATGGCCTGAAGCCAGAACACCGTGCCCTCGGCGGCGAAATCTCCGCCCGAAGCACGATACGCTCGTCGGCTGCCGGTCGCACGGCAACCATGCACTCGGGACAAACAGTACGGTGGCGATCGTGGCAATCACCCACGGAACAAGGCTCCTCGTGCCGGCAGACTCCGGCGCTCTCACCAGCGTCCGTGGCGCGCGAAGGTATGGACGCTTCCGGGTCGCGCTCGTACTCCTCGAGCACGATGCGGGCGTCCCCGATGGCCTGCAACCGTTGTCTCGGCTTGCGCTCGAGGCATCTTCGGATGAGTTCGCGCACTCTTGCAGGGGTCGATTCGGGGAGCTCGTCGAGCTCGACCTCGTCCTTGAGCACCGACGCCAGCACATGGGAGACGGTCTCTCCCTCAAAAAGCTTGTGCCCGGTCAACATCTCCCACAGGACGACTCCGAAGGCCCAGATGTCGGCGCGTCGGTCCGCCCGGGTCCCGGCCGCCTGTTCGGGCGACATGTAGGCCGCCGTGCCGAGGATGAGCCCGGCCGCGGTGGCGTGCTGGGTCATGGTCGGCGACAGCGAGAGGCTCGAGTCGGCATTCTGAGTTTCCCACGCCTTGGCGAGCCCGAAATCGAGGACCTTGACGGTCCCGTCGGGGCGAAGCTTGATATTGGCCGGTTTGAGATCGCGGTGGACGATCCCGGCCTCGTGCGCCGCCTCGAGGCCCTCGGCAATCTGCCGCGCGATGGCGACGGCCTCGTCGATGGGGATTGGGCCGCGAGAGATTCTCTCGGAGAGATCCTCGCCGGCCACGAGCTCCATCACCAGAAATGTGACCTCTTCCCGAGAAATCGAGTTTCGCGGGTCTTCGAGACCCGCGAAACTCGATTTCTCGGGAGTTGCGGACTCAAGACCAAACAGCGTGGCAATATTCGGGTGATTCAGACTCGCGAGGACCTTGGCCTCGCGCTCGAAGCGCGCCATCCGCTCCGGATCCCCGGCGAACTCGCCGGGGAGCAACTTGAGCGCCACTTCACGGCCGAGCTTTTCATCCTCGGCACGCCAAACCTCGCCCATGCCGCCGGCTCCAAGCGGCGACAGGATGCGATACCCGCCGATCTTCTGTTCAGGCTTCATTGTCGCGATGCTCTCCTATTTCCGAGATTGTATCTCGGTCACAGTTGCAACACAAGCGAGAGCAATCACATTCTCGGTATGGGTTCGAATATTCTCAGACTTCCCTGTTCAGGGGTTGATCAGACTCTGCGCACCATCACGACAGTCCGATCATCGACATACGGAACACCCTTAACATAGGCGTCCTGATCGGCGCTGATGGTGGCCGCGAGATCCTCGAGGGACTCACCCCGGTGCCGCGCACAAAGCTCGGCGAGCCTTTCCTCGCCGTACTCCTCCTCTGCGGGGTTTTCGGCCTCGGTGAGACCGTCGGTGTAGAGCACAACCGTGTCGCCCCTTTCGAGGGTCACATCGCCGGCCCCATAGACGCCGGTGGGGAGCATCCCCAACGGCATCGCAGTCGACTTCAAAAACTCCACCTCGCCCTTCGCCCTGAGCACGATCCCGGGATTGTGTCCGGCGTTACAGTAGCGAAACAAACCGGACACCGGATCAAACGACGCGAGAAACGCCGTGGCGTACTTCTCCGGCGGCGTCCGCTCGAAGAGAAGATGGGACACGCGCTCGCAGATCTCCTCCGGCGCCACCCCGTCGTGGATCGGGCCGGCCGCGAGCGCCTCCAGCGACGCGGTCAGCAGTGACGCGGCGATCCCCTTTCCCGAGACGTCCGCAACCATGACGGCGCAGGTGCCGTCATCGACGGATTCCAGCTTGTAGAAATCACCGGAAACGCCTCGCGACGGGATGTTGTGGGCGTAGAGTTTCCACCCTTCGATCTCGGGAAGCGCGTCGGGCAGGAGACCGACCTGGATCTGTCTGGCCAGCGCGACATCGCGTTCCAGCCGTTCACGCTCGATCGCCTGTTCCGCCAACCTCGTGTTGCGGATCCGCATGGCGGCCACCGAGGCCAAGGAGGTCAGAAGTTCCATGTCCTCTTCGTTGAACTGTCGAATCCCGAGGGTCGATCCGAGCACGATCAGACCCAGCGCGCCGGTCGGGTCGAGCAGGGGTGCGGCCACCAGCGACCGGACGCCGGCGTCCAGGAGACTCATGGCCTGGTTGAATCGCTCATCGGCGGTGGTGTCGAGGACCAGGGCCGCCTGACCCTTCTCGACCACCTGCATGACCAGGTTTCGCGAGTACAGGGTTTTGGAGTTCTCACCCTTGATGGAACGACTGGCGGCCCGGTAGTACTCGCCATCGACCCCTTTGAGGAAAATGGTCCCCTCCTCGGGGCGGAGGTTGTCGAAGGCCCGGTCGAGAATGAGTTCAAGAAGGTCTTCCAACGGAATCGCACGATCGAGCGACTGGTGCACCTCGTTGAGCATCTTGAGTCGTGCGGTGTACCGCCGGAGAACATCGTCCTCGACCTTCATGGCCCCGCTCGAGATCGCCTGCGGTTCCCTGAGCAGCTCCGCGGCCGAGCGGAAGACGGTGTGGCCGTCGAACTCGATCCCCGCTGATGTCGGGGCCGGCCCCCCCGACGCCTCGGTGACGTTGATGGTGGTGCTGCCGATCCTCAGCGCGGTGCCGATTCCCACCGGTGTCGGCTCGGTGATTCGCCGGCCGTTGAGCAGGGTTCCATTCCGCGAACCGAGATCCTCGACCAACCACTCGCCACCTTCACGGAAGAGGCGGGCGTGCCGACGCGACATGGATCGATCGGGAACGGCGATTTCGGCGTCCGAAGACCGACCGACAACGGCGGAATCGCCCTCGGGATCAAAGTCGAACGGCACACCCGTAGCAGGCACAACATGGAACGAGATCGTCACGATTTCACCACTCCATCGTCTTTTCAGGCCATCATCATACCTCGCGCCGTCCGCATGTCCCGCTTTGGCATCGGTCATCGAGGGTTGAAGTTCCGAACCGTGAACCCCAACACCCTGTTGGAGGTGGGAAGACGTTGGTGGTTTCTCGTGTTGCAATGCTCAGCCGCGACTTGACAAGGCGCGACTCAAGGCAGAGAATCGCCGATTGGCGGTCCCCAAGGGACGCGCGGAGGAATGTGATGCCCCTGTACGAATACCAATGTCAAAGTTGTGACACCCATTTCGAGCGGATCGAGAGAGTCTCCTCGCCGACCGACGGCGTCTGCCCGGCCTGCGGAAGCGCAGCCCGACGACTGCTCGGCGCCCCGGCGCTCCAATTCAAGGGATCCGGATGGTATGTGAACGACTACGGCAAAGGCAAAGGCGGCGCGGCGGCTTCCGCGGCCGAGTCCGGGCACGAGGCGAAGAGTGAGTCCAAGACCGAGACTTCGAGCACGAGCGAGTCTTCGGCCAAGACCGAAACCTCGAGCACGAGCGAGTCTTCGACCAAGACCGAAACCTCGAGCACGAGGGAAGTGACGCCGAAGAGCGACTCGAAGGTCGCGTAGCCCCTCGGACACGGTCCGCTCAGCCTCGAGCAAAATCCAATTCTGACCTCCGTCGCGGATGATTTTCGCATGGTATCGTGGCCCCGAAACACCCTGAAAAGACCCCATGAGCCGTTATTGCCTACCCGCCGACTTCGACGAAACCAGCCTTCCGGCCGGTCTCGGGCAGGGTCATGCGTTGGCGATCGAACCCGAAACCACCCTCGTGGCGACCGCTCTCGAAACCTTTGACTGGCGTCTTTACCGCGCCGGTCGTGCCCTCGTCGAGGAACGCGGCCCCGGCCGGCGGTTGGTCCTGCTGGAGCGCGATCGCGAGCCGTATGCCATCGCAACCCGGACGACACCTAAAGTGGCGGCGGAGCTCCCAGCCGGCCACCTCGCCGACAGCCTCCGCCCAGTCATGGGAATCCGTTCGCTCATCCCCATGGGCGCCGCCCGCATCGACCGCCGCGACGGCCGGATCGAGAACGCGGCCGGCGAGATGCTGGCTCGAATTCGTTTCGAGACGGTTCACCCCCTCGACCAGAGCGGCAACCCGCTTTCGGCTTTCAGGATGCTTGAAATCCGCGGCGGCGCGGCTGCCGCCAAGCTCGGTCTCAATAGCGGCCTCACCGCCGCCGCCGAACACGATCTCGATGCTCTCGCCGCCGCCCGAGGTCGAGCCCCCGGAGACTACAGCTCCAAGTTCCGGGTGGATCTCGATCCCGACCAACCCGCCGACGAGGCCGTGCGCGCGATTCTGCTCGTGCTCCTGACCACCCTCGAGGCCAACGTCGATGGCATCGTCCAGGATGTCGACACCGAGTTCCTGCACGATCTGCGGGTCTCCTGCCGCCGGACCCGGTCGGCACTGACCCAGCTCAAGGGCGCACTCAGCGCTGAAATCGCCGCACCCTTCAATGCCGAGTTCAAGTGGCTCGGAGGTCTGACCGGGCCGCTCCGAGATCTCGATGTATTTCTCCTCGAGATGCCCGCCTACCGCACCTACCTGCCGCCGCATGCGAACGCCGACTTGGAACCCCTCGAGGATCTCATCAGATCGGCGAGAGCGCGTGCTCTGACCTCCGTGGCGCGCGCGCTTCGTTCAGCCAGGTTCACGCGGCTCGTGAGGAGTTGGCGCAACACCCTCGAGAACACCTTCCCATCCTCCGGTCCACACGCAACCCGATCGGTCCTCGATCTCGCCAACCAACGCATGACGAAAGCCCATCGCAAAATTCTCAAGCTCGGCAGGAGCCTCGACCACGATCCTCCTGCCGAGACCCTGCACCGCTTGCGGATCGATGCCAAAAAGCTCCGCTATCTCCTGGAGTTTTTTCACAGCCTCTATCCGGCAACCGAGATCAATACGCGAATCAAGGAGCTCAAGCGGATTCAGGACATCCTCGGCGGTTTCAACGATATGGAAGCACAACGCGAACGACTCTCGGCATTCGCTCGCGAGCTGCACGCCGACCCGGATGTCCCGACATCGTGCCTCCTGACCCTGGGTCGCCTCGCGGAAGCCCTCGAAGAGCGTCAGGAGGAGTTCCGGTCGGCGTTTCACGACGCGTTCTGCCGATTCGACAGCGCCTCGGCGAGGGCCGCATTCAAAAGCCTGTTTCGTGGTGAGGAGTCCAAGTAAAGAGTCTCGCGGTCTGGACCGTCAAGGGCGGAGTCGGAAAGACCTCGGCCGCCGTCAACCTCGCCCATGCCGCCGCGGCCGACGGCCCGGGCCTTCGCCGCCTTGTCGAGGGAAATCCGAGCACGGTTGGAGAACTGAGCTCATGGTGATGATAGGTCGACGCACAATGGAACCGCAAAGACGCGAGGCACGCAAGGTGCCGCGAAGCATCGCGGTTTTTGACCTGAGCTCCTCCTGATCCTGTGCGGGAAACGGGATCTCCACCGCTGCGATGAGCAAGAGAAATGACTTTGCGGCAGCATTGCGGCCTCCGCATCTTTGCGGTTCTATTGTGCCCGCCGGTGCAGATCGCAGATGCAGGGGGCCATCAGACCCAAGCACTGGTACCGGTGCGGAAAGGTACACTGACCCGGTCAGATTTCAGGAGGATCCATGAGCCACGAACCAACCGGCGCCATTGAAGGACTCCCCGAGAACGCTCGCCGAGCCCTGAAACCGGGCGAGGTCTATATCCCCATCGTGCCCGATGAGGCCGGGATCTACGAGGTCACCGCCCGCGCGGTCACTCTCGGGCTGCTGTTTTGCGCGGTGTTCTCAATGGCCGCCGCCTATCTCGCGCTCAAGGTCGGCCAGGGCATCGAAGCGGCCATCCCCATCGCCATTCTGGCGATCGGACTTTCGCCGTTGTTCACCCGCAAGTCGACCATCCTCGAAAACGTCATCATCCAATCCATCGGCGCCAACTCATCGCACGTGGTTTCGGGAGCGGTCTTCACGATCCCTGCCCTCTACATGCTCGCGGCTGAGGCGGGTTCGGGGGTTGCCCAACCGACGGTGGTTCAGGTCATGACCGTCTCATTTCTGGGTGGCTGCCTCGGCATTCTCTTCCTGATCCCGCTGCGGTATCACTTCATGGTCGAGATGCATGGTGAGTTTCCGTGGCCCGAGGGAACCGCCACCACCGAGATCCTGCTCACCGGCGAGCGGGTCGGCGGCCAGGCCAAAATCCTCGCCATGGCGGCGGGTCTCGGCGCCCTCTACGACGGCCTGGTGACCACCTTCCACCTCATGGCCGAACAACTCACCTTCCGTGCTGTGGGTCTCAGCGATGTCCTGGCGCGAAACTTCATGACCCTGAGAGTCCTCAACAACGCCGCCATCGTCGGTATCGGCTACATCGTCGGGATCCGTTATGCGGCCATCATCTGTTCGGGTTCGTTCCTGTCCTACTTCGTCCTCGTCCCCATGGTCCACGCCATCGGGATCCACGTTCCCAACGTGCTTCCCCCCGGCTCGATCCCGATCTCCGAGATGGGCATCGATGAGGTCTTCAAGAACTACGTCCGGATCATCGGCGTCGGCGGCATCGCCGGCGCCGGGATTCTGGGCATCATCAGTTCACTGCCATCCATGATCAAGTCCATTGGCGCCAATATCGTCGGCATGAGCCACCAGGACGATCGCGCCGTCACCGAAGTGCCACGGGTCGACCGGTCGCTGTCCGGGACCTTCACCGTCGTCGGTCTGGTGATCTTCGCCCTCGCCGCCTTCCTCTTCTTCTCCTACGGCATCGGCATCGGCGGATCAGCGCTCTACGCCGCGGTCTGCACCGGTCTGGTCATGCTCATCGCCTTCCTCTTCGCCCCGGTGGCGGCCCGCGCCATTGCCATCGTCGGCACCAACCCGGTGTCCGGGATGACCATGCTCACCCTCATCGTCACCGGTTTCATCCTGCTCAAACTCGGGCTCTCCGGCGGCAACGGCATGTTCGTCACCATGATGGTCGGCGGAGTCGTCTGCACCGCGCTCGCCGCCTCCGGCGCCCTGGCGTCCGATCTCAAGGTCGGCCACTGGATCGGCGCGACTCCCTCGAAGCAGCTCGGACTCAAGTTTGTCGGTACCCTCGTGGCGGCGGTCTTCTGCGGTCTCATGATGTGGGTCATGGCTCAGGCCGACCCCGGCCAGGGTTTCGGTACGGCCAGCATCCCGGCGCCCCAGGCCTCGGCCATGAAAGAGATCCTGGTCGGGATCTTCGGCGCCCAGGCCGCTCCTCTCCAGTGGTACCTCTTCGGTCTCGGCGTGCTGCTCTCGCTCATCCTCCGGATGACCGGGGTTCCCCCGTTGGCCTTCGCTCTCGGGATGTACCTTCCGATGGAGCTCAACACCCCGGTCCTGCTCGGCGGCATCCTGTCTTGGATGGTGGCGAGGCGGCGTGAGGGCGAAGATGACGCCACGGTCAAGGCGAGGACCGACCGCGGGGTTCTCCTCGCGTCCGGGTTGATGGCCGGCGGCGCCATCATCGGCGCGGCTGACGCGATCACCAGCGCGATCGTCAAACAGATCACCGGCTCGACCGCGGCCAAGAGCGCGATCCACATCCTTTCAGATCACGCTTTTGAAGGACTCCCCGGCGAGGTCATCGGCACCATCACGCTGGTCGCGCTCTGCACCTTCGTCGTGTGGTTCTCGAGACGCGCGAAAGCGAACGCATAGTTTTTAGTTCTTAATTTTTGGTTCTTAATTTCATCGCAGGGCCGCGTGGAGAATCTGCGATGGTGCGATGTTTGATGTGCGATGCAATTCATAATTCATGATTCATCATTAGGCCGCACGATTCATCGCGCGGCCGAGAGGACTTCGCTGTCGGGATCGACCACGATCTCGGTCCCGATATCGACCCGAAACTCGGCCCTGCCTCCCGGCATGGCCACGAGTCTTCTTCGATCGCCGATCTGGACCGGCAGCGGCATCTCGAAGGCCGGGTCATCCCACGCGAGTTCGATTCGCTCGGCGCCGCGGTCGGAAACCCGACTCATCTTCCACGACGGCAACTCGGCGGTGAAGAGATAACGGTCCCAGAACCAGGTCAGATCCCAGGTCGTGACCTCCTCCACCAGATCCATGAACTCCTCGGTCGTCGCAAAGCGACACGCGCCGGGATCCTCGCCACCCGAAAAACGCCAGATGATCTCGTCAAAACGCTCGTCCGCCATGAGAAACCGCAGCATGTGAAGCACCCACGCGCCCTTGCCGTAGATATCCGCGGAGTAGGCGTCGGCAGCGGTGAGTCCCGTCCCCTTGACCACAGGAGTCCGGTTCGTCATTCGGTTGCGCAGGTAGTGCATGTACTCCAGGTAGCTCTCTTCACCTTTGGTGTCGAGCACGTAAAGAGCCTCGGCGTAGGATGCAAACCCCTCGTGGATCCAGAAGTCGCCCCAGTCGGGTGCGGTGATCTTGTTGCCCCACCACTCGTGGGCGACCTCGTGCAGCAGCAGTTCGTCAAACCCGAATTCGTTGTCCGAGAACCCGGCGCCGTAGGCAACGATGGTCTGGTGCTCCATCCCGAGATACGGGGCCTGAGCAACCCAGAATTTGTCGGCGAAGAACGGATACTCACCAAACCGTTTGCCGAGGACCGCGAGCATCTCCGGCATCTGCCGCCACATCCGCCCGGCGTCATCGGCCGCTTCGGCAAGAGTCCAGAACACGAGTCGCTCATCGAGGCTCCCGTCGACTCCGTGGTAGGCGATCTCCACCGGCTCGTAAGGACCGATGTTGACGGTCACGCAGTAGTTGTTGATGGGGAACCCGACCCGCCAGCGAGAGGTGACGGTTCCGTCGACGTTGACGACCTCCCCCATGGGTTTGCCGTTGGAAAGACCGACCAACCCCTCCGGCACCGTGAGGGCGATCTCCATCCCCTCGTCGGGTTCGTCGGAGGGGTGGTCCTTGCACGGCCACCAGTTGTCACCGCCGTCGCTCTCGCCCGTCACCCCGACCCAGGGTACGCCGCCCGGAGTTTCAGCCCACACGAAACCATCGATCCACGGTGGTTTGATGGCCGTCTTGGGCTGCCCGGCGTAGCTGATGGACACCACATGGCGATCACCGCCGCTCCACGGTTTCACCAGCTCGACAAGAATCAGACCATCATCGTGGTCGAATTCGGCCGGAGCGCCGTCGACCTCGACCGAACCCACCTCGAGCCGGTCGTCGAGGTGGATTTCGAACTCGTCCAGGGCGGCGACGGCCACCACCGTCACCCGGTTGGTCCCGCGAATGCTCTTCTCGTTTGGATCCACCTCAAGATCGAGATCGTAATGGCGGACATCGTAGGCCGCCATGAGCGGCCGCAGGGGCCCTCCCGAATCGAGCATCTGGCCTTTGACATACCAACCCACGGCGATGAGCACGAGGAACACGATCAGGAGCACCGCCGGAATGCTCAGCAGGACCGCCTTGAGCCAGAACGGGAACTTCATCAATCGTTTTGCGGCCCGCGTCTGAGGGCGAGCGCACCGACGGCGCAGATCGCCCCGATGAGAATCAGCAGACCCCAGGTGCCCAGGGTCGGGACCATCGGGAAGTACCCTTCGAGGGCGGTCGCACGAATCATCATCGCCTTGTGGTCGTTGAAGGTCGGGTCGTTGGTGTCGAGCACGCTCGCCCATTCGTCGGCACGATCGTCGATGTACCAGCCGTCGACGACCGGGGTGTCCTCACTCTTGTCGACACAGACAAAGAAAAACTCGTCTTCGGACGGATTCCACTGGACACCGAGATAGAAGACCTCGGTCGGCGCGTGAAAATCGAAATCGGAGACATCAACCGAGTAGAACCCCCCGTCGGGAAATGTCGGCACCAGGGTCGCCACGACTTCGATCGACGCATCGGGCGATCTCGCGGGCCTCCCTCCCCGATCCCTGTAGAGCTGGACGCTGAAGGTCAGTTCGTCGTCGGGCCGGGTTCGGGTCCAACAGATACAGATCTCTTCCATCTTGCGCGACCGGAATTCGGCAGCTTCGAATCGCTGCACATAACGCCCGTCCACCGCCGATGGGACCCACCCATAGCCCGTCTCGAGGGTGCCGTCGTCCTTGACAACGCCGTCAGCGCAGTCCTCGCCGCCGAGAACGACAACGCTGTCACCGGCGAACGGCGGGGCGAGGTTCTGTCCGGCGAACGAAGTCGCGGCAATGAAGACGAGAACGAGGGTCGAAACAATGCGATTGATGGATGAGGCCATTGCCGGATTCTACAGCGTTGCCAGGAATCTCTGAAGATCGGCGGCCACCGAGGCCGTGTGCATGTAGGTGTTGGAGGGGCACTCGACGGCCCGGCCGCGGGGCAGGGCATCGACGATGCGGTGGACATCGCCGCCTTCATGGAGAGTGTCGGATGCGGCATAGGCGACGGCCACCGGCGCCTCGACGGTCTCCAGTCCGGGAAAGAGCGAATAGCCGATCACCGCCCTGGCGGACAACTTGAGTCGTTTCGTATCCGCGGCTCTGAGGGTTCGCCGGTACCGAGCCATCTGTTGGGGATCTTTCTGCGTGTTGACCCGAAAGTGCCTCAAATACCAGAGGACCAACGGCAGTATCGGACGATAGAAGGCGGTCGGGAAAAGCACCAGTGCCTTTCCCCAGCCCGGGAATCTGAACTCGGCGTTCGGTCCGATCAGAAACGCGGCCCGTCCCTCGAGCCGTCGGTGTTTGAAGGCTTCCAGAACTGCATTCGAGCCCATGGAACTGGCGAAAAAGACCCGCCGTTCGGGGTCGATGGAGAGCCGGTCACAGACCGCGATGACATCGTCCCCCAGGGTCGGGATGGCGAAATCCTCCGGCCGTAAACGCGGCTTGTCGAAGACGGCCGAACGCTTCTCTCGGGTCTCCATGTAGTAGACCGGCCGCTCGCGGGCCAGGACCTCGAGCAACGGCCGCCAGCCCTCGATGATGGAGACCCAGCCGGCGACGAAAACCAGCGGCTCCGCGCCCGTACCGGGCTGCCACTCGAAGACTGTCAAACGGACACCGTCATCCACTTCGATTCGGTGGCGGCGGTGAGTTACGCCGACCGCAATGGGATCCTCGATTGCCACTCCGGCGAGCCTAGCAAACACCCGACCCCGACCGCCATCCTGGGCTGCTGGGGTTTTCCCATGCCATCGCCGCCGAAGTCTCCCGTTTCGGCGGCGAAATCCAGCCGAAAACCCGTGCCAATATCGCTCCAGGCGGGTAAACTCCAATTGTGAGTGAAAAAGTCTCGACCCATCTGCCGATCTTCGACGATTCGACCGATGACGACGAACCGTCGTGCTCGCCGAAGGTCTATGTCAGCAACGAGGAGAAGACGATCCTCGACAAGATGCGACAGCTCCGCGACCGCGCGGTCGAGCTGCGCGGCAGGTTGCAGGAGACCGACTCGGACGACGAGCGCAGCCGGATCGAGAAGGACCTCGCCGAGCTCCGCGCCCAACGGTCCGATCTCGCCATCCGCCGCGAGCAGGCTTACAAGCGCAAGATGATCATGCTCGGTCATCTGCCTCCGGATGAAGAGGTTCGGTTGTTTTGAAACGGTCGGGCAGCAGATGAGGCGCCGGGCCTCGACTGACCGGTGGGGTCTTGACGGTCGCCAGGTTGAAGGCGAGCTTCTCTCTACCGGTCGCGACATCCCACGCGCCATGCACGCAACTTTGCGCGCCGCACGCCGTTGGAGCCAGGCCCCATCCCCGCTATCAGCGCCTCGACCTCGGAATTTCCGAGTACGGAAACAACTCACGAGGTGGTCGTTGACCATCCCCGTCGCCTGCATGTGGGCGTAGACGATGGTCGGGCCGACGAATTTGAAGCCCCGCTGCTTGAGGTCTTTTGAAATGGTCTCGGCGAGAGGCGTCTTTGCCGGAATCTCAGCCAGGGTTCTGCCATCGATTCTGGACCGGCCGGCCGTCGGTGAAGCGCCAAATGTAGTCCGAGAAGCTGCCGAACCGGTCCTGCACCTCGAGAAAGGCCTGCGCGTTGCCGATGGAGGCCGCGACCTTGGCGCGGTTGCGGACGATGGCCGGATCGGAGAGAAGCTCGGCCCTCTTTCGATCATCGTAACGGGCGACGATCTGCGGATCGAATCCGTCATAGAGCCGTCGGTAACCCACCCGTTTGTTGAGGATCGTCGACCAGCTCAGACCCGCCTGGGCGCCCTCGAGAGTGAGGAACTCGAAGAGCGTTCGGTCGTCCCGCACGGGAACTCCCCACTCCTCGTCGTGATAGGCGACATAGAGCTCATCCGTGCCGCACCAACCGCAGCGTTCTTTTGCCTCCGTCATGCTTCCACACCCTGTTCTTCGCCCAGGAACCTGAGCTTCACCTTGCGGCCAAAGAGCTTGTGGAAAAGATTGGCCTTTTTCTTGAGCGACCATCCTTCCAGGAGGAGGCCCCCCGTCCCGTCGAGCCACAGGGTGAGTTCGTTGTCGCTGAGCTTGGCGGTGAGATCGGTGACTCGCTGGACGTGCTCACGATCGAGGGCGTCCGCAACCCGCAGCAGTGAGGCCAAACGCGTGACGCGAGTCCGGTCGTTCTCGTCGAGCGCCGTGAAGTCAGGATGATGTTCCGCCGGATGGGCCTTGCGGTGGTAGCGCGCGACATTGGCCACGAGCTGCATTTCGTGGTCGCTGAAGTTGGGCAGTTCGGTGTGCGAGATGAGGTATTGCGAGTGCTTGTGGTGGCGCTTGAAACTGACGAACTGACCGATGTCGTGGAGCAGCGCCGCGGCCTGCAGGATTCTCCGATCGGCGGCGCCGAGGCCGTGCAACGAGCGCAGCTGATCGAAGAGTCGAAGGGACAGCTTGGACACCAGCATGGCGTGGTCGCGGTCGAAATGGTACTTCCGCCCCGCGGTGAGCGCGCTCGCGAGGACCTCGCGTTCCTGCCGGTCTTCGTGATCCCGGTGGCCGACCAACTCGCTCACCAGATCGTAGAGGACGCCCTCTTTGATTCCGACGTGCGGCACGAGAATCTCATCGGCCCCGGCGAGATCGGCAAGCCGTTCGTAGACCATGGCCGCCGGCAGGATCACATCGGCGCGATCTTCGCGCAGCCCGAGCTGATCCACCCGTTCCCGGTATGACAGCCGAGCCAGCTGCTCGATGATGGTCCGAAGGGATTCCACCGGCAGGTGGCTGACGCTGAGCTCATCGGGAAACCCGCCGAGCTTCGCCAGGGTCTCGATGTTGCCGCCCGTGGCGACATAGCCGGCGAGTTGCCTCGCCTCGGGCATCTCCGGCACCTTGAGCACCGAGATGTACTCGGCGAGAAGACGTTGAAAGCGGCCGGGATCGGTTCCCGCCTCGGTGAGTTCCTCGAGCAGCCGCACCGATCCCATGGTGTGCGATTCGGACCAGTAGGTTCCGTTCTGATCCACCAGCGAAACCTCGACACTCCCGCCTCCGAGATCGGCCAGAAGCCACATCCGGTTTCCGAGGGGAACGCGACGAGCCACCGCGAGGTGGACCAGCCGCGCCTCCTCCGAGCCGCTGATGGCCTCGAGCCGGAGTCCGGTCTCGTCGAGGACCCGAGCGGTGAATTCTCGTTTGTTCGAGCTTTCGCGAACCGCACTCGTCGCCACGGCCCGATAATGTTCGATGCCGAGTGAGTCCATCTTGTTTCGAAACCCTGCCAGCGCTGCAACCGCCCCATCCATGGCGCCGGGATCGAGCCGGCCCGAGAGATAGACCCCGTGACCGAGCCGCACCGGCGCACGTTCGCCATCGAGGGTCAGGTACTCGTTTTCGCTGCTGAACTCAGCGGCGAGGAAACGGATGGCATTGGATCCCATGTCGACGCAGGCCACCCGGACCGGGAACTCGATATCGAGCCCGATGGATGCGTCACGAAGAGCGTCGTCGGCGTTCGATCCTGGATCTGTCATGGGTTCCAATCTTGTCACAGTTCGTGCGCGCCGCCGCCGCAGAGACGTCGACGCGACACGCATCTCGATCCCTGTCCTTTGTCGCGCCCACGTCTCGTGGGCGTCGGTGCCGACGAAACGTCGGCGCTACAGAATCGCCTCGACCAATCCCGGTGTTACGTGCCACTGGAGTTCGGCGCAGTTCGGACCGAGCCTGACCCAGCTCGATCCGATGACGGCAACGCAGGCGATCGCGGCCGTCGGCATGGCGACAAGACTCCCACCGGTGAGCACCGAAACCAGATCGGACCAGGTGGGTTCGTGGCCGGTGACGAGGATTCGTTCGGCCGAATCACCCGCGGCCAGGACAGCCTCGACCACATCGGCCCAGCCGCCACCATAAAACGACGGCACGATCTCCATGGGGGCGGCCCACCTCCCGGCCTTGTTGGCGAACTCAGCGGTGGTTCTGGCCCGCACTGCCGGTGAACTCAAGATCAGATCAGGCGCGGCGCCCACTTTGGTCAGGAACCTGCCCATCCGTTTGGCGGCCTTGACTCCGCGAGGCGCCAGGGGTCGTTCCCGATCACTGGCCAGGCCGACCCCCCAGTCGGACTTGGCGTGACGCATGATCAGGAGTTCGGGCACGGATCCGTCCTTTCAGCCTCGGGCCTCGACCTCATCGAGAACATCCTGCTGCACCACTTGACCGTCATCGAGCCGGAACGCGGTCAGGCGGCCACCATAGACACAACCGGAATCGAGGCAGATCACGCCACGAGAACGGTACATGCCGAGCATGGCCCAGTGTCCGAAAATGACGTCATAGCCCTGGCGAAGCGCGGCCGAGGAAGCGAACCAGGGCCGACAGCCGACGGGCGCCAACCCCGGAGGGCCGGTGTAATCGAGGAGGGCACGCCCGTCGCTGCCGACCATCCGGATCCGGGTCATGGCCACCGCCGCCGCGGCCAGTTGATCTTCGCGCGGCAGATCGACGTGCCAGGGGTGGTTTCGATTGACGTGGATCGCGGCCAACAGGGAATGGGACTCGTCTCTCCTGCAATCCACCCGGATGGCGTCGACGTAGCCATGCGCCAACTCGATGTTCCACTCGGGGGCGAGCCCGGCGTGGACCAGAACGAAACGCCCGAACTGGTGCATCAGCGGCCGTTTTCGCAACCACTCGAGCAGATCCTCACAGTCGGGCGCGGCAAGCACGTCGTCGAGGGTATCGGACTGCTTTCCGGGCGCGACACCGCAGGCCCGTGCGAGCAGGTAAAGATCGTGGTTGCCGAGAACCGCGGTCACATGGTCATCATGATCGACCGCCCAGCGGAGCACCTCGAGCGATGACGGGCCCCGGTTGACGAGATCACCCACCAACCACAGCTCGTCCCTCAGCGGGTTCCACTCGATCGTCTCGAGCAGTTGCTGCAAGGTCAGCCAACAGCCGTGGATGTCTCCGATGACCCAGGTCGCCATTTCCCCTCGTGCCCGTTTCCGTGCCCAGTGCCGGTTCCCGATGGAACCACCCGGTCACACGCCGTGAAACCCTATTATCCATGTTTTTACCCGTGCGGATGCCAGGCACCTTTTCGTCGGACGAAAGAGATCCAGGCACCGCCGCCCAACTCGCCCACCTGTACAATTCCACTGGAGGCTCGAATGTCCTCACTCTTTCGTTTTTCAGCGGTGGCCGAGCGCATGCAACCCTCGCCGATCCGTGAGCTCTTTCAGATGATCCGGCAACCCGGGATGATCTCGTTCGCAGGCGGGTTGCCCGACCCGTCGGCCTTCCCCGTCGGGCCTTTTGCCGACTGTGCCGATGTGCTCTCGCGCGATGGCCGCGAAGTCCTGCAATACGGCGCATCGGAAGGATACCCGCCGCTGCGCGAAACGCTCCTCGCGATGATGGCCGACCGTCTGGGCTACGAGGTTGAGCCCAATGAACTCCTCATCACCTCCGGCTCGCAACAGGCGGCCAATCTCATCGCCCGGGTCCTTCTCGACCCCGGCGATGCTGTCATCGTCGAGGCCCCAACCTATCCGGGCACGATCCACTCGCTGCGCAATGCCGGCGCGCGGTTCGCCACCGTTCCCTGCGACGCCGACGGGATGCAGGTTGAGTTGCTGCCCGAGGTCGTCGCCCGAACCGAGGCCGAAACCGGCCGCCGGCCCAAGCTCATCTACACGGTGCCCGATTTCTCCAACCCGTCCGGCGCCTGCATGAGCCTCGAGCGGCGCCACCGGCTCGTCGCCCTCGCAGCCGAACTTGCAATCCCGGTTTTCGAGGACGACCCCTACGGCAGGCTCCGCTACTCCGGCGCGGCCCTGCCCAACCTCAAACGCCTCACCGGCGCCGACCCCCACGTGATCTACGCCTCGTCATTCTCCAAGGTCCTCGCACCGGGAGTACGCGTCGCCTGGAGTGTTGCCGCACCCGAATTGACGAGGGCAATGGTGCTCATGCGGCAGGGAGAAGACCTCTGCACCTCCACCGTGACCCAGGCGCTGGTCGCCGAGTACTGCCGGCTCGGCCATCTCGAAAACCACATGAGTCGCATCCTCGAGGTCTACTCGACCAAGTGCCGCGCCATGCAGTCCGCTCTCGCGCGCCACCTCCCCGCGGGTGCGGCGACCTGGACCGAACCCGAAGGTGGGTTCTTCTTTTGGCTCGAGTTCGCCGAGGTCTCCAGCCGCGAGCTCTTTGACCGCGCGGTGGCTGAAAGGGTCGCTTTCGTTCCGGGCGCGGCCTTCTACCCCGGCGACGACGAGCAGGTCGGCGAGATCCACACCGGTGACCGGTTCGCAAGGCTCTGTTTCACCTTTGCCGACGAGAAAGCCATCGACGAAGGCTGTCGACGGTTGGCTCAGGCGCTCGGGAGCTGACCCGGGGTCAATCAGATCGACTGCTACCAGCTCTTGTGGTGCAGGATCTCCGCGATCCTCTCCTCGGTCTCCTTCTCCACCAGCACCATCTTTGTCGCCTTGGCCTTGTGGATGGCCTCGGTGAGCGATGCGAGATCGACCGGTTTCTCGAGGAATTCGAGCGCGCCCTCCTTGATCGCCTCGACGCCCTTCTCGATCGTGGCATGCCCGGTCAGGAGGACGACCTGAATGTCCGGACGGCGGCGTTTGATCCGCTTCAACGCCTCGATACCGTCGATGCCCGGCATCTTGAGATCCAGAACCACCACGTCGAAGCTCTCGTCGTCCACCAGCTGCAGCGCGTCGGCCCCCGAGTTGGTGGTGGACACCTGCATTCCGCGGGTCCGCATCCGCTCGGCCAAGGTTTCGACGAACTCCTCCTCGTCGTCGACAAGAAGCACCTTTTCGTTCATGGCTGACTCCCACCGTCGCGTTCTTCCTGATTTGTGAGTTCGAGCACCAATTCGCCATGCCGTCCATCCGCCGAAACGCGTCCGCCGAGCATCGTCAAGATCGCGCGGGCGCCCGTCCCGTTTCCACCCAGGTCGGTGTCGGATTCGCTGATCCCCGCCAGGTTTTGAAACCGAATCACGGCGCCGTCGCTGCGAGACTCGGCCGCGATCGTCATGATGCGCGAGTCATCAACCCGTGGCATGGCGGCGTCGATACACGCGCCGATCAGGCCTTCGAGCAGAAACGGACTGGTGATCAGCGACACCGAATCGGCCGACACCGCCGCGTCGATGGTGATTTCGGCCTGTGCCGCCTTTCGCCCGTACAACTCGTCGACCAAACCGATGAGGTCGGCCAGATCGATCCTGATTCCGCTCGCGTCGACGCTGTGCGCCAGGCGATTGAACGCGCCGACGATCCGATTGGCCTTGCGGACCTGTTCGATGATCTTGCCCGCCTGGATGTCGAGGCGGTCGGGATCGATTGATCGCCCGGACTTCATGGCGAGCGCGATGTCCTGAACGAGCCCCGCCTTTTCGTTGATGACCGCGAGCTTGTTGCGGATTTCGTGACTCACCGAAGCCGACATCTCGCCGAAAAAGCGGAGACCCTCCTCGGAAACGGATCTCCAGCAGTCGGAATCGGTTGTCGTCATCAGCCGACAACCTCGTTCAGGGTCGCGACGAGGGTCTCGATATCGATGGGTTTGACGAGGTAGTGTTCGGCCTCGGCCGAGCCGATTCTGAAGTCCTCCTCGGACCCGTGCCCGGTGAGGAAGACAAACTTCATCTCGGGCCGGATCCGCTCGAGGATCTTCTTGAGTTGGATGCCGTTGAGGTGGGGCATCTTGACGTCCAGGACGACGACATCGAACGGTTCACGCTCGGTCAACTCCACCGCACCGTCTCCCGCCGTCGTCCACTTCGCCTCGACGCCCCTGAACGAGAGACGTTCAGCGAGGGTCGTGACCAGCTCTTCTTCGTCATCGACGAGCAGAACTTTCATCGTGCGGCGCCCCCTTTTCTGCTCCCCGCAACCGGGAGCCTGATCAGAAAACTCGTTCCTTCGCCGAGCTCGCTCTCGACCGAAACGGTGCCGCCGAGTTCCGTCACCAGCGAGTAGGTGATCGACAGCCCCAGCCCGACACCGCCCCGACCGCCCTTGGTGGTAAAGAAGGGCTCGAAGATCCGCGCCCGCTGCGCTTCCGACATCCCGCAGCCATCGTCGGTCACCCGAATCATGACCTGGTCCGGACCTTCCCGTCCGGCCGCGATCTCGAGGCGGCCGCCGTTATCGACCGCAGCGAAGGCATTGTTGATCACGTTGAGCAGGATCTGCTGGATTCGACCCCGGTTGGTCGAGATCACCGGGGTGTCGTCATCGACCTCGACCACGACATCGATCGACCGGTATTCCGCCTCCTTGCCCATGAACCCGAGCACCTCGGTGATCGTTTCACCGAGATCGACGGACACCGGCTCGGTATCGGTGTCACGAGCGAAGGTCAGCAGCCGTCTGGTGACCGCGGAACATCGGTCGACCGAGGCGAGGATCGATGCGACGATCCCCATGAGCTTCTCGTCATCGGCGTAGCGATCGCTGAATTCGAAGAGGTCTTTGATCAGACCCGCCTTTTCCTTGATGATCGCGAGCGGATTGTTGATCTCATGCGCAACTCCGGCGCCAAGTCGACCGAGTGAAGCCATCTTTGTTTGTGTACTCCGTCTGGTGCAGTGCGGCGACGCGCTGTTTGTCCGCCCAGTGGATCTTGTTGACGAGGTAGCTCGTCACCCCCAGAACCACCAGCACGATGATCGAAATGCTCGCCGCCAACAACCCGATGAGCTGGCGACGCGTCGTCGCTCCACGGTTCCATCAGCGCGGATCTTCTGTTTGACGATCATGAGGATGAACGGGGTACTCGGAATGTAGGAGTAACCGACGATGAGCGGCACCCCATCCGGCGCGAGCGTCTCGTACACCCGGGTCGTCTCCGAGTACTCGGGCACCTCGAGGTCGAGAGACTCGAGCACGTCGCCGTGCCGCCGCGTCGACGTCTGGAGAATGCCCTCCCGATTGATGACGAACGCGTCGCCCTCGCCACTGATCTCGAGATTGGACAGGAGCTTGTCGAGCAGCTTTGTCTCCAGCGATGTCCGCAGAACATAGAAGTCACCCTCCGGCAGGTCATGTCGGACGGCAATCACCATGTGCGGAACGTGACGAAACCCCGGCGAAGACGTCGCTGATATGGGTCGAGACCTGCTGAACGTCCTCGAACCACGCCTGGTCGCTATAATTGAAGCCGGCAAGCTCATAGGGGCCGACATAGCAGAACTGCCGTCCCGAAGAGTCGATCACGCCGAGATCGACAAACCCGGTGAAGCTCGTCTGGAGGTTTTTCAGGATCTTCTCGACCCGGGCGCAGTCGCTGAGGTCGGCGAACCTGTTGTCCTCGACGATGAAATCGAGCGCGGCCATCCGCTCCACCAGCGAGAACTCGACGGCCAGCTTGGTGTTCGAGACGACGCGAGAGGTGTGGAGCAGGATCTCGGATTCGGCGGAGGTCTCGGTGACCCGGTAGTCGATGGCGGTCATGAGGGTGAGCGGTCCAACCGAGACGATGATCATCAGCAGCGCAGTCAGCTGCCACATCCGACGCAGATTGAGCGAATACCGACGCGATTCCACCGGCAGATCGGGCTGCGACCGAGCGTCGAAACGACCCCGACCGCCACCGGCACGCCCGTTGCTGCTGATTGGCTCCTTCATCCCGATCGACCTTCTCCGTGGATTCGGCCGCGGGCCTTCTCGTTGGCTCTCTTCAGCGTCTCACCGAGGGCGTCGATGTCCACCGGTTTCTGGAGGTAGGCGAAGGCGCCGAGCGCCATACAGGTCTTGCAGTCCTCATCGGACCCGTGACCGGTGAGAATGATCACCTCGACGTGCGGGTTCGTCGCCTTGACTCGGCGGAGAACCTCGATGCCGTCGATCCCCGGCATCTTCAGATCGAGAATCATGACGTCGGGCTCGTCATCCTTGATCATCTGCAGCGCCGATTCACC
Organism: uncultured Acidobacteriota bacterium; assembly: GCA_963712805.1. Taxonomy (GTDB): domain Bacteria; phylum Acidobacteriota; class Thermoanaerobaculia; order Thermoanaerobaculales; family Sulfomarinibacteraceae; genus JAHECW01. The sequence goes on along the minus strand of CAVQJV010000013.1, from coordinate 13,057 downwards.
GTCGTAGGCAACCGCTGATCCGACATCGCGCATCTCCAGCCGCTCGGACAGCGTCTGGACGAATTCCCGCTCGTCGTCCACCAGGAGCACCCTGGATGGCGTTTCGAAGTCGATCCTCCGGTAGATATCGGTTCGGTAGAACTCCTTGCCGACCCGGGTTTCCACCGAATTCACACCCTCGACCGGACCCGCGATCTCCTTGAGCTCGTCCTCGAGTCGTCCGAGCATCAAGACGTGCTTGTTGATGGTCAACGTCACGCGCCCGTCCAGGCACGCGACTTCGGCGTGGTGACCGGCCGCGGCGAGCGCGTTTTCGACTCGGGCCGCGACCAGGAAATCGTCGACCGCCCGCCGAGAATCGGCGGTGGGCTGAACGGCCGCGTTGGCGAGACTCTCGACGATGAGCCGGATCGCACCGTCGGGGGGTGTCTTGTCGGTCGGCAGAACGATGTCGTAGAGCGACGGACTCCAGGGATCTGCGCACCCTTGGTGGTCCAGAACCCACGCTGCAAGATCCTCGTCCTGACGGCGGATCTCACGTGCGGCCGCTTTTTCTCCGATCTGATCGGTGATCTGAGCAGAGGAGATCCGCGACGTCAGGTCAGCGACCAGACAGACCCGCAGAACGTGGCTGATGCTGGTCGGCACCAGGTGGGCACAGATCCCGTCGAGCACGACACCGTCGCCGGCCACAGTCTCCGCCACCGCCACCTTGAGACAGGCGACCGTCCGCTCCCGCTCGCGGGTGAAGCTGTTGAAGACCGACCGTTTCGCCGAGAACGCCTTGGCGAACACGGCTTCGGAGAGCCCGGAGTTCCCGGCGGCTCGAATGACGAGGTCCTGGTCGGTGACCCGTTGCAGCCCGGTCTGATCGAGAACTCCCTGGATGACATCGTCCGCGTGGCAGTACGTCGCACTGACGACCGAGATGATAGGCATCACGCTTCTCCTTGTCGGATCGTGTTCCAGCTGGGCAGGAGGACGCTCGACAGGGGGCACGACGGTTCGCGCCCGTTGACATGCGCATCGGCATGGATCGACCGGACCGCTCGTTCCATTGTCGGGAAGATCCGACCGCGGCCGATCCTCTCGATGAGGTGCGTCCGCTCGAGCACCTGCATCACCGACTCGTTGACGCCGCTGAACGAAATCTCCACCCCGGAACTGCGAACCCGATCGACGAGCAGCGACAGCGATTCCTCGCCGGACGCGTCGATGTCGCTGATGGCGTTGCTGACAATGATGATGTGCCGCAAGTCGACCTTGGCCCGCAGCCGTTCGTTGATCTGATCCTCGAGGTAGGTGGCGTTGGCGAAGAACAGCGGTCCGTCAAAACGGACAAGATCGATGTAGATGCACTCCTCCAACCCGTGAATGAGGGCGGAGCGCAGGCTGTCGTCACCGTACCGGGAGAGACTCATCACGGTTGGCCGCATGCTCTTGTACAGAAAGACCCCCAGGGACAGGATCACACCGACCATAATGCCTCGGTCGAGGTGGGGAGCAAAGACCAGCGTGCTGAGAAAGGTCACGATCGAGATCGCGCCGTCGTACCACTGAGCATGCCAGGCATGGACGAAACCGCTGACGTTGACCAGACCGATCACGGCCATCATGATCACCGCAGCCAGAACCGCCTGTGGGAGGTGATAGAGCAACGGCGTGAAGAAAAGCAGCACGATGACCACGGTGAGGCTCGTGATGACGCTCGACATCCCGGTGAGGGCGCCGGCCTGGAGGTTGACCGCGCTGCGGGAAAAGCTCCCCGAGGTCGGGTAGCTCCGGCCGATCGAGCCGCAGATGTTGGCAATCCCCTGACCGATCAGTTCCTGATTCGGGATCGATTCGTTGGCCGGTCTTGGCGGCCATGGCCTTGGCGATGGAGATCGCCTCCATGAACCCGAGAAGGGAGATGATGACCGCCGGAATGATCAGCCGCGGGATGACCCTCATGTCGATGTGCGGCAGGCTCGGAGTCGGCAACCCACTCGGAATCGTGCCGACCACCGCTCCACCACCCATCATCAGCAGTTGGTCGGGGTCGAGTGGTTTGTTGCCGACCTTGAGCCGCCAGCTTCGGTCGTCGGTAGGCGCTCCCTCGGGAACGAGGTCCACCTCGTAGAACCCGGCTCGGGGATCACCATCGGGAACGCGGGCAAACATCAGCGCACGCAACGCGGAGCGTACCTTCGCCACCTGTTCCTTGATCTCGAATGCATGCGCATCGAGCAACCCGGCGAGCTGATGGAGTGCGAGGAGATGTTCGGAGGTGGCGCCGGCGTCGTCCACGGCGGTTCCGAGCGTGAACCGGTCGATCGCGCGTTGGGTGTGACACCGCTGACAGAACTCACCGGTACTCTTCGGTGATTCGCGGTGGTGATCTCCGTGCCTTGGGAACGGACTTCGTCGATCCTGGTGCGGGCGGTGATCGTGGTGTTGAAATCATCGACAAGCTCGGCAAGATCGGGCGAGACGACGCTGTCGCTGGTCACCGTTTCGTCGTGTTCAAAATCGATCGCCACAGACAGAAGGGTCGTGATCACGACGGCGATGAGGACGTTGGGCAACCTCGGATTGAGCTTGCGCAAGCCGAACATGATCGCGAAAGCCAGCACCGCCATCCCCAGCGTCGGTAGATGGGTCCATTCCATCGCGGCCGACACCACTCTGATCACCGTCTCGTAGTGGTGCTCCCCGCTCTCCACCGAGACGCCGAAGATCTTGCTCAGTTGCGAGGTGGCGATGATGAGCGCAGCGGCGTTGGTGAATCCGTTGACGACCGGATGCGACAGAAAGTTGACCACGACGCCGAGCCGGAGCACTCCGAGGGCGAACTGAAACAACCCGACCATGAGCGCCAGGAGGATCGCGTACTCGATGAAGCCCTGGGAGCCCGACGCTGCGAGCGGCTCGAGGCTGGCCGAGGTCATCAGCGACACGACCGCCACGGGTCCGGTCGCCAACTGCCGGCTCGAACCGAAGAGGGCCGCGATCATGGGCGGCAGGAACGAGGCGTAGAGCCCGTAATGCGCCGGCAGCCCGGCAAGCTGAGCGTAGGCCATGCTCTGGGGAATCAACACCAGAGCAACCGTCAGACCGGAGACGAGATCGATCTTGAACGGTCCCCAGCCATAGTCCCGAAACCAGCCCGTAAATGGAAGGATACGATTCATCAGGTTCATCGGCTACTCCGCGGGAATCCGGCGCGCAACCAACTTGCGGCAGGCTTCGAGAACATCAGGATAGATCGCACCCGGGTCGTACAGGCTGGTATCCCTCAGGCGCACAAGACCATCGACCATCGTGAAGATCAGCAACGCCATGTTGCGGGCGGGAAACGCCTCGATGGAGCCATCTCGCTGCCCCTTGAGGAGCGCCCGTTCAAAGACGCCGACGAAACAGTCGAAGATCGCCTCGAGCTGATCGCGGCAATGGCCGTTGACCCTCGCCAGCTCGAACGCATCCGATCGATGGAGCAACAAGAACAGCTCCTCCTTCTCGGCCGCCAGCTCGAGATAGAAGCGCGCCGCCTCGTCGACCATCATGAGCCCCGAGTCCACGCTCGCGCGCTCGAGGTACTCGACAAAATCTCGTTCAACCTCCTGCCGCACGTGGTCGAGAACGGCGAGGAAGAGCTTCTCCTTGCTCTCGAAATGGTAAAAGACCGTTCCCTCCGCCGAGCCGGTCATCTGTGCGAGGTCCGTGGTCGAGGTCTCCCTGAAGCCTCTGGTCGCGAACGACCTGGTTGCGGCGTTCAGGATGGCGGTTCGTTTCGACACGATGACCTCGCCTTTCATGAATACTAACTGAGTACTCAGTCAGTATTCTAAAAAAACAGATCAACCAGAGTCAAGTTCTTTTTTTACAAGAAATTAAGAATCATTACTAAAGGACCTCCCCCGGGGTCCTCCAGAACCCTCTCGATGAGAGATCAATGCAACCCTGCGATGGTTGCGATGCCCTTGCGCCCTTGCGCCCTTGCGGTTCAACTCAGCAATGGCGCGGCCGTCAATCCGTCATCTCCACGTGGCACGAGGTGCAGACGAGCCGCGCGCCGGTCACGGCATCGCCGACCACACCCGGTGAGTTCCGAAGATCCATCCGATGACTCGCCGGGACCGCAACGGCGCCCATGTCCTCGGCAACATCCGCGTTGTGGCAGTCGAGACAGGGGTTCTCGCTCAGCGTGATGGGGCCAAAATCCTGAATTGAGTGTGGGATCACCGGCGGAAATTCGGCGTTGGGCCGGGCCTGGATCTCGCTGTCTCCCGGATCGACGGTCCTGAACCTGATCGGCGCTTGTGGTGGCTGTTCGAAGGCGGTGCCGGCGGCGAGACCGATCTCGGAATCGGGGATTGTGGCGACCGCTTCCGAGGCCGGCGCCTTGGCCGGTGGCGCAGCAGCCTCCTCGGGACCGCTCGAGGAGCAACTCACGACCAACGCGAGGGACAACAGAAGAGCTGTATATTTCATGTTCTCTCCCCTCAAGCCCTGCGCACCCTGACGGCGCACTTCTTGAAATCGGTTTCCTTGGAAATGGGGCAGGTCGCGTCGAGGGTCACTTTGTTGATCGGAACGCCCTCGTCGAACCAGGGGACATAGACCATCCCCCTGGGCATGGTGTTTCGACCCTTGGTCTCGACCACCGCCCTAACCTCGCCGCGCCGCGACTCGATGACGGCCACGTCGTTGCGCGCCAGTCCGCGGGCCGCAGCATCCTCAGGGTTCATGAAGACCTGGGCCCGGGGCGCCGCCGAGTCGAGTTCAGGGACCCGCCGGGTCATGGAGCCCGAGTGCCAGTGTTCGAGAACCCGTCCGGTGCAGAGCCAGAGATCCCAGTCGGCGTCCGGGCTCTCGGCCGGCGCCGCGTAGGGACGAAAGAAGATCTTCGCCTTGCCGGCAACCGAGACCGGGTCGCCCCCGGCCGAGCCCCTGAGGTTGCCTCTGGCAATCGCCTTGAGCGCCGGGCCGTAGAACTCGTAGTCGGCGCCCGCCGTGACATAGGGATCGTATTCGCCGTTGAAGCGCCACCGGGTTTCTTTGCCGTCGATGACCGGCCAGCGCAGACCACGGACATCGTCGCGAAAATAGACGTCGAAATGGGCGAGATCGTGTGCGTGATCGACCCCGAAGCGGCGGTAGTCCTCGAAGAGCGCCTTCTCGGGGAACCAGTCGATCCCCGCCGCCTCGACGGTGCAGTTCGCGTGGTCGGCGCCCACCGGATCGGGCCAGACGAAGGTTTTGGCGGCCTCGGTTTCAAACAGCACCTCGTAAAGAGTCTGATCCGGCCTGTAGCCGAGCTTCTGAGCATCGGCGAGGACTTCGGGGAGAAAGCCCGCTTCGGCGCCGTCAATCTCGACACCCGCCACCGGCTGCTTGCCCCAGACCTCAGCCAGGGTGAATCGTTTGGAGAACTCGAGAATCTGCCAGACATCGCTGCGGGCCTCACCGGGGGGGCTCACCACCTGACGCCAGCCTTGAGTCCGGCGCTCGCTGTTGCCGTAGAGCCCCCACTTTTCGTAGTGGGCCGCGCACGGCAGAATGAGATCAGCCACCTTGCACGAATAGGTCGGGTAGATGTCCGAGACGACGATGAAACAGTCTTTCTCGCGGGCTGCACTGAGCCAGTGGTTGGCGTTGGCGGTGGACTGGAACGGGTTGGTGACCTGGACCCACAGCCACTTCATGCTGCCGTCCTCTAAATCGCGCATCATCTTGGTGATGTGGCTGCCGACCTTGGGGTTGAGGGTCTTGTTCGGGAGCTCCCACAACTCCTCCGAGAGCTTGCGGTGCGCCGGGCTGGCGACGACCATGTCGGCGGGCAGGCGGTGGGCGAAGGTGCCGACCTCGCGCGCCGTGCCGCAGGCCGACGGTTGACCGGTGAGCGAGAACGCTCCGTTTCCCGGTTTGGCCTGTTTCCCCACGAGCAGGTGGGTCATGTAGGCCTGCTCGTTGACCCAGGAACCGCGGGTGTGTTGGTCGAACCCCATGGTCCAGAACGACACCACCTTGCGGTCCGGATCGGCGTAGACGTCCGCGAGCTGGACGAGCTTGGCCTTGAAACTCTCGAGATCCTCGTCGGAATCGCCCTTGGCAAGCTCGGCGACGAAGTCGAGGGTGTAGGGTTCGAGGGCGGATTTGAACTCTTCAAAAGTGATGAGCCAGTGGGATCCAGCACCACCGGTCGACCGCTGTTCCACGGCATGGGTTCGATCGGGATCGAGCCCCTGCGCGATGGCCTCGTCGCGGGTGAGCACGACGACTCGCTCGCGCTCCTGGGTGTCTCTCTCGGCGGGGTAGGCGAACTCGTCGGTCTCGCGCATCCCAAAGCCGATGTCGGTGGGACCGGTGGCGAAAACGCAGTGCTTGTCGACGAAATCGGTGTTCACATCACCCCGGGTGACGATTTCACGGGCAATGTAGTTCCAGATCGCGAGGTCGGTATCGGGTTTGAAGACGATCTCGGTGTCCGCTGCGTCGGAGGTTCGATTCCGGAAAGTGGTCAAATTGATGAGCTTCGCCTTCTTGTGCGCCAACCGCCGCTCCACCACCCGCGACCAGAGCATGGGGTGCATCTCGGCCATGTTGGCGCCCCACGTGACGACGGTGTCCGTCGAGCTCGATGTCGTCATAGCACCCGGCCGGCTCGTCGATCCCGAAGACCTGCATGAAACCGGCCACCGCCGAAGCCATGCAGTGGCGGGCGTTGGGGTCGATGTTGTTCGACCGCCAGCCGGCCTTCATGAGCTTGACCGCGGCGTACCCCTCGGGAATGGTGTACTACCGGAACCCATGATCCCGACCCCGGTGGGCCCGAGCTCGCGATGGACCCGCTTGAACTGCTGCTCCATCTCGTCAAAGGCGCGCTCCCAGGACACCGGGGTGAAGTCCCCGGCCTTGTCGAAGCGACCATCCTTCATCCGCAGCAGCGGTCGGTGGAGCCGATCGGCGCCATACATGATGGTGGCGTCGGCATAACCCTTGGCGCAGAGCAGCCCACGGTTGACCGGATTCTCCGGATCGCCCTTGACCGCGATGACCTGATCGTCGCGCGTCCCGACAACGACCCCACAGCCGACGCCGCAGAACCGGCAGACGCTCTTTTCCCAGGCCAGCCCCATCTCCAGATCCGGCAGCGGCCCGGCATCAGCCATGGGGACCCCCACCGCCGCGGCCGTGGCGGCGGCAACGCTGGTCTTGACGAAATCCCGACGCGACAGATCGTCGTTCATTCGGCTCTCCGATTCTCGGCGCCCTCATCGAAGGGCAAGCTGTGGTGGACCACCAGATCGGCGGTCAGAACATGCGGAACGGCCTGGAGTCGGCGGAGGCCCTCCTGGTGTTCTTTGGTGGTTTGGTGCTCCTGGACGACGATCAACCGGCCCCTCGTCTGATCGCGGGCGTAGACATCGACCCAGTCGAGTTCAGCCAGGTACGACTCCACATCATCGAGATGCTCCGGCCGAACCATGAGGCACAGACCCGAAACGCTTCCGGTTGCGTGCAACGCCACTCGTCGCCTCCGTTCAGACGGCCTCTTGATGGGATCACGATATGCGCTCATTCTTGCAAATCCTTGACCAACGTCAAGGACGAATTATAGTCGTCAGGCCGATTCTCGATACGAAGATCATTTCGATGAACCACCCGGGTGCCCCAGACACCGAGTGAGTTGAGGGGGGATAAAGTGGAGAAACCGATCGATCCGAACCCTGCCGGCCAGGATCCCGACAAGCTCCTCCCGGGCTCGAGTTCGCTCGCGGTACTGCTGGTCGTCTTTGCGACGGTCTCGTTTCTCGTTCTCTTCTCCATCGTCCGCGGTGGGGTCGGCCACGTCACCGAGAGCGAGGGCGGCAGCCGTGCGTTCGGACCCACCGAAGTGACCGGAGTCGACTTCGATATCGAGCTGCTGCCGGGTACCGAGGAGGCGATCTCCGGGCCCGACGACGGTGGGTTCCTCGTCCCTCCCCGCCGTGGTCCGAGAGCGGCTATTTCCCGTGTTCGGAATGCCATTCCGAGATGGAGGTCAACCTTGAACACCGGGTGCTCGAGGAGATGCACGACGACATCGAGCTTGTCCACGGCCCATCCGATCGCTGGTGTCTCGACTGCCACAACCCCGACGACCGCGATGTACTGAGCTCGTCAACGGCAGGCTCATCAGCTTTGACGAGTCCTACCTCCTCTGCGGCCAGTGCCACGCACCATTTTCCGCGACTGGCGGCAGGGCATCCACGGCCGACGGCAGGGATACTGGAACGGCGGCAAGAGCTATCTGCTCTGCGCCCACTGCCACGATCCGCACGCGCCCGCCTTTCACACCAGTGCCCCGCTGCCTCCCCCGGTCGAGGCCTCAGTTCTCGCCCGGCAGCGCCAGGAAGTCAGGAGAACATCCCATGAGTGAGAAGACCCTCGACCGTCGAACACTCATGATCAGCGCCGGGTTGGCACCATGGCCGGTATCGGCTGCCGCCTCCGGCAAAGTGCCGGGCTGGATTGAGCGACTCTTGAAACGGCGTTTTGTCGAGCCTCCCGATGAACGCAGATCCTCGCCGAACTCGAAGATCCTGTCGAACTCTGTCAACCACGACGACGTCACGGTCACCGACGCCCGGCGCTCGACAGCATCGGCGCCTGCTGCGCTCGATCTCTCCCGCTGCGTCGGTCCCGCCGCTGGTCTGTGCCTGCGTCCACAAGAAGACGACCATCGGCGCAACCACCATCCACTCGATGCAGTGCTCAAGATGAAGGACAACGGCATCGACTTCGCCGAGTCCGACATCTACTACCGGGCCGAAGAGTGCGGCCCAAGCTCTATCTCCGGTGGCGTGCCAGCAGTCCGCAACCACCTGCGTCAAGGTATCCAGTCAAGGCGGCCTGCGCAAACCGACGGCATCGTCGTCATCGACTCCGACTGGTGTCTACGGCTTCCGCTGCTGCATGTCAGCCTGCCCTACGGCGCCCGCCGCTTCGAACTCGACAACCGACCATCAACGAAATCGTTCCCGACCTGCACGTCTTCGGCAACCGGCCGACCAGCCCAAGGGTGCTGATCGAAATACCGCCCTTCTGCATCCAGAGAACCCGAAAAGGGCGACTATCCCGCCTCGTGAATGTGCCCGTCGGGCGCGCAAGTTGGCAATCTCCTCAACGAGGACTCAGAGATGCGCTACCTCATGCGCGAAAAACGGGTGCTTCGTCCTCAAGAGGAGCTCAACACCAAACCCCGCCGCTACTACTTCTATGCGACCTGCGGGAGGAGAGCAACCATGATCAAAGACATCGCCTCCCTCCATCACCGGTTCGGCCCGATCGCTTCAAGGGCAACACGACCTCTACGCCTGATCGCCTTCCTCGGCCTTGTCTGCCTCTGTGGGTCTGGCCGCATCGTGGAGCTCAGTTTCGGCACCGGGCTCATCACAATCCAACATGCGCGACCCGGTTTCCTGGGCCTTCTACATCGGCAACTTCACCTTCCTCGTCGGGGTCGCCGCGGCAGCGGTGATGCTGGTCATCCCGGCCTATATCTACAACTGGAAACCGATCAAGGAGATCGCCATCTTCGGCGAGCTCCTCGCCGTCAGCGCCATCGTCATGTCCATGCTCTTTGTCTTCGTCGATGTCGGTCGCCCGGACCGGGTGTGGCAGCTCATGCCCATCATCGGCACCCCGAACCTGCCGAGTTCGCTCCTGGGTTGGGACGTCATGGTCCTTAACGGCTATCTCGTCCTCAACCTCCTCATCGTTCTCCATCTGCTCTACACCGGCTACCACCGATCGGCCGTACAACCGCAGCTTCGTCGTCCCGCTTCTCCTGTTTTCCATCCCGGCCGCCGTCGGCATCCACACGGTCACCGCCTTTGTCTATGCCGGCACCGCAGCCCGTCCGTTCTGGAACTCGGCAATCCTCGCGCCCCGGTTCCTCGCCTCGGCCTTCTGCTCCGGACCTGCCATCCTGCTCATCCTCTTTCAGATTCTGCAACGGACCACACACATCAAGATCAAGGACGAGGCGATCTGGAAAATCGCCGAACTCATGGCCTACGCCATGTTCCTCAACCTCTTCCTCTTCGGCGCCGAGATCTTCCGCGAGTACTACTCCAACACCCACCACCTCATCCACACCCAGTATCTCTACAGCGGAGTGCACGGCCATGATGCGCTGGTGCCCTACGCCTGGGCGTCGCTCATCTGCAGCGTCATCGCCTTTCTCCTGTTCCTCATCCCGGCCACCAGAAAGAACCTCGTCACCCTCAATCTCGGCTGCGTCCTCATCTTCGCCGGGGTCTATATCGAGAAGGGAATGGCTCTGGTCATACCGGGGATGACGCCTGACACCCTGGGCGAGTTCTACGAGTACGTTCCGACGCTGAGCGAGGTCCGGGTGGGCGCCGGGATCTTCGCCGTCGGATTCCTCGTCTTCACCCTGCTGTGCAAGATGGCGATTCCGATTCTGCAGGACGCCGCATCCGGAGAATCACCCCTGAAATAGAACCCGCAGCGAAGCCTGAAGGGCGGGGGCCTCTCTCTGCAGGACGATCAGCGACCTCAGGGCATCGCCGTCGTCCACGCCGATGTGTCACCGCCCTCGAAGCCGTCGACAAAGAGCTGCGCCCGGCGCCGGCGGCGGGTCGAGGCGCTGGTAGAAGACCCCGATGTCGAGATACTGACTCGCTCCGAGCACGAGGTGCGGCACACCGTCGGCCGCCAGGAAGTACTGGTGGCGGTTGTTGAAATTGATGTCCACGCCGAGGCTGAAGATGTCGTCGCTGATGTTGTGGATCTCGCCCAGGGTGTCGCCGGCAGCCGATCGTGACTGCAGCCAGACGCCGGTATCGTCATCCTCCATCCACGAAACATGGAGGAACGGAACCGCCGACACCGACGCCAGACCCGGCGCGCACGGACCACCCGTCGGTGGAGCCGACGGTGAGGTTCCGGGGTCCGGACCAGCCCCCGGTCACCGGATCACGAACGTAGTGGTAGAGCTCCGACGATCCGGGCGCCAAATCATGAGTGGTGACCGCGTGGTAAGTGCCGTCCAGAGGCGCCCACGCGATGACCACATGGGTGTCTTCCTCGAGACCCGGGTAGGTCGTCCAAAGGAATTCTTCCGGACCATAGATAGCGCCGTCCGCCGAGTAGGCGATCCTAGCGATGCCATTTCGGTCCGTTCCGATCATCACGCTGCCATCGGGTCCGGCGGCGATGGTATACCAGCTGTCGTCACCGTCCCCGAGCGGGCTGAACGGCGTGCTCCAGTTGACGCCGTTCCAACTGGCGACCATCGACTCGGACACCGGGTTGCCGCTGCTCCAGTCGCTGCGGATCCACAGGGCGTGCAGCCGGCCGCTCGCCGTGTCGACCGCCAACCTGGGAAACGTCACCGAGATGTCGCCGACCGAGGCGTCCACGGTCACCGGCGCCGAGACCACACCACCCACCACCGTGCGGTGCACGATGCCGGTGGAGTTGCTGCGATAGACCAGGTGGACGACATGGTGAGTGTCGTCCACTGCAATCTGGGGGTCCCAGGCACTGCCGGTGTCGAGAAGCTGGAGCGCACTCCATGTCGCTCCGTCGTCGATGGAGCTTGTATAAAACGCGGTGAAGGCGGTGTCCGTCGGCCGCTTCCCGGTCCACAACACTGGACCCGGCCGCCGGCCTCGACACCGAGAGCAACGCCCCACACCTCACCCACGTAGCCGGCCACCTGCACCGGCACTCCGGCGCGGACGCTATCGTGAGCGCGTCCCCAGACGGTCGGGCAGACCATCACCGCAACGAGCACACTCAGCACTGTGGATTTCATGAACACTCCCTTGCGGGATGATCGGAGCGCAAACAGACAAGTATCATCCGCACCTGCGGACTCCTGTCTCAATTTTACCACCACCAATTGACGGCCAAACCGGCGCGCCGCGTCGCGGTCCGGGAACGCGTGTCCGCCCTCATTCCAGGTCAGAGATCGCGGCTCCGTCCACCCGCCGGATCACGATGCTCGGATCTTGCCCTTCAGAAGATAGACCTGAAAGGCGAGACCCGCCTTGCCCGCGAGACGTTTGAGCTCGGCGAGGGGAAGACCCCCGACCCCGGCGTCCTGATTGTCGCCGTAGAGAAAAACACACCACCCGGTCCCTGACCTTGACCGGCATGAGGTAGCAGTCCTTCGGGGATAGGCCCCCAGGGCCATGGTGAGGTCGGCGTTGTGGGGCATGGCCGGCAGCGGCCCGAGCCAGAACTCGACGCCCTTGAGCAGGCCCGAGAACACCGACGGCTCGTCGGTCGGGATGCTGATCGCGCGGACCGCCTGCTGGTCGACCCCCGCACCCTCGCCTCGCCAGCCCAGGATGGTGGCGCCGCGGTGCACGAGCATCACGCGCCGCCGGAAGATCGGCGCGCAGAACCCGAGCATGGCGTCGGCGATATCGTCCCGCATCTCGACGTTCTGCATCGCATGGGAGGCGGCGACGAGAAGCGACTCCAAACCGACCTCGGCCTCTGCGGTCGGGGCCGGCGCCGGAGGTTGATCCTCGCGCACGAGGGCCACCTCGCCCGAGATGCCGCCCGGTTCGGCAGCCTTTTCGGTCTCTTCACCGCGCAACGACGGAAAGAGATCACGCTCTTCGGCGCTGAGTTCGAGAGAGTCCGCCGGTTTGGGCGCCGCCGGACGCCTCGTCTCGGCCGCACGGCGGGGCAGCTCCGCCCCTGGGCTGGAGAGGGGGACGGCATCCACTTCGTCCATCGAGGGACGGCGAGGCGACTCCTTCACCGCTTCTCTCAGCCCAGAGAGCCGCCGGACAAGGCCCGCGTACCGGGCGGTGATGGGCGCCTGGTAGTGACGGTTGAGGGCTTCGACAAACCGGATCTCGAGGGCCACGAAACTCGCCACCATGCAACCGGTCTGCTGGGCGATCTCGTCTTCGACCAGGAGATCGCCGGGGCTCAGAGTCGCCACCGAGAAGGGTCTTGCCCTCGAGCTTGAACGGCACCACGCCGAGCCGGCTGGCAATCCGCGGGGTGATCATCCGGACCGCAGCCGGACTGGCGTACTCGA
>CAVQJV010000012.1:0-24506 GCA_963712805.1 uncultured Acidobacteriota bacterium | reverse complement strand
CAGCTACGCCGGCCGCCGCCGTCCGCCACGGCCGCGCATAGAGCCACGGCACGCCTTCGGCTACGAGCCAGCCCAGCAGCAGTACAAAGGGGATGCCGGCCAACATGTGGCGAAAGCCGATGTTGAGCACCTCCGTCGTGCCAAGCAGGGGCCTCGCGGGCAGCAGCCACAGCACGCTCAACCGACGAAGCGCACAATAGCGTACCAGCAGAGCGACGCCGGTGAGCGCCAGGAGAAGCTCGATCAGCGGCAGCTTGACGCCGGCGGCGACGAAGAAATAGTTCCACCAGTAGCGGTTGGACGCCTCGCCCAGGGAAGAAATCTGCACCGCCCCTTGCAGGTCGAGAATGCGGAAGACGGTGTTCCAGAACCACTGCCAGTAATAAGGCGCAGGAAGCGGTAGCCACGCCGGCAGGAAGGTCACCGGGCCGATGCTGAAGCGGAAGACCACCCAGAGCACGCCGGTTGCGGCGAGCAGTGCAGCGGCCAGGCCGAGCCAGCGCTGCCTCCAGGTTGCGCCGCCGAGCACCGTGGGCTGAATTCAACAGGGCCAGACCCGATGACCGCCCACACGAGCGTACCGTTGTATTTCGTTGCCATGGCCAGCCCGGCAAAGATGCCCGCCAGCAGTACGTTGTGCCAGCGCGCCTGCACAAGCCAGCGCCACCACCACCAGACGGCCAGAAATGTGAAGAGCGTCAGCGCCAGGTCGGTCGTGACGAAACGGCTGTGGGCGATGAGGTTCGGCTCGAAGATGGCCAGTAGCAATGCCAGCCAGGCGGCCCGAGCGCCCTATCATCTCCACGGCGGAAACCAAGAAGATACCCGCCACCAGCAGCACGCCCAGCAGCGTCACCATCCACCGTGCACGCAGCAGCATGGATTGGGCATCGTTGCCGCTTTCCCAGAGAAAGATGTCGGAGAAGAGGAAAACGATCTCCGGCACCCCAGCTTGGATGGTCGGTCGGCAGGTTGATTGTGCTATCGCCGAGCAGCGGCAGGGCAGCGATGAGCCCGGCCAGCGGCGGGCGGGTGGTTGGTGGCCAGGCGGAAGTCGCCCGTGCGCAGGTAGACATAGCCGGCGGCCAGGTGATACTGCTCGTCGAAGGCGGCGGACTTCATCGCGGAACTCCAGCCGGCCTGCGCCGCAAAGAGCGCAAGCGTCGCGAGCAGAAGCAGCCACTGCCACCACGTCATGCGTGCCGGTGTCTGCATGGCTATGGATAGCTCCGCACGTCGACGGCGTTGTCGGCGGACGGCAAGCTGGTGGCAAGCACCGGCAACCGCTCGCCCGTGGCCGGATCGTACAGCCCCACGATCACACGCACGGGCGACTGTGCGGCGGCAAGGTCCAGGTCGATGCGATAGTCGTCGGCAATGAGCGTGCCGGGCGTCCAGCCACTTGTCGGTGCGCTGCCTGCACCGGGCACCTGGTCCCACTGGCCGATCATGCGGCCCGCGGCGTCGACGATATGCACGAAGACCGTGTAGTCGGTCTCCACCGGCGCCGTCGCCCGCCAAAAGAGTGTCGCAAAGAGCGGATCGTCGAGTGTGCCCGGCAGGTGTGCGGCGACGAGTTCGAGGCCGCCGTCGAAGGTCGCAACAGAAAGCCCTGCGTAATTGCAGTACCACAATTGGACGCCGCCGATGTCCTTTCGGGTCGCACATGCACCGCTGTTGCCCAGGGAAGTCGACGACGGTCTCGCTGTCACCCGGTCCGCGCACCGTATACAAACGGCGTTTGCTGGGCCAGCAGATCGGGCAGCGGCTCAACGCGATCGGGGCGACCGCCAAGCAGGCCATGATCAAGCGCTCAGGCGCATCCAGCAACGGGCGCAGTTTCGCGGCCGACCGCGAGGTTGGACGAGACGATGGGAGCGCAGCATCCGTCGCATTCAGATACAGAATCGCCGGGCGTAGCGGAGTGGTGGCCAGCCGTCCGGCGGCGTAGGTGCGCAGGAATTCGGGCACGAACCACGCCAGGACGAATACGGTTCACGGCTGCGGCAAGAAGCGGGGCAAGACGGCGAGCGGCGGGCCGGAAGAGCATCCAGCTCAGGTCGACGGCGATGGCGGCAAGGACTACCGTGCGCAGGATGACGATCACCCACAGCAGTCGCGTGTAGTCGACACCGAGAATCGCCTGTGTCGCCGGCGGATAGTTGGGTCGACCAGGTTGAAGTAGACCGGGTGCTGGAGCAGGACGAAGAAGGAGAGCATCAGGGTGTAGGCGAGCCCGCGTGCGTTGGGCCAGACGAGTAGCAGGAATGGCAGCAAATAGAGTGCGTACTGCGGGTTCCAGGCCGGGTAGGCCAGCAGCAGCACGGTATAGGTAAAGCCGGCAAAGGCAACGACCGCGCCAGTCATCCTGCGGGAGGACGCTGGCGACGACGCGAAAAAAGAGCATGACCGCGCCCAACGCCAGCCAGCCCAGCCAGACGATCCGCTGCGGCACCTGCGGGTCGTACTGGCCGACCTCGGAGAGCGGGTCGAGGGATCGCCGACAACTTTGCCCAGGCGTAGGAGAGAACCATCGGCCAGCGCGTAGAGTGTGCTCCAACCCGTGCGTTCCGTGAGCGAGCGCACGGAGGCCAGCGTCATCGTCGGGCCGGTGATGTAGGCGTAGGCATAGACGCCGGCGACGACGGCCGCGGCGACGAGCACGGCGATTGCGATGTCGCGCCAGCGCCGGGCCACCAGGGGCGTGACGGCCAGGATAGCCAGCGGCACCAGCTTGGACACCCGCCCGATCCCGGCTGCCAGTCCAGCCAGGGCCATACCCCAGCCCGGACCGCTTCCGAGGCCGGCGCCTTGGCCGGTGGCGCAGCAGCCTCCTCGGGACCGCTCGAGGAGCAACTCACGACCAACGCGAGGGACAACAGAAGAGCTGTATATTTCATGTTCTCTCCCCTCAAGCCCTGCGCACCCTGACGGCGCACTTCTTGAAATCGGTTTCCTTGGAAATGGGGCAGGTCGCGTCGAGGGTCACTTTGTTGATCGGAACGCCCTCGTCGAACCAGGGGACATAGACCATCCCCCTGGGCATGGTGTTTCGACCCTTGGTCTCGACCACCGCCCTAACCTCGCCGCGCCGCGACTCGATGACGGCCACGTCGTTGCGCGCCAGTCCGCGGGCCGCAGCATCCTCAGGGTTCATGAAGACCTGGGCCCGGGGCGCCGCCGAGTCGAGTTCAGGGACCCGCCGGGTCATGGAGCCCGAGTGCCAGTGTTCGAGAACCCGTCCGGTGCAGAGCCAGAGATCCCAGTCGGCGTCCGGGCTCTCGGCCGGCGCCGCGTAGGGACGAAAGAAGATCTTCGCCTTGCCGGCAACCGAGACCGGGTCGCCCCCGGCCGAGCCCCTGAGGTTGCCTCTTGCAATCGCCTTGAGCGCCGGGCCGTAGAACTCGAAGTCGGCGCCCGCCGTGACATAGGGATCGTATTCGCCGTTGAAGCGCCACCGGGTTTCTTTGCCGTCGATGACCGGCCAGCGCAGACCACGGACATCGTCGCGAAAATAGACGTCGAAATGGGCGAGATCGTGTGCGTGATCGACGCCGAAGCGTCGGTAGTCCTCGAAGAGCGCCTTCTCGGGGAACCAGTCGATCCCCGCCGCCTCGACGGTGCAGTTCGCGTGGTCCGCGCCCACCGGATCGGGCCAGACGAAGGTTTTGGCGGCCTCGGTTTCAAACAGCACCTCGTAAAGAGTCTGATCCGGTCTGTAGCCGAGCTTCTGAGCATCGGCGAGGACTTCGGGGAGAAAGCCCGCTTCGGCGCCGTCAATCTCGACACCCGCCACCGGCTGCTTGCCCCAGACCTCAGCCAGGGTGAATCGTTTGGAGAACTCGAGAATCTGCCAGACATCGCTGCGGGCCTCACCGGGGGGGCTCACCACCTGACGCCAGGCTTGAGTCCGGCGCTCGCTGTTGCCGTAGAGCCCCCACTTTTCGTAGTGGGCCGCGCACGGCAGAATGAGATCAGCCACCTTGCACGAATAGGTCGGGTAGATGTCCGAGACGACGATGAAACAGTCTTTCTCGCGGGCTGCACTGAGCCAGTGGTTGGCGTTGGCGGTGGACTGGAACGGGTTGGTGACCTGGACCCACAGCCACTTCATGCTGCCGTCCTCTAAATCGCGCATCATCTTGGTGATGTGGCTGCCGACCTTGGGGTTGAGGGTCTTGTTCGGGAGCTCCCACAACTCCTCCGAGAGCTTGCGGTGCGCCGGGCTGGCGACAACCATGTCGGCGGGCAGGCGGTGGGCGAAGGTGCCGACCTCGCGCGCCGTGCCGCAGGCCGACGGTTGACCGGTGAGCGAGAACGCTCCGTTTCCCGGTTTGGCCTGTTTCCCCACGAGCAGGTGGGTCATGTAGGCCTGCTCGTTGACCCAGGAACCGCGGGTGTGTTGGTTGAACCCCATGGTCCAGAACGACACCACCTTGCGGTCCGGATCGGCGTAGACGTCCGCGAGCTGGACGAGCTTGGCCTTGAAACTCTCGAGATCCTCGTCGGAATCGCCCTTGGCAAGCTCGGCGACGAAGTCGAGGGTGTAGGGTTCGAGGGCGGATTTGAACTCTTCAAAAGTGATGAGCCAGTGGGATCCAGCACCACCGGTCGACCGCTGTTCCACGGCATGGGTTCGATCGGGATCGAGCCCCTGCGCGATGGCCTCGTCGCGGGTGAGCACGACGACTCGCTCGCGCTCCTGGGTGTCTCTCTCGGCGGGGTAGGCGAACTCGTCGGTCTCGCGCATCCCAAAGCCGATGTCGGTGGGACCGGTGGCGAAAACGCAGTGCTTGTCGACGAAATCGGTGTTCACATCACCCCGGGTGACGATTTCACGGGCAATGTAGTTCCAGATCGCGAGGTCGGTATTGGGTTTGAAGACGATCTCGGTGTCCGCTGCGTCGGAGGTTCGATTCCGGAAAGTGGTCAAATTGATGAGCTTCGCCTTCTTGTGCGCCAACCGCCGCTCCACCACCCGCGACCAGAGCATGGGGTGCATCTCGGCCATGTTGGCGCCCCAGGTGACGACGGTGTCCGTGAGCTCGATGTCGTCATAGCACCCGGCCGGCTCGTCGATCCCGAAGACCTGCATGAAACCGGCCACCGCCGAAGCCATGCAGTGGCGGGCGTTGGGGTCGATGTTGTTCGACCGCCAGCCGGCCTTCATGAGCTTGACCGCGGCGTACCCCTCGGGAATGGTGTACTGACCGGAACCCATGATCCCGACCCCGGTGGGCCCGAGCTCGCGATGGACCCGCTTGAACTGCTGCTCCATCTCGTCAAAGGCGCGCTCCCAGGACACCGGGGTGAAGTCCCCGGCCTTGTCGAAGCGACCATCCTTCATCCGCAGCAGCGGTTGGTGGAGCCGATCGGCGCCGTACATGATGGTGGCGTTGGCATAACCCTTGGCGCAGAGCAGCCCACGGTTGACCGGATTCTCCGGATCACCCTTGACCGCGATGACCTGATCGTCGCGCGTCCCGACAACGACCCCACAGCCGACGCCGCAGAACCGGCAGACGCTCTTTTCCCAGGCCAGCCCCATCTCCAGATCCGGCAGCGGCCCGGCATCAGCCATGGGGACCCCCACCGCCGCGGCCGTGGCGGCGGCAACGCTGGTCTTGACGAAATCCCGACGCGACAGATCGTTGTTCATTCGGCTCTCCGATTCTCGGCGCCCTCATCGAAGGGCAAGCTGTGGTGGACCACCAGATCGGCGGTCAGAACATGCGGAACGGCCTGGAGTCGGCGGAGGCCCTCCTGGTGTTCTTTGGTGGTTTGGTGCTCCTGGACGACGATCAACCGGCCCCTCGTCTGATCGCGGGCGTAGACATCGACCCAGTCGAGTTCAGCCAGGTACGACTCCACATCATCGAGATGCTCCGGCCGAACCATGAGGCACAGACCCGAAACGCTTCCGGTTGCGTGTAACGCCACTCGTCGCCTCCGTTCAGACGGCCTCTTGATGGGATCACAATATGCGCTCATTCTTGCAAATCCTTGACCAACGTCAAGGACGAATTATAGTCGTCAGGCCGATTCTCGATACGAAGATCATCTCGATGAACCACCCGGGTGCCCCAGACACCGAGTGAGTTGAGGGGGGATAAAGTGGAGAAACCGATCGATCCGAACCCCGCCGGCCAGGATCCCGACAAGCTCCTCCCGGGCTCGAGTTCGCTCGCGGTACTGCTGGTCGTCTTTGCGACGGTCTCGTTTCTCGTTCTCTTCTCCATCGTCCGCGGTGGGGTCGGCCACGTCACCGAGAGCGAGGGCGGCAGCCGTGCGTTCGGACCCACCGAAGTGACCGGAGTCGACTTCGATATCGAGCTGCTGCCGGGTACCGAGGAGGCGATCTCCGGGCCCGACGACGGTGGGTTCCTCGTCCCTCCCCCGCCGTGGTCCGAGAGCGGCTATTTCCCGTGTTCGGAATGCCATTCCGAGATGGAGGTCAACCTTGAACACCGGGTGCTCGAGGAGATGCACGACGACATCGAGCTTGTCCACGGCCCATCCGATCGCTGGTGTCTCGACTGCCACAACCCCGACGACCGCGATGTACTGAGACTCGTCAACGGCAGGCTCATCAGCTTTGACGAGTCCTACCTCCTCTGCGGCCAGTGCCACGGCACCATTTTCCGCGACTGGCGGCAGGGCATCCACGGCCGACGGCAGGGATACTGGAACGGCGGCAAGAGCTATCTGCTCTGCGCCCACTGCCACGATCCGCACGCGCCCGCCTTTCACACCATTGCCCCGCTGCCTCCCCCGGTGAGGCCTCAGTTTCTCGCCCAGGCAGCGCCCGAGGAAGTCCAGGAGGCATCCCATGAGTGAGAAGACCCTCGACCGTCGAACACTCATGATCAGCGCCGGGTTGAGCACCATGGCCGGAATCTCGGCCGCCGCCTCCGGCAAGAGTGCGGGCTGGGTCGAGCGACTCTTGAAACGGCGTTTTGTCGAGCTCTCCGATGAACGCCGGGAAGAAATCCTCGCCGAACTCGAAAAATCCTGTCGAGAGAAGTACGACCGCGACGACATCACGGTCACCGACACCGGGGCGCTGGACGGCGTCGAGTTCGCCTACGGCCTCGATCTCTCCCGCTGCGTCGGGTGCCGCCGCTGCGTCTATGCCTGCGTCCACGAGAACAACCAGTCGCGCGACCCGCAGATCCACTGGATCCGTGTACTCGAGATGAAAAAGGACAACGGCATCGACTTCGCCGAGTCCGACATCTACTACGACCCCGAAGAAGTCCCCGAGCCCGAGAACTTCTATCTCCCGGTGGCGTGCCAGCAGTGCCGCAACCCCGCCTGCGTCAAGGTCTGTCCGGTCAAGGCGACCTGGCAGGAACCCGACGGCATCGTCGTCATCGACTCCGACTGGTGTCTCGGCTGCCGCTGCTGCATGTCGGCCTGCCCCTACGGCGCCCGCCACTTCAACTGGACCGAACCGACCATCGCGGCGAACGAAATCAACCCCGACACCCACATCTTCGGCAACCGGCCGCGGCCCAAGGGTGTGGTCGAAAAATGCACCTTCTGCATCCAGAGAACCCGAAAGGGGCGGTATCCCGCCTGCGTGGAAATCTGCCCGGTCGGGGCGCGCAAGTTCGGCAATCTCCTCGACGAGGACTCAGAGATGCGCTACCTCATGCGCGAAAAACGGGTCTTCGTCCTCAAAGAGGAGCTCAACACCAAACCCCGCTTCTACTACTTCTATGCGACCTGAGGGAGGAGAGCAACCATGATCAAAGACATCGCCTCCTTCATCACCGGTTCGGCCCGGATCGCCTTCAAGGGCAACACGACCTTCTACGCCTGGATCGCCTTCCTCGGCCTTGTCTGCCTCTGGGGTCTGGCCGCATACGTGGAACCAGTTTCAGCACGGGCTCATCGCAACCAACATGCGCGACCAGGTTTCCTGGGCCTTCTACATCGGCAACTTCACCTTCCTCGTCGGGGTCGCCGCGGCAGCGGTGATGCTGGTCATCCCGGCCTACATCTACAACTGGAAACCGATCAAGGAGATCGCCATCTTCGGCGAGCTCCTCGCGGTCAGCGCCATCGTCATGTGCATGCTCTTTGTCTTTGTCGATATCGGTCGCCCGGACCGGGTCTGGCAGCTCATGCCCATCATCGGCACCCCGAACCTGCCGAGTTCGCTCCTGGGTTGGGACGTCATGGTCCTTAACGGCTATCTCGTCCTCAACCTCCTCATCGTTCTCCATCTGCTCTACACCGGCTACCACCGACGGCCGTACAACCGCAGCTTCGTCGTCCCGCTTCTCCTGTTTTCCATCCCGGCCGCCGTCAGCATCCACACGGTCACCGCTTTCGTCTACAACGGCACCGCAGCCCGTCCGTTCTGGAACTCGGCAATCCTCGCGCCCCGGTTCCTCGCCTCGGCCTTCTGCTCCGGACCTGCCATCCTGCTCATCCTGCTTTCAGATCCTGCAACGGACCACCCACATCAAGATCAAGGACGAGGCGATCTGGAAGATCGCCGAACTCATGGCCTACGCCATGTTCCTCAACCTCTTCCTCTTCGGCGCCGAGATCTTCAAGCGAGTACTACTCCAACACCCACCACCTCATCCACACCCAGTATCTCTACAGCGGAGTGCACGGCCATGATGCGCTGGTTCCGTACGCCTGGGCGTCGCTCATCTGCAGCATCATCGCCTTCCTCCTGTTCCTCATCCCGGCCACCCGGAAGAACCTCGTCACCCTCAACCTCGGCTGCGTCCTGATCTACACCGGGGTCTATATCGAGAAGGGAATGGCTCTGGTCATACCCGGGATGACGCCCGACACCCTGGGCGAGATCTACGAGTACGTTCCGACGCTGACCGAGGTCCGGGTGGGCGCCGGGATCTTCGCCGTCGGATTCCTCGTCTTCACCCTGCTGTGCAAGATGGCGATTCCGATTCTGCAGGACGCCGCATCCGGAGAATCACCCTGAAATGGAACCCGCAGCGAAGCCCTTCACCTTTCATACCCGGTCAGAGACCACAGCTTCGCCCACCCGCCGAGTCAGGACGCCCGAATCTTGCCCTTCAAGAGGTAGACCTGGAAGGCGAGGCCCGCCTTGCCCGCGAGGCGCTCCATGTGGCTCCGCCATTGGTGGAGCTTGCATAAAATGCGGTGAAGTCCGTGTCCGTCGGTCGCATCCCGGTCCACAGCACGTGCACCCGGCCGCCGGCTTCAACGCCGACAGCAACGCCCCAAACGGTGCCCACGTAGGAGGTCACCTGCACCGGCACGCCGGCTCGGACGCTGTCGTGGCCACGTCCCCACGCGGTTGGGAAGACCATCGCCACAATCATCACACTCAATACTGTGGTTTTCATGCACACTCCCTTGCAGGGTCTATCGGTGGGCAAACGGGCAAGAACCATCCGCAATTGCGGACCCTTGTCTCAACTTTATCACCACCAATTGACGGCCAAACCGGCGCGCCGCGTCGCGGTCCGGGAACGCTTGTCAGGCCTCACTCCCGGTCAGAGATCACCGCTCCGTCCACCCGCCGGATCACGATGCTCGGATCTTGCCCTTCAGAAGATAGACCTGGAAGGCGAGACCCGCCTTGCCCGCGAGACGTTTGAGCTCGGCGAGCGGGAGGCCTCCGACTCCGGCGTCCTGGTTGTCGCCGTAGAGAAAACACACAACCCGGTCCCTGACCTTGACCGACATGAGGTAGCAGTCTTTCGGTGACGGCCCGCCGAGAGCCATGGTGAGGTCAGCGTTGTGGGGCATGGCCGGCAGCGGCCCGAGCCAGAACTCAACCCCCTTGATGAGACCGGAGAACACCGATGGTTCGTCTGTCGGGATGCTGATCGCACGGACCGCCTGCTGGTCGACCCCCGCACCCTCGCCGCGCCAGCCCAGGATGGTGGATCCGCGTTGGACGAGCATCATTCGACGCCGGAAGATCGGCGCGCAGAACCCGAGCATGGCGTCGGCGATGTCATCCCGCATCTCGACGTTCTGCATGGCGTGAGAGGCGGCGGCGAGCAGCGTCTCCAAACCGACCTCGGTCTCCGCGGGGAGGGCCGGCGCCGTGGGCGGAGCCGTCGCCGGAGGCTGATCTTCGCGAACGAGGGCCACCTCGCCCGAAATCCCGCCCGGGTCGGCAGCCGCTTCGGCCTCCTCATCGCGCAACGACGGAAAGAGATCGCGCTCTTCGGCGCTGAGTTCGAGAGAATCCGCCGGCTCTGGCGCCGTCGGGCTTTTCGTTGCGGCAACTCGGTGCGGTATCTGCGGCGCAGAGTCGGAGAGGGGGATGGCATCGACTTCGTCCACCGAGGGACGGCGAGGGGTTTCTTTCACCGACTCTCTCGCCCCCGAGAGCCGTCTGACGAGGCCGGCGTACCGGGCGGTGATGGGCGCCTGATAGTGACGGTTGAGGGCCTCGACAAACCTGATCTCGAGAGCCACGAAGCTCGCCACCATACATCCGGTCTGCTGTGCGATCTCGTCTTCCACCAAGAGATCGCCCGGGTTCAGGGTGGCCACCGAAAGGGTCCTGCCCTCGAGCTTGAACGGCACCACACCGAGCCGGCTGGCGATCCTCGGCGTGAGCATCCGCACCGCTGACGGACTCGCATACTCGAGTTCGGGCCCGGAGACGATTCTGGATCTCTTGAACTTCCCGAGGGCATCGAGGGTGGCGGACTCGCTCATCAGCTGGAGATCGATGATCTCGGTATCGAGTCTTCCCATCCGACCCCGCTGGGCGTTCTCCGCCCGTCGCAGGTCGTCCTTCGAAAGAAGACGCTGGGTGACCAGCCAATTGCCAAAATCGTGATCGTCAGTCATAGCTCTACCCTGGAACTCTCACCGATCATACCAAAAAATCGTGACTTACCGATCTCACCGACCAAGGAAGTAGAGCAGATACCCACAGAGAACGACCACCGCCCAGAAGGCGATGGAACCGGTGGTCCACGTCCGCGCGAAAACGCCATCGGGTCCGTGCAGGCGATAGACAAGACGATAGGTTCCCCCGGCAAGGGCGTGGACCGGAACCCGGATGGCATCGACCACCGCCCCGCCGACCCCGACCGCCGCTCGGATCACGCCGGGCAGGGCCTTGCGGTAGATCCAGTCGAAGTCGAGGTTGGTCGACCGCAGTTCGGGTGGGTAGAGGCCGGTTTTCTGGAGGAAGACAAAGGCCAACGCCGAGAACAGCAGCAGCTGGTACTGGGTGATGACGTGGGTCGTCGTGTAGGGGTGGTACTCCATGGGGTAGGGCAGCACCCGGTAGAGGATCTCGGGATAGACACCCATGAGGATGCACCCGAAGGCCATCACCACCATGGCCGTCATCATGAACCAGGGAGCTTCCTTGACCCTCTTGCCCGAGTCGTGGGCGAAGAAGGCGAAGTACGGGATTTTGATCCCCGAGTGGTGGAAGACGCCGGCGGACGCGAAGAGCAGCATGAGATAGACGACGACGTGGTGCCCCGAGGCGGTCTCGTCGAGGATGAGCGGCTTGGTGACAAACCCGCTGAGAAACGGAAAGGCGGAAATCGACGCGGCGCCGATGATGCACAGCCCCGCGGTCCAGGGCATGGATTTGTAGAGCCCACCGAGTTCGGAACCCAGACAGGTCCCGGTGCGAAGCAGCACCGCTCCCATGGCCATGAAGAGCAGACCTTCGAAGATGATATTGGCGAAGGCGTAGGCGGTCGGCGCCGTTGATGGCCAACTCGGTTCCGATGCCGATTCCGACGACCATGAATCCGAGCTGGTTGTTGAGCGAGTAGGTCAGCACCCGCCGGAGGTCGTTTTCGATGACGGCGAAGAAGATCGGAAACGCGGTCATGATCGCCCCGATGATGATCGAGGACTCCGGTGCCCGGGAAACCTCGGGCCAGGGCGTAGACCGCCATCTTGGTGGTGAAGATGCTGAGATAGACCGTGCCGGTCGCCGTCGATTCCGGATAGGCGTCCTGGAGCCAGTTGTGGAGCAGCGGGAAGGCACACTTGATGCCGAAGGCGATGAAGATCAGCAACACACCGATGCTCGCCGAGCCGAGGAGGCCGTCGGCGCCGATGAGCTTGTCGAAGTCGAGCGAGCCGGTGTCGACAAAGTGGAAGATCACCCCGGCCAGGAGGATGACCCCGGACCCGACCTGGATGATCAGATAGCGCATCCCGGCCCTGGCAGCGCGTTTCGTGCGCCCGGCCCAGACCAGAAAGACCGAGGTGATGGCGGTGAGTTCCCAGTAGATGAAGAGAGTGATGAGATCGCCGGCGAAGACGCCGCCGATGGCGGAACCGACATAGGTCAGCGCCGCCGTGAGTTGAACACCGTCGCGGACGCCCAACCCGTAGATCCCGCCGAGGATGGCGGCGATGAAGAAGACATACCCAAACACCAGGCTCAGGCCATCGACCCGCACCGGCGTGAGCTCGTAGCCGAAGACGACGAGGGTCTGGACAAAGCCCTTGTCGAGGGCGAGCAGGTGCACGAACCCGAGCACCGGAAACACCACTCCCGCCCACGGCTTGAGACGGCGCGGCAGCAACGGCACCAGCAGGCCGCCGAGGATCAAGATCGCGCCGGGAGGGAGGAACTCAATCACCGTCATAGTAGTCCTCGTCCCGCATCAGGATCTTGCGCAACTGGGTGGCCGCCAGCACGAGGGCCACACAGGAAACAAAGCCATAGATGCTGTAGAAACCCGGCCAGTACTCGAATTTGAAATGAAGGTGGTGCTTGTAGGGGAGAAGATCGGCGAGCGCCACCACCGTGCAAACGGCATAGAGCGTGTAGACGATCTTGTTGACGTTGCGGGGCTCGTCGAGCCAGTGCTTGCGCTCATCGCGCTGGTGATCGCTCATGGCACCATCCCCGCCAACAACCGCCAGATATCACCGGCGTAAAAGAAAAGGACGATTCCGCCGAGGGCGGTTGCGACCGGCGGCAGCACACAGAGCAGCGGCGCTTCGTGGATCCCGGAGCCACCGTGTTCGCCGTGGCCGTCATCGACCGGCGCCGGCCGGAAGAAACCACGCACCACCACCGGCATGAGGTAGCCGATGCTCAGCAGCGAACTCGCCATGAGAACGATCATCATGACCCATTGGTCGGCCTCGGCCGCCCCGAGCAGGAGGAACCACTTGCTCCACGAGCCTCCCATGGGCGGCAATCCGATGACGCTCAACGAACCGAGCAGGAAGGCGCCGAAGGTGAAGGGCATCCGCCGCCCGAGCCCGTCCATCTCGCTGATCTCGGTCTTGTGCGCGCCGACCATGATGGCGCCGGCGCAGAAGAAGAGGGTGATCTTGCCGAAGGCGTGCATGACGATGTGCATCCCGCCGCCGATCACGCCGGCACTCGTGGCGAGGGCTGCCCCGAGCACGATGTAGCTCAGCTGGGAGATCGTCGAGTAGGCCAGTCGGGCCTTGAGGTTGTCCTTGCCGAGAGCCACACACGAGGCCGCGATGATGGTGAAGGCGGCCACCCAGGTCAGCCAGCGGCTCGCGTCGGTGGCGGCCAGCAGATCGATCCCGAAGACATAGACCACCACTTTGAGGATGGTGAAGACACCCGCCTTGACCACCGCCACGGCGTGCAGGAGCGCGCTCACCGGGGTCGGCGCCACCATGGCCGCGGGCAGCCAACGGTGGAAGGGCATGAGCGCGGCCTTGCCAGTGCCGAAGGCATAGAGGGCGAGCAGGATCATCAGCGGTGTGCCCTCGACCTTGCCGGCGAGGATTCCGCCGGGCGTGAAGTCGGTGGTGCCCGTGGCCAACCAGGTCCAGACCATCGCGAGCAGAAGGAAGGCGATGGAGGTCCCCATGAGGATGCCGAGATACATCCGGCCCGCGTTCCGCGCCTCCCTGGTCCCGAGTGGGTCACCAGCGGGAAGGTGGAGAGCGTGATGACCTCGTAGAAGACGAAGAGGGTGAAGACGTTGGCCGCGAAAGCCACACCGAGGGCGCCCGAGATGGCGATGGCGAAACAGATGTAGAACCGGGTCTGGTTCGTCTCGTGGTGGCCACGCATGTAGCCGATGGAGTAGATGGTGGTCACGATCCACAGCCCCGATGCGACGAGACCGAAGAGCATCCCGAGGGGTTCCACCTCGAAGGCGAGCTCGAGCCCGGGGAGGACCTCCCAGAGATCGAGGCGGGGCCGGCCGCCGGCCTGAACCGCGGGGAGGATGACCCAGCCGACGATGGCGAAGAGCGACGTTCCGGCGAGCAGGGTGCCGGTCTCGCGGAGATTGGGCCAGCGATGGAATGCGATGATCAGCACCACCGCGATGAACGGCCATGCGACGGCGAGCCCGACGGCGGTGGCCGCGGTCACGAACCACCGCCGATGAGCATCCGCGCGGCGGCCGAGGCCACCCCGACGCTGAGCGAGGTCCAGACCCCGAAAACCAGCGTCGAGCCGATGAGGATCCAGGTCGGCAGCAGCATGCTGAACGGCGCTTCGGTGATCTCATCGGCGCCCTCAGGAGGCGCTTTGAAGTAACCGACCTCGACCACCCGCCAGATATAGACCAGCGCGAGGATCGAGCTCAACGAGAATCAAGACCGCCACCGGCCAGAGCCCGGCCTCGAGGGCGCCCAGGACCAGATACCACTTGCTGACGAATCCTACGGTCATGGGTACACCGATGAGGCTCAGCCCACCGAGAACAAACGCGGCGAAGGTCAGAGGCATCCGTCGGCCGAGACCCTCGAAGGCCGACAAACGGGTCGATCCCATCCGAAGGACGATGCACGCGAGCACGAGGAAGAGCCCGCATTTCATGACTGCATGGTTGAAGACGTGGACGAGGCCTCCGGTGAGGCCGGACTCGTTGGCCAGGCTCAGACCGAGGACCATGTAGCCGATCTGGGCCACCGACGAGTAGGCGAGCATCCGCTTGATGTCGTCCTGGAAGATGGCCACCAGCGAGCCCAAGAACATGGCCGCGATCCCGAGCGTCAAGAGGATCGCGCTCACTTGTGTGCCGTCAAAGGTCAAATTAACTCGGAAGACCGAGAACGCAAACCGGACCAGAACGTAGTAGGCCACTTTGGTGGAGGTGGCGGCGATGAAGGCCGTCACCACAGCCGGAGCATACGTGTACGCGTTGGGCAACCAGATGTGGAGGGGAAAGACCGCCAGTTTGATGCCGATACCGACCGCAATGCACGCCGCCGCCACCAGGACGGTGCGGTTGGGACCGACGAGGGCCAATTGGTCTGCCAGATCGACGATGTTGAGGGTGCCCGTCACCATGTAAAGCATGCCGATGCCGAGCAGGATGAAGGTCCCGCCGATCGTGCCCATGATGAGATACTGGATGGCCGATGTCAGGGCCCGCCGCGTTCTTCCCTGTGAGATCAGGGCATACGATGACAGCGACGAGATCTCGAGGAAGACAAAGATGTTGAACACATCGCCGGTGATCGTCATCCCGGCGAGACCGGTCATACACAGCAGATACGCCGCGTAGAACAAGTACTGTTTGTCGCGCGGGATCTCCCCTTCGATGCTCCGCGGCACCGCCAGAAGCACGATGGCGCAGATCCCGGTCACAACCAGGAGCACGAGCGCGTTGAGCAGATCGATACGCAGCTCGATGCCCCACGGCACCGGCCACCCGCCTTCGACGTACGAGATTGTGCCAACGGTCCACACCCGGTACAGGAGGATCGAAGCGTTGACCACCGCGCCCCATGCGTTGAACATGGCCACGGCCCACGCCAGCATCGGGCGGCGCACGAGGATGCACACGGTCGCCGTGAGCAGCGGCATGGCGATCTGAAGCGCCGGGAGATCGTCGCGGATCAACGTCCAGAGACCATCGATCATGAGACGTCCTCATCGGCCTCGATCTGCCGGATCTCGTCCTCTTCGATCGTACCGTAGGCCTCGTTGATGCGCACCACCAGCGCCAGGGCCAGGGCCGTCGTCGCCACTCCTACCACGATGGCGGTGAGCATGAGCACGTGGGGAAGCGGGTTGGAGTAGATCTCAAAACCCGGGGCCTCGATGGGCGCCGTCCCCCCGCGGACCTTGCCCATGCTGACGTAGAACATGATCACCGAGACCTGAAAGATGTTGAGCCCGATGATCTTCTTGACGAAATTGCCGCGCGCGATGACCACGTAGAGACCGGTCATCATGAGGAAGATGACCACCCAGTAGTTGTAGAGGCCCCACTCAATCATCGGTGCGCCCCCTTCCGGCGAACTGGAAGAAAATCGTCGCCATCACCGCGGCCACGGTGATGCCCACGCCGAGTTCCACCAGAAGGATGCCCAGGTGTTGACCATGGGTCGGGACATGGGCGAGCACGTCGTAGTCGAGGAAATTGCCACCCGCAAAGATCGCGGCGAGGCCGACGCTGCCATAGAGCAACACGCCCCCAGCCACAAAGATCTCCAGGACCCTGGGCCGAAAGACCTCCTTGGCACTGTCGAGACCGAAGAGCAGGGTGTAGAGGATGATCCCCGCGCCGAAAATGACCCCTGCCTGGAACCCGCCCCCGGGGCCATAGTCGCCGTGGAACTGGACATAAAGAGCGAAGAGCATGATCAGCGGGATCAGCAGCTTCGAAAGAACCCGGAGGATCAGATGGGAGATCACGATTCACTCTCCGGACCCGATTCCTTGCGCCGCCGGAAACGTTCGACGATGGCATGACCACCGAGCAGGAGCATGACCCCGACACAGGCGATGAAAATCACCGTGGTCTCGCCCCAGGTGTCGTAGCCTCGGTAGGACGCCAGCACCGCGGTCACCATGTTGGGCACGCCGATCTCGTCTTCGGTGTGTTCGATGTAGTGCGGCGCCACATGCTGGTGGATCGGCGCCTCGGGATCGCCGTAGCGAGGCATGTCGAAGGTCGCGAAGACCAGAACGGCGCCGGTCAAGACGACCGCGATCAGCGGCATGATTTGGATCTGATTGTGCTCCGGGTGCTCTTCACTCTCGGTAAGGGCGAGGGTCGCCAGCATCAGGATGGTGGAGATCCCGGCCCCGACCGCCGCTTCTGTGAATGCCACGTCGACGGCGTCCATCACTGTGAAGAGCGAGGCCGAGAGCAAGCTGAAGATCCCCATCAGCATGACCGCCGCAAAGAGATCCTTAAGCCGGATGATGGCCACGGCGATCACCGCCAGAAAGGTGAAGAGCACGAGATGAACGAGATCAAGCATTGTCGTCCACCTCGTGCCGATCGACGAGCTCACGCCCCTGGAGCGGGTCGAGCCCTCTCAAGAACGCCGCTTTAGCCAGAGCGTGGCTCGACAGCGGACTGGTGATCAGCAGGAAAAAGAACAACATGGCGAGCTTGGCGGTTCCCAGCGTGAAACCCTCGTGCAGCATCAGACCGAGGAGGATCAACCACGTTCCGAGGGTGTCGGTGATCCCGGCGGCGTGGATCCGGGTGTAAAAATCGGGCAACCGCAGCAGACCGACCCCGCCGATGATGACGAAGACCGACCCGGCGAGGATCAGCACCCAGCTCAGAACCTCGATCGGCCCGGCCATCAGAAGACCTCCTCGGAATCGTCGTCTTCCATCCCGGCGAGATCGCCAAAACGCGTGAACTTCATCGCAGCGATAGTGCCGATGAAGTTCATCAGGGCATAGACCAGGGCAAGATCGAGGAAATCCGGCCGGCCGCCGAGATAGCCGATGAGCGCGATGAGCAAAACCGTCTTGGTGCCGAAGCTGTTGACCGCGAGAATCCGGTCGAAGACCGTCGGCCCGGCGATCGACCGCGTCAGGGTCAAACCCATGCAGACCACGATGGCCGCGGTGGCGGCGGCAAAGACGCCGGTCACTTGGTCTCGCCCTCGAGCCGGGTCACCCGGCGGTCCATCTCTCCTTTGAGGAGGTCATCGGCAACTTCCTCGGCAATCGCGTGGACGGTGATCTTGGTGCCGTGCACCCGGATCGACACCGTCCCAGGCGTCAGGGTGATGGAGTTGGCGTAGAGCACCCGCCCGAGATCGGTGAACTGGGTGGTCGGCGCCTCGAAGAGTCGCGGGCTGACGTTCAGCCGGCCGAGACCGAGAATCCGCCGCGCCGTATCCAGATTCGACTTGAAGACTTCCTTGGCGATCCAGGGAAGATACAACGGCAACCGGGGCAACAGGTGGATCGGCACCCCCTCTTCATCGACGATGCCCATTCGACGCGACAGCCACACCACGAGCAGACAGCTGGCGACACCGAACGACGTTATCAGGACCGTGTAGTGGCCGGAGTTCAGCAACCAGACGGCCATGAGCAGGAGGAAGAGGGCGACGGAGTGTTTCACCGTGCGTATTCCTCAGGACTCTCGATCGACCGGCAGCCCCAGCGCACGATCCCAAGCCGGCCGTCACTCCCCGATCGAGTCAAAGTCCTGCCAGCCGGTTCCGGCACCACACCCCACCTCTCCCGCCGGCGTCTGGAGATCCAATCACTCCCGGCGGCGTCATCGAGGCATAGATTACACGGGAATATTTATCCGGCGTCAAGCACCCTGGCCGCGTGATCGAAGTCTTTCTCGTTGACGTAGAGCACGTAAGCGAAGCGGCCGCAGTCGGCGACCACGCCCCCCGAAGCGAAGACATTGATGTTGGCGTCGTAGAGCTTGCGGTGGGTTTCCGCGAGAGCGCCCAGTTTGTCGTCGCCGCGGACGATGAGTGCGTGCTGCGGCCCGGTGAGATCGATGCCCGCTTCCTCGGCCGCCTTGATCAGTCGGCTCGGTGATCGGGGGAAGAGCACCAGTTGGGTACGGTCGGACCCCATGGGAATCGCGTTGAACGCCATCAGGCTGACCCCTGTCTGGGCAAGCCGGGAGAGGAGCTCGTATGCCGCACCCGGGCGGTCCTTGACCATGGCGTGGTAGTAGTCGGCGCACACAATGCTGACTGACATGGAGGCCTCCGGCAGTTTCACCCCCTGAGGATGCGTGGGGTGGGTGGGGGATGTCAAGCAGCGTCCGGGCCAGCGACAGCGGCAGCGTCCGGGGCAGCGGCAGCGGCAGCGGCCGGGGCAGCGGCCGCGACCGGTTCAACGCTCCAAGCACGCGCAAGACCAACGCTCCCCGGGACGTGCCGGGTCTGACAATGTGCCCCAGAAGCCTCCCGGCGGCGTCTCACCTCCCGCACATTGTCATACCGGGCACTCCACGGTGAAGGCGATCCGGTGCATCTCTCCCGGCCCGCCATGAGGCCGCCGGCGCGCGATCAGCGTGGTCGCAATCCTCCCCGTTCTGCTCTCCGACCACGCTGATTGCGCGACGCTGGGACGCCAGGGGCGGCCCAGAAGGCCGGGGCTCCGGGAAGCAGCGACAGCGTCAGCGTCCGGTACCGGAACAGCGGCAGCGACAGGGACCGGGGCAGCGGCCGCGACCGGGTCAGCGCTCCAAGCAACGCATCACCCACTTTCAATTGCGATGGCTTTGCGCCTCTTGGCGATGGATGCTCTTGGCGTACTTTGCGATGCAACCCTGCGATGGATGCGATGGCTTCGCGTCCCGTGCGCCCTCGCGGTTCAACATCGAGGCGCCCAATCCAGCCCCTTCAATTCTCGCCACTCTTGACATCCTCGAATTATGTATCTATTGTACTAGTGTGAATAGTACAAAAGGATCCACATGCTGATTCTCGAAATCGACACCCACGGCCCGGTACCGATCTATGAACAGATCGTCGACGGCGTACAACGGTTGATTCGGCGAGGCGATCTGGTCCCCGGAAGCCCGCTGGCATCGGTCCGCCAACTCGCCTGCGATCTCGAGATCAACGCGAATACGGTCGCCCGAGCCTATCGAACCCTGGAAATGGACGGCATTATCGAGACCGCGAGACGGAGAGGAACGCGGGTCGCCGCTCACGCGCCGACCCGCGCTCGCGACGCATTGACCGGGCGGCTCGATGACCTGGCGGACAGAATGATCCGTGAAGCAGCACACCTCGGCGTTGGTCCCGACGATCTGATCACCGCCCTCGTGAAACGGCTCGAGTCGAAACCCGAAACCACGAAGACGTCCGGGAGAACAACATGACCATGGTTATCTTTTTTGTCGTCGTCCTCGCTCAAATCGTCCTTTTTCAGTTTATCGCCGCACTTGCAAACCGCTCGATCCTCACGGAGGAGATGTCTCAGGTGACGGGGTCGGTGCCCGAATCCGTCACCAAGCACGCCCAAGTCGCACCTATCGTGAGGATGGGGATCGGAGGCGTCCTCGCTTGCATCGCACTGCTCGCTCTTCTCGAGCTGACGGACGATCAGCTCACGGCGAAGATCCTGGTCGCCGGTGTATCCGCTGCATCCGCGATTGCTTTCGGCATTGGCCAGACGACCGACAAGCGGGTGATGCGAGATCTCGCAGATGCAGCCCAGGGTGGAGGCGTAAGACGCGCATCGCTCGAGCGACGCGCCCTTGACAAGTGGTACCACCCCGCACTCGAAGTCCTACCTCTCGTGATCTTTGTCGCGACGGCCGTACTTCTTCTGAACACGACGGGCCTTTCAATCCGATCAGAAGTCCTGAGCGAACGGCCGCGCATCCTGGTGTATTTCGGTCTCCAGGGAGTGCTGGTGATCGCTGGGCTCTATCGCGCTCTTCGGCCGATCGTAGGCATTTCTTCAATATCGCAGTACATCCCAAGCCTCAGGAGAAACCCGGAGGTCTCCATTCGCCTCGGCGAGGAGTTGGCGGGAACCCAGCTGCGATTCTTCCTCATCGCCAAAATCGGTCTCTCATCACTATTGGGCACCCAAATTGTCAAGAATGTGCTCTGGGCAACCGAAAGCGCCGCGGCCGCGACTTGGTCCACCCTCGGTTGGTGCATCCTCGCCGTCCTCATGATCGCGTACGGGTACTACCTCCGAAAGATCGGCAAGATCTCACGCCGGATGCAGGAGCAGATGGGTTCCGCAAATCCGTAGGCGGAGGGGTCATCCTCAGGCGCCCCTTCCATTCAACTCGATTTCCTCCGATGTGCAACGCACATCGGTTGCAGCGAGTGCCGCCCGGTCGCCGCAGGCGGCCCGGCGGCGCTCGGTGCAGCTAGAAGCCTTCGTGCTCGGTCCGTTCGATGATCTCGTCCTGTAGCTCCCGAGAGATATCGCAGAAGTAATCGCTGTATCCGGCGACCCGGACGATGAGGTTGCGGTGGGACTCCGGGTCGGTCTGGGCCTCGCGTAGGGTCTCGGCGGACACCACGTTGAACTGGACGTGGTGGGTGTCCATCCCGAAGTAGCCGCGGACGAGACCGGCGAGGAGGTCGATCCCCGGTTTGCCTTCGAGGAGCTGCGGGGTGAACTTCTGGTTGAGTAGGGTGCCGCCGGTGCGCAGGTGGTCCATCTTGGCGGCGGATCTGAACACCGCGGTGGGCCCTTTTCGGTCGGCGCCCTGCACCGGTGAGATCCCTTCCGAAAGCGGCAGGCCGGCGCGGCGGCCGTCGGGCATGGCTCCGATCACCGACCCGAAATAGACGTGGCAGGTGGTGGGGAGCATGTCGATGTGGTACTTCCCGCCTCGACCGTTGGGCCGACCGTCCACCGCCTCGAAGAAGGCCTCGAAGCAACGCACCATGATCTCGTCGGCGCGATCGTCGTCGTTGCCGTAGCGCGGCGTGCGGTTGACGAGCTGTTGCCGGAGGGGTTCGTGGCCGTCGAAGTCCGCGCTCAGGGCCTCGAGGAGCTCGGTGAGGGTGACGCCGCCATCGTCGAAGACGTGCTGTTTGATGGCCGACAGGCTGTCGGTGATGGAACCGATTCCGACTCCCTGGATGTAACTCGTGTTGTAGCGGGCTCCACCGGCGTTGTAGTCGCGGCCCGTGGCGATACAGTCGTCGATGATGAGCGACAGAAACGGCGCCGGCGCATCCTCGGCGTAGGCCCGCTCCCAGATGGTGTTGCCGCGGCACTTGATCTCGACGAAATGATCGACCTGCTCGCGCCACGCCGCGAAGAACTCATCGAAGGTGGTGAAGGCGGCGGAGTCGCCGGTCTTCGGTCCGAGCTGCTTCCCGGTACGCGGGTCGACGCCGTTGTTGAGCACGAGCTCGAGCACCTTCGGCAGGTTGAAGTAGCCGGTCAGGATGTAGGCCTCTTTGCCGAAGGCGCCGGTCTCGACGCAGCCGCTGGTGCCGCCCTCGCGGGCGTCCTCCACCGACTTGCCCTGGCGCACGAGCTCCTTGACCACGGCGTCGGCGTTGAAGACCGAGGGAAATCCGTAGCCCTTGCGGATGACCTCGAGCCCGGCGCGCAGAAAGCGATCCGGGTTCTCGCTCGAGAGCTGGAGATTGTTCGACGGCTGCAGCAGGTGCATCTCGTCGATGACCTCGAGCAGCAGGTAGGAGACGTCGTTGACCGCGTCATCTCCGTCGCGGGTCAGTCCGCCGAGATTGATGTTGGCGAAATCGGTGTAGGTGCCGCTCTCGGCGGCGGTCACGCCGACCTTGGGCGGCGCCGGGTGGTTGTTGAACTTGACGAAGAAGCACCCCAGCAGCTCCTTCGGCCGCGTCTCGGGTCGAGCGGCCGTCGGCCAGTCCGCGGTCGTAGAACGGGCCGAGATGCTGGTCGAGGTGGCCGGGGTTGAAGGCGTCCCAGCCGTTGAGCTCGGTGATGACCGCCGAGGTGATAGAACCAGTAGGTCTGCAGCGCCTCGTGGAAGTCGCGCGGCGCGTGGGCGGGGACCCGGTCGCAGACCGCGGCGATCCGTTCGAGCTCGGCTCGGCGCTGCGGATCCGCCTCGCGGGCGGCCTTCTCCCGCGCGAGTTCCGCGTGGCGGCGGGCAAAGACCATGGCCGCATCGGCGGCGATATCCATGGCCTCGAGCTGGTGACGCCTGGCCTCGCGCTCAGCGTCATCGGCGTCCCCGAGGGCCTCGAGAGCGACCGCGATCTCACGCTGGAAGTCGAGCAGCCCCTTGCGATAGATCTTGCCGTCGGCCACGGTGTGCCCGGGCGCGCGCTGCTCCATGAACTCGGTAAAGACCCCGGCGGAGTAGGCGTCGTGCCACTGTCCGGGAAGCTCGTCGAGGACCCGGTCGCGGAGCGACCTCCCCTCCCAGAAGGGGATGACCTCGGCGGCGAATCGTTCGATGTCCTCGGCGGCGACCTCGTAGCTCGTCAGCTTGCGCGAGCCAAGGATCTCGAGGTCCTTGACGCTGTGGCAGGTGATCTCGGGATAGGTCGGGGTCGCCTTCGGTTCCGGTCCCCTCTCACCGACGATGAGTTCGCCGTCGCCCAGATAGAGGCGCTTGTGGGTGCAGAGGTGGTGGAACGCGCGGGCGCGCATGAGCGGCGCCGGCCAGCGGCCCTCGTTCTCCCGGTAGAACCCGGTCAACAGCAGTGCCCTCTCGATGGAGACCGATGGGACGGCTTCAAGGCTCTCGCGACGTAGTCGGTTCACGCGATCATTCATGCGCTCCTCCGGTATGAACCTCGAGACCGTGCGATCGCAGTCGCTCGACCACGGCCTCGATCTCGTCCTCGCTCGGCGATCGGTAGTTGACCTCGGGGCGGTTCTTCCCCCAGGCGTCTCGCCTTGTCGACGCCGATGGAGTGATAAGGCAGAACAAAGAGCGGGTGGGGGTTGGGCAGTGCGTTGATGAACGCGGCCATGGCCTCGAGATTCCCATCGCCATCGTTGAATCCGGGGATCAGTGGTAACTCGATCCAGATGGCCGCGCCCTCCTCGCTCAGTGTCTTGCAGATTTTCAAGGATGGTTTGATTGTCGACTCCCGTGTGGCGCTTGTGCGCTTCGGAGTCCAGGTGTTTGAGGTCATAGAGCAGCACATCGGCCAGTCCCGCGATTTCTCTGACGACCTTCTTTGAAGCGAAACCGCTCGTATCCACCGCGGTGTGCAGACCCTTCTCCCGACACGCATCGAGACACGCCGCGAGGAATGTCGGATGGCACAATGGCTCGCCGCCGGAGAAGGTCACTCCCCCCCCCCGACGCCTCGAAGAACGGTCGATCGCGCTCGATCTCGGCGACCAGATCGGCGACCGCTCGGGGCTCGCCGATGAGCTCGCGAGCCTCACCCGGGCAGGCCTCGGCACAGGCGCCGCATCGCCGGCAGGTTCCGTCGTCCCAACCCGGCCCTCGGGCCGGTCGATCGCCGTCCGACTCGGGGCAGGCGTCGATGCAGGCGCCGCACGCGGTGCACTTCGTTCCGTCGATCGCAACCTCGGGCGCCCCGTCCAGACTCTCCGGGTTGTGGCACCAGTCGCAGCGCAGGGGGCAGCCCTTGATGAAGACCGTGGTGCGGATTCCCGGACCGTCGTGGATCGAGCACCGTTGGATGTTGAAGACCGCCACTCCGGACGGGGTGGAATCGGGATGGGAAGCATGATCCGGATTTGTCATTGTCCTGCATAAAGTCTATACCCTAAAGCCTGTCTTTCTTGTATGATTCGAGAGCGCAGATTGCGAAATCGGCATAATCTTGGGGTAAGGAGTCGAATGGGAACAGCGCGAAGTCTCGGCGCGATCATCGCCTCGGCGGCTTTGTCGAACAGCTCTTCGACCGCA
>CAVQJV010000011.1:0-18867 GCA_963712805.1 uncultured Acidobacteriota bacterium | reverse complement strand
GGGGGCTCCAGGGCGAGGAGCCCGAGACCATCGAACCCGATCATCAGGAAACGCTCTATCAGAGCGTCGTCAAATCCGGGGAGCTGCGTCTCGGCCGGCGACGCACCATCGGATTCGTCCCCGATCGCGACATCCTCTTCAACGCCGACGAGCAGCTCCCGCACCACCCCAACGGAATGCGGTTCACCGTCTTCGACGCCGGTGGCGCCGAGATCTACATCAAACAGTTCTATTCCATCGGCGGCGGGTTCGTGGTCGGCGACACGACCGCGGAAAACGACCAGCTGATCAAGGAGCCGGTTGCAGTCGAGTATCCGTTCTCCTCCTGCGATGAACTTCTGGAGATCGCCCGCAGCACGGGTAAGAACATCGCCGAGATCGTCATGGCCAATGAGTTCGGGTGGCGGACATCGGCCGAGATCGATGCCGGGCTCGACAAGATTCAGGTAACGATGAACGCCTGCATCGAGCGCGGCTGCCGGACCGAGGGCGTGCTCCCGGGTGGAATGAAGATCAAGCGACGCGCTCCGGCGCTGCACCGCGCCCTGACCACCGAAAACGAGCAGGCCTTCGGCGATCCCCTCGGCGCCATGGACTGGATCGTTCTCTATGCCCTCGCCGTCAACGAGGAGAACGCCGCCGGCGGTCGCGTCGTCACCGCCCCGACCAACGGCGCCGCCGGAATCGTCCCCGCCTGCCTCCGTTTTCTCGAGCGGATCGTCAAACGTCCGCCGCCGAACGCGGCGCGGGACTACCTCCTCACCGCCGGCGCCATCGGCGCGCTTTATGCCACCAACGCCTCGATCTCGGGCGCCGAGGTCGGCTGCCAGGGCGAGGTCGGGGTCGCCTGCTCCATGGCGGCCGGTGGCCTGGTCCAGGCTGCGGGCGGCACGCCCCGCCAGGTCGAGAACGCCGCCGAGATCGGGATGGAGCACAACCTCGGCCTCACCTGCGATCCCATCGGCGGTTTCGTCCAGATCCCGTGCATCGAACGCAACGCCATGGCGGCGGTCAAGGCCGTCAACGCCGCTCGAATGGCGTTGCGCGACGAGGGCGCGCGCCACGTCTCCCTCGACCAGGTCATCGCCACCATGCGCGAAACCGGCCGCGACATGCAGTCCAAGTACAAGGAGACATCGACGGGCGGTCTGGCCATCAATGTCACCGAGTGCTGACGCGGATCGCGCCGCTGGTGACTGTCATCATCTCCGTTTCCGTGCCTCTACCCGATCCCGATCCCGATCCCGTTCCCAAGTCGCCATGCCGGGATCGGGAACGGGAACGGGATCGGGATCGAACCGGGCCCCGGTGCCTGTGGGGGCCTTTCGACTCGGCCGTCGAACGCCCTGGCTCAAGGTGACACGACGGTGCGGTATCGGCACCGCGGATGCGACGAACCCCACCATGACCGGTGACGGAACTCTCAACCTCTTGTCGCAAAGTGAAATGAGCCCGTGTATCAAAATGTTGACCTGAGCATACAGCGTTGGAGACTCATCATGGCCAAGTACGACAACATCCTCGGTGCGATCGGCCGCACCCCCGTCATTCGGATCAACAAGATGGCGCCCGAAGGCGTCACGCTCTACGCCAAGGTCGAGTCCTTCAACCCCATGGGATCGGTCAAGGACCGGCTCGCCCTCGGGATCATCGAGGATGCCGAGATGACCGGCGCGCTGCAACCCGGCCAGACAGTCATCGAGGCCACCAGCGGCAACACCGGGATCGGTCTCGCCATGGTCTGCGCCCAGAAGGGCTATCCCCTGGTGGTCACCATGGCCGAGAACTTCTCCATCGAACGCCGCAAGATGATGCGCTTTCTCGGCGCCAAGGTCGTGCTGACCCCGGCGGCGGAAAAGGGCACCGGGATGCTCAAGAAGGCCGAGGAGCTCGCAGCGGCCCACGGCTGGTTTCTCTGCCGCCAGTTCACCAACGAGGCCAACGCCGACGTCCACTCGGCGACCACGGCGCAGGAGATCCTCGCCGACTTCGCCGATGAGCGGCTCGACTACTTTGTCACCGGCTTCGGCACCGGCGGGACCCTCAAGGGCATCGCCCGGGTCCTCAAGGCCGAGCGCGTGGACACCAGGATCGTCGTCTGCGAGCCTGACAACTCGGTGATGTTGAGCAGCGGAATCGCCCAGGAGCGCAACAGCGACGGCTCCATCGCCGCAAGTCACCCGGGTTTTCGCGCCCATCTCATGCAGGGCTGGAGCCCGGACTTCATCCCGCAGCTGGCCGAGGATGTGCTGAACCTCGACCTCGTCGACGACTTCGTACGCATCCCCGGTTCCTCCGCCATCGACTGCTCGCAACGACTCGCGCGCGAAGAAGGCATCTTTGTCGGGATCTCCGCCGGCGCCACCCTCGCCGGCGCCCTCGAGGTCTGCAAGACAGCACCCAAGGGTTCCACCGTTTTGTGCATGCTCCCGGACACCGGCGAGCGCTACATGTCCACGCCCCTCTTCTTCGACATCGCCGAGAGCATGACCGACGATGAGACCTTGATCTCTCAATCGACCCCGAGCTTCCGTTTCGACGCACCCTCGACGCCACCACCGGCGACCAGCCGAACCCCCACGGGTGACCCCCGAGGCCGAGGCATTCATCGACGAAGTCCTCAACAGCTCCGACGAACCCGTGGTGATGTTCGCCTTCGAGTGGTGTGAGTTCTGCTGGTCGGTGCGCAAGATGTTCGCCGCGGTCGACATCCCCTATCGTTCCATCGATCTCGATTCCGCCGTCTACCAGGAGAACGATTGGGGCGGTCAGATCCGGGCGGCGCTCAACGCGCGCTTCGATGTCAAGACGATCCCGCAGATCTTTGTCGGCGGCCGCCACATCGGCGGCGCCACCGAGACCTTCGACGCCTTCAACGAGGGCGAACTCCAGATCATGCTGTCCTCGAACTCGGTGATCTTCAACCGCGGGACGGATCTCGATCCCTACTCGCTGCTGCCGACCTGGCTCCACCCGCGGTAGGGCGGACAGCGTCTTCTCGGTGTTTCGAGGGCGGTGGTCGTCACGTGCGAGATGCCTGCGCCACAGAGCCGCCGCGTCCACGGTGGTGCGGCGCTTCCGCAATCCACCCGGTGGCTCCGGGCTTACTTGCCGAAGACCAGCGTTCCGCCGACGTGACCGAGGGTGGCGATGACCACCATCCCCGCGGCCAGAAGCGCGAGTTCGACCGCCGCCAGTGCGACGGAGATCGTCGAGCCGAGATCGACGAGCCCGGTGCCGGCAGAGAACACGGCGCCGGAGGCGTGGAGTGCGATGGCGAACCCGCCGAGGATGAGGAACAGAATCGAGAACGCGATCTTGAGCCGGATCTGGCGATAGGAGCGCCGTCGGTACCGTCGGTTCCAATCCCACAGCCCCGACGCGAAGGTCAGGATCGACAGGCCCACCGAGAGGACGAGCAGGACCAGGGTGGCGTCGGCGACCACCGGCGCCCGGGCGAGCAGCGGCTCGATGGCGGGGAAGAACGGCCGCGCCAGCGAGCCCGCAGCCAGAAGCACCGCCCCGAGCACGGCAAACGGATAAAGCCCGATGGGCACATGGGTCGCGAGGGGGTGGATCCTCGCTTTCGGCTGCGGCCGGTAGAGTTCGACCTCGAGGACCACCGGCACCGCGTGGCCGTAGACCTCTTCGATATCGATGACCACCCCGCAGACCGGGCAGACGATCAACCGGTTCGATCCGGCATCGACCACCGCGAGCTCGAAGTGACAGACCGGACATTTGAAAGTCCTGCCGTAACACTTTTGCTTGAACTTCTCCGCAATCTTCGCCGTGATCCGACGGAGGTCGCCGAACATCAGTGGACCTCACGCATCCGCATGAGTTTGCCGACGATGATCATCTTCTGGATCTCGGTGGCGCCCTCGTAGATCTGGTAGATCTTGGCGTCGCGGATGAGCTTCTCCGCCGGCATCTCGGTGGTGAAGCCATAACCGCCGAGAACCTGCGAGCACTCGATGGCCGCCTTCATGGCGACATCCGCGGCGAACCACTTGGCCTCGGCCGCCTCTCGCGCATTGTCCTCGCCCTGATCGAAGAGCCAGGCGGCCTTGTAGGTCAGATACCGGGCGGCATCGAGCCCGGTCATGATCTCGGCGAGCTTGAACGAGATCCCCTGGTTGGAGATGAGCTTCTTGTCGAAGGTCCGGCGCCTCTTGGCGTAGGACAGGGCGATGTTGAGCGCCGCCTTGGTGATCCCGTTGGCGCCCGCAGCGACGCCCGGCCGGGTGTGGTCGAAGGTCTTCATGGCGATCGAAAACCCATCGCCCTCGTCGCCGAGACGGTTCTTCGCCTCGACCTTGACGTCCTCGAAGGTCACCCGAACGGTGTTCGAGGCGTGCTGGCCGAGATTGATCTCCTTTGGCCCACGGATGATCCCCGGGCTGTCGGCGGGCACGACAAAAGCCGTCGGCTTGTCGTCGACCCTGGCGAGCACGAAATACCAGCTCGCCACCGAGCCGTTGGTGATCCACCACTTGATCCCGTTGAGGACATAGTCGTTGCCGATCCTGGTCGCCGAGGTCTTGACCCGCGAGACATCGGAACCCGCCTCCGGCTCGGTCACGGCATAGGCGGAGAACATGAGCTCCTCGGTCATGGGCGCGAGGAAGCGTCGTTTCTGGTCATCGTTGCCGGCCAGGATCACCGGGTACTGCGACAGACCGTTGGCGTCGATGGCGGTGGCGATCCCCGAGCAGCCGGTCGCCATCTCCTCGAGGACCATGCAGTGGTCGAGAACGGTGTGCGGCGAACCGCCGTACTCGGCCGGGACATGCGGATTCATGAATCCTCTTTTGAATGCCTCACGGCAAATCTCACGGGGGAACTCACCCGACCGGTCGAACTTCATCGAGTTGGGGCCGATGAACTCCCTGGTGAAGGCGCGCGCCCGCTCGACCAACTCGGTCTGTTCCGCACTCGGACTGAAATCCATC
The DNA here is from genome assembly GCA_963712805.1 of uncultured Acidobacteriota bacterium. GTDB lineage: Bacteria > Acidobacteriota > Thermoanaerobaculia > Thermoanaerobaculales > Sulfomarinibacteraceae > JAHECW01. The sequence goes on along the minus strand of CAVQJV010000011.1, from coordinate 13,912 downwards.
ATCTCTCCTCCCGAACATCGATGAGCTTTGGCGGATCCTCGGCAAAGTCGGCGACGCAGTCGAGGATGTTGATGGGTGGATCGAAGTCCATGTCGGGTTTGTAGGACGTCCCGGCGAGGCTCTGCCGGCCGAGGGTGATCCGCAGACCATAGGCCGAGAGCGCGAACACCACCGCAGAATTGCCGATGATCACCGCGAATGCGAGCCATGATCCAAGATCGAGGGGTCGGCTCGAGCCGAAGACAGCAACAAGCTCGGCGCCAACGAGCGCAACCAGGACGACGGACAACGCGAGCTTGATGCGGTGGCTCGGCGGCCAGTTGACGTACATGTGGTTGCGTTCGCTGATCCCGGTGGCGATCGACGGGAGCGCGATCAGGAACACCCCGATCAGGGAACCTCGAAGGAGAAAGGCCCACACGGCCGGACCGATCCCGAAGATCGTCGCCGACGACGCCTCGAGCACGAAGGCGCCGGCCGCGAGCGGCGCCAGCGCGATCGCCGCATGGACCAACATCGAGTGAAGGTGCACTGGACGGTGTTCCACATCCCCTCCTGGAGCGACCGGAAGCTCCGGCCGTTGATTTCTTATTTGATCATATCACCCAGTATTTATTTGAGAATCAATCTCTTTCAATTGCCTGGACGTTGATCGACGGCGATCGACCGGTCTTCCGAGATGCGCTCCTGCAACCGACGGAACCCACGGCGGGCTGCGTCATCGGAGACGAACCGCTGCCATCAAGCGACGAGGTTCATCCCGGTGTCCTTGCCCGTCGCGTCCGCCGTGGTGGAGTTTTCCGGCTCGAGACGCTTGACGATTTCAGGTCCGAACCGGGAGCCTGTTTGGTGATCGCGTTCCGGCTCAGCGCCAGCCCACCCGCCAACGATCGCGATTCTCGAGTTCGCGCCAGTGCAGCTCGCAGACCCGGTTGGTCAGGATCGCCTCGATGACGATGCGATCGGTTGCATCGCCGGCTTCGTCGCGGACCCAGTCGAGCACCAGGAAGTGCTTCTCGCGATCGATCGGACGCACGGCCGTCCACTTGGACCCGGGGAGCTTCTTGAAATTGACCGGGTTGCGGACCGACTCCATCATTGATCGGATTCCCCATCGCCGGCCGCCGCAACGGCTCGGATGGACGCGATGTCGATCTTGAACGGACCCTCCTGCCGGCTGATGAGCAACCCGAAGGTGGCGATCCGGCTCGGATCGAGTCGCGGGTGGTCCGGTACGACACGACCGCGATAGACCGGAACGAAATCGCTGAACGCGAGGGCGAGCTCGACCCACTCGCCCGCGGGCGGGGTGATCTCGACCTGGTAGCTCACACCGTCGAAGGAGGCGTCGGTTTTGAGCCGGAAGCCGTAGCGCTTGCCGTCACCGCGAACCCGCAGGACGAGGCCGTCGAAGGCCGAGAGATCGTGGACGACGGCACGTGAGCGCACCGAGGAGAAACCACCGTTGTTGTCGAACGAGACGGTTCCCCGGAACGTGGCGAAGCCGTCGGCCGCAACCATCTGACCCGAGGACACGCCTCCCATCACCCCATCGTTGATGTTGGGCCAGGTCGCGTCCCCTCGGGCAAAGTCGATGATCGTCATGGAGTCCTTCTCCCGGGTTCCGGCGGCGGCCGCCACGAGCATCGCCAGCGCCACGAGCACCACCGCGCGCCGGCTCATCATTTCCCCGGCGCAGCGAACCGCGGCCGCATCAGGGTGTGGGCGACGAACCACTCGTCGCCGCCACGGTAGCGGAAGAGCTCGGAACAGGCCATGAAGAACATCCGCCAGCGGGCGAACCAGCGCTCGGCATCGTCACCATAGGTCGTGGCGAAGACCGGCATCAGGACCGCCCGATTGAGATCCATGGCCTCGAGCCACGCCTCCAGCGTCAGACTGTAGTGGAGACCATTGACCCGCCACTGGTCAACCACCTCGAGGCGCTCGTCAAAACGCCGCGCGAGGTCCTCCGACGGCATGATCCCGCCGGTGAAGAAGTGCCGCGCCATCCAATCGCTCGCGCCGTCGTCGCTGTAGCGGTAGGCAAAGCGCTGATGACAGAAGACGTGTTGAAAAAACGCGCCGTCGGGGCGGAGCCACGCCGCCACCCGCTCGAAGAGCCGCGCCCAGTTCCGCATGTGCTCGAACATCTCCACCGAAACCACCCGGTCGAACCTCCGGTCGGTTGCGAACGTGTTCATGTCGGCGGTGACGACCTCGACCCCATCGAGACCCTCACGGGCGCAACGCTCACGGATGAAGGCGGCCTGACCGTGCGAGTTGGACACCGCCAGAATCCGACAACCGGGGAAGCGGCGAGCGATCCACAGGCTGAGCGAACCCCAGCCGCAGCCGAGATCGAGCACGTCCATGCCGTCTTCGATCCCGGCGCGAGCGCAGGTGAGCTCGAGCATCCGCTCCTCGGCGCCGGCGAGATCGCGCGTCCCTCCGTCCCAGAGACAGCTCGAGTACTTGAGGTTCGGCCCGAGCACGGTGGCAAAGAACTCGGCCGGGAGTTCGTAGTGCTGCTCGTTGGCTTCGCGGGTGGCGACCGCCACGGGTTCCGATTGCATCTCCCGGACAAAGGCTTGAACGCTCCTTCCTTGCCGCCGGGCATCATCCGTGCGCACCTCCCGCAACCGCCGCGACAGCAGACGGCGCATCCCGGCCCTGACCAGGGGATCCGGAAGAACCCGGCGCTCGGCGAGATCGATCGCCCAGCTCATCGGCCGTCCCGCAGGTGCTCGGCGCCGCGACCGCTGCGGGCCAGAGACAGCTGGAGCACGCCGATCTGCCGGTCACGGAACGCCGCTTCACAGGTCGCGAGATAAAACTCCCACATCCGCATGAATCGATCGTCGAACCCCAGCGCTCGAACTCGATCCTCGTGATCCCAGAACCGGTTCCGCCACTCGTGCAGGGTGGTTGCGTAGTCCGCGGCGAGATCGTCGAGCCGGTCGATCACCAGACCCGTGCTGCGGGCCAACGAGCCCTGGATCGCCCCGAGGGACGGCAGGTGGCCGCCGGGGAAGATGTAGTCGCGGATCCAGTCGGTGCCCCGGCGGTAGCGATCGTAGATCTGATCCGGGATCGTGATGGTCTGCAGCGCGACCCGACCGCCCGGCCGCAGCACCCGATCAACCGTCGCGAAGAACTCGTCGAGAAAACGGTGTCCCACCGCTTCGAGCATCTCGATGGAGACCACCGCATCGAAGGTCGCCTCGACATCCCGGTAATCCACGACTCGGATCTGGACGCGATCGTCGAGACCCGCCTTCGCCATCCGAACCCGGGCGAAAGACGCCTGCTCGTCGGACAGGGTGATACCGGTGACGGTGCACCCGAGCTCGCCGGCAGCAAACTCCGCGAAACCGCCCCAGCCGCAGCCGATCTCGAGCACGTGCTGTCCGGGACGAAGACCGGCCCACTCGGCGAGGCGCTCGGTACTTGCGCCGCTGCGCCGCCTCGAGATCGAGCTCCGGGCGATCGAAGAGCGCCGAGGAGTAGGTCATGGAGCGATCGAGAAAGAGGGCGTAGAGCTCGTTGGAGAGATCGTAGTGGGCGTGGATGTTGCGCTTCGCCTGGGTCCTGGTGTTGCTCCTGAGCAGGTGGGCAACGCGGTCCCGGAATCGGCCGATCACACCGAGCACACTGGGCGGCGCGAGCTCGGCTTCGTTGGCGAGAAAAAGCCGGGACAGACCCACGAGGTCGGGGCTCGACCAGTCGCCGTCGACATAGGCCTCCCCGGCGCCGACGTCGGCTCGGCGCAACAAACGGGAGAAGAACCGCCAACGGTGGACATCGAGCTCCATGACGGCGGTGGCGCCTCCGCGGCTGCCGGCGAAGGTCCGAGTCGAACCGTCGGGCAACCGCACCACCAGGTGCCCTCGGCGAATGCGGGCCAGTCGGTCCAGGACGATCCGAGCCGCGAGCGGCGGACGAGCGGTTCGATCCGTATGGTGGGCGACGGCCTCGCGGCCGAAGTCCGAGGATTCCATTGGGATGGCGGTGTTCCGAGCGCGGGGGCAGTCAAACTCGGCCATGACGGGTCCTCCATGCCCCGGCGGGGGGCGCCGGTTTGGTGAAGAAGGGCGCTTTCCCGAGCCACAGGCGCAGCGCTTGATAATGGATGAGCCCGAGGGTCCAGAGACCGAGGTGCGGGTGTCGCGCCACGGTCCTGAGAAGGGCGGACGAATCCAGATCCCGACGTGTTGCCGAGAGCGTCGTGTCGAAGACTCGTCCGCCGTCGCGGAGGACGTCGATGTGCGCAGTCAGGCGCTCTCCTGGTTCGGTGATGCGGAATCGATACCTTCCCTCGAGAGGTTGGAACGGCGACACGTGGAACCGCTTGTCCTCCTCGTGGCGGATCGATGAACCTTCGACGCCGAGGAGGTAGCAGTAGGTCTCGCCGAAAGTGTTGTTGACCTCGGCCACGGCGTGGCGCAAACGATTTTCGCGGTCCCTGATGAAATAGAACGAGACCGGGTTGAAGACATGTCCGAGGATCCTGAGGTGGGTCAGGAGCTGGATGCGGCCGACTTCCGTCTCGCACCCCCCGCTGCCGCAGCCAGCCTTCGAGCTTGTCCCGAACCGGCGCGGCCTCCGGTCCCATGTGGTCGCGATCATCGAAACCGGTCATGTTGAGCCGGTTGTGCGAAAAGAAGCGAAGATCGCGGTCGAGGGCGGGAAGCTCATCGAGATCCAGAAGCGCGTGCCAGATCGGGTAGGAGAACTCCCTCGCCGGTTCGTGCTGGCGGCGGTGCCGGATTCGGCCGACGTAGAGGAACGAGGCCCCCATCAGAAGGCCACGCCAAGATCGTCGGCAACCGAGACCGCGGAGGCGAATCCGTCTTCGTGGAAACCGTTGCCGAAATATGCGCCGCAGAAATGGGTGCGGTTGCGCCCGTTGAGCCGGTCGAGTTCGCCCTGGGTCTGAACGCTCTCGGTGGTGAAGATCGGATGGGTGTATGACATCCGCCGGATCACCGTATCCGGATGCGGCTCGGTGGCGGGGTTGAGCGAGACGAGATACTCGCGATCCTCGTCGAGCCGTTGCAGCCGGTTGAGGTGATAGGTCAATGAGGCGTTCTCTTCCGTCGCCTCGGCCATCAGGTAGTTCCACGAAGCCCAAGCTGCCCGGCGTCGCGGCATCAGCGCCCGATCGGTGTGGAGCCAGGTGTCGTTGACCGAGTAGCGCCACTGACCGAGAAGTTCGAGTTCGTCGGTGGTCGGTTCGGCAAGCATGGCCAGGGCCTGGTCGGCGTGGGCGGCGATGACCACATGATCGAAGCGGAGGAGCGATCCGTCATCGAGCGCGATTTCGATCTCGTTCGCGCCGCGAGAGACACGCTCGACGCCGTGACCGAGGTGGATGCCATCACGAAACGGCCGGGTGAGAGGCTCGAGGTAGCTGTGGCTGCCGCCGACCACCGTTCTCCACTCGGGCTGGCCGGTCACCTGGAGCAGGCCGTGGTTGTCGAGGAAACGAAGCAACGGATCACGCGGGTAGTCGGCCGCGAGTTCGGTACCCGAGGACCAGATCGCCGAGACCATGGGCATGAGGTAATAGCGAGCGAACTCCTGAGAAAACCGCTCGTCGGCGAGAAATTTTGAGATCGTCACCCGCGGATCTCCGGCTCCGGCAAGAACCCTCCGGCCCCGGCGCCCGAAGCGGACGACGTCGACGAGCATCTTCAGATATGCCGGCGACAGTATCAGCGACGGGTCGGCGAAGAGCCCACGCAGGCCGTGCGATGCGTACTCGATGTCCGGATCGGCACAGCTCACGGAAAACGACATTTCGCTCGCCTGCGTCTCGACCGCGAGTTCGGCGAACAGCCTGGTCAAGAGCGGATAGGTCTTTTCGTTGTAAACGATGAAACCGGTATCGAGGGGGAGCGCTCGGCCGCCCAGATCGTGGACGACGGTGTGGGTGTGGCCACCGAGCCGGGCCCGCCGTTCGAAAAGGTGCACCTCGTGCTTTCGACTCAGCAACCAGGCCGTGCCGAGACCCGAGATTCCACTTCCGATGACCGCGACTTTCATGCATCCCCCTTGGCAACGTCATCTTTCCGTCGGGCAGATGGAAGACGCTCCTCAGTTTGGAAAACTTAGCTATCGAACGCAGAATTTCCACATGATCTAGAAAAAACCTTGAAAAAATTGTAGGCCCGTCGCATATTGAATACTGAGGCCTCAATCTCGGCGACGGCGACTCTCTCGGAAATAGCCGAGGGCCAAGACTCATTGACCTCGACGGAGCGCGGATCTCCACTCTGACCGTTTGAAGGACCCCCCATGACCACCCGAATGACCATTCTCTTTCTCGCCTCGACTGTGATCGGCGCGTCGCTTCTCATGACGAGCGGCCTCCCATTTCTCGGCGGACTCGTGGTCATCACCGCCTTCTTTGTTCTCGTGTGGCTGCTCAGCCTGGTGCTCGGCAATGCTGCAATCGTCGACCTCTTCTGGGGTCCTGGCTTCGTCGTCGCCGGGGTCTACTATCTGTTAGCCCTACCCGGCGAGCCGACGCTGCGGGGAATCCTGGTGGTCGCTCTCGCGGCGCTCTGGGCCGCGCGCCTGGCGCTCCACATCGGCATCCGCAGCGCCGGAGCACCCGAGGATTTTCGCTACCGAAAGTGGCGCGAGGAAGCGGGTCCCGCCTTTTGGTGGATCTCGCTCTTCAAGGTGTTTCTTCTTCAGGCATTGCTGCTCTGGATCGTCTCCTCTCCGCTGCTGCTCGCACAACTGAAGGGCCCGGGTGCGGCGCTCACAGCCAAAGATCTCATCGGCATCGCAATGTTTGTCATCGGGTTCGCCATCGAGTCCATCGCCGATCGGCAGCTGACGCGCTTCAAGGCGGATCCTTCCAACCGTGGCCGGATCCTTCGGACCGGGCTCTGGGCACGAAGTCGGCACCCGAATTATTTCGGCGAAGCCGTGCTCTGGTGGGGTCTCGGCCTGCTCGCCGCGCCGACCGGCGGGTGGCTCGCCATCGTCGGCCCGGCCTTCATCACCTTTCTGCTCTTGAAGGTCTCGGGGGTGGCGATGCTCGATGCGGCCCTCGTCGACCGGCGTCCCGGCTACGCCGACTACATCCGATCGACGCCGGCCTTCTTTCCCCGACTCCGCCGCGGTTCAACTAAGTCCCGGGAAAGAGCTTGAGGAAGAACACCCGCACGGCAAAATCACCCTTCCCGGGACCGCTGAGGGCGTAACCGAGATCGAAGTTCATGATCAGCTGCCACGGCAGGGTCACGGTGCCGCCGATGGAAATGCCGGCGAGAAGCTCGTTGTCGAGCCCGGTAACCTGGTTGGTCGCCCACATGGCATCGACTCCGGCGGTGGCGCGGATGATCTCGAAGATGTTGATGCCGCCGTTGAGATGGCCGCCCATGGCCCGCTCTGCCCGCACCAGACCGCTGGGATAGCCGCCGACGGTGACATCGCCAAAGAGGCCGAAATCATAGCCTGAAAACCGATCGGTGTCGGCACTGTCGAGATACTCGAGCACCAGGCCGATCTTTCGGAACTTGTTGAGCCACCACGTCTTGGCGAAGTTCACCTGCCAGCGTTCATACTGCTGTTGGTCCGGGCTGTACTCGGTGTTGCCGGGCAGGCCCCAGAACTCCCAGTCGGCGCGTTTGTTGACATCCCCTGCGAGAGTCACCCGATAACCCGAGCGGTTGTAGTCGAGGCTCGCCCCGAGGACGTTGGTGAAGGTGTCCTGCGGCAGGACGAAATCGACGGCGGTGTCGTCCGCGCGAAAATACTGCTGGTAGCGGATTCGGTAGTCCAGCTCGAGGGAGAGGAACTTGGCCAGCGGCCGTCCGACCGAGAGGCCGACGTTGCCGCCGCGCCGTTTGACGTCTTCCTCCGGAACCACCGCCCCGTCCCGATAGAGCTCGTCGCGGCCCTTGAAGAACAACCCGTTGATGCTGGCGCCGGCGTTCCAGCGGCTGCCGAGAAAATCGGGGTCGGCAATGTTCGCCGCGAGAAATGCGCCGGCGAAAAAGGCGTTGACCTGGGCGCCCGTGTTCTTGAAATCGAAATCGAGATAGTCGATGCCGATGGCCGGCAACGGGTAATCGACCGACTCGTCCCAAAAGACGCCGCCAACCAGGAAAAGGCGGCTCGAGTCGAACTCGGTCTCGACCACTCGGTCGCCGGTCTTGTCCTTGTTGAGATAGCGCAGACCGTCATCGGTATCGCGGACCATGGTCGCGTCCGAGGCCAACGCCGCTTCCCGGTTGGCATCGAAATCGTCGCCGTTGATCCGGATCTCGGTGAACCGGTTGTCGACCTCCACCGGGAAGGTGGAGTTGAGCAGTGAAAAGACCTGTTGGCCGGTGATCCTCAGCGGCAGAACATAGCTCGTCTTGGACCACGGTGCGGGCTGACCCTTTTCGTCGACCGGGCTGTAGTGAAAGATCTCTTCGTTGGAGAGCACCTCACCCTCGAGACCGACCTGAACCACCCGGGTCCGGACGTGGGTGTAGATCTCGCGATCGACCCACACCGTACCCTGGTACAGACTCCGGCCGGGGGCGGCCTCGATGGGCTTGAAATCGAGAATCCAGCAGTCGCGACCATCGACCACCTCGGTCCCGCGCAACCGGAAGGTGTAGTACTTGGAGAACTTGATGTCGGTGGGCAGCGACGCGACCTTTTCCGGCTGGATGAGCGGCACCTTGGGCATTTTTCGCGACCGCCACTTGACCCCCGCGATGTAGAAATCGGACCACACCCAGTCGAAGTCGCCGTCACGGAAGAAAAACTCGCCGGCGTACGAGACATCGATGGAGCCCTGCTGGCCTTGAAACCGCAGAGAAAAGACCCGTTGAGCCTGATAGTGGTCGAGCCGGCGCTCCTGGTCGTCCTCGAAGGCCTGCAGCCGGCGGAGAATCTCCTCGACCGGCATCTCACGGCCGCCGCCGACCTCGATCTCCTCATCAAAGCCATCGAGTTCGGCCGCACCCGTTCGTTCGAGACGGAGGAGCACGACTTCGGGCGCATCATCGACGACGACGACAAAATTCCCGTCCTTGGGGACACCGGTCACCGAACGGGCCTCCCCCGTCGTCAGGTCCACCAACTCGGGCGCCCGTAACTGGTCGTCGGGAAACACCAACCGGACGCGTTTCTCACCCGGTTTCCTTGTCGCCACGACCCTGAGTCCGAGGTCTTCGCGGATAAAGGACCACGCACCATCGGCGCCATCGGGATCCGAGTATGGATCATGAACCAGACCGCCACTCATTTCACGGGCCCCGATCTTGAGCGATCTCAGGTCGAGGTCCTCCACCGAACGAGCATCGACAAACGTGATCGCGGCACCGGCTGCGGCCCACCTGGCGACTTCTCCAAGGGAAGATGAGGCCGAGTGCGGCCAGCCCACGGCATCCAAGACCACCGGTTTGCCCGGATCGAGCTCCGCCAACGTCGCCATCGCCTCGGCCGTCGTTTCCCCCGGCGCGAGCACCAGCACATCCATGTAGGCCGCGACCTCTTCGACGTACAACCACTCGAGGACCGAAGGATCGGACGGGAGCGGCCCGGCGGTAAAACCGGCGCCCGGCGCCGCGCCGGTCACCACCACCGCCGCCCGCTTGATGAGATAGGCGAGATCGCCGGCGGTCAACCCGCCGCCTTCGGGGCGCCAGACCGCCTGCAGGAAGACATCCTCGCCGGTCGTCCGTACGATGGTCGCCAACGCCGAGAGCTCACTCTCCAACCCGTCGAGGTTCTCGATGAGCGGCGCCGGGGTCGAAAAGACCACCCGCAGCCACGGTTTGGCGCCGGCGGCACGGATCGAGTCCGCGACCTCGATATCGGCAGTGCCGTCGAGGGGCACGGTCCAACTGACGAAAAACGTCGCGTCGTCGTGCAACCGAGGGTCGCCGGCGAGGTCGTCGAGGATCGCCGTCGGGTCGCCGACTCTGATCCCCGCCGCAATCTTCCCGGTGAGTTCGGAAGCCCCACCGAGACCGGCGGCCAGGATCATGACCGCGGCAAGTACTGCCTTGAGTTGATGTGGTTTCACTGTTTTCCTGCGTCTCGAAGAATGGGTCGATCGGTGCGACCCCTTCCGGCTCAATGAAAAACCTCCAGCGTTCATTCCCACGCCCGGCATCCACATGATCAACCGCGCAGTTCCTCCGGCTCAGTCGCCGCGCTTCATGGCCTGATCGAGAAGATCTCCGAAAGGACAGGATCCGGCGAGATTCTGTCCTCCATCGACCACCAGCAGGGTACCGGTAATATACGCCGCCATGGGCGAGGCGAGGAAGACCGCGGCGGCGCCGATTTCCTCCACCCTGCCGTACCTTCCCAGGGGAATCGCCTTCTTGAGTCGATCGTGGTACGAGGGGTCGTCGGGCCCGAGGCGGCGCATGCCCTCGGTGCCTTCGATGGGTCCCGGCGCGATGGAGTTGCAACGAATCCCGTGCCGGCCCCACTCGAGGGCGAGGTTGCGCATGAGCTGATCGACTCCGGCCTTGGCGGCGCCGACGTGGGCCTGGGCGGGGTAGGCCGTGAAGGCCTGGCCGGCCGAGATGAAGATGATCGAGCCTCGGGTCTCGGCGAGTTGCTCGAAGGCCGCTCGTGCGGCATTGAACGAACCGAGCAGATCGATGTCCACCACCGCCTTGAAACCGTTGGCGCTGAGCTCCTCCGCCACGCACGGGAAGTTGCCGGCGGCGCCGCAGACCAGTACGCCGATGGGGCCGAGTTCGTCGCGAGTCGCCTCCATCGCGTGGACCAAGGCGTCGTAGTCCCGAACATCCGCCGGCACCGACACCACCTGTGCACCGAGATCCTCGAGTTCGGCGGCCGCCCCTTCGAGACGTTCGGCCGATCGGCCGCAGATGGCCAAATCAGCGCCGAGCGAGGCGAATGCGCGGGCGATCCCGAGGTTGATCCCGCTGCCGCCGCCGGTGATGAACACGACGGTGCCTTCGAAGAGGTCCTCGGGCAGATACTTCAGCAAGTCCAACTGACCCATTCTTGCCTCCCTGATTGAAACTCCAGGAAGCCTACACCATCACCTCACGCCCCGCTCCGTGTCCGTTTCCGATCAGGGGCAGCGTCCGGGGCAGCGGCAGCGGCAGCGGCAGCGGCAGGGACAGCGGCAAGGACAGCGTCCGCGACAACGGCAGCGACCGCAACAGCGTCCGCGACAACGCCGCAAGCACGCTCATGACTAACGCTCACCGGGGCGTGCAGGGCATGGCATTGTGCAGGTCAAACCTCACGGCTGCGCCTGCCGCCCCGCACAATGTCCATGCCGGGCACCCCGCGTCCGGCTGACGTGCGAGTCAGGCCAAGGTCGCAAAGCGAGCTTGGCACTGACCGCAGTCAGGCGGAAGTGGGTCGCGGTGCGCGTAGCGCACTAGCAACCCACGGCGACAGCGACCCGGTGCATCTCTCCCGGCCCGCCATGAGGACGCCGGAGGCGGCCCGGAAAGCCGGAGCTCCGGGAACCCGCGACCTGGGCAACGCCCGCGCCAGCTGGTGCCAAAACACAACGGCATCCTGCGGGCGGGACGCCCGCACCACAATGGGCGGCCCAGAAGGCCGGGGCCGAAGGAAGCGCCTTCCGGGGAAACTGCGATGTCCCTGCACCCTCGCGCCCTCGCGGTGCAAAATTCCGGCATCGGTTCAGAGATTACGCCAGCTTCTATTGACAAATTGTTCTTAACGCTACATATTTGCAATTAGCTCTTCACCGATCGAGAGGTCCCGAATTGGACGAAGCAGCCAAGACCGAACGCATGGAAGCGTATCGCCGAATCTGTCGGGACCAGGGACTGAGAGTCACCGTCCAGAAAAGAGCCATCCTCGAGGCCGTGCTCGACCTCGACAACCACCCCACGCGCCGACCAGGTCTACGAGTCGGTCACCCGAGTTGTCCCGGACATTTCGCGGACCACCGTCTACCGCACCCTCGAGGGCTTCGCGCCGTGATCGGCGTCGATCACCAAGGCCTGCCACCCGGGCGCTCGACCCGATACGACCCCAGGGTCGAGCTGCACCACCATCTCATCTGTCTTCATTGCGATGCCGTCATCGACATCACCGACACCGGACTCGACGCACTGGGGATCCCGGACACCTCGGATCACGGCTTCGAGGTCCGGGACTTCAGAGTCCAGCTGCGCGGCATCTGCCGCCGGTGTCAAGAAACAGGATCGAAAGGAGAAATCAAAATGAGGAAACCCCTGTTCGCCCTGCTCCTCGCAGTCGGGCTGCTCGGTACGATCGCCGTCTTTCGGCGGCGACGCGACCGAGAGCTCGCCCCCACTTGGTCTGCCGCCGGTGCCCATCCCCGACGACAACCCGCAAACCGCAGCGAAGATCGCTCTCGGCGACCGACTCTTCCACGATGTCCGCTTCAGCATCACGGGCGATGTCAGTTGCGCCACCTGCCACGACAGCAAAAAGGCCTTCACCGACAGCCCGCTCAAGGTCTCGGAGGGCAACAACAAGCTCACCGGAACCCGGAACGCGCCGACCGTGATCAACGCCGCCTACTTCACCTCTCAGTTCTGGGACGGGCGATCGCCATCGCTCGAGGACCAGGCCCTCCATCCGCCGACCAACCCGGTCGAGATGGGTCTGCCGAGCCACCAGCCGATTCTCGATATCGTGCGCTCGGACCCGGAGTACAAGGAGGCGTTCAACGATGTCTTCGGCGCGACCGGCGACGAGATCACCATGGTCGAGGTGACCCGGGCGATCGCCGCGTTCGAGCGCACCCAGGTATTCGGCAACTCTCCGTTCGACCGCTATCAGTACGGCGGTCAGCCGGACGCCATGGACGAGCAGCAGAAGCGCGGTTTCGAGCTCTTCGTCAACCAGGGCCGGTGCGTCTCCTGTCACGTGGTCGAGGAGACTCAGGCGCTGTTCACCGATAACCGCTTCCACAACATCGGTGTCGGAATCAACGACATCCAGGACGACGTGCCGGAGCTCGCCACCGAGTTCCTCGAGGCCGATCTGACACTCGCCCAGGTCGACGAGAAAGTCCTCGTCGGACAAACGAACATCCGAGCTCGGCCGGTTCGCCGTCGACCACCAGTTCGAAGGTCTGGGCTCCTTCAAGACGCCGACCCTGCGCAACGTCGCGGCCACCGCCCCCTACATGCACGACGGCAGCGTTGCGACGCTTCGCGATGCGGTCGTCCACTACAACAACGGCGGTGTCACCAACGAGGGCGACCCGGTCAACGACTTCCTTTCCAGCGGGATCAGGCCCCTGAATCTGACCGACGACCAGATCGACGACCTCGTGGCCTTCATGGAGGCTCTCACCAGTCCCGAGTTCGCCGAGCTGGCCGCGACATCGGCCGGCGAGTAGAGGTGTGACATGAAGAAGCAAAATCCGAATCGCCGCGACTTTCTCAAAGGTGCGGGCGCCCTGGCCGCCGCCGGCACCCTCCCGTTGACCTCGGTGGAGCTCGCCTTTGCCGACTCGTCGAAGAACTTCACCTTCGCCTACATCTCCGACGCCCACATCCAGCACATTGCAGGCGATCGTTTCGTCCGCAACTGGGACCGTGGGCTCATCCGGGCCGTCGCCGAAACCAATCTGCTCCTGCCCAAACCCGACTTCGTCATGTTCGGCGGCGACCTGGCCCAGCTCGGCACCAAGGCCGAGCTCGACCACGGCGCCGAAATGCTCGCCAAGCTGAACTACAAAACTCACATGGTCATGGGCGAGCACGACTACTATCTCGATCTCGGCGAGTACTGGTCGGAGCTCTTCGGACCCCACTGGTACAGCTTCGATCACAAGGGCGTCCACTTCGTCGTCCTCAACAGCATCCTCACCTACGACGAGTGGACCTACGATCGCTGGCCCACCGCCGAACAGCGGATGCTCGAGATGGCCGGGCTCGACAACCCGAAC